>CAVSAT010000005.1:0-12450 GCA_963726005.1 uncultured Acidimicrobiaceae bacterium
TACTTTTCCAACCTCCCCCTCGTGTTCGTCGGCGGCCTGTTCGTCGGTGTGGTGGACGCCTTGGCCACCAAGTACGCCGCCGCCATCTCGTGGTTGGGCGGGCTCTCGGCCGGGCTGCCCTTCATCATCTTGTTCATCGTCCTGATCGTCATGCCCCGGGCCAGGCTGGCCGAACGTCGCGTGGTGACCTCCGTGCCGCTGCGCCAGTCGTGGTATGCGCCGACGCGGATGCGGCTGGTGGCGGCCGCCATCGCCCTGGCCTTCTTCGCCTACGTGCCCGCCTTCGTCGGCACGCAGCTGGTCTCCTGGTCGAGCGGTCTGGTCTACGTCATGCTCTTCTTGTCGCTCGGCCTGCTGATCAAGACCTCGGGTCAGATCTCGCTGTGTCACCTGGCCTTCGCCGCCGTCGGAGCGTCGGCGTTCGGGCACTTCGCCGTCGACTGGCACGTCCCGTGGCTGGCGGCGCTGCTCCTGGCCGGGCTGGTGGCCATGCCGGTGGGCGCCATCATCGCCATCCCGGCCATCCGCCTCTCGGGGGTCTTCTTGGCCCTGGCCACCTTGGGGTTCGGGATCCTGTTCGAGCAGATGTTCTACCAAACCGGACTCATGTTCGGGCCGACCACCTCGGGCATCCCGGCCCCCCGGCCGGACGTGACCATCTTCGGTTGGCAGCTTTTCAGCGACAAGGGGTTCTACTACGTACTGCTCGTCTTCGTGGTGCTGACGGTCGTCGCCGTGCAGTGCATCGTGCGCGGCCGCATGGGACGCCTGTTGAAGGGTCTCTCCGATTCGGCGGTGGCCCTCGAAGCCCACGGGGCGACGACCAACGTCATGAAGGTACTGGTGTTCTGCATCACGGCCGGACTGGCCGCCATCGCCGGCGCCCTGCTTGCCTCCCTGTACAACTACGGCCTTGGCACCAACTACAGCTCGTTCTCCTCGTTGACCATGGTGGCCATCGTCGTCGTCATCGTGATGGGCGATCCGTGGTACGCCATCGTGGCCGGGATCACCTTCGGGGTCATTCCGAGCTACATCAACATCAGCAACATCTACTACTACGAGTCGATGCTCTTCGGGCTCTCGGCCGCCACGTTCGCGGTGCAGGTGAACCGCGTCCCTTCGGTGCCCCAGGGTGTGGTCAGAGTCATCGACCGCTGGGGTGGACGAGCACCCGAGACCGTCCTGGCGCAGGGCGAGCTCGAAGAGCTGGTGTCGGACGCAACGGTGGAAGAGAAGCAGAGCGCCCAGGCAGATCGCGAGATGGCCCGACGCGTGGCGGCGGGCGTCCCGGACAAGGCCGGTCTCGCGGTGCGCGAGCTCTCGGTCCAGTTCGGCGGGGTGCGGGCGGTCGACAACGTCAGCCTCGACGCGCCGATGGCGCGCATCACTGGGTTGGTCGGGCCGAACGGGGCCGGCAAGACGACGACCTTCAACGCCTGCTCGGGTCTGCTCAAGCCGAACTCAGGGAAGGTTCTCCTTCACAATCGCGACGTGACGGGGACGGGTCCGGCGGGCCGGTCGCGCTCCGGACTCGGGCGGACGTTCCAGATGGCCGAGCTTTTCAACTCGCTCTCCGTGCGCCAGAACGTCGTGCTGGGCCGCGAGGCGGCCATGGCCGGGGCCAACCCCATCACCCAGTTGGTGGCGAGACGTCGCGATCGCGGCGTGGTGCAGCGAGCGGTCGATGAGGCGATGGAGCTGACCGGGATCGGCCGGCTCTCCGACGTCCAGGCCGGGCTCCTCCCCACCGGCCAGCGCCGCCTGGTCGAGCTGGCCCGTGTCCTGGCGGGGCCTTTCGACCTGCTTCTCTTGGACGAGCCCTCCGCCGGGCTCGATGCCACCGAGACGATCCAGTTCGGCTACGTGCTGACCGGCGTGGTGGCCGAGCGCGGCACCGGCATCCTGCTGGTCGAGCACGACATGGCCCTGGTGCGACAGGTCTGTGCCCACGTCTACATGCTCGACTTCGGCCGCCCGGTCTTCGAGGGCAGCCCGGACGACATGTTGGCCAGCGACGTCGTCCGCGCGGCCTATCTCGGCTCCGAGAGGGTCGGCGGCCGCGGCCGTCAGCCCCGGCGAGGAGGTCGCGGTCAGCGAAGGCGTCGTCGAGCCATCATGTGCACCCGGGCGGCGCGGCCCAGAGGGGAACCCTGAGTGTTAGAGCTCGAGCACATCACGGCCGGCTACGGCGACACGGTGGTGCTACGCGACGTGACCCTGTCCGTTCCCGACTCCACGGTCCTGGCCCTCCTCGGGCCCAACGGGGCCGGCAAGACGACGCTGTTGCGAGTGGCTTCGGGCGTCATCAAGCCCATGAGCGGGCGGATGATCCTCAACGGGGAGGACGTCACCGGGAAGCGGCCGTACTCCATGTCTCGCCGGGGCATGTGCAGCCTCCCCGAGGGGCGGGGGATCTTTCCCTCGCTCACGGTGAAGGACAACCTCATCCTCCAATCGCCCAAGGGCAAAGAGTCCGCCACCATTGAGAAGGCCGTGACGTCCTTTCCGGCGCTCGCCACCCGCTTGAAGCAGATGGCTGGGAGCCTCAGTGGGGGGGAGCAGCAGATGCTGTCCTTGGTGCGGACGTTCGCCTCCGAGCCCAAGATCATCGTCGTCGACGAGGCCTCCCTCGGGCTCGCCCCCATCATCGTGGACCGCATCTTCGAGACCTTGGCGGAGATCGCCGCCACCGGGGTGTCGGTGCTCCTGGTGGAGCAGTACGTCACCCGCGCCCTCGCCTTGGCCGACGCCGCCTGCCTTCTCAACCGTGGCAGGGTTGTGTTCACGGGATCGGCCGATGAGCTCGAAGGCGACGAGATCTTCGAGCGCTACTTCGGGCTCGAGATACGCGCCATTCAGTGATCCGAGTTTCAAGGGGGAGACGGCATGGTTCGCAAGGTATCGCTCTTGGTCTCGATGCTGAGCATTGTCGTGGTCAGCGCTCCTGGTTTCTGACTGCGGACCGGCCTCTGCCTCCGCTGCATCGCCCATAAACGTGGGGTTGATTTGCAGCTGCACGGGAGCGTATGCCTCGAGCTTGGTCGGCGACGAAGCGACATACAAGGCTTGGGCGAGTGCCACCAACGCTGCAGGCGGAATCAACGGGCACAAGGTCGATGTGTTCTTTTCCGATGACCTCACCAACCCGGCAACGTCACGCAGCGAAGTTGAGACGATGATCACGGCGGATCATGTGGTCGCAATCGTGGACGACAGCGGTTTTGACACTGTGTGGGAGGCCTTTGCCAATCAGCACGATGTTCCAGTCGTGGGCGGAAATCTAGGGGGGTCGATCTTTAATACCGACCCTGATTGGTTCCCTGAGGGTCAGACTGTCGATGCGTTGGAAGCTTCCGTCGTCGTAGCGGCAAAGAAGGCGGGCGCCAAGAGCACCGCCTTCTTCTATTGTGCCGAAACGCCGGGCTGCGCCGCAAGCGTGCCCTACGTAAGAACCTTGGCGAGGACGCTCAAGACGCCCTTGGTCTACACCACACAAATCGCCTATGCAGCACCGAACTACGTAGCGCAGTGCCTTGCAGCCAAGCAAAGTGGGGCACAAGCCCTCATTGTGGTCGAGGCTGCCCTGGTCGTTCAAAACGCTGTGCGGGACTGTGCAAAGCAGGGCTATACCCCGGTCGACGTGGTGGACGGGAGTGCCGTCGCTCTCAGCGATGCCTCGACACCGGGTCTCAGAGACAACCTGCTTGCCATCCAGTCGGACATTCCATTCTCGGTGAAGGCGAACCCAGGAATGAAGGCAATGAGAGACGCTCTGCACAAGTACGCCCCTTCGGTACTCACCTCTCCTTCGTTTGGCGAGACGGTCGTTTTCCAGTGGGTGTCGGGTCAACTTCTCGCTGCGGCTGTCACGGCCGCTCACGTAGGGTCCGGTGAAGCCGTGACGTCCGCTGAAATCAAGACCGGTCTGTATTCACTCCACGGAGACACTCTCGGTGGCATGGCTCCGCCGTTGACCTTTAAGAAAGGTGAGGGGCATCCCGTCGACTGTTGGTTCTGGATGAGGCTCAAGGGCGGCGTGTTCACGACGCCCTATGGGCTGACGACGACGTGTTACAGATAGCCGCCGCCACGTCCCCTCATCTGTTGTGCTCATCGAATATCTCCTTCTTGTCGTAGGTGTGAATGCCGGTTGTTGCCGTTATCGGTTCACTGGAGATAGTTCGTGGGATGGCTAGGGCCAATCACCGAGTCAGGCGTCGCGGTGTGCTGCGCGTATCGAAGCCGCCGCCAACGCGATCGCCGCATACACCCCGAGGACCACGATGGCGGTGCCTGGCGCGAGGATCCCGGGCGAGCGGTGCACGGTGACGGCCGCCTGGAGGGCGGTGCCGGGCAGGTACCCACGCAAGCCCGCCGGAAGAAGCTGGCCGAACGTGACTCCTCCGACGATGACGATCGCCATCGCAGCGGTTGCCCCTGCGGTGTGTCGAATAACGCCGCCGAGACCGACTCCGATGACGGCGATGAGGCTGACTGCGACAGCGCCAAAGACGATCGCCGTCAGCACGCCCGGATGGCCGAGGGTCACTTGGAGGTGCTTGCCGGCGAAGATCCGCTGGCCGATCTCGAAGGCGACGAAATTGGAGACCAGCACCACAGGGAAGGCGAATGCCGCCACTATGGCTGCCTTGCCCGCAAGCACGAGTCGCCTCGTCGGCATGGCGGTGAAGGTCGAGCGGATCATGCCAGAGGCATACTCGGCGGTCACCGACCGTAGGGCGAGCGACCCGAGCAGTACGGCGGCGATCATGATGCCAAACAGCGAGCAGCTCGTCGCGTCGAACGTTCGCTGCTGCGCAGGCGTCATGGTGTGCCATTGACTGGCTTGGGAGATCACAAGGACGGCGCCCGCGCCGATGGAGAAGACGAAGGCAAAGACGGCCGTGCGCCATGTGGAAGGAAGGGTGCGAACCTTCGTCCACTCCCCCTTGAGGATCCTGCTGAAGTTGGTTGTCATGTTGGTTGTTCGCACCGGCAGTGCCGGAGTGGTCGGGTAGGTCGTGACACTCATGTCAGATTCCTTTCGTGGAGCCGGTCAGCTGGCCGGCGTGGAAGTCGGTCTCATCTCGGGTCAGGTCGAAGAACGCCTCCTCGAGCGTGCTCACCTGCGGCGCAAGCTCGGTGAGGGTGATGCCGTGGGCCGAAGCGGCTCCGCCGACAGCGGCGGCGTCGAGTCCCGTCACGACCATGCAGCCGTCGGGAGCGTCCTCGACGAGCGCGCCGCGCTGTGTCAGGGCGTTGGCCAGCTCGCCCTGCTCCACCGCCCGGACCCGGACGCTCGTGGCCGAGTTGCGGTTGACGAACTCGTCGGTGCTGGCATCGGCGATGATGCGGCCCCTGGCGATGACGAGCAGGTGATCGGCGGTCTGGGCCATCTCGCTCATGAGGTGACTCGAGAGAAAGACCGTGCGACCTTCGGACGCCAGCGACTTCATGAGGTTGCGGATCCAGAGGATCCCGTCCGGGTCGAGGCCGTTGATCGGCTCGTCGAACATCAGGGTCTCGGGGTCGCCGATGAGCGCAGCGGCGATGCCGAGCCGCTGGCTCATGCCCAGCGAGAAGGTGCTGACCCGCTTGTCTGCTACGTCGCTGAGCCCGACGATGTCGAGAACTTCGCTCACACGACGCCGGTCGATGTCGTTGCTGTCGGCTAGCCACGTGAGGTGGTTGGCGGCGCTGCGGCTACCGACGATGGCCTTGGCGTCGAGCAGCGCCCCGACCGACCGGAGAGGATCGGCGAGCTGGCGATACGGCTTGCCGTTGACCCGTACATCGCCGGAGCTCGGCGTGTCCAAGCCGAGGATCATCCGCATGGTGGTGGACTTCCCAGCTCCGTTGGGGCCGAGAAAACCGGTCACGCGACCGGGTTGGACGGCGAACGAAGCTCCGTTGACCGCAACCGTCTTGCCGTAGCGCTTGGTCAGGAGCTGTGCCTCGATCATTTGTTCTTCCTTTCCTTGATGAGCTATGCGGGCGTGATGCGTGACTACTGGGCAACGATGGGTGGCTCGTCTGGGCCAGTCCGGTCCAGGGCCGCGACCGAGATCAGCGTCAGGCCGAGGTCGCGGATCTTGTGGAGCAAGCCGTGCAAGGCGGCCTGATCGACGGCCGGAGCGTGGAGGGTGGTGGTTCCGTCGCCTTCATTGGTGAGGCTCAAGACCTCGAGCCGGGTCGCCCAGTGCGGAGCGAGATGACCCCGCAGACGGATCTCGTAGAACCCGACCTCTTGCTGGCTCCCAGCTCCCGAGGGTGTCTGGTTCATGGCGTTGCTCCCTTGTTCTGGTCGGTTGCGAGTCTTTCGCTCGCTGATTGCAAGGTATGAGCGAACGTGGTGACCAGTCCTCACCACATGAGGTGATTCACCAGGTGAAACCCGGCGGATTGGCTCTGGAGGATGCCGACGGGCGACGGAGGTCCTCTTATGACGGCGGTGGCTCTGTTGCGCCGGGGAGGGCCGAGCTGCCAGACGGAAGTGCTGCCTGGGCTCGTCCAGAGGCGTGTCTGACAGGATTGGTTGCCCGGATCATCCAGCGGCCGAGTCGAGAGGGAGACGCCCGTGGAAAGCGCGCTGGCTGCGACCAAGTTGCACGTGCCCGCACCGCGGTCGGCACTCATCGGGCGGGCGAGGCTGATTGATCGCCTGGAGCGTGGATTGGCGTCGAGACTGGTCCTTGTCTCGGCGCCGGCCGGGTTCGGCAAGACATCCCTGCTCACCCAGTGGCTCGCGACGGTTGCAGGCGACGGCCACACCGTCGCTTGGCTGGCCCTCGACCAGAGCGACAACAGAGCCCCTGTCTTCTGGCCTCATCTCGTTGCCGCGGTCAAGACCGCCGTGCCTGGTTTCGGCGCCGACCTCCTCCCGCTCCTCGAAGCAAGCGGGTCCACGACCGAGGGGGTGCTCGCCGCCCTGGTCAATGAACTTGACGCGCTGTCAGGCGAGTTGTACTTGGTGCTCGACGATTACCACCTGATCGATGACCAGGACATCCAAGAGGGCGTAGCTTTCTTGCTCGAGCACCTCCCGGCGCACGCCCACCTGCTCATCACCACCCGCGCCGACCCGCCGCTGCCGCTGGCGCGGCTTCGCGCACGGGGAGATCTGATGGAGATCCGCGCCGCTGATTTACGCTTCACTCCCGAGGAGGCCTCGACGTACCTCAACGAAGTCATGGGGCTCGATCTGCGGCCTGAGGACATTGATGCACTCGAAACCCGTACGGAGGGCTGGATCGCCGCCCTGCAGCTGGCTGCGCTTTCCATGCAGGGACGCGACGACGTTGCCGGCTTCATCGCCGGTTTCACCGGCAACGACCGCTACATCGTCGATTACCTGGTGGAGGAGGTACTCGCCCGACAGCCCGACGAGATCCGAAGCTTTCTCCTTCGCACGAGCATCCTTGACCAGCTCAGCGGGCCGCTCTGCGACGCCGTAACCGGATGCGCTGGTGGAAAGGCCATGTTGGAGCGGCTCGAGCGAGCCAACCTCTTGGTCATCCCACTCGATGACCGGCGCCGGTGGTACCGCTATCACCACCTCTTCGCCGACGTCCTTCGCGCCCACCTCGAAGAGGAGCAGCGGAGCAGATCCCAGACCTGCACCGTCGGGCGAGCGAGTGGTATGGGCAACAGGGGGAACGCTCCGAGGCCATCCGCCACGCACTCGCTGGTGGAGACTTCGAGCGAACCGCGGAGCTGGTCGAATCTGCGCTCCCGGAGATGCGCATTGCGAGGGACGAGATGCAGCTGCTGGCGTGGGTGGAACCGCTCCCCGACGAGGTGGTCCGTCGTCGTCCGGTCCTCGCCGTCACCTTTGCCGGGGCGTTGCTATTGACCGGAGAGCTTGCTGGAATCGAGGCCCGCCTGGACGACGCCGAGCGACGGATTGACGCGTCGTCCGGATCCGGAGTCGGCGATGAGGGTGAGCTGCGTCGCCTCCGGGGCGACATCGAGGTGCATCGGGCGGCGCTGGCACAGGTTCGAGGGGATGTGCCCGCCACGGTCGAGCACGCACAGCGGGCTATGGACCTGGCTCTCGAAGACGACCACGTGGTGCGGGCGGGCGCTGCCGGCTTTCTCGGCATCGCCTTCTGGACCGTCGGCGACCTCGAAGCCGCTCATCGGGCATGGAGCGAGTGCGTGGCGCGGCTCGAGCGGGCGGGGTACCTTTCCGACGCACTTGGGGCCACCCAAGCCTTAGGTGACATCTGCATAACGCAGGGGCGCCTCGGCGACGCCCTGCGCACTTACGAGCACGCACTTCTACTTGTGCCGGAGCAGCGCTGGGCCCTCGTGCGGGGGCCAGCCGACATGCACGTCGGAATAAGCGACGTCTTGCGTGAGCGCAACGATCTGGAGGGTGCCCGGCGCCACCTCCTCGAGAGCCAGGAACTCGGTGAGCATGCGACGATGCCGAAGCATCCCTATCGCTGGCGGGTCGCCATGGCACGGCTGCGTCAGGCCGAAGGAGGTGCTGAAGATGCCCTCGTTCTGCTGGAGGAGGCCGAGCGCCTCTACGTAAGCGACTTCTTCCCCGACGTCCGCCCGCTTGCTGCGTGGCGAGCTCGCATGTGGATCGCCATGGGCCGTCTTCGGGAAGCTCGTGGGTGGGCCCGTGAGGCCGGGCTGTCGCCAGAGGACGACCTCATTTACCAGGGCGAATTCGAGCACATCACCCTGGCCAGGCTGCTTCTCGCGGTTTCGACAACCAACACTGGGGCGTTGGAGTCCCGGGCACAGGCCGTGCGCCTCCTCGGTCGTCTCCGGGAGGACGCCGAAACGGGAAGCAGGACGGGCAGCGTCATCGAGATCCTGATCCTCGAGGCGCTCGCCGCCGCAGACCGAGGCGATGGCGCGTCGGCCCTGACTGCGCTCGAACAGGCGTTGACGGCAGCAGAGCCCGAGGGCTACGTCCGAGTGTTCGTCGATGAAGGCCAAGCCATGACGGCGCTGCTCCGAGAAGCATCCCGGCGTGGCATCACCATTGGTTACGTCGAAGAGCTCTTGGCAGGCGGGGAGCGGCCGTCGCTCGGTCGAGCGAAGACACAGGGTCTCGTCGAGCCGCTCAGCGAGAGGGAACTGGACGTGCTTCGGCTCCTTGGGTCCGATCTGAGCGGCCCTGAGATCGCTCGCGAGCTCACGGTGTCCCTCAACACCCTGCGGACCCACACGAAGAACATCTACATGAAGCTTGGCGTAAACAACCGACGCACCGCCCTTCGCCGGGCCCAGGAAATGGGCCTGTCTTCGAGGAAGAGCTAGCGGCCAGTCTGGACTGGCGGTCGTTCACGACCCTCCTGAACAGGAAGAACGCGATATCCCCACGTTGATCACATCACGTGGTGATGTCAGCTCACCAGGTCCCTTCGTACCTTGCTGGACAGAGCCGGAAACACCGGATCCAGACCCTGGCAAGGAGCCCACAATGACCACCACCTCACCAAGCTCACCCGAGCCGCAGCTATCTGCACCGCGGTCGCCGGCGCCATTTTCATCGGCGTCCAGATCCACCATCCGCCCATGACGGTCGCCTCTGTGACCACCACCGACTGGTTTGTGCGGCAGACGGCCAAGGCAGTTATGGCGATCCTGGTGCTCGTGGGCCTTACCGCGATGTACCTACGCCAGCGCCGAGAGGTTGGTCGGCTGGGCTTGGTCGGCTACTCGGTGTTCAGCGTCGCCTATCTCCTCATGCTCGTCACGGAGATCATCGGGGCCTTCGTCCTTCCCGGTATGGCCCATTCTTCGCCTACCTACGTGAACAACGTGGTTGTCGCCTCTTTCGGTGGCACGCCTACACACAGCATTGGTGGACTCCAGGCGTTGTTCGACCTGGCCGGAATCACGTTCATCGCTGGCGGCGTTCTCTTCGGTGTCGCGCTCTTCCGGGCCCGCATCCTCGCTCGGTGGGCCGCCGCACTTCTCGCAGTCGGCGCCGCCGCAACCATGACGCTGAAGTTCCTCCCTCAGTCGTTCAACCGGCCCATGGCAGTCCCGATCGGCATCGCTCTCATCGGCCTCGGCGTCTCCCTCTGGCGCGACCAGCGCAACCCTGTCGCTGAGGTCGCTCCCGCCACGAGCCGGCTGACGTCTGCAGTCGTCGCCTGACTTTCGGCACACAGATCGCTGACAACACGTTCGAGAAGCAACGACCTCACCCACAAAGGAGAAGCACATGATTGAAGTGACCGGCATCACCAAGCGCTTCGGCGACACTCTCGCCGTCGACGACTTGTCATTCGAAGTCAGACCAGGGCAGATCACCGGGTTCTTGGGCCCGAACGGATCAGGGAAGTCGACCACCATGCGCATGATCATGGGGCTCGACAACCCTGACGCTGGGCAAGCCAAGGTCAACGGGATCGCCTACGAGGGCCTCGGCTGGCCGCTTCGCGAGGTGGGCGCCCTCCTCGAGGCCAAGGCCATCCACCCCGGACGCAGCGCACGCAACCACCTCTGGATGCTCGCCCAGACCAACGACATCCCCCGCTCACGGGTCGATGAAGTCCTCGAAATCGTGGGGCTGAGCGCCGTGGCAGACAAGCGGCCCGGCACTTTCTCGCTGGGGATGGGCCAGCGCCTCGGTATCGCCGGCGCGCTGCTGGGAGATCCCAGCGTGCTCCTCTTCGACGAGCCGATCAACGGCTTGGACCCCGAAGGAATCCGCTGGGTCCGCAACCTGCTCAAGGGGCTGGGTAGGGAGGGACGGACCGTCTTCGTCTCCAGTCACCTCATGAGCGAGATGGCGCTGACGGCCGACCACCTGGTCGTGATCGGCCGGGGGCGTCTTATCGCGGAGATGCCGGTCGATGAATTCATCGCCCAGAGTTCAGAGCACGTTGTCCGGGTTCGCACTCCTCAACCGAGCGAGTTCTGCAACGTGATTCGATCATCGGGAGGGACCGTGGTCCAAGAAGAGGGCGGTGCGCTCACGGTAGCCGGACTCAACGCCCAGGAGATCGGTGACCTTGCATTCGCCGAGCAGGTTCCCCTTCACGAGCTGGCTCCGCAGCTCGCCTCACTCGAAGAGGCATTCATGGAGATGACACACGACAGCGTCGACTACCGGGGAGAGGGCGGCTTCAGTGCCGACTCCGCCTTCGATCAGAGCGACGACCACCAGATCCTGACAGGAAAGTGAGCAATTCAATGACCATCATCACCACCACCATGCCGTCGCCGACAACGACCCGATACCGCTTCGGCGCTGTCATGCGATCCGAGTGGACCAAGATGAGAAGTGTCCGCTCGACGACCCGGACGCTCGTACTGACCGTCCTCTTGACCATCGGTATCGGCGTCATCGCAGCCTCCACCGAAGCCGGCCGATGGATGCACGCCTCTGCTGCCACCCGCTTGACCTTTGATCCCACCAACCTAAGTCTCACGGGGATCCTCTTCGGTCAGCTGATGATCGGGATCCTTGGCGTACTGGTCGTCAGCGCCGAATACGGCACCGGGACCATCCGAGCAAGCTTGGCTGCCGTGCCCAACAGACCACTGTTCTTGGTGGCCAAGGCCACGACGTTTGCCATCGTGGCGTTCCTGGTGGGCGAGTTCGTCTCCTTTGTCGCCTTCTTCGCCGGCCAGGCACTGATCAGCGGCGGCGCTCCGCACGCAACGATTACTCAATCCGGCGTGCTAGGCGCTGTCATTGGCAGCGGCCTCTACTTGACCGTGTTGGGATTGTTGGCAGTCGGGCTGGGCCTGATCATCCGCCACACTGCCGGAGCGCTGGCGGCGTTCGTCGGCGTGCTGCTGATCGTCCCGTTGCTCACTCCTGCCTTTCCCAGCGCCATCCAGGACGCCATCTCCAAGTTCGAGCCGACCACCATCGGCACCGCGATGACGGTCGTCGGCACGCATCTCCCCAAGGGCTCGGCCCCAACCTTCAACCCGTGGGTGGGACTTGCGATCTTGAGCGCTTACGCCGCTGTTGCGCTCGGAATCGGTGCGTGGAAACTGGTGCGGCGTGACGCATAGGTAGGCGTCTGCGAGTCCGGCGCATGGTGAGCGCCAAATACGTCGACATGTGCCGGGAGTCCCAACTGGCGTGGAAAGCGTCCAAACAGGACCGATATCGCGATCCAGCTTGATAGTGCACGAAGCGGGATGCCCACCCTGATCCCCCCTCATCACATCAAGGGGGATCAGGGTGATCAATGGACTGCAATCCTCGCGATACGACACCCCAGATCCGCTTGAATATCGGAGCCTGCCGCCGGCTTCGACCTTCGCCAGCGAGGTACTCGGATCCGACTGGGTAATACTTGACCTGTCAACGTTCGTGCCCTTGGCGTGCCCTAGTGAATGCGAAACAGCGCGCAATAGCGTGGTGTAGGGACTGCGAAGTTGCGCTAGGTTTAGCGGGTCTGAACTGGACATTCTTGCAGTTGGCATGGTCAGCAAGCTGTTGCGGGATTGGCCCAG
>CAVSAT010000006.1:0-215723 GCA_963726005.1 uncultured Acidimicrobiaceae bacterium
CGGCACGTTCTCCGAGCCCTGGAACATCATATGTTCGAAGAGGTGCGCGAAGCCGGTGCGGCCCGCCCGCTCGTTGCGGCTGCCGACATTGTACCAGAGGTTCACCGCCACCACGGGCAGCGCGTGATCCTCCGAGAACACGACACGCAGGCCGTTTCGGCAGGGTGAATCGCTCAATGGGTATCAGCATGGATACGCTACGCGAGGGCGAATGAGGGGTCCGGTGCAGGCCGGTGCAAGGGGTGCGCCGGCCAGCTTACCGGTCGGCACTGAAAAGTACAACCGGGATGCCGATGCTTTCGCGCCAGCGTGTACGCCCACTCGTCGCCGCCATTGCGCTCGATCGGGCTCGTCCGCGTGGGTGAGCTGTAGGCACGAATCCCGAGTTCCCAGGCGAGAAGCCGGAGACGGAGCATGTGGAACGGGTCGCTGACAAGGAGCGCCGTGCGCAGGCCACGGCCGTGCATCAGCCTGGCCACCGCGGCCATGGATTGGCCCGAGTGTTGGCCCGTACTCTCCTGCAGGATCGCCGCCTCGGGAACGCCGTGCCTCAGAGCGTATCGGCGCCCGACCACCGCCTCGCTCACGGTATCGCCCGCTCCGATACCACCGGTGAGGATCATACGCGGTGCGACGCCACTCTCGTAGAGCGCAATGGCGTGGTCCAATCGGGCGCGAAGCACCGGCGAAGGACGGCCGTCGTATTGTGCCGCTCCGAGCACGACGATCGCATCGACCGGCCGCGTCTCGTCATAGCGACTGAAGGTGTAAACTGCGAGAAGCAGAATGCCGAGCACCAGGAGGGCGAGCACGCCGACCGCCACGGTCGTCCGGAGCAGTAGGATGCCGGCGTGCTTCATTGCCCGTGCCGCGGCTTAACGGCGCACGAACAGGCGCTCGCGGAGGATGGAAGGCGCGACCTCCTCGGCGAGCAGCGCCGCCGCCGCCTCGGCGCCCTCCTCCACGGCCTCCTCCGCCTCATGCAGTAGCGCCGCCGCGGGTGGGTACGCCGCCGCCGCCGCGCGGGCGAGTGCGTTCCACGCCTCGTCGTCCCATCCCTGCGCCGCACAGGCGAGCGCGGCGAGCAGCTGCGCCTCGCCGTCGTCCTCGTCGTCAAGCGAGGCGCGGTGGAGCTCTTCGGCCGCCTCCTCCGCCCGCGCGACAAGCTGAAGCGCCAGCCCGTGAAGGAGGCGATTCCAGGCGTCGTGCTCCTGGAGCGCCACCGCCTCGCCGAGCTCAGCCACACCCTCCAGCGGCGCACCCGCCATCAACTGCGCGATACCGAGCTCCGCCCGGACTTCAGCGTCCTCGGGGTCGAGCTCACGCGCGGCTCGCAGCTCATCGAGCGCTGGAGCTCCGTCAGTCCTTCGCGCGCGAGATAGGCGCCGTAGGCCAGGCGCGTCGCTACCACGTTCGGTGCGCTCAGCGCCGCAAGGCGAAGGACGGACTCCGCCTCTGGATCGTCCAGACTCGCCAGCCCGGCACCCGCCGTCACCAGCACCAACGGGTCGGTTGGCCCGGCCTGCACGCACCGCCTGAAGTAGTCGTATGCCTGTCCCTCCAGCCCCAGCTCGCGAGAGGCGGCGCCCAGCATACAGAGTAGGATGGGGTGTTCCGGATGTTCGGTCTCCTCAGGCGCAGACAGCTCGAACGCCTCCTGCCAATGTCCCGCATCGCTGAGCTCTGAGGCTTCTACTAGCCGGGCCTCCAGCATCGCGTCCGCGCCCGTTTCGTTCGTCTCGCTCACGTCTACGCCTGGTTGACGGCACCGCTGCAGAAAAGCTCCTCGCGGCGCCTCGTTCCCGCTCTGGACTGGGCCTCGCCACGAGGCCCAGCACTGGCCGGCGGCAATGATAGCTCTCGCGCTTCCGCTGCACCACCGCGCCCCCGGTGGCCGATGCGCTCCGTCCGCTCACGATTCGCCCTGGTCGCGCCAGGTCACGCTCGGTACGAGCAAAACCGGGCAGGGCGTGGTTCGCACTACCGCAGTTGAAACGCCTCCGTCGGCGACCTGCCCGGATTCCCTGGAGCCCATCACTAGCAACTGGGCGTCAGTCGCGACGGCCTGGTGCAGAATCTCCACGGCGGGGTTGTCAGCCGTCAAGACCTGCTCGCGGATCTCGACCCGTGCCGCACCACCCGCGCTTGCCCGCGCTCGCTCCACCTCACGATGCACGCGCTCGGTGGCTGAGGGCACTCCCCGGACGTGCTTCCACATGGAGCGCGGTCGGCTCGGCCGTGCCGCCCGGCGGTCGCAACGCCGACGCCCAGGAGAGGGCAACTGCCAACGTCCCGGCTGTCGCGTCGGAGAGATCGATCGGCACCACCACCTGAAGGGCAGATGGCTGGCTCAGGACCGGGGCGCCCAGGACACGGGCAGGGGGCTCCGCGCACGCCGGCCGCCGTCCTTCCCATCTCACCGCGGCGTCCCGGCACGGCGGTCGCGGCCGACGTGCGAGCCCGCCGCCGTCCGGCGCTCCTCGTCGATCGCGGCGATCGCCGGGGCCCGGCGAAGGTCGGCGCCTCCTCGTTCGGCCGGCGCCCGGGCACCGCTCCCGCCAGGTGCTCCAGCAGCCGGCCCTCGCCTTCCTCTACGGGTGAGTCCGTCACGTGCACCAGATGCAGCGTCGCGCCCGCGAGCGTCGCCAGGCGGACGGCGGTCCGAGTCGCCGGCAACGAAGCCTCACCCCAGGTCAGTAGCGAGCAGCACGGACTTCAACGTCAGGAGCCACATCGCGCTCCCCCTAGCGATACGTGTGGGCGGCCATGCCCACGCTCACGCCTCGGCCGCACGAGGCGCGGCGCACATGAGAGTGCTCGGGGCGGGACTCGAACCCGCACGGCTCACGCCAGAGCTTTTTAAGAGCCCCGTGTCTACCGATTCCACCACCCGAGCATTCCATCGCGTTGCACACCGTGCGACCGTACACAAGGTACGGTCGCACCGACGGCGCAGCTATGCCTGACCGGCGCGTGCCACCGCCTCGCGCAGCAGCGTCAGATTAGTCGCCACACTCCCTCGCGTGTTGTAGACCGCCGAGCCCGCGACCAGCACCGAGGCTCCGGCGGCCACCGCAGCCGGAGCGGTCACCGCGTTCGATCCCACCATCGACTTCGAGCAACACCTCCGACCGCCCACGCCGCACAGAGTTCCTCGCGTACCTGTGCGATCCGCCGAGTGCTGGCAGGAATGTAGCGCTGGCCACCGAAGCCGGGGTTCACCGACATGATGAGCACCAGGTCGACATCGTCCAGCACCTCGTAGATCGACTGCAGGGGCGTCCTGGGGTTCAGCGTGATGCCGGCCTTCACTCCCAATTCCCGGATCCGCTGAACCGTCCGGTGCAGGTGCGGCGAGGTCTCCACGTGCACCGTCGGGTCTGTCGACCCCCGCGTCGGCGAATACCTCGAGGTGCCGTTCCGGTTCCTCGATCATGAGGTGCACATCCACCGGCAGACTCGTCGCTCGCCGAACCACCGCGGCAATCTGCGGCCCCATCGTGATGTTCGGGACGAAGCGGCCGTCCATCACGTCCACATGAATCCAGTCCGCGCCGCCCTCCTCGGCCTCCCGAACCTGCTCGCCGAGCCGCGTGAAGTCTGCGGAGAGAATTGATGGCGCCAGCAACACCTCGCTCATCGGTCGCCCTCCCCGGCGTGCAGCACTCGCACCCCATCGGACGCGGCGATCACGACGGCGCTCGCCATCCCGAGGAAGGGTCCGCTCTCGATCACTCCGGGCCTGCGCGCGAGTGCGAGGTCGAGCGCTTCCGCGTCGGCAATGCCACCCGCGAAGCTGCAGTCGTAGATGTAGTGGCCACCATCGCTAATCAGCGGTGCGCCGTCGGGAAGCCGGCGCAGTGCCGCCATGGCCCCCAGGGCCGCAAAGAAGTCGCCGTGGGTGGAATGGCCGAAGCGGTCAACCTCCACGGGAAGCGGAGAGCGCGTCCCCATGCGTTCCACGAGCTTCGATTCGTCGACGATAACCACGAATCGCGCCGACGCGGCCGCCACGATCTTTTCACGGAGCAACGCGCCGCCGAGTCCCTTGATGGCCGGGGGTCGAGGCCGGCCTCGTCCGCGCCATCGATGGTAAGGTCTACACGGGGCCGCTCCTCCAGAGTGGTCAGCGGGATTCCCAGCGCCTCCGCCTGGCGCGTCGTCGCGGCCGAGGTCGCCACGCCCACGATGTGCTGCCAGGCACCCTCCCGGCGGCGCTCGCCGATGTGCTCCAGAAGAAAACGCACGGTGGAGCCGGTCCCGAGCCCCACCACCATCCCATCTTCAATCCACCTGGCGGCGCGCACGGCGGCGGCGCGCTTGAACTCGTCCTGCTGCTCGCTCGACATCTGCTGTCTCTGCCCAACGGGTTTCGGAGAGTGGCCGGCCGACGCGGCACGGCGCCGCCGAATGTAGCACGATCCTCGCCAAAGGGCGAACACAAAAAAGAGGGCACCAGGCGGGGTGCCCTCCATTCGTGCGCGAGCGATACCGACTCAGCCGCGGACCTTGATCTCGGCCTGCGCCTGGTAGGGCTGGAACTCGCAGCCCGGCCGGACCGGCAGATAGATCACCGTCGGCGTGCCGGTGGTGCCGATCTCCACGAAGACGTTCGTCCCCTGGTAGGCCCCCGAGTTCATCACGTCGTTGACCCCGATCACCCGCGGCAGGCCGAACTTCACGTAGCGCCGGCCGTTGTACATGATCGGATCGTTGTTCACGAACCAGGTCGAACCCGCCACGTACGTCGGGGCCATCGCCGGATACGCCTCGGAGAAGCGCCGGCCCGCGATCGTCGTGTCACCCGAGGTCGGGTGGTACGTCGCTTCCACATTCCGCAGCATCTGACCCTCGACCACGCAGACCGAGATCGCGCGCGTCGCGGGCGGGGCCGGCGGCGGCGGCGGCGGCGGCGGGGCCGGGGCGACCGGCACCGGCGGCGGCGGCGCCTTGGCGAACGTGTACTTCACGCCAAGTACGCCGCGCTGCGTCACCGCGAACCTGTCGTTGGTCGTGGAGGGCTCCACAACGTTCGTCCAGCCGGCGCCGGTATGCGAAGGCGATTGGTAGCCGTTCGCACCGTACTCGATGTAAACGCCGAAATGGTTCTTGATCGAGAGGAAGTCGAGCCCTATGCCGGCCGTGCCCTGACCGACCGTCGCGTGATTCGCGTCACGCGGCAGGCAGACGCTCTCGGCCGTGCCCGGCTCGCGGCAGCCATCCGACCCCTTCACGTTCGTTGTCAGCCCGCCGCCGCCGCCCAGGAAGAAGTAGACCGAGGAGAACCAATTCGGCGATGCCGTCTTGAATACGAACGGACGGACCATCAGGTCGAGATCGTAAAACCAGTTGTTTACGTCCCGACCGTCACTCCCCGTGAAGCCCGGCAGCTCGTTAAGAAGCCCCGAAAGCCCCACCCCGACGGGATGTACGTCCCGTTCGCGCGGATGCCCCACGTCGGCTGAAACCAGTACGTGGCCTGCGCGCCGAAGACCGGGTTCCACTTGCTGGGCCCCAACTTCCCAACGGCCGTCTCCGCCCACTTGGTCGTGTACGAGCCGCCCGCGTAGACGCCCACGTCGATCAGGCGACCGCGGCGGTTGAGCAACGACTGCGGCTCCCCATCGCCCGTTCCCGCCAGCATCACGGCAGTCACGACGGCCGATGCCAGTATCCGTTTCATCGAGTCCTCTCCGAACCTAGTGGAATAGTGTGGCGCTTCCCTGTGAAGAGCCCGCACCGAGCCGGCACGCTTATCAAGAACAGTGCCATTACACATTGCTACCGAGGGTGTCACAGACCAATCTGCGTGCCGCTCACCTCCTTGTAACCAGGTCCATAGCCAGACGCGGTAGTTGTTTAGACGCTTCCCACGACCGCACCAACCGCCGAGCCGCAGGCCCGATGCCCCGATCACCACAACCGGCGTTGCGCCATCCCAGTCAAGGCCGAAGCGGCCGGGGCGCCTGAATCAGGCCACGCTGCTTACAAGCACTTATCATACCAGCAAGCGGCAGAATGGCAGTATCCACAAGCCAGAGTAGCGTTCGGACGCACCTCGCACAGCACTGCAAGAGCAAGCTTCAACACCCAGCGCCGCCGCCTAAAGCGCCAACGCTAGCGCCGGTCCCACCACGAAGGGGACTATCCACCCCAGCGGCTTGCCGAGCCTCACCTAGCTAATGAGCGAAGGAGAGTTTGCAGAAATGATGCCTCGAATGTGCGCCTCGCATAGCCAAACGCGGCGGGGGCGAAACGCACCCCGCACGCACCCTCAAGAGCATCCAGGGAGACGCGGAAGCGAGGCCGGTGCTCGGTCAGACGGAGATCGAGCGCGCAGGCTCTGTTGCCGACGCCGTGGGTGGCGCGGCATCGCGCGTGCCGGCGACGGCCGGGAGAACGTCATCGGCGAGAATTCGCAAGGCACGGTTATAGATGACGTCGCCGAGCCCCTCCGGGAGCATCATCGTTTCGATGTAGAGTTCTGCGGCTTCGGGCGCCTGGACTTCGTCATCGAGAGCCTTGACGAAGATGAGAGCATTCTCGACGTGCGCCTCCAGCAATGCGTCCTCGGTACGGGCGGCGGCCAGGCTGATGCGGTGGCGCAGATCCTCCTGTACGCGGCCGCGAATGCGGCGGCGCAGGCGCCCGAAGATCGCGTCGGCGCGGCCTCCCTCGCGGGGTGCCTCGATCTCGTCCTCCGCCTCATCCTCGGGGACCGGCGGGACGCCGGCGCGCGTCTTCTCGGCGTGCGGAACGACGCCCCAGCTCGGCAAGCGCGCGACTGCCGACGTTTCGCGCCTGCTCCGGCGTCAGTCGCAAAATCCGCACATAGATCTCGAGCGCGTCGTCGAAAGCAATGCGATCGGCCACCAAATCGACCATGGCGAGCATGTGTCGAACGTGCGCCGCGAGCAGCCGCTCCTGGCAGACGGCGGTCGTGAGGTCGATCTGGCGCTGGAGCGCGCGGGAGATACTTTCGTGAGGGCCACGAGTGCCACCTCCGGAAGTGTCGAGGAACGCAGGGACGCTGCCGTCCGGTTGGCGGGCGATTTAGCAGACGTGGGGTGCAATTTCTATTCCCTGCCCCGGTATCAACGAAAACCGCCCCGGTCCGCATTGCGGACCGGGGCGGTTCCCTCGTGCTGCCCAGAAGGAGGCTACGGCTGCTCTGTGGGTGCCGGAGCACTCGGCGCCGCGGGCGCCTCTTCAAGCAGACCCGGCGCCGGAGATGCCGCCGGCGCCGCCGGCGCCCGGCAGGCCGGAGCGCAGAATCGACTCCGGCGTCCGCGTCCGCGTGGAAACCACGGAGAGCAGCAGTGCCAGAGCGGAAGATCCCACCGCACCACCAGGTGGCCCGTAGTCACAGCGTCGCGGCCTGGCGGCTCCGAAGAGAGTATCCGACCCCTCACCCGCCGCACCCATCGCCGCGAGGCCGCCGCCCTTGCCCGACTGCAGAAGCACGACAACTGTGAGCAGGAGCGCATCTAGAACGAGCAGCGTCAGCAGAAAGTAGTACACGGCACGACGATGGCTAGGGAGACGAAGCGCAGGAAGCAGCTAAGCTTAGAAGTTTACGCGGGCACTGTCAAGGACCGGCGGCCAAGATTTGGGCGAATTCTTCGGCCGCAAGGCTTGCCCCACCGACCAGCACGCCGTCCACGTTCGGTTGCGCGAGCAATTCGCGCGCGTTCTCGGGTTTCACGTTGCCGCCATAAAGAATCGGCACGTGGCCGCAGGCCCGTCACCCAGGCACCGCCGAGGCGCTCGCGAATCCGGCGTGCATCTGTCGTGCATCCGCGGGCGTTGCGGTCTCTCCGGTGTCGATCGCCGAAGGGCTCGTAGGCGATGAGCAGCCGCGAGCGCGCCGGTCCGTCCAGCTCGCGCAGGACCGGATCGAGCTGGCCGAAGACCACCGCCTCCGCTCGGCCCGCGCGCCGCTCCTCGATCAAGTCACCCACGCAGGGCACCGGATCGAGCCCGGCCGCGAGCACAGCGGCGACCTTACGCACCGTATCGGGCACGCTCTCGCCGAAGAGGTGGCGCCGTTCGCTATGCCCGACGAGCGAAGCGTGGCGCCGGCGTCCCGCGCCATCGCCGCAGAGATCTGGCCGGTGAAGGCGCCGCTCTCCGCCCAGTAGAGTCCTGTACGCCCAGCCGGATGTCGGCGCGAGCACCGACGGCCGCTCGCGCCGCCGCCAGCGAGAGGCCGGCGGGAAGAACACGATCGAACGGTCCGTGCGCTCGGGGTAGAGGGCGAGAAATTCACGGAAGAAGACCGCCGTCGCGCTGGGGCCGTGGTGCATCTTCCAATTGCCGGCGAGCACAGGCCGCTTCAGCAGCGTCATCGCGCACCTCGGTCCGAGAGCGCAGCTACGCCAGGCAGCACGTGCCCTTCGAGGAACTCCAGCGATGCGCCGCCGCCGGTGGAGATGTGCGAAATGCGATCGGCCAGTCCGAGCTCGGTAACCGCTGCCGCCGAATCCCCACCGCCCACGATGCTCGTGGCGCCGCGATCGGTAGCCTCCGCAACCGATTCGGCCACAGCCCGGGTGCCCGCTGCGAATTCCGGCACCTCGAAGACGCCCATCGGCCCATTTCAGAGACCGTCGCCGCAGCAGCAATCTCGGCGGCGAAGCGCGCTACGCTGCGCGGGCCGATGTCGACCACCCGCTCTTCCGCGCCGATCGCGGAGAGATCCACCTGCTGGGTCGGCTGGCCGCTGGCGACCTCGCGCGCCGTGATCGCGTCTACCGGGAGCACAGCTTTCACCCGCACGCAGCAGGAGGTCGCGCGCGACAGCCACGCGGTCTTCCTCCACCAGCGAACGGCCCGTCCCATGACCCTGCGCGCGGAAGAAGGTGTTCGCCATGGCGCCGCCGATCAGGATCCGGTCCGCTCGGAAGAAGCGCCTCGATCACGTCGATCTTCCCGGAGATCTTCGCACCGCCCAGGATGGCGACGAAGGGCGCGCTTCGGCTGCTCGAGCACACGGCCTAGGTACTCCAGCTCGCGGTCCATACAGGCCGGCCACCGCAAGCTTCCCCTGCTCGCGGATGACGGTGGCCACTCCGGCGGTTGATGCGTGGGCACGGTGCGCCGCGCCGAACGCGTCGTTGACGAAGAGGTCGCCCAGCTCCGCCATCTCCGCGGCGAGCGCGGGATCGTTCGCTTCCTCGCCGGGGAGGAAACGCGTGTTCTCGAGCAGGAGCACCGCGCCATCGGCGAGCTGCCGAGTGGCCGCGAGCGCTTCCGGGCCGACGGTGCTACCGACAGAAGTCGACCGGCCCGGCGACCAACTCCGCAAGGCGACTCGCGGCCGGGCGCAGCGACATCGCCGGGTTCGGCGCGCCCTTCGGCCGTCCGAAGTGCGAGAGCAGCACCACGCGCGCGCCGGCATCGGTCAGCAGACGCAGCGTGGGGAGCGTGGCGCGGATGCGGGTGTCGTCGCTCACCCGCATCTCGATGTCCAGGGGCACGTTATAGTCCACCCGGACCAGCACGCGCTTGCCGCGCAGCCGGTCCGGCGTCAGGTCACGCAGGGTGAGCTTGTCCATTCTTGCGCCGCGCGGCTCAGAGCCGCTCGCCCATGTAGAGCGCCAGATCGACGACAGCGGTTCGAATAGCCCCACTCGTTGTCGTACCAGGAGACGACCTTCACCAGGTTTCCGCCCAGGACTTTCGTCAGCTCGGAGTCGACGATCGAGCTATTGGGGTTGCTGCATCATGTCGGTCGAGACGACCGGATCTTCGGTATACGCGAGGATTCCCTTGAGCGGACCTTCCGCGGCTGCCTTCATCGCTGCATTGACCTCTTCCGTGGTGGTCGACTTCGTGGTGACCGCCGCCAGATCCACGACGCTGACATTCGGGGTCGGGACGCGCATGCGCGTAGCCGTCGAGTTTCCCTTTAAGCTCCGGCATCACCAGCCCGATGGCCTTCGCGGCGCCGGTGGTGGTCGGGATCATGTTGATCGCCGCGGCACGCGCACGGCGCAGGTCCTTGTGCGGGAAATCGAGGACATTCTGGTCGTTGGTGTAGCGTGAATGGTGGTCATCAAGCCCTTCTCGATGCCGAATTTCTCGTGCGAGAACCTTCACGAATGGCGCCAGGCAGTTCGTGGTGCAGGACGCGTTCGAAATGATGTTGTGCTTGGCCGGATCGTACTGACGTCTCGTTCACTCCCAGCACGATGGTGATGTCTTCATCCTTGGCGGGCGCCGAGATGATGACCTTCTTGACGGTGCCGCGGAGATGTTTCGCGGCGTCCTTGGCTTCGGTGAATCTGCCCGGTGGACTCGATCACGACCTGTCACGCCGAATTTGGCCCAGTCGAGCTCCGCCGGGTCCTTAATCGGCGAAAACGTGGATGCGTTTTCCGTTGACCACGAATGCCGTCAGCGTCGGCGAGCTTCACATCGGCATGGATGGGGCCCAGGATGGAATCGTACTTCAGTAGGTGAGCGAGGGTCTTGGTGTCGGTGAGATCGTTGATGGCGACGATCTCGACGTCCGGGTTGCTCAACGCGGCCCGGAACACGTTTCTGCCGATGCGGCCGAAGCCGTTGATGGCAACACGAATAGCCATGTCACTCTGCAAGAGGAAGGTGAGTCAGTGGCCGCCTCTACCCGCCAGCCAGGTGATCGGCGGCGGTGGCGGCGCGCTCCAGGATCGGGAGGGCGCGGGCGAAGGTGAGCACGCTGACGGCGCGTGCACCCTCGGCCAGGAGCGCTTCAGTACAGGCGAGCGCCGTGGCGCCCGTCGTCCAGACATCATCGATCAGGAGCAGGTGCTCGCCCACGATCGTCTCCCGTTCGCCCGCAGCCACCTGGAAAGCGCCCGCTACGTTAGCCCGCCATCACCTGCGCGCCCTCGGCTCCCGCCCGGTCGATCCCCAAGACCACGAGCTCTGGGTCGGCGCGGCCCGAGCCCTCGACGCCTACCGGGACCGGTGGGGACTCAGCGGCTCGGTTGAGCCGCTCGGGACAACGGCGTCGCCGGAGCTGGCGTCGCTGCCGACGACCCGCCTCGCAGACCTCGTCCGCACGAGACGGCACCTCGATGCCGTGCGGGCACGGCTCGGGCGCGGCGAGCCCGTCAGCGTGGACCTCGGGCTGGGGCGCTGACTCAGCACGCGAGGCGGTGCGCCTCGAGCGGGCCAGCGTCCGCACGGGCGGCAGGAGCTCGCGCCAGGGAGAGTGGTCGTGCGACGGCGTCAGCGTCACCTCCTCGACCTCCTTGTGCGGGCCGAGGACCAGCGCACGCCCGGGAGTGCCGTCCGCGACGGCGTCGACCGGAAGGCGGGGCTCACGCGAGGGGCCGACCGACGTCGAGGGTCGCATGCGACCCCAGCGCCCGATCGACCGGTTGATCGTCGTGGCGGCCACGACGCGGTCACCGGCCAGGGCGCTGATGTCCCGCAGCGTCGTGGTGTCCCCGATGCCGCGCAGGACGACCGTCGTGCCGAAGAGTGAGAGGAACCCGTCGGCGGCGCCGCCCCAGCGCCCGCGGGCCTGCGAGAGGTCCTGCAGGCAGGCCAGGACCAGGAGCCCCTGCCCGGCGCCCTCGCTGACCATGGCCGGCAGGTCGGGGATGGGGGCGATGTTGGCGACCTCGTCGAGGGCCAGCAGGGTGGGAGGGCTGCTGCACCCCGTGCGGGCACGGGCGTAGGTCGCATCGCGGACGTCGCCCACGACCGCCACGACGAGCGGTGCGAATTGCCGCTGTCGGCGTCCCGTCGAGCAGATGTAGAGAGTGTTCGGGCCGCTACAGAACTCGTCGAGATCGAGTGGCGGCGTGCGCGTCGACGCCAGTGCTCCCTCGGTGCGATAGGCGGCAAGGACACCCGATGCGGTGGACCAGATGCCAGACTGTTCCCGGGAGTCGGTGGCGACGATACCGGACAGCAGATCAGTCGCCGTGGCCTCCTCCCCGGCACGGGAAGCAAGAATTTCGAGGGCTGGGGCGGCGTTGTGGCGATCGATCCACCGGAGCACGTCCTCCATGTGGAGACCCTCCGTCGAGGCGGCATGGAGGAGGGACGAGAGCAGTGCGCCGGCGCGCTCCGTCCAGTGATCCGCTGCGCCCCGGAGCCCGCTCAGCCGGCTGGCGCCGACCATCGCATCGGCGGTGACGATGGCCGCGTCCCAATTCGTGGCGGACGTCAACGGGGACCAACCGACGCGTTCGACCGCGTGCGGGCAGTCGACCTCACCGCTCGGGTCGTAGAGGAACGTCCACCCACCGCAACCGCGCGACCGAGCCGTGGCACGCATGACGTCGGGTTTGGTCGACGTCGACACGACGGGCCCATCCGACAGCAAAATATTGGGTATGACCAGGGACGACGTCTTCCCTGAGCGCGGCGGACCCAGAACCAACGTCGAGCGTTGGCGACCGGCCCACGTCCACCCGTTCGAACCGCTTCCAACATAGATGCTGTGGTCCGCAAAACGGTGGACCTCACGCAGTGCAGCGGTCGAAATCAGGCACGAATCAACCGTGTTGACATGTTCGTCAGCGTCGCGTTCCACGGATGTGATGTTTGCGTTGGGGAACAGACAAATCCATAGGACATATCCCCCAATGCCGCGACGACACCAGCGAGATCGAGTCGTACGACCGCAGTATGTGACTCAATTGCGCGTGCAAAACGTCGCGAATCAAGGGACACGCGCGACGTCAAAACGACCGCGCGAATGGACAATGCTTGACCTGAGCATGTTTACAACAGAAGAATGTGTCTACCCGAAGTGTGAGGGAGGGTTGATATGTGCTGCGACACGACAGTGTGTGGCGCGCAAAGCGTGAGTTGTCGGTTCGCATTTTGCGCGTCCGGAGTCGTGCCGCACACGGATCGATGTGACATCGCAGCTCGGGGATTCAGGTCGGTGAGGCGTGATGCGATGGTGTCGACGACACCATCGCAGACACGTTGTCCGGCGCAAATGAAAGTGAAACCGGTGCGGCAGTGCGCACGGCGTGGGGCTTCGGCTCCTGACGTGGCGCAGGCTTCACCTCTATTCAGTGACCATGCTCCTAGGGAGGTGCACCTGTGGCAGTAGCCGCAAAAAGAAGGGCCCCGGCCAGAAAGGCCGCGAAAAAGCGGGCCCCCGCAAAGAAGGCAGTCAAGCGCGCCCCGGCCAAAAAGGCCGTCAAGCGGGCTCCAGCTCGGAAGTCCGTGAAGCGGGCTCCGGCGCGCAAGGCCACCAAGAAGCGGGCTCCGGCGCGCAAGGCGACCAAGAAGCGGGCTCCGGCCAAGAAGCGGGCGACAGCTCGCAAGGCGACCAAGAAGCGGGCCCCGGCCAAGAAGGCCGCCAAGCGGGCTCCGGCTCGCAAGGCGACCAAGAAGCGGGCCCCGGCCAAGAAGGCCGCCAAGCGGGCTCCGGCTCGCAAGGCGACCAAGAAGCGTCGTGCGCCTGCCCGCAAGGCGGCGAAGCGGCGCTAAGCGCTGCGTTGCAAACCGAACGGGTGAGACCGGGGGCCTTCGGGCCCCCGGCTCAGCGTTCGGGTAAGTCTCACGGCCACGCGCCCAGCTCGACGACGTCCGCCGGCCAGTCGACGTCATAGGCCAGGTCCGGGTCCCGCAGCACACGGACGGGAAGGCCCAGCCGCGTCGCCTCCGCCCGGTGGGCCCGAAAGGAGCCGGGGCCGTAGGCAAAGCGGAAGTCGTGCCCGGTCGGCAGCCGCAGGACGTTGGTGCCGTCGTCGCGCCGGTCCGGGACGAGTGTGACCCCGTCGAACGGTGGCAACACTCCGAGCCCATGGGCCCGGGGCAGATCTCCGTGGGCAACCGTTACCCAGCGCGTGCCGGCATGAGCCAGCCGATCCACGCCCGCCCGCACCGCGCCGTTGAGGCCCTGTCCTGGTTCCCACATCACGGCGGCGCCCAGATCGGCCGCCCACCGGGCGACGCCCCCGTCGTCACAGACAACCGCGACGGGAAGCGGTGCGCACGCCGACACCACGTGTGTCGCCATCGCACGCACGAGCTGTTCTCGCTCCGGGCCGGCCATGACGGACCCCAACCGCCGCTTGGCCTGGTGGAACGCCTTGACGGGGATCAGGACCACCTCTGGGCCCAGAAGGGCGGCCACCGGCACCGGCGCGTCCTGCGCTGCCGTCACGGTCGCCCTCGGCACGGGCTCAGTGTACGGGTCGACGCTGAGGCCCTTGCGGGCCCGCCGTAGTCTCTTGTGGCATGAACGAGCGGGTAGCAGTCATCGGTGCCGGATCCTGGGGGACGGCCGTGGCGAGCATCGTCGGTGCCGAAGAACCGGCATCGTTGTGGGTGCGCTCCGCGGAGCTCGCAGCATCCATACGGGAGACCCGCGAGAACGAGCGGTACCTCCCGGGCATCCGCCTCCCCGAGACGCTGGGGGTGACGTCGTCGCTGGCCGAAGCGCTCGATGGTGCAGCCATCGTGTTCATGGCAGTGCCCTCGCACGGGTTCCGCGACGTCCTCACCGGCGTGCAGCCGCAGGCGGGCGGGATCGAAGCTGTCGTCAGTCTGGCCAAGGGTATTGAGATCGGGACCAATCTCAGGATGTCCCAGGTGGTGGCCGAGGTGCTGCCGGGCATCCCGGCGGGCGTGCTCACCGGACCCAACCTGGCTCGCGAGGTGGCCCAGGGTCATCCCGCCGCGTGCGTCGTCGCGCTGGCGGACGAGTCGCTGGCTCGCCGTGTCCAGGCGCTGGTGCACACTCGCACCTTCCGCACCTACATGGGCACCGACGTCGTCGGCTGCGAAATCGCCGGCGCGACCAAGAACGTGATGGCCATCGCCGCGGGCATCGGCGACGGACTGGGCCTCGGGGACAACACCCGCGCCGTGCTCATCACGCGGGGCCTGGCCGAGCTGGGTCGCCTCGGTGTGGCGCTGGGCGGGAAGGTCCTCACGTTCGGCGGCCTGGCCGGGGTCGGGGACCTGGTGGCGACGTGCGCCAGCCCCCAGAGCCGCAACCGGACGGTGGGCTACGCACTGGGCCAGGGGCAGTCACTCGACGAGATCGTCGGTGGCATGCATATGGTGGCCGAAGGCGTCAAGAGCGCCGGGCCGCTCGTCGGGCTCGCCCGCGCCCACGGCGTCGAGATGCCCATTGCCGAGCAGGTCCAGGCGATCGTCGAGGGTCGGTGCTCGCCTGCCGAGGCGCTCATGAACTTGATGAAGCGGCCGTCCCGACCGGAGTGGGACGAGACGCTGCTGCGGGGACTCCCCGGATGAGTGGGCTCTTCCGCAGCTACGACAGCCGGCCTGACGACGACGACGCCCGGCGCGCGGCGGCGTTGAGCCACGTGAAGGAGATCCTCCTCATGCACGGGGCCACCGAGGACGAGATCGACGGGGCCGTGGCCGACGGTGTGATCGACCTCTTCGTCGCAGAGCGCATGCTCATTCCGTCGCGTCGGCGGTACTCGCGGGACGAGGTGTCCGAGCTCACGGGCGTCGACCTCGGCAAGCTCGAGCGCTTCTGGCGGGCGCTGGGGTTCCCCGGCGTTCAGGACGACGAGCCGGCCTTCACCGACCTCGATCTCGAGGCCGTGCGCCTCTTCCAGGGCCTGCAGGCGCTCGGCGCCGCCGACACGGACTCAGCGGTGCACATGGCCCGCGTCATCGGCTCGTCGATGGCACGGATCGCAGAGGCCGAGCTCGTCCCGGGCGACAGCGAGGAGGTGGACCCGGTCCTGTCGGCCGAGGCCTTCGCCGGCGTGGCGGACGCGACCATTCCCGCGATGGCGAAGCTCCTCGAGTTCGTCTGGCGGCGCCAGGTCGCGGCGGGAATCCAGCGCAACATGATGTTGCGCAGTCACGGCCTGGCCCCGGGGCAGAGCCCGGTGCTCGCGGTGGGCTTCGCCGACATGGTCGGCTTCACGCTTCTCAGCCAGCACCTGAGCGACGAGGATCTCGCCGCCGTCGTCCGGCGCTTCGAGGAGCTCTCCCACGACATCGTGACGTCTGCCCGCGGCCGGGTCGTCAAGATGATCGGCGACGAGGTGATGTTCGTCGTCGACGACGTGGCCGACGCGGCGCGTATCGGGCTGGACCTGGCCGATGCGTACGCCGACGACGATCTTCTCTCCGACGTCCGCGTCGGGCTGGCCTGCGGACCCGTGCTCCTGCGCAACGGCGACTACTTCGGTCCCACGGTGAACCTGGCGCACCGGATCGTGAACATCGCAAACCCGGGCACCGTCTTGATGTCCGACGAGTTCCACGCGGCACTGACGGAAGGGGCGCCCGGTGAGTTCACGGGCCAGGCGCTCCGGCCGCGGCTGCTCAAGGACTTGGGCCGCGTGCAGTTGTGGTGGTGCGGCCGCACCGGCCATGAGGCCGACGGTACGGGCGCCGCGGCGGACCGCCGGCGCAACGTCCGCTGGGAACGGCTCTCGGAGGTGCTGCGCGACCTCGAGGAGCTGCGTGGCGTGGGCGAGCGCCTGCTGACATCGAATCGCAGCGCCGGATCAATCGTCCCGCAGCCGGGCGGTGGCGATCCCGAAGGGGCGTAGCTCGAACGAGCCCTCGAAGGGCTCCTGTGGGTAGCCGCGCAGGTCGACGAGCCATCCGGAGCGTCCGGGGAGGGAGACGACGGCCGGCACCCCGGTGGGATTGAACACACGTGCCTCGAGCACCCCGCCCACGCGATGGAGGGCGCTGACCTCCGCGCCGTGGACCGTCAGCTCGCTTCCCGTCGCCCCACGCGTGCCGCCGCCCAGGCTCATGGCGATCTCGAGCGGGAGCAGGACGTCGTCCGCCAGCCTGTACGGGTCGTCGCAGTCGAGGGCGAGCGCGTAGCGCAAGGCGATCCGCTTCCCCCGCATCTGAAGCCCTTCGACCGCCGTCATCGGTCCGGCCGGAAAGGGGCGGTAGGCCATGCCGAGACGGGACAGCATCCCGGTGGACCGGAGAACCGTGAGGGCCAGCGTGTGTGCCGCGTCTCCCTCGATGTCGACGAGCTCGTACTCGCAGACGCCGTCGTGGGCCACGGTCAGGCCCCCGGCGGTGACGAACCGCTGGGCCGGTGCGGTCGGGAGTCCGTACTCGTCGGGCCGGCCCTCCGCCGTCAACCCGCGGGTGACGACGGCGAAGGCGCTCTCGGCGTGGGAGTGACGGGCCGGCTCGGGGAGAGGGAGGTGCACGCGCAGACGGTGGTCAGCGCTCGGATTGACGAAGGTCGTCGTGACCCGCACCACGGCTTCGTCCGCCCGCAGCTCCACGTCGGTGTCGACGTCGACCCGGTGCTCGCCCACGCGCGCCTGTGACGACGATTCCACGTGATCGGGCCACACGTAGGTGGCCGTGATGCGCACCCGGGCGCGTACCGGCCCCCGCTCGTCGGTGCGCACGGTGACGGACTCGGGCGTCTCGACAAACGAGTCCTGGCGGGGTGGGGAGTAGTTGTACGAGTCCCCGAGGTCGCCCCCGTCGACCAGCCGGCCGTAGCCGGGGACGCCGTTCAGGGCGAACGTCCCGCTCGTCGGGTCGACCGCCACCTCCATCAAGCCGTTGGAGAGCACCGTCGCGCCGGCGGCCTCCGTCACCTCGACCGGATGGGCCAGCGGCGCGGCTTCGAAGGCACTCCATCCGTAGCCGGGGACCTCGACGGAGCGGGCGACGATCCTTCGCGTCGAGGGCTGGTCCATGGACACCCGCACCACCGCGCCGGGTCGCGCGCCCAGGCGTGTGTACACGTCCTGCTTGGCCTCCGCGATGGGCACGCCCTGCTTCTCCTCGGTGCCGACGGAGACCGTGACATCGATCCCGTCCTCGGTGTCCTCAATCCGGATGTCGTGCACCCAGGCGTCGTCGCTGATCCTGGGCCCCTGCAACATGCCGAGCACGGTGCGCACGGTGTCCGCGTCGAGGACCATCGACCCCGGTAGCCCGGTACGCTCGGACAGCACCTGCACGTTCGCCGCCGCCGGGCCCTCGGCCGGGACGACCAGCTCGACGACGCCCGAGCGGCCCCGCGGCGACGCGTTGAGCACCGCGGGGCCGGGCTCCGCCAACGAGCGCGTGAACGCCTTGACGGCCCGTTCGGCCAGACCGGCGGCGATCTCCCGCGCCTCGGCGTAGCGGTGCAGCACGGCGTCGACGACGTCGTCGACCGAGCAGGCGCAGATGGAATCGTGGGCCGAGTTGCGCACGATCTCGCGCCAGGCCAGGCCGAGCAAGCGGTCCGGGTACTGCGCAGGTGTCTGGAACAGCGCCGCCAGGGGCTCGGCACGTCGCTCGAGTTCGCGCTCGGCGAGGGCGCCCTGCCGCTTCACGTCCACGCGGTTGGAAGTGACGCCCATGAGCATGTTGGCCCTGATGCCCGAGCGCAGCTCTCCCTGCACCCGCGTCAGCCCGTCCGTGCCCCGGCCCGCCAGGTAGCGCGGGAGCGAGGTCACCTCGAACACGAACTCGTCCTGCAGCCCGTTGGCCTCGTCGACCACCCGGCCGAGCCAGGGTTGTGGCATGAGATGGTCCGAGCCGTTCATGATCAACATGTCGTCGATCAGGAAGTCGGCGACCTCGGCGACGCTGTCACGGGTCCGGCGGACCAACGCCTTCGCGTCATCGGGCAGGGCAGCGCCGTTGCCATAGCCGACGGGGAGATATTCGGCGCGGACGGACGAGCCGTCGGGTGCCTCCCACACGAAGGCGTTCTTGGTCACCTGCGACGGCACGCCGCGCCACACGACCGCGTCGCGGAAGCCCGCGAGCCGCAGTATCTGAGGCATCTGGGCGATGTGCCCGAACATGTCCGGCAAGTACCCGAGCTCCATGACGCCCCCGAAGGCGGCGCCGCGCTCGATGCCCATCTGGAGGTTGCGCACGATGGTCTCGCCGGAGGCCAGGAATTCGTCCATGAGGATGTACCACGGACCCATGCTCACCCGGCCGGCCGCGGCCAGCGCCCGGAGCCGTTCCTCGGCTTCTGGCCGAACCTCGAGGTAGTCGTCGACCACCGCCATCTGCCCGTCGAGCATGAAGTGGGGGTAACTGGCGTCATGCTCGAGAAGAGGGATCAACGTGTCGATCAGCTCAACGAGCGCCAGCCGGAATACCTGGTAGGACTTGTACCATTCCCGGTCCCAGTGCGTGTGCGGAACGATGGCAGTGCGGCGGGCGGTCATGACCGCCACACTATGAGGTGGCGCCGGTGGCCGTGAGGGCACTCGTGGCTCCGGGGCGGTGGCCCGCCGGTCCTCCGCCGGCGCCGGGGCGGACGCTCCCCGAGGTGTGGACCGGGCACTGGACCGCTCGCCCGGGCGAGCCGGTGCTCCTCGACGGGCGCGACCGCGCGGGCCGTCGACGGTGCGGCACTCGACGGCATGACGGCGCGGCTGGCGGCCGCCCTGGCCGCCCGCGGTGTCCGCCCGGGCGATCGGGTGCTCTGGAGCGCGCGCACCACGCTCGGGTCCGTCCAGGCCCTCCTGGGAGTGCTGCGGTCCGGCGCGGTGCTCACACCACTCAGCCCGTCGGCCCGTGCCCCCGAGGTGGCCCACGTGGTGAGCGACGCGCGCCCGACGGTCGCCGTCTGCGACGACGACCGGGCCGGTGTGTTCGGTCCCGGCATCACCGTGCTGCGCGTGGAGCAACTGGAGCGCGACGCGGCGCACATCGACCCCGTCTCCCTCCCCGCGCTGCACCCCGGTGACGACGCGCTCATCGTGTACACGTCCGGCACGACGGGCAAGCCCAAGGGTGCGGTCCACACGCACGCCTCCCTCCTGGCCGGCACCTCGTCGGTGCTGACCGCCTGGGGCTGGGGGCGCACCGACCGACTCATCCTGTGTCTTCCGCTCTTCCACGTGCACGGCCTCTGCGCCGGCTTGTTCGGCACGCTGGCGGCGGGCGCCTCGGCCGTGCTCTTCGACCGCTTCGAGGAGCCGGCGATCCTCGGCGTCGCACCCGAGAGCACCATGTTCTTCGGCGTCCCCACCATGTACCACCGTCTTGCCGCGTCGGGGCGGTCGGGCGAGCTCGCCGCGCTCCGGCTCTGTGTCTCGGGCTCCGCACCACTTGCCGCCGAGCTGTGGCACCGTCTGGCCGCCGCGGGCGTGGTCGTCCTGGAGCGCTACGGCATGACCGAGACGCTGCTGACCCTGTCGAACCCCCTTTCGGGCGAGCGCCGTCCCGGCTCGGTCGGCGTGCCGCTTCCCGGCGTGGATGCGGCCGTCGAAGACGCCGACCAACTCGGCGTGGGCGAGCTCCTCGTACGCGGCGCGTCGGTGTGCCGCGGCTACTGGGGCCGCGACGCGCCGAGGCCCGGCGAGTGGTTTGCCACCGGCGACCTCGTGTCGGTGTCCGGCGACGGCTACGTCACCGTGCGAGGCCGGCGCACCGAGCTGATCATCACGGGGGGCCACAACGTGTACCCCGCCGAGGTCGAGGCGGTCCTCTCGCGCCACCCGGGCGTCGCCGAGGTGGCGGTCGTCGGAATGCCCTCGGCAGAGTGGGGCGAGGTGGTCGTGGCCTACGTCGTGGGCGATCCCGACCTGGCGTCGCTGCACGAGCTGGCCGCCGCCGAACTCGCCCCGTTCAAGTGCCCACGCGAGGTGCGCCTGGTCGATGCACTGCCCCGCAACGCACTCGGCAAGGTCGTGCGGGGCGATCTGCGCTGACCGAGGCGGGGACGACGGGTGGGCCGGAGGCCCCGGTCGGACCCCGCCCCTGCGGTAGCGTGAGCACATGGCCACGTTCCTCATGCTCTCCACCGTGGGGCCAGACGGGGCAGCGACGCTGACCGAGAACCCGGACCGCCTCAAAGCCGTCAACGCCGAGGTCGAGGCGATGGGCGTGCGCGTCGTTGCGCAATGGGCGCTGCTCGGTCAGTTCGACTTCTGCACCGTCCTCGACGTGCCGGACGAGACCACGATGGCCCGCGTGGCGTTGGTCCTGGGCTCCCGCGGGACGCTCAAGACGCTGACGCTCTCGGCCATACCGATCGACCACTACGTCGACGATGTCCTGAAGGCCGGAAAGGTCTGACCCCTCAGTGCCACCAGAAGCCCTGGCGCGTCCGCTCCCGGCGGACGTCGTTCCGGGAGAACAAGTCGCCCAATGTGCTGCCGTCCGACATCCGACGGATCCGGTACCCACCCTTGGTGACCTCGGCGATCTCGAACCCCCGCACCCACGTACCTTGATAGCGGTTGCGAACGTCGACCTTGGTCCCCGGGGTCAGCGGGGACCGCACGTTTTGATCGGGTGCCTCCCCCCCGCCGTCGCTCACGCCCCCATGGTATGAGACCCGCCCGGCGGTGATCGCTTGACGGTGTGCACGCCCGACCTGAAGCAGGAGCGTCGCCTGCGCGCCCAGGGATACGAGTCGGTGGCCGGACTCGACGAGGTCGGGCGCGGCTCGTGGGCCGGCCCCCTCACCGTCGGCGTTGCGGTCGTGCGTCCCCGGGTCCAACTGCGCTCCATGCCCCCCTGGCTGCGTGACTCCAAGATGCTGAGCGAGGCCCGCCGCGAGGAGATCTTCGACGCCGTCGGAGCGTGGTGCGCGGCGTGGTCGGTCGGGCACGCCACCCCGGCGGAGTGCGACGAGTGGGGCATGACCAAGGCCTTGCGGGTTTCGGCGCGGCGGGCCCTTGCGGGGTTGGCGAACGTCCCCGAAGCACTCCTCGTCGACGGCCCGGTGGATCTGCTGCGCGATGCCGAAGACCCCTTCCCGGGCCTGGTACAGCCGATCGTCGACGGGGACGCCAAGTGCGCGTCGGTCGCCGCGGCCTCGGTACTCGCCAAGGTCGTGCGGGACCGGCTCATGCGCCAGGAGGCGGAGCACTTCCCCGCCTACGCGTTCGAGCGGAACAAGGGGTACCCCTCGCCCCTCCACCAGACCGCGCTGCGCGGGTACGGGCCGTGCGCCATCCACCGGAGAAGCTGGGCCTTCGTCGATGAGCTGCCGTGGTGCGGGCAGCAGTGGGTCGGGTCCCGCTCAGACGACTGCCGTGACCTCGGCGAAATGGCAGGCGACGGGGTGGCCCTGGCCCCGGTCGACCAGTTCGGGCTCTTCGGTGGAACAGATCTCCTGCGCCTTCCAGCAGCGGGTACGGAACCGGCAGCCCGAAGGTGGTGACTGCGGGCTGGGCACCTCGCCCTTGAGCACGATGTGCCTGCGGGCGCGCTCGGCCTTCGGATCGGGGATGGGCACGGCAGAGAGGAGCGCCTGGGTGTAGGGGTGCGCGGGCCGCTCGTACACGTCCCTGCGGTCCCCGATCTCGACGATCTTGCCCAGGTACATCACGGCCACGCGGTCGGAGATGTGGCGGACCACGGAGAGGTCGTGCGCGATGAAGAGGAACGCGACACCCAGCTCTTGCTGAAGGTCATCGAGGAGGTTCACGACGCCGGCCTGAATGGAGACATCGAGCGCAGAGACCGGCTCGTCGAGCACGAGCAGCTTGGGCTGGAGCACCAGCGCGCGGGCGATGCCGACCCGCTGGCGCTGCCCTCCCGAGAACTCGTTGGGGTAGCGGTTGGCGTGGTAGGGCTCGAGCCCGACCAGTTTGAGCATCTCGGCCACGCGGCGCTGCTGGGCACCCCGGTCGCGGATGCCGTGGATCTGGAGGGGTTCGGCGATGGCGCCGCCGATCGGGATGCGCGGGTCGAGCGAGGCAAACGGGTCCTGGAAGACGACCTGGATCTGCCGGCGCATTTCCCGCATCGCGCCGCTGTCCAGCTCGGACAGCTCCGTCCCTTCGAATTTGACCGAACCCGACGTCGGCTTGATGAGCTGCAACACGGCCCGCCCCGTGGTCGACTTGCCGCACCCGGACTCGCCGACGAGGCCGAGCGTCTCGCCCGCGGCGATGCTGAAGGAGACGCCACTCACCGCGTGGACGACTCCGACCTTGTGCCGGACGAACGTCCCCCCGCGCACCGGGAACTCCTTGACGAGGTCTGTGACCTCCAGCAGCGCCGGGAGGGAGCCTCGGGCGGGGTCGGCGGCGCCGAGCTCGGAGACGGTCATGCGATGATGTTGTCGACGACGCCGTCGGAGAAGACGCGCCCATGGTCGCCCCGGCCGACCGGCTCGGCGAAATGGCAGGCGGCACGGTGTTCACCCCGTTCCGAGGTGACCGAGGGCACGACGAGCAGGTCGGGCTCGGTCTCTCGGCAGATATCGACCGCCAACGGGCAGCGCGGGGCGAAAGGGCACCCCTGGCGGTCACCGAGCATGGAGGGCGGGGCCCCGGGGATCTGGCGCAACCGCTCGCTCCCGTCGCCGTCGAGGCGCGGGAGCGAACCGAGCAGTCCGAGCGTGTAGGGCATCGACGGCCGGTAGAAGACGTCCTCTGCCGTCCCGATCTCGACCGGGCGTCCCGCGTACATCACGAGGACGCGGTCAGCCAACCCGGCGATGACGCCGAGATCGTGCGTGATGAGGAGGAGGGCCGCACCCGTCTCGCTCAGCGCGGTCTTGAGCGACTCGAGCACCTGGGCCTGCACGGTCACGTCGAGCGCCGTCGTCGGCTCGTCCGCCAGGATCACCTCGGGGTCGTTCGCCATCGCGATGGCGATGACCGCGCGCTGGCGCATGCCCCCGGAAAATTCGTGGGGGTAGTTGTTGATCCGCTCCGCCGGGTTCGGGATGCCGACCTTCGCCAGCAGCTCAATGGCGCGGGCCTGCGCGGCCTCCTTCGAGACGTCCTGGTGGGCCAGGATCGCCTCGGCGATCTGCCAGCCGATGGTGTACACGGGATTCAGTGACGTCATGGGGTCCTGGAAGATCATGGCAATGCCGGTGCCGCGCACCTTGGTGAGCTCCTTCTCCTTCAGTTCGAGGAGCTCGCGGCCGCCGAAGCGGATCGAACCGCGCACCTCTGCGCTCCTCGGGAGGAGGCCCATGGTGGCGAGTGCGGTCACGGACTTGCCCGAGCCAGATTCGCCGACGATTCCGAGCACCTCGCCCGGAGCGAGCGTGAAATCGATGCCCCGGACGGCGTGGACCACGCCGTCCTTCGTTCGGAAGTCGACTTCGAGGCGTTCGACCTGCAGAGCGGGCTCAGCCATTCAAGCCCTGACCCGGCTCTTCTTGGGGTCGAACGCCTCGCGCAGGCCGTCCCCGATCAGGAAGATCGACAGGATGAGGATGATGAGGAAGGCGACCGGGAAGACGAACAGCCACCACTCGGTCGTCGCGGAGTCCTGGCCCTGGTTCACCAGGAGGCCCAGCGACACGTTGGGCGGCTGCACGCCGAGTCCGAGGAAGGAGAGGGTGGACTCGAAGATGATGCTCAGTGCCACGGTCAGCGTGGCGTTGACGATGATCGGGCCGACGGCGTTGGGCAGCATGTGCTTGACGATGATGCGGCGGTTGGTCGCTCCCAACGCCCGCGAGGCCTCGACGAATTCGCGCTCGCGCAGGGACAGGAAGTCGGCCCGCACGAGGCGGGCCATGTAGGTCCACGACAGCAGCCCGATGATGACCGCCAGGCCGAGCCAGTTGCTCGACTGCTTGGCGAGCTTGTTGGCCAATACGATCAGGATGGCCAGGACGGGCAGGACGAGGACGAGGTCGACGAACCGCATCAGTAGAGAGTCGACAAAACCCCGGTAGTAGCCGGCGATGGCGCCGACGGTGACACCGATCAGCGTGGCCATGGCCGCCACCGTCAGCGCGATCTCGATGTCCTTCTCGACGCCCGCCATGACCTGGGCGAACATGTCGTTCCCGATGGCGTTGGTGCCGAAGGGGTGCGTCCACGACGGCGCAACGTTGAGGTCGTTCGTGATGTCGGTGTAGCTGTACTGCCAGAAGTGGCCGACCAGTACCGCTGCGACCGCGAGCAGGACGAAGGTACCGAGCCCGATCATGGCGAGACGCAGGTGGACGAACCGCCCGAGCACGATCCGGGACTGGCTCCTGGCCTCCCCCGAGAGCCCGTGCGCGTCGCCCGCGCTCAGCTCCACCCCCGCGCCGGCGCCCGCCAGGGTGTGCGAACCGGCCTCCACGGTCGAGACGGTTCGCGGCACCGGCGAGAAGTTCTCCTCCGTCAGTGGCTCAGGCATAGCGGATCCTCGGGTCGAGCACGCCGTAGAGGATGTCCGCGACCAGGTTGAACAGGATCACGAAGGTGGCCGCGATCAGCAGGTAGGCCAGCATGACATTCACGTCGAGGTTGGTGACGCCCGCGAGGTACCACTGCCCGAGCCCCTGCCACCCGAAGACGATCTCGGTGATGATGGCACCGCCCAGCACCGCGGCGAAGTCCAGCGCGATGACGGTCGTGACCGGGATCAGGGCGTTGCGGAGCACGTGGCGGATGAGGACCCGCCGCCGGCTCAGGCCCTTGGCCCGGGCGAGGCGCACGTGATCGGCGTCGAGCGTCTCGATCATCGAGGAACGCTGGTAGATGGCCCACGACGCGTACGAGATCAGCACGAGCGTCAGTGCAGGGAGCGCGGTATGGGCGGCGTAGTCGGGGAGCCGGCTGAAGAACGACCCGCTCAGCGTCGGGCTCTGCTCGCCGTCGGTGTAGAAGATGATCTTGCCGACGTGCTGATTGATGGGAATGGCCACGAACTCCTTGAGGGCGAGGCCCAGCACGAAGATCGGCGTTGCGAGCAGCACGAAGTTGGTCACGGTGATGGCGTGGTCGGTGATCTTGTTCTGCCGGACGGCGGCCAGTACGCCCATGAAGATCGCCACGAAGATGGCGATGACGGTGGCGATGATCACCATGCGCATGGTGACGAAGAGATGGGACATCAACTCCGATGCCACGTCCTGCCCGCTGATGCTCGTGCCGAGGTTGCCGTGGATCGCACCGGTGAACCAGATCCAGTACCGCTGCCACAGGGGGTCGTTGAGGTGGAGCAGGTTCTCCCTTGCCACCACCGTGGCGTGCGGGATGTGGGGGTTGCTCTTCAGCAGGGCCAGGGGGTCGCCCGAGCTGGTGACGAGAAGGAACACGAAGATCGTCGCAAAGAACAGTACGACGATGCTGATGAGCAGGCGCCTAATGATGTAGGCGAACATGGGCGGAGTCTAGGGGCAGGGGTAATTGAGGGAGGGGCCGACACACGGCCGACCCCTCCCTCGCGTTCCGGTGCTCGGGGCTAGCCGACGGACCAGTTCTCGGCGTTCCAGGTGACGCCGACGCTTGCGGTGTTCGGCAGGACGCCCTTCAGGTTGTTGGACCACGCCCAGAACTGCGGCTTCTGGTACAGCGGAAGGGTGTCCATGTCGTGCCACAGGATGGCGTCGGCCTTGTTGAAGTCCGACGACTCTTGCGATGGGCTCGGCGCCGAGTTGCCCGACGCCATCAGGCCATCTGCCTGCGCGTTGGCGTAGTGGTTCCAGTTCTGCCCGCACTTGGACGCGTTGGTGTACGAGCAGTAGATCGGCTGGTTCGCCGACACGAACGGCGTCGGCACCCAGGCGAACTCGGCGATCTGGAACGTGCCGCTCGGCAGGTTCGTCCCGAAGAAGGTGTTGGCGTCGTAGTTCTGGATGTTGATCTTGATGCCGATCGCCTTCATCTGGGCCTGGAACAGCTGCTCGGTCTGCGAGCGGACGCTGTTGCCCGATGTCGTCTGGATGGTGAAGGTCAGGTCCTGCCCCTTCTGCGGCCCGTAGTTCGGGTGCCAGTACCCGTCGGAGGCCTTCGTGAAGCCCTGCTCCTTCATCAGCGTCGCCGACTGGCTCGGACTGTAGGCGAAGGCCGTGGACTTGTACTGGGGCTGGGTCGACACGTACATCCGGCTGCCCAGCGGCTTGATGCCACTGGAGACCTCGCCCACGGTGCGGGCGATGAGCGTGGAGCGGTTGACGCCGTGGGCGATCGCCTCACGGATGCCGACGCGGGCCAGATACGGGTCGGCCTCGTTGAAGTCGAAGTGCTCGAACTCGAGGCCCGGCACCGTGAACTTCGTCGTGCTGGGAACCTGGTTGGCGGTCTGCACGATGGAGAGGTTGACCGTCGCCGGGTTGATGATGTTGACCTCCTTGTTCTGCAGGGCGGGCACCAGCTGGGTGTCGTCCGAGAAGAACTGGAAGACGATCTTGTCCAGCTTGCCCGGCGTGCCCCAGTAGGTGGGGTTGCGGGTCAGCACCAACGACTGGTTCTCGTTGTAGCTGGTGATCGTGTACCAGCTGCCCGAGATCGTCTGGGTCGGGCCGACGAAGCCGGTGTTCCACCCGACCACGCGTGCGACGTGGGCGGGCACGACGTTGGTGTAAAGGCTGCGCCAGTCGGCGAACGACGGCTTGAAGGTGACCGTGATGGTGCGGCCGTTGGGGCACAGGCCCACGTTGCGGTCGGCCGTGCTCCCCGGGGCGCATGCGGCGCCGCCCGAGGGGTTCGAACCGACCACCGACTGGATCTGGTTGTAGCCGGCGCTCGAGGCCGTGTCGTAGGGCTTCCCACCGACGTCGGTGTAGGCCGGGTTGCCGCTCTGGGCCTGCCAGTTGTAGATGAAGTCGTCAGCCGTGATCGGCGTCCCGTCGGACCACACCGCCTTGGGGTTGAGCGTGTAGACGATCGTCTGGGGGCTGGAACCGGTCTGGGTCGCGCTCTGCAGCAGCTGGGTGTTGAGGACCGGCGCCAGCTTGTTGTTGATGATGAAGGCCTGGGGCCAGACCATGTTCATGATCTCTTGGAGCACGTACTCGGACGCGGCCGACGTGTTGATGTTGAAGCCCGCCAGGTTCTGGTCGAGGGCCATGGTGGCCGTCCCGCCCGAAGACGACGACGCCTTGGCGGCTGCCCCGCTGGTGGCCGGCGTGACCGCCACGACGGACAGACTCAGCGCCCCGGCTGCCAGGCCAGCGCACACCGATCGTCTCAACAACCCCTTCAGTCCCATAGCACTCCCTTTTCTGTCGGTCGCCCCGGTGACGGCCGATATCCCCGCCCTTCCGTTCACTTCTCAGTTGTCGGAAGATGTTCGCAAAAGTAATGCAATTGCCACATTCTTTTAGGTCATTGCTTCGGGAAATTCTGCGAGAACCCGGCGGGGACAATCGCGATCCGGTGCGCAGGAGCGTCTCGCACACGATTCCTGTGTGGGAACCCTCCAAGGCGCATCGGATTGAACCTGGGTCCGAGCTGAGAGCCCACTGCGTGGTCTGTGACGGCCGGCCGGTAACATCGACGCAAGTCGATGGTCTATGTCCTCGCAGTTGCCGCGGCATTGTCCAACGCGCTGACCAGCGTGTTCCAGCGCATGGGCGTCGAGGACGCCCCCAAGGAGTCGACCATGCGGCTCAGCCTGATGGCCCACGCCATCCGCCGCGGCGTCTGGATCCTCGGTTTCGGTTTCATGATCTGCTCCTTCCTCCTGCAGTCCTTCGCGCTGCACATCGGGCGGCTCTCGGTTGTCCAGCCGATCCTGACCATGGAGCTCCTGTTCCTGGTGGCGATCCTCGGGACGTACTTCCGCTTCTCCATCTCCGTGCGCGAGTGGGTCGGGGTCGCGGCCATCGCCTTCGGCCTCTCCGGTTTCCTCTTCTTCGCCGCCCCGGGCGGAGGGGACGAGGTGCCCACCAACCTGGGTTGGATCGTGGTCGGCGGCAGCGCCACGTTCCTGATCGTCGTGACCGTCGTCGCCACCCGCTGGGGTCCCCGCTGGTGGAAGGCCGCGATGTTCGGCAGCGCGGCGGCCATTGCCTTCGCGTTCACCGCCGCCCTCATCAAGATGGTCAGCAACTACGCGGCGAACGACTGGGTCAGCTTGTTCGAGCACTGGCAGACCTACGGTGTCATCGCGTTCGGCCTGCTCGGCCTCTTCCTCACGCAGAACGCGTTCCACGCCGGGCCCCTGGCCGCATCGCAGTCGACCCTGGTGCTCGTGGACCCGCTGGTCAGCATCTGCCTCGGCATCGCCCTCTACGGCGACACGCTGCGGACGTCCGGTGCCTACGGCCCGCTCGAGGCCCTCTCGCTCCTCGTGATGTTCATGGGTGCGGTGTTCTTGTCCAACTCGCCGTTGGTGACGGGCATGAAGAGCGAGGGCAAGGGGGTCGAGTACGACGAGATGTTGTCCAGGCGTCTCAAAAACGCCCCTCAGCCCGAAGCCGTGGCCGACAGCGGGCTGCCGTTCTCGTCTGCTTGACCTTTTTCCCCCTCCCTATTAATTCTCGTTAATTAGTTCTCTTTCTTCATTCCCTCGTCCCGCTGGCCCCCGCCCGCTTGACCACCAGCCGGGCCATCGTGGCGAAGTGGTCCGGATGCGACAGGTGAGCGCCGTGCTGGGCCCCCTCAATCTCGTACACCTCCGCATCCGCGAGGTGGGCGCCCAACCACTGCACGCTTCGGCGATGGTGGGTGGCTGTCGTCGGTCCGCCCATTCCGAACACGGCCGGCACGCCGAGAGCGGTTACGTCGAACGGAGGGGCTTCGCGTCGGAAGCTGCGCAGGTCGGCGATCAGAGCCGGTCCGTCGGAGCGCCGCGCCGCCCGGCCCTCTTCGGACAGGCGGGACCAGGCTGCCGGGCTGACCATCCGGGAGAAGAAGCGCTCTGCCTCTTCCCCTGGGTCGTCGGAGACCGGGGGCCACGGACGGGCCGCTCCGGACTCGGTGCGGCGGAAGCCCAGCCACGGCATGGGCGGCTCGTAGGCCCCGACGGCGTCGAACGCGCCAGGATCAACCAGCGCGGCGCCGATGACCACATCTCCCCCGAGGCTGTGACCGACGGCCACCACGGGCCCCTCCGCGCCGGACCTCGCCTCCTGCGCGATGGAGACGAGGTCGGCGACGTGGCCGCCAAGGTCGACCACCCCGCCGCCCCGCGAGCCCTGGTAGCCCCGCCGGTCATAGGCCAGCGTCGTCAGCTCGGGCAGGCGGCGCATCACCCGCTGGAAGCTGTCTCCCCGGTCGAGCGACCCGTGGACGAACACCACGGTGGCCGCACCCGGTGCGGAGCCCGGCCGCGACGTCACGTGGAGGGCGGCCGGATAGGTCATGGGCAGGGCAGACGCTACCCGGCCTGCCCCAGGAACCCGATCCCCGCCGGTAGGGTTGGCTCATGACCCAGTTCGGTGGCGCGGGGGGCTCCTTCGGCCCCAATGCATGGCTGGTCGACGACATGTACGACCGCTTCCTCGCCGACCCCGACTCGGTCAGCGAGAGCTGGCGCGAATTCTTCGCCGACTACCGACCCGCCCCCGTCCCGGCGCCTCCGCCCCAGCCGGCGGCCCAGGCGAGGGCCGCCGCCCCGGCGCCCGCGGCGCCGGCCCCGGCCGTCGTCAAGGAGCCGCTGAGTGATGAAGCCACCCCGCTGCGCGGGGCCGCCTCGCGGATCGTGGCGAACATGGAGGCCAGTCTCGCCGTGCCCACGGCGACGAGCGTGCGCACGGTCCCGGCCCGCCTGCTCGAGGTCAACCGGCTCATCCTCAACAATCAGCTGGCACGGACGACGGGGGCCAAGGTCAGCTTCACCCACATGATCGGGTACGCCGTGGTCCGCGCCCTCAACGACGTGCCGGCCCTCAACTCCGCCTTCGTGGCCGACGCCGCCGGGTCGGGCAAGCCCGGCGTCGTGCATCACAAGCACGTGGGGCTCGGGCTCGCGGTCGACCAGGAGAAGAGCGACGGCAGCCGGACCCTGCTCGTGCCGTGCATCAAGGACGCCGACACGCTCGACTTCCGCTCCTTCGTTCTGGCGTACGAGGACCTCATCCGCAAGATCGCCACGAACAAGATCGCGCCGGACGACTTCGCCGGGACCACGGTGTCGCTGACCAACCCGGGGACTCTCGGCACTGTGCAGTCGGTGCCCCGGCTGATGCCCGGCCAGGGCGCCATCATCGGGGTCGGGGCGCTCGGATACCCGGCCGGGTTCGAGGCCGCCGACCCTCGCGTGGTCGCCCAGCTCGGCCTCGGCAAGGTGGTCACGCTCACCTCGACCTACGACCACCGGATCATCCAGGGGGCCGAGTCGGGCCTGTTCCTGGGACGGGTGGCCGCCCTCCTGACCGGTGCCGACGGCTTCTACGACGACCTGTTCGAGTCGATGGGGGTGCCCTACGAGCCGGTGCGCTGGCGGGTGGACAACAATGCCGCCGACGGCACGGAAGAGGGCGAGCACCTGCATCTGGTCAAGCAGGTACACGTCGGGACGCTCATCAACATGTACCGGGTGCGCGGCCACCTCATCGCACACCTCGATCCCCTCGACGCCGAGCCGCCGCACATCCACCCCGAGCTCGACCCGCTCACCTATGGCCTCACCATTTGGGACCTGCCCCGGCAGTTCGTCGCCGACGGCCTGGCCGGCCGCGACGTCGCAACGCTCGACGAGATCCTCCACGTGCTGCGCGACGCCTATTGCCGGACGCTGGGCATCGAGTACATGCACATTCAGGACCCGGAGCAGAAGCGTTGGATCCAGCAGCACGTCGAGGGCCAGCCCACGACGCTCAACCTCGAGGAACAGCGCCACATCCTCGACCGCCTGAATGCGGCCGAGGTCTTCGAGCGCTTTCTCCACACTCGCTACGTCGGGCAGAAGCGGTTCGGCCTCGAGGGTGCCGAGTCGACCATCGTGCTGCTCGATGCGCTGCTCGACGCCGCCGCGGGATCCGGCGTGGCCGAAGTCGTCATGGGCATGGCGCATCGCGGCCGCCTGAACGTGCTGGCCAACATCGTGGGCAAGTCCTACCGGGAGATCTTCGAGGAATTCGAGGGCAATCTCGACCCCGACTCCGTCCAGGGCTCGGGCGACGTGAAGTACCACAAGGGTGCCCTTGGGGTGTTCCACGGAAGCGCCGGCGAGGAGCTTCCCATCGCCTTGGCCTCGAACCCCTCGCACCTCGAGGCGGTCGACCCGGTGGTCGAGGGCATGACGCCGCGCCAAGCAGGACCGTCTCTCACCGCCCACCGACGGCACGCCGGCCGCGGCGGCGGACGGGGCCGACGGCTTCCCGTGCATGTCCGTGCTCATCCATGGCGACGCCGCGTTCGCCGGGCAGGGCGTGGTGGCCGAGACGCTCAACCTCTCCGGACTGTCGGGCTACCGCACCGGTGGCACCGTGCACCTCGTGATCAACAATCAGCTCGGTTTCACGACCGCGCCGGCTTCGGCCCGGACATCTGTGTACCCGACGGACGTGGCGAAGATGGTCCAGGCGCCCATCTTCCATGTGAACGGGGATGATCCCGAAGCATGTGTGCGCGCGGCGCGGCTCGCCTTCGCGTTCCGCCAGACCTTCCACAAAGATGTCGTGATCGACCTGGTCTGCTACCGCAGGCACGGCCATAACGAGGGTGACGACCCGAGCTATACCCAGCCCTTGATGTACCAGCGCATTGAGGCGAAGCGCGCGGTGCGCAAGCTCTACACCGAGACCCTCGTGCGCCGGGGCGACATCACGCTCGAGGAGGCCGAGTCCGCGCTCGACGACTTCAACGCAAAGTTGCAGGCGGTGCTCGACGAGGTGCGTGCCGAGCCATCGCTCGCGCCGACCGAGCTGCCCGTGCCCGAACGCGCACCGGCGGACTCGCCCTCGCCGGAGACCGGCGTCGCGCCCGACGTGCTCCAAGCCCTCTCCTCGGTCGTGCGCTCGGTCCCAGATGGCTTCACCATCCACCCGAAGCTCGAGCGCCAGTTCACCCAACGCGACGAGCTGGTCGCGAGTGGCCAGGTCGACTGGGCCCTCGGCGAAGCACTCGCCATCGGCTCGCTGATGTACGAGGGCGTCAACGTCCGTCTCACGGGCCAGGACACCCGCCGTGGCACCTTCAGCCACCGCCATGCGGTCCTGGTGGACTACGCCAACGGCGAGGAGTACGTGCCCTTGGCCCACATCCGGGACGGCCTGCAGCGCATCGGGGCCGATGCGCTCGAGCCGGCGGGGGAGATGGGCAACTTCACCGTGCGCGACTCGCTGCTCTCCGAGTACGCCGCGGTCGGCTTCGAGTACGGCTACTCGGTCGAGGCACCCGAGGCTCTCGTGGCCTGGGAGGCGCAGTTCGGCGACTTCGTCAACGGGGCTCAGATCATCATCGACAACTTCCTCGTCGCCGCCGAGGTCAAGTGGGGACAGCACGCGGGTTTGGTCCTCCTCCTCCCGCACGGGTACGAGGGCCAGGGGCCCGAGCACTCGTCGGCGCGGATTGAGCGCTTCCTGCTGCTGTCTGCACGGGCCAACATGCGGGTCACGGTCCCCTCCACCGCGGCGCAGTACTTCCACCTGCTGCGTTCCCAGGCGCGCGCCAACCCGAAGCGTCCGCTCATCGTCGTGACGCCCAAGTCGATGTTGCGGGCCCATGCGTCGCGCTCGACCTTCGCCGAGCTCGAGGTGGGCAGCTTCGAACACGTCATCGACGACGACACCGTCGAGGACCCGACGGCGGTCCGCCGCATCGTGCTGGCCAGCGGGAAGGTCGCCCACGAGGCAAAGCAGCGGCAGGCCGAGCTCCCGCCCGAGGAGGCGGCGCACGTCGCTCTGGTCTGGGTCGAGCAGCTCTATCCGTGGCCTGACTCCCTCCTGACCGCCGTCTTCGAGCGTTACGCACAGGCGACCGAGGTGGTGTGGCTCCAGGAGGAACCCGAGAACATGGGCGCCTGGTCCTTCGTCCACGCGCGCCTGCACGCGTGCCTGCCCGAGCGCCTGCGGCTCCGCCATGTGAGCCGCCCCGAGTCGCCGAGCCCGGCCATCGGGAGCGCCGCCCTGCACCAGTTGGAGCAGGCCGATCTCTTGCGACGTGCCATTGGCTGAACCGCATCACGTCGTCGTGGATGGGTCGAACCTGGCCACGGAAGGGCGTACGTCCCCCAGCCTCAAGCAGCTCGACGAGGCGGTGCGCGCGTACGCCGCCGAGGACCCCGGTTCGAGCATCATCGTGGTCGTCGACGCGACCTTCGAGCATCGCGTCTCCGACGCGGAGCGCGAGGAGGTGCGCCAGGCCATGCTCAACGGGGAGGTGATCTCCCCGCCGGCGGGCGCCATCGGACGCGGAGACGCCTTCGTGCTCCGCATCGCGGAGCGCACCGGCGCAATCGTCCTGTCCAACGACTCCTTCCAGGAGTTCCACGGGGAGCATCCCTGGCTCTTCGATGACGGTCGGTTGATCGGCGGCAAGCCCGTCCCCGGCGTCGGTTGGATCTTCACGCCCCGGCTACCGATCCGCGGGCCCAAGAGCCGGGCGGCCACGGCCGAGGCCAAAACGAAGAAGGACCCCGACTCTGCTCCCGTCAAGGCGGCGGAACTGGCACGGGCGGCGAAGAAGGCGGCCAAGAGGGGGACCAAGGCCAAGAAGGCGGCAACGACGACAGCGTCCCCGATCGACACGTCGTGGCCGATCACGCCCACTGCGCCACCGCCGGGTCGGGCGAAGGTCGACCCGGTGTTCTCCAGCGCGATCGACGAGGCGGTGGAGGAGGCGCTGCACCCGCCGAAGCCCGGCAAGTCGAGGGACACCGCCAAGAAGCAGTCGGCCAAGAAGGCTGCCCCGCAGAAGAGTGCCAAGTCCAGGAAAGAAGCTCCGACTCGAAAGCAGGCCGACGCGAGGCGCGGCGACAGCAGGACCGAGGCAAAGGCGGGTCATCCGCCGGGCCCGAACAAGAGCTCCGGGCCGCCGCCGGCGGTCAACGAGCCGCTGGCCTTCATCAACTTCGTCGCTGCCTTCCCCGTCGGTAGCACGGTGGAGGGCGAGGTGGTCTCCTTCACCTCCCACGGCGCCATGGTCGACGTGCCGCTCCCGGCTGGCGGGGCGCTGCACTGCTACATCCCGCTGACCGCCATGGGCTCACCGCCCCCGAACAAGGCGCGCCAAGTGCTCAAGAAGGGCGAGGTGCGCCCGTTCGTCCTCGCGGGACTGGACCCGCCCCGGCGCGTGGCCGAGCTGGCCCTCCCGTCGTCCGAGACGGGGACGAAGAAGCGCGCTGGCGGTGCGAAGGCTGCTCCGACCGCAACGAGGGCGACGAGGACCAAGGCCGCGCCGGCCGCGAAGAAGGCGGCAGCCAAGAAGGCGGCAGCGAAGAAGGCAGGCGCGTCGGCCAAGAAGGCGACCAAGAAGGCGACGGCACCGGCGACGAAGGCCGGCACGACGAAGGCGACCAAGGCGAAGAAGGCACCGGCGAAGAAGGCGGCGAAGGCGAAGGACCGATGACGACCGGGGCTCTCCGTTGACGGCGCTTCCCCGACCCGCGGACGTGCTGCCACACCGAGAGCCCTTCCTCTTCGTGACCGAGGTGACCGCGGTGGTGCCGGGGGTCTCGGCCCGCGGTCACTGGCAGCTGACCACCGACGAGCCCTTCTTTGCGGGTCATTTCCCGGGCCGTCCGACGCTTCCGGGCGTGTTGATGGTCGAGTCACTGGCTCAGCTCGGCGGCATCGCGGTGCTGCTCGATCCGCGTTACGCGGACAAGCTCCCCCTGTTCGGCGGGATCGAGCGGGCTCGCTTCCGGCGCCAGGTCGTCCCCGGCGACAGGCTCGAGCTGGAGGTGACCATGGACCGCCTGTCGGCGCGTGCGGGGAAGGGCCACGGCACTGCGTCGGTGGGAGGCCACACCGCTTGTGAGGCCGAGTTGCTGTTCGTGATCGTCGACGGAGGTCCGAGCTGATGCGCCTGGCAACCTGGAACGTCAATTCGCTCACCGCCCGGATGCCGCGCGTGACCGGCTGGATCGAGGCGAACCAGCCCGACATTCTCTGCATGCAGGAGACCAAACAGGCCGACGACAAATTCCCGGAGAAGGCGTTCGCCGAGCTCGGCTACGAGTCCGCGCACTACGGCGACGGTCGCTGGAACGGCGTCGCCATCCTCAGCAAGATCGGCCTGGAGGAGGCCACGTACGGCTTCGGCACGCCCGACGACGAGCACGGACGCCGCGTCGTGTCGGCCGTCTGCGACTCGACCCGCGTCTTCTCCGTCTATGTCCCGAACGGCCGATCCCTGGACAACGAGTTCTACGCGGTGAAGCTGGCCTGGTTGGCCCGGCTGCGGGCGACGCTCGACGAGACGTGTCCGCCGGGCTCATCCGTCGCGGTGTGCGGTGACTTCAACGTCGCGCCCGATGACGGTGACGTGTGGGACCCCGCAGCGTTCGTCGGCGCCACGCACGTGAGCGAACCCGAGCGGGCTGCGCTGCGCGACGTCGAGGGCTGGGGACTCGACGATGTGTTCCGTCGCTTCAACGAGCCTGGGACCTTCACGTGGTGGGACTACCGGGCGGGGGACTTCCACGAGGGGCGCGGGATGCGCATCGATCTCGTGTTGGTGAGCGACGACCTGGCCCAGCGCGCCGTCGGCGCCTTCCGCGACCGTGACGCGCGGAAGGGTCAGAAACCCTCCGACCATGCGCCCGTCGCGGTGGACTTCGCCGGCGCCTGATGTCCATCTGAATTCGGGCAACAACAACAACGAACGGGACCGCGTCGCGGCCCGCGATCGAATTATTGATGGAGCGTTGTGACAGACGCGGGCCTCGTTTCGGACATTTTCCGTTGACTCGCCGCGTCGCGAATGGACCACGTGTGCAGGGCTTCTTCGTTTGAAGAACCGCGCGCCGTGCCCAATCTGTTGCGGACTTTCGAGAAACTGCTCAAGGGTGGGCTCCTATTTCCCGACCTGGGAGTTTGGGGTAAATTGGACAGGCTCCAGTCGGATTGGCGTCCGGCTGCAGGAGCGGAGGCGGTCCGCTCACAGGAGTGTGAATTGGCGAAGTGGCGAATTGGCGATGCTGCCCGGTCGGTTGACGACCAACGCGTCTTTCGACGTGCCCATGCGTCGACGCTCCTCCGTGCACGCCGCGCGCACACCGCCGGCCGTGGCGACTCCCGTCGCGATCGATCGAGCGCGGGGTTCACGCTGATCGAGCTCGTCATCGTCGTAGGGGTCATGCCACTCGTGATCGGTGCCATCGCCGTCGGCATCCTGTCCGTGTTCACGTTGCAATCCAGCGTCGCCAGTCGCCTCACCGACTCCGGCGATGCGCAGGTGGTCTCGGTCAATTTCCAGAACGACGTGCAAAGCGCGGCGTTGATCACCACCGACAGTTCGGCGCAGAGCCCGTTGCAGTGCGGCAGCGGCTTCCAGGTCCTTGGCCTCCAGCTCGGCAACAAGAGCCAGATCAGCTACACCACGGCCGCAGCCAATAGCGGCGGCACCTACGACCTGACCCGGAACCTCTGCAGCGGGGGGAGTCAGACCCCCACGAAGTCCAGCGTCATCGCACGCGATCTGCCCTCCTCCGTGGTGACGACGTCGCCGGTGACCGTCACCTGCACGACGGCCAACGCGCCGCCGGCGTGCTTGCCCGGGCCCGGCAGCACAGAGGCCTACCAGAACGGTTGGGTGTCGACCGTCGGGGTCACCGGTGTCTTGTTCCAGACGACGGCGCCGGGGAGCAAGTTCAAGTACCAAGTCGTTGCCGTGCCGGCCGCCGGGTCTAACACCACAAACCTGGCCATCGTGGCGAGCCCGTCGACGGGCTGCGGCTTCGCGACGCCGGGCACCGGAACCTACGCGGCGACACTCTGCTTTGTGGACTTCACGCCGTGGAGCACCCAGACCGGCGCGAACAACGTCAGCTGTAACGCGGCACAGTCCGGTTTCAGCACACCAGTGCCGATGGCGGCCGGCATTGCGAGCACCCCGTTCACGTTGTCCTTCTGCATCAGCGCGTCACCGAACTCCGGGGCCATGTCGCAGGGCGGCAGGGTCGGTTACGACGACATCGCGGCGGTCCCTCTCCCGACCTATGCGTCGCCGCCGACGAGTGAAGCGTTCCTGGGCAACAACGGTTTCTACACAGGCGTGCCCGGCAATGCCGGGCTCTACACGATCAACCAGGGTTCTACGGCCACGGTCAACATCACAAACATCCAGGTGTTGAACTCGAACGGAGTCGCCGCGACGAGTTGGGAGCTGGTCACCGGCGACGCCGAGTCCACGGACACCAGCGAGTCGATCACGTGGACGTCCAATCAGAACCTGAGCCTGCTTCCCAACAGCCCGAATTCGCCCATCGGCAACGCCTGCGACAGCACCGGGCAGTACGCCCCGCCCGCCTATAACCCGAACGCTCTGACCGGCGTCGGGACGAAAACCGTCGCATGCAATGCCACCGCCTCGAGGGACCACACAGGCACGACGATGCTCGAGGCGACGACTCCGTCGAGCCTGACGGTGACGCTCAACGGGACGGGTCTCCAGGCGATGTTCCTCGGGGTGTTGCTGCCATGAGGCGTCGTCCTCCCAACTCCCAAGGTGTCCACGCCGGTCGGCATGGGGACCGCCGTCGCTCGGAGGCCGGTGACACGCTGGTCGAGATCCTTATCGCCCTCACGGTCATCGCCGTTGCGTCCACGGCGATCCTCCTGGCCTTTGCCACCTCGATCTCAGGTTCGGGCGCCCATCGCAATGTGACGACCATGGACACCATGTTGCGGACGGCCGCCGCGGAGGTCGCGGCGGACATCCAGCAGCAGGGGAGCACGGTCTTTGCAACGTGTTCCGGGGCGGCGGTGGTGAACCAGGGGCTGCCCGGGTCCATCCCGCTCCCGAACCCACAGCCTCTGCCTGCGCCCCAGTACACGGCGAGCATCACGGGAGTCCAGTACTGGAACTCCAGCACCTACTCCTTCACGTCGCTGCAGTCCCCCCCGGGTACCTCGTGCCCCACGGGCGCCAATCCGACCGGTCCCCAGCAACTCACGGTGAAGGTGTCCTTTCCCAACACCACGAGCCAGTCGATCACGACCGTCGTCCAGGACCCCCTCGCGCCTTCGAGTGTGACGAACTGCCAGTTCCCGGCGTCGCAGTTGGTGTGGGTCCAGCAGCCGGACAACGGCAACGCCGGTTCGGCACTCTTCCCGGCTCCGACGGTCGTGGTGGAGGACAAGACAGGGTGCGTCGTCCAGAACGACCTCTCTCAGGTCAAGCTCGCCATCCATTCGGGGCCCAACGGCGCGACGCTGAACAACTGCGTCCCCAACCTCGGCTACGGCGAGACGACCTTCCAGAATTGCAGCCTGAGCACGATCGGAACCTACACCCTGTCCGTGACCGACCCCACGGACGGCATCAACACGCCGGTGGCGGGGAACCCGTTCAGCATCACGGCGGGCGTCCCTGCGCAGCTCGTGTTCAAACAGCAACCCGGCAACGGAACGGGCGGGACCCCGCTGACCACCCAACCCACCGTCTGGATCGAGGACGCCTCGGGCAACGTCATGCAGGGTGACAGCGCCACGGTGACGCTCGCCATTGGGACCAACCCGGGCAGCGGAACCCTCTCGGGTTGCACCAGCACGACCACCAACGGCGTGGCCACCTTCGCCGGCTGCAAGATCGACAAGGCCGGGAACGGGTACACCCTGACCGCGACCGATGCCGCCGACAACCTGACGGTGCCGTCGCCGCCGAGCGCACCGTTCAACATCACGGTTGGCCCGGCGTTCCAGCTCGGATTCACCACGTCCCCAGGGACGACGGTGGCCGGTGACGTCTTCGGGACGCAGCCCGTGGTCACCATCCAGGACGCCGGGGGCAATACGGTCACGACGAACACCAGCACGGTGTCGCTGGCGATCGGCACCAACCCGGCCGGCGGAACCCTCTCGGGGTGCACCGGGACGACGACGGCCGGCGTCGCCACCATCACGGGCTGCAAGATCGACAAGCCGGGCAATGGCTACACGCTCTCGGCGACGGACGGGACCCTCCAGCCCGCTACGAGCAGCGCGTTCAATATCGTGACGCCCGCCCTGACCTCGTTCAAGGTCGTTCCCGCGACCAACACTCCGACGGCGGGCACACCATTCAACGTCACGGTCACGGGGCTCGACCAATCCGGGTTCACGTTCCCGGGACTGACCGGCCCTCAGACAATCGCCTTCAGCGGACCGTCCAACTCGCCGAACGGTACGGCCCCGATCTACCCGGCCAGCGTCACCTTTGCGGGCGGCACCGGCACGGCTTCGGTCACCCTGTACGACGCCCAAACGACCAAACTCACGGCGACCCAGGGCTCGGTGACCGGCACGTCGGGCAACATCACCGTGAGCCCTCTCGCCGCACCTGTCTCCTTCACGGTGCCCAACCCGGGAACCCAGACCGCCGGCACGGCCTTCAGCGAGACCATTACGGCCGCCGACCAGTACGGCAACGCAGCGTCCGGCTACACGGGTAACCACACGCTGACCTTCACCGGCCCGGCGAAGGCGCCGAATGGCAAGTCCCCGACCTATCCGGGCCAGGTCAACTTCACCAATGGCGTGGGCACTGCGACCATCACGCTCTACGACGCGCAGAGCACCACCCTGACGGCGGCCGCCACGACCCCCACCCTCACGGGTACCTCGACCAGCTTCACGGTCAACCCCGGAGCGCCGGGCTCGTTCGCGGTGTCGAACCCCGGCACCCAGACGGCGGGCTCTACGTTCAGCGTCACCATCACTGCTACCGACGCCTACGGGAACGCCGCGGCGAACTACAGCGGCCCACAGACGATCGCCTTCTCCGGCCCGTCCAACTCGCCCAACGGGACCGTTCCGGTGTACCCGGCCTCGGTCACCTTCACGAGCGGGGTGGGCACTGCCTCGGGCATCACGCTCTACGACGCCCAGACGACGTCGCTGACGGTGACCCAGGGCGGCGCGACGGGCAACTCGGGGAACTTCACGGTCAACGGGACGGGAACCGTGGGGACCTTCGCACTGTCCAACATCGGCACGCAGACAGCGGGCACGGCGTTCAACGTCACCATCACCGCAGCCGACCCCTACGGCAATCCATCGTCCGGCTACGCGGGCACCAAGGTCGTCACCTTCGGCGGTCCGTCCAACTCCCCGAACGGGCACGTCCCGACGTACCCAGCGTCGGTCACCTTCGCGGGCGGAGTCGGCACCGCATCGATCACGCTCTTCGACGCCCAGACGACGACGTTGACGGCGACCGCCACCGGGCCCAATCTGACGGGCACCTCGAACTCCTTCACAGTCAACGGGAGGTCGGCGAGTGCCTTCTCGGTCACCAACCCGGGGACCCAGACGGTCGGCACGCCGTTCAACCTGACCATCACGGCAGTCGACGCGTACGGCAACACCGATACCGGCTACAACCCGCCGAACTTCTCGACCGTCAACCTCAGCGGTCCGGCCAACGCACCCGACGGAACGGCACCGAACTACCAGGGCAACTTCTGCTTCTTCGGTTGCTTTACCAATGGCGTGTTGACGCCGCAGGTCACCCTGTACGACGCCCAGACCACGACCATCATGGCGAGCGTAAATGGGATCTCGGGCACCTCCACCAGCTTCACCGTCAACCCGGGCGGGACCGTCGACTTCAACGTCACTGGCTACCCGAGCCCAACCACGGCCGGGGTGGCCAACAACGTCACGGTCACGGCGGTCGACGCCAACGACAACGTGGCCACCGGCTACACCGGCACGGTCCACTTCACCAGCAGCGACGGCTCGGCCACCCTGCCGGCCAACTACACCTTCACCGGGGGCGACGCCGGCACCCACGTCTTCTCGGTGACGCTCAAGACGGCGGGCACCCGGTCGATCACGGCCACCGACACGACGACCGGGAGCATCACGGGCACGCAGAGCGTCAGCGTGCTGTCCGCCGCGGCCATCACACTGACCGTCTCGGGCTACCCGAGCCCGACCACGGCCGGGGCGGCCCACAACGTCACGGTGACGGCCCATGACGGCTTTGGCAACGTGGCCACGGGTTACACCGGCACGGTCCACTTCACGAGCAGCGACGCTCGGGCGGCCCTGCCCGCCAACTACACCTTCACCGGTGGTGACGCCGGCACCCACGTCTTCTCGGTCACGCTCAAGTCGTTGGGCACCCAGTCGATCACGGCCACCGACACCGCGACCGGGATCCATCACGGGCACCCAGAGCGGCATCACGGTCAACCTTGGGCCGACGACCAACTTCATCGTCTCGGGCTTCACCAGCCCGACCACGGCCGGGGCGGCCCACAACGTCACGGTGACGGCCCAAGACGCCGGCGGCAACGTGGCCACCGGCTACACCGGCACGGTCCACTTCACGAGCAGCGACGCCCAGGCCGGCTTGCCGGCCAACTACACCTTCACCGGTGGCGACGCCGGCACCCACGTCTTCTCGGTCACGCTGAAGACGGCGGGCACCCAGTCGATCACGGCCACCGACACGGTGACGGGGTCCATCACGGGCACCCAGAGCGGCATCACAGTGAACGTCGGGCCGACGACGAACCTCGTCGTCTCGGGCTTCACCAACCCGACCACGGCCGGGGCAGCCCACAACGTCACCGTCAGCGCCCAAGACGCCTTCGGCAACGTGACCACGGGTTACACCGGCACGGTCCACTTCACGAGCAGCGACGGCTCGGCCACCCTGCCGGCCAACTACACCTTCACCGGGGGCGACGCCGGCACCCACGTCTTCTCTGTGACGCTGAAGACGGCGGGCACCCAATCGATCACCGCCACCGACACGGTGACGGGGTCCATCACGGGCACCCAGAACGTCACGGTCAACCCGGCCGGAGCGAGCACGCTGACAGTCTCGGGTTACCCGAACCCGACCACGGCCGGGGCGGCCCACAACGTCACGGTGACGGCCCATGACGGCTTCGGCAACGTGGCCACGGGCTACACCGGCACGGTCCACTTCACGAGCAGCGACGCCCAGGCCGGCTTGCCGGCCAACTACACCTTCACCGGTGGCGACGCCGGCACCCACGTCTTCTCGGTCACGCTGAAGACGGCGGGCACCCAGTCGATCACGGCCACCGACACGGTGACGGGGTCCATCACGGGCACCCAGAGCGGCATCACAGTGAACGTCGGGCCGACGACGAACCTCGTCGTCTCGGGCTTCACCAACCCGACCACGGCCGGGGCAGCCCACAACGTCACCGTCAGCGCCCAAGACGCCTTCGGCAACGTGACCACGGGTTACACCGGCACGGTCCACTTCACGAGCAGCGACGGCTCGGCCACCCTGCCGGCCAACTACACCTTCACCGGGGGCGACGCCGGCACCCACGTCTTCTCTGTGACGCTGAAGACGGCGGGCACCCAATCGATCACCGCCACCGACACGGTGACGGGGTCCATCACGGGCACCCAGAACGTCACGGTCAACCCGGCCGGAGCGAGCACGCTGACAGTCTCGGGTTACCCGAACCCGACCACGGCCGGGGCGGCCCACAACGTCACGGTGACGGCCCATGACGGCTTCGGCAACGTGGCCACGGGCTACACCGGCACGGTCCACTTCACGAGCAGCGACGCCCAGGCCGGCTTGCCGGCCAACTACACCTTCACCGGTGGCGACGCCGGCACCCACGTCTTCTCGGTCACGCTGAAGACGGCGGGCACCCAGTCGATCACGGCCACCGACACGGTGACGGGGTCCATCACGGGCACCCAGAGCGGCATCACGGTGAACGCCGGGCCGGCGACGAACCTTCGTCGTCTCGGGCTTCACCAGCCCGACCACGGCCGGGGCAGCCCACAACGTCACCGTCAGCGCCCAAGACGCCTTCGGCAACGTGGCCACGGGCTACACCGGCACGGTCCACTTCACGAGCAGCGACGGCTCGGCCACCCTGCCCGCCAACTACACCTTCACCGGGGGCGACGCGGGCACCCACGTCTTCTCGGTGACGCTGAAGACGGCGGGCACCCAGTCGATCACGGCCACCGACACGGTGACCGGGTCCATCACGGGCACCCAGAGCGGCATCACGGTAAACGCGGCCGCGCCCAACAAGCTGGGCTTCGTCCAGCAGCCGACCACGACCCAGGCCGGCAGTGCCATCAGCCCGGCCCTGACTGTGCAGGTCCAGGACCAGTACGGCAACGCGGTGGCCGACTCGGGGGCCACGGTGGCCATGACGGTGAGCACTGGACCGGGGTCCTTCACGGGCACCTCGACGACGAGCGCCGTCACGAACGGATCCGGTCTGGCGACGTTCAACAACCTCGTCCTGAACACGGCTGGCAACACCTACAGCGTCCAGGCGGCCTCGTCCCTCCTTATCGGCACCTCGTCCGTCTTCACCGTCAACCCGGCCTCGGCCACGACCTACACCGTCTCGGGCTTCACCAGCCCGACCACCGCCGGGGCCGCCCACAACGTCACGGTGACGGCCCATGACGCCTTCGCCAACGTCGCCACGGGCTACACCGGCACCGTCCACTTCACGAGCAGCGACGCCTCGGCCACCCTGCCGGCCAACTACACCTTCACCGGCGGAGACGCCGGGACACACGTCTTCTCGGTGACGCTGAAGACGGCGGGCACCCAGTCGATCACGGCCACCGACACGGTGACCGGGACCATCACGGGCACCCAGAGCGGCATCACGGTGAACCCGGCCGGCGCCGCGACACTGACCGTCTCGGGGTTCCCGAGCCCGACCACGGCCGGGGGAGCCCACAACGTCACGGTGACGGCCCAGGACGCCTTCGGCAACGTGGCCACCGGCTATACCGGCACGGTCCACTTCACCAGTAACGACGCCTCGGCTGTCCTGCCCGCCAACTACACCTTCGCCGGTGGCGACGCCGGCACCCACGTCTTCTCGGTGACGCTCAAGACCGTCGGCACCCGGTCGATCACGGCCACCGACACAGTCACAGGGACCATCACGGGCACCGAGAGCGTCAGCGTGCTCTCGGGCCCCGCGACCACAATGATCGTCTCGGGCTTCACCAGTCCGACTACCGCCGGGGTTGCCCACAACGTGACGGTGACGGCCCAGGACGCCTTCGGCAACGTGGCCACGGGTTACACCGGCACGGTCCACCTCACGAGCAGCGACGCCTCGGCCGTCCTGCCCGCCAACTACACCTTCACCGGCGCCGACAACGGGGTCCACAACCTCTCGGTCACGCTCAAGACAGCGGGCTCCCAGTCGATCACCGCAACCGACACGGTCACCGGGACCATTACGGGCACCCAAAGCGGCATCACGGTCAACCCGGCCGGTGCAGCCACCCTGACCGTCTCGGGCTTCACCAGCCCGACCAACGCCGGAACCGCCCACAACGTGACGGTGACCGCCCAAGATGCCTTCGGCAACGTGGCCACGGGCTACACCGGCACGGTCCACTTCACCAGCACCGACGGGCGGGCCACCCTGCCGGCCAACTACACCTTCACAGGCGGCGACGCCGGGACACACGTCTTCTCGGCGACGCTCAAGACGCCGGGCACCCAGTCGATCACTGCGACCGACACGGTGACCGGGTCCATCACGGGCACCCAGAGCGGTATCACGGTCAACCTCGGGCCGACAGCCACCTTCGTCGTCTCGGGCTTCACCAGCCCGACAACCGCCGGGGCGGCCCACAACGTGACGGTCACGGCCGAAGACGCCGGCGGCAACGTGACCAGCGGCTACACCGGCACGGTCCACGTCACCAGCAGCGACGTCCAGGCGGTCCTGCCGGCCAACTACACCTTCACCACCGGGGCGGGCAAGGACAACGGGATCCACGTCCTCTCGGTGACGCTCAAGACGGCGGGCTCCCAGTCGATCACCGCCACCGACACGGTGACGGGGACGATCACGGGCACTCAGAGCGGCATCACGGTGCAGGCCGGACCCGCCACCACCATCACCGCCACATCGGGATCTGGACAGTCCGTTAATCGAGGCAACGCCTTCCCGAGCCCGCTCGTTGCGGTGGTCACCGACGCGTACGGCAATGGCGTCTCCGGGATATCCGTGACCTTCACCGCTCCCTCGGTTGCCACCCCGTCGGTTCGATTCGCGACGTCCGGGACCAACGTGGAAGTCGACATCACCGACTCGACGGGAACGGCGACCTCGTCGACGATGACCGCGGACAACCATAGGGGTAACAACTACTCCATTACGGCCACAGCCCCCGGTCTCAACGTCGTCACCTACACGGAGTCGAACACCTGATGTTCGCCTTCGTCAAGCGTGTCGCGCTGCGGTCCCAGACCGATCAGTGTGGGCGCGACCGTGGTGAATCAGGTGCCGCCCTCGTCCTAGCCCTCCTCTTCCTTGTCGTCATCGGTCTCATCGTCGGCGGGTTGTCGTCGTGGACCGCCAACAGCCTCACGAACAGCCTGCATTTCCAGACGGACCGGTCCGCTCAGTACGCGCTTTCGAGCACGTCGCAGGTGGCGATCCAGAACATCCGCTACACGCCGCTGCTGGGTTCGAACCAGACGCTGAACGCGAGCCCCCCCTCGTACTGCTGGGGCCCGACGCCCGCGCCGGGAACGGGCACGGTCTCGGAGCTGACCGTTCTGAATGACCAGGTGGCGGTCTGGTGCAGCACCGTGTGGAACCCCACCAGCTCGTCAACCCGAGTTGTCACGGTGTCGGCCTGCCTGACCAGCGTCGTCGCGACGCCGCCCAGCGGAAGCCCCCTCGCCTCTGTGCAAGCCGCCGCGACCCAGTGCGCCGCGAGTCCGGGGCTGCAGACGAATGTGACCTTTGACGACTACTCCGCGGCGAATCCATCGGTCAACCCCGGCGTGTGCATCTCCCCGCCGAACGGCACCTGCGGACAAGGCATGACCATTAACAGCTCGACTACCGGTACCGTCAATCCGGCCGTCACCTCGCTTTCGCCTTCGCCCGCGGTGGGTCCCCTGACGGGGGGTACCGCCTTGACGGTGACAGGGACCGGGTTCGTGATGGGCTCGGGATTGACGACGGTGAACTTCATCGCCACGAACCTGTCGGCGAACATCGTCTTTCCGGGCGTGAACGTCACCGTGAGTTCTCCCACCTCCCTGACCGTGACGACACCGCCCGCGACGACGGTGACCAGTTACTACGTCATCGTCTCCACCGCGAATGGCTCGAGTCAGGCTGGACCCCAGGCGCAGTTCACCTACCAGCCGGTGGTTCCGACCGTTTCTGGCATTGCGACGGTCTCCGGCGGGACATCGGGCTCGGCGGCCGGCGGCACGTCCATCACCATCAGCGGCACGGGATTCCTGAGCCCCGTGGCGGGTGACAACACGAAGGTGAGCTTCGTGGACACGGCCAACAATGCCGTCGTCCTGCAGGCGCCGTACATCTCCGTCAATGGGTACAAAAATGGAGTGCAGACCATCACTGCGACGACGCCTGGCATCGTGCAGGACACGACGTACTACGTCACCGTCACGACCTTCCCCGCGGGAGGTACAAGCGCCACCGGTCCCATCTTTACGTACGTGCCGCTCACGCCCGTCGTCGCGAGCGTCAACCCAACCTCGGGTGGATCGGGCACCTCCATCACCGTGACCGGTATCGGGTTCGTGAGCGGGGGGACGACCGTCCAGCTCGTCCCGACGGGGAGCGGGTCGACCCTGAACGCCACGAACGTCGCCGTGTCGGCCTCTACCACCCTCACCGCCACGGTGCCGTCTGGCGGACAGAACAATGCCACCTACTACGTGGAGATCACGACCACGACCGGTGGCGCGAGCTGCCCGAATTCGGGCTGCGGCTCGGGTGGTGCGGCACCCATCTACACTTACTAGTTCCGCCGCGCACGCCTCCTCCGACAGGACGTCCTGGTTCCGCGTGCCTGCATGCGGCTGCGTTCCACCGATCTGGCGGCGCACTCACACCACACGTGGACATTTTGAGGACACGGTGTACCGACGGCGCCGCGTCGTGACCCGGCGGCGCAGATATGGAGCCAACCGAGTGAAAGCAGCAAGGCCGCGGCGAGTCAGGCATGGCTCTGTCGTGTACGCAAAGGCTGACCGAGCCGATCGTTGAAGGGGCCCGTCGTCGAGTTATCGCTCGCCAGAGCATGCTCGAAGCCGAGAGCTGCCTCCCGGCTTTCTCCGACGTGAAACGCTTGGCCATCGCCAAGAGCAGCGATGACGCTGCTCGGCCAAGCGGTCCACGTCGGTGTTCCCAGGTGCTTGGCCGTCGCCAAGAGCAGCGATGACGCTGCTCGGCCAAGCGCCTACGAACGAATGTGTCCTTGTTGCCCTCCCGGCGACCTACCGCAGGTCCAAGAGGAGGTCCCGCAAGGGGACGCCGTCGCAGATGGTCACGATCTTGTCGAAGTCATCCTTGGTCAGGGACTGCTGCACCTCGGGCCAACTCCGGGCGCCGTCGCGCATGTAGGCCATGAAGATCTCCCAGATCGCGAGGCGCTTGCGCATGCGCTCGACCTCGAACTCGAGCGAGGCGTAGTCGATGGGATCGGGGCCCTCGGGGGCCTCCGGTGCCTCCAGCGTCTCGAGAGGAGGCGTGTCGAAGAGGTCCCGACGCAGCCGGTCGAGCGCTGCGTCAATGGAGCGAGCCTCCGATACCGGCGTGCCCATCCCCATTTGCATCTGTGCCTCCTCGGTGAACCCGTCCCCCGGGGTGGTCTCAGCTGAGATCACCCCTCCATCTGGAATGGTGACAGGCGAGCTGCCAGGGCTATAGATCCGTTCGTCACTAATCGCCGTCGACTGGCCCTGTTGTTGTCGGCGCGTTGGTTTCGTTGTGCGTCCGTTGACAATTGCCCCCAAAGAGGGCGGGCGGCAGACCTTCTAGAGCGGCACCTCGATCAGCGTCGGTCCCGGCTCGGCGAAGCCTCTCTCGAGGGCCGTTGCCAGGTCCTCGGCCTGCTCGACCCGGTGCGCCGGCACACCCATGCCGTGGGCCAGTTCCGAGAAGTCGAGCTCGGGATCGGTCAGGTCGAGCAGCCGCCGCGCGAGCGGGCCGCCGCCGTCTGCGCCCACACGGTGGAGTTCCATGTTCAAGATGGCGTAACTGCGATTGGAGAGGACGACGGTGGTCACGTTCAGCCCCTCGCGTGCTTGGGTCCACAGCGCTTGTGGCGTGTACATGGCGCTCCCGTCGGCCTGCAGGCAGAGCACCGGGCGCTCCGGCGCAGCGACGGAGGCTCCGGTCGCCATCGGGAGTCCGATGCCGATGGCGCCGCCGGTGAGGGTCAGCCAGTCGTGTCGCGGCCCGCCCGCCGTCGCTCCCGAGACGAAAAGCCCCGACGTGTTGCCCTCGTCCACCACGATCGTGCCCTCGGGCAACGTGGCGCCCACCGCAGCCGCCAGCGACTCCGTGGTGAGGGCGCCGGTGGGTCTATCGGGACGGCCCGACGGTGCGGCGATGGCGGCGTCCCTCGCGGCGCCCACGGCTTCGGCCAGCGCCTCCAGGGCGCCAGCCGCATCCTCACCCGGTCGGACCAACGTGTGCACCGTGCAACCCGAGGGCACGAGGTCGCTCGCCTTGTTGGGGTAGGCGAAGAAGGAGACCGGGGAGGCGGCGTCGACCAGGACGAGGTGGCGCACGCCGTCGAGCTGGGCCTGGGCCATCTCGGCCAGGTAGGCCAGCCGCTCCACCGCCGGGATACCCGCCCCCCGTTCGAGGTTGGCCGGGAAGGTCTCGCCCAGCAGTGCGGCGCCCGTCGTGGTCGCCACCCGGCTCGCCGCCTGCAGTCCGTCCGCCCGCAGGGCGCGGCCACCGAGGAGCAGCGCGGCTCGCTCGCCCGAGCGCAGCGCCTTGGCCGTCTCCTCCACCGTGTCGGCCGGGACGACGGCCGGTCGTCCGCGCGGCCGTGGCGGGCAAGGTCCGCTGCCGGATTCCGACCATGACGAGTCAGCCGGGAGGACCAACGTGGCGACGCGGCCGGGCGGACCCAGCGCGGCCGCGACGGCGTCGGCCGCGTCACCGGCCACGTCGTCGGCCCGGGCCGTCGAGCGGTACCAACCGGAGACCGCGCCGGCGATGGACGCGATGTCCGACTGCAGCGGCGCGTCATAGCGGGCGTGGTACGTGGCGTGGTCGCCCACGATGTTGACGACCGGCGTACGGGCGCGGCGCGCATTGTGCAGATTGGCCAACCCGTTGCCGAGCCCGGGTCCAAGATGCAGCAGCGTGGCAGACGGTCGGCCCGCGACGCGCCCGTAGCCGTCGGCCGCGCCGGTGGCGACACCCTCGAAGAGGCAGAGGACACCGCGCATGGCGGGAACGTCGTCGAGCGCCGCCACGAAGTGCATCTCCGAGGTGCCCGGATTGGCGAAGCACACGTCGACGCCGGCGCCGACGAGCGTCGAGAGGAGTGCTCGGGCTCCGTTCATACGTTGTCTCCCGTCTGCGCCATGCCGAGGAGCCGGCCGGGCCCGAGGATCCCTTGCGGGTCGAACACCCGCTTGATGGAGCGCATCAGGTCGAGCGACACCGGATCTTGCATTTCGAGGAAGTAGGACAGCTTCGCCGTCCCGATACCGTGCTCCCCGGAGATGGCACCCCCGGCTGCAAGCGCCAACTCGAAGCTGGCGTGCATCAGCGCATGCCGCCGGTCGTCCTCGGGCTGGAAGACCGAGATATGCACGTTGCCGTCTCCGATATGACCGCAGCCGGTGACGAGTGCCCCGTGCTCTTGGGCGAGCACTGCGACCTTGGCCAGGTAGTCGGGGATGGTCGCCCGTGGGATCACGGCGTCGATGAGATCGTCGCACCCCGCTGCCTTACCGACGAAGAACGCTCTCTCACGGGCCGCGATGAGCTGGGCCCCGGACGTGGCGGGCAGCACGTAGACGTCGAGGGCCGCTAGCTCCTCCAGCAGCGTCCCAAGTCGCTCGACATCCTCGTCCACCCGACCCGGGTCCATGCCCTCCACCACGACCACGAGGTAGGCCAGAGTCTGCGCCTTCACGTCGTCGGGCACGCCGAGGTCGAGGCCGGCGGCCTTGGTGATGCCGGCCATGACCAGGACGTCGATGTATTCGAGGATCGACGGGTTGATACCGCTGTTCACGATGTGGGGGACGGCCTGCGCCACTTGGGCAAGGGTCGCGAAGGGGGCGAGAACCGTAGAGGATGCAGTGAAGCGAGGCTGCACCTTCACCGTGACCTCGGTCGTGATGGCCAGCGTGCCTTCCGAGCCGATCAGCAGCTGCGTCAGGTCGTAGCCGCTCGACGATTTGACGAACTTGCCCCCCGTGCGCAGCACGGTGCCGTCGGCCAGCACCACCTCCAGTCCGAGGACGTGATGACGGGTGACCCCGTAGCGGACCGCCCGCATTCCACCGGCATTGGTGGCCACGTTCCCGCCCAGCGAACCGCTCTGCTCACCCGGAGAGACGGGATAGATAAGCCCGAGCGGCGCGAGCTCGCCGTTGAGCTGTTCCAGCGTCACGCCAGGCTCCACCACTGCGACCTGGTTCTCCGTGTCGATCTCGCGGATCCGTTTCATGCGGTCGAAGGCCAGCAGGATGCCGTTGGCCAGCGGGACCGCTGCGCCCGAGAGGCCGGTGCCGCTGCCACGGGCGACTACCGGCACCTTGAGCTCGCTGGCCAGCCGCAGGACCTCGGACACCTCGCCCGTGGACCCGGGAAACACGACGGCCCGGGGGACAACCGGCGTCGTCGTGAGCGCCTCGTCGTGGGTGTAGTCAGCGTGGATGGACTCACCCACGACCACATGGTTCTCGCCGACGGCCTTACGCAGTTGTTCCAGGAGCTCGGACATGGGATGGGCCATCCCCACCTCGGATCGATCGGGTGGAACGACCTTACCGTCTGCCCCGAGGTCGATCCGAGGTTCACCGGACGCCTTGGGTCGGCGGCCACCATCACATCGCATGCCAGCCTCGGATGGCGGCCCGGGCGGCTACGGGGCGGATCCGGTCCCTTCTGCCGCCTCCGCCAATCGGGCGCGCAGCTCCGCGACGCGCGCCGAGACCTCCGCCGCCTCCGTTGGGGCCGCCGCCTTCTCGAGCTCCGTGATGGCCCGCTCGACGGGCGCAAGCCACGGGCTCGCTTGCCGCCCGGCCGTTGTGCCCCGGGCCGCATCGTCGGCGGATCGCTCGAACCAGCTGCACCACAGCTCTTCCTCAGAGCGGGTCAGCGCGACGTAGAGGAGTCGCCGCTCCTCGTCGACCGCAGCCGGTGTCTGGGCCGAAGCAATGGGCATGAGCCCGGCGGCGAGCCCGAGGACCATGACCGTCGGCCACTGCAGGCCCTTGGCGCGGTGGAAGGTCGTGAGCACGACGCGGTCGCGGTCCACCGGGTCCTCCCACGGTGCGACATCCTCTTCGTGCCGGTCCGCGCCCCGCCGGCCGCTCTCGGCGCGCAGGTCCGACGCCGGACCGAGGTCGGCCCCGGCGATCATGCTGGGCACTCGGGCTGCGTCCATGGCCGCCTGCACCCGGGCCAACTGGGCGTTGGTGCGCGTCAGCACTGCGATGCTCGACCACCGGCGACCCGGTGTGCGCGAGAGCTTCGCCCGCTGCGCCGCCCACGCCGCCTCGTCCTCGTCGGTGGCGTGTGACACGACCTTGGGCACCGGCCCGTCGACACGCGTCGTGTGCGGCGGGGCCACGTCGGCGGCCGAGCCGATGGCTGCCCCCTCCCGGAGCACCGCGGTCGCGACCGCCACGACCTGTGGCGTGCACCGGTGGTTCTCGTCCAGGCGGAGGACCCTCGTGCCACGGAGGATCTCCGGCAGCCGGTCGAGGAGGGTCGGATCGGCGCCGTTGAACCCGTAGACCGACTGGTTGGGGTCGCCCACGACGAACAGATCGGGGTCGTCGGCCAGCATGGCGGTCAACAGACGGAACTGGGCCGGGTTCACGTCCTGCATCTCGTCGACGAAGAGGTGCCGGGTGCGCCAGCGGATGGAGTCGGCGAACTCGCGGTCGCCGGCCAGCGCGTCCGCACAGGCGACGATCAGATCGTCGAAATCGAGCAGTCGCCGACGAGACCGCGCCTCCTCGTAGCGGGCGTAGGCGTCCGCCACCTGCTCCGAGCTCACGCCGCTGCGCCGCCGGTGCCGGCGGGCCTCTGCCTCGTAGCCGTCGGGCGACACGAGCCGCGCCTTGGCCCAGCCGATCTCCCCCTCGAGGGCACGGGTCCGCCGTGGATCACCGGTTGTCACCTCGGCCAGGAGGCGCCGGCGGTCCGGGAGCAGTTGGGGGGCCGGGCGCCCGCGCAGCTCGCGGTGCTCGCGCAGAAGGCCCAAGGCCGTGCGGTGGAATGTGCCCGCCTTCACTCCGGAGACGCCCAGCGAGTAGAGGCGAGTGCGCAGCTCATCGGCCGCCTTGCGGCTGAACGTGGTGACCAGGGTGCGATCGGGCTCGATGGAGCCCTCGCGTACACGGCGGGCCACCCGCAGCGTGAGGACCCTGGTCTTCCCGGCCCCGGCCCCCGCGACGACGCAGAGCAAGGGCTCGTCCGACTCGATGGCCTCGCGCTGGGCCATGGTGAGGCGGCTGGCGCCGGGGAGCGCCTCCCAGGTGTCGGTCTCGAAGCCCTCGAACGTCATGACCACACTCCGCACGGTACCGAAGGGTTGCGCGGAGCACCCGGCGGACCTGTCGCTATCGTGGCCGACCGTCGCCAGGAATGCCCATTGTGGGGCGAAGATCCCGGCGACGTCCCTTCACCTGGACCTCGCTCACCCTGCGGGCTAAGGCTCAGGGAGCAGGCGGTGGGTCCGCAGCAGTCGGCGCCGGGCGTGGCGGGCCCGCGCCAGGGTCACCAGCTCCTCGACGACGGACCCGAACGGCAGGCCCTCGGCCTCCCAGAGCATGGGGAACATCGAGATGGGCGTGAAGCCCGGCATCGTGTTGACCTCGTTGACGACGATCTCGTCGTCGTCGGCCAGGAAGAGGTCGACGCGGGCCAATCCCTCCACCCGCAACGCCCGGTACGCGGCCGACGCCACCCGTTGGGCGTGCGCCAGCTGGGTGTCTTCCAAGTCGGTGGGCGCGATGGTCTCGGCGGTCCCCAGCACGTACTTGTCGTCGTAGTCGTAGAACTCCCGGCTGGCGATGATCTCGCCCGCCCGCGACACCCGGACCTCCTCGTTGCCGATCAGCGCGAGCTCCAGCTCGCGACCGCGGATGTACTCCTCGAGGATGACGTGATCGTCGAACCCGAACGCCGAGAGCACGGCGTCACCCAGACCTGCCGCATCGAACACCTTTGCCACCCCGATGGACGACCCGAGGTTGGCCGGCTTGACGAACATCGGCAGGCCGAGGGCCCCCACCGCCTCCTTCATCTCCTCGGCCGACCACCGCGCGCGTGCGACGAGCCGCCACGCTGCCACAGGGAGGCCGTGGTCGTGCAGGACGGACTTGGCGACACCCTTGTCCATGCAGATGGCGGAGGAGAGGACGCCCGCACCGACATACGCAAGGTTGAGCGCCTCGAGGTGCCCCTGGATCACACCATCCTCGCCGAAGGGGCCGTGGAGAACCGGGAACACCACCGCACCGGGCGGCAGGCCCTCGTCGAGTTGTCCGAGCACGCCGTCGGGCTGGTGGTGCAGTAGATCATCGGGGGAGGGCAACGCGTCGACGTCGTCGATGTCGGCCAGGACCCGGTCGGCATCGACCCACTGCTTGTCGTGCGTCAGCCCGATCGCCTTCACGACCAAGCCGGTCTCGAGGGCGGTCTTCGCGATCCGGCGCGCCGAGATGCATGAGACTTCGTGCTCAGCGGACGGGCCCCCGTAGATGACCGCCAACACTCCCGGATCAGGCATCGGACGAGGCTATACAATCGCCCCCGAGGGCATGCGTGCGATTCTCCACCTCTGAACTCGCGGCCCAGCTCGGCGCGGAGCTGGTCGGGCCCGACGTCTTCGTGGAGGGCGCCAGCATCGACTCCAGGACGACCCGTCCCGGACAGCTCTTCGTGCCGATCGTGGCCGAGCGCGACGGGCACGACTTCGTCGGGTCGGCCCTCCGGGCCGGTGCTCCCGCTTACCTCACGTCCGGCCGACCGGCCGGGGCGACGGCCCTCATCGTCCCGGACACCGCCGGTGCACTGATGCACCTGGGCCGGGTCGCGCGCGGCCGAGTCGCCAACGGCGTGGTCGGGATCACGGGGTCGGTCGGCAAGACGACGACCAAGGACCTGCTCCACCAGTGCCTGGCGACATCCTTCCGAACGGCGGCGAGCGAGCGTTCCTTCAACAATGAGCTCGGCCTTCCGCTCACGCTCCTCAATGCTCCCGATGACGTGCAATGGGTGGTGCTCGAGATGGGCGCGCGCGACGTCGGGCACATCGCGCGTCTAGCCGAGGTGGCCCGCCCCGACGTCGGGATCGTGACCGGCGTTGCCATGGCGCACGTGGAGTATTTCGGTGACCTCGACGGCGTGGCGCGGGCGAAGGGCGAGCTCGTACGGGCGCTGCCGGCCACCGGCGTCGCGGTGTTGAACGTCGATGATCCGCGGGTGGCCGCCATGGCGGCGGCCAGTCCCTGCCCTGTTTTGGGATACGCCGTGACGAGCGCCGAGGCCGACGTGCGGGCCGGGAGCGTCGACCTCGACGACGAGCTTCGACCGAGCTTCCTGCTCTCGACCCCGTGGGGCAACGGGCACGTCACCCTCGCTCTGCGCGGCGTCCAGCAGGTCACCAACGCGCTGGCCGCCGCCGCCGCGGCCCTGTGGTGCGGCGTGCCCTTCGACGGGGTCGTGTCGGCCCTTTCGTCCGTGACCGGCCCCCCGCTTCGGATGGACGTGCACCACGTCCCGAACGGGCCCTTTCTGATCGTGGACTGTTACAACGCCAACCCGGCTTCGACCGAGGCCGCGCTGCGTTCGCTCGCTGCGTTCGCGGGGGAACGCGGCTGGCCATCCTCGGGCTCATGGCCGAGCTCGGTGCCGAGACGGAAGCCGAGCACAGGCGTGCCGCGCGGCTCGCCGAGGAGCTCGGGATTGAGATCGTGGGCTACCAGACCGACCTCTACGGGGGACGCCAGGTCACGGGCCCCGCCGAGGCCGTCGCGGTCATGCTGACCGCCGGGCCTGCGGACGCGCTGCTCGTGAAGGGCAGCCGGGTGGCGCGGCTCGAGGAGGTCGTCCGGGCGTACGGATCGGCTGCCGGTGTTCAGTCGTTGCTGGTCGGTGGATAGCGCGGCCGCGGCGCGTCGGGGGCGGTCGCGCCGACCAGGACTCGTCGGCTGAGCTCTCCGTAGAGCGACTCCGTGCGCGGCGACGGCGAGCTGCCCGGATCGAGGGAGTCGACCCTCCGCTGGCACTCGCGCCATTCCAGGCGGAGCCTGTCGGCGTCGCCCTCCGCTGCGGCCAGCTGCATCGCGGCCCGCGACAGTGCCTCGCTGTAGGGCTCGACCAGGCGAGCTCGCTCCAGGCCCCACCGTGCGAGCTCGAAGTTGCCCGCATCGCCCGCCAGCGCCGCCATGGTGCATGCGGCGTCGACGAGGACTGCTGCGATTCGCCCGCCGTGGCCTTCGGCCTCCCACCACGAGTATCCCGACAGCGCGTTCGCCAGCGGCTCGCCTTCGACGAGATCGAGCGCAGCGCGGAAGTAAGCGATGGCCAGATCGGCGTCGTCCTGTGCCTTCCCTTCCGAGGCGAGCGCGATCGCCCGTTGCACGTCGACGGTCACCTTGGACGAGACCTGGTAGAGCCCGTTGCGAGTGCCCGCCGGGAACAGGAGCTCGCCCTGCTGGTCGACCCCCAGGGCACGACGGGCCGCATACGCCGTGTTGAACAGCGTCTTCGCCGCGGCGTCCGCGTCCGACGACCCGAGCACGCGTGTGCGCAGCCGGTCGCTGGTGACGACGTCGGGGTAGTGCAGAGCCAGATAGGCGACGAGTTCGACGGCGCGGCGGGCACGGTTGGGGGGGAGCTCCTCGCCGAGGCCCTCCAACCTGGGCGTCATGGTCAGGAGGCGCGCGTCCACGGAACCGGGGACCAGCATCCCGCGGCGCGGGAGTTCCGAGCCGCGTCCCGGTACTGCGGCGCCGTCGATCTGCTCGGCCTCCGGCGCGCCGGCTGGCGCGACGACTTCTTCGACCCTTCGAGCTATTTCGGCCGACTGCAGATGCGGGCGTACCACCCGGCCCATCGGGTGCAGGGTGGCCCCGTGGCGGTCCACCAGAATGGTGAGGTCACTGGCGGCGACCGCGGCGGTGGTGACAACGGCACTGCGCCGCGTCGCCTCCGGGCGAAGCGACGCCGGATCTCCGAAGAACACCAGGTGTCGTGCGACGAGCGGATCAGCCTCAGTTTCGGACAGGAAATCGGGATCGTCGGGATCCTCCACGGCCATGACGGAGTCGGACCAGGCCCAGGCGCCCAAGGCCGACCGCGCGGCCCGCCACAGTGATGCCGCAGACTCACCCAGGAGTGGCAGCACATCCCCCGGCCCGAGTGGGACCAGCCACGTCCCCTCTTCGTCGTCGCCGACGGGAAACACGACGGGGTAGTACGGGGAGAACGACTCCTGGCCGTCGAGCGCCGCGTGGTCGACGTGCCATGCGGCGCCGTCCATGACCGGCACGAAACCGTCCGGCGCGTCACCCAGCGCCGTCGAGAGCCAGAAGGTGACGCCCGACGGCGACACGCAGATGGCGCGCACTGCTGGGTCATCGGCCGGCCCGCCCGATCGTTGCCGCAGGGACCTGGCCAGGAGGGAGTTGGCGGCTTCGAACGAGGACAGGGCGGGGACGCCCTCGAAGTGGCTCAGGAGGACCGCGGCATCCACGGCTCCTTCGGAGGGCTGCCCGAGGCCCAGATCGCCCGCGAACAGGTCTCCCCGGCGGCGGCGGCGGGCGCGACGGGCCAGTGCCGCGCAAGCCAGCGAGCCCATGCCAAGGGCGGTCAGTTCGGGTAGGTGGCTCGTCAGCGCCCGCGGCGGTGCGGACGCCGGGCGGGGTTCGGGACGCTCACCGCGCCGACGGGGAGCCGCCGGGAGCACGAGGGACCAACCAGGCCGGATGTGGTCCGGATCGACGAACCGCGTGCCGCCGCCCATCTCCCGGCCGAGGTTGAGCGTGGCCAGCGCCGTCCAGTCCGCGCCGTCAGCCGACAGAGCGTCCGCGATGCTCCAGAGCATGTCACCGGACTGCACCGCGTAGGTCGCTTCGGACGGCGATCGTCGTGGCGAGCCCGGGGCCGGCGTCAGAGGCCGAGCGGTGACCACCGCGCGGGAAGGTTGGTTCGCGACCGGCGTGGTTGCACCGGCGCCAGAGGGCAGGGCCAGGGGTGCCCCGACGCTGGTCAGCGCGAGCACCCCAACGGCTATCCGTGCCGCGAACCGGTCGACGATCGAGGCGTTGCGCAGCGCGCCAACGTCCCCGCGGCGTACGTGTTCGCCGACCGCGCGCACGAGTTGGGCACAGCATGCGACCCAGGCGACCCATGCCGCCAAGACCAAGATGCACAGCGCGTCGCGTGGGACCGGATGCCACGTGTGCCCGAGGCCGCCCGACAACGGGTTGCCGACCACCAGGACGAGCACCGATGGCACTGCTGTGAAAGCCAGCAGCGCGGCGACCGCAGCACCCACGACGTCGAGGACGTTGCTCGGACGCCGCTCGCGTCGCCTACCCACCTGCGGGGCCGATCGTGATCGTGTAGGTCAGGGACGTGCTCTCCGACGCCGGCTCGCTCACCGTTGCCAGGCAGCTTCCGCTCGCGTTGGGGAGCGACGCCGCCATGGCGGACGTCCCGCCGACGCTCTGGCTTCCGTTCGGGCAACTGACCTGCATGGTCAGGTAGGTCGTCCCCGACCACAACACCGAGATCTCCATCGCACCGCTTCCGGTGAACCCATAACCGTTGGAGATCTGCAGCGGCGGGTTCAGATAGCCCTGCGTTTGGGTCCGGTCGGCGGGCACCGAAGGGCTGGCGATCGTCGTTGTGGTCGCCGGAGCGATCGTCGTCGTCGGACCGACGGTCGTCGTGGTGACGCCCACAGGGGCGGGCGCGTCGTTGGTACCCGTGCCGCGTGCGTGGGTCGAGAGCAGTGACGTCCCGGATCCTCCGGCGCCCGCGGTGGAGGAGGTGGACGACGACGTGGTGGTCGTCGTCGTTGTCGATTCCCGTACTGCCGGCGGACTCGTCGGTGCACGACCGTCGTTGGCGCGGACGGGTCGACCGGCGTGGCCGGCGGGGGCGGCAACCAGGGCCCGACCGCGCCGGATCGTGTGGGGAGTGCTTCCCGCTGTTGCGACGAGCAATGCCATGAGCGCCAGCGACACAGCGAGGATCACCCACCAGTTGGGACGGCCCCGAGCCACCGGCGAGCGCAATCCATCGGTGGTGTCGGTCCCTCCTCCAACCACGCGCCCACCATACGCACGGGCCACACCTGCCGCACCCGGCGGTCAGGCACACAGGCGCCGCTGGCCCCGGTCGCGGCACGCGTAGAGGGCTCGGCGATCGCGTCCGATCAGTGTGGCCAGCTCGGCCATCGAATAGCCGAGGACGTGGTGGGCGTAGAGGACCTGGACCTCGTCGGATCTCATTCCCTCCCGACGCAGGTCGATCAGCATGCGAGCCAATTCCTCGAGGTCGGTCTCGGTGCGGGACGACCCCTCGGCCGGTTCGCCGGAGCCCAACGGGACTGACCGCCCGCCGATCTCCTTCGACCGGAAGAGCTGGCGCCGAAGCCGGCATCGGATGGCCGAGAGGAGGTCGAGTGCGGCGTAGGCGCGGTCCTGCCCGGACCATTCCCGCAAGACGAGCCACGCCGTCGACAGCAGCTCGCAGAAGAATTCCTCGCCGTCCTCCCACTCCCCGCCCCGGCCCCACTGCAGCTTCCCGGCCACCATGACGAGGCCCGGGATCAGGACCTGCACGAGCATCCGGCAGATGAAGGGATCGATTTCGGCCTCCCGGAGCAGTACCCGGACCAGGCGAGCGGCCTCCTCCCTCTGTATGCGCCCCGATGCCCGCCGCATGTGGTCGACGACGTCGCACGGGGAAGGGCACGGCGGCGGTGCGTCATCCGCACCGAGCACGAGGGCCGCCAGTCCCGGATCGCGCCGGGCGACCTCTCGAAGGGCCCGGACTGCGCTGCGGGATCGGCCAATCGACTGCCATTCGGCCGTCATCTGATCGATGACTGCGACACGTTGCCTCGACGCGGTGAAGGACATGGCCCCACAGTCGCGATCGGCACTCCCCCGATCCCTCCCACCGCGGCGGCAGATCGCGGCAGACCGCGCGGAACGGCGATCTCCCAGGTGGGCGATAGTGTGCCGCCGATGGATATCGACGAGTTCTACGAGGCGGACCCCAACCGGCGGGCGTCCGCCGAGCTGGAGCTGGGCACCGAGTGGCTCGACAAGGACGGCGTGCGCCATGAGCTGAACTACGTGGAGGACACGGGCGAGCTCTACGTCCTGCGGGAGCCAGCGCCGCACGTGACGGAGGACCCCTTCGGTGGCCTCCACGTCTCCGCCCCCCCGGGCTACGACGACAAGATGACGGTGCACGTGATCGCCAAGATCACCTCGGTCGATGATGTGCACACGATCCTCAACGGGTGGCCCGAGGCCATGCAGGGCGACCACGGAGCCGACTGGCTGGGCGAGCGGCTGCGGTCCGCCGGCGTGGCGGTCGGGCCAGGCGGCGACCCGATCGCCGATTAGGCCGACTTCCGATCAGACGGGCGGCTCCAGATCGAGCATCTTGGCCAGGAGCTGCGTCGCGATGTTGTCCGTCGCCATGTTGGTCTCCTGCTCCATGATGTCGCTGCCGAACACGAGTTTCGACAGCCGGTACATGACGATGGCGAAGCGGAAACCGGAGAACACCTCGTAGTAGAAGAGATCGTTCATGGGCCTGCCCATGAATTGGGAGTAGCGCTCGATCGTCTCGTCGTGCGACCCGAACCCGGCCGGACGGGAGACCCCGAGACCTTCGGCGAATTGGCGGTCGAAGTAGAGCCACCAGCCCAAGTCGAGCTCCGGTTGGGCCAACGAGGCCATCTCCCAATCGACCACGGCTGCGGCGCGAAAGTCGTCCCAGATGATGTTGCCGATGCGGCTGTCGCCCCAGCTGATGACGACGTCGCCGTCCTCGGCCGGTTGGTGCTCCACGAGCCATTGCCAGGTCGACTCGATCACGGGAACCTTCTCACCCTGCGTGGCCCAGTCGAGAAAGTCCCGGTAGTACGACATCTGCTGCTCGAGCCCCGGCTTGCCGCGGGCCGGGTTGCTGAGCCACTCCAGCCCAAGGGACCGCCAGTCCGTGCGGTGCACCGCCGCCAGCGCGTCGATCCCGCTCCACCACATGCGTTCTTGCTGCTCGGGCGTGGCCTCCATCACCCAGCCCCCCAGCGTGTAGGGGATGTTGTCTGACGGCACCTGACCCTCGACGTGGTCCATGGTGAAGAAGGGGACCCCGAGGTACTGGGGATCGTCCTCGTAGGGGCCGAGCCGGGGGACCGGCACGGCGGATCCGCCGTCGGCCAGGGCGCGCATGGCCCGGTACTGAGTGGAGAAGTCGGCGTCCATGAAGAGGAGGTGCTTGGTCGGCGCCACCCGGACGACCAGACGCCTCTCCTCGCCGTCGGCCGAGCGGGTCCGGCACAGGATCGTCTCGTTGGAGAAGCCGTTGGCGGCCGGGGCCTGGACGTCGAAGACCTCCGGGGCGGACCCCACACCAGACTTGGTGGCGAGCCAGCGGGAGAGTGCGGTGGCCACCTGGTCGGGGTCGCGCTGGCTGATGTCGGGCACGGCGGCACTTTAGTGACGGAAGTGTCGGGGCGGGAGGGCAACAGCAGTGGGGCCACCGGCGATCGCCCCGAATTCGGCATGTAGCGTCGCTCCGGTGCAGATCGTGATCGACCTGTCCGAGGCGAGGGTGCATCTGAGCGAGCCCGGCGACTTCCGACGCTTTTCCGTGGCCGTCGAGGGGGACGGTGATCTCGAAGTCGTCGTGGACCAGTCGGGAATCGGGCGCTTGCGGCCGGACGGTGAGCACGTCGTGATCGACCTCGTCGCGCTCCGTGCGTTGGCGGGGCCCTACGCCACCGACGAGTGGCACCAGGGCCTCGCCGATATGGTGGCGTACGCCGCAGGCAAGGGCTGGGTGGACGCCGACGGCGGCGTCGTCGCCCACATCGAGCCACGTCACGAGGCGGGCTGAAGAGGCGGCCAGACTGTCGTGTCGCAGCCGGGCGCAGCTACCCTGGGTGGCGCCGCCCGGGGAGTCCGGCGGTGGGGGCGCGGGCCCCCTGAGCCTGGGGAGGACACATGGCGATTCGGGACTACGACCGCTTGTTCATCGGCGGCGACTGGGTCGCACCCGAGGGCACTGACACCATCGGCATCGTCTCGCCGGTCACAGAGGAAGTTATCGCCCGGGTGCCAGATGGCACAGAGGCCGACATCGACAAGGCTGTCGCCGCGGCGCGTACGGCATTCGACCACGGCCCGTGGCCGCGCATGACGCCCGCCGATCGGGCCGAGATCCTGCGGGCGGTCGCAGCGCAGGTGATGGCGGAGATGGGCGACATGGCCGAGATCATCACTCGGGAGATGGGCTCGCCGATCTCCTTCTCGGGCATGGGCCAGGTGCTCGCACCGACGATGATCTTCAACTACTACGCGGACCTGGCCACCTCGTACGCCTTCGACGAGGTGCGCGCCGGCATGCTCAACCCGCAGGTGCTGGTCACCAAGGAGCCCGTCGGCGTCGTGGGCGCGATCGCCCCGTGGAACGTGCCACTCTTCATCGCCGCCGCCAAGCTCGCACCGTCGCTGGCCGCCGGGTGCACCGTTGTGTTCAAGCCGGCGCCCGAGACGCCCCTCGACGCGTTCCGCCTCGCCGAGATCTTCGTCGAGGCCGGACTGCCGAAGGGGGTCTTGTCCGTGGTGCCCGCCGGCCGCGAGGCCTCCGAACACCTGGTCACGCACGCGGGCGTTGACAAGATCTCGTTCACGGGGTCGGGCGTGGGTGGCAAGCGGATCGGCGGGCTCTGCGGTGAGCGGCTGAAGCGCTGCACGCTCGAACTGGGCGGCAAGTCCGCTGCCATCATCCTCGACGACGCCGACCTCGCGACGACGATTCCGACCCTGCTGCCCAACGCGATCATGAACAACGGCCAAGCCTGCATCGCGCAGACCCGGATCTTGGCGCCACGCGCCCGCTACGCCGAGGTCGTCGACGCCGTCGTCTCGGGTGTGTCCGCCCTGCAGGTGGGCGACCCCATGGACCCGGCCACGGAGGTCGGCCCCGTCGTGGCTGAGCGGCAGCGGAGCCGGATCGAGGGGTATCTCGACAGCGGGCGCGAAGAGGGCGCCACCGTCGCGCTGGGCGGCGGACGCCCGTCGGGTTCCGCGTTCTCCAAGGGCTGGTACGTCGAGCCGACGGTGTTCTCTGACGTGGACAACAAGATGCGGATCGCCCAGGAGGAGATCTTCGGCCCGGTGCTCGTGGTGATCCCCTACGACGGCGACGACAACGCGGTCGAGATCGCCAACGACTCGAGCTACGGGCTGTGCGGGTCGGTGTGGACCGCTGACAACGACCGCGGGCTCGGGGTGGCCCGGCAGGTTCGGACCGGTACCTACATGCTCAATGCCCCGGTCCCGATCGACTTCTCGACGCCGTTCGGCGGGTTCAAGGAGTCGGGCGTCGGCCGTGAATTCGGTCCGGAGGGCCTCCAGAGCTTCTTGGAGATGAAGTCCATCGCGCTGCCGGCCGGTTATACGCCTGGGGACTGACGACCGGGCGGGGGCTGGGGCCAAGGGCAGACAGGGCGGGCGGAGAACGGATCGGACGTGAGCGTGGCGGAGGCGGGGCCGACGCCGGAGCGCTCACCGGCCGTTGCCGTGCCAGCCGACGGGTCCGGCGCGGCGGTGGCCGAGTCGGTCGTATCCGGCACCGCGCCCGCGGCGCAGCGGACAGCGGCCTCCCCGCGCCGAATGGTGGTGACGAACTGGCCCATGTGGGTCGTCGGCTTCACCCTCTTCATCGACGGGATGGACCAGTACATCGTCCGGGGGAGCAGCAACCAGATCAAGGCGGCATTCGGGGTAGGCGACACCCAGATCGGGCTGCTCTTCTCGGCCTTCATCCTGGTGAACGGCATCGTGACCCTGCCCGCCGGCTACCTGGCCGACCGCTGGAACCGGACTCGGGCCATGGCGGTGACCATCGTGGCGTGGTCGATCATCGAGCGCGCTGGGTGGCCTGGTGCCCACGGCGGCGTTCGGCGTCCTGGTGGTGATCAGGGCCTCGCTGGGCTTCGGCCAGGCGGTGACGGACCCGTCGGGCAGCAGCGTCATCGCCGATTACTACGGGACCGAACGCCGCGGGCGAGCCTTCTCCATTCAGCAATGCCTGAGCTACGTCGGCCTGGGCATGGGCCTGGCCATCGGCGGTGCCATCGGACCGCTCTTCCACGGCCAGGGCTGGCGGGTCGCCTTCTTCGTGTCGCTCTTCCCCGGTCTGCTAGTTGCGTTCTTGTGCTGGCGGCTGCCGGAGCCGAGCCGCGGCACGGCGGACCGGGCCCACGTGACGCGCAGAGCGGATATGGAGCTGGCCGACGGCGCCGGTCCACCACTCTTCCCCGAGGGGTTCCGCCGCTTCCTTGGCGACATGATCCGCGGGTTACGCAAGGACGTCGGCACGATCCTGCGCATACCGACGATGCGCTACGCGCTGGTCGGCGTGTCGACCGTCGGCTTCGTGGTCACGGCGGTCGCTACGTGGATGCCGAACTTCTACGAGAACCAGCTGCACCTGACGCAGCAAGCTGCGAACGGTACCTTCGGCGCGTTGGCCATTGTGGGAGGCATCCCGGGCACGATCATCGGCGGGCGCATCGCCGACCGCTGGGTAAACCGGTTCCTCGGGGCGCGGGTGGTGATCCCCGCCGTCTGCATCGTCATCAGCGCCGCGCTGTTCATGATCTCGTTCGTCCCGATGCCCTTCTCGGTTGTCTTCACGGTGCAGTGGGCCGGATTCCTCGCCGCGACCGCCTGCGTCCCCGCACTCCGCGCCGGGCTCTCGGACGCGGCGCCGGCCCACGTGAGAGGAGCGGGATTCGGAGCTTTCAACCTCGCCTCAGTCGTGTTCGGGTCGGCGGCGGCACCGCTCGTCACCTCGGCAATCGCCGGACAGTTCGGGAACAACTACCGCACGGCATTCCTCATCATCCTGCCCATCGCATTCCTCGGCGCCGCATGCCTCATGCTGGCGCGGACTCACATCGAGCGCGACGCCGCGAAGGTCTTCGAGGCGGTGGTGTTGGCGATGGCGGCGCAGCGGGCCGAAGCGGCGGCACCGAACTGCGGCGCGGTGACGGGGTCCGCGGCCGCTCAGGACGACGTCGAGGGCGCCGTCGGAGACGTCGGCGACACGTAGCCCGACAGGGGCGCCCCCTTCCCGCTCACGTCGGCGTACGCCTGGTGGTCGCCGACCTCGACCACGCTGTAGCCGGTGCGGTCGCCGTCGCCGTTGACGACGTCGGGAGCAGACCCGGTGTCCGCCGTCACCACGGCCACGTGCACGGCGGTGACCGCCGCGGTGTCGAGCCCGTAGACGGCCACGTCCCCCGGTTGGGGCACGTAGCCCGACCCGATCGGGTGCCACGTGCCGTGGTTCGTCCCCCACACGTAGAAGCTCGCCGAGTCGGCGTTGAGGTTGCCCGGTGCCAGCTGGTAGTCGACGACGGCGCCGGCCTCCTTCCACGCCCAGGCGGCGAAGTCGGCGCACCACTCCTCGTCGAGGTTGCCGTTGCCGCAGTCGTCCGTGCCGGCGTTCCAGTAGGCGCTGAATTTGTTGCAGTAGGTGTGCGACGGATCGGTGCGGTACCCCACCTGGCCCTCGGCGATAGCAACGATGCGGGCCCGCAGCGGGCTCACACCCCGGCCGTGGTCGAAATGGGCCACCGCCGCGGCCGCCCCCGCGCCGAGCACCACGACCAGCAGGACAAACCCACCGAGGCGACGCCGGCGCGCGCCGTGACGGCGTGGGAGGGGAGCGGACAGGGGGCGGGACGGGCTCAGGAGGCCTCAGGGTAGCGAGCCACCGGTGCCCCGAGAGGGCAGGCCCAGTCTGAGACAATGTGTGACCCCGGCCACTTCATGGCGGTGCCGGAGTGCGCAGCAGAAGGAGGGATGGGGCCGATGCAGGACGACGAGAGCGCGATCTCGCACACTCGTCTGGCCTACCTCCCGGCCCTCGACGGGGTCCGTGCCTGCGCGGTCGTCGCCGTGATGCTGTTCCACGGGGGGATCCCGCACATGGACGGCGGATTCATGGGCGTCGACGCCTTCTTCGTCCTGTCGGGATTCCTCATCACCTCGCTCCTCGTGGGTGAGTGGCGCCAGACCCTGACGATCAGGCTGGGGGCGTTCTGGGCCCGGCGCGCCCGCCGCCTGCTGCCCGCCCTGCTCTTGATGCTGCTCTTCGTCGCCTTCTTCGCCTCGGTGATCGTGCCCAAGGGAACATACGGAGCGCTCCGGCTCGACGCGCTTGCCACATTGCTGTACGTCAGCAACTGGCACTTCATTCTGGTCAACTCCAACTACTTCAACGAAACGGCGGCCTCCTCGCCGCTTCTGCACACCTGGTCCCTGGCGGTCGAGGAGCAGTTCTACGTCATTTGGCCGCTGGTCGTGCTCGCCGTCATGCACTTCACGCGGAACCTGCGCGCGCTGTTCGCACTGTGCTGTGCTGCGGCCGTCGGGTCGGCGGTCTGGATGTACGTGCTCTACGGCGGCGGCACCAACACCAATCGCGCCTACCTCGGCACGGACACGCGATCGCAGTGTCTGTTCATCGGGTGCGCGCTTGCCGTCGGGCTCGTGCTCCTCACGCAGCGCCGCCACGAGGAGGGCCGCCTGGTCAAGGGGGAGCTGTGGCAGCCGAAGGGCGAGACGGGGCGATGGATCTGCGGCGCGATCGGCGTCGGCGGTGCGCTGGCCGCCGTGACCATCTGGGTGCTGACGACGTCGACCTCGGCCTTCCCCTACTCGGGCGGGTTCTTCCTCATCGGCCTGGCAGTGGGCGGCATCATCCTGGCGGCGGTCGCGGCACCTCGCAGCATCGTCCCGCGGCTCCTCTCCGTCGCGCCGGTGCGCTATGTGGGGCGGATCTCCTACGGCCTCTACATCTGGCACTGGCCGATCTTCATTTGGCTCAACCACGCCCGGACGGGGCTGGTGGGCTACGAGCTCTTCGCCCTGCGCGTCCTGGTCACATTCGCCGTCTCCGTGGTGTCCTTCCACCTCGTCGAGCGTCCAATCCGGATGGGGACCTTCGTCCGGCAGTGGAAAGCCTGGGTGGCCGTGCCCGTCGGGGTGGGGGCGGTACTGGTCGCAGTGGTGGCCGCGACGACGGGCACCACCGCGCTGGCCAGCTCGGCGTTCCCGGGCGGCAGCGGCACCACCGGCACGACGACCACTACGACGACACTGCCCGGGTCGGTGTCGACCGCTCCGCCGGTACGGGTGTTGATGTTCGGCGACTCGGTCGCGCTGACTCTCGGGTTGGGGCTCTCGTACACGAATCAGCAGGACAAGTACGGCTACGTGCTCTCGGACAAAGGCATCCTCGGCTGCGGCGTCGTGGACGGGCCCGAGGTCGAGCTCATGGGAGCCCGCGCCGACACGCCGCCCGCTTGCGACGGGTCGCCGCCCATCGCAGGTGAGCCGGCGGATGCCCTGCCGTGGCCGGACCAGTGGGCGGCGGCCATCAACGAGGTCAAACCCAACGTCGTCGTACTCCTCGCCGGTCGCTGGGAAGTCGTCGATCGCGAGTACCGGGGCACCTGGACCAACATCTTGAACCCGACCTACGCCGCCTACGTGAAGCAGCAGCTGGAGGCGGCCTCAAAGCTGGTGACCGCCACCGGCGCCCGCATGGTGTTCCTGACGGCGCCGTGCACCAATTCCGGCGAGCAGCCTGACGGCGCGCCTTGGCCGGAGGACAACCCCGCGCGTCTGACGGCCTTCAACAAGCTGATCCGCGAGGTGGTGGCGCAGCATCCCTTGACCGACTCGGTCGTCGACCTCAACGCGGCGGCCTGCCCGGGGGGCAGGTACGCCGCCACCGTGGACGGGGTCGTGATCCGGCGTAATGACGGCGTCCACTTCACCAACGCGGGGGGCATCTTCCTGGCGCCCAAGCTCATGCCGCCGATCGTGGCCGCCGGACGGGCGCAGGCGACAGCCCTCGGCGTGGCGGCGCCGTCAGCCGGAGGGTGACGCAGGTCTGGGGTTCACGTTCTGCGGGGTCGTGCCGTTGCCGCCCCCGGCGGGGTTTTGCGGGTTGACGTTCGGGTTGGAGTCGGCCACGACGCACTGCGCCCGGAGCGAGGGGAGGAGGTGGCCCTCGTCAACGATGGAGATCTCCGAGATAGTCGTCATCAGCCCGTTCCACGAGCCGTCCGCGGAGTTCGCCTGGGCCGCCAACGGCAGGGCCACGCGCAGCTCCCGTTCGGCCTGCTTCACGAGCTGCGCCACGGTGGCGGGCGGCGTGTCGGCGCGCGTCGAACGGAGGTAATCGGTGACGGAGCGGTCCACGTGCGCGCAGGCCTGCTCGGCCAGGGCCTGGCCGTTCCCGTTGCCGCAGGCGCTCAGGCCGACGACCGTGCCGGCAGCGACGGCCAGCGCCCCGACGACCCGACCTGCGCCGGTGCGGCGGGCCCGCCGCACTTCAGCCGAGCCAGCGTTCGGCTGACTCGAGCAAGAAGCGGCTGACGGCGAGCGCGCGGTCGAAGACATCGCAGAGAAGCTCCTCGCCGCTCAGGACCCGGGCGAGCGACACGGGGTGCCGGGCCACGATGCTCAGGCGCCGTTCCGAGCCGTCGGTGGCGTTGGCGAAGGAGTCGATGGCCGAGACCTCGAGCGGGAGCTCGATCCCCCCGACGCCCGCCAGGTCGATAGCCAGCCGGAGAAGGTCCGGCGCGCTCGGGAGTGGTGGCAGAGCCCAGGTGAAGGTCAGCGGAAAGTGGTACTCGTCGGGTGGCTCCTCGTCCTCGGCGAGGAGCACGACGGCGTCCTCGAAGGAAAGCAGGACGCGAGGGTCGACGTCGAGCGCGAGATGCAGGTCGAGCGGCCCGCCGCAACCCTCCTCTGGGTGCAGGTCGACCTCCCAGACCTGGCGCAGGGAGTAGGTCTCGACGAAGTGTCGCTCGTCGTGCACGTGGAACCCGTGGTCCACGGAATGGTCCTTCAAGTCGGCGACGTAGCCGGCGACGTCTATGGCAGCCACAACTGGGGGAGCCTAATGGGACCGGGCGGGCAGGCGGTGAGGGGGCCCCGGGGCGATGACGGCCGATAGGGTTCGTCTGCCGTGGACGATGCCCGCCTGCTCGAGGTGCTCGACGACGCCGTCGCCGCGGTGCGTGCAGCGCTGGACGCACTCGAGGACTGGGGGCCGACCGGAGACAAGCCCGGTCAGTATCGGCTCGACCTGGCGGCGGATGCTGCTGCTCTGCCGGTGTTGCACGGCGCGGGCCTGGCGGTGTTCTCCGAGGAGTCGGGCGCGACCGGCGAGGGCAACTCCGGCCTGCTCGCCGTGATCGACCCCGTCGACGGCTCGACCAACGCACACCGGGGCGTGCCCTTCTACGCAACGAGCATCTGCGTGCTCGACGACGCGGGGCCCCGCGTCGGCCTCGTCACCAGCCTGGCGACGGGGGAGCGGTATGCCGCCGTGCGGGGCGGTGGCGCGGAAAAGAACGGCCTTCGAATGAAGCCGTCAGGCTGCGAAGAACTCAGCGGCGCCATCGTGGGCATCTCGGGCTTTCCGGGCCACCACCCGGGATGGGCCCAATACCGGGCTCTGGGCGCGGCCTCCCTCGAATGCTGCGCGGTGGCCGACGGCGTGCTCGACGCCTACATGGTGGTGGGCCACAGCACCCTCTATGGTTGGGACTATCTCGCCGGGCTGCTGATCTGCCGCGAGGTGGGTGCGGTGGAGGGGGAGCGCGAGGGCAGGGACCTGGTGGTACGGGACGCATCGAGCCGGCGGCCCATCGTGGCGTCAACCTCGTCACTTGCGGCCCGACTCGCAGCTGAGGGCGGCCTATGAGCGAGGGCGAGCTGCGTGCCGGGGCACTGCGGGCGCGTAAGACGTGGCGCACGCTCGAGCCGCTCCACGGCATGGTGTACTTCGTGCCCGAGGCCGCAGAAGCCTACGAGCGCCTCGGCATCACCGGTCGGTCGGGATACTTCGCGTCGCGGGCGGCGCCCCTCGGTGCGGTGCAAGCGGACGTCGTTGTCTCGACCTTCTTCAACTTCAACCCAGAGCTGGTCCACGCAGCGATCCCCTCGTCCTGGGCCATCGCGTTGCCGCAGACGTTGGTGGAATCTCGCTTCGCCGCGGTCGACGCGGCATGCCGGCGGATCCTGGGTGATGCGATCGTGACCTCGGATGAGATGCGCCGCGCCGCGCACCTGGCGCATGCGGCCGCCGTGGAGGCGGCCCACCGGATCGAGGGCAGGCCATTGGCCGCGGCACATGCCGATGTGGCATGGCCGACCCAACCCCACCTGGTCTTGTGGCACGCCCAGTCGATCCTGCGCGAATTCCGTGGAGACGGACACATCGCGCTGCTCGTCACGCACGGCTTGTCTGGCATCGAGGCGCTGGTCACCCACGCGGCCACCGGTGAGGTGCCGGCGCATGTGCTGTTGTCAACGAGGGGTTGGTCCGCAGAGGCGTGGGATGCGGCGGTCGAGTCGCTGCACCAGAGAGGTTGGCTCGAGACAGGCGACCCCCTGCGCCTCACCGAGTGGGGCGCGGCCCAGCGCCGGGCGATCGAGGAGGGCACCGACTCGCTAGCGTCGGCGCCATACGACGTCCTCGGCGAGGACGACTGCACGGAGCTGCGTGCCCTCGTCCGGCCGTGGAGCACCGTTTTCGCCGAGCACATGCGCTGATGGTCCACGGGGGGTCGGCCTGGTCCTACCCGGCGCGAGCCCAACCAATAAGACCTTGCATTCGTCGCAGCTCAGGCGCGTCAGGGGGCGCCAGAATTGATGCCTTCAAAACCCCCAGTTGACCGTCGGGAAGAACCATCCGTTGACGACGATCGGCGTGCTTCATCGCAACTGGATAGCCAGGGTTTCCGGGGAGCTCGCCGATAGTGCCCCGGGTGCAATCTGGCTTGCCCTTGCTTGCCCTTGCTTGCCCTTGCTTGCCCTTGCTCACGGCACCCACGTGCGGCGCTCTGGCTTTCTCAAACGAAGGCAACCATCTGCTCTAGCAACGTTGTGCCGAGCCGAGGTCGGGACGAGCGTCGCAAAGAGAGCACGTAGAGTTGCCTCTTTCGGGCGCTTAGCTCAGTTGGTTAGAGCAGCTGGCTTACAACCAGCAGGTCGGGGGTTCGAGTCCCTCAGCGCCCACCAGCGTGATCCGGGAGAGAGGGGCCCACGCCCCGAAACGGAACACAACCGCCGCGCACGGGCCCGGGGAGGCGGCCGATCGCAAAGTTTCGAAATGCTCGCCCGGTTTCATCTTTTAGAGGCAGCACGACCCTTCGGCACAGCACGGGCCCCGAGGCATGAGGGCTGCTTCGCTCTCAGGGGTTGTCCACCATGACGGGGACAGGCGCGGCTGTGAGAAGACTTCCCCGTCACGTTGCGGGCGATGGTGCGCAGCTCGTAATTGCCGTTGGAAACCGTCGAGGTGTTCCACGCACCAAGCCAGCCGTACAAAGAGCCCTTTGCCCGAGAGATCGTCACATCGTTACGTCCGTTTCCCGAGACGACGTAGTCAACCTTCACGATCCCGTTCTGGTCGGAGGCACTGGCGTCAAGTTGGACGAGGCCGCTCAGCCGCGCGCCTGGTGACGGAAGAATAATGCGCGTTGTGGGGACCACCTGTCCGTATGGCCAGGTGTAGCCGTCCTTCGCGTACATTGCAGCGTCGGCCGTCCCGAACATGCTCAGATGATGCACACGCATAACCCGAATCAATCCTGGAATCGTCGCAACAATGGGGCAGTCGCACCCGGGGATCAAGCTGTTGATCTGATAGGTTCGAGTCCATTGGTTCCCGTTGACGGTGGCGTTTGCCGCAGTTTTCAGAACCACGGACCACCCCCAGCCTCCTTGCGATCCCGTCACAGTCCCGACGAGCAGCTGCAGTGCGATGATGCCGGCGACCAGGGGGGTCACCATCCAAGGGATCATCCGAGGCCGCGACGATTGGCAAACTCTCGAAGTGAAAACTCGATGTGGCTCGTCCGCCTCGGCCTTGGGCATATACCCCATGACCACCATCACTTTCGCCCGCCACCGGCGCACCCGCTCATCCGAGGGTTCCCAGACACTGAGCAGGGTCAAGCAACAGCCGACGATGACCAACAGAGTGAACGTCATGTAGTGGGAACTGCCAGCCCCGTTCAGTCCTTGGTAAACTCGTTCGCTGGTTGTCATCATCGTGAAGAGCAGCCCGTAGGCCGTGATGGCAACACCCAACGGAGCCCCGCTCGCGTCGTCTCGATGTCTCCCGACTGCAATGACCACCCAGCAGGCGACAAGGAAGATGACCACTCCGAGGGCCATGATCGCGTAGGTCCCCGCGTTCGGAGCGGGTGGTACGCCCAAACCGAGCACGTCGCCCATGAGGACGAAGAAGAATTTCGCTGTGGCGACAGGGTGCCTCAAGGCGTAGAAAGACACACCCTGTAGATTGAGGTTGTAGAAGTAGACGAATCCCACGACGACGCCGAGTCCGAGCCAGGTGAGCGACATTCGATGCGAACGGTTCCGCTGGTACAACAACAACAGCCCGACAGGCCAGATCAAAAGCCCCTGGATCGACGAGTAGCTGCCGACGGTGGCCACGACGAGGGCGACGCCCAATACGATCCACGTCAGACGAGGACGATCGAGCAGGAACAGTGAGAGGGCGAGCGAAAAATAAACCAAGTACCAGGCCAATTGAAAGCCCCACAGCATGTCCCCGAACTGGACGAGCGACATCATCAGAGCTGCGATTGGGAGATACCAGAGCCAGTTGATCGAAGGGGACCGAAGTTTGTGCGCCAAGAGGATGGCCGCCGTCGAGATCGTCATGAGCACGCCGCTCAGATACACCTCAAAAACTGTGTTGAAACGCACCGTTCGGGCCAACAGCAGTACGACCAAATTGGGGAAGAAGACCCTGTTCTCCCCATGTTGCGCCCAAAGTTCAGACAGAGTCAGCTTGCCCGAGTACCAGTGAGAAAGAAGCTGCACGTCCCACCACTGGTCCCAGAAGATCGAGTTCACGGCCCAGTGGTGAATGAAGAGGAAATAGCCAGCTACGAGCGCAGCAAAAGCCACGAATGCCAAGGCTGTTGTGAACTTGGTCTGGGCCATGCCGCCCTCAGGCGCCAGCGTTCCGGCTGTTCTCGCCTCCGCGTCAGGGCCCGAGGTCCGCAGCGTCCGCACGTGAACCCCGAAACGAACACGACAGCACGATGAGGAGCCTCACCCTGTTCTCCAACCTCCCTTGGCCCCAAGAATAACAAATAAGAATTGGCTCAGGAGGGTGGCAGGACCCGCCGCGCAAGGAGCAGGAGCCGAAGCTCGACGCTGCCGGGGCGGGGCCGGCGCCACCGGGAAACCAGGGGGCACCGCGGCGCGGGGCGGGGAGCGCGGGGTAGGACTAGCAGCCCCGGGGAGGCAATTTCGACGAGGGCCAAAGGAGAACTCTCTTGTTGCGAAAATCCGACTGGGGCGAAATTGGCTTCGCGTGCGCCTAGCTGGATTCGATGAAATCATGCGGCCGTGTAGCTCGATCTTAGATTCGCTTCAAGGCTGAAAATTGCAGACTCGGCCCAGCGGATGGTCGAGGGGCACCTTGACCGATTTCCCTGATTGCTGGCTGACCGGTGCTTGGCAGACGGGATCTCCGAGGTGACGGCGCAGACGGTCGCGACCTTCGGAGGGGGCTCACCGCTGAGTTCTGAGATCGTCACAATGCCACGGGCCTCTATCAGAAGCCCACGCGCGGTAACGGTGATGCCAATCCTGGCGCGTGTTCTCTATGACAGCCTGCTCAGAAATGTTTCGCCGGCTCTTCCCGAGCCAACACGAGGTCCGGGGAGATACGAAGCCCATCGAGCATTCGGCTTGGACACGGATTTCGAGTATTTCGTAGAGGTAGACATTGCTCTTCATGTACGACGGTCGGGGGCACCGTGGCGTCGTGGCCCGGGCAAGCACCGCCTCTGCGGCGACGGTGGCGGGCGTCATGGTAGATGCAATCCCTGGTCCTCCTAACCGGGATGACGTCGGCCGGCGTCTTCAGCAAGGTCTGTCAATGACCGGAGGCCACATGGATGCTGGTCGTCCCGGCAGGCGGCTGCCATACGAGGGAGGTGATGCCGCTGGCATTGACCAAAGTGTGGGCATGGAGGCGATAACGCACGAAGGCGATCGCCCGGATGTCGTCGGCCGCCTCGGTGTCGGGGATCTGGTTCTCGGCCGCGGGATCGAACACGAACACCACCTCCCGGCTCCGGACCGGAAACGACCCATTGGGATAGAACCAGTAACAGTACGGGCGGGAGCAGAATCTGCCCATGATGCTGATGGTGCTGATTACCTCGGCATCAGCCGGTGTGAGGGCCAGGGCCCTCCTGATCTGGGTCGCCTGGGCCTCGCCGACTTGGGAGATCCCGGCGCGGACGTTGACGGGCGCCAGCCCCACGCCGTAAGACAGGGCCTGCACCGTCACCACGAGCGCCACGGCGATCGCGGGGATCCAGCCGTAGCGGAACCGCTGGGCCGTCCACACAAGCACCATGACCGTTCCGAGCAGCACGAACGGGTAGACCGCGGCGTTCTGGAACCCCTGATCGATCAGCGCGGTGTTGGCGCTCAAGGCATTCGTGACCATGACCACCACGGGGACTCCGAATCCCCAGGCAGAGGCCAGCCCGACCACACCGACCTGTTTGACCAGGACGTACATGCTGGTCAGGCGCTCATTGAGCTGGTCGATGACCCGTGTCGGATGGAGGAGTATTCCGGAGATCAGGATGGCGATGCCGGTGCGACCGGACAGCGTCCGCCGTCCGACCAGGTGGGCGTAGGTGGTGATGCCCGATCCGGCGCTGGCGCCGAGGACTGAGACAACTGCCAACCAGCCGATGGCGGCGGCGACGACCAGGGCCCCTTGGCGCCGGGTCTCCCGACCGGCCAGCAGTGCCGAGATGCCCAGCCCGACCAGGGTGATGGCGGCGAAGGTGCCACACGTCAACGCGATCACCACCCAGATCCACGCCCGCCGGTACCGGCCCGACCACAGGTCGCGACCGGCCAACAGGACGAACAAGGTGGAGATGGGCTCCATGTGGAAGTCGGAGGAGAGGATCTGGTAGGCGCCCGGGCTGGCTACCAGCACTGCCAGCACCACCGATGCCACGCCAGCGGCGGGCCACCACGGCACCGTGCGCCGCTCCAGGTAGTCCACGATCCAGAGGAAGACCGCGAAACCGCTGCCGGCCAGGGCCAAGTCCTGGATCCACAGCAGGGCCACCGACCCCGAATACACCAGGTGAACGAGGGCCAACGGCCAGACGATGAGCTCGAAGTCGCTCTTGAAGAACGGGAAGTGGTAGATCGTGTCGTACGGATTCAGGTGGCCCTGGCCGATCAGAGTCCAGGCCTGGTTGTAGGTTGCGAAGTCCTCACCCAGATAGTCGTGGTGGTAGATGGTCGTGGAGTAAACGACCAAGCCGATGCACCAGAGCCCCATGACCACGGCGCCGGCAACCCGCAGCCACTTCCATCGTCGCTCGGGTCCCCCGGGATCGCCGTCGGTCGAAGGTAGAAGGTCCGAGGCCGCTTCCGGACCGGCCAAGACGGCAGTGACGTGGGCGACTCTCACAAAGCGATCCGTGCTTCCGGGTACGTCAGTCGAAGAGGCACGTCGAAGTGTTCTCACTCAGAAGCCTCATCGGCAAGTCATCATGTTCGGGCGTCGCCCGAAAGTGGCGTGAGCGGCGACCTCTACTTTCCAAGCGCCCCCGCCCGGTGCCCCTACCAATAGACAGACCCGCGTTCGAACCCCGGACGACCGCCCGAGTAGCAGAGCGCTGTGCCGTCGCCAGTCCGTCGGATCGTCAACACGACCAACGGACAGCTGCTACAGCTTACGGGCGATTCGAGTGCGCGGTTTGCGTCAGATCCATGAGCCGCAGGGCGGCTCTGGAGATCGGACCGATGCGATGCACGAACCCGACCGTGACGGTCTGAGGTGGATCGAAGGGCCGGACATCGATTCCCTCGTAGCCAGCCACGACGCATCTGTAGGACAGGAAGGATCCCATTCCAGCCTGGGCGGCTGCGATCCAGGATCCTCGGTCCTCGATGACGAGTGACGCCTGCGGGGTGGTCCCCGTCTCTCTCGATGCCATGTTGTCGATGAGCTGACGCCGTCCCGAGCTCGCCGGCGGCATGATGAGCGGCTGCGTCACGACGTCGTCCCACGACACCGCGGCTGGAAGATCGGAGTCGACCGGGGAGACCAGAACGATTTCCAGCTCGGCCATCGGCTTCACGGTGAGTTGGCGATCACGAGCGAACGGGGTCAGCTCACTGAAGCCGATCTCCGCCTCCTGGGCTTGGACCTTGCGGAGCATGTCGTGGGCGTCATCGGCGCGACACACGCTGATCTCGAGATTGGTTTCGCTGCGACCAAGCTCGCTCAGCGCCGCCGTGAGCAGCAGCCCGTTCGTGGGCGTGGTCGCGATGACGAGCTCAGCCTTGTTCGCAGCTGTTCGCGCTTTCCGTCCCACGGCATCGACGGCCGCGAGGGCATCGCGAGCGGCCTCCACGACTCCGAGGCCCGCTTCGGTGGGGACCAGGCATCGACCGGAGAGGCAGAACACCGTGACGCCGTGCTCGACTTCGAAACAGCGAATGGACCGCGAGATCACCGGCTGGGTGACACGCAACGACCGAGCCGCGCCGCTCACCGAGCCGAAGTCGCTGACGGCGACGAGGTAACGGAGCTGCTGGACATTCATGCCTTCAGAGCATAGGTGCGATGCCTAGAAGAGTGCTTGTGGTCACCCACACTTGATGATCATCTGTGGAACCTGTACCGCCGCCAGGCTCCTTGCGGCGAGCGCGCAGACCGGGGAGGTCATCGATGGTTCGGCTGAGACGACTGATGACGGGGGGCACTGTCGCTGTTCTCGTAATGCTGTCGGCCGCCGCCCTGGGCCAGGCGGGGAACGTCATCGGCGCCCAGGCCGCCGTCGTGAGGGCAGCCCTGGCGCCGGGATCGATCAACAACATCATGGTCATAGACCTCGAGAACGAGAACGAGACCAGCACGTTCGGGCCTGGTTCGGCGGCGACCTACCTCAACGACACGCTCGTGCCCGAGGGCGAGCTGCTGCAGAACTACTACGCCACCGGCCACGTGAGCCTCGACAACTACATTGCGCAGATCTCCGGCCAGGCTCCGACACCCTTGACCGACTCGGACTGCGACCTTGGCGAGTACGTCAACGTAACTCCGGGGACCGACGAGGCAAACGGCTCGAACTATCCCGGCCAAGTCGACGGCAACGGCTGCGTGTTCCCGGCGCCCACTACGACGAGTCACGGTGCGCCGACCATCGCCGACCAGCTCGACGCCGTCTACCCACCTGACCCTTCGACACACGTGGCCTCCTGGCGGGAGTATGCCGAGGACATGGGCAACGATGCGACCCGAGACGGTGGAACGGCCGACCCGCTGGGCGGAACCGACTGCGCCCACCCGACCTTGGGTGGCACGGACAGTGCGGAATTTGCCGAGTCGTCCGACCAGTACGCCACACGGCACAACCCGTTCGTGTACTTCCACTCCATCGTCGATCACACCGCGGAGTGCAACGCCAACGTGCGGCCCCTCGGGACCGTTGGGGTCGGGACGTCCAGCACCTTCAACGGCACGTCACTTCCCGACACATTCACCGGGCACCTGGCCAACGATCTGTCCAGTACTGCGACCACTCCCCGGTTTGGCTTCATCACCCCGAACCTCTGTGACGACGGGCACGACGGAACCTGCACCGGCACCAACTTGGAGGGCGGCAAAACGGGCGGTCTCGCCGGTGCGGACATCTGGCTCAAGCACTACATGCCCCTGATCATGGCCTCCCCGTCGTACCAGTCCGGCCAGATGCTCGTCGTCGTGACCTCTGACGAAGGCGCAATCACCGACACGACGGCGTGCTGCAACGAGCAGCCCGGACCCAACTGGGCCTATCCGGGATTTAGTCCACTGCTGGGCACACCGACCGGGCCCGCCCCCGGCGGTGGCCGGGTCGGGGCACTCCTCCTCAACTCCAAATACATCCAGCCCGGGACCGTCGATACGACGGGCTCCTACAACCACTACTCGGCTCTGCGGAGCTACGAGGATCTGCTGGGCCTCACGAGTGGGGGTGCGGATGGCTACGGCCACATCGGTTTCGCCGCCACATCCGGACTGACGCCTTTCGGCCAGGACATTTTCCAACCCGATACCGGGCCGACCATCGCCACGGACCCGACCAGCCAGTCAGCGCCGTCCGGTGCAACACTCACCTTCACGGCGGCCGCCAACATCGCCACGCCGACCGCGCAATGGCAGGTCTCGGCAAACCGGGGGTCCTCGTGGCTCAGCATCCCGGGTGCGACCTCGACCACCATCACGACGGGCACGCTCTCTACCCTCGAAAACGGGTGGGAGGTCAGGACCGTCTTTACCAACCACGTGGGATCGGCGACCACCAACCCCGCCACGATCACAGTGGCACCGAATACCAACGTGGTGCTGCCGGCGAGCAACGCCACGATAAGCGGTGGTCAGTACCTCGACACCATCGCCTCGCCCGGGGTCACCCAGGTACAGTACGAGCTCTCCGGTGGAACGTTGAGCGATGCGGTGGTCGCGACGGCCAGCCCGACCCTCTACGGCTGGATCGCAAGTTGGGATTCGACGACCGTCCCCAACGGTTCCTATACGCTCCAGAGCGTCGCGTCGTATGCGGGCGGCGTTGCCGGCACCAGTCCAGGCGTCACGATCACTGTCAACAATCCGCCACCGAAGCCCAACGTGGTGCTGCCGGCGAGCAACGCCACGATAAGCGGTGGTCAGTACCTCGACACCATCGCCTCGCCCGGGGTCACCCAGGTACAGTACGAGCTCTCGGGTGGAACGTTGAGCGATGCGGTGGTCGCGACGGCCAGCCCGACCCTCTACGGCTGGATCGCAAGTTGGGATTCGAGGACCGTCCCCAACGGTTCCTATACCCTCCAGAGTGTCGCGTCGTATGCGGGCGGCGTTGCCGGCACCAGTCCAGGCGTCACGATCGTCGTCGCGAACTGACGCCGAAACTGCCGCTACTCGGCTGCCTAGGGATCGGGGCCCATCAATGACAAGCCGTGAGAACTCCTTCGCCTACATGATCGGCATGTCTGTTGGCTCAGGAAGTCAACGGTTCGAAACGAACGTCAAAGTCGTGGATTCGAGGCCCATTTTGCGGGCCGCCGCGGGGGGTTCGGCGGTGCAGATGAAGACCAGCGTTACCCTGCCCCATAGCGGCACTTACACGGGGATTACCCGCCGACGAACCGTTTCCACCTGCTCTCGTCGCACGCCCGGCCGGAGGTCGGCGGCGTGGTGGTGCGCTCGAACCGCGACGACGTATTGATCAGCGCCGCCGAGGGTCACTCCACAGCAGAGCCGACTGGCTCCGAACGCGCCACACTCGCCATCGACACCTCCGCTGGTGAGCCGTCACCGGTGTCGTCACGAGGGCCCGTGATGTCAACGATGGACATGACGAAGGAGACAAGCAGCCCAGTGGCGACCAGCGACCACAGCGCCATGACGGCATTTCCGAAGGGAGGGCCCCACGTCCCGTGCAGGACGTCGACGGGACCCGGAAGCCCGGTCGCGTAGCGCCGTTGTGTCGTGTAGAAAGCGCCGAAGTCAGCGACGCCGATTGCGATGCACATCAGTACCGTGAGCCGTGAGCGGATCCTTCCCAGAACCGCCGCTCCGTCAATCAGGGCGGTGGCCAGGATCGGGATGCCGGTCGCCATTGGAAGGGTGTAACGACCCTGCCAGAACAAGTTCAGCCGGTGCGCCTCGTGGTACTGGATTGCGATGGGGACAAGGACGACGATCGCGAGCAGGACGATAAGGGCGATGATGCCGCGCGCTCTCGCGCTGCTGAACGCGAGGAGCACGAGCACCCCGATAGCGGCATACCAGACGAGGTACGTCAGGAGGGGCGACGGGGTGTCGAGCCATCCGAAGACGCCGATGATCTGCTGGAGCCAGTTCCCGGTGAGGCTCCAGATGGCAAGGAGCAGCTGTGCGCCTCCCTTCCTGGGGAGTGTGGCCTGGCCCGCCATCAGATCGTTCGCGTGCGCGACGGTTATCCACACGACCCCGGCGACAGCCGAGATGACCACGACGACAATGGGCACGCGCAGCGATCGCTGCTGCAGGAGCTGGACGACAGCGCGACGCCCGGCGAGGATGCCCAAAACGACCAGGATGAGCACGACCCAGAGCGGCGAGATCCCTCGTGAGAGCATCAGGACGACGGCGGACGACGTGAGAACGAGCACCAGGCCGCGAGGCGGAGCCTCAGCCCGCTCGAGCACCAGAACCAGACCCGCAGTCCACATACAGAGCGCCGCACAGATCTCCGGGCCGTTTGGGTTCACGACACCACCCATGAACAGTGTCATTGGGGTCACGGCCAGGAGCACACCCACGAGCATGAAGGCTCGCCTCGACCACGCGGCAGATGCTCATGAACGCGAGTGCCACGAAGAGCGCCGAGAGCGCGGCGCTGACGAGCCGCATAGCGTAGATGCCCCCCGTTGATTCAGAGACCAGCGAAGGGATCCCGACGATCGCGTAATAGAGCGGGGGATAGCGGCCAGCGGACGTAGTGCTCTCCACCGCATTGGAGTCGGTCGTGAGCGGTCGCGCGCACGATGCGGGCACTGAGATCCTAAAGCGATAGCAATCTGAGTACCGGCCACTGTCCGCGATCGACGCCGGCACGGTCACGGCTGTGGTGGCGCTCGAAGAACCACCCACGGGTGTGCCGATGAGTTGCCCATGGTCGAGTGCGACGGCATGGACGACGTGTGCGGGTTCGTCCGGAGAGGAGAACAGCGGACTGGCGAGGCTCCACGCGGCCATGTTGAGAAAGACCAAGACGAACGACACGGTGAAGACCCGGAGCGGACTCGATAGCACGGCCTCGGTCAACACGCGCACCCGGCCCGGGCGTCGGTCCGCACGCGGACCGTGGCGGGGCGTGGCGTTCACTGAACTCCCGGCAAAGACGGTCGGAGGTATGACACATCCATCAACCATCTGACAGTTCTGACGCGCACGCAGCCAATCGTACGGGACGTACTTCGGGGGACGGGGTTACGTCTGCGCTGCACCCACACCAAAGCATTTCGCCAACGACCGACCTTGTGCCCGGCGAATCCCCAAGAGATCACTTGGCCGGTGCCGGTCCGCTCCCAACCAGCTCCCCTTCAGCAGAGCTCAGTCCGTCACGAAGGTCGACTCGACCGACCGACCGAGCGCGAGTCCTGACCGCCGATTGCTGGCACCAAGCGACCTCGAGTCCGTAATCAGCTCGATCCCCGATCGGCGCGGCGCTTCGGCCGTGCGAGCGTCGGGCACACCACTACCAGTTGCTATTCCGCATGCCAGGAATCATTCTGACTACACGCTGTGGTCTGTCGGCGCATCGGCTTCAGGTGACTGGAACTTTGACCGGATCGCCTCCGCGATCTTCTCCCTGAACTCGGAGGTATCGCTAATCTGAGTTCTGACTATCTTTGTCAGGAGGTCGCGGACCTCTGCTTCATCCGCATGATCGACCATCCATTCCCCGACCGTTTGCCGGTCCACGTCAGACAACTCGTATTGTCCGGTGAGGGCGCCCACGAGAAGTGTCGTGATGACGATGTCTCGCTTCGGCTCCCGGGCTCCGTCCATTGCACCTCCGTTGATGAGGGTTGTGCCCCTTGAGTCAGGCTCCACCTCCGGAATCTCGATGATATTGGCAGTTGGCCAACTCCGACGAAATCGACGGCCTGCAGCTAACCAGCGGCGGTGAGGGACTCCAGAGCGCCTCAAGCTATCGCGGGAGGGGGAGGTACGGTCCGGCCGTCAGAATCGGGACTGCCTGACAGAGCGCGCATCGGGCAACGCCGCGTGAACGAGAGATTCAGTGGGCGCCCTTGGAGCGGGCGTTGCCAAGAGCCGGGTTCGACGCGAACCAGTCGACCTGTTCACGCGCCAGCTTTCGAACCGGCAGGGGAACGTATTGTTTGAGCCGACCTAACCCGTTGCGTGTTTGGGAGGGCGTCTGGCCCGCGCCGTTGTGTCGTGTGGGAAGGAGTCTCGCCGGCGCCGTTGCTCGTGTGGGAAGGAGTCTCGCCGGCGCCGTTGCTCGTCGTGTCTGTCCTCTGCCTATTTGTCACTACGAGACGATCGAGGCAGTAGCCGCCATTTGGGTACGGCAGGGCTCTGACCCCCGACGAGTCGTAAAAGGTCGGCATGACGCCCAGCGGCATGAAGTGCGCGACCAGGCTCTTGCGGGTTCTCGAAGGGTCCTCGATCTTTGCGCCTCCATGGAGCAGGTCGGCGTGCCAGATCAGGACGTCACCTTTTTTGGCCTCGAAGCGCTCGGTGGTGTAACCGCGGTCGACGCAGGCGTCCTTCATTTGCCGGAGCACCTCGCCATAGGTCGCCATGTCGTTGTGGTGCCCTTTGGAAACGCCGGGATGCAGGTGCTCGGGGACGCTGTGGCTGCCGGGCACGAATTCGAACTCGCCAGAACGCGGGCGTACGTCTTCGAGCGCCAGCCATGAGGCGGCCATGGTCATGGGTTCGGTGAGCGTGAGGGGGCCCGTGTCGATGTGCAAAGTCTCCTCCGAACCTTTGCGCATCGTCATGGTCTGAAAGGCGACCGGAGAGCGGTCGTAAATCAACGTGAGGAATCGGAGCACCACAGGCGGGAAGATCAGTTCCCCGGCGCGGTCGAAGCAGCAGTGCAGGCAGCTGACCTTGCCGATCTCGTCGTAGAACTCCCTCGACATGGGATGCAGCTGCCGCGCCACGTGCACATAGATGCTGGGAGGCGCCTCGTCCCAGGACCGCTCGAAGAGATCGAGGTAGGCGTCGATCACGTCGTCGTCAACAGCCTTCGGAAAGATCACATATCCGTGGTCGATGTAGGTGGCCAGCGCTTCCGCTTCGTTGGGGGTGACCTCACCCCTCTCCAGCCGGCCAGCGAGTATCTCGTGCGCATCGCGGCGATCGATCCACAACCCCCCGAACCGGCTCCGGAAGAGTGGTTCCTCCGACGCCAAGGCGTCGGGCAACTTGAGTTCCATCCAGCTCCTTCATAAGGGACGACACACGACCGAGCGGCCTCCCCGCAATTATCGCCCAGCTTCCGCGAGGTGTCCACCCACCGGGGTGTGGCCACTGGGTCCGGGGTCGGAGGAGCCTCGACCCAGCCGGCCACGGGTCCGAGTCACCGAGGCTGAGACGCTGCGCTGCTTTGGCGACGCGCCCAAAATCGCGCTCAGCGGTCCTGATCCGTGCTGCCTGGCCAGGTCCCGGCGCTACCCCGACACGTTCATGAATCGGTGCAACTGTGGCCACGTGGATCGTCGATGACGCCTCGCTGACGCCGCGGGCCGCACCTTCGGTCGCCGTTGCGCGTCGTTGGCCGCGACAGCCTCGTACTGCCGTGAGGTCGCTTCGAATTCGTGCATGAGGGGAACGAACACCCGGGCGTACAGGTCCTTCGACGCCTTGCCACTGCGCATGGTCGACAACTGTGCCCGCGCGACCTCCAGCTGACTCTGCAATAGCGTCATTCTCTCCCTGAGCAGATACGCCTGCTCCATCGGCTCGTCAAGAGAGTCCGGTCGTCGATCCGCTGGACAGAGCTCGGGCCGCCGATCGTGGCCCTGCTCTCCACATGATGGCGGCAGGGGGCCGACGAGTCCGTCCACTCTGGAGAAATGGTTCAGGATCTGAGTCATTTGTGTTCCGATGCTGATAGGGGTTCGTCATTGCGCCCCAAACATCTCTTTCATCGACAGGAACACGACGCAACTTGAGCCTCGACGTACTGCCGGGGGGCGCTCCGGCGACGATGGCCAGGCAGACCCGCCGTCCCGTTCTCGGGTTGTCGGGTAGGGACCGGTACCGGCCGTCTGAACGGTTATGTTCGACGCCGGAGCCTTTCCGAAGGGCCCACCCCGACCCCGGAAGGCGAGCGATCTGATGACCTTCGAACCCTACGACCGCCCCGTCCGAGCCGCGTTCATCGGTCTCGGTCGCATCTATGACCTGAATGTTCGGGCGTACAAGGACAACCCCGACGTCGAAGTCGTCGCACTCGTGGATCCCGATCCGGATCGCCGCGCGCAACGCGGAGCAGAATGGCCAGGGGCGGACACCTTCGCATCTGCGGCTGATCTGGCGGCGAGCGGCCTGCCCGTCGATGCCGTCGAGGTCCTGCTGCCGGTCCCGCTGCACGCAGAAGGGGTGTGTGAGCTGCTCGCCAACGGCTGGCACGTGAACCTGCAAAAGCCGATGTGCAGTGACCTCGATGACGCCCGGCGGATGATCGAGGTGGCCAACGCGAGCGACCGCGTCCTGCGGGTGATGGAGAACTATCTGTTCTACGAACCGCTGCGCAAGCTCCGGGCGACGGTCGAGTCGGGAGAGCTCGGCACAATCGGCGGCTATCACATGAAGATGGTGGGCAGCGGCCGCGGCGGCTGGGACGTGCCCCGATCGAGCTACGAGTGGCAGTTCGCGCAGATGCAGCGCGGCCGCGGCATCCTGGTGTTCGACGACGGTTGGCACAAGCTTTCGACGGCCTTGTGGCTCTTCGGCCCCGTGAGAGAGGTCCGGGCGTGGGTCGGCGCTACCCCGGTCATGGCGGGTGTCGAGCTGGACGCGCCGACTTCCATCGTGTGGGAGCACGACAACGGGATCAGGGGCGTCTGGGACATCACCCTCGCCCCCGAGATGTACCTGCGATCCGACTACTACACCAATGACGAACGCTGGGAGGTCACGGGTAGTCGTGGCTACGCGCGCGTGAACCGCTGCACCGGTCGGGGCATCCAACAACCGAGCCTCGAGATCTACGCGGACGGCGAGGTGCGGGCGTTCCACGCGCTGGACGACGACTGGGCCAGTAGCTTTCGGGACTCCGGACGCCATTGGCTGCGATGGCTGCGCAACGGCGACGGTCCGCTGCTCTGGGATGCCGACGGTGCGCTCAGCGTGCTGCGCTTCGCCCTCGCCATCTACGCCAGCAGCCAGGCAGGTGGGGTGGGCGTCGACCCCAGCTCAATCTGAGCGGGAGGCGTTCGCCACCGGGTCGGCCGGCGCGGGCGCGGGTGTGCGTGTCTCGGGCCGACGAAACGAGGCACATGCCGCGCTCGAACCAAATGCTAAGTTCCCGAAAGTGAGGGACGTGCCTTGCGTTTGGAGTTGAGCGAGGCGCAGCGTGAACTGAAGACCGCCCTCCGGGCGTACTTTGCGCAACTGGTGGCCGAGATGGCGCACGACGGCCGGCCTGACTATGTCGCGACGATCCGACGGATGGGAGAAGACGGGTGGCTCGGGCTCGGCTGGCCGGTGGAGTACGGCGGTCAGGGAAGGGGTCCGGTCGATCAGATGATCTTCGTCGAGGAGTCGCACTGGGCCGGCGTGGCCCTGCCGCTTCTCACCCTCGGCACCGTTGGTCCAGCCATCATGCAGCTGGGCACGTCTGAGCAGAAGGCGCGCTTCCTACCCGGGATCCTCCGCGGCGAGCTCCATTTTTCAATCGGGTACACGGAGCCGTCCGCCGGTACCGACCTGGCCTCGCTTCGAACCCGAGCCGAACGCGACGGCGACGAGTGGATCATCACCGGCGAGAAGCTCTACACCAGCGCCATCCAGTATGCCGACTTCGTCTGGCTCGCCGCGCGCACCGACCCCGAGGTACCCAAGCACCGGGGCTTGTCGGTGTTCATCGTGCCCACGGATGCCGTCGGCTTCAGCTGGACCCCGCTGCGGACGATCGCGGGGGAGTTCACCAGCGCCACGTACTACGACGCGGTACGGGTCCCGGCTGCAAACCTCGTCGGTGAGGAGAACGCCGGGTGGGCCATCATCACCAACCAGCTCAACCTGGAGCGTGTCGCCATCTCACCGGCATCGGGCATTCTGCGCGCCATCGAAGAGGTCCGAAGGTGGGCAACGGGCCACCACCTGCCCGATGGCCGACGGGTCATCGACCAGGAGTGGGTCCAGAGTGCCCTGGCCCGCCTCTGGGCTCGCGCCGAAGCGCTCAAGCTGTTCAACTGGAAGGTGGCGTGGGCTGCGGACAAGGGCTTGCCACCAGCCGACGCCTCGGCCACGAAGGTCTACGGAAGCGAATTCTCCCTCGAGGCTTACCGAAGTCTGGGTGACATCGTGGGCCAGTCGGCCTATCTGGTCGAGGGGTCCCCCGGCGCCGCGCTCCACGGGAGGCTCGAGCGCGAGGCCCGGGCCCACACCATCTTCACCTTCGGTGGCGGCACGAACGAGATCCAGCGTGATCTGATCGCCTGGCTCGGCCTCGGCCTTCCCAGGGCACCCCGATAGGGACGTGCTCCGCCGACGCCATCAGGGTGAGGGCGTCCGTGCTAGGCCACCTCGTCCAAAGTCACGAAGCGGAAACCCCGAGCACGAGCACCTTCGATGATTCTGGGCAGCGCACGCACCGTCGCGGAGCGGTTCCCGCCCCCGTCATGCAGGAGGATCACCCCGCCGGGCGTGAGGGAGAGCAGGACCTTCCCTGAGATCCGATCGGCCGTCGCATTGTCGGCCCAGTCGTGTGCGTCGGCGGTCCACAACCACGTCACCAGCCCTCGATCTTCGAACAGGGAGACCACCCCAGCGTCATAGACACCGTACGGGGGGCGAATGTCCCGGCACTCGACGCCCGCGACTTCCCGCAGGAGTGCTTCGGTCCGGCGTATATCCTTCGCCAGAACCTCGGGGTCGAGCTCGGTGAAGGCGGTGTGCCCCCACCCGTGGATGGCGAGACCGTGGCCTGCCTCGACGAGCGATCGCACGACCTCTGGCTTCGACGCCGCGTTTTCGCCGAGGACGAAGAACGTGGCCCGGACGTCGTAGCTCGAGAGCACCCGGAGGACGTCCGTGGTGAACTCGGAGGGGCCGTCGTCGAAGGTGAGGGCCAGGGTCTTCTCGCCTGTCGTCGCAGTCCGACGGCGCAACGGAGCCTTCGCCGGGCCCGCACCGTCAATTTCGCTGAAGGCGCCCCCGCGCGCGTAGGCACGTTGCTCTTGCGCCCAGCCGAAGGTGTTCGCGACGAACCCGAGGAAGACCCACGGAGCGGTCACCAGAAGCTCGTGACGGTTTGTCGCACAACGCTTCAGGTTCCGCGACAGGAAGCGGCTTCGCACGAGTCCGTGCCGAACCGTCCTCGCCGCCACAACCAGCGAGAGAAGGCCCGGCTTCGACTCCAGTCTGACGCGAAATGAACCAGGCGCTCTCGTCACGATGTCGCTTCGGGCCTGCCGGCGCCCACGGGACGCCTGCTCCGCGACGAGATCGCGTAGACGGTTCGGCCCCACGTGCTCGATGCACACCGACGGCTCGAACCATGCGCTGACCCCCAACTGACCGAGGCGTGCGGCCATGAGTGCGTCCTCTTCGATCCGGAGCGACTCGTCGAACGGGCCGAGGCGGTGCAGGAGGTCTCGTGTGAAGGAGAGGCCGTACGAGCGCGGCAGTCCAGCGGGGCCCTTGGGCGAGCCTTCGAGCCGGTTCTCGTAACAGAGGAACGCCGTCGCCCTGGCTGCCGCCTTCTCCGGATTCGCCACGGCAACGGTGCTCGCGACCGCTTCGTGGCCAGCCCTGTGCGCGGAGACTCTGTTCCGAATCCAACCGGGACGAGCGATGCAGTCTCCCTCCAGAAACGCGACGATCTCACCCCGTGCGCCCTTCATCCCGAGGTTGCGCGCGCCGCCTGGCATCAAGCGCTCCGGGGATTCAATGACGCGCACTTCCGGAAAGCTCTCCCGCACCAAATCTGCGGTCCTGTCGCCGCCCGATGTCGCGACGATCACCTCGAAGGGCTCGTCACAATCCTGTTGGACCAAAGAGGAGACGACGCGCAGAATGGTGTCTTCGTTGCGGTATGCGAAGACGACGGCGCTCAGGACGGGACGCGCTGGAGGGAGAGGTTCGCCCTCCCCCGATGGTTGGGGGGTTTGGCGATCTCCGTCGATGGTGTGGACCTTCCTGCGATCGGGCACTCTCTCGGTACTCCCAATGGACAACCTCAATGCGAACGTGACGTTCGAATTCTATGTCCATTCACCTTCGCGGTGCGGAGTCGGCCGGAACGCCGGAACGACGAAGTCTCGAACCACCACCGCTCCGGTGCCCCCGGCCACGACCGGCGAGGGGCTACGAACTCAGTGCGTCCGAGACCTCGAGAGCATCCCGTCCGTTGAGCACCCGCCCGTTGCCGTTCGACGGCGATTCCTGTGGTCGAGCTGGCGCCGGCTTCCCGTTCCCGAGGGCGTCTTGGACGACGACCCGGTCCCGGCCGCCGCGCTTGGCCTGGAACAGCGCAGCGTCGGCCCGACTGATGGTGGTTGGAAGATCGTCCTTGGGGTCCGCCTTGACCACCCCGAAGCTCACCGTGAACTTCGGCAGCCCGGCCACGGTCGTGGCGGCCTCCAGTCGGACGCGGGAGGCGTCGAAGATCTCGCGTGCCTTCTCAATGCCGCAGTCCGGAATCGCGATGGCGAACTCTTCCCCGCCGTGGCGGCACACGAGATCCTCCGTCCGGAGTGACTCGCCGAGGACTTGGGCGAACAAACGCAACGCACGATCGCCGGTCTCGTGGCCGTAGCTGTCGTTGAGCAGCTTGAAGTGGTCGAGGTCGGCCATGGCGATCACAACGCTCGGCTCCTCGCGCCGGAGGGCGGCCACGCGGTGTTCGAACGAGCGTCGGTTCAACAGACCAGTCAGGCTGTCGGTCGTCGCCTGGAGTTGGGTCTCTGCCATGACCCGCAGCAGGCCGATCCACGCGCCGGACAGCTTCGCCAGCGTCTCGAGGTCCTGCACGGTATTCTCGGAGAAGGCCGTGTGCTGCTCGCCGGTCACGTGGATGACGCCGACGGATCGGCCCATGATCGAGACGGGGACGCACATCGCCGACACGGCCCCTTCGGGCCTCCCGCGCAGCTTCGGACACGCATCGAGCTCCTCGCTGTCGGAGAACCTTTGCACCTGGGCCCGACGCGCCGCCGGGCAGTGGTCCGGCGAATCGACGCAGCAGTTCGGTGGCGCACCGGTGGGCGATGCGGACGCCATCCGCAGGAGATGCGCATGGCTGTTGTCCGCGAGCAGGAGCTCAATGGGCGCGTCCGGCACGATGGCGGAGAACGACCGCTCAATGACCTGGACCACCTCGGGCTCCCCCTCGGCCATGTCGAGGGCGTTGGCCAGGCGGCTCTCGAACCGCTGCCCGCGCGCCTGTGTTTCGAACTGGCCGGCGAGGGCGGCGATGACGCCGTCGCTCCGCTCCTGCTCGTTCAAGTTGCGCAGTCCGAGAATGATGGCGAGGGGGGCGACGAGCACGGTCATCCATACCGCAGTCACCGGGTAACGGGCGCCACCGCTGGCGACCAAGGAGGTCAGGTACACCGCGAACAGCCCGATCATCGGGCCGACCAGCACCCCGATCCCCATGGCCATGAAGCTCGCGCGCCGGGTCCGGCTGCGGGCGGTGCTCCAGTCGTCCTCGGTCACCTCGGCGCCCGCGGGTGCCAACTCTTCCATGGGTCCCCCTCCAAACTCCGACTCGGTCATGCTACGAGGGTTGAGTTGCCGACCCGTTGCGAACCCGTCGACAAGCGGTTTGCCCTGGCCGAACGGTCTACGGAGGGGTGTCCTGCCTGTTCCGGTGGCGGCGCAACAGGAGCGGAGTCGCCACCGCGGCTGCGAGCACGGCGACGGCCAGGACCGCCCACCCGAGAGAGGCCAGCGAGACCCTCTTCCTCGCTGGCTTCGTGACGTTGGACTCCACGCCTGGTCCCGACACGACGATCGCGGGCTCGGGCTGGGCTGACGGGGGGACCCGTTCGCCGTCGGCGCCCGAGAAGGGCGGAGCATCGGCCGATCGGGTCGAAAGGAAGGACAGCCGTTCCATAGTTGCCGTTGCCCGCGTGGTGACGGCCCGCCCCCCATCGACCTGGGTGGCGGGCCTGAGGTCGGCGAACCGGACGCTGCCCGCAGAACCAGTGGCGTTCATGGCAGTGACGGCGCCCGCGGCGCCGAGCACCAGGATGCCGACGACGGCGAGGGCCGGCCTCCCGACTCGGACTCCCGTCCGCGCCAGGGCCGAGCTCACGCGACGAAGTACTTGGCCTCTGGGTGGTGGCAGATGATGGCGTCGGTGGTCTGCTCGGGGTTCAGCTGGAACCCCTCGGTGACCGTCACGCCGATGCGATCCCCTCCCACCAGCTCGACGACCTTGGCGTTGTCGGTCAGATCGGGGCAGGCCGGGTAGCCCCACGAATACCTACCCCCTCGATACTGCTGGCGGAAGAGCCCTGTGAGGGTGGGACCGTCCTCGTCCGCGAACCCGAGCTCCTGGCGGATGCGACGGTGCCAGTACTCGGCGGTCGCCTCGGCCATCTCCACGCTGAGGCCGTGCAGGAAGAGGTAGCTCTGGTACTCGTTCTCGGCGAACAGGCGCGCGGCCTCCTCCGACGCCCGGGCGCCGATGGTGCAGAGCATGAAGCTGGCGAAGTCCTCCTCGCCGGACTGCGTGGGGCGGTAGAAGTCGGCGATGCACAGCCAGGGCTCCTTGCGCTGGCGCGGGAAGGTGAAGCGCATCCACTCCGAGGACCGGGACTCGTCCTTCCAGACGACGAGGTCGTTGCCCTCGGCGTTGGCGGCGAAGTGGCCGTAAGCCACCGACGGCACGAGCAGGTCGGCCTCCTTTGCCTTGCTGAGTTGCTCGCGCAGCGTCGCCTTGACCCGGTCCTTGAACTCCGCGTCGTTCTCGCCGCCCTCGGGACGGAAGCCCCACTGGTTGCGGAACAGCGCCGTCTGGTTGAGGTACTCGGCGATCTCGTCGATCGGGATGCCCACCGCGACGCGGCTGCCGACGAAGGGCGGGGTGAACAGTGGGTTGTCCGCCGCGACGTCGGCCCGCAGGGGTTGTCCCTCCACGGGTGCGGTGTCCTGGTCGTCGAGGCGGCTGCGCCGGGGGACGTTGCGCTCGGAGATCTCGCGGCCGAAGGCGGGGTCGTCCTCGCCCGTCCGCTTGAGCTCGACGAGCCTGTCCATGGTGCGGAGCCCCTCGAACGCGTCGCGTCCGTAGAAGAGCCGCCCCTCGTACACCTCGCGCAGGTCCCGCTCGACGTAGGTGCGGGTGAGCGCCGCACCGCCGAGCAGGACGGGGATGTCCGACAGAGACCGGTCGTTGAGCTCGACCAGGTTCTCGCGCATGATGAGCGTCGACTTCACGAGCAGGCCGCTCATGCCGATGGCGTCCGCCACGCGCTCCTGGGCCGCCGTGATCAGCTCGTTGATGCCCACCTTGATCCCGAGGTTGACCACTTCGTAGCCGTTGTTGGTCAAGATGATGTCGACCAGGTTCTTCCCGATGTCGTGGACGTCGCCCTTGACGGTGGCCAGGACCACCGTCCCCTTGCCGCCCTGGTCCGCCTTCTCCATGTGGGGCTCGAGGAAGGCCACCGCCGCCTTCATCGTCTCGGCCGACTGCAGTACGAAGGGGAGCTGCATCTCGCCCGAGGCGAAGCGCTCGCCGACGACCTTCATCCCTTCGAGCAGGATGTCGTTGACGATGGCGAGAGCCCCCGTCCCCGACTCGAGCGCCTCGGTGAGGTCGGCCTCGAGCCCGTTTCGGTTGCCATCGATGATGCGCTGGGCCAACCGGCGGTCGACGGGCCAGTCGAGGTGCTCGTCCGCTGCACCCGCGCTGACCGTGGCTCCCTCGAAGAGCCCCAGGAGCTCCTGCAGCGGGTCGTAACCGTCCGCGCGGCGGTCGTACACCAGGTCGAGGCACACCTCCTTGGCCCGCTCGTCGATGCGGGAGAGCGGGAGGATCTTCGACGCGTGAACGATGGCCGAGTCGAGTCCCGCCTCCACGCACTCGTGCAGGAACACCGAGTTGAGCACCTGGCGGGCGGCGGGGTTCAGACCGAAGGACACGTTCGAGAGCCCGAGGATTGTCGAGACGCCCGGCAGCTCGCCCTTGATGCGACGGATGCCCTCGATCGTCTCGATCCCGTCCTGGCGGCTCTCCTCCATGCCCGTCGACAGCGGCAGGGCCAGCGGGTCGAAGAGCAGGTCCTCGGGGGCGAGCCCGTAGCGATCCACGGCGATGTCGCGGATGTTGCGGGCGGCGCGCACCTTCCACTCCGCCGTGCGGGCCTGACCCTCCTCGTCGATGCACGTGCACACGACGGCGGCCCCGAATTCGCGGGCCAGACGGAGGAAGGTGTCGAGGCGTGTGCCGGGCTCGTCTCCTTCCTCGAGGTTGACCGAGTTGAGGATGGGCCGCCCCCCGATCCATTCCAGCGCGGCGCGCACGACGGGCCCTTCGGTGGAGTCGACCATGAGCGGCACGCTGGACTGGGTGCACAGCCGGCTCGCGACCTCGGTCATGTCGGAAACACCGTCAGCCCCCGTGTAGTCGACGCAGACGTCAATCAGGTGCGAGCCCTCTTTGACCTGGTCACGCGCCATGGCGACACAGGTGTCCCAGTCGGCCTCCAGCATTGCCTCGCGGAAGGCTTTCGAACCGTTGGCGTTGGTGCGCTCGCCCACAACGAGGAACGAGGTGTCCTGCCTGAAGGGCACCGACGTGTAGATGGAGGCTGCGCCAGGTTCGTGGACCGGCGTACACGGCGCCGGACTGGCGTCGGCGCAGCGCTCCACCACCGCCGCCAGGTGGGCCGGCGTGGTCCCGCAGCAGCCACCGATCGCGGAGACGCCGAACTCGGTGACGAAGCGGTACAGGTGCTCGGCCAGGTCCTCGGGGGTCAGGTCGTAGTGCATTTGGCCGTCGACCACCGAGGGGAGGCCGGCGTTGGGGACGCAGGCGATCGGGACGCGGCTGGCCGACGAGAGGTGGCGGAGGGCCTCGCTCATCTCGACCGGGCCCGTGGCGCAGTTGAGGCCGACGACGTCGACCTGCATCGCGTCGAGGACGGTCAGTGCGGCGCCGATTTCGGTGCCCGGCAGCATGCGGCCTGTCAGCTCGATCGTGACTTGGGTCTGCAGCGGGACGAAGTGGTTCAGGGCCACCATGGCGCGGCGGGCGCCATTGATCGCGGCCTTGATGGAGAGCAGGTCGAACTGCGTCTCAATGAGCAGGAGGTCGACGCCGCCCTCGAGGAGCCCAAGGGCCTGCTCCTCGTAGGCGTCCCGGAACTCGGCGTACGAGATGTGCCCGAGCGTGGGGAATTTGGTGCCCGGTCCCATCGAGCCCGCGACCCAGCGGGGGCGCTCGGGCGTGGAGAACTCGTCGCGGACGGCGCAGGCCAGTTCGGCCGCCCGCCTGGTGAGCTCGCGCGCCCGGTCGGCCAGGCCGTACTCGGCCAGCACGACCGACGTGGAGCCGAAGGTGTCGGTCTCGACGACGTCGCAACCGACCTCGAAGAACGAGCGGTGCACCTGCGCCACCAGGTCGGGCCGCGTCTCGACGAGCCACTCGTTGCATCCTTCGAGCTCGGGTCCGCCGAAGTCGTCGGGGCCGAGCCCGAGCAGTTGCAGGTTCGTCCCCATGGCGCCGTCGAAGATGACGACACGGTCGCGTAAGGCTTGGAGGTACGTGGACGCAGACGGGTCGAGCCGTCCGAGGAGTTCGGGGGAGGGTGCCACCACTCCTACAGGATATCGGCGAAGCACCCGGCCTCCCGAACGACGCCAGTAGCATCCGGCCTGGTGAGGCCGAGGATCTACACCAAGAAGGGCGACGACGGGACGACCGGACTGCTCTTCGGCGGCCGGGTGCGCAAAGACTCGTGGCGCATCGAGCTCAACGGCGCCGTCGACGAGGCCCAGGCCGCCATCGGGCTCGCCCGCGCCGAGACGGCGCCCGGGACCGAGGCCAATCAGCGCCTGACCACACTGGCGCGTGATCTCTACGTCCTCATGGCCGAGGTGGCCACCGCGCCGGAGAACCGCCGGAAGCTCCAGGCGGGCTCGACCCTGGTGACCACCGACATGGTGGCCGCGCTGGAGGCGGGGATCGACGACCTCTTGGTGCGCTTCGACATGCCGAGCGACTTCACCGTTCCCGGGGAGAACCGCGTCGCGGCCGCCCTCGACCTCGCGCGCACGATCGTCAGGCGGGCCGAGCGCATCGCAGTGGCCGAGCCGGTCGAGGGCTCCTTCGTCGTCGTCTACCTCAACAGGTTGTCGGACCTGCTGTGGGCCATGGCGCGCTGGCAGGAGGGGCCGGAACACACGCTGTCGAAGGGCTGACCGTCACCCACGTGGTCGCGGCGGAGTCCTGATCACCACGCTCCTCGGTGGATCCGCCCGGACGCGGCGGGCGGCGGGCGGTCGAGCGACGCTGATCGGTGATCGTTCCCGTCCGGTCGGCCCAGCACGACACCGCCGAAGAGGCGCCAGCCGTCGGGGACACCCAGCGTCTCGGCCAGCCGCTCCTCCTCGCGGAAGCTGCCGAGGAGGCAGGCGCCGAGGCCGGCGTCGACGGCGCCGAGAAGCACGGTCATCACGCCAAAGGCGGCGTCGCCGTGCCAGTAGGGCACCGGCCACTGCTCCATGGCGGCGCCGAGGCGGGGGTCGTCCTTGTCGGGCTCGGCGTAGCGAGCGACGTAGGCCGAAGGGCAGGTGTAGGCCAACAATACGACCGGGGCCCGTCTCAGGCCCTCGAAGCGCGCCGGGTTCGCGTGCCGCCAGGCCTCGTCCGTGGCGACGTCCCAGTAGCGCGCCGTCTGCTCGTGGCCCTCGAGGGCCACCCAGGCCGTGCCCCCCGTGTTGCCGGCTGTCGGGGACCGGAGGGCGGCCCGGAGCAGGCAGTCCACGACAGGGGCGTCGACCGGGTCCGAGGCGAAGCTCCGCACCATGCTGCGCCGCCGGATCGCATCGTGGAGCTCCATGGGCGCAGTTTCGCGCCGCCCGCGGGGACCGCAGCGTTCCACGGGAATGTTGACCCCGCTGGTAGTGTTTAAAGGTTCGATGCCGGACAGCCGGCAGTGCTGCGACGGAGGTTCGAGCAGTGCCCACACCCCGAGATCTGTTGAACCAGGCCAAGGCGTCCATCCGCGAGGTGGAGCCGCCCGCTGCCCAGGGACTGCTCGAGCAGGGCGGGGTCACCTTCCTCGACGTGCGGGAGCCCGACGAGTACGAGCAGGGCGCCATCCCGAACGCCGTCCACCTGCCCCGGGGTCACCTCGAGTTCCAGGTGGAGGGGAAGCTGCCGGACAAGACCGGCCCGATCGTCGTCTACTGCGCGGGCGGGGTGCGCTCGGCGTTCGCCGCCAAGACCATGGGGGACCTCGGCTACACCGACGTCCAGTCACTCGTCGGCGGCTTCAACAAATGGAAGGACGACGGTCGGCCCTGGCAGGCGCCGCAGACGCTCACGCCGGCGCAGCGCAACCGCTACCAGCGTCACGTGCTCCTGCCCGAGGTGGGTGAGGCGGGCCAGCTCAAGCTGCTCGACTCCAAGGTCCTGTTGCTCGGGGCCGGCGGGCTGGGGTCGCCGGCCGCGCTCTACCTGGCGGCGGCCGGGGTGGGCACGCTCGGCATCATCGACATGGACGTGGTCGACGAGTCCAACCTCCAGCGACAGATCCTGCACAACATGGATCGGGTCGGCGACCGCAAGGTCGACTCGGCGAAGAAGACGCTGACCGCCCTGAACCCGGATGTGAACGTCGTGACCTACGACGTGCGGCTGGGTGCGGACAACATCTTGGAGATCATCGACGGCTACGACGTGATCGTCGACGGGACGGACAACTTCCCGACCCGCTATCTCGTCAACGACGCGTCGCTCCTCAAGCGGATCCCCGTGGTCCACGGGTCCATCTTCCGCTTCGAGGGCCAGGTCACCGTGTTCGACCCGTACAACGGTCCCTGCTACCGCTGCCTGATTCCCGAGCCGCCCCCGGCCGAACTGGCACCCTCGTGCTCGGAGGCCGGTGTGCTCGGCGTGCTGCCCGGCATCGTGGGCTCCATCCAGGCGGTCGAGGCCATCAAGGTCCTCCTCGGGCTGGGCGACCCGCTCGTGGGGCGCCTGCTCGCCTACGACGCGCTGGAGCAGTCGTTCCGCACCTTCAAGGTGCGCCGCGACCCCGCCTGCCCGGCCTGCGGACCGGATGCCGGTGAGATCGTCATCGCCGAGTACGACGAGCTCTGCATGCCGCACAGGCACTGATCTCCCCGGCCCTCCGGGCCGCCGGCGCAGGCATCCGAACGAGCGAGCGCAGGGGCCGAACCGCTAGACAGGGGTCATGACACAGACGGCCTCGGCCAGGACCATGCGGGTCAACGGCGTGGACCTCGTGTGGTCCGAGCGGGGAAGCGGACCCGCGGGGACGCCGACCCTTGTGCTCGTGCACGGGTTCACCGGCTCCTCCCACGACTTCGCGCTGGAGGTCGACGCCCTGGCGGCCGACCGCCGGGTCGTCACCCTCGACCAGCGCGGCCACGGTTACTCGAGCAAGGTCGGGAGCGTCGACGGATACGGCATCGAGCAGCTGGTGGCCGACTGCGTCGCCTTCCTCGAGGGTGCCGGGGCCGGTCCCGTCGATCTCCTCGGTCACTCGATGGGCGGCCGGGTGGTCATGGGCGTCGCCCTGAACCGCCCCGACCTCGTGGACTCGCTCGTGCTCATGGACACGAGCGCCTGGTCCTTCCTCCCGCCCGACGAGGAGATCCGCGCGATGGTCAGCACCTACATCACCGCGTTCGACCCGGCCCGGGGCATGCCGGCGACGCTCAGCCTGGGTGGGCCCGAGGACGAGCTGATCGCGGCGACCGTCACCCCCGAGTGGCAGGCCGAGAAGGACGCCATCTTCACGGGTATGGACGCCTATGCCGTCAAGGCCCTCGGCATGGCGCTGATGGCCGACATCGACGCCGGCGAGACCTCGCTCCGGGCCGACCTGCCGTCCATCACCTGCCCGACCACCGTCATCGCCGGGGAGCGCGACCACCCGCTGGTCGACCAGGCTCCGGAGCTGGCGGCGGCGCTGGCCGACGGCCGGCTCACGGTGATCCCGGGCGCGTACCACTCGCCACAGCTCACGCACCCGGACGCGTGGAGGGCGGCGGTCGAGGCGCATCTGGCCTGGGCCGCCGCGGCGCGCGCCCGGCCGTGACCGACGGGGCGGCCCCACCGCCGCGGGCGAGCGACCGCGTCGCGCTCGCCGGCTCGGCGGTCGCCATCCCGCCCCTCGGCGTGGGGACATGGGCCTGGGGCGACAAGGGCACCTGGGGCATGGGCGGCTATGACCAGACGCTCACCGAGTCGACCATCCGCGACGCGTGGGAGGCCAGCATCGAGGCCGGAGTCGTGCTGTTCGACACGGCCGAGGTATACGGGAACGGCGAGAGCGAGCGCATCATCGGTCGCCTGCTCGCCGCCGATCCCTCGATACGGGAGCGCGTCGTCATCGCCTCGAAGTTCATGCCGAGCCCGTGGAAGCTGAACGTGCACTCGGCCTTGCTCTCGGCGGCGCGGCATTCGTGCCAGAGGCTGGGGATCGAGTCCATCGACCTCTACCAGATTCACGGACCGATCTCGCTGCGTTCCCATAACGCGCTGGCCGACGCGCTGGCCGCCGCCAAATCCGAGGGACTCGTGCAAGCGGTCGGCGTCTCCAACTACTCGGCGAAGGAGACGCGCGCCATGGATGCCGCACTGCGCAAGCGCGGCCTCCAGCTGGCCAGCAACCAGGTGGAGTTCTCGCTTCTGCGGACGATGCCCCTCCGGGTCGGGCTCCTCGACTGCTGCCGCGAGCTCGGCGTGGTGCCCCTCGCGTACTCACCCATCGGCCAGGGGCGCCTGACCGGCAAGTACTCGGCGGCCAACCCGCCCCCGGGCGGTCGCACGTTCTCGGCCCACCCGTGGCCCGAGGTCGACGCGGTCCTGGCGGAGCTGCGCCGCACCGGCGAGTCCCACGGCGGCCGGAATCCGAGCCAGGTCGCGCTGGCCTGGCTCGTCGCCCAGGGCGCGGTACCCATCCCAGGGGCCAAGAACCGCGTGCAGGCCGAGGAGAACGCGGGCGCGCTGGGGTGGCGCATGACCGACGATGAGCTCGCCCGGCTCGATGCGGTCGCCCTCTACGGTAAGCGGGGGATCGGCCAGCGCGTCTGGCAGCACGGCTGAGCCCGGCGGTAGCGTCGCGAGGTGATCGCCGCGCTCGCCGACGCGGGGCTCCCGCCGCTGCGGGGGTCGCACTTGCTCACCACACACTTCGACGTCGTACCGGTGGCGTTGATCGTCGGCGCCCTTGCGCTGTACCTGTGGGGCGTGCGCCGCAACAACGCGCGGCACCCGCGCCACCTCTGGCCGGCGGGCAAGACGGTGGCCTTCATCGCCGCCCTCGTCACCACCGCGCTGTCCATCTTCACGTTCGTCGGCGTCTATGACTCCGAGTTGTTCTGGGACCACATGGTGCAGCACCTCCTCCTCATCATGGTGGCCGCTCCGCTCTTCGCCATTGCCTCCCCGCTGCAGCTGGCCTGGCGGTCCACGACCGGCACCGCCCACCTGGTGGTCACGGAGGCGCTCCGCTCGCCGGTGGCCAAGTTCCTCGGGCACCCGGCCGTGGCCTTCGTGCTGTACGCCGTCGTGATCCCGATCAGCCACCTGACCGTCTGGTACAACGACACGCTCACGCACGAGAGCGTGCACAACGGCGAGCACCTCGTGTTCCTGCTGGTCGGCTACATGTTCTGGCGCCAGATCTTCGGGAACGATCCCAACGCCTATCGCCTCCACCCCGCGCTGCAGTTCTTCTACCTGTTCCTGGCGATCCCGATCGACACCTTCACCGGGCTCTCCCTCGCCGGCGCGAGCAGGGAGTTGTTCCCGGCCTACTTCGCCACGCACCGCAATTGGGGACCGTCCTACGTGGTCGACCTCCACGCTGGCGGCTCCATCATGTGGGTGGTGGGCGATACGTTGATGCTCTGGCCAATGATCCCGGTCGCCCTCCGCTGGATGCACTTGGAAGAGCGCAAGGCGGTGCGCATCGACCTTGAGCTCGACGCGCAGGCGGCCGAGGAGGCCCGAACCGGTCCCTCCGGTCAGCCCCCGAGGTCCATCAGCTCCACGCGCACCCCGTCGGGGTCCGTGCAGTAGACGAATTCGAGCGGCGTCCCCCCGAGGTCGATGACCGTCCGGCTCGGTTCCACCACGGCGCCCCCGAGCTCGACGATCCGGGCCACCGTCGCCGCAACGTCGTGCACCCGGAAGGACAGGTGGGTGAGGCCGAGCTGGTTGACCGCGCGCCGCTCGCGGCTCCCGAAGGAGGCCGGCTGGGTGAAGGCCAGGAGCTCAATCGCCGTCGGCCCGCGCCGGATGAACTGGGACGCCACCACCACGTCGGGCAGGTCCATGAGCCGGGCAAACTCGGACCCGATCGTGTGCGACTCGGCTTTCTCGAAGCCGAGCGCCTCGCAGTAGAAGCGCAGCGACCGCTCGAGGTCGCTCACGCAGATGCCGAAGTGCGAAAAGGCTGGTCCGGGTGCGTCGTTCACGGCCCGTAGTCTGCCGTGTGTGGCCCATCCGCCCCGATCCTTCGTAGTCTCGGTGCCGTGACACCAAAGAAGCCCGACCCTCAGGGCACCCACGAGCGGAGCACGGACTCGGGCATCGCCATCCACCCCGTCTACCGCGCCGGCGACCTCGATGGCTGGGACCCGTCCGTCCAACTGGGCGAGCCGGGCTCGTTCCCCTACACCCGCGGCGTCCACCCCCAGATGTACCGCTCGAAGCTCTGGACCATGCGTCAGTACGCCGGCTTCGGTTCGGCCGAGGCCACCAACCAACGTTTCAAGTTCCTCCTCGACGCGGGTCAGACCGGCCTGTCCTGCGCGTTCGACCTGCCGACCCAGATGGGCTATGACTCCGACCACCCCCGGGCCGAGGGTGAAGTGGGCAAGGTTGGCGTGGCCATCGACTCCCTGGCGGACATGCGCCTCCTCATGGCCGACCTCCCGATGAACAAGGTCACCACGTCCATGACGATCAACGCCACCGGAGCGATCCTGCTGCTCATGTACCAACTGGTGGCCGAGGAGCAGGGTGTGCCGAGCGACAAGATCCGCGGCACCATTCAGAACGACATCTTGAAGGAGTACATCGCCCGGGGGACCTACATCTACCCGCCGCGGCCCTCCATGCGCCTGATCGTCGACACCTTCGCCTACTGTGCGGCCAACCTGCCCAACTGGAACACGATCTCCATCTCGGGGTACCACATCCGTGAGGCCGGTTCGACGGCGGTCCAGGAGATCGCGTTCACCTTGGCCAACGGCATCGCCTACGTCGAGGCGGCTCTCGCGGCCGGCATGGACGTCGACGCGTTCGCGCCCCGGCTGTCGTTCTTCTGGAACGCGCACAACAACCTCTTCGAGGAGGTGGCCAAGTACCGGGCGGCCCGGCGCATGTGGGCGCGCATCATGACCGAGCGTTTCGGCGCCAGCGACGAGCGTTCCAAGATGCTGCGCTTTCATACCCAGACCGGCGGGTCGACCCTCACGGCGCAGCAGCCGGAGAACAACATCGTGCGGGTCACCATCCAGAGCCTTGCGGGTGTGCTCGGGGGTACCCAGAGCCTGCACACCAACGGTTTCGACGAGGCGCTCGGGTTGCCGACGACGCGGGCGGCGAAGATCGCGCTGCGCACCCAGCAGATCGTCGGCTTCGAGTCGGGCGTCGCCGACACCGTCGACCCGCTGGCGGGCTCGTACTTCGTCGAGGCCCTGACCGATGACGTCGAGGCGGCGGCCAACGTCTACCTGGAGCGCATCGAACAGCTGGGTGGGGCGGTCGCCGCCATCGAAGCGCGGTTCATGCAGGAGGAGATCGAGGCCGCTGCGTACAGCTTCGCCAAGTCGGTCGACGACGGCGAGAAGGTGGTCGTCGGGGTCAACCGTTTCGCCGACGACGAGGACGGGCACAATGAGGTGTTCCCGGTTGACGCGAAGCTCCAGCAGCTCCAGATCGACCGCACCAAGTCCGTGCGGGCGGCGCGGGACCAGGCCGCGGTGGATCGCGCCCTGGCCGACGTCGCGGAGACGGCCAGGGGCGACGGGAACCTGCTCGTACCGATGAAGGCGGCCCTCGAGGAGATGGCCACCCTCGGCGAGGTGGCCGACGTCCTGCGCGCCGAGTTCGGCGTCTACCAGCCTGGGGGCTGAGGCGTGGCCGGGGAGGGGCCGCAGACCTTCTGGCCCTTGTTCGGCCTCGTGGTCCGCACGCCACGCCTCGAATGGCGCCTCCCGCACGAGGACGAGTTCGGCGCACTCGTCGAGTTGGCCGACCGAGGCATCCACGATCCGGGGACCATGCCGTTCTTCATGCCGTGGACCGACCTCGAGCCGGCGCAGCGGGCGCGCACGACCGCGCAGTACCTCTGGAGGCACCGAGCCAACTGGCACGCCGACAACTGGGCGTTCACCGGTGCAGCGTTCGTGGGCGGCGAGCCCATCGGCATGCAGGACATGGAGGCCCAGCACTTCCCGGCGGTGCGGTCTGTCGAGAGCGGGTCCTGGCTGGGGCGCGAGCACCAGGGCCGGGGTCTGGGTCGCGAGATGCGCGAGGCCATGTTGCACCTTGCCTTCGAGGGCCTGGGGGCCGTGGAGGCGCTGAGCGGCGCCTTCGAGGACAACGCCGCCTCGCTGGCCACGTCGCGGGCGATCGGCTACGAGGAGAATGGCGAGGCCAGAGGCAAGCGACGCGACGGCTCGGGCCGCACCATCCGCTTCCGGCTGAGCCGCGAGGCCTGGGAGTCGCGTCGGCGCGACGACATCGAGATCTTCGGGCTCGACGAGTGCCTCGACATGTTCGTCGGCCCGCCGGCGGCACCGTGGCCAATTCCGTCGAGCGGCGGCGCGCCCTGAACGACGCGGTCGGGGCGTCACGCCGGGTCACGGTGCCCTGATGGCGCCAACCCCGGCGTCAGGCGCTGACGACCGGGGCGAAGTGCTCGACCACGGGGAACGGGTCGTAGAAGTGGTGCAGCGCGGCACGCCAGGCTTCGTAGCCCGGTGAGCCACGGAAACCGTCCGTGTGGTCCTCGAGGTGCTCCCACTGGACGAGAAGCAGGAACCGCCTCGGTTCCTCGACGCAGCGCTCGACGCGCAGCGACACAAAGCCGGGGCTGGCGGCGATGATGTGCTTCGCAGTCTGCATCGCCTCGACGAACTCGGCCTCACGCCCGGCGACGACCTCCAGGAGGGCGTGCTCGGTGATCATCCGCCCAGCAGGCGGTTGCGCAACGTCGGATCCGTGGCGGCGTCGATGGCGGTCCAGGCCAGCGCGACGGCGCCGTCGCGCACGGCGGCGTCGGCCGACTCGGTGATGCAGGCGGCAGCGAACTCCTGCTGGTGGTTGACCGCACCGTTGGTCTCTATCCCGATGAGCGGGTGGATGGTGGGCACGGCGAGCGACACGTTGGCCATGTCGGTGGAGAAGGTCGGCCGAGGCGTGCCGGCATCGTCGGCCTGGAACGTCCGACCGAGCGCCTCCGCATTGGCACGGTAGGCCGCGAGCAGCGGGGGATCGGCCTCCATGTGCGAGTACACGGGCGACAGCTCGTGGTAGGCGACCCCGCAGCCTGTCGCGAGCGCCCCCGCTTCGAAGCAGGCCTCCACCCGGGGGCGCAGCGCGGCGAGACCCTCGATGGTGGGTGAGCGGACCATGTAGCGGGCGGTGACGGCGGCCGGGATGATGTTGGCGGCGGCCGTGCTCGCGGTGACCACGCCGTGCACCTGGTCCCCCGGCGGCAGCTGCTGGCGCAGGACGCCGATCGCGACCTGGGCCACCGTCAGAGCGTCCTGCGCGTTCACGCCCTCCCAGGGGGCGGCGGACGCGTGGGCTTCCCGCCCGGTGTAATGGACGTCGAAATGGGCCACGGCGAGGCACGTGCCCGTCAGCCGCTCAGCCGGCCATGGGTGCACCATCATCGCGGCGTGCACGCCGGCGAAGGCGCCGCGCTGGAGCATCAAGACCTTGCCGCCGCCCCCTTCCTCGGCGGGCGTGCCCAGCACCCGGACCGTGAGCCCGACGTCGTCGGCCACTGCGGCCAAGGCCAGGCCGGCGCCGACCGCGGTGGCAGCGATGATGTTGTGCCCGCAGGCGTGGCCGATCCCGGGCAGCGCGTCGTACTCGGCGCAGACCGTCACCACGAGCTCCCCCTCACCTGAGCGGGACTCGAGCGCCGTGGGCAGGTCGTAGACGCCTTCGTCCACCGTGAGGCCGCCCGCCCGCATCGTCTCCGCGACCGCCCGGGCGGAGGTCGTCTCCTCGAAGCAGAGCTCGGGTGTGGCGTGCACCCGGTGGCTGAGCGAGACCAGCTCGCCGAGGTGGTGGTCCACGACGGCGGCGGCGGCCTTCTTGGCCGGCGTGGCAACGGGACCCGCGGTCACCGCTGGGTCACCGGCACGCCACTTACTCTATGACCGCCACGACGTCGCCGGCTCCCACCGAGTCGCCTGCGCTCACACGCACCTCCTTGATCACCCCGTCCTTCTCCGCCGCGACGGCGTTCTCCATCTTCATTGCCTCGAGCAGGCAGATGGCCTGGCCGACTTCGACGACGTCGCCGACCGACACGAGGACCTTGATGATCGTGCCCTGCATGGGGACCGTCACCTGGCCCGAGCCGTTGGCCGCCACCGCCGACGCGGCGGCACGCTTGGGCCGTCCGGCGGCCCGACCGGGTGCGGCCGCCGTGCCCAGGTCGGGTACCCACAAGCGCACGGAGAAGCGCCGGCCGTCGACCTCGGCGGTCACGTCGCGCTGGACCGTCGGCACCCCGTCCTCGGAGAGCGGCACCGCGGGGACCGCACCGGCGGGCTCCGCGGTGAGGTCGTTCAGGTCGAGGCGTTCCTCGACCCACTTGGTCGAGTGGGTGGCCGCCGCAAAATCGGGGTGCCTGAGGATCACCTGGTGTGCCGGGAGCGTGGTGGCCACGCCGGCGATGTGGGTCTCTCCGATCGCACGGAGCATGCGCCGCCGTGCCGCCTCGCGGTCGGGTGCCCAGACGATCAGCTTGGCGATCAGGTTGTCGTAGTGCTGCGACACCGTGTCACCAGCCTCGTAACCCGCATCGAGGCGAACGCCCGGGCCGGCCGGCTGGTGGAACGCGGTCAGCGTGCCCGGAGAAGGCGAGAACCTGCCCCCGCTCGGGTCCTCGGCGTTGATACGGACCTCGATCGCATGGCCGAACCGGCGGACGTCATCCTGCGTGAAGTCGATGGGCTCGCCCGATGCGATGCGGATCTGCCAGGCGACGAGGTCGAGGCCGCTCACCAGCTCCGTCACCGGGTGCTCCACCTGGAGCCGGGTGTTCATCTCCAGGAAGTAGAACGCGCCGTCCTCGTAGAGGAATTCGACCGTCCCGGCGTTGTAGTACCCGCAGGCCTCGGAGACCTTGACGGCGGCGAGGCCCATGGCGTGACGGACGTCCTCGGGGAAGTCGGGTGCCGGACTCTCCTCCACCAGCTTCTGGTGGCGGCGCTGTGCCGAGCAGTCGCGCTCGCCGAGCCACAGCGTGTTGCCGTGCTGGTCGGCCAGGACCTGCATCTCGACGTGGCGCGGCCAGGCGAGGTAGCGCTCGAGGTAGATCTCGGGCCGGCCGAAGTAGGCCTGAGCCTCTCTGGCGGCCGACTCCATCGCGTCGGCGGCGTCGGCGGCGTCGGCGACCACCTTCATGCCGCGGCCTCCGCCGCCGTGGGCCGCCTTGATGGCGACGGGCCAACCGTGGAGGTCGCCGAACGCGACCACCTCGTCGGGTGACGTGAGTGGTTCGGACCGGCCGGGCACTCCCGCCACGCCGGCCTTCTCGGCGGCCAACCGAGAGCTGATCTTGTCGCCCATCACCTCGATCGCCTCGGGCGGCGGGCCGATGAAGGTGACGCCGCGGCCGGTGATCGCACGAGCGAAGTCGGTGTTCTCCGAGAAGAAGCCGTAGCCCGGGTGCACGCCGTCGGCCCCGCTCTCGTCGATCGCGTGCAGGATGGCCTCGGTGTTGAGGTAGCTCTCGGCCGCGGTCTCCCCGCCGAGGGCATACGCCTCGTCGGCCATGCGCACGTGCAGGGCGTCGCGGTCCAGGTTCGAGTAGACGGCAACCGTCGCGATGCCCAGCTCACGGCAGGTCCGGATGACCCGGACGGCGATTTCGCCGCGGTTTGCGATCAGGACCTTCTGGAGCACGCTCGACCTTTCCGGAGGTGGACACTCACAATTGCACGCGCCGTATGGTGTCTGCCATGTGGGGCGGGGAATGGGACATCCGCCGCTTCGACGAGCTCGACTCGACGAACACCTATGTGCGCGACGAGGCACGTCGGGGGGCGCCGGCGGGCCTGGTCGCCGTGGCCGACCACCAGACGGCCGGGCGGGGGCGCCTCGATCGGCGCTGGGAATCGCCTCCGGGAGCCAGCCTGCTGGTCTCGATCCTGCTCCGCCCGCAGTGCGGGGGCGCCGACCTCCACCTCGCAACGGGGGCGGTCGCCCTGGCGGCGGTCGACGCTTGCCGGGAGGTCTCCGGGGTCGAAGCGGTGCTCAAGTGGCCGAACGACCTCCTGGTGGGCGGGTCCAAGCTGGCTGGGGTGCTGGCTGAAGCCGAATTCGCCGGGGGATCCCTGGTGGCGGTGGTGGTCGGGATCGGGATCAACGTCGCCTGGCCTGGGCCGGCGGGGGCCGGCGGGGCGTGTCTCGACCAGGTGGCCGCCGGTGAGCAGCCGGTCGACCGCACGGACCTGCTCGATCGGCTCCTCGGCGCGCTGCTGCCCCGGCGCGGCCTGCTCGACGACGCGGCGGGGCGGCGGGTGCTGGCCGAGGAGGTGCGGCGACGCTGCGCCACCCTGGGCCAGGCGGTTCGGGTCGTCCTGCCCGGAGAGGAATTCACGGGCCGGGCGGTCGCCATCGACGATGCGGGGTGCCTGGTCGTCGAGTCGGCGTCCGGGCTCCGCCTGGTGACGGCCGGCGACGTGGTGCACCTGCGCCCTGCGTGAGTCATGGGGGGCGTGCGGGGGCCGCGCTACCATTCGGTCCCATGCGCCTTCTCGTCACGGGAGGTGCCGGTTTCATCGGGTCCAACTTCGCCCGCTACTGGGTCGAACAGCATCCCGAGGACCATGTGGTCGTCTATGACGTCCTCACCTACGCCGGCAACCGACCCAACCTGTCCGACATCGAGGATCGGATCGTGTTCGTCCAGGGGGACATCTGCGACCCCGATGCGGCCGAAAAGGCCGTTCGCGGCGAGGAAATAGACACTGTCGTCAACTTCGCCGCCGAGTCGCACAATTCCCTGGCGGTCCTCAATCCGGGGCTGTTCTTCCGGACCAACGTGATCGGCACCCAGACCATGCTCGAGGCGGCTCGGCAGAGCGGCGTGACCCGGTTCCACCATGTTTCGACGTGCGAGGTCTACGGCGATCTCCCGCTCGACGCCGACGAGGTGTTCAGGGAGGATTCGCCGTACCGTCCCCGTACCCCCTACAACGCGTCGAAAGCGGGGGCGGACCATGCGGTCCGGGCCTACGCCGAGACGTACGGGCTCCCCATCACGATCACCAACTGCGCCAACAACTACGGGCCCTACCAGTTCCCCGAGAAGCTGATCCCGCACTTCTGTGCCCTGGCGCTCGACGACCAGCCCCTCACCCTCTATGCGAGCACTGAGAACCGGCGGGAGTGGCTGCACGTCCATGACCACTGCACCGCGATCGACGCCGTGCTGGCCCGGGGCCGGGTGGGCGAGACCTACCACGTCGGCAGCGGGGTGGAGGCGTCCATCATGGAGGTGGCCGACCGGATCCTGGCCACCCTCGAAAAGCCGGAGACGCTCAAGACGATCGTGCCCGATCGTCCCGGCCACGACCGCCGCTACGTGCTCGACGCGACCAAGCTCCAGAGTGAGCTGGGCTGGAAGCCGTCGATCGACTGGGAGCAGGGCTTGGCCGAGACCGTGCTCTGGTATGCGCAGAATCGAGCGTGGTGGGAACCGTTGCGGGCCCGTGCCCCCGTCGCCGAAGGGGCCTGGGGAACCGGAGGCGGCTGAGCCGTGCGGATCCTCATAACCGGTGCGGACGGTCAGCTCGGACGAGACCTGCTCGACGCCCTGGCGGGACGGGTGCCGGCCGGCGGCCTCCGCTGCGCGCTCCTGGGCCCGGAAGGGCCGCGCGACGGCCTTGACCACGAGGTGCTGGGCACCGACATCGACTCCATGCGCGTCGACGACCGGGACGCGGTCATGCACACCTTCGCCCAATTTCGACCGGAGCTCGTGCTCCACGGCGGTGCCTTCACCGCGGTGGACCGGTGCGAGTCGGAAGTGGAGGCCGCCTTCACCGTCAACGCCATCGGCACCCGCCACGTCGCCGAGGCGTCGGCGCTCGTGGGGGCGCACATGGTGTACGTGTCCACCGACTACGTCTTCGACGGCACCGCTGATCGCCCCTACAGGGAATGGGACGCACCGTGCCCGACCTCGGTGTACGGCGCCTCGAAGCTCGCGGGGGAACGGGAGTGCCGCCCCGGGACCACCATCGTCCGCACCAGCTGGCTGTGCGGGGCCTACGGGGCCAACATGGTCGTCACCGCGCTGCGTCTGGCCGCCGGCGAAGGCAAGCTGCGCTTCGTGGACGACCAGCACGGTTCGCCCACCTTCACGGCCGACCTGGCGCCGGCGATCGTCACGCTCGGACTGGACCGGAGGCCCGGCATCTTCCACCTGACCAACGGCGGGGCCACCACCTGGTGGGGCTTCGTCCGGGCGGTGCTGTCTGAGGCCGGGGCCGACCCCGAGCGCGTACGCCCGATCAGCACGGCGGAGCTCGACCCACCCCGGCCGGCGCCGCGGCCGGCCTACTCGGTGCTCGACAACATGGCGCTGCGTCTGTGTGGCCTGCCCGCCCTGCCGCAATGGCAGGACGGCCTGGCCCGGCTCGTCGTGGCCCTCCGCTCACCCCAGCAACAGGTCCCCGCGTGAGCGCGCCGACTCACGCCCGCGACACCCGCACGGGGTGCCACGCCGTGGCTGTCATCGGGGCTGGCTACGTGGGCCTGCCCACGGCGGCCACCTTGGCCCACTTCGGGCACTCGGTCGTCCTGGCCGAGCGCGAGCCGAGTCGTCTGGCGGCGCTGCGTTCGGGGCGCATGCCCATCGTGGAGGCTGGACTCGACGAGCTGGTGGCCGGCGGCGTGACCGCCGGCCGGCTCTCCTTCACGAGCTCGGCGGTCGAGGCGGTCAAGGGTGCGGCGTTCGTCTTCTTGTGTGTCCCGACCCCGCAGAGCACCGACGGGTCGGCCGACCTGTCCTACGTCGAGACGGCAGCGAAGGAGATCGCGACGCACCTGGAGTCGGGCGCCGTCGTGGTCAACAAGTCCACGGTGCCCGTCGGTTCGGCCACCATGGTCGAGCAGGTGATCGGACGTGCCGACATCAGCGTCGTCTCGAACCCCGAGTTCCTGCGCGAAGGCACCGCGGTGCTCGACAGCCTCAATCCGGATCGGATCGTCGTCGGCGCGAGCGACCCGCAGGCGGCCGCCAAGGTCGGCGAGCTGTTCTCGAGCACGCGGGCACCCCTCATCGTCACCGACACCACGACATCGGAGACGATCAAGTACGCCTCCAATGCGTTCTTGGCCACCAAGTTGAGCTTCGTGAACGCCCTGGCCGGCCTCTGCGAGGAGGTGGGTGCGGACTCCCGGGATGTCCTGCTCGGACTGGGCTACGACAAGCGGATCGGCTTCGACTTCCTGCGCCCGGGCCCCGGATGGGGCGGCTCGTGCCTGCCCAAGGACACCCGGGCGCTCCTCCACATCGCCCGCGGGGTCGGGTACGAGTTCGCGCTGCTCGCCGGCGCCATCGCCTCCAACGACGAGCAGCTCTCCCGCGTCATCTCCAAGGTCGAGGTCGCCTGCGGCGGAACGGTCGATGGGGTCACGCTGGCCGTGTGGGGACTCACCTTCAAGGCGAACACCGACGACCGCCGCGACTCACCGAGCCTGGAGATCTCGCACCGTCTCGCCGCGCTGGGGGCGACCGTCCAGGCCTTCGACCCCACGGTGGAGGCCCAGCCGGACGCCGAGGTCCCCGACGACCTGTTGGGGCTGCACCTGCGAGCGGATCCCTACGATGCGGTGACGGGAGCGCGCGCGCTGGTGGTGCTCACGGAGTGGGACGAGTTTCGCTGGCTCGACTTCTCCCGCGTCCTCGCCCTCATGGAGGAGCCCTTCATCATCGACGCCCGTAATCTCCTCGACCCTGCCGCAGTCAGGCGCATGGGTTTCCTCTACACCGGGGTTGGTCGTCGGTGAGCCGAGTGGTGGTTGCGGGTGGGGCCGGGTTTCTCGGCTCCCACTTGTGCGACCGCCTCATCGAGCGCGGTGACAGCGTCGTCTGCCTGGACGACCTCTCGACCGGGACGAGGGAGAACGTGGCGCACCTGCAGGGTCACGACCGGTTCAGCCTGATCGTGACCGACGTCAGCGAGAAGGTGGGCCTCGCGGACGCCCCCAAGCTCGACGCCGTGTGCAATCTGGCCTCGCCGGCATCGCCGCCGGCGTACCTCGCCCGGCCTTTGGACACGCTGTCCGTCGGCAGCGAGGGCACCCGCCGGCTGCTCGAGCTCGCACGGGTGCACGGAGCTCGCTTCCTCATGGCGAGCACGAGCGAGGTCTACGGGGACCCCGAGGTGCATCCGCAGGTCGAGTCGTACCGGGGCAACGTCGACCCGACCGGGCCACGGAGCGTCTACGACGAGGCCAAGCGGTTCGCCGAAGCCCTGACCATGGCCATGCACCGCACCCACGGGGTGAACGTTGGCATCGCTCGGATCTTCAACACCTACGGGCCAAGGCTGTCGCCCGGCGACGGCCGGGTCGTCTCCAACTTCATCGTCCAGGCCCTGCGCGGCGAGCCCCTTACCGTCTACGGCGACGGGAGCCAGACACGGAGCCTGTGCTTCGTCGAGGACGAGATCGAGGGGCTGTTGGCCCTGCTCGATTCGTCGCTCGTCGGCCCGGTCAACATCGGGAACCCCGACGAGTGGTCCGTGCTCGACCTGGCGCACTTCGTCCTCGAAGTCACCGGATCCGCCTCGGACATCGCGTTCGAGCCGCTGCCGATCGACGACCCGACGCGCCGTTGTCCCGACATCACATTGGCTCGCCAGGAGCTGGGCTGGGAGCCCAAGATCGGCCTGCGGGAGGGCATCGAGCGCACCATCGACTACTTCGCACCGGCGGTGAGAGGCCGATGACCGAGCCGGGGCTGACGGAGACGGGCCTGAGCGAGACGCCACCGCTGCGCAGCTACGAGACGCTCACGGTGATCACCCCCGTGTACAACGAGCGCACCACGGTCGCCGAGGTCATCCGGCGCATGCGGGCGGTGGAGATGCCGCTGGTGCTCCAGATCATTGCGGTCGACGACGGCTCCACCGACGGTTCGGACAAGGTGCTGGGCGCCCTCGAGGACTCGACGGTGCGCGTCCTGCGACACGAGGTGAACCAGGGTAAGGGCGCGGCCATCCGGACCGGCCTGGCCGAGGCAAGGGGCGACCTCGTCCTCATTCAGGACGCCGATCTCGAGTACGACCCCAACGACTGGCCGCGCCTGCTCGACCCGATTTTGCGGGGGAAGGCGCGGGTCGTCTACGGAAGCCGGTTCACGGGCGAGCGCAAGAACATGCTGCCGCTGCACTGGGTCGGCAACCGCCTGCTCTCGCTCGTCACAAACGTGCTCTACAGCTCGACGCTCTCCGACATGGAGACCTGCTACAAGCTCTTCGACGCCGAGGTGCTCGAGGGTCTCACGATCGTCTCGAACAAGTTCGACTTCGAGCCCGAGATCACGGCGAAGGTGCTGCGGCGCGGCCACCGTATCTACGAGGTGCCGATCTCCTATGCCGGCCGCGAGCCCGACGAGGGTAAGAAGATCACCTGGCGCGACGGGCTCGGCGCGCTCAAGGCTCTGGTGAAGTTCCGATTCACCAAGGAGTACTGAGGCCGCTGGTGTCCGGCCCGATTGGCGCCGTCGTGGTCGACCACGACGCAGGACCCTTGCTTCGGGGCTGCGTCCACTCTCTCCTCGTCGACGGGGCGGCGCCGGTGGTCGTCGTGGAAAACGGCTCCCATGGGAGCGCCGGCGCCGCGCTGGGGGACCTCCTGGCCGAGCAGCCGGCGCCGCCGATCCGGATCGTGAGGCCCGGCCGGAACCTCGGCTTCGGCGCCGGCGTGAACCGGGGCCTGGCGGCCTTGGCGGGGGAGTCGCCTGCCCCCGAATGGGTGCTCGTCTCCAACCCGGACCTCGTCGTCCACCGCGGCGCCCTCTCGACCCTGCGCGACGTCCTCGAGTCCCACCCGGCCTGGGCGGTCGTCGGGCCGCGGATCTTCACCGATGCCGGCGACGTCTACCCGTCGGTGCGGAACTTCCCTTCGTTGACCGATGCCGCCGGGCATGCGTTGCTCGCACTCTTCAACCCCGAGAATCGCTTCACGCGGCGCTACAACCCCGGAGCCCCCGAAGGCGACGCGGTGATCGGGGCCGGGTGGGTCTCGGGTTCCTGCTTCCTCGCCCGGCGGAGCGCACTGGAAGAGCTCGGTGGCTTCGACGAGGCGTACTTCATGTACAACGAGGACATGGACCTGTGCTGGCGCGCCCACGCGGCGGGGTGGGGTGTCGGTTTTGCCGGTGCGGCCGCGGTGACCCACGTGCAGGGTGCGAGTACCGCCCGCCATCCGTACCGCATGCTGATGGCGCACCATCGCTCTGCCCTCCGCTTCACCATCCGGACCACGAAGGGCTGGCGACGGGCCGCGCTGCCACTCGCCCTCGTGGTGCTGGGGGCGCGGCTGGCGATCGCCACGGCCCGGCTCGCGCTCGGCCGCTAGGGCGCCGTGGGCGGGCACCGTGGGTGGCTGATCGCTGCCATCGTGGCCATCGGGGCAACCGTGCTGGCGCTCGGGTTGGCCGCGGCGGTCAGCGGCCCCGGGCCCGCGACGGTGCGTGTGGAGCCGGAGGTCACGTTCGCACTGCCGGTCGCCGCAGGGTGTGGAGGGGCGACGACCCTGCCCGGCGGGAGCGAGAAGGTGCCGCTCACCGTCAGCACCGTGGCCGGCCAGGTCGCCGAGTCCGTCAACGTCTGCATCGACGGCCAGGGACCTTTCCCCTTCGTCCTCGACTCCGGTGCGGGGCAGTCGACCATCGACGCCGCTCTCGGCCGGCGGCTCCACCTGTCCTCGGCCGGCCCCGCCGGCCTGTTCGCCGGCGTCGGCTGCACGGGTACGGCGCGACCCCTTGCCGTGGGCTCCTGGTCCCTCGACGGTGTCGCGCTGGCGCCCCAGCAGCTGACCGCGGCGACGCTGCCCCAGATCGGTGGCAAGGGGCAGCCGGCCGGTCTCCTCGGCGCAGATGTCCTGGCGCGCTTCGGTGCGGTCCGGATCGACTTCGCGGGCGCGGCGCTCGTGCTGCCCGGCGCGGAGGGCGCCGCACCGGGCAGCACGGCGCCGTACACGGGCCCGCTGGGCCCGCCGCCCGCGGCGCTCACGGGCGGACAGGGGACCGCGGTGCCCGTCACGGTGACGCCGGTCGAGGGTCAAGTCTCGCTGAGCGTGGCCGTCCGTTTCGCCGCGGGTCCCCGGCGCAGCTTCGTCGTCGACACCGGCTCGTCCCAGAGCGTGGTGTCCACGACGGTGGCGCGGGCGCAGTCGCTGGCCGGCACCGACCTGGCCCAGCGCCAGGCCACCGTGTGCTCGGTCATCACGGTCCCCCTCGTCCACAGCGGGCCCTGGTCCGTGCCGGGCCTGCGCCTGCGAACCCAACTCGTCGGCGAGACCGACTTCGGCACCATCGGCGGCACCGGCACCCAGGGCCTCCTGGGCTCGGACCAGCTGAATCGTTACGGGTGGATCGTGCTCGACTTCGCGGGGGGTCAGATGGTGCTCGGGTGACGGCGCCCGGCGCCGGCCACTCGGAAACGCAAGGTGGTCACCGGCCCCGAGCTAGTCGCGCCGAGCGGCTCCAGGGCGACCGGCGCCATCGCCTCCGCACGGTACAACGGCACGCCGGCGCCGAGGAGGACGGGGAGGACGTGCACGTAGATCTCGTCCACCAGGCCCAGGGCGAGGCACTGGGCCGTGACGTCGGTCCCGTGAACCTCGAGGTTCCTCCCGCCGGCCGCTGCGAGGCCCGTGGCCACGGCGTCGGCCACGTCGCCCGACAAGAAGACGGCGGCAGGGTTGTCGCTCGCCGTCTTCTGCTCGTGGGTCAGCACGAACTCGGCGCCCGACCAGGCGCCGCCGTAGGCGGCGCTGGTCTCGGGCCGGCGCGCGCGCCGGCCGACCTCGTAGGTGTTGCGCCCGCTCAGGATGGCCCCGGTGGCCGCCATGATCTCCTCCGCACCCTCCCCGGGCGCGGCGTGCTCGAAGATCCAGTCCATCTCGTGGTCGGGCCCGGCGACGAAGCCGTCGAGAGACATCGAGCGGTGGACGACGACCTTGCCCGGACTCACGCCAGTGCGGCCCCGAGGTTGTCGAGGAGCTCGCCGGTGCCTTTCTCGCGCACGTCGGGCGTGTCGCCGCCGTCGAGGAAGACGCCCTGCTCGGTGAACGTCAGGGTGGTGCCGCCCCCTGCGGGGGCGAACTCGACCGTGGTGACCGAGACCGAGATGAGCGTGCCGTCAGCGTCCATGGAGTATCCGTAGACGATCCGTTCGTCCGGGACGATGTCCTTGTAGGACGCCTCGTAGCTGAACACCGGTCCTCCCGGGGGCCCGCCGCGGGACATCTCGGCGCCGCCGACCCTGAAGTCGAGGGTGTAGTCGGCGTCCGCCGCGGCCGGGTCGCCGAACCAGCGCGCTTTGGCCTCGCGGCTCGACCACGCTGCGAACACGCGCGCCGGCGCCACCGGGTAGGTCCGGGTGATGGTGAAGCTGCCGTGCTCGGAGGTCCTGTTGCTGCTCATCTCATGCTCCTTCGTGTGATGGTGGTTGGGGTGGGAGGGCTGGTAGGGCTGGTGTTGTGGTCTGTTCGGCCACGAGATCGGCCTCCAGGACCTCGCCCAGCCGGTCGAGCCGGCGCTCCCAGGCGGCGCGCTGGCCGGCGAACCAGTCCGCCGCCAGCTGGAGCCCGACGGGCTCGAGCCGGCAGTGGCGCGTGCGCCCGACCTTCTCGGAGCTGACCAGGCCGCACGCCTCGAGGACGGCCAGGTGCTGCACGACGGCCGACAAGGTCATGTCGAGCGGCCGGGCCAGCTCGCTCACCGTGGTCGAGCCGGCGCCGAGGCGTTCGACCAGGTTGCGGCGGGTGGGGTCGCCCAGGGCCCGGAAGACCTCGTCGACCCGCTGACACTTAAGCATTAACTTAACTATTGACCACTGCCGGGTCGCCGTCAAGCAACCGGGCTCAGGGCGTCACTCGGGGCCCGAGAGCCCCAGCATCTCGGTGACGCCGTGGTCGCGGCCGGCCGTGTAGCCGCCGTCGACCGGGAGCGCGTGGCCGGTCACGAACGACGCGTCGTCGGAGAGCAAGAACGCGGCCACCGCGGCCACCTCGCGGGGCCGGCCCATGCGCCGGCCGAGTTTGTGCTCGTGCACGATGTCGGCCAACGCGTCCTCCATGCCCGGCCCGAAGATCATCGCGGTCATCGGCGTCTCGATGAAGCCGGGGCAGATGGCGTTGACCCGGATGCCGCGGCCGCCGTAGTCGATCGCCATGTTCTTGGTCAGGATGACCACGCCACCCTTCGACGCGCTGTACGCGCTGCCCCCGGCGGTGCCCTCGAGGCCCTCGATGCTGGCGACGGTCACCACCGACCCACGCTGGCCGTCGTCGCGGGCAGGCTGCCCGAGCATCTGTGCGATGACGTGCTTGGCCGTCAGGAACGTGCCGGTCAGGTTCACCGCGATCACCCGCGCCCACTCGTCGGCCGGCAGCAGGTGCACCGGGCCGCCGCCGGCCACGCCCGCCGCGTTGACCAACCCGTGCACCGCGCCGCCTCCGAAGTCGACGGCGGCGCGCACGAGCGCCGCCACGGAGGATTCGTCCGTCACGTCGACGGGGGTGAAGGCCCAGCGGGCCGACTCGTCTCTCCCCTCCGGCACGTCGTCGGGCGGGACGACCAGGTCGGCCCCCATGACGAGGGCGCCTTCGTCGAGGAGCCGGGCGGCCGTGGCCCGGCCGATGCCCGACGCCGCGCCGGTGACGATGTAGGTCCGTCCGCCCAATCCACGCATGGCACCTCCCGGGTCTTGTTGCGCCCGGCCGACCCGGGCTGATAGGAGCAGTGCACTGTCTAGCCCGGGCGTCCCGGGACCGCCGTCCTCCCGGGGGGAGCCACGTCATGAAGTTCGCGCTGTTCTACGAAATCCCCGTCCCACGACCATGGGCCGCCAACAGCGAGCTCGTCGCCTACCAGAACACGCTCGAGCAGGCGATCGCGGGCGACCGCTTCGGGTGGCACGCCTTCTGGACCGTCGAGCACCACTTCCTGCAGGAGTACTCCCACTGCTCGAACCCCGAGGTGCTCTACGGCGCCATCGCGGCGCGGACCGAGCGCATCCGCCTCGGGTACGGCGTGCGCCTCATGCCCAAGCCCTACAACCACCCGGTGCGCACCGCGGAGTCGGTGGCCGTGCTCGACCTGCTCTCGGGCGGCCGGGTCGACCTCGGGACGGGGCGCTCGGCGACCCGGGCCGAGCTCGAGGGATTCGGCATCGACCCGGCCGAGAGCCGGCGCATGTGGCAGGAGGCGATCGGCCACGTCGTCGGGTGCTGGACCAACGAGGAGTACGAGTTCGCGGGGGAGTTCTGGCGGATGCCCCGACGGCGCGTGCAGCCCAAGCCCTGGCAGAAGCCGCACCCGCCGCTGTGGGGCGCGACGACCAGCGACGAGGGCCACGCCCAGGTCGGCGAGCTCGGCCTCGGCCTGTGCTCCTTCGCCGTCGGGCTGCCGCCGGCGGAGGTCAAGCGCAAGATCGACGTCTACCGCGACGCGGTCGGGCGCTGCACGCACGCCGATCGGCGCCTTCGTGCACGACCAGGCGGCCACGTTCACGATGGCCATCTGCGCACCCGACCGCGACGAGGCGATCGCCGACGCGCGGGAGTCCTTCGAGTGGTACCCCAAGACCGGCGCCCGCCAGATCGCCACGCTCACCGACTGGATGGCCGAGCGCAACGAGGGCCTCGGCACGTACGCCTACGCGGCGGACATGAAGAAGACCGACGACGAGGGCCTGCTCGACCTGCTCAACCTCGAGTACCTCATCGGTGCCAATGCCTGCGTCCTGGGTACGCCCGAGGAGTGCATCGAGGCCTGCCGCCAGTACGAGGCCGCCGGCGTGGACCTCCTGCTCTGCCTGGTCAACCCCTACAAGGTTCCCCACGAATCGGTCATGCGGACCATCGAGCTGATGGGCACCGAGGTGATCCCGGCCTTCGCGGACTGAGGCCGGAACACTCCTCGGTTCCATTGACACCGGGCTGCGAACCTCTATAGTTACCTAGATGACTAGTGAAGTACTGGACCAGTCGATCAGCTTCCACCTGCGGACCGACTCCGGCGTGCCGCCCTATCTGCAGATCGCCCAGCAGATCCGCCAGGCGGTGCGCCTGGGTGTGCTCGACGTGGGCGACCGGCTGCCGACCGTCAAGGACGTCGTGGCGGAGCTCGCCATCAACCCCAACACGGTCCAGAAGGCCTACCGCGAGCTCGAGCACGAGGGCCTGGTCGAGGGCCGGCAAGGGGTCGGGACCTTCGTCGCCCGGCGGCCCGAGGGACCGCCGCCGGGCACCCAGGCGCGCCTGGCCCGCGGCCTGCACAAGTGGGTGACGTCGGCCCGGGCCGAGGGGATGGACGACGACGCCATGGAGGCGCTCCTGCGCGACACGCTGCGGGCCGCGCCGGCGACGAGGGTCGCATGAGCGGGGCCCCTGCGGACCCGGCCGCGCCGGCCTTCGCGACGGCCGGACTGGGGAAGCGCTACGGCGCGACCTGGGCCCTCCAGGACTGCACGTTGCGCGTGCCCGAGGGGCGGGTGACCGCGCTCGTCGGCCCCAACGGCGCGGGCAAGACCACGCTCCTGCGGCTCCTGGTCGGTCTCGCCTCACCCACCACCGGCACGGTCGGCGTGCTCGGCGCCGTCCCCGACGGGTCCGAGCCGTTCCTGCGCGGCGTCGGATACCTGGCCCAGGACGTGCCGCTCTACCGGCGCCTGAGCGCGGACGAGCACATCGCGCTCGGCGCCCACCTCAATGCCGTGTGGGACGCCGACGGGGCGCGCCAGCGCCTGGCTCGGTTGGGCGTGCCGTTGGACCGACCGGTCGCCACGCTCTCGGGCGGCCAGCGGGCGCAGGTGGGCCTCGGGTTGGCGCTGGCCAAACGGCCCCGCCTGCTGCTCCTCGACGAGCCGGTGGCGGCCCTCGACCCGCTCGCCCGCCGCGAGTTCCTGGCGGCGCTGAGCGAGGCCATGGCGGACGGCGGACTCTCGGTGGTCCTGTCGTCGCACCTGCTGCACGACCTCGAGCGCGTGTGCGACCACGTGATCCTGCTCGAGCGCGGCGCGCGTCCAGCTCTGCGAGGACATCGAGTCGCTGCTCGAGGACCACCGGATGCTGGTCGGCCCGCGGCGCAGCCTGGCGGAGGTGGAGCCGGGCCTCACGGTCGTCACCGCCACCCAGACCCAGCGCCAGACCCGCCTGCTCGTCCGCCGCGCCGCGCCCGTGCTCGACCCCGCGTGGGAGCAGCACGAAGTGGGGCTCGAGGACATCATCCTCGGCTACATGGGCAGCGAGCGGGACGCGGCGTCCGAGCGGCGCCTGGCCCCCGTGGAGGTGGCGCCGTGAACCAACTCGTCTGGCGCCTGCACCGCAACCAGGCCTTCGTCGCCGTCGGGGCCCTCGCCGTGCTGGCGGTCATCCTCCTCGTCACGGGGATCACCATGGCCGACGACTACCGCAACGCGCTCGCGAGCTGTGCGGCGCAGTCCTGCGGAAACCTGCCGATCTCGTCGCTCTTCCGCGGGGACGGGGCCATCATGGACCTTGTCGACGCCACGATCGTCGGTGCCGCTGCTCTTCGGCCTGTTCTGGGGCGCGCCGCTGCTGGCCAAGGAGTTCGAGGACGGCACGCACAACCTGGCCTGGACGCAGGGCGTCAGCCGCCGGCGCTGGCTCCGCGCCAACATCGCCTGGGCGCTGATCGCCGCCGCGCTGTGGGGCGCCGCCCTCGCCGCGCTCGTCAGCTGGTGGCGTTTCCCCGAGAACGCGCTCGATTCCCGCTTCGGCGCCTTCGACATCCAGGGGATCGTCCCCGTCGCCTACGCGCTGTTCGCGGTGACGCTCGGCGTCGCCGTCGGCTCGGTCGTGCGGCGCGTCCTGCCGAGCCTGGCCGCGACGCTCGCGATCTTCGTGGCCATCCGCGTGGCCGTCGGGCTGTTCCTGCGGCCGCATTTCCTCACCCCGGTGACCAAGGTGCTGCCTCTCTTGGGCAGCAGCCCGGCCGGCGCGTGGGTCATCTCGAGCGACATGGTGAACGGCCGGGGCCAGAACCTCGGCGCGAGCTGGGACTTCAACCAGCTCCCCGCCGCCTGCAGCAGCTCGTTTCCCGGTGGCAAGGGCCTGAACGGGCCGTGCCTGACCGCCCACGGGTTCCACCAGATCCTCACCTACCAGCCCGACAGCCGCTTCTGGGCCTTCCAGGGGATGGAGGCGGGGATCTTCCTCGTCCTGGCCGTCGTGCTCGTTGGCTTCACCTTCTGGTGGGTGCGAACCCGGGACGCCTGAGCGACGCGTGCGTGCGGCCCGGAGGCGTCAGGGGATGAGCGCGATCTTCCCGACGGTCCGGCGGCCCAGCAGGTCCTCGAGCGCCCGCGCCACGTCGGCGAGCGGGTACTCGGCCGGGCGAGCCGGATCGATCCTCCCGTCGGCCACCATCGCCAGCAGGTCTCCCATGAGCGCGCGCTGGTCGTCCGCGTGCTGCATGGCCCAGATGCCCCAGTCGACGCCGATCACCGTGCGGTTGCGCAGCAGCACCTGGTTGAGCGGGATGGAGGGGATGGGGCCGGCGGCGAAGCCGATCACGAGATAGCGCCCCCGGTCGCCCAGCGCCCGCAGCGAGGGCTCGGCGAGCTCGCCACCCACGGGGTCGACCACGACGTCGACGCCGGTCCCGCCGGCCCAGGCCCGGGCCGCGTCCTTGACCGGCTCCGCGGCCGGGTCGAGCACCGCCTCTGCCCCGGCCGCCCGGGCAGCAGCGCGCTTCACCTCGCTCGACGCCACCCCCAGCACCCGGCAGCCGAGCGCGCGGGCCACGCCGACGGCGGCGAGCCCGACCCCGCCGCCGGCCCCCAGCACCATCACCGACTCGCCCGGCTGCGCCGCCGCACGCTCGCGCAGCGCAAAGAGAGAGGTGCTGTAGCTCTGGGTGAACGTCGCGGCGCGCGGCGCGTCGAGGACGTCGGGCAGCGCCGTCACCGCGGCTGCCGGCGCCGCGACCTTGGTGGCGAAGCCGCCCAATCCGGCCGAAACCAGGACGCGCTGACCGGTCTCGAGCCCGCCCACGGACTTGCCCACCAGTGCCACGCGCCCAGCGGACTCGGTCCCCGGCACGAAGGGGACGCGCGGCTTGATCTGGTACTGCCCCGCGACGAACAGCGCGTCCACGTAATTGACGCCCGCCGCCTCCACGTCGACCACGACGTGGCCCGGCCCCGGCACCGGGTCGGGAAGCTCCTCCACCCGTAGCAGCGACGGCGGGCCCAGCTCGTTGCAGACGACGGCGCGCACGGGCCGACACGCTACCGTCGGTTGGTGGAGCCCATGCCCGGCGACGACGCTGACGTGCGCCCGGTGCGGCCCGACGAGCTGGCGCTCCTGCCCGCGCTCGAGCTGGCGGCCGACACGATGTTCGATTCGCTCGGCATCGGCCCGCTGCCCGGCCCCGGCACCGTGGCGGAGTTCGCGGCGGCCCTCGTCGTGCTGGTCGCCGGCGACCCGCCCGTCGGGCTGTGCCGCCTCGACGCCGTGGGCGACGGCGCCCACCTCGAGCAGCTCTCGGTCCATCCCGATCACGGGCGCCGGGGGATCGGGCGGGCCCTGCTGCGGGCGGGCTGCGCCTGGGCGGCCGCCCGGGGCTACCCCGAGCTCACCCTCGCCACCTACCGCAGCGTGGCCTGGAACGCCCCCTTCTACGCCACGGAGGGCTTCGTCGAGGTCGGGCCGGTCGACGACTGGCTCGTGGCGCACGGCCTCGCACCCGAGGAGCCGGTCATGCGCCGCTTCGGCGCCCGCGTCCTGATGCGCCGGTCCCTGTGAGCTCCGCGTAGCGGAAGCAGCCCACCACGTGGTCGTTGACCAGGCCGGTCGCCTGGAGGTGGGCGTAGCAGACCGTCGGGCCGACGAAGCCGAAGCCGCGCCGGCGCAGGTCGGCGCTGAACGCCTCGGACTCGGGCGTCACCGCCGGGAGCTGGCCCATGCGGCGCCACTTGTTGACCAGCGTCCGCCCGCCGACGAAGCCCCAGATGTACGTGTCGAAGGAGCCGAATTCATCCTGCACGGCCAGGAAGGCGCGGGCGTTGCGCACCGCGGACTCGACCTTTGCCCGGTTGCGGATGATGCCCGTGTCGCCGAGCAGCTTCTCCACCCGGGCCGGCGTGAAGCGGGCCACCTTGGCGGGGTCGAAGCCGGCGAAGGCCTTGCGGTAGCCGGCGCGCCGCTTCAGGATCGTCGACCAGCTGAGCCCGGCCTGCGCCCCCTCGAGCACGAGGAACTCGAAGTGCGTCGGGTCGTCGTGGACCGGCACGCCCCACTCGGTGTCGTGGTACTCGATCATCGCCGGGTCGGTCCCGGCCCACTCGCAGCGCGTCTTGATCGCGGCGTCGCCCGAGTTCGTCTTGGTGCTCATGGCGCCACCGTAGGGCCCGCGTCTGACGCCGTGACGCGGTAGAGGACGTGGCGCCGGAGCGGGCTGCCCTCGGGGACGCGCGGGTGGTCGAAGTCGCCGGCGGGGTCGCGCACCATGCCGATCCGCTCCATGACCGCCTGCGAGCGGGTGTTCAGCGTCGTCGTGAAGGCGATGATCTCCTCCAGGCCCGCCTCGTCGAAGCCGAAGCGCACCGAGGCCGCCGCGGCCTCGCTGGCGTAGCCGTGGCCCCAGTGGTCCGGATGCAACCGCCACTCCACCTCGACGGCCGGCGCGCAGGGGAGTTCCGGCCGCACCCGGTGCAGCCCCACCATGCCCACGAAGGGCGCCCCGCCCGCCACCTCGACCGCCCACAGGCCCCAGCCATCGCGCGCCATCGACTCCTCGATGTGGTCCACGATGGCGTCGCTCTCGGCCCGGCTGGGCGACGAGCCCAGCGACTCGACGACGAGGGGATGGGTGTTGAGCGCGAAGAACGGTGCCCGGTCCACCGCGGTGAACGGTCGCAGCACCAGCCGGGGTGTCGCGACCGACGGCCCGGCTCCGGGACCGGTTCCGGCCGACGTTCAGGCCCCCGCGGCGGCGGTGACCGCCGTCTCGGCCGCCCAGCGGTAGTCCGCCTTGCCCGAGGGCGAGCGCTGGATCTGCTCCACGAACACCACCTCCTTGGGCAGCTTGTAGCGGGCGATGTGGGCCGAGGCGTGCTCCACGACGGACGCGCCGTCGGTCGTCGCGCCCTCGGCCAGCTGTACGACGGCCACCACCTCCTGGCCCCAGCGCTCCGAGGGGCGGCCGGCGACGACGACGTCGGCCACGGCGGGGTGGCCGGCGATGGCGCGCTCCACCTCCTCCACGAAGATCTTCTCGCCGCCCGAGTTGACCGTCACCGAGTCGCGGCCCAGCAGCTCGATCTGCCCGTCGGCCCGGAGCCGGGCCCGGTCGCCGGGAATGGAGTAGCGGACGCCGTCGATCACGGGGAAGGTGCGCGCCGTCTTGTCCGGGTCGCCGAGATACCCGAGCGGCACGTTGCCGGTCTGCGCCAGCCAGCCGTTGCCCGCGTGGCCCGGCTCGAGCACCCGCGACAGCGTCTCGTCGACCACCAGGGTGCCCGGCCCGGGGAGGAACGACCCCACGGCGACGTCGTCCATGGACGTCACGTGCATCTGCGCCCCGGTCTCCGACGAGCCGGCCGAGTCGGAGATGACGAGGTTGGGGATGCGCTCGACCGCCATGGCGCGCACGGCAGGGGTCAGCGGCGCGCCGCCGTTGCCGACGGCGAAGAACGAGGAGAGGTCGTAGCTCTTCTTGTCCAGCTGCACCAGCAACGGGCGCAGCACGGCGTCGCCCACGATGGTCATGGAGTTGGCCTTCTCGCGCGCCACGGTGGTCCAGACGTCATCGGGGTCCACCCGGCGCGTCTCGTCGGGAAAGATCAGCGTCGCGCCCTGGGCCATGAGCATGAAACAGGCCCATTGAGCGGCGCCGTGCATCAGCGGCGGCAGGATGAGCAGACGCACGGGGTAGCTCTCGGCCAGCCGCTCCGTCAGGCCCTCGTAGCTCGTGACGATCTTCCACGAGCCCACCTGGCGCCCGCCCATGGCGGCCATGAAGATGTCGTGCTGGCGCCACAGCACGCCCTTGGGCATGCCCGTCGTGCCCCCCGTGTAGAGCACGTAGAGGTCGTCGGGGGACGGCTCGACCGGTGGTCCGTCGGGTGAGGATGCGGCGAGCGCCTCCTCGTACCACTCCGCCCCGGGGAGGAGGGTGTGGCCCGATTCGTCGTCGACCTGGAGCAGCACCTCGGGGGGCGAGTCCAGCGTGGGTAGCACCTCGGCCAGCGTCGGGGCCAGCGACGAGTGCAGGATCATGGCGCGCGGCCGGGCGTCGTTGAGCAGGTACTGCAGCTCCTCGCCGACGTAGCGGTAGTTGACGTTGAACGGGGCGACGCGGGCCCGGTACCCGCCCAGCATGCCCTCCAGGTACTCGTTGCCGTTGTAGAGGGCGAGGGCGAGGAGGTCCTGGCCCGACTCCCATCCCTCGAGCTCCGGTCGCTCGCGGTGCACGCGTAGTCCCCGGCCGTGGAGGTAGGAGCCCAGGCGGCGCGACCGCTCGGCGAGGTCCCGGTAGGTGAGGCGGCGGTCGCGCCACACGACGCACTCCCGGTCGGCCAGGGTCTCGACGAGGGTGTCGAAGGCCTTGGCCAGGTTGAACTGGACGGTGGGCTGGTCGGGCCGGGTCGCGGGCACGGCCACGCACTGTACCGGTGGCGCCCACGATCGACCGGCGCCCCGATGCAGGAGCCGGGGCCGCCATCGGCAAAGATCGGTGCGTGGATCTCCGCAACCCCGCCACGGGATCGATCATCGCCAAGGTCGAGGGGCTGACCGCGGCGGAGACCGACGCGGCCATCGAGCGGGCCGCCGTCGCGTTCGGCGCCTGGCGCGGCGTGGCCCCCGGCGACCGGGCCCGCCTGCTCCGACACTTCGCCGCCGCGGTCGACGCCCACCGCGAGGAACTGGCCGCCCTCGAGGTGGCCAACGCCGGGCACGTGATCGGGAACGCCCGCTGGGAGGCGGCCAACGTGCGCGACGTGCTCGAGTACTACGCGGCGGCGCCGGAGCGGCAGAGCGGCCGGCAGATCCCGGTGCCCGGCGGCATCGACGTCACCTTCCACGAGCCCCTGGGCGTGGTCGGCGTGATCGTGCCGTGGAACTTCCCCATGGCCATCGCCGGCTGGGGCTTCGCCCCCGCGCTGGCCGCCGGCAACACGGTCGTGGTCAAGCCGGCCGAGCTGACCCCGCTCAGCGCGCTGCGCCTGGGCGAGCTCGCGCTCGAAGCCGGGCTCCCCGACGGGGTCCTGCAGATCCTGCCCGGCAAGGGCAGCGTGGTCGGCGCGCGCTTCGTCGCCCACCCCGCCGTGCGCAAGGTGTGCTTCACCGGCTCGACCGAGGTGGGGCGCGAGATCATGCGGGGCTGCGCGCAGCAGATCAAGCGGGTCACCCTCGAGCTCGGGGGCAAGAGCGCCAACATCGTCTTTGCCGACGCCGACGTCGAGCTGGCGGCGGCCCGGGCTCCGTCCGGGGTGTTCGACAACGCGGGGCAGGACTGCTGCGCGCGCTCGCGCATCCTCGTCGAGCGCGCGGTCTACGAGCGGTTCATGACGCTTCTCGAACCCGCGGTCGCGGGCGTCGCCGTCGGTGACCCGACGCTCGAGACGACCGAGATGGGCCCCTTGATCTCCGAGGCCCATCTGGGCACGGTGTCGTCGTTCGTGCCCGAGGGTGCTCCGGTGGCGGTGCGCGGGGAGTGCCCCGGGGGCCCGGGCAACTGGTTCGCCCCGACGGTGTTGGCACCGGTCGACCCCGGCGACCGCGCCGCCACCGAGGAGATCTTCGGACCGGTGGTGGTCGTCATCCCCTTCGAGGACGAGGCCGATGCCGTCCGCCTGGCCAACGACACTCCTTTCGGGCTGTCCGGCTCGCTGTGGACCCGCGACGTCGGGCGGGCCCTGCGCGTGGCGCGGGCCGTCGAGACGGGCACGCTGTCGGTCAACTCGCACTCGTCGGTGCGCTACTGGACGCCCTTCGGCGGCGTCAAGCAGTCGGGCATCGGCCGCGAGCTCGGGCCCGACGCCCTGGAGGCGTTCAGCGACGTCAAGAACGTCTTCATCAGCTCGGACTGATTCGGAGGAGCGGCATCCGCCGCCCGCACGGAGGAGAGACATGAGCGAGACATCCGCCTACGCCCGCCGCCTGGTCGACCGCGTCGCCGTCGTCACCGGGGGCGCGAGCGGCATCGGCCGCGCCATGTGCGAGCGCTTCGCCGCCGAGGGCGCCAAGGTGGCCGTGGTCGACGTCGACGAGCGTGCCGGTGGTGAGGTGGCGGCAGCGGTCGACGGCATGTTCGTCCGCGCCGATGTGACGTCCTCCGACGAGGTGGAGGCGCTGTACGGCGAGGTGGCCGCCCACTTCGGCGGGCTCGACGTCTGTTGCAACAACGCCGGCATCAGCCCGCCCGACGACGACTCCATCCTCGACACCGGGCTCGAGGCGTGGGACCGTGTCCAGCGGGTCAACCTCACGTCGGTGTATCTGTGCTGCAAGCACGCCATCCCGCACCTGCTCGCCCGCGGCAGGGGTTCGATCATCAACACGGCGTCGTTCGTTGCCGTCATGGGCGCGGCGACCAGCCAGATCAGCTACACGGCTTCCAAGGGCGGTGTGCTCGCCCTGTCGCGCGAGCTCGGCGTGCAGTTCGCCGCGCCAGGGGGTGCGGGTGAACGCGCTCTGCCCGGGTCCGGTCAACACCCCGCTGCTCGTGGAGCTCTTCGCGGCGGACCCCGAGCGCGCCGCCCGACGGCTCGTGCACATACCCATGGGCCGTTTCGGCGAGGCCTCCGAGATCGCGGCGGCGGCGGCGTTCCTCGCCTCGGACGACTCGTCGTTCATCACCGCGTCGACCTTTCTCGTCGACGGCGGCATCTCGGGCGCCTACGTCACGCCCTTGTGACCCGCGGCGCGGCGCGGTCTGACGGGTCACGCCGGCTCCTGCGAGCGGCCTCGTCACCGTGGCGCTCGACGGCGGACCACAATGGGTCGATGGAGAACGCCGATCCCGATGCACCCTTCCCGACGGAGTACGTCTCGCTCCACGGGCACCAGATGGGATTTCGGCGGGCCGGCCGAGGTCCGACGCTCCTGCTCCTGCACGGGATAGCAGGGAGCTCCCGCACCTGGGTCCCGGCCATGCAGCTCCTGCAGCAGGGCCACGCGGTGTTGGCCCCCGACCTGCCGGGTCACGGCGAGTCCGACAAACCTCCCGGCGACTACTCGCTCGGCAACCTGGCGGCCAGCGTGCGCGACCTGTTGCGCCTGCTCGAGGTCGAGCGCGTCACGGTGATCGGCCAGTCCTACGGCGGCGGCGTCGCGTTGCAGTTCGCGTATCAGTTCCCCGAACTCTGCGAACGCCTGGTCCTGGTCGACGCCGGCGGACTCGGGCGCGAAGTGAGCTGGATCCTCCGGCTGGCCACGCTCCCGGCCGCCGAGTTCGTCATGCCGGTACTGTTCCCCGCGTTCGCCCGCAGCTGGGGAGACGCCGTGTCCCGGTTCTCGCGCGGCCTCGGATTTCGCAACGCGCGGGCCGACGAGGTGTGGAACGCCTACCGGTCCTTGACCGATCCGGAGAGCCGCAAGGCGTTCGTCACCACCATGCGCGGCGTGATCGACCCGGGCGGCCAGAGCGTGAGCGCCATGGACCGCCTGTACCTGGCCGCCCACATGCCGACGCTCGTCGTGTGGGGGGACAGGGACACCATCATCCCCGTCGCCCACGCCCACAAGGTCCACGAGGCGATCCCGGGCAGCCGGCTGCGGATCATGCCGGGGGTGGGCCACTTCCCCCAGGCGGAGGAGCCGGTCCGCTTCGTCGAGATCCTCGAGGAGTTCCTGCACGACAGCGAGCCCAGCCGCATCACGCCCGACGAGATGCGTGCCCTGTTGCGCCAGGGTCCTGTCTGAATCCCGGGATCGGTGTGCAGGGACGCTGCGGGCGGCCCGGGACGCGAACGAGAGTCGCCCGTCACCTCCCGCGGCTCCCCTCATGGGGAAGAACTGGGGATGGCGGCCGCGGTGCTGGGGATGACCCGAAGAAAGGTGGGGAGAACATCTGGATTTCGCGAATGTCCATTGACCTTGCGTAGCGCGTGGCGCAACCTTTCTTGAGTTCGGAGACGAGAGCCCGCCGAACCTCAAGCGAGCGCCGAAAGGTGCGAGCGAGGGAAGCCCCAAGGGGAGCCGCAAGGCGAACCGGAGGTAAGCCGAGAGAACGCTGCAAGGCGGGATCGAGGGCCGGCAGCGAGCCCCGCAAGGGGAGGCGCACCGGAGCGGGCACGAGAATCCGATCTGCGGTGGTCCGTGGTGCGTCACGGTGGCTTCCCTGGAGCTGCCGGGGCCGGCCTCGGGCGGGGGTTGTCCGACACGACCCCGGCGCGATGCCAGCGGTACATCGTTGACGTGGCCCCGAGGAGCACGGGAGGCTTCGGCCGAACGGTTACTCGGGGTTGCGTCGCGTCCGGGCGCATGTCGCGCCCTTCATCTAGCTGGGGCGCAGCGACGGCCAAAGGGCGGCGGGTCGCTCACCCGCGGCGACCTCGCGGTTCACCTCGGCCTGGACCAGCGACAGGTCGTCCGGGTGGGTGACGCCGACGCAGCGTCCCCGGGCCGCCAGGACGCTGAAGGAGCTGGTGCCGAGCGACCGGGCCACGACCTCGGGCAGGAGAACCTCTGACTCCTCGGACGCGTCGACGGCTTCGTCCATGGCGGCGCGGAGCGTCCGGTGGAAGGCGGCGGTGAAGCCCCAGAGGTTCATCGAGACCCGGGCGTCGGCGGACAGCGTGGTGGGCTCGCGCCCGTCGCCCGCCACGAAGCCGCCGTCGACGGTGGCGTGCACCTGGCGCCGCTCGTCCACCCCGAGCAGCCGCCCGTCGTCGGCCACCCGGCAGATGCCCCGGGTGACCGGCGAGAAGCCGATCACCGCATCGGCCAGCCGGTAGCCCACGAGCGCATTGGCGTCGCCACCGGCCCGCAGGTGCTCGGCCAGGAGCGCACACCCGTCGCGGCCGTAGATGTCGTCGGCGTTGCCCACCCCGTAGGGAGCGGCTCCCACGTAGTCCGAGGCGCTCAGCACCGCGTCGACGGTTCCAGCGCGCTGACGGCTGGGTGGCGAAGCGCACGTCGACCGCGTCGGGCCAGGTGTGCTCGACGTGATAGCGGATGGCAGGGCCGCTGGCGGGGCCGAGCACCAAGACGATGGTCTCGAACCCGGCCGCCAGCGCGTCGGACGCCACCAGGTCGATGACGGCCTCACCGTGGGTCCCGACCGGCGCCAGTGGCTTGAGGCCGCCGTAGCGCTTGGCCCGGCCCCCCGCCAGGATGACCAGCGAGAGTCCTGGCGCGTCCTCCTCCGCGCTCATTCGCTCCAGCGGAAGACCGCGCTGGCCCAGGTCATTCCGCCACCGAATCCCGTCAGCAACAGGTTGTCGCCCTCGTGGACCCGGCCGTCTTCGATCGCGTCGTTGAGGGCGAGCGGAATGGACGCCGAGGACGTGTTGCCGTACCGGTCGATGACGACCATCGTCCGCTCCTCGGGGATGCCCAGGCGCTGGCAGGCGGCCTGGATGATCCGCACGTTGGCCTGGTGGGGCACCATCAGGGAGATGTCGTCGGGTCCGAGGCCGGCATCGGCCATGGCCCGCTCGGCCGACTCGACCACGACCCGGACCGCACGGCGGAACACCTCCTTGCCGTCCATGAACAAGGTGCCGCCGTGCTCGCACTTGAGCAGGTGCTTGAGAGCCCCGTCGGAGTTCAGGTTCCAGCTCAGCAGGCTCCCGGGGCCGTCCACCGGTTCCACGACGACGGCGCCGGCCCCGTCGCCGACGATGATGGCGATCTTGCGGTCGTCCATGTCGGTGATCCGCGACAGCGTCTCGGAGCCGACCAGGAGGACCGGGCCAGACCCGACCGCGATGAGGCCGGCCGTCGTGACCAGGCCGTACACGAAGCCCGAGCACGCCGCGTTGATGTCGAAGGCGCCCCCGCGCATGCCGATCCCGTGCTGCACGGTCGGAGCCGTCCCGGGGACGATGCCGTCGGGTGTCGTGGTCGCCAGGACGAGGTTGTCGATCTCCTGGGCCGTCCGCCCGGCCCGGGCCAGCGCGGCCTGGGCGGCCTCGATGGCCAGGCCCGACGTCGTCCCGCCGATGTGACGCTCGCGGATCCCGGTGCGCTCGACGATCCACTCGTCACTGGTGTCGAGGTTGACCGCCATGTCGTCGTTGGTCACGACCTTGTCCGGCACGGCGATGCCCCAACCGGTGATCCGGATCCCCCTCACGCAGCGGACCCGGCACGGACCGCGTGGATGCCGACGAACCCGGCGTCCCCGTAGATGATGCCGCCCGTGTTCACCGCCACCCCGACACGGACCCCCGACACCTGCCGGGCGCCGGCGCGGCCGCGCAGCTGCGCGGCCAACTCGACCACCTGGGCCAGCCCGGTGGCACCCAGGGGGTGCCCGCGGCCCACCAGGCCGCCGCTGGAGTTCACCACCAGACCGGGGGTGTCGACGCCGGTGGCGCCGGACTCGGTGGCGGGGCCGGCCTCCCCGGGGGCGAAGAACCCGAGCGACTCCAGGGCGAAGAGCTCCTCGGCCGCCGTGGCGTCGTGCAGCTCGACGATGTCGGCCTCGTCGGGCCCGAACCCGAAGGCCTCCCAGGCGCACGCGGCGACCTGGGTCAGCCGGTCGTGGTAGTCCAGCGAGCCGTTTCCCGAGCGGGCCACCGAACCGATGATACGGGGACAGGTGGCGGGTGCCCGAAGCTGGGGCCCGCCGAGCACCATGGCCGCCGCGCCGTCCGTGAACGAGCTGCACATCAGGCGGGTCAGGACGCCCGCGACCTGGGGTGAGGCGAGGACCTCGTCGATGGTGACGGATCGTTGGAACTGGGCCAACGGGTTGCGCGACGCGTGGTTGAAGGCCTTGACCGCGGCTGCGGCGATCTGGCGCACGGTCGCGCCAGTCTCGGCCATGAGGCGATGGGCCCAGCCGTTGTTGAGGCCCATGAGGATGCTCCCGGCCGGGTTGTCATCCTCGTGGCGCCGCTCGTGCAGGTCCCGGCGGTACTCCGCCGGCAGGCCGTCCTCAATCCCGGCGATCGTCTCGGCCCGGTTGCCCGTCCACATCTTCTCGACGCCCAGTGCCAGGACGGGACGATCCTGGACGGTGGCCGCCATCGTGGCCAGGTGCAACGCCGAGCTGCCCCCGGCGCACGAGTTGTCGATGTTGATGATCGCCGCCTCGTTGAGCCCGGCCTTGCGCAACCAGGTCTGCCCGCGCATGCAGCCCTGGTCGGTGAGCCTCCCCGCCATCGCGTTCCCGACCATGACGAGGCCGAGCTCGTGGGCGGACATGCCGGCGTCGTCGAGCGCCTCGTGGACGACCTCGTAGGCCATGAGTTCCGGCTCGAGGTCGCGGCGGCTCATGTCGGTCATGCCGGTCCCGAGGATGGCGACGTCGGTCGTGCTCACGCCGGCATTCCGGTCAGGATCCGGCGCTCGTCGCCGGCGAACGCGGCGCGCAGCAGGGCGAAGTGCTCGACCGCGGGCGACCCGGCCACCATCACGACGATGTGGCGGGCCCCGGCGTCCGCGTAGCGCCGCAACGCGGCGGCGCACCTCTCGGGCGATCCCGCCACCAGATGGCGCTGGAAGGCCTTGGGGGGGAGCCGGTACAGCCGCGACAGCCAGTCCGCGCCGTGGGCCGGCGCCAGGTCGTCGTCCCCCACGCAGGCGAAGACCACCACGGCGGCCTCCACGACCCCGGGCTCACGGCCGGCCTCGGCCGTCTCGCGCCTGAGTGCCTCCAGCCCGGCCGCGTACTGATCCGGGGCCAGGAAGAGGGGGACCCACCCGTCGCCGACGGCCGCGGCCCGCCGACGGGCCGCGGCGCTCGAGCCCCCGAACCAGAGTGGCACCGGGGGAGAAGCGGGTTCCTGGACGTACTCGGAGCCCGGTCCGCCCGGTCTGCCCCAGGCGGCACGGAGGTCGGCGACGCCCTCGTCGAGCAGCAGGCCCCGGCGGTGGAAGTCCACCCCGGCGCGCTCGTACTCGCCCTCGTGGATGCCGACACCGAGGCCGAGGACGAAGCGCCCGCCCGAGAGGAGTTGGATCGCCGTCGCCTGCTTGGCCACGGCCGCAGAGCGACGCAGGGGGAGCTGCAGCACGCATGTGCCCAGGGTCGGCCGTCTCGTCGCGACGGCGGCGACGGCCAGGGTCGTCAGCGACTCGCCCATGGGGTGGGGCCAGAACAGATGGTCGACCGCCCACAGCGAGTCGGCGCCCGTGGCCTCGGCCCGCCGGCAGAGCTCCACCAGATCCGGCGCGCTCCCGGTGCCACCCGAAGTACTACTTGAGGTAGCACCAGCGCTAGATCGGAGTTCTCCCTGCGTGGTGGGGGGAGGATGAGCCCGAGGGACGGGTGGCGCGCTCCGCTTCCTACCGGGGTCACACCGACATAGTACGTCGGTCCCGGCGGCCTGCCCATTCCATTTGCTGGGCGCCCTAATCGGGGGGCCGTGCCGTCTCGACCGCCCCTGCGGCACCGCCGGGGTTGCCGAGGACGGCGAGCGTGCAGCGGGCCTCGCAGACGGGCCTTCCGCCGTCGTCGGCCAGGGCGATCCGCCAGACCTGGATGGTCCGCCCCACGCGCACGGGCGTCGCCTCGGCCGTCAGATGGCCGTCGCGCACCGAGCGGAGGTGGCTGGCGTTGAGCTCGATCCCGACGACGCTGCGCTCGGGACCGGCCGCCAGCGCGGCGCCGAAACTGGCCGCCGACTCGGCCAGGAGGGCCGACACCCCGCCGTGGAGGATGCCGTAGGGCTGGTGCACCCGCCAGTCCACGGGGAGGCGCATGACGACCCGCTCGGGGCCGGCCTCGAGGACCTCCACGTCGAGGAGCTCGTGAATGCTGTGGCGTCCGTCGGGCAACGGCGCCGAGCCACGGTCAGGCGTGGCAGGGTGCGTGGTCACCGCCGCATGTTAGGGGCGCGCCGTTAACCTGCGGTCGTGCCCGACGTGGTCGACCTGCGCAGCGACACCGTCACCCAGCCGACGCCGCCGATGCGGCGCGCCATGGCCGCGGCCGTCGTCGGTGACGACGACTACGGCGAGGACCCGACGGTCCGTTTGCTGGAGGAGACGTTCGCGGCGCGGGTGGGCAAGCCGGCCGCCCTGTTCGTGCCCTCCGGCGTGATGGCCAACCAGATCGCCGTGCGCGTCCTCTCGACGCCGGGGACCGCCGTCGTCGCGGGACGCCGTCAGCACGTGGTCGCCTACGAGTACGGCGCGGCGGCCATGAACGCCGGGATCCAGTTCATCGGGCTCGACGACGACGACGGCATGCTCCGCGCCGGCGACGTCCGCCGCGCGCGGCAGGCGTCCGAGCACCACCAGCCGTCGGTAGCGCTCGTGTGCATCGAGAACACGCACATGGCCGCGTCGGGCGCCGTCTGGACGATGCCCGGTCTCCGCGCGCTCGCCGACGCCGCGGGCCCCGTCCCGGTCCACCTGGACGGGGCGCGGCTGTTCAACGCCGAGGTGGCCACCGGGGTGCCCGCAGCCGACTGGGCGGCGCCCGCCACGACGCGTCTCGTGCTGCCTGTCCAAGGGCTTGTGCGCGCCGGTCGGATCGCTGCTCGCCGGCCCGGCGGACGTGATCGCCGAGGGCCGGCTCGCGCGCAAGCGGCTGGGGGGAGGCATGCGCCAGGCCGGCGTCCTCGCCGCGCCGGGACTGCTGGCGCTCTCCGAGATGGTCGACCGGCTCGCCGAGGACCACGCCCGGGCGTCCCGGCTGGCCGACGCGGTGGCGGTGCGCTGGCCGCACTGCGGGCTCGATCCGGCCGCAGTGCTGACCAACATCGTCACCTTCACGCACGAGGACCCCGACAAGCTCGTGGCCCACCTGGAGGGCCACGGGGTGCTGGCCCATGCCGTCGCACCGGAGATCGTCCGCTTCGTCACGCACCGCGACGTCGACGACGGCGGCATCGCGCGCGCCATCGCGGCCGTGGCCGGCGCGCCGTGAAGGTCCGGATCGGGATCAGCGCGGGCGGGGAGAGCCTCGGTCCCGAGGCCATGGTCGCGCTGGCGCAGGCGATTCGCGACACCGGGTTCGACTCGCTGTGGCTCCCCGAGGTGCTGTCGCGTCCGGGGCCGGACCCGCTCGTCGGGCTGGCCTGGGTCTCGGGCGCGTGCCCCGGGCTCAAGATCGGGACGACGATGCTGCTGCCCGGCCGCAACCTCGTGTGGCTCGCCAAAGCGGTCGGCACGCTCGACACGCTCTCGGCCGGCCGCTTCCTCCTCACGTTCGTCCCCGGGCTCGCCATCGGCGCCGAGCGCAGCGCCGTCGGCATCCCGAGCGCCACCCGCGGCCGTGCTCATGGACGACGCGCTCCCGGTGCTGCGCCGGCTGTGGGCAGGGGAGGTGGTCAGCCACGAGGGCCCGGCGGCGTCCTTCGCCGACGTCTCGGTCTCGCCCCGACCGGTGCAGGACCCCTTCGACGTGTGGCTGGGTGGCAACCTCCCGGCGGCGCTCGAGCGCTGCGGTCGCCTGGCGGACGGGTGGATCCCGGCGTTCTGCACACCCGAGGACGCCCGGGCGGGCAAGGCCGTGATCGACCGGGTGGCCGCCGAGCACGCCCGGGCCATCAGCCCGGAGCACTTCGGCGTCAGCCTCGCCTACGCCCCCGAGGGCACCGACGTGGCCGCGTTGGCGTCCTCGCCACTGGCCCGCCGTGCCCGCGGGCGGCCGCTCGAGCAGATCATCCCGGTCGGGCTCGCGCGGCGTGCGCGCCATGATCGGCGCGTTCCTCGAGGTGGGCTTCTCCAAGTTCGTGGTGCGCCCGATGGCGCCGCCGCCGGAGTGGCGAGGCGAGCTCGAGCGGTTGGCCGGCGCGGTGGGTGACCTGCAGACATGACGGCGGGCGGCTGACCCGACCGGCGCCGCGCCGCTTCCCCCTACGCTGCCGACCATGCCCGACCGACCTCTCACCCTCATGGCCGTGCACGCCCATCCCGACGACGAGGCGATCGGCACGGGCGGCATCCTGGCGCGCTACGCCGATGAGGGCGTCCGCACCGTGCTCGTCACGTGCACCAACGGGGAGCTCGGCGACGCACCGGGCGGCGTGAAGCCCGGCGACCCCGGGCACGACGAGCGTGTCGTCGTGCCGCTGCGCCGGCGGGAGCTCGAAGCCAGCTGCGAGGTCCTCGGCGTCTCGCACCTCGAGCTCCTGGGCTACCACGACTCGGGGATGCAGGGGTGGCCCCAGAACGACGCGCCCGGTTCCTTCTGGCGCACCCCGGTGGAGGAGCCGGCCCACCGGCTGGCCGACCTGATGCGGACCTACGAGCCGCAGGTCGTCGTGACCTATGACGAGAACGGCTTCTACGGGCATCCCGATCACATCCAGGCCAACCGCATCACCGTCGCGGCCGTGGCGGAGTCCGGGATCCCGGCCAAGCTGTACTACACCGCCGTGGCGCGCTCGATGCTCCGCGGCTTCCGCGACGTGCTGGCCGAGGCGGGCATCGAGGGCCCGGCCGAGGTGGAGGAGAACCCGGACTTCGGCACGCCCGACGAGCTCATCACGACGACGATCGACTGCAGCGCGGTCGCCGCGCGCAAGTACGCGTCGCTGGCCGCACACGCCAGCCAGAGCGACAACATCTTCTTCCTGCAGATGGGTGAGGAGCTGTTCTCCACTCTCATGGGATCGGAGAGCTTCGTGCGGGCGCTCGACTCGACCGCATGCGCCGGTCCCCGAGGACGACCTCTTCGCCGGGTTGCGCTGAGACCGGGCCCGGGCCGGGTTCGCGGCCCCAACCGGGACAAAGGGGCGCGCGACCCGGTCCGGAGGGTCCCTACGTCACGTGCCGGCCGGGGTTGAGCCGGCGCGAGCGCGGGGAACCGATCCAGCGAGCCACCGCGCGGCCGCGACCGACACGGCGGCACGGGGCACGTGGGGACGAAGGGGCACGCAAGGGGGATACGGGCGAGGGTCGGGCAGGGATTGTTCTCCCACCAGGGGAAATCCCGCGGGCCGATCTGACCGTATTACCTGGCGATGCGAGAATCGAGCATGGCCGAGGGAGAGTTGTCCGACGAAGCACTCCTGGCCGGCATGGCCTTGGGGGAACAAGCGGCCGCTGTCACCTTCGTCCGCCGCTACCAGCGGCGGGTCTTCGGCCTGGCCTACTCCATGACCGGCGACCCAGGGGTGGCCGAGGACGTCGCGCAGGAGGCGATGACGAGGGTCTGGCGCCACGCGCCCGTCTTCGACCCCCGGCGGGGCTCGGTGACGGCATGGGTGCTCACGATCACCCGCAACCTGGCCATCGACGCGTTGCGCCTCCGGCGCGCCGTGCCGACCGACCCGAACGACTTCGTCCTGGCGGCGCTCCGGAGCGCCGAGCACAACCCGGAGGACACGGCCCAGCGCACTGACGCCCGGCACACGGTGCGGGCGGCGCTCGAGGTGCTCTCCGACGAGCAGCGACGGGCCGTCGTGCTGGCCGCCGTCTACGGCAGGACAGCCTTGGAGATCAGCGAGTCCGAGGGCATTCCCCTTGGCACCGCCAAGACGCGCATACGCACCGCCCTCATCCGGTTGCGGGCCGCAGTCGAACATGCAGAGGGGGGCAAGAGATGAGCGAGGACATGAGGGAGCGGGGCTGTCCGCAACACGCCGACGACCTGGCGCAGCTCGCGCTGGGCGTGCTGACCGGGCGCGACCGGGCACGGGCCCTGGCGCACGTGGAGTCCTGTCGGCGTTGCGCCGACGAGCTCGAGCAGCTGTCCCGGGTGGCTGACACCGTCGTGCAGGCGGCCCCCGAGGTGGAGCCTCCGGTGGGTTTCGAGGTGCGCCTCTTCGAGCGGATGGGCGTCGCCAACGCGCGTCCGAAGCCGCACCGTCGCCTCCGGGCCTCGCGGCTGGTGCCGTTCGGAGTGGCCGCCGCCGTTGTCGCCCTGGGACTCGGCCTCGGCCTGTCCCTGACGTCGTCCCCTGCGCCGACGGCGCAGGCCCACGCGGGGGAGGTCTCGGCCAACCTCGTCGCGGATGGGGTGGCGGTCGGCAAGGTCGACGCCTTCGGCGGCGCCAAGCCCTGGATGTCGATGTCGTTGGAGGATTCGCCGGCCCGGGGGACGGTCATGTGCGCCGTGACCACCAAGGACGGCGTCACCCACTGGGTGGGGTCCTTCGCCGCGCGGAAGGGCTACGGGGCCTGGGCCGCCCCGCTGCACGTCGACCCGGCGAAGATCCGCACGGCCGAGGTGCTCTCGCCCAGCGGGGCGGTGATCGCCACCGCCACGCTGGGCTGACGCACCTCAGTAACCTCACGCCCGCGGATCGCAGGGAAGCACCTCGTTGCTGATGGTCGTGATGATGCTGTCGGGTCGACCTCGGTGACGACGACGCTCGCCCGATGTGCGAGCTCTGGAGTTCACGCAAGGGTCTGGCGTCGTACGACCGCGCAAGACATCACATTCCATGCTCGCTCGAATTTGCGGCAAGAGCCGCCGTCTGTCCCGCGGGAGAGACGCTTTGTCTGAGGGCTATGGTCAGGAAGTGGTCGGGGGTCTGGGAGGAGTAGTGCGGGAGTCTGCTTCTTCGGGCGGAGCATCGCGACAAAATTGATGTCGGTCGCGGTCGATCGATCCCCGCTCGCGGGCGACGAGGCAGGTACTCCACCGGGAGATCGCAGCTTTCGACCCGACGTGCAGGGTTTGCGCGCCATTGCCATCCTGTTGGCTCTCGTCTACCACGCCGGGATACCACCCTTTACCGGCGGCTACGTCGGTATCGAGGTCTTCTTCGTGATCTCAGGGTTCGTGATCACTGGGTTGCTGTTGCGCGAGCGCGAGTCGACGGGTCATACGTCCCTTCGCAATTTCTATGGTCGCCGGGCGCGGCGCATCATCCCGATGGCGACGCTTGTGATCATCGTCACCGTCATCGTCACGTACCACTCGCTGGGCACGCTGGTCGGACACGAGACCGCAACTGACGGCAAATGGGCCGCTCTCTTCCTCGGCAACGTCCACTACGCCGCAACAGATACGAACTACCTGGTTTCGCAGACGGCACCCTCACCGCTGCTGAACTACTGGTCACTCGGCGTCGAGGAGCAGTTCTACATCGTGTACCCGGTGGTCTTCCTGATCATGGGGTGGTGGGCGCGGAGGGGGTCGTACCGGGTGCGCCTCACCGTCTTCCTGCTCGCCGTGATCATCACCTCCTACGCGTACTCGATCGCGTTTACCGCGTCGAATGCGCAGAGTGCCTACTTCTCGCTGCTGGTCCGAGCCTGGGAGTTGGCGCTCGGGGGACTCATTGCCGTGTACGGTCAACAGCTCCAGCGCATTCCCCAGGCGTGGGCGGCAGTCGCGTCGTGGTTCGGGCTGGCGGTGATCCTCGTGTCCAGTGTGACCCTCACTCCGGCCACCGAGTACCCGGGTGCGCTGGTTGCGATCCCGACCCTCGCCGCCGGTCTCGTCATCGCGGCCGGTGCGGCGGCGCCCCGATGGGGCGTCGAACGCCTGCTACGGCGCGAGCCGTTCCCCTTCCTCGCTCTCATCTCCTTCTCGCTCTATCTGTGGCATTGGCCGATTCTCGAGATCGCCGCGCAGAGCCGCGGGACGGCGACCCTTCCGGCGTGGGACAACGTCCTGCTCCTGCTCCTGGCTGCGCTGCTGGCGAGCCTGACGTACCGGTTCATTGAGAACCCGCTGCGCCACGCCCGATTCCTGCGTCGGCGACGATGGGCCAGCCTCATCATGGGCGTGTGCCTGGTCGCCGCCACGCTCGCCGTGACGACGTACGAGGAGCGCCGCGCCACCGTCGACCTTGGGAGCCTCGGTTCGGCGCAGGCGGGCTCCATCTGCAATTCGCCGCTTCCGAGTGTGGTCTCGGGTCTGCGAACCGCGTATTTGTCCGGTCGATCCGAGGACCGGAGCAAGCCCGCCGGGCAGGATCAGTCCGTCGTGGTGGTCGGAGACTCGACGGCGTGCACCCTGCTTCCCGGCCTCCAAGCCGTCGGCCCCTCGTACGGGACGCAATTCCAGAACGGTGCAGTCCTCGGTTGCGGGATCGTCAGCGGAACGATCGCCCCCGCCTACGCCGCTGGCTTCAATTTGACCGCGTACACGGACGCGTGTCAGGGCGAAGCCAATCGTGCCGAGTCCCTGGCGATCGAACGCTACCGTCCGAGCCTCATTGTGTGGGCGAGCACAGAAGAGCAGAGCTCCATCCTCGTCGGCACTCCGCAGGGGAACAAGGTCCTCGATCCAGGCTCTCCGGCGTGGGAAGAGGTGATGTTGCAGCGTATGAAAACCCGCGTGGAAAGGTTCCTCGCAACGGGAGCGAGGGTCATACTCTTGTTGGAGCCACCACCTGCGCTAAACCCCGACCGGGCTCGTGCGTCGGCGGAGAGCCGCCAAATGAACTCCGAGTACGTGGCCTACGCGCGGATGAACGCTCTGCTCAAGGAGGTCGCGTCGAGGAACCCCACGCACGTCGCAGTCGTGAATCTCGAGTCTCGAGTGTGCCCATCGGGCCCGCCATGTGCGTACGTGGTCGACGGGTTCAACGCAAATCCGTCGTCGGCCGAGCAAATTCTCCGACCGGATCAGACCCACTACTATCTGACCGGTTCACTCTGGGTCGCAAAGTGGCTGGTCCCGCAGATCACTGCGACAGCACAACGGTTGTCATGACGATCCGCTGCGCGTCCCGGCAATCCGCACGGCCCCGGTGGTGTCGCCCGGCGGGACGGTGATCGCCACCGCCACGCCGGGCTGACGCTCCCTCAGTACCGGTAGGTGTCGGGCTTGTAGGGACCGTCGACCGGCACGCCGATGTAGTCGGCCTGCTCCTCGGTCAGCCTGGTGAGCTTGACGCCCAGCGCGTCCAGGTGCAGCCGGGCGACCTTTTCGTCGAGGTGCTTGGGCAGGACGTACACGTCGTTCGTGTACTGGCCCGTCTGGGTGAACAACTCGATCTGCGCCATCGTCTGGTTGGTGAACGAGTTCGACATGACGAAGCTCGGGTGCCCGGTCGCGTTGCCCAGGTTGAGCAGCCGCCCCTCGGACAGGATGATGATGGCGTGGCCGTCAGGGAAGACCCATTTGTCGACCTGGGGCTTGATGTTCACCCGGTCGACCCCCGGGGTCTTGGCCAGCCCCGCCATGTCGATCTCGTTGTCGAAGTGTCCGATGTTCCCCACGATGGCCTGGTGCTTCATGCCGGCCATGTGCCTGGCTGTGATGATGTCCTTGTTGCCGGTCGTCGAGATGATGATGTCCGCTTCGGGGAGGATGTCTTCGAGCGTCGTGACCTGGAAGCCCTCCATGGCGGCCTGCAGCGCGCAGATGGGATCGACCTCCGTCACGACGACCCGGGCTCCCTGGCCCGCGAGTGACTGCGCGCAGCCCTTGCCGACGTCGCCGTACCCGCAGACGACCGCCACCTTGCCGCCGATCAACACGTCGGTGGCGCGGTTGATGCCGTCGACCAGCGAGTGGCGGCAGCCGTACTTGTTGTCGAATTTCGACTTGGTCACCGAGTCGTTGACGTTGATGGCGGGGAAGAGGAGCTCGCCCCGGTTGGCCATCTCGGCCAGCCGGTGGACGCCGGTCGTCGTCTCCTCGGTGACGCCCTTGATCCCATTGGCGATTGACGTCCAGCGTCCCTGGTCCGCGGCCAAGCTGCGCCCCAGAAGGCCGAGGATGACGGAGAACTCCTCCGACTCGGCCGTGGAGGGATCCGGAACGGCCCCCGCCTTCTCGAACTCGACGCCCTTGTGCACCAACAGGGTGGCGTCGCCGCCGTCGTCGAGGATCATGTTGGGGCCGCCCTCACCGGGCCACAGCAGGGCCTGCTCGGTGCACCACCAGTACTCATCGAGCGTCTCGCCCTTCCAGGCGAAGACCGGCACGCCCCTGGGGTCGTCGGGCGTTCCGTCGCGCCCGACGGCGACGGCCGCGGCCGCGTGGTCCTGGGTGGAGAAGATGTTGCAACTGGCCCAGCGCACGCGGGCGCCGATCGCCGTCAACGTCTCGATCAGCACCGCCGTCTGCACGGTCATGTGCAGGGATCCGGTGACGCGGGCACCAGCGAGGGGCTGGCTGGCGGCGTACTCGGCCCGCATGGCCATGAGACCGGGCATCTCGTGCTCGGCCAGCTCAATCTCCTTGCGGCCGAACTCGGCCAGCGAGAGGTCGGCCACCTTGTAGGGCAGGGGGGAAGTCATGACAGCTCCTTTGGGTCGGATGTACGTGCGCAGGCGCGCAAAACATTGCGGCGGGCCGGACGGCGGAAGCGCAACGCACGTGCTCCGACCTCTGTCGGAGGCCGCGTACCCGCCTTCAATAATAGGACGGCCACGGGGCTGGGGCCACACTCCCTTGAACGGCGCCTCACGGAACCCTCACATCCGCTCCTTACCCTGCAAGGCGTACAGAGAGGTGGTGCGCCGTGCGGGACATGGTCATGCACATGACGGGTTCGAACGGGGTGCTCTCGGTACCGAGCGAGCACCTGCCCGGCCTGGTGGCCCTGGTGCTGGTCGCTCCCGTCGTCTGGCTGGCACTTGCCGCGCTGCGGGCCCTCTCGACCCACGTCGGATGGGCCCAGAGGACGCAGCGCAGACTCGATACGCTCTCCTTCGCCGCCAGGGTTGCCCTGCTGGGGACGTTCCTGGGCGCGGTGGTGCACGCCGTCATCGTCCCGACCCATTGGGGGGACGCCCGCGTGACCGCCATCCTCTTCGTCGGCGACGCGGTCGGCTTCGCCGTGGCCTTCTGGTGGACCTTCACCTCCCGGCGGCACTGGCAGCTCGTCTCGGCCGCCATGCTCGGCGGGACGGCCTGCGCCTACGCCCTCTACATCGTTCGGGGCTGGGAGACCATGGACCTGGTGGGTCTCGTGACGACCACCATCGAGGCGGCAGCCGCCCTCGTCGTGCTCTCGCCCGTCGCCTCCACCGTCCCGGCCCGGCAGTACGCCGCCGCGCTGGCGGCGGTGCCGGTCGCCATGCTCTCGCTGCTCGGGACGAACGTGATCGCCGGAACGACGGCGACCGCGGCCCCGGCCGCAACGTCGGCGGCGGAACCGGCTCAGGCGCCGGCGCCCGCAGTGGCCTCGTCTCCCGCCGCATCTGCTGGAACGTCCGCCTCCTCCATGGCCGGCATGTCGGGCTCCGGATCGTCCGGCGCTGCCGTGACCGCGCTCTCCCTGCCGACCACTTCTCCGGCGGGGAACATCGAGTGGCCCGACAACATGTCCACCATGGCGGCCGGCATGAAGATGGCCGAGCCGAACTGCACGGCTCAACCGACCTCGACGCAGCAGCACGCGGCGGAGGACCTGGTCGACCAGACGGTGGCGGCGGCGCAGAAATTCACGAGCCTGGCGGCGGCCACCGCTGCCGGATACGTGCCGGTGACGCCGAGCGGCACGCGGATCGTGCACTACATCAACCCCTCGATCTACCGGTCTGGCCAGGCGTTGAACCCCGACGCGATTCCCGCGCTGGTCTACGTGAACACTTCGCACGGTGCGGTGCTCTCCGCCGCCATGTACCTCGTCCCCAAGGGGCAGCAACCGCCCCAGCCGGGCGGCTGCCTGACCCAGTGGCACATCCACACGGACCTGTGCCTCAGCGGGGGTCGGGTCGTGGGCAACGACGCCAACACGGCGTGCGCCGCCGGGAGTGTCAATCGAGTGACCCAACCCATGATGCACGTGTGGATGACCCCGGTGACGGGTGGACCGCTCACCCCGGACCCGCCCGCGCTGAACGAGGTGGAGGCCGCGCTGAAGATGCCGGCAGCCAGCCCTCCCAACGCGACTGCCTGAGCGCTCCAACCACATCGAGCGTTCTCCAACCCCCGTTGTCAAACATCTCGCTCGGCGGACCGCCAATGGCATAGTTGAACAGTGGGGAGTGACACGTACTACGAGATATTGGGCGTGTCGTCGACTGCCCCCCAGGACGAGGTGCGGGCGAAGTACCGCAAACTCATCCAAAGAATCCACCCCGACCTGGACGGTCCCGCCGCGCTCTTCCGCCAGGTCCAAGAGGCGTACGAGGTGCTGTCCGACCCCGCTCGGCGCGCGGCCTACGACCGGGCGCTCCACGGCGCAGGCGCCCCGCCACCGCGCCAGAAGGCCGAACCGCGGGAGGCCACTACATCGCGACCAGCGGGCCATTCCGGATCGGGCCCAGGACGACCGGGCCCGACCGGGCCGTCGGGCGGATCTGGGGGGCTGGGCAAGCCAAGGCTGGGCAAGCCAAGGCTGGGCAAGCCAAGGCTGGGCAAGCCAAGGCTGGGCAAGCCAAGGCTGGGCAAGCCTCGAGGAACAAGGTTGTCCATTCGAGCTTGCGCCGATACCCAGCACGTGTTGTTGGCATGGCCGGTGCGGTGCTGCTCGTTCTCGGCGCCGCGGCCATGGGGCCTGTCGGCCAAGGTCTCCTCGTGCTCGGGTTGGTCGCGCTCGTCCTGGCCGGCGTGGCGGGAATCGGTGCGCGAGGGAGAAAGCAGTCTGAGGCGTATCAGCGTTCCGGCATGGCGGCCGTCGACACTATGACCGGCCGACAATTCCGCTTCCTCCTCGAACACCTGTTTACGAAGAAGGGGTACCGCGTCGCCCGTCTCCGTCTGCGACGGGACTCGGGCGCCGACCTGCTCCTCGATCTTCCCCATGGTCGCACCATCGTCCAGGTGCAGCACTGGGGCGGCATGGTCCGCCACGAGGCTGTGCACCAGGCCGTCGTGGCCAAGGCTCGCTACGGCGCCGCCCGAGCGCTGGTGGTCACGTCGTCGAACTACTCCCAGGACGCAGTCGCGGTGGCGAACTCCCATGGGGTGATGCTGTGGAACAGAGCCGCCCTGGCGACCGAGCTCTCCACATTTCGTAGCGACTCCTTGCCCTCGGGTCCGAAGAGGTTCTCCGCTGACTTGCGGGCAGGAACCCGCATCACCCTCGGTTTCTTGGCAGCGCTCCTCGTGGGCCTGTTTGCCGGCGGCGCCAGAGCGCGGAGCAAGCTCGCGGCGTCACGACGTCGCAGCTGACGATGTACGGCTCCGTCGCTCCTCGAATCAGTTCGCCACCCTCACAGTGATTCCCGGGCTGATGCTGCGGTCGCCAGCCGAGTTGTAGGCGATGCTTCGAACGACGTAGGTGCCGTTCGGCTCGTCCTCGGTGTGCCAGTACAGGCCCCACAAGCCTTGACGGAACACGGCCGGCCCGATGACCGAGCTCCCCTGTCCGCTGCCGGTGATCTCAAATTCCAGCTTGCTCACACCAATGTGAAACGGCCCGACAGCCACCAGCGGACGCGTTCCCTTGACCACAGCGCCGTTGTCCAGTCCTAGTACCTTCATCACGGGCAGCGAGTTGTTCGGCGTGCCGAGCGCGGCGATGCCGAGTTGTGGCATGAGCCACCGCGCGACCAACAAGGATCCCTCAGACGAGTAGTGAGCCCCATCTTGGCGGACCCACACGTTGTCCACAGATATGGGACAGGGTGGACCAGATGGACAGACGTAGGCAGCGAGGTCGATCACCCTGACGTGAGGAGTGTGGGCAGCGAAGTCTGTCAACAGGCTGTTCAGGCGCTCGAAGTCCTTGTCCTGCGGCGTCGGCGCCGTGGGCCTTCCCGGCAGAACGAACGGGGGTTGGGTCAGCATCACGACGGTGGCACCTGTCGCCGCGAATTGGTGGACGCGTTCCGCCATGCGCTTCAGCAGCACGGAGTACCACTGGGGCGATCCTTGTGCGAGTACCTTCTGGTCGACGCCGTTTCCGACCACCAGGCCCTCGCGCTCCCACAAACTCGCCCACAGCACCACATTCGGGTGTCCCGAGTGAAGCCCCCGCTCCTCCGCGGCCGCCGCTCGCGTTTGGCATGAACGCGTGGAGCTGTTGACGTTGGCGCCGTCAACGAAATGGGGGGCGATCTGGCCACTCACCACTCCGCAGCCAATCACCGCCGCATCCTCGACCCGGACTCCCACCGGAGCCCCGACGGCCTCCAAGCCCGGCAGCATGGTGCACGCTGTCGAGTCACCCACAAGAAGGACTCTGTCGACGACTCGGTGGGTGGTCGCCGGTCCCGTTCCCCTCAGGGTGGCGAGCTCCTGATTGGTCGGGGCCGGGCACGCGCCACCCGTTTCGAGACCAGCCAGACCGGGCGTTGCGAGCGCTCCGGCGTCGTGCATGTGGATCTCAACAGTGGCCACAGTGAGACTCGACACGATCAGGCACCCACCAAGAGCCAGGCTTGCCCACCGCTTGGAGACGAGGAAGGCGCTGTGGCGAATCGGGTTCTCGACCAGCAAATAGGTGACGATCGCCAAGCCAAGTGACAGCAGCACCCAGAGCAGCGAATCCAACGCCGGCAGGCTGGCAGTGCCGCGTCGCTCTGCCGCGATGGTGAGCACTGGCCAGTGCCACAGGTAGAGCGAATACGAAACGAGTCCGAGCCATTGGAACGGTCGCAACCTGAGGAGACCCTCCGCCCCCAGCGTCGGAGTGGCGACGCCGCCCCCAATGACGAGCGCTGCTCCCACCACGGGTAGTGCCACGGCCCATCCCGGGTACGACGTCGACGGCGAGAACACGACCGCGGCCAGCAGGATGAATCCGAGGCCGAGCCACGACAGCACTGCGGCGAACCGCGCCGGCACTCTGCGCAGGTGGGCCGTGGAGATGGCGACAAGACCACCGAGCGCGAGTTCCCACACCCGAGGGAATGGTGAGAAGTACGCCGCAGTCGGATTGCTCGAGGTCTGGACGATGGAAGCCACGAACGATGCGACCGCCGTAACACCGAGCACGATGCCGAGGCGGCGGCGCAGCTCGAGGCCTCGCGAGAGGGCGGCAACGACGACGAAGATCGTCGGGTAGATCAGGTAGAACTGTTCTTCGACCGCGAGGGACCAATAGTTCTGCAGCACCGAGGGTGGAAGCTGGGAAGCGAGATAGTTCGTTCCGCTCGCGGCGAAGTGCAGGTTGATCAGAAAGACCGAGGCCCAGCGCGCGTCGCCTGCGGTCTGGTTGCCACTCAGAGGACCAAGCAGGAAATATGAGGCGACCACCGCGGCGATGATCACCAACGTGGCGGCTGGAAGGATGCGGCGGACAGCGTCGGCCGTAAAAGCGCAGAATCGACGCTGACCCAGTCGACGCGTGCTCTCGGAGTAGGACGCCAGTGATCACGAAGCCCGAGATCACAAAGAAGACGTCCACACCGACGTAGCCCCCACCCAAACCCCGGACATGAGCATGAAACAGGACGACGAGGGCGACCGCAACGGCTCTCAGACCCTGGACGTCCGGACGAAATCGTCGATCCCCCGGTGCCGTTCCGGCTTCGTCACCCGATGGCAGGAGGCGTTGGCCCGACTCTTCTCTCTCGCCGATCAGCACTTCGTCGTGCACTGTCCTTGCGCCCTGCAGGGTGGACTGTGGTCTCGTGCGGGCAGAGGGTGGTGGACGCAACTGGCTCTCATCGTCCCCTCTGAAGGCCGTGCCGACCTCACCCTCACGAGCACCGGCGCGATGGTACCAAGATCATCCGAACGCACATCGAGCATGCCGGTACTCGGAGACCTCCGAATGGTCGGTTCGTGACGAGCGTTGCCGATTGCGCACGATATGACTCGGCACCTCCATCGACGAACTCCATGCGCACAAGGGGGTCAAACCCAACTTTCCATGACTCGTCCCGATGGTCCTGCGCCGGAGCCCGCGTTCATGTTCTTCCCTCGGGAACCAGAGCTTCAGTGGGTTCAACTTCGTTGCGTACACCACACATTGCCAGGCAAGCCAATCGCTCCGAAGCCTTTGCCATCGAGCGTCACCGCCCACGCCTCATCGTGTGGGGAAGCACGATCGCAACTCCATCGTGGTCGACAATTCCAACGGGAGCACGACCCTGGACTCCGTGTCACCGCAGTGGCACACGGTGATGCTGCAGCGGATAGACATCCCGTCGCAGACGCTCCGACCAGACGCAAACACCTTCTCTGTCTGCGGCGTCTGTCTGCTTGGCGAAGTCGCTGGTGCCGCAGAGCGCCGCAGCCACCAGGGACTGTCCTCATGAGATTCAGTCGCCGCTGAGGGCTGAGAAGTTCGGCCACACACTGAGATCGAGGTCGGCGAAGTGGGTCGCGAGCGCGCGCACGTCTGGTGAGTACAGCTCAATGAGCCGGCGGCGGACGTCGTCGTCCAGGTCCAGGTTGCGTCGCGTCGCGTTCACCCGGTTTCCCAGCGCTTCAGGGACGTACGGTTCCAACCCCAAGAAGGAATAGGTGCGGGCCAGCTGCCCGGCCGCGTCGGCCACGCAGCGCTCGTACTGCAATACGAGGATCTGTTCCTGAGGGAAGTGCAACATCCATCGGCACAGCGCCTCGTCGTAGAAACCTCTGACGACCCCGTCCTGATAAGCCTGCTCCGTGAGCCTGCCGCGGTCGCGTCGTTGGTGGGCCAGGCCGGAACAGAAGCGGTCGACGGGGTCGCGCAAGAGAACCAACAGGCGAGTGCGAGGGGCGGCCTCAGCGAGGAGCGCCGGGACCCATGGGAGGTGGAGGTAGTCGGGCGTCCACTCGCCCGTCAGCCGACCGGGTGGACGGGGGAACCACTCGTGGTACAACGAGCATTCCGCCGGGCCGAACGGGTGGGTTGCATACCGACCAAAGAAATGGCGCTCCTTGTGGACATCGTCTCGGGAGTAGACGTCAGGATGTGCGCACACGGCGTCGTACCACCAGGTGGTGCCGGCCTTTTGTGCCCCGATTCCCACGAAGTCCGGTGCCCCCACGACCTCGTTTCTCACGGGCCGAGGTGGAGTGGGATCGAAGCCGTCCTCCCACGGCGCGTATTTGCCGAGCGCATGCAGGATCGACCGCCGGGCTGGCGCGGGCAACCTGGCAAAGGCGATCCGGCGTACGCTCCGTCGTCCGTCGCGTGTTTGTGCTCCGGTCCTGGGCGTCGTCGTGAGCCCTTCAGACATCCCGACACGTCATGCAGGATCACCGGTCAGGCCCGACGGCGCCGGTGCAACCCTGGAGGCCACGTCCGCCATGGTCAATGACTGCATTCCCTCTTTGGTCGACAAACCGTCGAACTCGTCCAGGACGTCCTCGAGCATGGAGACGTTCTCAGCCCGGTGCTGAGAGAAGTTGTGCGGGTGCCACCACAGGTGGAAGATCTGGCCACGCCGCGCCGCGTGCCGCATCCCCGAGCGCAGCCGGGCCAGCCGCAGAGGCTCGAGCCGCTGACGGGCGGTGTTGAACGGCCTCAAGAACGCGCTGGCCGGCACGTCGCAGAGGCCTGAGGGCAACAGGACGTCGTTCCACCGCGTGGCGGGAGGAGGTGAAACACCGACGTAGGTGTCGGCCAACCTGGCGCAGCGGCGCAGAAGGCTCCGCCCGCCGCCCTGGCGCGCTGCGTGACCCCATGTGTGCTGGGGACCGCGAATGGAGCGGAATCCGAGAGCGAGGACGGCATCTGTGTACGCCGGGTTCCACTGGTTGCGGGGGAGCACCAGACTGGTCAGCACCACGCCGCGCCCACGTGCGATGGACTGCGCTGCGGCGAGGTCCGCCCGGAACGTGGCCTCGTTCTGCCCGGGTTCGAGGCAGTAATAGTGGGAGAACGTGTGCGAGGCTACTTCTTGGCCGGGGCTGGCGGCGATGAGGTCCACGAGTGAGCCGGCGAGGTGTTCAGGATCATGCTCCTCGTCGAGCCCGATTGTCTCGACATAAGGATCGAGCTCGGGGCGTGTGTACGTGGGTCGCAGACTCGGCGCGTGGGCCTCGAGCTCCCGACGGTTCGAAGCGAACAAGAATCCAACCGTCGCCCAGGTGGCCCGGATGCGCCGCTCCCTGAACAGGGTGACCATGTCCTCGACGGCCCGGCGTGCCTCGGGCAGGCGCTGATACAGGGCGTCGCCCCGTGCCACGTGGTCCCGCACACCCCAGTGCAGCTCGAAGTCGAGCGAGATGACCAGGGCTCCAGGCCGGTCGGGCATGCTCACCGCCTCCAAATCCTCACCGCGTCGCTCCTCGTACCACCGACCTGCCCCGAGTTCGCGCCTGGGACGTCACGGTCACTCCGGCAGCACCGATCGTAGTTGACCTGCCGCGTGCGGGAATCTGTCGCTCAGCGGATACCGCGGCGCCAACGGCGCCACAGGTAGCCCCAGAGCGTGGGGTGGTAGTAGAGGCCCGAGCCGGGAGCGATGCCCGTGGACAGGGGTTCCAGCTTCTGCCCGGTCATCGCTTTGTCCACCTGAGTGCCCAGCGCAGAGAGTCCGTGAATCAGGTGCAGGTCCGGGTAGGTAGCGATCGTGTCCTGGTCGGTGACGTCGAACGTTGCTTGCGCCAAGATCGCGCCGGTGTCGATTCCGGGGTCCACCAAGTGCACCGTGGTGCCGACCCACTCTGGGTGCCCCTCGGCCAGTGCCCAGTAACCGCCGTGGACCCCGCGGTAGCGAGGCGTGATACCGGCGTGCACGTTCACGGCGGGGCAGCCCAGCGACTCCAGGACCCGGGAGGAGATGATCCGGGTCCCGTGCACCACGACCAAGGTCGGTCGTAGCGATGCGAGCAGGGCCACCGTCGCCTCGGCGTTCACCGAGGGCACCCGGTGGCGGGGTGCTGCAGTCGTCACATCTGACCGGGCGGCGCCCAAGATGGCAGCACGACGACGAGACCCCTGACGCCTGAGGACGGGCTGCAGCACGCCGACGAAAAGGATCTGGCCCACGACCGCGGTCCATCCGACCCGTCGTGCCCTGCGCCGCGCCATCTGCAGCCGCGAGGGCGGATCCTCCACGACAACGACCAGATCGGGCACCCGGGAGGCCAGGAAGTTGGCGACGATTTCCGTGCTCTCATCCGGACCTGCGACGAGGACCACGCGGCCGCGAAGGTCCGACCGCGCGATGACCGAAGGGTCCGCTGATGTCGGCTCGGCGGGCTCCGTCAGAGCGCCCCCCGGAACCATGCCACGGTGGCCTCTAACCCATCCTGGAGTGGCGTCGGTTCGACTTCCGGGAACATCTTGGTCAGGCGCGTCCGGTCGGCCTGCGAGTCGTGCACGTCGCCCGCCCGCGGTCCGACGTGGTCGCGGCGCAGCTCATGGCCAACGATTTCCTCCAGGGCTGCGATCAACTCCATGAGGGAGACCCGCGAGCCGAACGCCAGATTGACCGGCTCGGGAGCCGTGACACGGCGACGAAGGGCTTGGGCGAGCACCGAGACGACGGTGTCGACGTAGGTGAAGTCGCGGGTCTGGCTGCCGTCACCGTGAACGGGCAACGGTGTCCCGGAGAGGGCGCACGAGATGAAGGCCGGCACCACGGCCGCGTAGGCGTGTCCGGCCGGCTGCAACGGTCCGAAGACGTTGAAGAAGCGAAAGGCGAGTACCGGGAGCCCGAACGAACGCCCGTAGGAGAGCGCGTACGACTCCGCAGCGAGCTTGCTCGCGGCATAGGGGCTCACCGGCATCAGCGCCATGTCCTCCCGTTTGGGCAGGGTGGGGTTGGCCCCGTAGACCGAAGAAGAGGACGCCACGACGACGTGGGGCATGCCGTGGCGACGTGCTGCTTCCAGCACCATCATCGTCCCGGTGCCGTTGACCTCGTGGGTAGCCATGGGATCGGCTAGCGAGCGGCTCACCGACGGGCGGGCAGCCAGGTGGACGACCGCGTGTGCGCCGGCCATCACAAGGTCGAGATCGTCGACGTCGAGAATGGAGCCTTCCCTGAGCTCGACCGAGCGAGCACCAGCGAGGTTCTGGCGCGAGCCTGTCGAGAGGTCATCGAGGGCGACCACATGGTCGACGAAGTCCTGCTGGTCGAGCATCCGGCAGAGGTTGGCGCCGATGAATCCGGCACCGCCGGTCACGACCACCTTCAAGGGCGGTGAGAACTGGTCACAACGACTCGACGCGCCGTCCCTGGATCCGGTTGCGGGTATCGAGCACGTACCGTGCTCGGTTACGGACCATGTCGTAGTCGAACGCATCGTGATCCGTCACCACCACCACGGCGTCGGCCTGATCCACCTCGTCGGCCGTCAACTCCACGTGCCGGACGTCGGTGGTGCCCGGCGCCACGTGCGGGTCCGCCACCCGGACATCGGCGCCGAGTGAACGAAGGCTCTGCGCGATGACGACGCCAGGGGACTCGCGGATGTCGCCCGTATTGGGCTTGTAGGCGAGGCCCAGCAGGAGCACCCGGGAGCCGTTGATTGCGCGCCTGTCCCGGTTCAGCGCGAGGGTCAGTCGCGACACCACGTAGTCCGGCATGTGCGCGTTGATGTCGTTCGCCAGCTCCACGAACCGGAACTGCTGGCCCAGACTGCGGCGCACCTTCCATGACAGGTAACTGGGATCGATGGGCAGGCAATGGCCGCCCACGCCGGGACCGGGCGTGAAGCGGAGGTAGCCGAACGGCTTCGTCGACGCAGCGTCGATCGCTTCCCAGATATCGATGCCCATGGCCTCAGCGAACACGGTCAGTTCGTTGACCAGCGCGATGTTCACGTGGCGGAAGGTGTTCTCCAAGAGCTTGGTGAGCTCGGCCTCCCGGGTGCCCGACACCGGCACCGTGCGATCGACGAGCCGATCGAAGAAGGCCTGCACGGCGTCGAGCGACTCCTTGTCGATCCCGGACACCACCTTCGGGGTGTTGGCGAAGTGCCACGTGGGGTTGCCGGGGTCGATTCTCTCCGGGCTGTACCCGAGGTGGAAGTCGCGTCCCGCCGCGAGCCCCGAGCCATCCTCGAGGATGCCTGCGACCAGATCCTCGGTGGTACCGGGGTAGGTGGTCGATTCGAGGATCACGGTGGCCCCGGCTCGTAGCGACGATGACAGCATCGTTACGGAGTCCGTGACGTGTGACAGGTTCGGTACCCCGTCAGTGAGGGGCGTGGGGACATCGATGACGGCCACGTCGAAATCGCGGGTTTGTCCCGGGTCGTCTGTTGGCTCGTACCGCCCAGTCGCCAGCGCTCGTGACACGGTGCTGCTGGCCACGTCCTCGACGTGCGATTCTCCCGCGGCAAGTCGTTTGATCCTGGCTCCGTCAACATCGAAGCCGACGACATCGAAGCCCACCTCGACCGCCCGCATGGCGACTGGAAGTCCCGCGTACCCCTGGCCGACGACGACCAGGCGATCACACTCCGCACCACCCACTAGGCGCCCGTCCGTTCGGTCTTGAGGTCGGCCGATCCATGACGGTGGTGCGCGTTGGCCAAGGGCACCGCGTGACCTCCGTCAGGCCCCAGTCCGGGAGTAGGCGGCGCTGAGGGCACAAGATCGAGCGCGGACCCCGCGATGACGAAGAGAAGCCGGCGCACGCCGTCGGCGTCGCCTCGTTGTGTGGCGTCGGCGAGCTGCCCGAGACACGAATCGAACCATGGCTTCGGTGTGGTCACGGGCAGCAACCGCGAGATGGACGGGTGCCCGGTCCCCGAGACTTCCTCGTCGGGTTCCCGGAGGTCCTCCCGGAGCTTCTCGCCGGGACGGATGCCGGTGACCTCGATCTGGATATCGACGCCGACGCGACCACCAGACAACTGGATCATGCGGCGCGCGAGGTCGATGATGGGCACGGCTTCACCCATCTCCAGCATGAAGATGTCGCGGCCCTTCGACAACAGAGACGCTTGAAGTACGAGTTGCACCGCCTCCTCGACGCTCATGAAGAACCGCGTCATTCTGGGGTCGGTGACCGTGACCGGGCCGCCAGACTCGATCTGTCGGGCGAAGGTCGGGATGACGCTGCCCCGGCTCCCCAGTACATTTCCGAACCTGACAGCAGAGTAGGTGCCGTCCCGAGGCGATCGACTCAGCAGCACCTGCTCTGCGACCCGCTTTGAGGCGCCCATGATGCTCGAAGGCTTGACGGCCTTGTCGGATGAAACCAGCAAGAAGCGACTCACCCCGACCGCACCCGACGCCTCGATGACGTTGAGCGTTCCAAAGACATTGGTCCGAGCGGCCTCGACCGGGTGGTCTTCGAGCACAGGGACATGCTTGTGAGCCGCGGTGTGGAGCACGACGTCGGGCCGGAAGCGCTCGAACACGCCGAAGAGGGCCTCTCGGTCGTTGATGTCGACAAGAGCCTGGTGGCAGGGCCCGTCGACCAGCGACATCGTGTCGTGCAGGTGGGTCTCGTCGTGGTCGAGCAGAACGAGCCTGGTGGGACCGAAGCCCGCGACCTGGCGGCAGATCTCTGAACCGATGGAGCCGCCGGCTCCCGTGACCAGCACTGTGTGACCTTCGAGCGACCGGCGAACACCCTCGAGGTCGGTCGCGACCGGAGTCCGGCCCAACAGGTCCTCGATGCTTGGCTGGCGTGCCCTACGGATGGCGAACATTTTCGTAGGCCCGTTGACGACGTCGGTCATAGTGGGAAGCACCTTCATTGCGATCCCCGCTTGCTCCGCCGAGCGCAGTACGTCGGCGATCACCTCCGGCGAGGGCTGGGGAATCGCGAGGAGCACCTCTTGGAGCATGTAACGACTCGCGGCCGAGGGGATGTCCTCGATGCTCCCGACCACTGGAACACCCACGAGGGACATCCCATGCACCGACGTGTCGTCGTCGAACACGGCGACCGGGATCAGTCCTGCGTCGGGGTGGCGCAGCATCTCGCGCACGGCCGACGCCGCCGCGCCGCGCGTCCCGACGATTGCGATCCGGAGGCCGCTGCCCCTCGAGCCGCGCTGCCAGGCGAAGATGCGCGAGTGGAAGCGGATCAGGCTCATGCCGGCGGCCGCGAAGAACAGGCCGAACAACACCACCTCCGGGTGCAGCAGTTGATATCCGGCGATCCCGATGAGCGGATAGACGACCAAGAGGACGGCAGTGACCGTTGCGGTCGAGAAGACCATCTGACGAGCTTCTTCGAGCCCGGCGTGTTGCCACATGCGGCCGTACAACCCCCACGCCCGGTTGCTGACGAGGGTCACGATCACCACGATGAGGACGAAGAGGCTGAAGTGCCAGCCGTACTGGGCCGGGGCGACGTGGCGCCAGTAGAAGACCTCGGACGCGCTGTACGCCGCGACCACGCAGGCGGCGTCGAGCACCATGAAGAGGAGTCGGGCGCGCACGCGGCTCGCGAGCGCGGCTATCTCACCTGAGATCCTCATGGAGGGCTGCTGAGGATGGCTGGGTGTCACAACCGGTTCCGAGGCGCGGTGTTCCGATTTGGGATCCGTCATCTCGCTACGCCCAACCGCTGCCGAGGTCTGGCCGATCGGCCCCGTCGTATCAAGTTGTTCCCTCGTTCCCCCGAAGCCCGACCCAAATGTAGCGCGCCGCTTGGAGCCTGCACAGGGGAACACTCGTGACCGGCGCATGGAATGCGCCGGTCTTGGGAATGGTGGTCCGGGTCATATGGTTGCCAGCCCTCAGTCGATCTCACGTCCGATCTCACGTCGCCCCTGCCAGCCACGTTTCTCCGTCGCCGGCACGACGGTGGCAGCCACCCCTTTCGCTGCCCCTTTGCGATGCTGCCAAAACTCTGTTGCTGATCTTTCGCGGTGATTGTCAATACGTTGTGCGGGTACGGTCCGGTTGGCTCTATTCCCGCGTGGAAGGTCGATGGCAGCATTTCGGATATGGCGGGAACCTGGTCCAGGCGCGCCCTGATCCTGCGTGTGGGATCGGTCGGCAACCCCAGTGTGAGCCGAGGGTTGATGCTGGGTCAGGAAGAAGGGCTGTTAGCTTGGTCGGCCACTCGAATGTCGCGAGTACGGCCACCAAGGGTTTGACGTCGGGAGAGTAATGGAGCGGAGCGATTACCTCAGTGCACTGGTCCGGGGCTGGTGGCTGATCGTCATATTCGGCCTGGTCGGGGTGGCGGTGGGCCTACTGCTCCCCCGGCCCAACCTGGTGAAAGAGAGCTACTTTGTATCCACGTCCAGCTTCGGGGCGACTCCTCCCGCCCCGGTGAACACCGGAGACCTCTTTGGGAGCGGGATCAGCCCCGACCAGATCCTCTACTACGCGAACACCGACGAGGTCATGAACCTCACGAGCCAACTCGCCCACCTTGGCTGGCCTCCTTTTGAGGTGCGGCATGTGATCACACTCCTCCCTCCACCGTCCCAGAACGCGAGCTCGTCGGCGCCGACCAGCGGCCAGGTCGGTGTCATCGACGTCCAGATCAGTGCACAGACCACCGCCGAGGCGCTGGCCATTAACAATGCCTACGACCAGGCGATGAGCTCGGAGTTGATGACCGTTGCAACGCAAAGCCTGAATTCGGCTGAACACCAGACGCAGACGACTCTGCTGACGATCGAGAACGAAATCGCCTCCAAGAACTACCCCCTTGGCCTCAACGAGCAGGCTCTACAGGTCCAGGTGAACGCCCTAGAGGAGCGCCTGGCGCAACTCGTCGTCGAGCAGCCGAACACGGGCTTCCAGCTGCTTCAAAGTCCCTCCGCCTCGACCGTGAGCCGTATCACGCCGAGTTCGGCAACCAATAGCCGCAAGGTCCGTGCCGCGGCGGGCCTGGGGATCGGCCTGATTCTCGGAGCCCTGGCCGCTTTGGCACTTTGGCTCTTGGACAAGCGACTGAAGACGTCCAAGCGGGCCCAGGCAGCCTTCGGCTACCCGGTCGTCGCCGAGATCTCGCCTGACTCGAGCGAATCGATCGAGTCGTACCGCATGCTCTGGCTTTCGGTCTTCCGGGAACCGCTGCCCCTCCCGCCCTCCGAGCAGAGCGAGCGGTGGTACGAGGGAGAGGACCCGGTGCTTGACTCGGGTGTCGGGAGTCGCTCCGGCCAGGCTGGTCCGCCATGAGCAACAACAGGACATCCGACCTCACGCCCGCCCGGCACGCGGCTCGGAGGGTGGTGCTGGTCACCTCGGCCGGGCCGGAGCCGTCCCTCGGCGATGTCGCTCTCAACCTGGCCACGGTCAGCGCCGAGACCGGTCAACGGGTCACGCTCGTGAGCACCTCCGGACTTGCCTCGCCCGCGGATTCCGAACTGCCGCAAACCACGCCTCTATGGTGGAAGAACTGGCCGTCCCCCCAGAGCGGCGACGCGTCTTCTTCAAACGACGGGCAGAACACCACTCTCGTCTCCGGCCCCTTGAGCCCGGCCGACGTGGAGCAACTGCTCGGGGAGACCTCTGTTCCCGGCGTGTCACGCCTGGATTTGCGTTACTTCGTCGGCCACCCGGCCCAGGTCGTCATCCGCATGCCGGACGTGCTCGCAGCGCTGCGTCAAATTGTTGACGTGGTGATCCTCGAGGTCCCCTCCTTCCTCTCCGTCCACCATGGGGAGGGATTGACTCCGCTGGCTGACGTGGTGCTGGTCGTGGCCGAGCGAGAGAAGACGACCGTGGGCGAGGCGCGAAAGACCAGCGCGACGCTGCAGCGTCTGGGAGCACCCGTCGTCGGCATGGTCCTGACAAACGGCCCTCTTCTTGAGACCTACATCTGGGGCGTCGACTCGGAGCTCGAGGCAGCAGACGAGCAATCAAGGAAGGACAGGACGGACGAGCTACCCATCGTCCGGCCTGCCGATGTCGATCGTGCGATGCCGCACGACGACGGGTTCGTGGTCCACAACCCGCTTCCGGGGGCCTGAGCGGGGCCGGGCCGGTCCAGTTCGATGTCTAACGGACAATGATCCATTCCCAGCCGATCGCCGCCTTGTTCATCGCGGCGGTCCTGTTTGGCATCGGAATGACCATCATCCGTCGCGTGGTGGAATCCGAGGGCGACGAGTGGCTCGCGAGGGCCCTGATGTTCTGCCTGCTCCTCCACCTGATCTGCGCCCCCTTGCAGATCTGGGTCGTCGACCACCTCTACCAGGGGATCGCGGACTACACCAGGTACGACTCACAAGGGGCGGTGCTGGCAAACGGATTCCGCCATTTCGACTTCTCATTGGCGCCGGCCAATCTCAGGGGAATTGTCTCCGACGGCTCGGTGAGCATCGTGACGGGTGTGGTCTTCGCCATCACCGGAGTCAACCAGGCAGGCGGTTTCTTGGTCTTCAGCTTTCTCTCGTTCATCGGGATCGTGTTCTTCTACCGCGCCTTCACGGTCACGTTCAGCGGGGCGGGCAATCGCCGGTACGGGTACCTGATCTTCTTCCTGCCCACGCTTCTGTTTTGGACCTCGGATGTGAGCAAGGAAGCGCTGATGATGTTCCTGCTCGGCATGACCGCTTACGGATGCGCGCGGATACTCGCCCATCTCCGCGGTGGTTACATGATGGTCGTCGCTGCTTCGGCGGGCGGCGCGTTCATCCGACCGAACGAGACGGTTCTGGCCCTGGCCGGATTCACCGTCGCCATGCTGGTCCGCCCCGCGAGTCCCACCGCTAAATTCGGAGGAGCGCGCCGCACGGGCTCCCTCATCTTTATGGGAGTGTTGGTCGGCGCCGGCGTCTTCGTGACGCTCCACTTTCTCCCCGGTCTCAACGGCTCTGTGAACCTGGCGCAAATCAACAAGAACAATCAGGGCCCCGGCAGCGGGTTCGGGAGCAGTGGCGTCGCCTATTCCTCCAGCCCCATTTACTACCCAAAGGACGTGTGGGTCGTCCTATTCGACCCGTTGCCCATCAACGCCCACGGTGGAGGCCAATTGTTCGCAGCAGCGCAGAACAGTGTGCTGGTGGTGGTGGTCCTCGCATCACTCCGGCAGTTGCGGATCCTCCCCCGGGTGGCCTTCGCCCGGCCGTACGTCATCATGTGCGTGCTGTTCACAGCCGCGTTCTGCTATTTCTTCGCGGCACTGGGCAACCAGGGTCTGATCACCCGCGAGGCCACGGATGTGCTGCCCTTCTTCCTCGTCCCCCTCTGTATCCCCCGGGGCCCTCGCCACCGCCCGCCCCGTTACGTCTGGGAACTGCGCTACCGCGAGCGCCTCGCACGACGGAAGGCCCTGGCCCGCCAGCCCGCGGCAGGGGCACCACGGCGAGCGGCGCGTACCTGACCGCTCAACATCGGTCGGAGGGCCGTGTGCCATCGCTGGGCCATCAGGTCCAGGGTGAAGGCCGATTCGCACCGACTGCGCGCCGCCGCACCCATCGCTGCCCTGCGGTCCGGGTCATCCAAGAGTTGACCGACCGCTGCGGCCATGGATGCAACCGAGTCATCGACGATCATCCCTGTCTGACCATCGGAGATGACGGACGCTGCTCCCGGCACGGGCGTCGCCACCGTTGGAAGACCGCTCAGCCCTGCCTCGATGAGGACTCCGGGCAGGCCCTCACCGGTGGGGCGGCTCGGGAACACGAACACGTCGGCGCGGCGAAAGAGCTCGGGCACGTCCGAGCGGGCGCCGAGGACCTCGATCCCCTGCGCCGTCGCCATCGGGGTCAGCGTTCCGGCCAGCGGCCCGTCGCCCACCATCATGGCATTGACGGTGCGGCCCTCGGCGTGAAGGCGGCCCACCACCTCGACGAACCGATCAGGCTGCTTCCCGGTCGTCAGGGCACCCAAGAAGAGGAGCGTGGCGTCGGCGGACCCCGGCGGACCCGATCGAGGACGGTACTCCAACGGATCACGTCCGTACGGAATCATGACCACTCGCTGAGGGGGGACTCGAAAACGTTCTCTGCACTCGTCGAGCACTTCGTCGCCAACCGCAACGACGAGTCCGGCGCGGGCCATGATCCGCCTCCATCCCCATTGACGGAGTGGCGTCGACGGTCCCGCGTAGGTCCCGATGACGCAGTAGACCAACGAGCGCCGGGTGCCGATGAGCGCCGGAACGGCGTACTTCATGGCGTCGCCGCCATGGGCCACCACGACTGCCGGATCGAGCCGGGCGAGCATCTTGCGCAACCGGAGGGCGACGCGGGGTTCAAACCCCTTGGCCGGGCGATCACCCCCGGGATGGTCAAGAGTGAAGTCGACTGCCACCTCTGGCCGCCCGGCGAAGAGGTTGAGCAGACGGTGCTGGACCACTCCCGGCTCGTCGAGCCGGTCGGCCAACATCCGTGCGCCGAGTTGACCACCTCGGCCTCGAGGCGTGGGAACCACGTGGAGCACCAGCGGACCCCCGCCCTTCCCGACTTGCGCCGTCACCTCTGTGCTCCCCCTCCCCGTCCTCGCTGGCAGCCAGTGCACCGTAGCAGCGAGGGTCGCTCGGCTACCGCCTTCCTTGACATCCGCTACCATGCCGCCGACCGGGGCCGCGGAGCGACCGCTCGGCCTGCTGCCCCTTCGCCGATCCCGGGGGGTGAGCATGCCTACGCTGGTTGTCGCCTACGAGTACCCCTGGCCGCCACCAGCGGATTCCGGCTACCTCTCCTGATCATGTTGCGCGCCCTCGGAAACGGTGGTCCGACCCATCTCCTCTCCATATCGCCCTATGGCAGGGCTGAGCTCGACGAGGCGGATCCGACGTTTGGGCTCGAGAACGTCTGCCGAGTCCCCGTCCGGCCCGGAGGGGCTCGGCACGGAGGTTTGGCCCAGCCGCGGCACCGTGCGGCCATCGGCCTCGGGGACCGTCGTCGGGTCTGGGGCCCGCATCGGCCGTCCCTGCTCCGCCGGTGGGTGGATCTGCCCGGCAGGGCCTTTTCGCAACACGAAGGCCGCCGTTGGCCCGGCTCTACCACTCGGCGTGGACGTCAGGCCGACGAGCCATGCCGCGGTCGCACAGGTTGCACTCGATGCTTGGCGGTGACCAGACCGTGAGGTCTTTGCTGGTGGCCCACGACGTGCCGTGGCCGTCGCTCGGGGGCGGGCTGGTCCGACTGGCCAGGGTGGTGGAGGCGCTGGCACCGGTAAGCGACCTCGACCTGTTCGTCTTCCACGACCAGCGCCGATCGAAGATGGCGGTGCCGCCGTCAGTTTCGGTTCTGCGCTCCGTGGGCGTCCCGTTCCCCCAAAGGTCCTCCCAGCTCAAGTGGCGCCTGGACTGGGTGGTGCACCGCGGAGTGCCGCTCGAGGTGGTCATGGCCCGAGCCGACCCGGCGCCCCGACTCGCCCTGCGAGACTGGGCCCGCCCGCCGTATGACCTGGTGTGGTTCTCGACGGCGCCCGCCTACGAGTGGACGGGACGGCCCGACTTCGGCCCGACGATCGTGGATCTGATGGATCTTGAGGACGTCAAATCCGAGCTCCGGGCCGGCCTGCTGGCCGACCAGCTGCGAGCCGCCCCCCGGCGAGACTCCGTTCGGACCCGCTTGACCTGGTACCAGACCCGCCTCAACGCCAGGGACTGGCGTCGATTCCAGCAGTCCGTGGCGGCGGAGGTGGAACGCATCGTGCTGCCGAGTGACCTCGACGCCGCCAGGTCCGGATGGTCCAACGTCACCGTGATCCCCAACACATACCCTCGGCCACGACGGCCGGCCGGGAACCCGGCTGCCGACGGGCCGCCGGTCGTGCTCTTCCAGGGAAACCTCGAGTACCCGCCGAACATCGACGCGGCGCAGTGGTTGGCGAACACCATCGCCCCCCGCATCCGAGCCGCCGAACCCGCGACCGAGGTACGACTCGTCGGCCGTCCCGTCACGAGCGTGACCCAGCTGCACGAGCCCGAAGTGCTGACCGTGGTCGGGCAGGTTCCGTCGATGGAGGAAGAGCTGGCTCGTGCATCGCTGGTCGCCGTGCCGATCCGGTACGGCGGCGGGACCAGGCTGAAGATCCTCGAGTCCTTTGCCCACCGGGTACCGGTCGTGTCCACCTCATTGGGCGCGGAAGGATTGGCCGTGGAGGACGGCGTGCACCTGTTGCTGGCCGACGATCCTGACGACTTCGCCGCTGCGACCGTGCGCCTGCTGCGCGACGCCGCGTTGCGCGTGCGCCTGACCGGTGCGGCAGAGACGTTGTACCTCGAACGCTATGAAGGCGGAGTCGCCGAAGACTGCGTTCGGCGCCTCGTCGAAGACGTGGCAGCGAGGACCCGCTCGTAGGCCTGCAGCGACTTGGACACCACGCTGCGGTCATCGAACTCGGCCTCGGCCTTGCGTCGACCCGCTGAGCCCATCTGCCGGCGGAGGACCGGGTCACGTACAAGCTCCTCGATCGCCGCGGCCAGTCGCACCGGGTCGTGCAGAGGGACGAGTAGTCCGGACTGCCGCTGGGCGACAACCTGCCGACACCCACGAATGTCGGTGGCGATGACGGGCAAGCCGCTGGCCGCTGCCTCCATGGCCGATCGCGGAAATCCCTCACGGTGCGAAGGCAGCACGAAGATGTCGAACCCTGCGTAGACGTGCTCCATGTCGTCCCGGTTGCCGGCGAAGACGATGTTCCCGCGGCGACTGGCGTCGACCAGCTGGTCAGACGAGATGGCATCGGGCTTGTCCGCATCGGTCCCACCCACGACGACAAAGACGACGTCGGGTTGGGTCTTGCGGAGCTGCTCGGCTGCCTCGAACAGCTCGTGGAAGCCCTTCTGCCAGACCAGGCGCGCCACGGCCCCGACCACCAGGGCATCGTCGTCCACACCGAGGTCCGCCCGAGCCTTTCGGCGATCCTGCTCGTTTGCTGCCGGTCGGAAGCGCTGCAGGTCGACGCCGTTCCCGAGGAGCACCAGTTTGTGCCTGGGCACGCCGAGACGGGCGAGCACACGGAAGTCCTCGGGGTTCTGGACCAGCTCGGCTCCAGAGCACAGGGATGCCGCGCGCTCGAGGGCGTAGACGACGGCCCGGCGCGACGCCCGATCCTCCGGGCTCGCGTAGAGCCCGTGCACGGTGTTGACGATGCCGGGCACCCCCGCGGCGCGGGCGGCCACCCGGCCGTAGAGGCCCGGCTTGGGGTTATGGGTATGGACGATGTCGGGATTGAGCCGCCGGAAGAGCCGCCACAACTCGTTGAGCGCCAGGATGTCCTGGCCGACCGCGATGGACCGCGTCGCGTGTCGCAGGGGCTCGTGACGGATGCCCCACGACTCCAGCTGGGACACGTACGGTCCCGGAGCCGACACCCCGACGACCTCCATGCCGGCCTCGGCGAACGCTCGGAGTTGGGGGCCGAGCAGGAGCACCAAGCTCATGTCCACGGTGGTGACGTGGACCAGCCTCTTCCCGACCAGCCCGCTCAACGCGCCCGGGCCACCCGCAGGTAGATGTCGCCGACGGCCCGACCGGCCTCGGCGATGTCGAACATGGAGCTCCGGAGCTTGGCCTGGCGGCCGAGGCGCTCGCGCAGCTCCGGATCCGACGCGAGCCGCTTCATGGCATCGACCAAGGAGCCAGGCTCGCCCGGCGGCACCAGCAGGGCGTCCACCCCGTCCTCGAGGACCTGGGGCACGCCGCCGACGGAGCTCGCGACGATGGGCAACCCGACGCTGGTGGCTTCCATCAACGCGACGGGGAGGCCCTCGTGCAGCGAGGGCAGCACGAAGGCGTCGGCGCCCGCGAGCAGTTGCAGCACGTCGTCGCGCTGGCCGAGGAATTGGAATCGCTCTCCAAGCGACAGATCATGGTGACGGGCGTGGAGCGAGGTCGTCAGCGGGCCGCGTCCCACGGCGGCGAAGCGGATCGGGATCCCGTAGTCCGCGATGGACCGGGCCGCAGTGAGCAACACGTCGTAGCCCTTCTCCGGACGGAGGTTGGCCACCGTCATGAACAGCAGCTCCTCGTCGTGCACCCCGAGCTCGGACCGCACGCCCTCGCGCACCTCCGCCCGACGGGCGATCAGCGAGTCAGACCGGGACAGATCGACGCCGTGCACGACGATCGTGGCGCGGCGGCGCAGTGATGCCGGAAGCGCGTCGTAGGACGCCTGGGACACCGCCACGAGCCGTTCCCCTTTGATCAGCGAGGCACGCAGCAACGCGCGATTCGAAAGCCTCGCACGGTCCCACAAGCTGTGCTCGGTGTACACGACGCCCGGCCGGGAAGAGCGGGACATGGAAGCCACCACCACTTGTCCCAGCGCGGCGGCGTAGGGGAGGTGGAAGTGCACGACGTCGTAGCGCCCGCGCACCAGAAGGTGGCGAAGGGCCGCCATCCACCGCAGATCCGCGTTCTGGGCGGCGCCCAGGGCGTGTACAGGCGTTCCCCCCGCCTCGACCGCCGGCACCAGGGCGTCTTGGTCCCGGAGCACGTAGGCCACCTCGTACCGGAACCGCTCCGTGTCCCCGGCCGCCACCATGTCCACCAACAGGCGTTCGGCGCCCCCGTAGCCCAGGCACTTGATGACCAGCAGCACTCGCAGGGGTCGACCGGGCGCTCGCAACCCCTCTTCGACGCCCACCAGGCGATAGTACCGGCCGAGGTCTCCTTCCGGCCTCGGCGGCTCGCAGAACACGCTTCTCGGTGGTTTGCAGCATGCGCGATACTGTCAGTCTTCCATGTCGGTTGGGAACGAGGGCCTGCTGGGGCGGGCGGAGAGGTGCCGTAGTCGATGACCTTGCCGACTCCCGCGGAGGGGGGGTGTCTTTTGGCGCGAACGGCGCTGGGTCAGCGGATGGCGCATCGCTGCCGGACGAGCCGCCGAGCCATCTGATCTACCGTCACAACTCCAGGCTGAGAACATCGTTCAGCGCCCTCTGGTCCAGCCGCGACATCATCTACACGCTTGCCGAGCGTGACCTGCGGGCCCAGTACAAGCAGGCCACCCTGGGCTTTCTGTGGGCTCTGATCTTTCCGCTGGCCATGCTCGGCATCTTCACGATCATCTTCTCTCGGACGTCGTCGAACGGGGTTCCCGGGATCCCGTATCCCCTCTTCGCCTACATCGGCATCCTGTGCTGGACCTTCTTCGCCGGGAGTTTGGGGAACGGCGGCACCTCGCTGCTGACGAACAACGCCCTCATGAGCAAGACGCAGTTCCCGCGGGAGTGCTTCCCGCTCGAGAGCATTCTGGTGACGGCGGTGAACTCCATCCTGGCGTGGATCCCCCTCGTGCTGCTCTTCGTCCTTTATCGCTTCGTCCCGTACCCCACGACGGTCTGGGTGCCGCTGCTGATACTGATCGAACTGGGCTTCACCATCGGCGTCACTGTCGCGGTGTCGGCATTGATCATCCAGATGCGCGACCTCGCCCAGGTCCTCCCCATCGTCATCATGTTGGGCCTCTTCGCCACACCGGTGATCTGGCAGTTCAAGCGCGTCCCGGAGAAGTGGCAGTTGGTGTACGGCTTCGTCAGCCCGCTGGGGCCGGTGATCGACGACGTTCGCCGTACGATGCTCCAAGGCTTGAACCCAGCCCCCGGACCTTTGCTGGCGGCCATCGCCGGCACCGTCTTCTATCTGATCGTCGGATACCGAACCTTCAAGCGCTTTGAGGTGAACTTTGCCGACATTGCCTAAAGGGGCTATCCGCGTCGAACACGTGTGGAAGAAATTCCGTGCCGATCGGACCGCGCCGCTGTTCTACGACCAGTTCCTCCGGATGCGCCGCTCGTTCACCAATGGGACGCGAAGGGACTATCGGTGGGTGCTCAAGGACATCAACCTCAGCGTCGAGCCCGGGGGGACGCTGGGGCTCATCGGGATCAACGGATCGGGCAAGACCACACTTCTCAAGATCATCAGCAAGGTCACGTACCAATCGGCCGGTCAATGCCAGGTGCAGGGTCGGATGGGTGCGCTCCTCAGCGTGACCAGCGGCATCCATCCCGACCTGACAGGACGCGAGAACGTCTACCTCTACGGCGCCGTGCTCGGCATGCGCCGCAAGATCAGCCATCAACGATTTGACCAGATCGTGGAGTTCGCCGGGCTCACCGACGCCATTGACCGGCAGGTGAAGTTCTTCTCGCTCGGCATGCAGATGCGGCTGGGGTTCTCCATCGCCGCCTTCCTTGAGCCCGACATCCTTCTCGTCGACGAAGTGCTGTCCGTGGGCGATGCCAATTTCCAGCAGAAGTGCATCCAGCGAATCGAGGAGGTCGTGCGCCAGGGCACCACCCTCGTCTACGTCTCGCACGACCTGAGCTCGGTCGAAGCGACGTGCCAACAGTCGATGTGGTTGGCCGATGCGAGGGTGCGGGCGGCGGGCCCCACCAGGGAGGTCGCCGCCCTCTACCGCTCCTCCGTACAGGAGGATGCGTCGGTCGCGACTTCCAACGACGGCGTCGTCCGGCTGCTCAAGTCATCCATCACCGGGCCGGACGGCGGTCCGGTCCTCTCGCTGGAGGACGCCCAGGTCCGCATGACCCTGAATGCGCCCGAGTCGGTCGAAGCCGACCTCTTCGTCGGGATCTCACTCGGAACTGCGTTCCCCATCTTCATCACCAAACACCACGGGATGTTCCCGGCCGGCGACTTCGAGGTCACATGCAGACTGCACAACATCCCCCTGCCCAAGGGTGGCTACTCCGTCTGGACCGCGATGACGAGTTTCGGCAAGTGGGCTGACAACCCCTTGCTCCCCTGGAAGCCGGTCGTCTCCTTCGACGCCTTCGGACCGGAAATCCTGAGCCCGCCGGAAGGGGTCATGGTGGCGGCCCCGCTGCATGTCGGCACCACGTGGGACATCGACTGACCACTTTTCGAAGTCGGCTACGGGAAGAATGCGCGGTATTGGGCTGATCCGGCCAGTCGTCCGGCGCGTATGCCGAACGTCCGGGTCCACGCACGCCGCCGCAACGGGTTGACGAGACCTGGGATCGCGCCGATCAACCAGAGCCATGCCTTCGCGGCTCCGCAAAGGTCCCGCCGCATGCCCTTGGCGCGATAGCGCACGTAGAGGCGCGGCCCGCACCTCCCGTAGGCCCAGGCGGCACGGAACGTGGGCCTGCCAGCGGCACGCTCGCGTTTCTCTACGATCGCGCCGGCCGCCACCGCGAACCGGTACCCCGCCAGCTGGAGCCGCCAGCACAGATCCACGTCCTCTCCCGCCGAGAGTTCCTCGTCGAAGCCATCCACCGCCTCGAAGACCTCCCTGCGGACGGCCAGGTTGGCGGTGAGCGCGAAAGGGAGGAAACCCAATTGCCGTGTGGCCGCCGGAACCGGGGGAGTGCTCGGGACCCCGTCCAGGGCACCGAAGTCGAACACACCTGCGACCAGGTCAGCGCCGGAAAGGGCTTCCCACATGGAGGCGAGCCAGCCCGGCCGCACCACGTCGTCGGCATCACAGAAGGCCAAGAGGTGGCCACGCGCGGACCGGACTCCCGCGTTCCGTGCCGCCGCCGCCCCCCGACGAGCCGAGGCGTCCACCAGGCGGATGCGAGGGTGCGGTCCTGCCCAGCGCTGGACGCAGGCGCGGGACCCGTCGTCTGAGCCATTGTCGGCAATCACGAGTTCCCAGCCGGCCGGCACTTCCTGGGTGGACAAGGCCCGGAGTTGATATTCGATCCACGGCATGCCGTTCCTGACCGGCACGACGACACTGATAAGCGGACGCTCGCTCGTGTCCTGGTCCTCCGCCACCCCGATGTCCTCCACGACCGTTGTTAGCCTATAGAAATGGGGGAGGAGTGAAGAGCAATCAGAGCGGGTCAGACGGAGCCGGCGCACGCACGCCTCCCCTCGATACGTCGGTTTCGGCCGTGGTGCTCACGCACCGGAGACCACGCCTCGCCGCTGAAGTGGTGCGCTCCTTGATCCAACGAGAAGGTCTTCCTCCTGATCGTGTGGTGGTAGTGGTCAACGGGCAAGGAGGACTCGAGGACTCGACGTTGGAGTCGTCGGTGCGACTTCTCCGACTGCCGCGGAATCTCGGCCCGGGCGGCGGCTTCGGTGCCGGGATGGCGTGTGCATTCGCCGACCCCTCCGTCGACTGGGCCTATCTGTGTGAGGACGACGTCGGGCTCTTCTCGCTTCCGAGCCCGCGGTTGGCCGACGTCGTGAGCCGGGCGGAGCGTCGTGACCCGCAGCATGGCCCGCCGGTAGGGGCGGTGGTCGCTTACGGGCGACGGTTCGTCGGGCGAGGCTCGCACACGCTCAACGTGGTACCTCCCCCGGGGAGCCTGGACGAGCTGGTGCCGGTCGACGTGGCCAGTTGGGGGGCAACCCTGCTGTCCCGGCGGGTCTTCGACGCCGGCATCCTTCCCGATCCCGAGTGGTTCTTCGGCCTCGAAGACTTCGACTTCTTCTGTCGGGTGCGGCAAGGTGGATTCGAGGTGCTGGTCGACGCTGTGTCGGCGCGGGCTGTCGCGGACCAGCAGACCTCGGCGGGCCGGGCTCAGACACTTGGACCGCATCGCCCGACCGATGAACACGAGACATGGAGGTCGTACTACCACGCTCGCAATTCGATCCTCTTGGCGCGACGCCACGGGCACCTCTCATGGCATGCGTGGCACCTGGCTTACTCCGCCCGACACCTACAAAAGGCAACCGGGCGGCACGAGCGCAAAGCCATCCTGCATGGCCTCTGGGACGGCGCCAGAGGCCGTTTCGGTGAGAATGCCGACTACCACCGGTCCGAAGGCGAGTTCGCCCAGGCGAACGAGCGACCCGGGTCTCCATCTCGCTGAGCCAGGTTCACATCGGCGATGAGGTTCGGGGGAGGGGTGATTGACCGTCACACAGCCACGGCCGATGATTCGCGGGTGCCGAAGAGGATCAGCATGGCTCCACCGTGCTCTGCGATCCATGGCACGAGAATGACGTGCGGCGGCGTGAGCCGTCGACGGGTGGGTTGACCTGCTGTGTGTGGGATCGCCGGCGTCCTCGACCCCGCCGCCTCGACGGGTGCCGACCGACTGGGCGCCTTGGCCTCGGGCATGGCCGCGTCCGCTAGAGCATCGTGGGCCGGACGACAGCGGCCTCTGGGTCGACGCTGACGCAGGGGTTGCGTTCGGTCACCGGCGTCTGGCGATCATCGATCTCGGACCGGGCGGAGCGCAGCCCATGGTCTCGTCCAGCGGGCGGTGGGTGATCTCTTACAACGGAGAGGTCTACAACCACCGCGAACTTCGTGTGCGAATGGAGCGTGGCGGGACACGATTCCGCAGCGGCTCCGACACGGAAGTGCTCCTGGAAGCCGTCGAACGTTGGGGTATCGATCGGGCGCTCGATGCTTGTGAGGGCATGTTTGCTGCGGCCCTGTGGGATAGGAAGGACCGCGAACTCCACCTACTGCGCGACCGCTTCGGAGAGAAGCCGCTCTATTACGGTTGGATCGGCGCGCTCTTCGCGTTCGGGTCCGAGCTGAAGGCTCTCTGCGCACTCCCAGGTTTCTCCGGCGAACTCGATCGAAGTGCAGTCGCCCGCTACCTTCGTTACAACTGCATCCCGGCTCCGGGCACCATCTGGCGGGGCATCCGAAAGTTGCTCCCCGGCCATCTGTTGACGGTGACGGAGGGACCAGCGAGGGGTGTCCTTCCGGAACAGCGCTGTTATTGGTCCACGGCCGAGGCGGTGACGCGGTCGCGGCGGCATCAGTTGACCGTTTCGGACGCAGAGATGACGGATCTGCTCGAAGAGGCATTGTCAGGGGCGGTCGCGGCCAGGATGGTTGCAGACGTCCCGGTCGGAGCGTTTCTCTCGGGAGGGATCGATTCGAGCACCATCGTGGCCCTGATGCAGCGGCACGCCTCGGTGCCGGTACGGACCTTTACGGTCGGATTCGCCGACCGTTCCTTCGACGAGTCGGCCGAGGCGGCAGCGGTCGCCGCGCATCTGGGGACGGACCACACCGCCGTCCATGTCGGTGACGACGAAGCCGTGGAGGTCATCGCCCAACTCCCGGACATTTGGGACGAGCCGTTCTCCGACGTCTCCCAGATCCCCACCTACCTGGTCAGCCGGGTGGCGCGCAGAGACGTCACCGTGTCGTTGTCCGGAGACGGCGGCGACGAGTTATTCGCCGGGTACAACCGCCATGCCTGGCTCGAAAGGGTGTGGGGAAGAGCCGCCGCCGTGCCGACCGGGGTCCGCCGCAGCGCGGGCTCTGCTCTGGCCCGCATCCCACCCGCCCTCGTTGAGAGAGCGGCCGGTGCCACCAGCGCTCTCCCGGGCAGTTGGCGGGTGCGAAATCCGTCGACCAAGGTGGCCAAGCTGGCCCGGGTCCTCGCCGCGTCGGACCCCGAGGACGCCTATCGGGTCCTGACTACCCACTGGGACGATGCGGCGTCCATTGTGCTCGGGAACGACCATGGGGACTTACCCGAGGCGACGCGCAGCTCCCCCGTCTCGGGGGACGGGATCACCGAGCAGATGCTGTGGTTCGACCTCGTCGGCTACCTGCCCAATGACATCCTGGTCAAGCTGGATCGAGCGGCCATGGCGGCCTCCCTCGAAACCCGGGTCCCGTTCCTCGATCGACAGGTCCTCGACCTAGCTTGGAGTCTTCCCCTTCACGCGAAGCTGCGAGGCGGTCAAACCAAGTGGCTGTTGCGACAGGTGCTCGAGCGCCACGTACCGGCAAAGCTGGTCGAACGGCCCAAGATGGGGTTCGGTCTGCCGATTGGAGCGTGGTTGCGTGCAGAGCTCGCCCCCTGGGCCGAGCATCTTCTCGACGAGCAACGTCTCCGTGCCCAGGGACTTCTTGACCCATTCCCCATTCGTCGGGCCTGGGACCTTCATCGATCGGGACGAAGGGACTTCGGCTACGAGCTGTGGGACGTGCTCGTCCTCCAGTCGTGGATCGACCGGTGGACGCCCTCCCTCGGCTAGCGCCAGGTTTCGTAGAGCAAAAGTGTGACTCCGGTGAACTGTTGTTCCTGCACGAGCGCATAGCCTTCGTATTCAAGGGTGGCTTCGAAGCGATCAATGCCGGGAACACTCCCGTCCGTCACGAGCCACACACGGCGTGGAATGCCACCGGTCGAGGACGGAGCCAGCGAGAGGTCAAATCCTTCGACGTAATGCTGTTGAACGCCCAGCTGTGGCCAAAGGGGTACGCGCCGGTGTTCGCTTGCGAGGTAGTACTGAATGGCCGAACTAATGGCATGGTCTGGCAGAGCGATCGCGTCTCCGTGCTGCACATTCATGGCTACGTAACGTGCCGGACTGCGCAAGTCCTCCTGGAGGGCCGAGGCCGAGCTGAAGTAGCCAAAGGCAAGGACGTACACCGCGATGATGCCCAACGTTGCCATGATTTGTCGTGGCAGTTTGCTGGTCGCCGTGCGATCCGAAACGCGGGAGGTTCCGAGTGTGTCCCGGAATACGCGCACGCAAACAAATGCCACCAGTAAGGCGGCCCCGGGGGCGGATGCCGTGACGTACCGATCCGAATAAATCGGATGTACGACCGAGGCCACAGACAGCACGATCGTGGGAACGACCGCCCAGCCGGTCGTCAGGGCAAGTACGTCCCGATCCGCGCTGACCCGCTGGACGACGCCATCGCGGCCGGGGCGGTTCCAGCGTGCGGCAGCGAGCTTGATTGCAACGAGCACGACGATGACAACCAGGACGAGGCCGTAGAACTGACCGATCACGGGGCCCCGCACCTCTGCGAGCAGGCGGCTGCTGGCCGATTCGTTTGCGATCCAATTCACCTGGCCCACTTCTCTGATGCACGCGACAACCCATGCCCCGGAGACCACCGCGAGGAGTCCAATAGGTGCAAGCAGAACGCGCACACGTTGAGCAATCAGCTCCGGGCGTACGACCAAAACACAGATGAGCATTGCAGTCGGAGCAAGCAGTGAGAACAATTGCAGCGCGGTGGCGAGTAACGCCAGGATGCTGAACGCCCACATCCACCGTGTACGGGGGTCGTCGAGCCATTTGATCAAGAAGAATGCACAGAGGGCCACCAGCAGCGTGCTGAGTTCATAGGGTCGGGCATTCAGGGACTTCACAATGAGGAGCGTGCTGGTTGCGGTCAGAACGGCAGCGACGATGCCGCACCATTTCCCCGCGATACGGAGGCCAGTCCAGCCAACCACCAGAATGGTCCCGAGGTACGCAAAGAGGGAGAGCGCCCGCACCCATGCGATGTCACCAGAAACCATCAGCCAGAAGTGAATGAGCACGTAGTACGGCAGAAGGACCAGGTCTACATGCTGTGATTGGGTCCAGAGATTTGACCACGACAGGTGTGCCGAATAGAGGGTGGCGCCTTCATCGGCGAACATTGATTTGCCAAGCCATGGCAAGAGACCCAAGGAGGCGACTACGGCGATAGCGACGACGGTGAGCTTTCCAATGCGGTCGGGCGCGACAGCGCGTGTTTGGTTCGATTCGGGTGCCACTCCCGAATGGATTTTCACAAAATCGACTTTCACTCGACTCCCGCCAGCTCACCTGAGGTGATCCTCGTCACCAGCTACTCAACGTCTACCACAGTGGCGACGTGAGCCTCTGTGCGTACTGCATGGCCACGGGAGCTCCCGGTGGCCACGGGGGCGGCGAGCGCGACCAGGACGCTTGAAGGGGTGGACACGCGAGTAATCTCTCCGCGTTGTCAGCACAGACCGTTTGGACATTCATGCCCGGCGCGGCGAGCAGCGATTGGGGTAGCGGTGTACAGCCAGAGCTACCCGCGGTGCTGCGCTCCGGTCGAGCGTCGCCGCCCGTGCTCGGAGCTCGAACCGTGGTTCGCCGAAGCTAGGTGATGGTCGACGCGGCGCGCGTCACTCTTGGGCATAATGGCACAGACGCAAAGTGATATGGCAATCGGACTCCAAGAGGTCACGGTCTTGAAGATTTCAGTCGTGGTATGCACATACAACCGTGCACAACTTCTTTCTGCTTGCCTTGAGTCGATTTGTACCAACCTCCTTCCTGATTGCCAGCTGCTCGTGATTGATAATGGATCGACCGACAACACGAAGCAGGTGGTAGAGGGTTTTCGATGCGCGACATATGTCCCAGAGAGCCGACCAGGACACTCCAGCGCACGAAATGCTGGTGTGGCAGCCTCCACGGGCGATCTGATCGTCTTCACTGATGACGATGTCGTCGTTGATCCCGGTTGGTTAGAAGCCTTGACAGCACCATTTGAGGATCCACGCGTCGCCGCGACTGGGGGAAGGATCTTGCATGAAGGTGTCACAGCGAACATTGGCGAGCATGCATCTTTAGTTGAACTCATCGACTATGGAGAGAGTCCTTTTGAGTTTGCTGGAGGGGACAATCTACCGGTCGGAGCCAACATGGCCATCAGGCGATCTTTGCGTAAGGCTGATCCACTGTTCGATCCCCGACTTGGTAATACGAGAGGCCTGGCCCTAGCGAACGAGGAATTTGAGATGATGCATCGCCTGGTCCTCGCTGGGCATCGATTGGTGTATTGCCCTACGGCTGTCGTCAGGCATCGGCCCCTTCCGGGTAGAACCACTTCCAAAGCACTACGTCGCGCCGCGTTTCACCATGGCTTCGGGATGGCTCGCCGGCACTGGATCCAAGGAGAGTTGCAGCCCTCACCGAGGCAATGGAAGCGTGTGTTAGCGGCCGCTCGTCCCGTTATCGCGACAAGGATTAGGCGTCAGTACTCCTTGGAACAAGGGCTCTCTGCCACTCAACAACTCGGATGGTCAATAGAGGAATGGCTCATGCCCAGGGTGAACCTAGCGAACACAATTGCCGCGACACTTTCCGGTGTGATCTGTTGCGCGTGTACAGATCTTGACAGCATCATGATGCGCGCAAGCCGTATTCACTTCGATCATGCAGACCTCCCGTCTGTGGCAGCATGACGAAAAGAAGGCACCGTCGATCTATTGTCAACCCTGGTTTACGCACACCCGAGCGAAGAACGACTCGGATTCCCATCGCTGCAGAATCCGCCCGTCTCGTCGGGACCAAGGGCTCATGCTCAGACTCCGGCCCAGGTCTTGCGATCATCGGAAATCACCTGAAGTCGTTCGAGGATGCGTAGGAGCCCGACATTTGAGCCTTAGGAGTCAGGTCCCGTGTGAAGTCTCGAAAGCTCGCTATCCCGGAGCTTCCCGGTGACTCTGGTCAGCGTGTGCATACCAACATACAACGGCGAGGAGTATCTGGAGGAGTGCCTTACAAGCACGATTCGGCAGACCTTCCAGAACCTTGAAATCATTGTCTGCGACGACGGCTCGAGTGATCAGACGCTCGACATAGCTAATGAAATTGCCCAGGCAGACAGGCGGCTCGTTATTCACAGGAATGCGGTGCGTCTAGGGATTCCGGGCAACTGGAATCGATGTCTGAATTTGGCTCAGGGAAGATGGATCAAGTTCATGGGCCAAGATGATTACCTAGCCGATGACTGCATCGAGGTAATGGTCAGAGCGGTCGGCCAAACAGGCCGCATGGTGGTGTGCGACCGGCAGATTGCATATCAAGATGTGGATCATGGCTTCCAGGAGGATTTCAAAACCTACATCGCTGAAAACCCCCTCCACAGGGTCGGAGAGACCAGAACTTTCGAACCAGAGGACATCTCGCGGTTTGTTCTAGGCAGACTGAATGACAACTTCATCGGTGAGCCAGTCTTTACGCTCTTTCCGCGCGATGTCATAAAGGACGTCGGATACTTCGATGACCGGTTCGTACTCTGGTCCGATTATGAGATGTGGACGCGAATAGCCGTGAACCGTGGACTCCTTTGGTTGCCCAACCGGCTCGCTACCTTCCGCTTTCACAGCAAGGCTCAGAGCCGGACGCACTTCGGTAGCAGCCCGTTCCGTAGCAATACTGTCGAGCCGCTACTTCTCCTCGCCTCGTTTGCATCCAGGCCCGAGTTCAGGACGTTACGGGAGGTAGCTCGGCAGGGGAGTCCTGAGATCGATTTGTCCCGTGAACTCAGTCAACGTGTGTTGGCTCTACAGCGAACCATCCGAAGAAAGGCTTCGCCCACAGATGATGGTTATCGCGTCGAGCTGGCTGGGTTGTTAGCGGACGAGTACGTCACAGACGTACTCAAGTCTTTCCCTTGGTACGAGCGGTTGGCCCGCCGACACTTCGAACGACCCCGCTGGCTGGGCAAAGCAAGGTAACCGGATACTCCTTCCTGAGGGTGCAAATGGTCGGTGGCTGTGGACGGATCCGCGCCCGTGTTCGACGCCGCGGCGCAGCGGGCGATCGTACGAGGAGCGGCGGCCGCGACGATGGGTGGGGGGTCGCCTCGAGCGGCGACGGGGTTGAATCTCTCAGACCCCTGCGTCCCGCCTCGAGGGTGGCAAGGACTCAGTCGGCGGCGAGGTGCCCCTTCGAACCCGGAGCGAGGACATCTGGCGAAGCGGGCGGGTGACCTGCCAGCTCGTCGAGCCCAGCATCCGTTGGTACACCTCGTAGAGGCCCTCCAACTCCGCTCGCAGGGCCTCTGTCTCTGCCCGTGCGACCGCCGTCTCTCCCCGTGCGACCGCCAGCTCACCCGACACTTCGATTTCCCGCGCCTTCTGCACGCGCACCGTCTCACGGAGCACGTCACGTTGGTGCGAGAGGACGGCGAGCTGGTGTCGGTCGCCCAACACCGCTGTCGTCCAAGGCGACTCCCTACCTGGGGGAGGTGCGGCCATCGGACAGTGCGGCCCTTCTTGGGATTTGAGATGCTCGACCAACTCGTACTGCTCTCCCAGGAGGATCTCTGAATCGTCGGGTGCGGCATGCTGCCGGAGCAGCTGCGGCGAAATGCTGGCGGTCGCAGCATTGAGGTCCCAGTGCGCCACGTGGGCCGCGTACTGAGGGAGGTCTCCGAGCCAGCCGACGAGTTCACCCAGCTTTCCAACGGGGTCCTCGACGATGGACTCGTAACGGGTGACGAAGGTGTCCACGCCGGCCAGGCCGGCTAGTCCCGATCGGTTGTACCGCTCCCACAGCGCCACGCCGTCGGCCAAGTGCATGCCGTCCCGAGCTTGGACTGAGCGCGCCACCGATAAGGGCGAGCGCCAGATGAACACCGCGGCCACCGGTTTGGGGATGCGGGGCAACCAATACGGCAGGAGAAGGCAGGACCGAGGGTCTTTCCATACGACTGGCCCCGGGTGGGGGAAGGCCGCGGCGGCCGCTACGGCGGGGTCACCCAGATCGTCGAGGTTCAGGCCGGGATCGGACGCCCATTCGTGTTCTGGGTCGGGCGGACGGTCCCACGTGCCGCCAAGCCTCTCGAGCAGTGCGTCGTCCTGGAATCCCAGGGCGCGACTCTCCCAATATTCAGGATTGTCCGCCGTGGGCGCCCACCGGTCCTGTGGGACCGGCACCGCCAATCCCAACGATCCGAGTGCTCCGGTGACGGCGGAGGTGCCACTCCGGTGCATGCCCACGACGAGGAGCCATGGCCCGACCGGCATGGTGGCTTCCACGGGAGTGGACGACGGGGTGCTCACGGGGCTGTACGCGGCCATGTGTCAGGAGGCCCCGCGCCCGGCGCGCAGGCGGGCATACACGCGCTTGAAGGCCTCCGCCATACCGGGTGAGCTGTAGACGACTTTGAGAACTGCCCTTTTCGGCAGGGACAGTGAGCGTTGAGCAGCCGCGCGGCGTTGCGCGGCGACGGAGCGACGGGTGGTCTCACTTGCCATCAGCCCCACCGATGCGAAGTAGTCGGCGACCGCCGCCGTGGCCTCCGGGTCGATGTGCGGTGCCGTCCGCGGTCCGGCCGAAGCGACGGCTTCTCCGTACGTGCTGGGTGCCATGTCGACAGGACACGGCTCGAGCGCCCATACGAAACGGGTGACGGACCAGTTGGGATTCACCGCCTGGGCGGTGGCCTGGAGTGCCGCGACCATTTCCTCGGGAAGACCGTCGCGCAGCCCAACGTCGTACTGCTCGGAGTACAGGGAGTGCTGGTCGTCTCTGCCCACGACGCGCCACCCCGACCGATCGACCAGGCGCTGCAGCGTGTCCTCGGTGAAGAAGCGCAGGTTCGCCGGGTGGAGGACGCCGGCGTCCTGGACCTCGAAATGACCGCACAGAATGTTGAGCGCCATGTCGACATGGGCGACATGGGGGACCGCGACGAGCAGGGAAGGCGAACCGTGGTCCCGCGACCAGGCAGCGAGGGCGGTCAAGAGTTCCTGCGGCTCTGCGAGGTGCTGGAGCACGTCAATGAGGAGAATGGCACCGATGTCGTCAATAGCGTCGAGAGTTGCCTTCAACGAGGCCACGTCAGTGAAGGTGCCACGCAACACGTCAATGCGGGAGCGAAGAAGCGGCGTGTCCTGCGTTGACGCGACCTGCAGTTCCGAGAGATGCACCACGTGTCGACTCGGAGGCAGCTGCAAGTCGGAGAGCAGAGCTGCGAGACTGGCGTCCAACTCGTCGAGCGTGGAGCGGTCGGGCTGCTCGGCACCTGTCGCTGAGGGTTCGGCGGTGCTCGTTGTCGGGTGCTCTGGAGCGCCGTGAGGGTCGGCCGCAGGTACGGGGGCGTCGTCGAGCAGCACCGAGCGGGTGGCCTCGAGGAACGCGCGGCCGTAGCGCTGGTCTGGCTCCAAGTGGTTGCCCTCAGCCCACTCGTTCCACGCCAGTACGAAGAGATAGTTCTCCTCCGAGCGGACACCTTGGAGCGAGTCGGCCGTGACCCGGAGCCACTGCTCGTAGCGCTCCGGGGTGGCGCCGTGGTAGATGGTGGCACCGCGCGCCCGGCGAGCGGTGTTGTCCCACCCCACCATCACCGAGGGGAATCGCTTCCATGGGCAGTCGAGGAGCTCGATGGCCGATTCGGCGGCAGACTGGTAATCGAGAACCCGGTGCCCTCTGAGCGTCTCGAGTGCCGGGTGCAGCTCCCCGCCCAGCACGGGCATGAATCCGACCGAAGCGTCGAGGCCGAAGGGCTTGGGCCCCTGGCGACCAGGCGGAACTCCCCACGATTCGACCCAGCACAGATAGAGATCGGGGAACCCGGCTCTCTGCACCTCAGACCGCCAGATCTCGCTGGTGCGGGCGAGGTCCGGAATCAAAGTGGGCCGGTAGATGAGCATGAGCGGTCGACCGTCGATGGTGATGTAGCGAGGATCCTTGAAGGCCCGCAGGAGGTCGCGAATGTGCGCGCGATCGTCCTTCTCGCTGAACTCCTGCCGCACGAGCACGTGGCCGGTCTGCGCGTCCCAACCCCGGGTCCATTCCTCATTGGCCCAGCAGAGGGCGAAAGGGAAGTCCGGCTCGCCGGACTCCAGCACCTCCTCGAACGGCCGCTCAAGCAGCCGACGGCCGTGGAACCAGTAGTGGTAGTAGACGAAGCCATGCACGCCGTGCTCGCGGGCCAGCTCGGCCTGTGCGATCCGTACCTCGGGCACCCGCAGGTCGTAATAGCCGAGCTCTCCCGGGAGCTGGGGCTGGTAGTGACCGGGAAACAGCGGGCGGGCCTTGGTCACGTTGTGCCACTCCGTGAAGCCCTTGCCCCACCATTCGTCGTTCTCGGGGATCGGGTGGAACTGAGGAAGGTAGAAGGCCAGGGCCTTCGGCTTGTCCGTGGTTGTTCGGGAGTTCCGCCTGGAGTCCATGCTGATCAGGATACGATACCCGCGGCGTTGCGGCCCAGGTCAGACGTTGGCCTGGGCAGCGACGATCTCGACGACCCGGGCCTGGTCGGCCGGCGAGAGCGCCGACCCGGTGGGAAGGCACAGGCCCCGGTCGAAGACACGGGCGCAATGTCCCGGGCCGACGAATGGGGCGCCGACGAATGCCGGTTGGAGGTGAAGGGGCTTCCACGTTGGTCGCGATTCGATGTCCGCTGCCTCCAGGGCCATTCGTACCTGCTCGCGGTCCGCCCCGAAGGCCTCGGGGTCGATGAGGATGCAGGTCAACCAGTAGTTCGAAGTTCCCTCGGTGCTGCGCGGCATCGGCGAGATCCCGGGCAGGCCGCCGAGCCCGGCCGTGTACGTCGCGTCGATCTGCTTTCGGCGCTCCATACGGCTGTCGAGGCCGCGCAGCTGGGCTCTTCCAAGGGCTGCCAGTAGGTTGGAGAGCCGATAGTTGTACCCCACCGTCGTGTGTTCGTAGTGAGAGAACGGCTCCCTGGCCTGGGTGGCCAAATGGCGCGCTCGCTCGGCCCATTGCGGCGACGCCGTCATCAACATTCCGCCACCGCTCGTGGTGATGATCTTGTTGCCATTGAACGAGAAGATCCCGGCAACCCCGAACGCGCCCGCCGCCCGCCCGCGATAGGTCGACCCGAGGGCCTCGGCGGAGTCCTCGATGAGCGGGACCCCGAACCGGCGGCACACCGACTCCAACGCCAGGTAGTCGGCGGACTCGCCGTAGAGGTCGACCGTGATCACGGCGGCGGGGAGCCGGTCAACCGACGCCCTCTCGGTCAATGTCTCCTCGACGAGGGCCGGGTCCAGATTCCAGCTGTCGGCCGAGCAGTCGACGAACACGGGACGGGCCCCTACGTAGCTGACGGCCGCCGCGCTGGCGATGAACGTGAGGGATGGGACAAGTACGTCGTCGCCACGCTCCACGCCGGCCAACAGCAGAGCAAGATGCAGAGCGGCTGTCCCGCTCGAGAGGGCCACGGCATTGGCGACGCCGGTCCTCTCGGCCATCTCGCGCTCGAAGGCGTCGACATCGGGTCCCATCGGTGCGATCCAGTTTGATTCGAACGCCTCGAGGAGCATCTTCCGCTCCTCTGGTCCCACTTCAGGGGGGGACAGGAACACTCGCGTCACGACGGGGTCTCCGCGGGATTGCTCAATCCACCCACAAGGCCGGCGGCGGCGAGCACGGCTACCGCGACCGCCAGATCGATCGCCACGGCCACGGCCATGGAGACATGGCCTAGCACCGCCACCGTCGTCACGACCGCCACTTCGACGGCGATGTACGTCGCACTGGCCGCAGTGCGGGACCAGCCTGACGCCACCAGGAGGTCGTAGGGATGGGCGCGGTCGCCGCTCAGGAGTGAGCGACCGCCGCGGCGCCTTCGCACGATGGCACAGGCGACCTCGGCCACGGGGACGACCAGCAGGGCCAGGGCGATCACCCCGGTCGCAGCGGGGGTGCCGACGCCCCAGGCGTAGGCAAGGAGCACGGTCATGGACGCCCCGATCAGGTAAGAGCCACCATCACCGAGATAGATGCGGGCAGGGGGCCGGTTGTACCAGACGAACGCGACCAGGGCAGCGGTGAGCGATGCCGCCATCAGGCGAGCGGGACCAGGCGTGAGGACCGCGAAGCCAACTGCAGCCGCCGCCCCGACGCCGCCGGCCAGCATGTCGAGGCCGTCGAGCAAATTGAAGCCGTTGATCAGGACGATGCTGGCCGCCATGACGAGTGGTACGCCGATCCAACCCGGTAGGTGGACCGGTTGGGTGGCAGCGACGAGAGCTCCCACGCCCAGCTGGGCGCCGAGCCGTAGCGGAGCGGGAAGGTCGAACCGGTCGTCACCGACCCCGACCGCCAGAGCGGCAGCGAGCGGGATCAGCACGATCGGCCGACCGACGCACACGCCGACGGCCACGCCGGAAAATACGGCAACGCCACCGAGGTACGGCACTGGTGTCTCTTGGGTCTTCAGCGCCCCGGGTCGGTCCAAGATGTCCCAGCGACGGGCGACCACGATGCACAGCGGAACCAACGCTGCAGTGACGACGAGGGCGGCCGTGGCGACGATGAGGACCTCCACCGTCACGACTCTGTGTCGGGAGTCGGCCACTGCATGACCAGCGACTCGGTTCCCGAATGCAGCTCGAAGCGCTTGATCGTGTGGAAGCCGTTTCGCTGGTACAGCGCGACCGCGGTCGCGTTGTCCGCTGCGACGACTACGTGTGCCGCCCGCTGCTGCCTCCCCCGGACCTCGTTGAGGAAGCCCTCTACCAAGAGCGTTCCCGCTCCCCGTCCGCGCGCCGTCGGATCGACCGCCACGGCGAGCAGCTCCGTACCCTCGCCCGCGCCGCCCGTTCCATGGCGAAGGGTCTCGATGACCCGACGCCACGATCGGAGAAGCCGGCCGCTGGACGCAAACGCGGCGGCCACACCGTCACGCCAAACGAACGACCGGTAGAGCGCGGATACATCGGTGGAACCTGCAAGGAATCCGGCCATTGTCCCGTCGTTCTCGAGGACGAGCAGGAAACAGCCCGGGGTCCGGGCGACCCTCCGGTACAGCCTCCGCAGGAACCGCGGACCCAGGAACGTCAAGAAACCTTCGCTGATCTGTCCGGCGTGGAGGGCGGCGGCTCCGGCAGCGTCACCATCAGTTCCGGTGCGAAGCACCATGCCGTTCCACGTGCTCGAATCCATCGGCCTCGCCGTCGCCTCCGAACGCCTCCGAACGCCTGCGGTGGCAGGCCATCTCGTCACAAATGGTGATGCGACTGCGATGATCAGATGGTAGTTCGCCGGGCGTCTCATGGCCCTCGGCCTGAGCCCCGGCCCATCCCGCTGGCAGGCCGGAGGCAGGGGGCGCTACCATCCACTCCCTGTCGGGAGAAAGACCCCGCGGGGGAGTGCTGTTCGAACCTTGGAGGTGGGTAACGTGTCGAATTCCGCCAGATGGGTCATTTGCACGGTGTGTGCCGTTTTGGGCGTCATTGCGCTGATATATGCGGTGATCTACCTTGCCGTGCCGATCCATTCGCTCCCGGGGTTCGTCCCGGGCAAACATGCCGCTAACGGGCACTACCACAAGCGAGCTGCCCTGACGGGTGTCATCGGCATCGTGCTGTTGGCCATCGCCATTTTCGTCGGGTTGGGAGCGCGGAGCTCGGCGGCCGCGGGAACCGGATCGTCTCCTGGACCCGTGAGCCCGGCCCCCGATGCAGGGGCCGACCGGGGCGCTGGCGCATCCTGAGGCGGGCACTCGGCAGGACGGTTCAGAGGCGTCGTCCCGGCGATCGGTTGTCAGCTCGCAAAGAACCCGTCTCGTGACGACGGGCAGCCTCAAGCCCTGACGGGCGTCGCCTCGACGATGAACTGATAGCCGAACATCGTCGGCCATACATTCGACAGGAGCCGATCCGTCAGCCGGAGAGTCCGGGCCTTGTTGCTCTCGATACCCAGCGCGTCCAGGGGAAGACCCACCGGCTCAATCCGCTGGATGGCGAAGTCCCGGCGTTCGATCAGCTTGACCAGACTGCGGCGGGTGAAGAACCTCACGTGAGTTGCATCCAGGATGCCCCGCTGGTCGTAATCGAACATCCCGAGGGTCGCCCGGAACCTCGGGTACCAGTGGGCCATGTTCGGGACGCAGAAGATAGCGGTCCCGCTCGGCGACAAGGCTTCCCTGGCCTGAGTGATCAGGGTTCCGGGACTGAGGACATGTTCGAGCACATCAGCCAACAGAACAATGTCGAAGCCTGACCCGACTTCCGATGGGATTCCCTCGTTCAGATCGGCCCTGATGAAGTAATCAGTTCGCTCTCTGACCCCGTCGATCTCGTTCACGTCGACGCCGACTACTTGGTGCCCCAAGCCTCGTAACCGCTCAGCAAGCATCCCGCTCGAACAGCCAAGGTCCAGGATTCGGCTCTGCGGTCGGTGCTGCAAGAGCTTCGTGATCCTGCCGTGCGAGCTGTCTTCGCTCGGCTTGAGCTGGTACTCCTCGACGAGCGCGATTCGGCTTCCGTCCCCGAACCCGGCCTTTTGCAGCCGGTAAGTGATCACGTCCTTTGTGACGTCAGCCGCATATCCCAGGCCATCGACGTAACAGATCTCGTCGCCGTAGTAGGTGGGGATGGGCACCTCGGCGATACGCATGCCGGCATCATGCAGTTGGATGATTATTTGAGTGTCGAAGTTGAATCCGTCCGTGTTCTTCTCGAACGGAAGTTGTTTGAGCGCGCTCACCGAGTAGGCGCGATATCCCGAGTGGAATTCGGACAGGTTGGTTCCGAGCGCGGCATTTTCGAACCGGGAAAGTATGCGGTTCCCTACGAACTTGTAGAGCGGCATACCCCCATTCCGGGCCGCGCCCTTGATCATGGTACGAGAGCCGAAAACAGCGTCGGCCTCGTCGTTCAACAGCGGGGCGAGGATCTCCGGGAGTGACTCTGGCGCATATTGGCCATCGCCGTGCAGCATGACCACGATGTCAAGCCCGTGCTCGATGGCGAGCTTGTACCCGGCTTTCTGGTTGCCGCCGTAGCCGAGATTCGTGGGTTGCCTGATCAAGGTGATCGGCAAGTCGGACTGCTGTTGGTAGCCGAGGCCTACCAGATAGGTCGAGTCCTGGCTGTGATCGTCACTTACGATCACCTCTTCGATGTCAGCTCTCAGTTCGGCCGGGATACGGTCGAGCACCTTCGCGAGCGTCGATGCTGCGTTGTACGCGACGACCAGCACCCCGACTCTCTTCTTCTCGACGGATGCGTCTTGGGCCACCTTCACGCCATCCACCATCCGGAACCCTCCAAACTCAGCCGCCCCCGCCGAGCATATCCAGTGGCGGGGCGACGCGAAAACGGGGGCGTCGATTCTCGCCCGCCGCCCCTTGATGGCCGATGGAGCCGCAGGAGGAGCTTCACTCTTTCGCCCATTCCGGACGGCGACCTCGACTGACCCGTGAGATCAACCGTCGCCCGGCACCGCTCCAACCCGCTGTTGCCGGCATCGCAGATCTCCGGAGGGCAAGTAGCCCTATGTCGACCCTGGAGGAACCCCAGTCCCGCACTACCTCTTGTCGGAAGAGCTCTAGTCCGAGGGCCGCACACTCGAGAACAACATCGTGAATAGTGCCGTGACGGGCGGGGTTCTCGACCTCGACACCGAGATTGAGATTCCAAAGGTCGTCGCTGCCGCGCACGAGATCTATGGTGAGCACGACGAGGCCGCCCGGCCGGGTGCGGGCCGAAATGTCGCCGAGGAGCGATCGGCGTGCCGCAGCAGTGACGTGTTCGATCACGCTGATCGAGTAGATACCGTCGGAAGGCGGTCGACGAGGGAGCTCGTCAAGTGTGCAGTTCCACGATCGGTTGGCGAGACCAACGGACCCGTAGTCCAGGAAGTCCCATTCGTTCCAATCCGGTTGTGGTGGCCAGCTCCGAATCGTCGGGGACGGATCTACGGTGTCGACGACATAGCCACGGCTGGTGAGGAACGGTGCCAACGGGGTGACACCCGCTCCGACGTCGATAAGACGGCTTCCAGGCGGGAGGATCTCGGTGATCAGTTCGGCCACGACGGGGTACTCCCACAATCGAGGTGCGTGATCGGGATAAAACCGCGTTGTGTGAAGAGCATGCAGGCGTAAGGTGATCAGCGAGAGCGGATCCGGATGGCGCAGAATCAACGGATCCAACGTGGCTGCCACGAAGTCACGCGGGTGCTTGTCCTCGGGTGGCCTGAGGACAACGAAGGTCGAGAGATCGGCGTCGACCCGGACCGGATAGATCTCTGCATCGGGAGCGACGCGCCGTAGGGCGCCCGAGAGCGGTTGGCGGGAATCGTCGCCCGGGTCGGTGGTGTTGCCCGCTGGGGCTTCGTAGCTGCGGATCACCAGGGCCTGGCCCGTCGAACGCCACAAAAGATCCACCAGACGGTCGAATCTGGATGCATCCGTGGGGTGGGTCAGTTCATCGACACAGACAACGAGGTCAGCCTGGAAGAGTTGTTCGGCGAGGGTCTGCCGTACATCATCTGACGGCGCAATTGTCGTGTACCGCTGGATCGTCGGATTCCGACCGACTCCGCTGTTCGCGCCGACGTCGAGGACCGAGGAAGGCTCGAGTGCGTTGATGAGGACGTCTACGATCCTCATCAGCTCGTGGTCCTGTTCCGGCGCTGAGTGTGACAGCCATTCTCGGTAAGAGGATTCAGGAGCAGCCTTCGTCCAAACCTTGCGGATCGCAGTGTTGGCCACGTCGATCTGCCGGTCGATCGAGGGTGCTCCAGTCGCTCGGATCTGACCAAGGCGGTCCAGCTCCTGGTGGTAGTGGATGACGGCCGGTTCGGGCGGATCTGCTGGGATCCTTGTCGGGTCGTGAATGGGGGTGTTCCATCGCACGTCGAGAGGGACTGAGGCAACAGTCTCGGCAGTCAGGGCCATCGCCATCGCCACCTGGTCGACGTAGACGGCCCAATGTTCAAGCAGTTCGAGTCGGTCGAGGAGCCAAGTGGCCCAGTGGGCCCACGCGGTCGCCACTCCGCGGAGGAGTGGACTCGGTACAAGGTAGAGCCCGCCGTTGTAGTTTCCCGACACCGTCTGTTGGTCAGGTCCCCATGGAAGCGTGACTGCGGGCGGAGCGGACAGTCCCGCCGCTTCGAAGATGCGCACAAGGACCTCCAGAGGAGGGACCGGAGCATCCACAAGCTTTCCTGCTACGGCATCGTGCGGGACGTCGATCCGGCGGGGATCTTCGAGCACCACCACGTCGGTGTCGCACAGGACGGTCAATCCGGGGGCATCGTCTTCAGCCAGTCGCAGGGCGCCGGAGATCTTGTTGCAGTGCGGGGAGCGCTCGTCGAATCGATCAATGCCGCGTACGGTGACCCCCTCCGACCGCAGGAACTCGAGAACATCGGAGGTCGACGCGCCGACGGAATGGACAACGAGATCGTCGGGAGTGACTCCGGCGACGTCCGAGAGCGCGGCGTACCATCGCAACGCATCGAGGTGGAAGCGCGGGTGGTCATCGACGACGCAGCTGAACCGTCCGCGAGGGGGGCCGGATCGCTGTGTCAGCGTCGTCGATGCTGCCGGACTGCGGTGCGCGGGCACGTCGTCAGGTTCGCCGGGTCGGGATTCGACATGGTGAGGTTGTCGATGCGTGTCGTGTTGCGGCCGCATTGAGGAGTTCCTCAGGGGCGAGCGAGTCGGGTTGTCTGATGGCCGCGGCCATGTCTGCTACGAACCTTCGTGACTCTTTCGCCGGATGCGATCGCGGTATCCGAGGAGCTTGCTGGCCAGTTCATCTGAGATCCCCAGGTGCCGCTTCGCCCAGTCGTACGCTCTGAGCATCTGCCGATCGACAAAAATGGGGATGGCGTGCGCCCCGTCGCCCGGTCGCGGCCGATACTCGGTTGAGCGTACGACGGGGTCCACCTCGATGCTGAAGTAATAGAGCGCCAAGGACCGTCTCGCAGTCCCCTCGGGACAGCGCATCGGTTCCGGGTGGCCATGGAACGACGTGGCATCGGTCGTGAAGATCAGGACTCGATTGGCAATGGGGCTGACCTTTTCGACGCACCTTTTCATATCGGTGCTCCACAGCTCGAGGTCTCCGCCGTATTCGGGTTCCCAATCCTCATTGAGGTAGAGGATGAGGTTGGCTCGACGCTGCCAGTTGCGGTTGTGAGGATGGACGGTGAAATCGGCATGCATGTTCAAGAACCCACCTCTTGTCGACGTGTGGAGACCCCCGCCCTCCAAGGAGTGGTCTGGGATCAGCTCGTCCACCCCGAGGAGCGTGCCGATGAACTGCACGAAGCGGGGTGAATTGAGCTCCTCGAGAATGCGCTGCAGGGTCGGTCCCCACGTCGTGGGATCGGTATTGCTGAACTTGCGTTCATTGATGTGTAGGTAGTTGTTCCACCGTTCGGGGTCGAGGGGTGGGAACTCGGCGATGGCTGCCTCAGCAGCCTCCGGCTCGAGGAAGTCGTCGATCACGATGTGTGGGTACGGGTCGGCTGACTGATATTCGACGTGGAGGCGCTCGACCTCTCGCTCTAGGCGATCGATGTCAAGGACGGGTAAGGGCGTTTCGGTCTCGCTCTGGAGCTTCATCCCTTGGGCGTCCCTGCTCGTCTGCCGACTGGCATCCTGCCTCCCTGGTATCGCCGGTGAGTCCGAATTGCTGTCCCTCGTGAGCGTGCGCCATTTTGAGTACCACCCATCCGGCGGTCGAGCCCGTCCGGTGTCACGCTCGACAGGGCGCCGCCTCCAGCCAATCCACGGGGTCTCCTGCCCGGAGCCCAGGTTACTGCCTCGTCGGACTTTTGCCAGGTGGTGCGTGCCCAGTTCCGGTCCAATGGGGAGTGGATGCGCAATACGGGCCTCCGGGAGCTTGAGCCAAGAATTGTGAAGGATTTGAGGGTAGCCGCCCGAGGCGCAGCCGTCCCCGAGAAGCGTTCCACACACCAAGATGGACGGGTCCAGGGTGGGCCCCAACCGCAACCCCAGCCGCCGTAGTGGGCATCGAGGCGCTTCGCATGCTGCGCAATCCGGGTTTCGAAAGGTCGGTCTGCCCGTTGGGCGCCTCGCCCTCGAAACGCCTGCCTCGCCGGGTTAGGCGCGCTCGGCGAGTCGGGCTCTCTGATGCAAGCGGTGCACGTCAGTGAATGAGGCTCAGACACAGCGTTGGTCGAGGCGTGGGCTCGCTTTTGATCATCAAGGCGTTTGGTTGAGCCCCCGAATGCGAAGTAATGGAGGCGACATGGACGTGCGCATCCGTGAACGTCAACGCTGTCAGGTCAACCCCGTCCATTTGCACTGCCACGTAGTGTTTCACGGGATCGGTCGTGACGACCACGGTGTGCGTCGTGCCGGTGTTGACGACGAACGATCCCGCTTCCACCTTTTGGCGTCCGCTGGTGATGGCGAACGTCATGTCAATGAGATGCGGATTTATCGGCACGTCGATTGCCGTGACCGCGTATTTTCCGGTCCTGAGCACCGGCACCGATTCCCTCGTCAGTGTTCGGGGAACTTTCGCTGTCAGCTGAAACATATGTTGAAAGGGTTGGCCGAGTTCGACGGTGAGCCAGGTCGTTCGTGAGTATTGCTGACTCGGTACGGTCGAGTAGTTCTCCCCGTTGGATATGTAGAGACCGCTACAGTCTCCGATGACGTGCAGCTGGCCGGCCGGAGCCCATGGAGGCAGTGAGCTGCTCCGGGCGAGGCGGCCTTGCAACGGATGACCAGTAAGGTCGCTTATTGCCTTTTGCGCGCCCACATAGTTGATGGCCTGGCTGCTGGTCCACTCTTCATTGGGGACAATTGCCATACCGATGTTGGCCGCAATGCCAAAAAGCGCAAGCACTGTAATGACCGCCACCGCGGCGACGCGCATCCGGCGCCGCCGGCCCTCCAGGCGACGAAAGATGTCGGCCAGACCCACAGCGCTCGCCAGGACGAGGAATGGAACGAAGTCGCCGAGATATCTCGGACCGATGTAGCCCCACAGCATCAACGCAGCTGCCGCACTGCCCACGGCCAGAAGGAGGAGGCGAGTGCGCGCCACCTGCCCGACCGCCCTCGGTCGAAACGCAGTCACCAGACCCCAGATGCTCAACAGGAAGAGAAGAGGGGTCGACGCTGGAACGCTTGCCGTGCGATACAGCTTGTCGAAGAGTACGCCGCCGAGTGCCTTTGGCGGGCTCGTGGGCAGTGTGACGAACGGGAACACACGGCTGAGGCTCAGGTTGTCAGGTCGTAGGTAGGTGACGACATTGGTCGGCACGTACTCGGTTCCTACCTCCGAGTTATGGTTGGCGGCGAGAAATTTCTGCCGATATGCATTGACGTGGGACCAGACCTGCTCAGTGATCCGGACGCCAAACGGGGTGCCGAACTTGGCGTAGTTGAGCGCGCACGCCAAGACGATCGGGATCAGTCCTGCGGCGAGCACGGGAACGAACCATCGCCGGTTTTCCGGCCCACCAAAACCGAGTAGGAACCAGACAGCAACGAGACCGGCACCGACGACACATGCCCAACCGGTCGTGACCCGATCGAAATTTGCACACAAGATGAGCAGACCGCAAGCGAGGACGCGGCCGTATGAGGGTCGCTCCATTACCCCGAGAAGGGCGAAGATGGACGCCACAGTGAGGCATATGCTCCACGCGATGTCCTCGTTGAACACATAGGGAACAGACGCCAGCAGCATCCAAATCGTGCCGCCCATGATCGTGGCCATCAAGACTCCGTACGCGGTCGCCTCGATTCTGCCCATGGCGCAGTCGCCACGAAGGAGGTACCGAACTCGCCAGAGCAAAAGCGACGCAAACAGCCCCGTCAACAGCCACGCCAGGAGCATGGATGAAGGAGTCAGCTTTCCGTCCAAGCTGTTGGTAACCAGCAATATCGGCATGCGAATGACCGAGGGAAACAAGCCGAAGTACGTGTACGTTCGCCCCTCGTGCACGAATCCTTCGATGCCAAGACTTCCATTGGGCAGCGACAAGTGGCCGTGGAAAATGGCGCGCGCCTGCAGGTCGAAGAAGTTGCCTTGGAATACCGATCGGCGAAGCGGGTTGGCCGGGCCCCAGTCCGACCAGAGGATCCAAACGAAAGGGACGGCGGTGACGGCGATAGCGATCAGCGCGGCCCAGGTGAATCTACGTCGAGCGATGTCGTACTCGGACGGTGGGACGGCGTTATCGATCGTTGCGACGTCGACCCCGGGCACGTCGCTTTCGATCGAATCGTCCAAACTCCCCTCGGGGGGAGCAACTTTTAGCGAGCTGGCTGCGCCTTCCCCCACGGCGTGCGAGTGTAGCGAAATCAGGTCTTCCCAACGATGGCACCCTGGGTGTCACGTCTCGAGTGGGTCCACGGGTGGGCAATCTCGAAGGCGGGCTCGGATCTCTACGCAGTAGTCTGTGGGCCGTGAAAAACACCGTGGTCCGACTCTGGCGGCTCAGTCGAACCCCGCAGGGTCTGAAGGTCGTCAAGTACACGATGGTGTCGGTCATCTCTGCGCTGACCTCGCTCGTGATCCTGACAATTGTGTTCGGGGTGCTGAAACTGTGGGGCGAAGTCGCGAGCACCCTTTTCGCCAACATCATGGCGGGCATTCCGTCCTACTACCTCAACCGCCGCTGGGTTTGGGGGAAGGGTGGGCGGTCCCATATCTGGAGGGAGCTGCTGCCGTTCTGGGTGATGTCCATATCGGGCATCGGCTTTGCCCTCTACACAGCCTCGCTGGCGCACAACTTCGCAGATGCGCACCATCTCCAGCATCTGGCGCGGACCGTTCTGGTAGTCGGAGCAAACATCGCTGCATTCGGCACGTTGTGGATCTTGAAGTTCCTCATCCTCAATCGTCTCTTTGCGGAAATTGCCGACGCCGAGGTCGGGGTCGAAGCCGACTCGTCATACGCCGGGTCTGGTCCGGTTGAGGCTTCCTCTTCGGCAGACCCTTCACCCAAGGACCCTGTGTAACGGCCGAACGCCCCGCTGGGGCAAGATTACGAATGTCGCCCCCGTAGCTCAGGGGATAGAGCATCGGTTTCCTAAACCGTGTGCGAAGGTTCGAATCCTTCCGGGGGCGCGACATGCTTGACCCCTTAGGCCGAGCCAGCGTTGTAAGAGTTTGGTCGTGAGCTACCAGGAGGTAGTCCATGCCCAAGCGCCATCCGGGGGAGTGCAACGCTCGCGCTCGGACCTGTGTCATTGGATCGCTTCAGCCGGCGGGCGACAGATCTCCACCGCGTCGCGTCCTTTGATCTCCCATAGGCTCCCCGGTGCGCCGGAGCCCCGCTTGGCGGACCGGGCGGACGAACCTCGGTAGCTCAGCGCGTAGCCGAGCGATCGCACTTCGTCATGAGGCAGAAGCCCAGACCTGCGTCGTCGACGACGCGCGCCGCCAAGTACGCCTTGAACGGCTCGAGCAGATTCGCCGAGCGGCTTCGGATCTGGGCCCTCCCCAGGTTGTCCTGCCGTTCCGGTCATTTGTCCCTCCCCTGCGACGGATTCTCCAGGTCACGGCGTCGTGGACAAACCGGTTCGCCAGCGAGTACGACCCGCAGGGCCTTGCCCCGGCCGTTGTCGCCGTGTAGGCGAACGTCAGCGCCCTTGGGATATTGTGGCTGCTCAAGTTCATCACCCTGAACCGATTATTCGCGCAGATCGCAGACACCGAATCCGGGGCCGAAGTGAGGTCGGCTCCCCAGGGCTGAGGTCGGGCCGCGGACGCGGGGCAGGTTGGAGCCGAGGGTGCGTACGGACCGAGACCACGTACGGGGGAAAATCGATGACCGAGAGAATTTCTGTCCGAGGCTTGGGCCGTCGTCCGAACGGTGGGTGGATGAGCGCCGACATCCGCTACCGGAGCGCCGGCGTGGCTGGGGCCATCGCCGCGCGGGCTCCCGATGACGAGCTCCGGGAGCGGCAGTCCGCCGCGCCGGCCATCGGTCTGGACCGACTTGGGCATGACCTCCGGGCGCGCCACCCAACGGCCGATCTCCATCCGCACATCGTGTTCGACGACTTCCTCGTGCCAATGTCGACAGCACGGGTTATCGAGGAGTTCTCGGTACCTCACTCCCAACAGCGGAACAATTCCTGCACGCCAACGAGCGGAAGTTCTCCAACACGGAACGGGCCGCGATCTTGGACCGCACGCACCGGCAGGTCCCGGCTGAGTCCAATTCGCCGAGGTTCGTCAGCTTCGTGAGCGACCTCCTCGGGGTGGAGAACCTCGTCCCCAATCCATCGCCAGACGGTGGCAGTTTCCACCAGACCACGAACGGTGGGTTCCTCAACGTCCATCCTCAATTCACCGTCCACCGGTATTGGTCCTTGTGGCAGCGGCAGATGAACGCGGACGTAACGCGACGCGTCCGGAACATCACACCCGACACCAACCCGGACCAATCGGCGGGCAAGGTCCTCGCCTCCTGGGACCGGTACTTCCAGCGTCGTCGAGGGAGTCCGTGATGGCCACCGCCACCATCACCGGTCCAGAGCAGGTCGACGAGGGGCGCGTCCAGGACCGGGGTACCTTCACGACGCGCCCGCCGGAGGAGGTCAGCCGCCGCCGGTTCACCATCGCGGTGGTGACCGGAACGGCGCTGACCGTCCCCTTCATGCTGTGGTTGCTGTGGGACCTGTGGTGGGGCAAGGTCAACGTGATTCGAGGGGTCTCCTTCGACTACTTCTACGACTTCCAGGCCCGGGCCATGTTCCATGGCCACTTGTGGGTCCGCCCCGGGCAATTGAGCCTCGAGGCCTTCAACCACGACGGCCACGAGTTCACCTACTTCGGGATCTTCCCTTCGTTGCTCCGGATGCCTGTCCTGCTGATCACGAGCCGCCTCGACGGCGACCTCACCGCTCCCTCGCTCCTCCTCGCCTGGTTCGCCACCGCCGTCTTCACCGCCCTGCTCCTCTGGCGGCTGCGGGTCCTCATCCGTGGCTCCGCGCTCGTCGGCCGCGCCGAGGCGGCCTCGTACGGCGTGCTGATGGCCGGCGTGATGGGCGGCTCGGTCGTCATCTACATGGTGGCGACGCCCATCGTGTACAACGAGGACTTCGCCTGGACCATCCCGCTCGTCGTCGGGAGCCTCTTCGCGCTGCTGGGCCTCCAGGAGCGGCCGTCCTGGGGCCGAATGGTGGCCGCCGCCGTTCTGGTGGTGTGCACGAACCTCAACCGGACACCGGGCGGCTACGCGGTCACCATCGGTTGCATCCTCGTGGCCGCATGGTTCGCCTTGGGCAAGGGGGGCACCGCGGCCCGCCGCTGGGCGATCCCGTTGACGGCGATCGGCTTGGTTGGCTTCCTCGCCAACGCGGCCGTGACGTACGCGAAGTTCGGCATCCCGGTCGGGCTGCCGATGGCGGACCAGGCGTGGACTCATATCAACGCGTACCGCCGCCACTTCCTCGCCGCCAACGGCGGAAAGCCGTGGAACCTCAACCACATCCCGAGCCAGTTCTGGGCCTACTTCCAGCCCTTCGGAGCCCGATTCTCCACGATCTTCCCGTTTATCACTCCCCCCGGGGCCCCCGCCGCGGCGCTCAACGGGGCGGTGATGGAGTTGACCTACCCGACGGCCAGCATGACCACGACGGCGCCGTTGCTCATCGTGCTCGGCGTCTGGGGGGCGGTGACGACGTTCCGCCGGCGCGGTCCCGGTCGTGTGCGCATGGCGCGGCTCGTCCTGGTTACCGCGGCCGTGGGGACAGTCGGGGTCTTCGTCTGGGGCTACATCTCGCAGCGGTACATCGGCGACCTCATGCCGCTCTTCATCGTCGCGTCAGCGGTCGGCATGATTGAGGTCTGGCGCCTTCTCGAGGGGCGCAGCCGCAAGGCGCGGGGATGGGCACTCGGGGGTTTCTGCGCACTCGCCGCCTATGGGGTCGCCGCCAACGTGGCCGTGTCCGCGTGGCCGGTCGCGCAATGGAATCAGGCCGAGACGATAGGGTTCGTGAAGGCGCAGCAGTCGCTGAGCCTGGGCTCGCTCGGTGCCACCGTTCGGACGGGAGCCACGCTCCCCTACTGGGCTCCTTCGGGCCAGTTGTTCGCGGTCAATCACTGCTCGGGCCTCTACCTGTCGAGCGGCGACGACAGTTCGTCGGTGCCGGGCCAACAGATCGAGCACTACACCTGGATGCCGGTCGAGCAGAGCCCCGCCTTCACCCGCGAGATCGGGTTCACGTTCAACCGCCCGGCCAGCCTTCTGACCCATCCGGTGACGCTCATGACGTACGGCAAGGCGTCGCTCGTCCTCGTGCCGGTGCCACCGGGTTCTGTGCGCATCGTGCTCGAGAACTCCGGAAGCTCGATCGCGTGGCCCCCGCACGCGGGTTGGGTCCTCCCGATCAGGTACCTGCATGCGCAGGACCAATTCACCGTCACCGTCGATCCCAATCTCGATTCTCTGGTCCTCCATTGGTACGGGTGGCAGTACATCGACCCCTACATCGCCGGACGCGGACCGATCGTCGTCCAGACGACTCCTCCGCCCCCCCCGGGTACAACGCCGCTCCTTACAGTCGCGGACATCCCGATGGCGACGCAGCCCAATCCGATGGCGCTCTGCCACAGCCTGGTGGGCGATCGCTGACCGATGTTTGTTTCGGACGGAGACGGACTCGCGACGGGAAGGCCGGCGATTGACCGGTGGATTGGCGTGGTCAACCAAGCCGCCGACGATCCCCGGCGCGGGGGGCTTCGTCCGGAGAATTTCTGGAGGTGGAGCCAGACAAGTGCCCCGCTCTCTGGGACATGAGCGCCACCTTCACCGATGTCGGGCCTCGCGAGACAATCGAGGACGTCCAGGGGCCTCCAGATCGCGGAGCTGACAGCAAGCGTTTCACGTGGGCCGTTCTCATCGGGATCGCGGTGGTCACCGTGCCGTACATCTGGACCCTCTGGGACCTCTGGTCGGGAGGACTTGACCCGCTCAGGAGCGTGGCGCCGTCCAACTTCTACGACATCCAGGCGCGGGCGTTGTTCCATGGTCACCTGTACATCCCGAACGGGTCGATCGGCATCGAGGCCTTCGTCTTCAAGGGTCACGCGTACACCTACTTCGGGCTCTTCCCAGCGCTGCTGCGCATGCCGGTTCTCCTCGTCACGAGCAGTCTCGATGCGCGGCTGACGGCTCCCTCGCTCCTCCTGGCCTGGATTGTCACCGGCCTGTTCACGTCGCTTCTCATCTGGAGAACACGTCATCTCGTACGCGGGCCGGTGCCACTCGGATGGGGAGAAGCGGCCTGCTACGGGGTGCTCGCAGCTTCCGTGACCGGTGGGAGCGTGCTGCTGTGGCTCGCCAGCTCTCCTTCGGTCTACAACGAGGACATGGCGTGGAGCGTTGCCCTGACGACCGGGGTCCTCTTCGCCCTCTTAGGTGTCCTCGAGGGACCCTCGCGTCGACGGGTGTTGCTGCTCGGCTGCCTCGTGCTCGCAACCAACCTCGACCGCCCCTCGACCGGCTATGCCTGCGCTCTCGGTGCTCTGCTCGTGGCAGGCTGGCTCGCCCTCGCCCACAGGCGACCGACCGATCGACGTTTTGCCGTCTCAACGGCGCTCGCGGGACTGGTGCCGCTGGTCGTCGCGGCGGCCATCAGCTGGGCGAAGTACCGCGCTCCCATCGGCGGTTACCCGCTCCAAGACCAGGTGTGGACCCAGGTCAACGCCCATCGCCGGTACTTCCTCGCCGTGAACGGTGGTACGCCGTTCAGCCTCCACTTCCTGCCGAGCACCCTGGTCGCCTACTTCCAACCGGCGGGACTGCACCTGACGAGCACGTTCCCCTTCATCACGCTCCCCGCCCACTACCCACTCGCGGTGGGCAAGGTGGTGCTCGAGCAGACGCAGCCGACGGCCAGCATCGTGGCGTCGATGCCGCTTCTCTTCCTGCTCAGCTGCTGGGGCGTGGTGGCGGCGTTCAGGCCACGGGGCTCCGGCGCCATCAGCCTCACCCGTATTCCGCTGGTCGCCGGTGCCGCCGGAGGGGCGGGCATCTTCCTCTTCGGTTTCATCTTCGACCGCTACTCGGCCGACCTGCTCCCCTTTCTCATCCTGGCCAGCGCGGTCGGCCTCGTCGACATCTGCCATCGCATCGGCGGTCGGCGGCGCCTCGTTGTGACCGCGGCGGCCTCGCTGCTGATCGTGTTCGCCCTCTTCGGTGTGGCCGCCAACCTCGGGATCGCAGCGTCACCGGTTCCGCAGTGGACGTCCGCTCAGGCCAAGAACTACCTCACAACTCAACGGTCGCTCACTCCAGGCTCTCAGTCGGCCTCCGTGATCCACAGTGGCTCGCTCCCGTACTGGGCCCCGGCCAACCAGCTCTACGCAGCGCCGGGCTGCACTGGTCTCTATCTCTCCACCGGCTACGCGTTCTGGGACTCACCGGGACAGCAGATCATGCACTGGACATGGATCCCGGTCGAGCAGTCGAGAACCGTTAACACCACCGTCGGGCTCACCTTCCACGTGCCGCCGCAAAGCGTCCGCACCGCCATCCCGTTGCTGCGGTACGGCTCGTCGACGCTCGTTGCCGAACCGACGGGCGGCGGCCTCTTCGATATCCGCATCGAGAACCCCGGAGGGCCCCGCCTCGCCTGGCCGGGCCCCGTCGGATGGAGCTTCCCCGCCAACGAGCACCTCCAGTACCGTATCGACGTGATGACGGACCCGACGCTCAACCAGATCAAGGTCTCGTGGTACGGATCGATCATGTTTGTGCACTATCTGGGCGGAAAGGGCCCCGCTCACGTCCTCGTGAGCCCCAAACGGTCCCGATCGCCGGTGTCGGTGACCGACCTGACCGGATCGTCAACCGACATGGGCCTATGCCAGCGTCTCCTGCACGGTTAGGTTCCCCGATGGCGACGGGCTAGATGTCTCAGCGGTCTGGCCGAGACATGGTCGACACAGCGACGTCGTCACGACCGGCTCCCGGCATCGAATTACCTGGCCACGGAGCCATCGCGTCACCGCGTTCGGACTGGCGGTCGTGGCTCATCCCCGTTGCCACTGTCCTCGGCTTCGCCATTCCCGCAGTGTCCTACCTCTTGATGATCCATAGCGGCGGCGTGAACGTCATCTACGCGGATCAATGGGACGACGTGGCACTGATCGGTCATGCGTACTCCGGGACCCTCCACCTCTCGACGCTGTGGTCACAGCACTACGAGAACCGCATCTTCTTTCCCAATCTGATCGTCCTGGCCCTCGCCTACACCACTCATTTCAACGTGGTGACCGAGGAATACCTGAGCGCCCTCATGTTGTTCGGCGCCACGGCGCTCATCATCTGCGCTCACAAGCGTCGCTCACCAGAGCGGCGGTGGATCTGGTACTGCCCGGTGGCGTTCCTGCTGCTTTCGCTCGCCCAGGCCGTGAACGCACTGTGGGGCTTCCAGATGGCCTGGTACCTGGTGCTCCTCACGATCGCCCTCGCCTTGTTCCTGCTGGACCAGGAGCCACTGCGATGGCCGGTCTTCGGAGTCGCCATCGCGGTAGCCGTCGTCGCGAGCTTCTCGTCACTCCAGGGCTTGCTCGTGTGGCCGGCCGGACTGTTGCTCATCTACCTCAGGCGCCGGCCCACGCGTCTCGCCATTGCGTGGATCGGTTCTGCGGTCCTCACCGGCATGATCTACTTCGTCGGCTTCAACTTCAACGCCTCCCAGTCGGGCTCCAGGGATCCCGCGGCCACGTTGACCTTCTTTCTCCGGGTCGTGGGTGACATCGTGGGAGAGGATCAGCCGGGCCCGCTGGTGACGATCTTCGGCTCGGTACTGGTCGTGACGGCGATCTGGGCGCTGGTGCGGTTCGGCGTTGTGGAGCGGACCAGCACCGGCGGCCGTCCCTTCGCCCTCTCGCTGATCCTTTTTGGGCTCCTGTTCTCGGGAACGGTCGCGTCCGGTCGATCTGGTCTCTCCGTCTTTGGATTCAACGTGGAGAACCGCTACACGGTCTTCGCAATCTTCGTCCTCGTCGGTCTGTACCTCGCCGTCCTTGATCCACCTGTCGCCTCCGAGCTGCGGTCGCCGGAACAGGGTGTTCGATCGCCATCGGCGAGCGCTGGTCGACAGCCGCACCTCTTCTCCGATCCCCTGTTCACTCTCGCCCAAGTCGTCGTCGGCGCGGGCATCGTCCTCACCGTGATACTCGGATCGGCCAACGGCATTTCCCACGCGCGAGAGACACGCCAGAACCGGCTGTATCTGGGACAGGTGACCGTCAGGGCCAACCACTACCCGGACACGGTCGTCAACAACCTCGACTGGCTGGAAGCGGTCCAGTCCATTCGCGGTCAAATCACGATAGCCAAGGACCATCGCCTCAGCCTCTTCGGCACGGGTGACGCAGCGAGGTACCTGAGCGAAAAGCCGCTGGATCTCTACAGTACGCCTTTACGCGCGTCCGTGACCCTTCCCCGTAACGGGTCGACGCTTCACGGCAAGCTGTTCCTCGACGTGGGCGTCTCAGACCAGTTCGATATCACGAAGGTCGACTACGTCCTCAGCGGACCGGGCCGTGCAGACGCCAGCTTTGCCGTTGGTTATCGGACCAGTTACGGCTGGATCGGCGGATGGAACTCCTCGTCAGTGCCCAACGGCAGCTACACAATCAAGGCGAAAGTCAACGACTCGGGAGGTCGATCCGTCAGCACCCCTCCGATCGAGGTGCGTGTGGAGAACTGAAGGCACTGGTGAAGCGGCCCCCGTAGCCGCGTTCACGGCCCGGATGGCTATTGGTATCTCGCAGGCGTGGGCAAACCAGCGCGCGCTGAGGATCTCGAGAAGCGAATTTGCAGGATGGCACGTAAGACACTCCAGCCCGCCCCGGCGGTCAGCTTCTTTCCTTCATCGATAGATCTCGGGTTGTACGTGACTGGGACTTCGACGATCTGATAACCCTGCCGCAGCAATCGGCATGGAACCTCGGCATCGAAATCGAAGCCGTCGCACCGCAGGTTGAGAGCTCCTGCGACGTCCGACCGCAGCACCTTGTAGCACGTCAAGATGTCCGTGAGGCGGGTGAAGAAGAGCAAATTCGCCGACCATGTCAGGAGCTTGTTGCCGGCGTAGCTCAGGAGGGGAGTGTCACCGCGCCCCTGGTCTTTGAAGCGCGATCCGAAGACGGCCGGTCGCTCCTCATTCACGAGTCGCTGCACTAACGAGGGTATCTGGGCTGGGTCCAACTCCAGGTCCGCATCCTGCACGACCAGAATGTCGCCAGAGGCTCGTTCAAATCCGGTGCGCACGGCGCGACCCTTCCCTCGAGCCTGATCTTCCAACACCAGCACGATCTCGGGACATGCCGGTAGGCCCATCAGCGCTTCACGCGTCCCATCGGTCGAGGCACCGTCGACGACAATGATCTCCCGAGACATGCCGTAGTCGACGGCACGCACGCGCTCGACCAGCGTGACGATTGTCTCCGCCTCGTTCCGTACGGGTATGACGATCGAAAGCTTCATTCGCGGCAAAGCGGCGACGATACGCGCGGCCTCCTCGAGCTGTTCCATCCTGTCGATCGCCAGCCACGCCCCAGCGAACGGGTACGCCCTCACGGTGAGTCCCGAATCGAGCGCCGTGTTCAAGAGGTCCGGCATCTCAAACGGCTGTCCACTCGGGACAAGGTCCAGCGTCGACCATCGAAAGATATAGATCCCGGCATTGATGGTGTCAATGACGGTGGGTTTCTCGACGACGCTGGTAATGCGATCGCCGTCAAGTTCAATTACGCCGTACGGATGTTTCAACTGATAGTCCCGCGTGACGACTGTGATGTCGTTGCTGCCCTCTTCGTGGAAGTCGATCAGACGTCGCATGTCGATCTCGGTGAGCAAGTCTCCGTTCATCACAAGCAGGGAGTCGCTCTCTCGAACCATGTGTCCGAACTGTTTGCGGACAAGTGCGAGGGGCCCTGCCGTACCGAGAGGTTCGGACTCGTGGGCATACTCGATATGTACTCCCAGATGAGAGCCGTCACGAAAGTACGTCTCGATCAGCTCAGCCCGGTAGCCGACTGCGATTATGACGTCGCGCAGTCCAAACCCCTTCAACCGGGTCACGATCTCCTCAAGGATCGGATGCTCGCCTACCGGCAACAACGGCTTCGGAATGGCGTAGGTGAGGGGACGCAAGCGGACACCCAGGCCTCCTGCCAGCAGGACGACCTTCATACGGCGTACTCCCTTGTCCGGTACTCGTCGAGATGCGCCTCTATCCAATCGGCGGTCCGGCGCAGTCCTTCGTCCAGCGCCACTTCGGCCCGCCAACCCGCCAAATGAAGGGCCTTCGAGCTCTCGGCCTGCAACCGCGACACCTCGCTCTTCTGTGGACGAACCCTACGGTCCTCGACGAGGATCTCGAGATCGTGACCGACGATCTTGGAGACCTGCAGAATGACGTCACGGATGCTGATTTCGACGCCCGTGCCGAGATTCACCACTTCTCCCAACGCCGCCTCGGATTCGGCCACCGCCACGAAACCGCGCGCGGTGTCCTCCACATACGTGAAGTCGCGAATCGTATCTACTGCTCCAAGCCTCAGTTTCGTGCCGGACAATGCTTGGCTGATGATGGTCGGAATTACGGCGCGGGCGGATTGGCGGGGCCCGTAGGCGTTAAAGGGTCGAACGATCGTGATCGGCATAGCGAACGAACGATGGAAGCTGACTCCCAGTGCATCGGACGCGATCTTCGTGGCGCTATATGGTGACTGCGCCTGTAGTGGGTGCTGCTCATCGATGGGGGTCCGCAAAGCGGTCCCATAGACCTCACTCGTCGAGGTGAGGACGATGCGTTCGAGAGTACCGAGTTCCTTTGCGACCAAGAGAACGTTGGCTGTCCCCATTATGTTCGTGTCGATCACTTCTTGTGGATGCTCGTATGAGTATGGGATACCGACGAGGGCGGCGAGGTGAAAAATGGCGTCAGCACCACGGGAGATCTCGCGCATTGCATCGACGTCGCGGACATCACCAAAGGTCATCTCGACCTCCCGTAGCACTGGCTCGGGAACGTCGACGAGACACCCACGCTCGGCACGAGAGGTATAGCGCAACATCGCCCGAACTCGTGCGCCAGACGTCACGAGGCGCTCCACAAGGGCGCTGCCAATAAACCCGCCCGCCCCGGTGACCACGACCGTCTTGTCTGCGAAGCGCACGCCCCACCCTTTCGTTGCCTCCCGGAGCAAGCGCAGACATTACTACCCGTGCGGACCCCTATGAGATGGAGTCCTCTGGGTGTCGTAGTCACCCGTCAGTCCCGATGAACGAGGGTTCGGAGAGTCTCGCCGGAGATACAGTCAGCCGGTCGAACCGAGCCGAGGATGGATCTCGAGGGTCATGGCCCTCCCACGACCGGAAAGCCAGCCCAATGCGAGTCCGTGCAAGAGCCGAGCAGATGACCAGCAAGCTGAAGGAGCTCCCCGCGCTCTATCTCGTCTTGTCGCTGGCCATCGGGACGTTTCTGGTGTTCGCTCAGCCGCCCGGTCAGGGCCTCGACGAGGTTAGGCATTTCTATCGAGTATGGACCTTCGCCAGCGGGGCGTTCACCGACGCGCACGGCCGAGCAGGTGGACCCATCCCACAATGCCTATCCGACTATATGAATCATTTCGCCAACGCCGCATCGGGACGAGCACCCTTCTCGTTTCCGCAGTATTGGCAGAGTCCACATCCGTGCATTGGCACGCACGTCTTCGGCTCGTACGGAACCGCCGCATTCAATGGCCCGATCGCCTACCTACCTTCGATTGTCGCGGTAGCCCTGCTGCGGACGGTAGACGCTCCCATTCCGTTGATCTTCTTCGCGGGCCGATTGGCGACTCTCCTCGTCTTCGTCGGCACGTACTATCTGGCGATCCGCCTGATTCCCGTGGGCAAGCAGGTCCTCTTCGTTCTGGGCTTGTTCCCCACGACGCTCCTGTTGGCCTCCAGCTATTCGGCGGACCCCATGCCCGTGGCCCTGGCGGTTCTGGCCCTCAGCCTTACCTTGCGGAGTCGACGCAGCGAGATGCCGGACCGGCACGCCTTCCTTTTCCTCTTTCTCGTCCTCGCCGCCCTCGCGCTCACGAAGCCGACGATGTTCGTCTTTGCTCCGCTCTTGTTCATGGTCCCGTCACCCGGGATTGGCCCGAGGCGCCTGCACCCCCGGGTTCTCCAAGCGGGTGCAGCGGTTGTGGTCGCGGCGCTGGCGGGCGTGTGGAGCCTGGTCACACGTCACGTCAAGTTCAATGACGTCTACGGCTTGAATCCGCACAAGCAAATCGATTTCATCTTCCATGACCCCTTCGGTTACGCGTGGGTTCTCGCACGCACGTTCTTCGAGAGCATGGGGGAGGCGCGTTGGCTGCCCGGATTCGTCTTCTCGATTGGATTTCCCCGACCTTTTGTCCCCGACAACATCTATGCGCCGGTCGGATTGGTGATCATCGGTGCATTGACGTTGTGGTACGCCTATCAGCTTCAGTTTGGCGAAAAGCATCGAGCCAACTATGGGACGCTTACGCTGGCGTGGCTTCCGATCGTGATGACCGTGGCGGGAATAGTCCTCGTCGAGACGACCCTGTTCGTCTACGGCACACCTGTGGGCCAGCCGGTCACCGCCGCCCAAGGACGATATCTGTATCCGTTCGTCGCTCTACCCCTCCTCACCGTCGACTGCTTTCGCCGTGCGAGGCAGCGTGCGGCACTCCACCCGTTGGATCGTTGCCGGCAGCGTGATCATGCTGGTGTGGCTCGTAGTCAAGATCTTCGTCCACGACTACAACCTCTAGCTTGAGTGGTGGGGCACAACGTCACAGGTTGTTCTCTGGTTGGCATTCGCGGCGACCGTCGGTGCACGAGTGAGAAGGGTGCGTCGTTGATCTCTCCTTGTCCTGCTTTGGCTCGAGAAGTCGAGAACCCAACGGGGGTTGGGCCGAGATATGACGACCCGCACGCCAGCGAGTGGACCTCGGCCCCTCGCGGAAGCCGAATCGGTGAGATCGAGATGCAGGTGACACGGAGCCCGAGCACCTCACCCCTGGTCAGGAGACAGATTTGCCTTCGATCAACTCGGCGTCAGAGGCGGCGCGCGCCCAGCCGTAGGCCGAGCGCACAGATTACGCTGCGTGGTTCGAGTGACTAGCTCAGTGTCGCGACTCGCCCCCGAAACCGGAAAGCGGCGGTCCGCGCTCAGCGGAGCCGGAGCCCCGCGCTCGGCGAGTTCAGAGAGTTCCGGGGCGACATCGAAGGTATGCGGGCCATCGCAATCCTGGTGATCGTTGCCTACCACGCTGGGCTTCCGGGGTTCTCCGGCGGGTTCATCGGTGTCGACATCTTTTTCGTCATTTCAGGGTTCTTGATCACGCGGAATCTCATCGAGGAATCGAGCAACAACAACTCAATCGTTCTCTCTCGATTCTGGGCAAGGAGAGTGAGGCGCTTGGTGCCGGGATTGGCTCTCATGACGATAGTCACTCTCATTGCGAGCTCGCTGATCGTTGCCCCATTCGACATGCTCCAGATATCAAAGGAGGGAGCTTCGGCGGGCCTCTACGTGTCGAACATCGTCTTCGGCTTCAAGGCTCAGAACTATTTTGCATCGAACATCAACAAGAGCCCGTTTCTTCACACCTGGTCCCTCGGTGTTGAGGAGCAGTTCTACCTCGTGTGGCCATTCGTTCTGTATGCAGCCCTGATTTGGAGCAGGCGAAGTGGGATATTCGTCCGCAGGCTGGCCGCTCCCATCTTTGTGCTCATTTTGGGAGCGTCCTTCACGATCAACGTCGTTCTCACGGATCGTGGAAGCACCTGGGCATTCTTCAGTCTTCCGACGCGGGCATGGGAGTTTGCGTTGGGTGGACTGCTCGCCTCGCTGGTGGTTCGCAAGGTTCCGTCGTGGTGCGGTCTCGCCTTCGGCATCGCCGGGTTGGCGGCAATCGCCTACGCGGACCTGGCATTCAACGACACGACTTCGTATCCGGGGACCAATGCTCTCTGGCCGGTTGCCGGTGCTGGCTTGGTCATCCTGGCTGGCCAGATGACCGATTCGTCCAACCCCACTGTGGTCATGACGATGCTCGGGATTCGGCCAATGAGGTGGATCGGCCGGCTCTCGTATTCGTGGTATCTCTGGCACTGGCCCTTCATAGTCCTCGCGGTGTTGGCCGTCGGGAATAGCAGCGTCTTTCTACGAACCGGCGCCGCGCTCGTCTCGCTCGGTGTGGCGTATGTCGCATTCAGGACGGTGGAGAATCCAGTCCGATTCAATCAGTCGCTGATCCGAGCCTCACGACGAACGTTTCTTATTGGGTTGGCGATCACGGGGGTCACGCTTGGGACGGCGGGTGTGACATGGGAGTGGGCGACTCGGAGCACGCCGGCCTCCTACGCGGCGCTTCAATCTGCTGCAATGAGGGAGTTCTTTCCAAGGTGTTCGCCCGCTCACACTCCCCAGGGCATCTCCTACTGCGCGGGGGGCGACCTGAGCAGTTCTACCGTGGTGGCACTCGTCGGTGACTCACATGCCGCAACCTGGTTCAACGAATTGAGCGTCGTCGCGGCGAAGCAACACGTCCGCATCGCCGCCTTCATGACCTCGGGCTGTCCATATCATCCCGATCGTCGTGAAACCGGCCATTCCGAATGCACCGATAAGCACTTCACAATGTCTGGCGGCGCGTACTCAGGGTATCCACGGTGTGACGGAGCTGAAACCGGTCGGAATCATCTTGTCCGAACATGATCGACAATATTTGGGACTGATCTTGGATAAGAATGGCAACGTGCCCAGTGGACCTGTGCAGGTCAACCTGTGGCGCACCGCCTTCAAGACCTTTCTTCGCCAGATGCAGGACCAGGGCATCCGGCCAGGGGTAATTCTTGACGATCCGACCCTGCCCTACGAGCCTGCCGAATGCGTCTCACGGACGCAGTCGTTGGCGGCCTGCGAATCCTCAAGGGGGGCCGCGCTGTCCACCGGCCAGTCGTTGATGCGCGCAGACCGTGCCGTTTTGAAGGACGACGCGTCAGTTCCGGTCTTTACCCCCGATAGCGTCCTGTGCAACGAGGCGGGATGTCCGCTGGAACTGCACGGCCACCTTCTTTACGCCGATACGAATCACTTGACTCTGGGTGCGACACAGCTGATGGAGCCCCAACTCTCCCAATTGCTCAGGTCCGTTCGCGGTGGCTGACCAAACCGCTCAGTCTGTTACGCCGATTTCTGGTTCAGGATCGTCTGTTGCGGTTCGGCCACGATTGGTGGACCACCTGGACCCCACAATCGTAAACGTTCTCACCGTCGTCGGTTTTGGCCTTCCGATCGCTGGCTACCTCTGGTTCATCGTTCATTACGGGGTCAATGTCCCGTACCAAGATGGTTGGAGTGACATCACGGTGATCCACCAGTGTTACTCGCATCTCTTCACCTGCGGCGCACTGTGGACACAACACAATGAGAACAGGATCCTCTTTCCCAATCTTATCGTGGTCATCTTGGCCCATACCACACACTTCAACATCAGGGTGGAAGAGTTCTTGAGCGGCCTCATGCTCATCGCTGCGACATTTCTATTGATCCACGCCCACAAGCGGCGGTCGCCCAACCTTCCCTGGCTCTACTACTGCCCGGTGGTCATTTTGGCGTGCTCGCTCGTCCAGTCGGGAGCCACCTTATGGGGCTTTCAATTGGCGTGGTATCTGGTGTTGTTGTCCCTGGCGTTCGTTGTCGTGTTGCTCGACCGCGACGAGCTTGGCGCGTACACTCTCGCAGTTGCGATCAGCGCGGGGGTGATAGGAAGCTTCTCGTCGTTGCAAGGCCTTCTGATCTGGCCGCTTGGATTGGTGCTCATTTTCTACCGACGTCGCGCCCGCTTTGTCGTGACCGCTTGGATCATCGCCGCGTGCGCGACCACCGCTGTTTACTACTACCACATGAACATCAGTGCCGGAACGGCATTGCCGGGTTCACTCACTCATCACTCGATATCCCCGATCCTCTTTGCCATTTTCGCCATTGGTGACGTCCTTGGTGTCCCTATAAAGCCGGGCGGAAGCAATGTCGGCATCTTGTTGTTTGGAGTGGCTATCCTGGTCTTGGCGTTGGCGGCGTTGAAGCTGTGCGGGTTGGGGCCAGATAGAACAAGCGCACGTCCAGTGGGCGCAACACTCATCTGGTTTGGTCTGCTCTTTTCGATTGTGGTCGCTATCGGGCGGCACGGACTCGGCTATTGGGGCGCCAGTTCTTCGGGTTACACCATCTACAACGTTTGGATTCTCATCGGCGTCTACATGGTGTTGCTGGACCGGACTCCTCGGTCAGCGCAAGCTCGGGCTGGTTCTGGCATGAGGCTCTTCAGGGGGGTTCCGGATGTGGTGAGACGAAATACCTATCGGTATGCCCTTTGGGTGGTGCTGGCTTTCTTGGTCTTGCAGCCCATCATCGGAATCGGAAAGGGAATCGACGGAGCCCGGAGTATTCACGCGGCTCAACTGAGATCTCTTGCAACGGCACGGAACATAAGCAAAGTGAGTGACATCGATGTGTTGGATGACCTCAGCTTCTACCAGTCCCCTTCAGTGACCAGGATGCAGGTACGTTACGCCGAAGCACTTCATCTGTCGCTCTTTGCGGCGACCCACGGTTCACGCGGCGCTGCAGATGCTGTCGGCGGTCAGACCGCATCAAACCCGTCCGGGGAGTTGTCCGACCGATAAATCTTTGCGCATGCGTCACGTGACCATATGACCATATGGAGGTAGCTGACCCAAATCGATTGAGGCAATTGGCCCAGGCGCCCCTTTCCAGCCCCGGGGAAGATCCGTGACGCGCTGTTTCAACAGGCGGACACGCTAATGCGGAGCCGAACTCGTTTCGACCGGGCTTGCCGTGCGGTGGATTGGAACGGGAAGCGCTCCAGCCATCGCCTCTCGGGAACCTTGGTGTTCTCCAGTCTCGGATCCACCGGAGATCAACGAATCGAGAAGGGCGGCGATGAGAAGAATTATTGAGACATGAAAGAGGGCAGCAGTTTCTATGAACTCGCGTGGGAGTTCGGTAGCGGCGAAGTTCCAGATCGCGATTGACCATACGGCTGCGAAAAGCAACGCACCCGCCGCCACCCAGATCACCCGCGTCAGTCGATGCCGAACGACAGCTACACAGAAGAGAAGGCTCCCGACGCCACACAAGGCGACGACGTAGAAGGGATCTGATGATCTTGGTGCGCCCGAGGGGGCATTCGGTGTAGCAAGCGAGCTTAGGTTGCCGTACACTGCGGTCGATGCCCACGAGGGCAGGCCCGGAGTGGAGATGTAGTCGGGATTCATCATCAACAGTTGTGCGGCATCGACAATCGGCTGAGACACCGCTGTCGTCGGATGAGTAATCAGGTATTTCAGATAGACATGTTCGCCGATGCGGTCGGCCCAGTGCTTGAACTTGGGATCGTCGGCCAGACGGTACTCGGCGTAGGGATCAGCGAACTGAGAGACGTTCACAGGTTGGCCGACCCGCGAGAAAGGCGGCGGAATCATAAGAGCTGAGGTGCGGGGTAGTCCATGGCTGTACAGATAGGAAAGCTCCCCGACATTGGTGCTGGCGCGGTATTGGACGATGCCCGCCAATTGAACTTCCGAAGGGTTGGTCGCCGCTATGCCAGTTGGGCTCACCGAGGACGTTTGAAGAGCTGTCAAGGTGCCCCACACGCCGATTACGACGATGCCAGTTCCTCCGACTAAAGCCACCCGCCGAGCTTGTGGCCGTCGCCAAGCAAGAAGAAGGAATGGTATTGCGAGTGCAATTACGATAAACGCCTGGACTTGACGAGTGAACGTCCAGAGTACGGCCACGACCAAGAAGGCTGTTAGCGCTCGCAGATCCATCCGACGGGCAAGGGCCAACGAAGCCGCGAGGAGTAGAACAGTCAGTGAGATGGCAATCGACTCGCTCAGGACGATCCGATTCCATTGGATGATCGGGGGGCAGAGTGAAACCAGGAGGACTAAGGCTTGGGCAATGCGACGAATGAAACGAGTCCGAAGTAGTCGAGCGAACTGGATCGCGAGAGTCACCCAGCAGGCGACGCTAATCAGTGTCTGAAGTGCGACCCTGCCCGCGGACGTTCCGCCGAAAAAATATACAACTGGTATGGTCCAAAGCCGCTCCGCATGACCGAGAAAGCTGATCGTTAGATAGGTGTGGGCATCGGGGAACTGGTCGAACACGTGGGGAGTAGCAGCCCAGCTGAGCGTCACATATGTGATGACATACACCGAATAGGAGATGATGGAAGCCCAGTTCTTTCGCGCCCAAAGGCGCAGCAACCTAGAACTCCGGCGGACCCGATATCTGCTATCCATGGAATGCAACTCTGGTCAATAACGGCTTCGAGTTAGGTATGCTCGAACACAAATAGATGGTTCAAACCAAATTCGAACCGCGATGCTTTCAAAAGGCGCATCGGCGGAATCAAGAACTCGTGAGGGACGACTCGGGGGTCAAAGCCATGATGGTTGGCAGTATCCATCCCGTGTAGCAGTCGGAATCGGATACCGACATCCAAGATCCGGTCGACGGCGGGGGCGGGCACTGTGATAATCAGCCTCCCGCCTCGCCTTAGCAATGTCGGCACCCTCGTAGCCCACGTTGTTCGGACTTCGTCAGATATGTGTTCGATAACAGCCAGCATCACCACGATATCGAACGTGTCATTATCGTCGAGAACTTCTGGAAATGTGCCATGCCGAAATGTGTATGGGCCGGTGGGCCACGATGCCGGGTCTTCGGTGTCGATTCCGATGCCCGACTTGATCAAGGAGGAAGCCTGCCGAAATAGGGCACCATCGGAACATCCGACGTCGAGCACCTTGGCATCCGACGGAATCCAGCGAAGCGCTTCCGCGATTCGCTTGCGCTGCAGCCAACGGTCGACTCCGTTCATGTTGATCCGAACTGTACGCTTCGAAACGGTTTCGCGACGTGCAGTGTGGAGGCCAAATGAATCTGCGTATGTGGTGGCCTCAAGAGGAGCTCTCCGTTGGTAGTCTCGATCGGTCGTCGAATGCGCCTGCACTTGTAGCCGGCAATCGCGCTGCCCGAGCTCTTGTGAATCGAGTGACTATCCCGAAGCTCGCAACCGTACTCCCGACGATAATTAGGCTCTCCGAGAGTGAGGCCATTCCAAAGTGGCTCAATGGTGTATTTGCTTTGTTACTCAACCAAAGTGCGAAGAGCGCCACGTTGACCGCGACACCGAGGATTGCAACAGCCACGCCAGTTCCTATGCAGCGGTTGGGAAAATTGGCCTTGCCAACAAATGCGAATCGGTGGCCGATGCCCGTTGGAGTGAGGGACGAGTTGTGGGCGAGGACCGCTCCTGCGAGCAATCCCTGCATACCGAGGACCAACGCAATCCCCGAGAAGAAAACTGGCTGCCACACGAGTGAGCCGATCTCGACTCCGCGGGGTTGTGCAAACGACACTCCCAACATGGCCATACCAAGGGCAAGCAGAGCCAAGCCGGGACCGATCAACAGAAGGTCGGGCGCCAACATGAAGATCAGAGAGAGGTGCCTCCAGCCATCAGACCACGTCGCCAACTTCGACTGTCCGATTCGGGGCCGGTAGCCGGTCTCGATTTCCTCGATCCGCAGGCCGGCTCTTGCGGAGTTGATCAGCATCTCACTGGCCAGCTCCATCCCCGATGAGCTCAGCTTCATGGCTCCTAGCGAATCGTGCCGAAAGGATCGATATCCGGATTGGCTGTCCGTCACGACCCGGCGTCCGCAAGCGCGGGCGGTCAAAAACGTCAGGAGGGGAGTGCCGATGAACCGATGTAGATACGGCATGGTTCGTCGATTCGCTGCATCAAGTCGAGAGCCCACGACGAGATCGGCGCGATCCTCAATGATCGGATTTACCAGCTCAGGGACTCGACCTAGGTCATAAGTGAAGTCAGCATCGGCCATGACGACGATCTCGTATTTCGCGACTTCGAACCCAGCCAGAAGGGCACTCCCGTAACCCCGTCGAGACTCCTTGACAATGCGCCCCCCAGCAGCTTCAGCCGTCGATATCGAGTCATCGGTTGAACCGTTGTCGACGACGATGACCTCGCCTCTCAGATTCCCGGCCGCAAGAGCGTCCAATGCCTCGTGGACGCATAGTCCGACCGAGTTCTCTTCGTTCAGGCAAGGCAGCACCACTGAGACACCGCTCTGATTGGATCGCACCGTACTCCTCTCCCTCCCTGGAAGGCGGCCTCCCGCAAGATCCTAGCCAAGCTCGATGAGACGGCCATATTGACGACCATCGTGGGCAGTTGGCCCCCGCGGTCGCCCTAGGAAGGCAAGATGGGATGGACGGGTTTGGGCAATGTGGCACGCATGCGGGAATTGTGAATCGGACTCAGAGCGCACTCAGCTCTGGCACCTGCAGATTGGTGAGCCTGCAATGTCCTAAACGAGTCGAGAAACTCCATTCCCGTCGCCCAGAGAGTGACGCGAAACCCACCACCACCGACACGCCTGCCACACGTGCCGGGCCCCAGGCCCTGATGCGCCAGGTTCGTGGCCTCCGTCCCAGCCTCGTTTCAGATCTGTCGATCACCTTGGCGCAAATACGGCGACAGGGAGCGGTCCGGAGTCGGTCCGAGGTGTGGAACGAGGTCCCGGCGTGCGTGCCCTGGGGTGACCGATCGGTCCTCCCGCTGACAACCACCTGTCCGCCTGACGAGGCGAAGGTTGCCTCCGTCGGGGTATGAAGGCGACCTCTGGCGGGAGATCCAGGATCGGCTTCTCAATAGGAGTCACTTCGTCACGTGTGGTGCCATTCGTGGACACAGAGAAACTGAACCGGTCCCAAGAGGCACACCCCACCCTGATCGGCCTCGGAACATATCCGTCCGCACTCGCTGGGCCTTTGCCGAGCGACATGATGTTTGTTTTCCTAGGGACTTCATTTGCCTGGTACGGTCCGCGGAACACGAGAGTCAGAACCCCGAAGGACATGATGAGGACCGTAGAGCGGCCGCTCGACGACGAACCGAGCCACCTGACGCAACCGAGGGATGTTGTCCACTTCTGGCGGTGGCTGGGTCTGATCACGGCCGCGCGGGCTCGGCCTCCGTCTGCTCGTCGTCGTGCTCTCCCGACACGAGAAGGTGACGGGCGACGGTTACGAGTGGTCCGCCCAGGGAAATCTGAACGCCGCAGGCCATTGGTTCGTTAGTCCCTTCACCCTACGTCCCGACGCTCTCCGTCCTCCGGGCTGGGCGATCGTCCTCACCGTGTGGGCGTGGCTCGGTCAGCACAGTTGGTTCTCCCAACAGATCCTCGCGTGTGTCATCGGCTCTGCCACCGTGTTGCTGATCGGAGTGTGTGCCAGACAATTGACTGGAGACCGTGCCGGCCTCGTGGCTGCAGGCATCGCCGCTGGGTATGCCGCATTGTGGGTCTACGAGCGGGCGCTGCTGTCCGAGGTTCTGCTGCTACCGGAAATCGCGGTCTTTATCCTCCTGGTCTATCGGTTCCGCGGCCATCCCTCGATACGGGGGGCGGCCGTTCTCGGCGGCATGTGTGGAGTCATGGCGATGACACGATCCGAGCAAATCCTTATATTTCCTTTGGTTGTCCTCCCGGTCGTTCTGGCGGTCAACTGGGGTAGCTGGCGTCGCGCCGTCGCTTGGCTGGCCTTGGCACTGGTCGTTCTCCTTGTGGTGCTCGCGCCATGGACGATCTTCAACCTCGGACGCTTCCAGCGCCCAGTGCTGCTTTCGAACGGATTTGGTCCCGCCGTCGCATCAGCCAACTGTCGACCCGCCTACTACGGACCCGATATCGGTTACGGCGAGTTGGCTTGTCTGTATCCGTACTACGGAGGAGACCAGTCGATCGACGACGGCAAGTATCTGCACAACGGGGTCAAGTATGCGCAGAGTCACTTGAGCCGACTACCCGCTGGTGGTCTTTGCCAGAGAGGGTCGAACCTTCGGTTTCTGGAACCCTTTCCAGCAGACGAGTATTGATGCTCAGTGGATGGGTACCTGGGTGGGGGTCACCCGGCTCGCCATGATCAGCTATTGGCTCCTGCTTGCGCCCGCGTTCGCAGGGTTGGTCGCGCTCCGCCGCCGGGGCGTACCTCTCTACCCGCTCCTGGCCTTCGTGATCACTGCCGTCGTCGCCGTCGCACCGAGCATCGGCGACCCGCGCTACCGAGCAGCCGCAGAGGTGCCTCTGGTGTTGCTCGCGGCGACCGGGATCGATAGTTTGATCTCTGGGAAACGAGCTCTCTCGCCGCGCCGGGAAGAGCGCTTGGCGGAGATCGAGCCGACGCCTCCGACGGCTGTCGTGTCGGAGCGTTAGGCAGGGTCTGCGCACGACTGGATTTGGCTAGAGTTGGCGAAACGCATCCCATGCGCCACTTTTGGCAGGGGAGAGGGACGCCTGGTGTCGGACATCGTGTCAGTGAGCGAGCGGGGCCATGACGATGGTCGTGACAGCCATGACGATTCCGCTGTCGAGCTTCTCATTCCCGCACACGACGTCGCTGATCCCGAAGTCTCGATCGTGGTTCCCGCCGTCAACGAGAAACTCACCATCTCTGAATTTGTGTCGTGGTGCCAAGAGGGTCTTCGCAATGCCGGCGCGTGCGGTGAAGTCCTGATCGTCGACAGTTCGGACGACGGTACCGCGGAACTCGCACTGGCGGGAGGAGCGCGAGTGCTCCGCACACCCAAACGGGGGCTCGGGCGGGCCTATATAGATGCGGGCTCCTATATTCGCGGACGATATGTCGTGATGGGCGATGCCGACTGTACGTATGACTTCCGTCAATTGGGTCCCTTCGTGACAGAACTTCGCGAGGGATATGAGTTTGTCATGGGTTCCCGGTGGCTCGGCAGCATCGAAGACGGTGCGATGCCGGCATTGCACCGCTACGTGGGCACGCCCCTCACCACATGGATCCTGAACCGCATATACGGCAGTCGGTTCACAGACATCCACTGCGGAATGCGTTGCATCAGCCGAGACGCGTTGCAGCGCATGGGCCTCGCATCACAGTCGTGGGAGTACGCATCGGAAATGGTTCTCAAGTCGGTCTTGATGCAGCTCCGGACCACCGAGGTGCCCGTAACCTTCTACCGCGACCGCAATGGCAGGGTGTCTCATCACAAGCGATCTGGCTGGTTCTCTCCCTTCCTGGCTGCCTGGATCAATCTCCGGACCATGTTCGTCTTTCGGGCGCAGTTCTTCATGCTCAAGCCCGGACTCGTGCTGTTGGCTCTCGGACTCCTCCTCACACTGCCGCTGAGTTTCGGTTCGATCACGATTGGCACCTACACCTTCAGCCTGTACTGGCAGCTGCTGGGGGTCACGCTTGCCGTCTTGGGTCTGCAGAGTGCCTTCTCCGGAGTCCTTGCTCAAGTCTTGTCCGACTACTCAGGGAAGTCAGGTGCTCGCTGGAAGGCGCGCTTTCGATACACCCGGACGGTCCTCGTGAGTTTCGCCCTCTTTTTCGTGGGCGCTCTTCTGGTTGGCATGCTCCTCGTCAAGTACTTCGTTGGTGGCCACACGCTTCCTGGCCCAGCGTCGGGTGTGGACCATCTGGCAGTGACCGGCTTAATGTTCGTCATCATGGGGTTCTCAACCTTCTGCTTTACCCTGTTGCTACACGCCACGGGAGTGAAATTTGGCAGAAGTCCGTCATCGTCCGACGACGGTGTCTAAGACCGCCAACCGACCGGGATCCGATCCGACATTCCAGATGTCCTTCACAGAGAATTTCCTCGAGGAATCCGTCCAGGTACTGAGGAGGGTCGACCCATCGGCGATTGAGACGATGCGCGTCGGGCTTGGCCGATGTGCGTCAACGGGGGGGACGGCTCTTCGTGCTCGGCGTGGGTGGATCAGCGGGTCATGCCTCTCACGCCGTCAACGACTTCCGCAAACTGTGTGGTTTTGAGGCCTATGCGCCTACGGACAACGTCTCAGAGCTCACGGCTCGAATCAACGACGATGGGTGGGACCGCGTCTTCTCGGATTGGCTGGACGGATCTCATCTGAGCGAGCTCGACGGACTACTGGTCTTGTCCGTGGGAGGCGGAGACGCCGAACGGGGAGTGTCCGCCAACTTGGTGTCAGCCATGGAGTTGGCACGAGCTCGACGCGCGTCGATTTTCGCCATCGTGGGTCGAGACGGCGGGTTCGCGGCGAAGGTGGCCGATACCGTCGTGCTGATTCCTCCCCTGTATCCCGAACGCGTCACCCCGCACACGGAGGGATTGTGCGCCGTGATCTGGCACCTGCTCGTCACCCACCCCCTGCTGGCCCGCCGAAGCGCCAAATGGGAAGAGCTGAAGTGAGCATTGAGCGAGGTTCCGGCATCTCGAAAGTCTGCATCGTGGGTGGTGCCGGATTCATCGGTAGTCACTTTGTCGACCGATTACTTGGACAGCGCCGGAACAGAATCGGTGACCGTTTTCGACAATTTTTCTTCCGGGCGAGAATGGCATCTCGATCGGACACGCGGAAGATCCGAGGCTACGCGTCGTCCGTGGGGACGCGGCCGACGTCGACGGTGTCACGAGCGCCGTGACCGGGAACGACACCGTCATCCACCTCGCATCGAATCCCGACATTGCACGCGCGGTCGTTGAACCAGCGATTGATTTCGATTCAGGAACTCTTCTGACGCACCGTGTACTGGAAGCGATGAGACTGTCGGGTGCCACGCGGATCTTGTACGCGTCTGGTAGCGGCATCTACGGGGACCTGGGCGAAGTAGAGGTTGACGAGGACCAGGGTCCCTTGTCGCCGATCTCGACCTACGGCGCCAGCAAGTTGGCCGGAGAGGCCCTGATCTCCGCGTATTGCCACATGTTCGGTCTCCGTGGCTACGTGTTTCGGTTCGGCAATGTCGTCGGACCCCGTCAAACGCACGGCGTTGGTTACGACTTCATTCGACGGTTGTCGAGCGATCCAGGGCATCTCCTGGTTCTCGGGGATGGACGCCAGAGCAAGTCCTACATTCACGTTGCCGATGTCGTCGAAGCAGTCCTGATGGCGGCCGCTCACGACTTCGGCCCCCGTGGCCACATACAACGTGGCCACGGGCGACTACATCACGGTGGGTGAGATCGCCCACATGGCTGTCGAAGTCATGGGCCTCGATCCTGAGACTACGGAGCTCGAGTTCACAGGTAGCGACCGGGGTTGGACTGGTGACGTACCGGTCGTCAGGTTGAGCACCAAGCGCATACGCGCCCTCGGCTGGACCAACGCCATGTCGACTCGCCGGGCGATGCGGACCTCGTTGGAGGCGATACTGGAGGACGTCAATTCGGGCAGGCTCACATGACCGCCCGACCGGGCCTGGGCCAACCGGCCGTGTTCCTCGACCGTGACGGGGTCATCAACCGGCCCATAATCCGCGGGGGCCGACCGTACCCACCCGGCTCGGTGGACGAACTGGAGATATATCCGGACGCTGCATCCTCGCTTCGTCGGCTGCAGGTTGCCGGATATGCCCTGGTCGTCGTGACGAATCAGCCGGACGTGGCCCGGGGGTTGCAGCGGGCAGAGGTGGTCCACGAAATCAACCGGGAATTGCGCAAACGAGTCGAGGTAACGGCGGTGTACGTCTGTTTTCACGACGATGCCGACGGGTGCCATTGCCGGAAGCCGGCACCAGGCCTTCTGTTCGATGCCGCACATGATCTCGGGCTCGACCTGAGCCGCAGCTTCATGGTGGGCGATCGCTGGCGAGATGTGGAGGCGGGGCGCCGAGCCGGGTGCCGGACCGTCTTCATCGACCGCCGATACTCCGAGCGCTCCCCCCAGGACGCGGACGTGGTCACTACGAGCCTCGCTGAGGCCGTGAGCTGGATCGAAGATGCAAGATATCGTAGTGGGCGATGGAGTGGACAGTCTCAGGGGGGAGTGGTTTGCGAATAAAGGTGTTTGCCGATGGGGCGGATCTCGAGGGAATCCTCGAGCTCGCCGCGAACCCCATTGTCTGCGGATTCACCACCAACCCGACTCTGATGCGCAAGGCGGGGATCGAAGACTACGAGGGGTTCGCGCGCAAGGTTCTCGATCACGTCACGGACCGACCCATCTCATTCGAAGTCTGCGCGGATGACTTCGAAGAGATGAGACGGCAGGCGCATCGGCTCTCATCTTGGGGACCGAATGTCTACGTCAAGATTCCGGTGACAAACACGGAGGGGATCAGCTCGAATTCCCTCATCGCAGATCTCACCGCTGACGGTTTGCATCTCAACGTCACCGGAATCCTCACCTTGGCCCAGGTCCAAGGACGTGACCGAACCATTGTCGGAAAGCTCGGGTGCCGTGGTGTCCGTATTCGCTGGTCGCGTTGCGGACACAGGCCGTGATCCAGTCCCGCTCATGGCGACGGCTGTCGAACTGCTGCAGCCCTTTCCAAGTCTGGAGTTGTTATGGGCGAGCCCACGTGAGGTCATCAACGTGTGCCAAGCTGAGTCGGTCGGTTGCGACATAATTACGGTGACCCATGACCTTCTCAAGAAGATGGGAGGCCTCGGCCGGAGTCTGGAGGAGGTATCGCTCGAAACAGTGAGGATGTTTTACCGCGATGCCGTCGACGCGGGCTACCTGCTGTAGTCGAGCTCCGTCGTAGCGATGACAGTAGCGGGACAACCCGAGAGCGACGACTGGAACCGGCACTGGGGCACGTTCGGGGATGCGGTCTCGGGAAATCCTGCCACTGCCTACCGATGCCGTCTCATCCTCAAATTTTTGGGAGAGATCGATTCCGATGCGGTCGTCCTAGAGATTGGATGCGGGCAGGGTGAACTCGCCCTGCTCTTGGCGGAAACCTTTCCTGAGGCCGACGTGCGAGGTATTGACAACAGCGCCGAGGGAGTCATGCGCGCCGCCCGGACCGCGCTCGAACGCGGTTGTCCGCGTGCTTCGCGCAACGTGATCTCTTGCAGAAAGCCACGCTCGATAACGATGATCGTGGCCGGGCCACGTTTGCCGTCTGTTCTGAAGTGCTTGAACACGTTGACCGGCCTGACGTGTTGCTTCGCAACTGCCAGCGACTACTTGGCTCCGGGATGTCGGCTCGTCGTCACCGTGCCCGGAGGTCCACGCTCGGCCTTCGATCGCCACATAGGTCATCATCGTCACTTCACGGCAAGGCGCTTACGGCGTCTGCTCGAGGAGAGCGGGTTCGAAGATGTCACGGTTCACCGAGCCGGGTTCCCGTTCTTCGATCTTTACAGGCTGGTCGTCATCGCCCGTGGCAGGCGTCTCATCGCTGATGTGGAACAGTCGAAGGACGCACTGGGCGACGGCACATCGGGTGCTGCGCTTCGGTTCTTCAATCGGACCTTTCGCTACAACCTGGACTCCTCCCCGTTCGGATGGCAGCTGCTGGCAGTGGCTCGACGATCGGAGGAGCTGGCGTCGTGATCATCACACGAACCCCCTTGCGTATTACCCTCGGCGGGGGTGGTACGGACGTGCCGTCCTACTACGAACGGTTCGGTGGCCTGGTCTTGTCGGCGGCCATCAATCGCTACGTATATATCGCCATCAATCGTACGTTCACGGATGACTACTTCCTCAAGTACGCCAACCTCGAACGCGTAAAAGACATCGATGCCATCGAACATCCGATTATCCGGGAGGCCCTTCGTCTCCATCCAATCGGACCCTCTATCGAGCTGGTGAGTGTGGCGGATATTCCGGCAAGCACGGGGCTTGGCTCTTCGGGAACGTTCACCGTCGGATTGCTGCGTGCCATCTACGCGTATCTGCGACAGAGTCTGACCACCGAGCAGAATGCCGCCGAAGCGTGCCACATAGAGATGGATGTGCTCGGGCGTCCGGTGGGCAAGCAGGATCAATATGCTGCGGCATATGGCGGCCTGCAGTACATGACATTCGCGACTGATGGCCACGTGGACGTCGCACCCCTTGGGGTCTCGAACGATACGCTGCTCGATCTCCAGGAGCACCTCTGCATGTTCTTTACCGGCTATTCCCGCAGTGCCGACTCGATTCTCGAAGAGCAGCGCGCTGCCTCGAACCGTGGCGAAACTGACGTGGTGGAGAGCTTGCATGAAATCAAGGCGATCGGAGACTCCAGTCGCAAAGCGCTGCAGCTCGGGGATACCGGCACGTTCGCTGCTCTTATGAACGAACATTGGGAGCACAAGAAGCGGCGATCATCCTCAATGTCCAATCATGCAATCGACCGTTGGTACCAAGTCGGGAGGGACAGCGGCGCCCTTGGTGGCAAGCTGGTTGGCGCTGGGTCCGGCGGGTTCCTTCTGTTCTACACAAAGGACACCGATCGACTGCGCACAGCCATGAATGCCGAAGGTCTAAGCGAGGTGCGGTTCCAATTCGATCACGACGGGTCTGTCGTCCTCGTCAGAGACTGACGTGCAGTGCTTGGTTCTGGCAGGCGGGCTCGGTCGGAGAATGCGACCCAGCACCGAACACCTGCCCAAATGCCTCCTTCCGGTAGCCGGAAGACCTTTCGTGGATTGGCAGCTGGCCTGGCTGGCAGCGGAAGGTGCGGACCACGTCATCATGAGTATTGGCTATCGAGGCGACCTGGTCCGGCGCCATCTCGGCAGCGGCAGTCGGTTTGGGCTGCACGTAAGTTATGTCGACGAAGGCGATGTGCCCTTGGGTACAGGCGGGGCATTGCGCTTGGCAGTCGATGAAGGAGTCGCTGACCCGAACTTCTTCGTACTCTATGGCGATTCTTATCTCCCGATTCGACTGTGCGAGGTCGAGACCGCATACTCGATGGAGATAGCTCCGGTACTCATGACTGTCTATCGCGATCGTGACGGTCTCGAACGCCCGAACGCCGTGTTCGACGGAGTGATGGTCACGCGCTACCAAAAGGGACTCGAACGGTCCCCCGACGAGATGCGGTTTGTCGACTACGGGCTCTCGGTATGGCAGCGAGATATCGTCGATTCGATGGTGTCGAAAGATGCCAAATCTGATCTGGCCGACCTATTCACAGTGCTGAGCGAGTCGGGTCGTTTGGCGGGATTCGAAGCGCAGGAACGATTCTACGAGATTGGTTCTCCCGAGGGTTTGCATGATCTCGAGTCGCGTCTACAAACCGGTGGTGCTCTGGCGACCCCTCCCGACAGCGGGCATTAACCTGAGCGAGATGTCATGGCCCAAGGAGAGAGCTCCTCTCACCGAAGAACAATCGGCGATCATGGAGGACTGGATCCATGAGTTTCTGACCTCTGTGAAGTCAGCGCGCTTCGGATGGGTCAGTCGATTCGACCATACTTTTCCGCGTCGCTCTGCGTCGTCAGAGCGACGAACGTTGGAGATTGGGGCGGGAACTGGTGCGCATGTTCACTTCGAACCCGTTGGTGACTATGTGGCGCTGGAAGTATCGGGTCAGTTGGCCGCTCAAATCCCTCGGCGCGATCATCTATCGGTCGTGATCGCCGATTGTGAGCAGCGACTTCCGTGGGATGACGA
>CAVSAT010000007.1:0-63124 GCA_963726005.1 uncultured Acidimicrobiaceae bacterium
TGACGTTCGGCATTCTCGGCCCCAAGGAGTCGTGTACGGGGGACCCGGTGCGCCGACTGGGCAACGAGTACCTGTACCAGGAGCAGACCAAGATGAACATCGCGACCCTCGACGCGGTCGGGGCGAAGAAGATCATCGCCAGCTGCCCGCACTGCTTCAACACGATCAAGAACGAGTACCCCGCGCTCGGCGGCAACTATGAGGTCATCCACCACGCCCAGCTGCTCGAGCACCTCGTGAAGACGGGCCGGCTCACGCCCGGCTCGGGCTACTCGGGCAAGGTCACCTACCACGACCCCTGCTACCTCGGCCGGCACAACCGGGTCTTCGACGAGCCGCGTGACGTGCTGAGCGCCATCCCGGGCGTCGAGCAGGTGGAGATGAAGCGCTGCAGGGAGCGCGGTTTCTGCTGCGGGGCTGGCGGCGCCCGCATGTGGCTCGAGGAGAACATCGGCAAGCGCGTCAACATGGAGCGCACGGAAGAGGCGCTCGGCACGGGTGCGGACGTGGTCTCGACGGCCTGCCCCTACTGCATGATCATGCTCGACGACGCGGTGCGAGCCTTCGACAAGCAGGACGACGTACGTGTGCTCGACCTCTCACAGTTGGTCGAGGAGTCGCTTAACGGGGGGTCGGCGCCCGTCTCGGCACCCACGCCGGCCGAGACGCCGGCCTGAGCCAGCTCGAGGACCCGGGCTTTCGGCGTCAGCTCGGTGCGATCCCGTACGCCCGCTCGGGGCGCAGTAGCAGCAGCAGTCGCTTGTCGTTCACCATGGAGGCTCGATACTCGTCCCAGTTGTCGTGCTCGCCTACGGCCTCGCGGTAGTAGTCGACCAGTGCGTCCACGGTGGCGTCGTGCGGATCGGCTGCGATCGTCATGAGCTCGGCGGTGGCCTCGACCACCACGTACTGCCAGAAGTTCTCCCCAAGGACGTAGAGGGAGGCCCGGGGGTCGCGCTGGAGGTTCTTCGTCTTGGCGCGGGCGGCCGTCACCGAGATCCGGATGACGCCGTCGTCTCCGAGCAGGTACAGGATATTGGAGAGTTGGGGTCGCCCGTTGGAGCGGATGGTGGTCAGGACCCCCTGCTTGCGGTCCCGGATGAAGTCGAGTGCCTCGGTCAGATCCATGGACCTGACGGTAGCGGGCTAGGTGTCGACCGTGACCACCGTGACGTCGACCGTGACGTCCTCGGAGTTGTCGGCCAGCAGCCAGTGCAGGATCGCGGCCACGAGCCCGCCTACCAAGGGGGCGACGAGGAAGAGCCAGACCTGGCTCAGCGCGGTGCCACCCACGACAAGGGCCGGGCCGAGCGAGCGGGCCGGGTTGACCGAGGTGCCGGTCAGCGGGATGCCGATCAGGTGGACCACCACTAGGCCGAATCCGATGGCCACGCCGGCCGCACCCTTAATGGCGGCCTTGTGCGTGGCGAAGAGCACGACCATGACGAAGACGGCGGTGAGGACCACCTCGATGAGGAAGGCCCCGCCCTGACTGACACGCAGGTGGGAGGCGGAGCCGTAGCCGTCGGCGCCCAGACCGACCACGCTCTTTGAATAGAAGGGCGAGGTGTCCATCATGGCGTAGAGGAGGTAGGCGCCGGCGATGGCGCCGGCCACCTGGGCCACGATGTACCCCACGCCCTCGACGAGCTTCATGCGTCCTGTGGCGACGAAGCCGAGCGTCACGGCCGGGTTGACGTGCGCCCCGGAAATCGGGCCGATGGCGTAGGCGAGCGCCGCCAGCACCAGGCCGAAGGCGAGGGCGGTCGCCGCCACGCCGGCCGAGTAGCTGAGCCCGAAGAGCTTGAAGCCGAAGGACTCTGTAGCGACTCCAACGGCGATGACGACCAGCGTCAGGGTGCCGAAGAACTCCGCAGCAAGCTTGCGCGGGTCTAGATCCATGATGGTGACCTCCTGTGTCCTGGCGAGGAAACGGACACAGAAAGTCTCGCAGCGCGTCTCGGCGCGAGCGCGGATGCGCCGTGGCGAATCCCAGGTCAGGGGGTCATGTCATCCCGGGCCGTGCCCGGGACGGATTGCTCAGATGGCGGCCATCGCCCGTTCGTCCGCCTCGCGCAGGCGGGTGGCCATGGCCGCCAGCATCTTGCGCGAGAGGGCGGGCACCGCGTCGAGCACCCCGTTGAACTGACGCTGCCCAAGCACCAGCAGCGTCATGTCGGTCTCGGAGGTGACGGTGGCCGAGCGGGGACGACGGTCGAGCAGCGCCATCTCGCCGAAATACTGGCCCGGCCCGAGGGTCGCCACCTTGCGGTTGTTGCGCCGCACCGCAGCCTGGCCCTTGACGATGAGGAAGAACTCGCGCCCGATCGTCCCCTGCTCGGTCAGCACCCGGCCCGGCGGTACGGTCACTTCCTCCAGAGCCCTCCGGATGGTGCGCAGGTCCTTGGCCGACGAGGTGGAGAACAGCCAGATCTTCGAGAGGTCGAGGTCAGCTTGGCTCATGGCCCGAAACAGTAGCCCCGGCCTCTCACGACGCGCTGGAGGTCAGGCCGGTTCTGAGGCACTGCCGACCGGGTGTCGTCGCACTCGACGCTCAGACGGCGTCGGCCCCACGCTCGCCCGTGCGCACGCGGACGACGGTCTCGGCCGGCACGACCCACACCTTGCCGTCGCCGATCTTTCCGGTCGCCGCCGAGGACACGATCGCGTCGACCACGGCCTCTGCCCGGTCGTCCTCGACCAGCACCTCGACGCGCAGCTTCGGCACGAAGTCGACCTGGTACTCGGCTCCCCGGTAGTTCTCGGTGTGGCCCTTCTGGCGGCCGAAGCCCTGCGCCTCGGTGAGGGTCATGCCCTGGACGCCCATGTTCTTGAGGACGTTCTTCACGTCATCGAGCTTGAACGGCTTGACGACGGCTACCACGAGCTTCATCCGCGCTCCTCACGGTCGGTTGGGCCCTGAGGCCCGCGCAGTCACGTTAGTGATCTGACCGGCAGCGCGTCCGAGCGTGGTCCGTGGCGTCGACCACCTGCGAAAAGGGGACGGTGTGGGGGAGCGATAGCCTTCCCCGATGGCCTCGAGTCCAAACCCCGGCAGCTCCGGTGGCGATGAGGCTCCCCCGCTGAGCCGCTGGGAGCGCTTCAAGTACACGATCGTCCAGCCCGGCACCGAGCCCGACCGCTCGATCGCCGCCGACGAACGGTCGGTCGAGGAACTCGAGGACGTCATTGCGCGCTCCGACGACAAGGAAAGGACCATCGGGCTCGTGGCGGCCCCGCTGGCCGCGCTGATCGCGCTGCTCGTCGGCGGGGCGTCGGTCAACTACGCCAAGACCCACCACCTCAGCACGACGTTGTACAGCGAGCTCACCTACATGCTGCTCGCCCTGTCGGTCCTCATCCTCGTGACGTCGCTGTTGCGCAAGCGGCTTTTCCAAGGGATCACCCTCGCCCTCTTCGGTCTGGCGGTCTTCAACCTCAAAGCCTGGGGATTCGGCTTTCCCTTTGTCCTGGCGGGCGCGTGGTACCTCGTCCGCGCCTACCGCCTGCAGCAGGCGCTCAAGCGGGCGGAGGGCGGCGGGTCGACCCCGCCGAACCGCGGCGGCCAACGGCCCACGAACGGGTCGCGCCCACGCTCGAACAAGCGCTACACGCCACCCACCTGAGATCCCTGCGGGCCTGGGTCTCCCGCCCGCCAGAACTCGGCGGCCGCGAGGGCGGGCGGTCGATCAAGCCGGAACGTCAGCGCCCGCCGGCTTCCCGCGTCGCCGCAGCAGCACCACGATGAGGATGGCGACCAGCACGACGAGCAGGACGGTGGGGAGGATGAAGACGGTGGCCGACGACTGCTCCGTCTGGACGACCGAAACGGGTGAGACGAGCGCAGGGTCCCCCGGCACCGCGATGGCGCGGATGACGGTCCCCGGCGCGTGGAGCGCGGTGCCCGGCAGCTGCTCGTTGTAGCGGCGGCCGTCGAGCCCGTAACTGCCCCGGCACGCGTACCCAGCGCCATTGCTGCCGCTGCCCCCGAGCAGCCCCTGGCAGCTCGTGATGGTGACGTTCACCGCCACGCCCTGGTTGTGGAGCTGGTCGATCTGGTGGTTCTTGTTGATGCCGACGACCGCGAACACCACGACGAGCACGGCCAGCGTGGCGACCACGATGGCGACGAGCACCCGGATGAGACGGTGACGGTCGATCTGCACCGTGGCGCCGCGCAGCGGGGCGACCCGCGCCTCGGCGTCCGGTGCCGAACCGGGCTGAGGCGCCGCTCCGGCTGACAGGTCTGCGCCCGTCACGCCGTTCTTCGGGTCCGTGGTCGGATGCTCGTCTGCGCTCAAGACCGGGAGATCGTAGTGGTGGCAGGAAGCCGGGGACGTGGGCGGATCGGAGCCTTGTGCAGTCCGTGCCCGGCTTCGCTGCGTCGGGGGTTGTGGATTAACAAGCCCGAAACACAGCGGTGACCATGCCGAAACTCCTTGCCTGCATTGTTGCTCCGACGGGGAGAACCGTACGAAATGGCTTGCGTACCTGCGATCTGTGACGTCGGAGTCACAGGGCGGCTCGTCGGGGCGCAACGACAGTTAGGAGAGGCGTAGTGATCCACCTCATGGGAGCGATCGTTCCCGTTCCTTATCCGAGTTGGCTGAATCCAGCCGACAACACGTGGCAGATCACCGCCGCGACGTTCGTCGGCTTGATGAGCCTCCCCGGCCTGGCCGTGCTCTACGCGTCGATCGTCCCGAAGAAGTGGGCGGTCAACGTGATGGCCATGATGTTCGCCGGCTTCTCACTCGTGCTCATCGCCTGGGTGCTCTGGTCCTACAAGATGGGATTCGGCGCGACCTCCATCGGCGGTGGTGTGCGGGTCGTGAACGGAGTGGTGACACAGACCCAGAACGCCGGGACAACGGGGACGTGGCAACACTTCTTCGAGAACTTCGTCGGTAAACCCGGTGGGATCACCGACAGCGTGGGTGAACAGGGCCAGGCGATGTCGGCTGCCAACACCCTCATCCCCTTCCACTTCCCGACCTCGAGCCTGGCGTACTTCCAGTTCGTGTTCGCGGCGATCACGCCCCTGTTGTTCCTGGGGAGCGTGCTCGGGCGCATCAAGTTCTTCGCCTGGTGCCTGCTCGTGCCGCTGTGGTCGACGTTCGTGTACGCCGTCGACGCGTTCCTGCTCTGGGGTGGCGGTTACTTCGCCCAGGAGGGAGCGCTGGACTTCTCTGGTGGGTACGTCATCCACATGTCCGCCGGCGTGTCCGGTTTCGTCGCCGCGTGGGTCCTCGGGCCGCGGCTGTTGCGAGATAGACAGCACGCCTTGCCCAACAACCTGGTCATGGCGGGGGTCGGTGCCGGCATCCTGTGGCTGGGCTGGAACGGCTTCAACGGCGGGGACCCCTACTACGCGGGTGCCAGCGCGGCGGCGGCAGTCATCAATACGAACATCGCCACCGCGACCGGCGTCGTGGTGTGGCTGATTATGGACGCCTGGTTCACGAGGGAGCGCAAGCCCACCTTCCTGGGTGGTGTCAACGGCATGATCTGCGGCCTGGTCGGCATCACGCCGTGCGCAGGCTGGGTCAACGGCCGGGGCGCCATCTACGTCGGGGCCATCTGCTCGGCCTTCGTCTGGGTGGCGTGGAACTACCTGTCCAAGGTGCGGCCGTTCTCGAAGGTCGACGACGCGCTGGGTGTCGTCTACACCCACGGCATGGCCGGCTTCCTGGGCGGCATGTTGCTGGGCATTTTCGGTGACCCGAACATGATCCAGTACGGCTGTGGCCACCTCGATGCCGCCGGCCAGGTCGTGGCCACGAGCCCGACGACTTACGCCAGCGGCACGGCGCACTGCGTGATCACATCGGTCAACGGACTGATGTACACGGGTTCGGCGCACCAGCTGTGGGAACAGTTCCGAGCGGCGATCTTCGTCATCATCTGGTCCGCGCTGATCACGTTCATCCTGATGAAGCTGATCGGCCTGGTCCTGAGGGGCGCCCGCTACAAGGACGACGTCCTCGAAGTCGGCGACCTCGCCATCCACGGCGAGGAAGCGTTCCCCGAGGACGAGTTCGCCACCCGCAGCGACGGCGCCTTCGCCATGGCCGGTCTCGACCGGGGCGGTTCGGAAGAACGCGAACCGATGTCACCACCACCAGGTGGCGGTTCCTAGGCCCGAGACAGACAGGACGAAAGGAGCTCAACAATGAAGCTGATCGTGGCAGTCCTCAAGCCGTTCAAGCTCGACGACGTCAAGGAGACCCTCAAGAACCTCGGTGTGCAGGGCATGACCCTCACCGAGGCCCAGGGGTTCGGGCGTCAGCGAGGGCACACCGAGGTCTACCGGGGTGCGGAGTACGAGGTGGACTTCGTCCCCAAGATCCGCATCGAGGTGCTGGTGGACGACGGCCAGGTCGACGACGTGGTCGATGCGATCGTCTCCTCGGCAGCGACCGGGAAGATCGGTGACGGCAAGGTCTGGGTCGTCCCGGTCGACACCGTGGTGCGCGTGCGCACCGGAGAACGCGGGCCCGAGGCGTTGTAACGCCTTCGGTTCCGTAGATGGTCGGTATGGCCGGGGCGCGGCGAGGCGCCCCGGCCAGCCGTCTTCTTGGGGCCCGACGCGTCGCGGTCGGTGCGCGTCGGGCCCTGGGGCGCTCAGCCCGTCGGCTGGTCCGCCTGACCGGCGACGAGGGCCGCCGCGGCCGCGGCGGCGGCGGGGTCACCGAGGTAGTCGGCCGAGCGCACGGAGAGGTCGTCATGGAGGCGCATGCGGTAGGGGATGCCGGTCGGGATCTCGAGCGTCGTGATGGCGTCGTCGGCGATGCCCTCGAGGTGCTTGCGCAGCGCCCGGATGGAGTTCCCGTGCGCGGCCACCAGCACCGCGCCGCCCTTCTCGGCGGTGGCGCGCAGGTCCGGCACGATGGCCGACTCCCAGTAGGGGACGACGCGCCGCACCACGTCGGCCAGGCACTCGGTGCGCGGGACGTCGCCCGGGTCGAGGTCGCGGTAGCGCGGGTCGCCCGCGACGTCGTAGGGATTCTCGGCACCGAGCGGAGGGGGTGGCGTGTCGTAGCTGCGCCGCCACAACTTGAGTTGGGCCTCCCCGAACTCCTGCTTGATCTCGGCCTTGTTCTTGCCCTGCAGGTCCCCGTAGTGGCGCTCGTTGAGCCGCCAGTCCCGCCGGACCGGGAGCCAGCTGCGCCCCGCCGCCGCCAGGGCGATCTCGGCGGTCCGGATAGCCCGGGTCAGGACCGAGGTGTGGAGCATCCGCAGGTCCAGGTTCTCCTCGGCCTCGAGCAGCTCGCCGCCGGACCGAGCCTCGGCCTCGCCGGCCGGGGTCAGGTCGACGTCGACCCAGCCCGTGAACAGGTTGTCGGCGTTCCAGGTCGACTGGCCGTGGCGGAGCAGCACCAGATCGAGCACGGGTGCGATGGTATGCGAGCCCCGGAGCGAGGCCGGCAAAGCCGCTAGAAACTGCGGCATGGCCATCGCCCGCACGTCCCCCGTCCGTCCCGACGCCGGAGCAGAGTCGAGGTGAGCGCGGCGAAGCGCGTGGTGGTCTGGGGCACCGGCTTCGTCGGGAAGATGGTGATCCCCGAGATCCTCCGCCACCCCCGGTTCGAGCTGGTCGGGGTCGGTGTGTCGAACCCGGACAAGGTCGGCCTCGATGTGGGTGAGATCTGCGGCATCGGCCCGATCGGGCTCTTGGCCACGGACGACACGGAAGCGCTGATCGCCCTGCAGCCCGATGCGCTCGTGCACTACGGCCCCACGGCCGCCCGGGCCGAGGACAACATCCGGGACATCGGCGCCTTCCTCCGCGCCGGCATCGACGTGTGCTCGACCGCCATGACCCCGTGGGTCTGGCCGGCCATGAAGCTCAACCCCCCGTCGTGGGTGGACCCGATCACCGAGGCGTGCGAGGCCGGAGGGTCTTCGTGCTTCACGACGGGGATCGATCCCGGCTTCGCCAACGACCTGCTCCCCCTGACCCTGGTGGGACTGTGCAGCGAGGTGCGCCAGGTGCGGGCCCTCGAGATCCTCGACTACATCAATTACACGGGCGACTACGAGGACGAGATGGGCATCGGGCGGCCGCCCGACTTCACGCCCCTGCTCGAGCACACCGACATCCTGGCCATGTCATGGGGCGGGACAATCCCGATGATGGCGCACGCCATCGGCGTCGGGCTCGACGGGATCACCTCGACGTGGGAGAAGTGGGTGACGGACCAGCCCATCACCACCGCCAAGGGCGTGCTCGCGCCCGGCACGGTGGCCGCCATCCGGTTCACCCTGAACGGCCTGGTGGGCGGCGAGCCCCGCATCTGCCTCGAGCACGTGAACCGGGTGGGCACCGATGCGGCACCGGACTGGCCGCGCGGGCACCAGGACGATGTGTACCGGGTGGTGATCGACGGCACGCCGTCGATCACCCAGGAGACGGCCTTCCGCTTCACCGACGGATCGGGCCGGGACGCAGCCGCGGCCGGCTGCATGGCGACGGGGCTCCGGGCCCTCAACGCCGTGCCGTACGTCAACGAGCTGCCTGCGGGGTGGGTGACCGCGCTCGACCTGCCGCTGATCCCCGGGGTCGGCACCATTCGCTGACCCCCTCGCGGTCGTGTCGACCTCGTGGTCGGGACCAGGCCCACCTGAGCCAGACCCTCCTGTGAGGGCCGTCGGGCCTCCCCGTGGCCGCCCTTAGGGTGGAGAGTCGGACCCCGCAAGTCGTCCGAGGCGGCCATCTCCGCCGCTGAGCTGGATGTTTGTCCGCGACCACGACTGGGTATGGGCGTCGGTAACCTCCATGAGAAATCTTGACACTGGTACACTCAACTTTGCTACACTGGTTCACAGCAACCTGAGAACTGAATGGAATCGACGCCAGCGAGTGGCGACGAAGGCAGACCACCGGAAGGACGGCAGAACATGGCCAAGGCCGTAGGAATCGACCTGGGAACCACCAACTCGGTGGTCAGCGTGTTGGAGGCGGGCGAGCCCGTCGTGATCCCGAACGCCGAGGGTGGGCGCACCACCCCGTCGGTGGTTGGCTTCTCCAAGACGGGCGAGGTGCTCGTCGGCGAGGTGGCCAAGCGCCAGGCCATCACCAACCCCGACCGGACCATCCGCTCGGTCAAGCGCCACATGGGGACCAAGTGGACCGTCGACATCGACGGCAAGGCGTACACGCCCCAGGAGATCTCGGCCCGCATCCTGGGCAAGCTGAAGAGGGACGCCGAGGCGTACCTCGGCGACACGGTTACGCAGGCCGTCATCACCGTGCCCGCCTACTTCGACGACGCGCAGCGCACGGCCACCAAGGAGGCCGGGTCGATCGCCGGGCTCGAGGTGCTCCGCATCATCAACGAGCCGACGGCCGCGGCGCTGGCCTACGGCCTCGACAAGGAGGGCGAGGACCAGACAGTCCTCGTCTTCGACCTGGGCGGTGGGACGTTCGACGTCTCGGTGCTCGAGATCGGCGACGGGGTCTTCGAGGTCAAGTCGACCTCGGGCAACACGAAGCTCGGCGGCGACGACTGGGACGACAAGGTCATCGAGTGGCTGGTGACCGAGTTCAAGAACACCGAGGGCGTCGACCTGTCCCAGGACAAGATGGCCCTGCAGCGGCTGAAGGAGGCGGCCGAGAAGGCCAAGATCGAGCTGTCGTCCGTGCAGGACACCCAGATCAACCTGCCCTTCATCACCGCGACGTCCGAGGGACCCAAGCACCTGGACCTCAAGTTGACGCGGGCCAAGTTCAACGAGCTCACCGCCGACCTGGTGCAGGCCTGCGTCGGCCCCTTCGAGGCCGCCATCAAGGACGCCAACCTGAAGACGTCCGACATCGGCCACGTCGTGCTCGTCGGCGGGTCGACGCGCATCCCGGCCATTCAGGAGCTCGTGCAGAACCTCACGGGCAAGGAGCCGCACAAGGGCGTGAACCCCGACGAGGTCGTCGCCATCGGCGCCGCCGTCCAGGCCGGCGTCCTGAAGGGCGAGGTGAAGGACATCCTCCTGTTGGACGTCACGCCGCTGTCGCTCGGCATCGAGACCAAGGGCCAGGTGATGCACCGGCTGATCGAGCGCAACACGACCATCCCGACCAAGCGGTCGGAGGTCTTCACGACGGCCGAGGACAACCAGCCGTCGGTGGAGATCCACGTGCTCCAGGGCGAGCGCGAGATGGCGATGTACAACAAGACGCTCGGCAAGTTCCAGCTGGTCGACCTGCCGCCCGCGCCGCGGGGCATCCCCCAGATCGAGGTCACCTTCGACATCGACGCCAACGGGATCGTCCACGTGTCCGCCCAGGACAAGGCGACGGGCAAGGAGCAGTCGATGACGATCACCGGCCAGTCGTCACTGCCCAAGGACGACATCGAGCGCATGGTGCGCGACGCCGAGGCCCACGCCGAGGACGACCGCCAGCGCCGCGAAGAGGCCGAGGTGCGCAACTCCGCGGACACGCTCGTGTACCAGACCGAGAAGCTGCTCAAGGAGCAGGGCGAGAAGTTCGAAGGCTCCGAGAAGGAGGACGTCGAGTCCGCCCTGCAGGGCCTGAAGGACGCGCTGGCCGGCACGAACGTGGAGTCGATCAAGGACGCCACCGAGAAGCTGGTCGGCGTGAGCCAGAGCTTCAGCCAGCGCCTGTACGAGCAGGCGTCGTCTGCCCAGTCGAGCGGCGGTGCCGGTCCCGACGGTGCGCCCGGTACCGACGGTGCCGGTCAGGCCGAGGGCGGTTCCGACGACGACATCGTCGACGCCGAGATCGTGGATGAGAAGTGAGCTTCGGCGACGAGGCCGCCCCTGAGGACGCGTCTGCCTTCTCGGAGGCCGAGGCGGCGGAGGAGGAGGCTGACGCCGCCGACGCTGCGGCCAGGTCCGGGGACAACGGGAGCGGGAACGGGAACAACGGCGAGCCCGCACACTCGAGTGCGCTGGTCGAGGAGGCCGACCCGAGAGAGCTGCTGGTCCGCGAGCGGGACGAGTACCTGCTCGCGCTGCAGCGCACCCAGGCCGACTTCGAGAACTACCGCAAGCGGATCGCCCGGCTCCAGGAGGAGCAGTCGAACCGCGCCGCCGCGAGCCTGGTGGAGAAGCTGCTGCCCGTGCTCGATGCGCTCGACCTGGCCGAGGCACACCTGAACGCGTCGCTCGAGGTGAGCGAGAGCGGAAAGGCGTTGCGCGCCTCGTGGGCGATGCTGACGGACCTCCTCGCCAAGGAGGGCCTCGAGCGCGTGGACCAGGCCGAGGTTCCCTTCGACCCATCGGTGCACGACGCCGTCGCGCACTCGGAGGGTGACTGCGGCGAGAATGGCCAGACCATGGTGGAGGAGGTGCTGCGCTCCGGCTACCGCTGGAGGGGCCAGGGACTCCGCGCCGCCATGGTCCGCGTGCGGGTGGCTGACCCATGGCGGCACAGCGCGAATGGTTCGAGAAGGACTACTACAAGGTGCTCGGCGTCGTCCCGACGGCGTCGGACAAGGAGATCACGCGCGCCTACCGGAAGCTGGCGAAGGAGCACCACCCCGACGCCAACCCGGGCTCCGAGGAGCGCTTCAAGGAGATCAGCGCGGCCTACGACGTGCTGGGCGACGCCGAGAAGCGCAAGGAGTACGACGAGGTCCGGACGCACGGCCCGGTCGGCGGCGGCTTCGGCGCGCCGGGCGGCGGCACGTTCCGCGTGGAGGACATGGGTGACCTGAGCGACCTCTTCGGAGGCCTCTTCGGCGGCGGGCGCACGCGCCCCCAACAGCGCGGGCCACAGCGGGGCGCCGACATGGAGGCGCAGCTCCACCTCTCCTTCCAGGACGCCGTGCACGGCGTCACCACCTCGGTGAACGTGCCCCAGGAGGTGCGCTGCTCGAACTGCCGCGGCTCCGGGGCCGCCCCCGGCACCTCGACGCACACCTGCCCGCGCTGCGGGGGGACGGGGAGCCTCAACGACAACCAGGGCCTGTTCTCCCTCAGCACCGTGTGCCCCGACTGCGTGGGTCGCGGCACGCTCTTCGACACCCCGTGCCCGGTCTGCCGCGGCACGGGCACCGAGCAGAAGGTGCGTTCGGTCAAGGTCCGCATCCCGCCCGGGGTCGAGGGTGGGCAGCGGATCAGGGTCAAGGGTCGCGGCGCGCCCGGGCAGGGGATGGCGCCTCCGGGCGACCTCTACGTGGTCGTCCACGTGGCCCACCACGAGGTGTTCGGGCGAAGCGGGCGCAACCTGACGATCACCGTGCCGATCACCTACCCCGAGGCGGCCCTCGGCACGACGATCACCGTGCCCACCCTCGACAACAAGGTGACGCTCAAGGTGCCGGCGGGCACGGCGTCGGGCAAGGTGCTGCGCGTGCGCGGGACGCGGCGTGCCGGGAGGATCGGGGCGCAACGGGTCCAAGCCCGGCGACCTGATGGTCAAGGTGGAGATCGTGGTGCCGGCCGAGCTCACCGACGAGCAGCGGGCGGCCGTCGAGTCACTCGCCGCCGTGACCGATGCGGCGCCGCGCATCGCGGTGGACGGGTGATGCGGTGATGGCCGACCGCGACGCCAACCAGGCCGTCTATGTCATCTCGGTCGCGGCGGAGCTGACCGGGATGCATCCGCAGACGCTGCGCATCTACGAGCGCAAGGGCCTTCTCGATCCGTCGCGGACGAGCGGCGGGAGCCGGCGCTTCTCCGAACACGACCTCGAGCGGCTGCGGCACATCCAGGAGCTGACGGCGACCGGGTTGAACCTCGAGGGGGTGCGCCGGGTGCTCCAGCTCGAGGCCGAGCTCGCCCGGCTGCGCGAGGAGCTGGTCGAGGTGAGAGCCCAGGCGCTCGACGCCGTGGCCGCCACCCATCGCCAGTACCGGCGCGACCTGGTCCCGCTCCGCCAGGCCCTGTCCCCCTTCCGCGGGCGCCGCTCCGGCGCGTCGGGGTCGTGAGGCGCGGACGTGGACGACGCGCGGCGGAGGGACGAGAGCGAGAGACGTGAGAAGCACGACGTGAGAGGAGGGACGGGCGCATGCCGATAGATCCCGAACGTTGGACGAACAACACGAAGGCAGCCTTCAGCGCGGCCACGGGCCACGCGGCGTCGTCGAACCACCCGGAGCTGACGCCGGCCCACCTGCTCGACGCACTGCTCCAGCAGCAGGAGACGATGACGCGACCCTTGCTGTCACAGGTCGGGGTCGACCCCGACGTGCTCGCCGACAAGGTGCACGAGCAGCTGTCCCGCCTGCCCCGCGCCGAGGGCGGCTCGGAGCCCGGGCTCTCGCGCGACGCGCGCGACGTGCTCGAGGCGGCCGACCAGAACCGGCGCGACCTCGGTGACGACTACGTCTCGGTCGAGCACCTCATCCTGGCCCTGGCCGACCAGATCGGCGTGACCAAGGACGCGCTGCTGACCGCGCTGCGCTCGGTGCGGGGGAACCACCGCGTCACGACGCCCGACCCCGAGCAGACCTACCAGGCCCTCGCCAAGTACGGGCGTGATCTCACCGAGGCCGCACGCGAGGGCAAGCTGGACCCGGTCATCGGGCGCGACGAGGAGATCCGGCGCGTTATCCAGGTGCTGTCGCGCCGCACCAAGAACAACCCCGTGCTCATCGGGGAGCCCGGCGTGGGCAAGACGGCGATCGTCGAGGGGCTGGCCAACCGCATCATCGAGGGGGACGTGCCGGAGGGGCTGAAGGGCAAGCGGGTGGTCGCGCTCGACCTCGGCTCCATGGTGGCCGGTGCCAAGTACCGGGGCGAGTTCGAGGAGCGCCTGAAGGCGGTGCTCCAGGAGATCACCGACGCCGAGGGCGAGATCGTGACCTTCATCGACGAGCTGCACACGATCGTCGGGGCGGGCGCGGCCGAGGGGGCCATGGACGCCGGCCAGATGATCAAGCCGATGCTCGCCCGCGGCGAGCTTCGCCTGATCGGCGCCACCACACTCGACGAGTACCGCAAGTCGATCGAGAAGGACGCCGCGCTGGAGCGGCGCTTCCAGCCCGTCTTCGTGGGCGAGCCCTCGGTGGAGGACACCATCGCCATTCTGCGCGGGCTGTCCGAGCGCTACATGGCGCACCACAGGGTCCGCATCCAGGACGCCGCGCTGGTGGCCGCGGCCGTGCTGTCGGACCGCTACGTCACCGGGCGCTTCCTGCCCGACAAGGCCATCGACCTCATCGACGAGGCGGCCTCCAAGCTGCGCATCGAGATCGACTCCATGCCGACCGAGCTCGACCAGATCTCGCGGCGCATCCGCCAGCTCGAGATCGAGAAGCTGGCGTTGGAAAAGGAGAGCGACGACGCGTCCAAGGAGCGCCTCGAGCGCCTGGAGCGCGAGCTGGCCGAGATGTCCGAGGAGCGCGACTCCATGGCGGCGCACTGGCAGCAGGAGAAGAGCTCCCTCGATGCGGTCAGCGCGCTGCAGGAGGAGAAGGCCTCCAAGGAGGAGGAGGCGGCCCGGCTGGAGCGTGACGCCGACCTGGCCGGCGCCGCGGCCATCCGCTACGGCGAGCTGCCGGACCTCGAGCGCCGCATCGCCGAGGCCATCGACGACCTGGCCAAGCTGCAGGCCGACTCGCGCTTCTTGAAGGAGGAGGTCGACCCCGAGGACATCGCGGAAGTGGTGAGCCGCTGGACCGGCGTGCCGGTGTCCCGGCTCATGGAGGGCGAGGTGCAGAAGCTGGTGCGGCTCGAGTCCACCCTCCACGAGCGCGTGGTCGGGCAGGACGAGGCGGTCTCCGCCGTGGCCAACGCCATCCGGCGGAGCCGCGCCGGGCTCAGCGACCCGAACCGGCCCATCGGGTCGTTCCTCTTCCTGGGCCCGACCGGCGTGGGCAAGACGGAGCTGGCCCGGGCCCTGGCCGAGTACCTCTTCGACGACGAGCGGGCCATGGTCCGCATCGACATGAGCGAGTACCAGGAGCGGCACACCGTGTCGCGCCTCGTCGGCGCACCCCCCGGCTACGTCGGCTACGACGAGGGCGGGCAGCTGACCGAGGCGGTGCGGCGGCGGCCCTACTCGGTCGTGCTGCTCGACGAGCTGGAGAAGGCCCACCAGGACGTGTTCAACATCTTGCTGCAGGTGCTCGAAGACGGGCGCCTGACCGACGGGCAGGGGCGCACGGTCGACTTCACCAACACCGTGCTCATCATGACCTCGAACCTCAAGGGCGAACCGGAGGACTACTTCAAGCCCGAGTTCATCAACCGCATCGACGAGATCGTGCGTTTCAAGCCGCTCACCGAGGACGACCTGGCGATCATCGTCGAGATCCAGCTGGGTCGGCTCCGGGAGCGCCTGGCCGAGCGCCGCCTGTCCCTGGTCGTGACCCCCGAGGCCGAGGCGTGGATCGCCCATGCGGGCTACGACCCCGACTACGGGGCCCGGCCACTGCGGCGGGTGCTCCAGCGGGCCATCGAGGACCCGCTCGCCCTGGCGCTGCTCGAGGGCAAATACCTCAACGGCGCGACCGTCACCGTCGAGGTGGACGACGACAAGATCGTGCTGCGCTAGCTCAGGCGAGCACCTCGGCCGGCGCGAACTCGGCGACGAACGCGCCACAGAAGGCGTCGAGATCATCCGGGCCGCGGCCGGTCACCAACGTGTTGATGCCACGGCGGCAGACGAGGACGTCGTGCTCGACCCAGTAGGCGCCGGCGTTGCGCAGATCGGTGGCCAGGCTCGGCCACGAGGTGAGGGTCCGCCCGGCCACGAGGTCCCCCTCGATGAGGGCCCACGGGGCGTGGCAGATGGCGGCCACGGGCTTGGCCGCCTCGAAGACGGCCATGAGGAAGTCGACGGCCGCCGCGTCCCGTCGCAGCTGGTCGGCGTTGGCCACGCCCCCGGGCAGCACGACGGCGTCGTAGTCGTCGGCGCGCACCCGGTCGGTGACCCGGTCCACGGGGAAGCGGTCGGCGCGGTCGAGATGGCGCATCGTCTCGACCATCCCCGGACAGGGTGCGATCAGCTCAGCGATGCCCCCGGCGTCGACGACGGCCCGCCACGGCCGCAGCAGCTCGTCCTGCTCGACGCCCGCGTTGGCCACCACGAAGGCGACCCGGACGTCCTGCAGCTCGTTCCCCAGCGTGACTTCCATCCCCACGATGACTCCCTTTCCCTCGGTCCCCCCGTCCCCTCGGGACCCGCATCCCTCGATCTCCACTCGAGCCTCGGGGTTCCTGCCCCGCCGCGGCTGATACCCCGGACATGAGGGTGGTCAAACCGCCGCATTTTCGGAGCCCCATTTCGGGGAGGGGTACACTGGTGCGTAATCCGAGGCTGAGCGAACGGAGAGACGCGTGCCCGCAACCGTGGTGGTCGGGACCCAGTGGGGCGACGAGGGGAAGGGCAAGCTCACCGACCACCTCGCCCGCGAGATGCACATGGTCGTGCGCTACCAGGGTGGCCACAACGCCGGCCATCGCATCGTCGTCAACGGCGAGGTCTTCGCCCTCCAGCTCGTGCCGAGCGGGATCCTCTACGACCACATCACGCCCATGATCGGCAACGGCGTGGTGGTGGACCCGGCCGTGCTCCTCGAGGAGCTCGACATGCTGGCCGCCAAGGGCGTCGACACCTCGCGCCTGGTCGTGAGCGGCAACGCCCACCTGATCATGCCGTACCACCAGGAGCTCGACCGGGTGACCGAGCGCTTCCTCGGGAAGAACGCGCTGGGGACGACCAAGCGCGGCATCGGCCCGGCCTACGCCGACAAGGCCTCCCACGTCGGGATCCGGGTGCAGGACCTCTTCGACCCCAAGATCTTCCGCCAGAAGCTCGACGTCGCCCTCAAGGAGAAGAACGCCGTCCTGGCCAAGGTGTACAACCGGCTGCCGCTGTCGGCCGCCGACATCGCCGAGCGCTACCTCGGTGCGTACGCCCCCCGGATCGAGCCGATGGTGGGCGACACCGTCGGCATGGTCCACGACGCCCTGGACAAGGGGCGCCAGGTCCTCCTCGAGGGGGCCCAGGCCACCTTCTTGGACCTCGACCACGGGACCTATCCCTTCGTGACGTCCTCCAACCCCGTGGCCGGCGGCGCCTGCACGGGTTCGGGGCTCGGCCCACCGCGACATCGAGCGGGTGATCGGCATCGCCAAGGCGTATGTCACCCGCGTCGGCGCCGGGCCGTTCCCGACCGAGCAGGAGAACGACGTCGGCGAGCTGCTCGTCGAGCGCGGCCACGAGTTCGGGACCAACACCGGGCGCAGGCGTCGCTGCGGTTGGTTCGACGCGGTCATGCTGCGCCAGGCGGTGCGCCTGAACTCGCTCACCGAGGTGGCGCTCACCAAGCTCGACGTCCTCGACACCTTCGAGACCGTCAAGGTCTGCGTCGCCTACGAGGCCGACGGCATCCGCTTCACCCACCTGCCCTACCACCAGTCGACCTTCCACAAGTCGGCGCCCGTCTACGAGGAGCTGCCCGGTTGGTGCACCGACCTCGAGCGCGGCCACCGCCCCCGGCGACCTGCCCGGGGCCGCCCGCGACTACATCGCGTTCTTGTCCGAGCAGATCGGCGTCCCCGTCCGCTTCGTCGGGGTGGGACCGGGCCGCGAGCAGACCGTTTCCTTCGCCACCGCGTGAGGGTCTGCGTCGTCGGCAGCGGAGGCCGCGAGCACGCGCTCGCCCACGTGCTGGCGCGCACGGCCGACGTCGTCGTCACGCCGGGCAACCCGGGCATGGCCCCTCCGATCACCGTGGTGGCGGACGTGCCGGTCGAGGAGATCGAGGCCGACCTCTACGTCATCGGCCCCGAGGCGCCGCTGGTGGCCGGCCTGGCCGATCGCCTGCGCGGCCAGGGCCGGGCCGTCCTCGGCCCCGGTGCCGACGGCGCCCTCCTCGAGGGGTCCAAGGCGTTCATGAAAGAGGTCCTGAAGGCGGCCGGCGTGCCGACGGCGCGCTTCGCCACCTTCGACGCGCTCGAGGCCGACGACGCCCGCGCCTTCCTCCAGACGCTGCCCGGACCGTGGGTGATCAAGACGGACGGCCTCGCCGCCGGCAAGGGCGTGCTGGTGGCGCGGACGCTGGACGAGGCGCGCGACGACGTCACCGCCAAGCTGTCGGGCGCCGCCTTCGGCGACGCGGGCCGCAACGTCGTGATCGAGGAGGGGCTCGCGGGCGAGGAGTGCTCGCTGCTCGTGCTGTGCGACGGGACCACCGCCGTGCCGCTCGTCCCCGCCCAGGACTTCAAGCGCATCGGGGACGGCGACGTCGGCCCGAACACCGGTGGCATGGGGGCCTATGCGCCGATGCCCCAGGTCGGTACGCGTGACGTCGAGCTGTTGATGGACGCCGCCGTGCGCCCGCTCGTCGCGGAGCTGCGGCGCCGGGGCGTCGACTACCGGGGCGTGCTCTACGCCGGGCTCATGCTGACCCCCGACGGGCCCAAGGTCATTGAGTACAACGTCCGCTTCGGCGACCCCGAGGCGCAGGTGGTGCTGCCCCTTTTGGCCTGCGACGCCGCCGAGCTCTTCCTCGCCGTGGCCAACGGGGAGTTGGCGGGAGCGCCCCCGCCGGCGTTCTCCGGCGACGCCGCCGTGTGCGTGGTCATGGCCTCGCACGGCTATCCCGAGCACCCGCGCACCGGCGACACAATCGAAGGGCTGCTCCCCTCGGGCCAGTCGGCCGCCCGGGTCGACGGGGCCACCGTGTTCCACGCCGGCACGGGGCGCCACACCCCCGACGGGCCGTTCCACACCGCCGGCGGGCGCGTGCTCGGCGTCACCGCCGTCGCCCCGACGCTCGCGGCGGCGCGCGAGCGCGCCTACGCCGCCGCGGCGCCTATTGACTGGGAGGGTATGCAGATGCGGTTCGACATCGCGGCGCGGGTGCCCGGGGCGGGAGTGCCGGCGCGGGAGGGCGCCGGATGATCCCGCGCTACGCACCGGCCGACATGGCCGCGCTGTTCAGCGACACCGCCCGCTTCTCGCTCTGGCTCGAGGTCGAGCTCCTGGCCACCGAGGCGCAGGCCGCCCTCGGCGTCGTGCCGGCGGAGGAGGCGGCCACCTGCCGGGCCAAGGCGCCGGTGGTGGACGAGGTCTTCGTCGCCGACGTGCTCGAGCGCGAGAAGGTCACCGACCACGACGTCGCCGCGTTCGTCGACGTCGTGCAGGAGCGCATCGGCGCGCCCGCCGGCTCCTACATCCACTACGGGCTGACCTCCTCCGACGTGGTGGACACCGCGCTCTGCGCGACGCTCACCCGGGCGGCCGACCTCCTGCTCGAGGACCTCGATGCCTTCGTCGCCGCGCTCAAGACCCGCGCCCTCGAGCTCATGTACGTCCCCGTCAGCGGCCGCACCCACGGCATGCAGGCCGAGCCCACCACGTTCGGCGTCAAGTTCGCGCTGTGGGCGCTGCAGGCCGACCGCGACCGCCGCCGCCTGCACGCCGCCCGCGACGCCGTCGCCGTCGGCAAGCTGTCGGGCGCGGTCGGCACCTACTCGAACATCGACCCGGAGGTCGAGGCCCGGGTCTGCGCCGCGCTCGGCCTGACGCCGGTGCCGGCCACCCAGGTGATCGCGCGGGACCGACACGCCGAGTACTTCGCCGCCTGCGCGTCCATCGGGGCGACCATCGAGCTCATGTGCACCGAGATCAGGCACCTGGCCCGCAGCGAGGTGGGCGAGGTCGAGGAGCCCTTCGGGGCGGGGCAGAAGGGCAGCTCGGCCATGCCCCACAAGCGCAACCCGATCCTCTCCGAGCGCCTCTGCGGCCTGGCCCGGCTGCTGCGCGGGTACCTCGGCGCGGGGCTCGAGGACGTCGCGCTGTGGCACGAGCGGGACATCTCGCACAGCTCGGTCGAGCGGGTGGCCCTGCCCGACGCGTCCCTGTTGACCTGTTACATGCTGCGCAAGGCCACCGGGCTGGCCGCGGGGCTGGTGATCCACCCGGAGCGCGCGCTCGAAACCCTGACGGAGGGCTCGCTCGGTCTCGTCTTCTCCCAGTCCGTGCTCCTCGCCCTCGTGGACGCCGGCCTGACCCGCGACGAGGCCTACCGTGTCGTCCAGCGCGACGCGCGGGCGGCCTGGGAAGGGCGGCGCCACCTGCGCACGGTGCTCGAGGCCGATCCCGAGGCCACGTTGACCCCCGCGCAGCTCGATGCGGCCTTCGACCTCTCGCGCTCCCTCCGGCACGTGGACCGCTTCGCCGACGCCGTCGCCCTGCTGTGACGATGGAGCTACCCCGGGTCCACTCGGGCAAGGTGCGCGAGCTCTACGACGCGGGGGAGGGGCGACTCCTCATGGTCGCCTCGGACCGGGTCAGCGCGTTCGACGTCATCATGGCCGAGCCCATCGCCGACAAGGGACGCGTGCTGACGGCCATGACGTCCTTCTGGTGCGAGGAGATGGCCGACGTGGTGCCGGGCAGCATCGTGGCGGTGGACCCTGCCGAAATCGAGGAGGCGCTGGGCGCCGCCCTGCCGGGCGGCTGGGCCGGGCGCGCCCAGCTGGTGCGCCGCGCCGAGATGCTCCAGCTCGAGTGCATCGTGCGGGGCTACCTGGCCGGGCAGGCCTACGAGGAGTACGAGCGGGCGGGCACGGTGCACGGCACGGCAATGCCGCCCGGACTGCAGCTGGCCAGCCGGCTGCCCGAGCCGATCTTCACCCCGTCGACCAAGGCGGCCGAGGGGCACGACGTCAACATCGACTTCGCCGCCGCTGCCGACCTGGTGGGCCACGACGCGGCCGCCGCCGCCCGGGACATCTGCCTCGAGCTTTACCGCCGCGCCGCCGCGCCGCGGCCGGCGCCGGCTTCGTGCTGGCCGACACGAAGTTCGAGCTGGGCTACGTCGACGGCGCGCTCAGCCTGTGCGACGAGGTGTGCACGCCGGACTCGTCGCGCTACTGGCCGGCCGACGAGGTGGTGCCGGGACGGACGCCCCCGGCCTTCGACAAGCAGCCCCTGCGCGACTGGCTGGCCGCGCAGCCCTGGGACCGCACGCCACCCCCGCCGCCGCTGCCCGCCGCGGTGACCACCGCGCTGTCGGAGCGCTACGTCGCGGCCTACGAGCGCATAACGGGGCGCTCGTTGGACGACTGGTACGGTGCGACGCCATGAGGTTCCGGGCCCGCGTAGAGGTGCAGCTGCGGCCCGGGATCGCCGACCCGGAGGGTGCGACCATCGAGCGGGCGCTGCCCGCGCTCGGCTTCGACAGCGTCCAACACGTGCGCGCCGGGCGTTCCTTCAGCTTCGAGGTCGACGCGCCCGACGAGGGGGCCGCCCGCACGACGGCGACCGAGCTGGCCGACCGCCTGCTGGCCAACCCCGTGATCGAGCAGAGCCGGCTCGAGCTCGAGGCGATCTGAGATGGCGCCGCGCATCGGCGTCGTCGTCTTCCCCGGGACGAACTGCGAGCACGACGTCGTGCAGGCGGCGGAGGCCGCGGGCGGCACCGGCGTCCTCGTGTGGCACGGCGCCGCCCGCCTCGATCCCGTCGACGCCCTGGTGCTCCCCGGTGGCTTCGCCCACGGCGACTACCTGCGCCCCGGCGCGCTGGCCCGCTTCTCGCCGGTCATGGAGGCGGTCCGCGAATTGCCGCGCTCCGGCGGCCCGGTGGTCGGTATCTGCAACGGCTTTCAGGTCCTGACCGAGGCGGCCCTGCTGCCCGGCGCGCTGCAGAAGAACGGGCGGCTGCGCTTCTTGTGCCAGCCGGCCCGGCTCGTGGTCGCGTCGACGGCGTCCGTGCTCACGTCGGGGACGCAGGTGGGCGACGAGCTCGTCATCCCCATCAACCACTTCTCGGGCAACTACACCTGCGACGACGAGACACTGCACCGCCTACAGGCGGAGGATCGCATCGTGCTGCGTTACGCGGACAACCCGAACGGCTCGGTGGACACGATCGCCGGCATCACCAACGAGGCCGGCAACGTGGTCGGCCTCATGCCGCACCCCGAGCGCGCCAGTTCGGCCCTGCTCGGGTCAGAGGACGGGCTCGTGCTGTTGCGCTCGCTCGTCGCCGCGGCCTCGGCGAGCGCCGCGGCCTGACGGACGACCACCGCTTCACGCGGGAGTCGGGTGTTCGTCGTAGCGGTACAACCGGGCGGTCATCTGCCGCGACACGCCCATACGGCGGGCGACCTGGGCGAAGCTCAACTTCTCTTCGTCAACCATCACACGGATCAGGCCGGCTCGATACACCATGACGGCGTGCTCGTACGCCTCGATCGCGGCCGAGGACCTCAGACGGGCGTCGCGACCACCTTCCGCGATGAGGTCAGCGACGATCTCCGAAACGGGGACACCAGCCAGCAGCCGCTCCCGGGCCACGTCCATCGATGCGACCCCTTCGCCGATCGCTCTCTGCGCCTCTTCCCCGGTCTGCTCGATTCGCTCGATGGCCTCCAACAGCCGGGGGGTACTCGCCACACGGCTGGGCGCCTCAGGCGCGGGCGCGCGAGATCTCGGACTTCTGGAGGACGGCGGCGGACACGCCCGCGGCGCGCCAGGTGGAGTACGTGATGCCCTTGCGCTCGCCGTAGGCCTTGGCCACCTTGATGAATTGCCACTCGAGCGCGGTGAGGTCCTTCACCTGGTCCACCCGGGAGCGCTCATCGAGGAGGTCCTTCTGCTCCTGGAGCAGGTGCAGCCGGGTGAGCGCGTCGGCGCCGGCCAGCTGGGACTCGATGGAGCCCAGCCGGCGGTCGATGGAGGCCGGCGTGCGCTTGCGGCCCCGCTTGGGCTTGGAGGTCTCGAGCGCCTCGAGATAGTGACGAACGGTTGCACTCTCGGCGCGCCCACGGGCGAGGGCGGCCTTGTGGCCGCTGCTCATGGGCTTGCGTGGAGCCGGAGTCTTTGCCTTTGTTGCCATGGCCCCATTGTGACCTATCGCCGCGGGACATATGCAGCAATGACCCCGGTTTCTTTGCACCGGTTTCGCCGCGTTCCATTTGGGTTGTCGGCGGCGGATCCATGGCCGTAATTCTCCGGGGGCAGCACAGCAATGCCGGGAAACCACGGTGCGGCATTGGACCGTTGCGCACGGGCCATTTCACCGGCGGGGACGGGGGTTACCCTGCTGGCGTGACGGCAGCGGGCGCCCCCGTGGTGGAGGCTCGGAACCGGCGGGCCATGGCGGGCTTGCTGCTGGCCGCCGCCCTCCTGATCGTGGCCTACTGGGTCGCCTGGCTGGCCCACCGATCCCTTGTGGCCTCGCAGACCGGCGCCGGATACACCCAGTTCGAGGACGCGTTCCCGCTGGCCGACGGCTGGCTCGCCCTGTGCCTGGTCGCCGCCGCCTACTGCCTCGTGACGGCGCGGCGGGCGGCCCTGTTCTGGCTCCTGGCCGGAGGCGGCGCCGGGCTGTACCTGTGCGCCATGGACGTGCTCTACGACCTGCAGCACGGCGTGTGGGGCAAAGGCGGCAACGGGGCGATGGAGCTGGCCATCAACGTCGTCACGCTGGGCCTGTCCGTCTTCGTGCTGCGCTGGACCTGGGTGCGCCGGGAGGCGCTGCTCTCGCCGTGAGCCGGCTCAGTCGCCGGGCGCGGTCCGGCGATCGACGACGAGCTGGCGGGCCTCGACCTCGGTGCGCGGGACCCGGCCCCGGGCCCCCATCTCGATGACGAAGTCGGTGGCCGCCCGGACCCCGTTGAGGAACAGCTCGTTGCGTTGGTCGGGACTGAGGCCGAAGTCGGTCGTCGCGATTCCCGCGTTGTCTACGAAGATCGTGCGGCCGGCCGTGGCGGCGTCGACGCCGTAGGCGTCCCACTCGTTCATCATGGTGTGGAGGCAGCCCCGCGCCTCGACGTAGGTGGACCGGGCGGCCTGCGTGGCGGGGAACCGGGTCTGCAGCGAGGACAGCTTGACGCCGATGGTGGGCCAGCGCGGCGGACCGCCGTCCTCGCGGTCGAAGGCGTTGATGGGGAAGTTGCGCAGCATGCCCCCGTCGACCCACGTCACCGTGCCGCCGTCGTGGTGCGTGGGGATGGAGCCCCCGCCCGGGCCGGGCATGTCGACGTCGGCGGGCTGGGCCGTGAAGGTGACCGGCTCGAAGAAGAAGGGGATGGACATGGAGGCACGCACGGCCAGGACGACGTCCTGCTCGTCACGGTTCAGCCCGTAGAAGTCGTAGTCCCAGGGCAGACGGACCAGTTGGCCACGCGTGATGTCGGACGTGTGCACCACGAGTCCGTAGCGCCGGCTCGCCGGGAGGCTCATGCCGGGATCGTCCTCCATCGTGATCTTGAGGTCGGCAAAGGTGTGGACGCCGAGGTCGCCCAGGATCGGACCGAGCCATGTGCTGAGGAAGTTGCCGTCGTAGACACCCATCCGATGGGTGAGGACCGCCGCATCCGACAGCTTCTCGCCGGCGTTCCCGAAGTGGTGGTCCATGAACTCGTGCAGCTTGCCCTTTGGTTGCATGAACTCGGTGAAGGTGAGGTCGTCGAGGTACCCCTTCAGGCTCGTCATGGGGGCGCCCTTCTTCGCGATCGCCGCGATCAGCGCCGCCGCGATGGAGCCCGCACTCGTTCCGGCCACCCGGGCGAACCGGTAGCCCGCTTCCGCCAACACCGACACCGCCCCCACGATGCCGATGCCCTTGACGCCGCCACCCTCGAGGGCGAGGTCGGCCACGAGCTCGGGCGCTCCGCCTCCGCGCCACCCGTCGGAGGCCAGAAGGCTGGCGGCCGCCTCCTCGAACTGCCGCTGCGGACCCGCCGAGCGGCGGTAGCCGTACGGTGCGCCGGGGTCGATCACGATGTCCCCCGTCGACTCGGACTGCCCTGTCGCGGAACCGGCCATCACGACCTCCTCGTACCCCTGCGCTGCGCGTGAGCGTACCGAGTCCGACCAGCGATAGAGGCCACCGCAGCTGCCTCTAACCTGGAGGTCACCATGACCCCCCCGGCCGAGGCGCTGCCGCCCGACCAGGCGCCCGCGGAGGAGTCGCTCCACCGGGCGCTGGGCCTGACCGACGACGAGTTCGAGGCCGTCGGCAAGATCCTGGGCCGGCCGCCCAACCACCTCGAGCTGGCCCTCTACGCCGTGATGTGGAGCGAGCACTGCTCGTACAAGTCCTCCCGGCTGCATCTGCGCCGCCTGCCGACCGAGGGCCCGCGGGTGCTCGTCGGCCCGGGCGAGAACGCCGGGGTGATCGACGCCGGCGACGGCATCGCCGTCGCCATCCGGATCGAGAGCCACAACCACCCGTCCGCCATCGAGCCCTACCAGGGCGCGGCCACGGGCGTGGGCGGGATCCTCCGCGACATCTTCACCATGGGTGCGCGCCCACTGGCCGTCATGGATCCGCTCTTCTTCGGGCGCCCGGACGACGACGTCCGGCAACGCTGGCTCGTCGAGGGTGTGGTGAGCGGGATCTCGGGCTACGGCAACTCCGTCGGGGTGCCGACGGTGGGCGGGGAGCTGACCTTCGACCCCTGTTACGCGCAGAACCCGCTCGTCAACGTGCTCTGCATGGGCGCGCTGCCCGCCGAGCGCCTGGTTCTCGGCATCGCGTCGGGCCCGGGCAATCTCGCCGTGCTGCTCGGCTCCAGCACCGGGCGCGACGGCATCGGGGGCGTCAGCGTGCTCGCCTCGGCCGGGTTCAGCGGCGCCGACGCGGGGGCCGTCGACGACACCAAGCGCCCGAGCGTGCAGGTGGGCGACCCCTTCGAGGAGAAGCGGCTCATCGAGGCGTGCCTCGAACTGCTCGACACCAAGCTCGTGGTCGGGATCCAGGATCTCGGCGGCGCCGGCCTGGCCTGTGCGACCAGCGAGACCGCAGCCCGGGGCGGCGTCGGCATGGACGTCGACGTGACCGCCGTGCCCCGGCGCGAGGAGGGCATGGAACCCTGGGAGGTGATGACCAGCGAGAGCCAGGAGCGCATGCTCGCCATCGTCACCCCCGGGTCGTGGCCCGCGGTGGCCGACATCTGCGCCAAGTGGGAGGTGCGGGCCACGGTCGTCGGCACGGTGACGGCGCCCGACCCCGGCGGCGGGGGGCGCCTGCGTATCCGCGACGGCAGCGACGGTCCCGTCCTCGCCGACGTGCCGGCCGCGTCACTCTCGGAGGACGCGCCGCTCTACGACCGGCCCCGCCGGGCGCCCGCGTCCCGCCCGACCGAGCCGCCGGACGCGCCCGCCGACTGCGCCGGCGACCTCCTCGCGCTGTTGCGCGGTCCCGCCTGGGTCTACCGCCAGTACGACCACCAGCTGTTCTTGAACACCGTGGCGGGTCCCGGCGCGGACGCGGCGCTCCTGCGGCTGGCGGGCCCGGGGTTGCCCGTCTCGGTGCGGGGCGTCGCGCTGACGACCGATTCCAACCCCCGCGCCTGCCGCGCTGGACCCGCGGGCGGGCACCGCGCTCGCCCTCGCCGAGGCCGTCGCCAACCTGGCGTGCGTGGGTGCGACGCCGGCCGCCGTCGTGAACTGCCTGAACTTCGGGAACCCCGAGCACCCCGAGGTGATGTGGCAGCTCTCGGAGTGCATCGACGGGCTGGCCGAATCCTGCCGCGCCCTGTCGCTCCCGGTGATCGGGGGCAACGTCAGCTTCTACAACGAGAGCGGCGGATCGGACATCGACCCCACGCCGGTGCTCGGGGTGCTCGGTCTCGTCGACGCCGTCCACGCCTCCCCGCCCGGGCTGGGCTGGTCCGCCGGCGACGCCATCGTGCTCGTGGGGCGGCGGGCCGGCGCCGACGGGTCCTTCCCTTTGGAGGGGACGCGCTGGGCGACCGAACGGCGGGAGCACCGCACCGGCCGGGTTCCCGCCGTCGACTTCGGCGCGCACGCGGCGGTGTGTTCCTTCGTCGCCGCGCTCGTCGCCGAGCAGGTGCGCGGTGCAGCCGGCCCCCCCCTCCTGCACGCCGTGCACGACGTCTCGGGGGGTGGCCTGGCGGTCGCGCTGGCGGAGATGTCCGCCCGCGCCGGCGTGGGTTGCACCCTGGACGCGGCCGACCCGGCCGAGTTGTTCACCGAGCTGCCCTCACGTTTCGTGGTGGCGACGGCCGCCCCCGACGAGCTGGTTGCCCGGGCGGCCGACCTCGGGATCCCCGTCGAGGTCCTGGGCCGGGCCGGTGGCGAGCGCTTCGTCCTCGGGGGCCTGGTCGACCTCCCCGTCGATGCGGTGCGGTCGGCCCACGAGGGGAACCTGGCCCTCGCCCTGGGCGACCCGTGATGCCGCGGGCCTGTGCGAGAATGGGTGCCGCGTGAAGGAAGCGTGCGGGGTCTTCGGTGTCTACGCGCCCGGGATGAGGGTGGCCAACCTCACGTTCGACGGGCTGTTCGCGCTGCAGCACCGCGGGCAGGAGTCGGCCGGCATGGCCGTGAGCGACGGCGACACCGTGACGGTGGTCAAGGACATGGGCCTCGTCGCCACCGTCTTCGACGAGCGCACGCTCTCGGGGCTCGAGGGCCATCTCGCCATCGGCCACACGCGCTACTCGACGCACGGATCCTCGGACTGGGCGGGTGCCCAGCCCGTCTACCGGCCGGTCGGGCGCGCGGGCTTCGCCCTCGGCCACAACGGCAACCTGACCAACACCGCCGCGCTGGCCGAGAAGGTCGGCATGCTGCCCGGCTCCATCGCCACCGACAGCGACGTGGTGGCCGAGCTACTCGCGCGATCGTTCCCGGAGACCGAGGACCTGGCCACCGCGCTGCGGGCCGTGCTCCCCATCCTCGAGGGTGCGTTCTCGTTCGTCCTGATGAGCTCCGAGCGGCTCTTCGGGGTGCGCGACCCCCTCGGGTTCCGCCCGCTGTGCCTGGGCCGGCTCGGCCCCGCCGACGCGCCCGAGGGATGGGTGCTGGCCTCCGAGACGCCGGCCCTTAGCGTCATCGGCGCCACCTTCGTGCGCGAGGTCGCGCCGGGCGAAATGGTGGTCATCGACGCCGACGGCCCCACGAGCCTCGAGGTCCCGTGGCTGCGCGAGGTGACGCCGCGGCTGTGCATCTTCGAGTTCGCCTACATCGCGCGGCCCGACAGCAGGCTCTACGGCCGGGAGGTCCACGAGACCCGCTGCCGCATGGGCGAGCTGCTGGCCGCCCAGGCGCCGGCCGACGCCGACATGGTGATGGGCGTGCCCGAGTCGGGCGTGCCGGCCGCCGAGGGCTTCGCCCGGGCCAGTGGCATCCCCTACGGCCAGGGCCTGGTGAAGAACCGCTACATCGGCCGCTCGTTCATCGCTCCGGACCAGGGCAAACGGGACGCCGCCGTGCGGCGCAAGCTGAACCCGCTCCCCGACGCCGTCGCGGGCAAGCGCCTGGTGGTCGTCGACGACTCCATCGTGCGCGGCACGACGCAACGCTCGGTCATCCGCATGCTGCGCGAGGCCGGCGCCGCCGAGGTGCACCTCCGGATCTCGTCGCCGCCCTGGCGCTGGCCCTGCTTCTACGGGATCGACACCCCGTCGTACGAGGAGCTGCTGGCGACCGACCACAGCATCGAGGACATGGCCCGCATCCTGGGGGCGGATTCGCTCGCCTACATCAGCATCGAGAACCTGAAGCGGGCCATCGGTGCCGACGCCGGCTTCTGCGACGCCTGCTTCACCGGCGACTACCCGACGCTGGTGCCCGCCGCCGTGTCGACCCCCGTCTCGCTCGGCCGGCCCGAGCGGGTCACGGCCATGGCCCACCAGGCCGCGCTGCCCGGGGTCTGACCGCCGTGGGCCAGGACGGCGCCACCTACGCCGGCGCCGGGGTGGACATCGCGGCCGGCGACGCCGCGGTCGAACGCCTGCGGTCCATGGTGGCGGGGATCGGGGGGTTCGGGGGGCAGTTCCCGCTCGATACGGAGCGGTACGCCAAGCCGGTCCTGGTGGCGTCGACCGACGGTGTGGGCACGAAGCTGGTCGTCGCGCGGGCGACCGGCCGCTACGACACCGTCGGCATCGACCTGGTCGCCATGTGCGTCGACGACCTCGTGTGCGTCGGCGCCGAGCCGCTGTTCATGCTCGACTACGTGGCCACCGGCAAAGTCGACCCCGAGCGCGTCGCCATCGTTGTGGCCGGAGTGCACAAGGGGTGCCGGCAGGCGGGCTGCGGCCTGCTCGGTGGAGAGACGGCGGAGCACCCCGGTGTGATGGCGCCCGACGAGCTCGATCTGGCCGGCTTCGCCGTCGGCGTGGTCGAGCAGGGGGCCCAACTCGGGCCGGCGCGGGTGCGGGCGGGGGATGTCGTGGTGGGGCTGCCCTCACCTGGCCTCCGGTCGAACGGCTACACGCTGGCCCGTCACGTCCTGTTGGAGCGGGCCGGTCTGGACCTGGGCGACCCGGCGTGGGACGGCGCCGGCCACAGCGTGGCCGACGAGCTGCTGCGGCCCTCGGTGATCTACGCACCGGCCGTGCTGGCGGCGCGCGAGGCCGGCGGGGGCTGGCTGCACGCGTGCGCGCACATCACCGGGGGCGGCATTGTGGGCAACCTCCCGCGGGTGCTCCCCGAGGGCCTGGGCGCGGTGCTCGACCGCTCGACCTGGGCGGAGCCCCGCATTTTCGCCGAGATCCAGCGCCTGGGGGCGGTGGCGGAAGGCGAAATGGACCGGGTGTTCAACCGTGGCATCGGCATGGCGCTCGTGGCCGACCCCCAGGGGGTCGACGCCCTGCTCAACGCACTCGACGCGGCCGGGCGTCCGTCCGCCGTCGTCGGCGAGATCGCCGAGGGCGTGCCGGGCGTCCGCTTCACGTGAGCGGCGCCGAGCGCTACCCGGAGCTGCGGGCCCACCTTCTCGAGCACTCGGTGCGCCGGGGGGACTTCACGCTCAAGTCGGGCCGCAAGAGCAGCTGGTTCATCGACTCCAAGCAGACGGTGTGCCGGCCCGAGGCGATGCTGCTCGTGGCCGACGCCGTGCTCTCGGTGATCCCCGCCAAGGCGACCGCGATCGGCGGGCTCACCATGGGTGCCGACCCGGTCGCCTTCATCACCGCCGGTGTGGCCGCGACGCGTGGTCGCGGGCTGAAGGCGTTCAGCGTGCGCAAGGAGGCCAAGGACCACGGAGCCGGTGGGCGCATCGCCGGTGCGCTCGACCCGGGCGACAAGGTCGTCGTCACCGAGGACACCGTCACCAGGGGCACGTCACTGCTGGAAGCGGCGCACGCCGTCGAGGCTGCCGGTGGCGAGGTCGTCCTCCTCGTGGCCGTGGTCGACCGCGGTGGCACCGTCGAGGCGATGGCGGCCGCGGAGGGGATCCCCTTCCGGGCCGTCCTCACCGCGCCGGATCTCGGTTTCCCCTACGAGGGCGCCTGAGGGGCTGACGGCGGGGGCGTACCGAGGGCCGGACGTGTTCGTGACCGTGGTGCCACGACGCCCCAAGGTTCGTGGCCGTGTAACCATTCGCCCGCTTCGACGTCCTCTCTGCAAAGGTCGTTGATCTTGGCGCGGGTCTTCCCTAGATTCGCACCGGGACGAGCACGGAGGTGTCGATGTCTGCACGCGCGCTGGCCGGCAGCCGCAAGAGCCACAAGAGCTCGACCGGGCGGGTCACGCCCTCCAAGCTCCGGCGCACCGCCGTGGTCGCCGTCGACGGAGTGCTGGCCGTTGGCACCGGCGCCCTGGCCGGGGTCTTCGGCGCCGGGGCCGCGTCGGCTGCGGCACCGACGCCGGGCTGGACGGGCCTGCAGACCCCGGTCCCCACCGGTTCGGACGCGCCCGCCACCAACCCCGGAGAGGCGATCGCGACCGAGGCATGCGCGACCGCCGTCTCCTGTGTGGGCGCGGGCAGCTACACGGACGCCGGGTCCAACACTCGCGGGCTGTTGACCGCGCTGAACGGCGGGACGTGGTCCTCGGTCGAGGCGCCGCTGCCGTCGGACGCGAAGGCCGACCCCGACCCGGCCTTCTTCGACACCGCCTGCGGTTCGAGCGGTTCGTGTTATGCCGTGGGCGGTTACAAGAACAACAGCGGGGGATCCGGGCCGCCCGTCAACGGGCTCATCGAGACGTACTCCGGTGGCGCGTGGAGCGCGACCGAAGCGCCTGTCCCCTCCAATGCGGTCGGCGCGACGAGCTCGCACACCTGGCTCAAGTCGGTGTCGTGCCCCGCCCCGGGCAACTGCGTGGCGGTCGGGACCTACGTCACGGGGCCCTCCACCGTCGCCGGGCTCATCGAGACGCTCTCGGGCGGTCAGTGGACCGCCATGGAAGCCCCACAGGTGTCCGACGCCAACACGAGCAACGAGGTCGAGCTGGCCGGGGTGTCGTGCCCAGCCCCCGGCTCGTGTGTCGCCGACGGTCTCTACCGGACCAACGGCGGCGGCACCGGCCTCGAGGTGCTGACCCTGTCGGGCGGGACGTGGACGCCGTCGGTGGCTCCGGTCCCGGGCGACAGCGCCACCGGGAGCAGCGAGCGCGTCGGGGTCAGCCCGTTCATCGAGGAGTTCGGGAGGAACATCTCGTGCACCGGCGCGGTGTGCGAGATCGCGGGCGAATATGCCACCACGGCGGGCGGCACCGCCGGGCTCCTGCTGCACTCTTCCAATTCCGGCGGGAGCTGGACCGCGTCGACGGCACCCGTTCCGTCGAACGCGGCGTCCGGCAGCTCCGCGGACGCCCGCCTCCTCACTGCGACTTGCGGTTTCGACGGTGGGTGTGTGGCGGTCGGCGGGTACTCGGACACCTCGTCCGGCACCCGGCCGCTCGTCGAGACCATCTCGCCCAACGGGACCGTGACCGGACAGGAGGCACCACAGCCGTCGGACGCCGCGACGGGATCGAGCATCGACGCGCTCCTCTTCGGTGCCCGATGCATCTCGTCGACGGACTGCACGGTCGTGGGGGCCTACACCAACAACGCAAGCCGCCCCGTCGGGCTCATCGACACCCTGAGCGGCACGACGTGGACCGCGCAGGCGACGCCCCTACCGGCCAACGCGGCGACGGGGGCCTCGGCGTTCAGCGAGCTCTTCACCGTGGCCGGAACCCCCACGGGGGCGTTCGAGGCCGGCGGCTCCTATGAGGACCCCGGGAACTCCTTCGGCCTGCTCGCCAGCTTCACGCCGGCACAGGGCTACTGGACGGACGCCTCCGACGGCGGGATCTTCACCTATGGCAACGCGACCTTCCACGGCTCCATGGGTGGTCAGCATCTCAACCAACCCGTCGTGGGGATGGGCTCAACGCCTGACGGCGGCGGCTACTGGGAGGTGGCCGCCGACGGTGGGATCTTCAGCTTCGGCAACGCGCCGTTCCATGGCTCGGCGGGCAGCCTGCGCCTCAATAAGCCGATCGTGGGCATGGCGGCGACCCCCGACGGCGGCGGCTACTGGCTGGTGGCCTCCGACGGCGGCATCTTCAACTACGGCGACGCCGCCTTCTACGGCTCGACGGGCTCCCTCCACCTGAACAAGCCGGTCGTGGGCATGGCAGCCACGCCCGACGGGCACGGGTACTGGCTGGTGGCCTCCGACGGCGGCATCTTCAACTACGGCGACGCCGCCTTCTACGGCTCGACGGGCAGCATCAAGCTCAACAAGCCCGTCGTCGGCATGGGGACGAGCGCGAGCGGCCTGGGCTACTGGCTGGTGGCCTCCGACGGCGGCATCTTCAGCTACGGCGACGCCGCGTTCCACGGCTCCGCAGGCTCGCTCGTGCTCAACAAGCCGATCGTCGGGATGATGAGCACCTTCGACGGCGCCGGCTACTGGCTGGTCGCCTCCGACGGGGGCATCTTCAGCTACGGCAACGCCGGGTTCCAGGGCTCGGCCGGGAGCCTCCACCTCAACGCACCCATGGTCGGCGGCACCCCGACCTGATCGGGGGCGGAGGCGGCCAGCTCGCCCTCAGAACACCGCGATCGGGTTGACCGGCGAGCCCGTGCCGCGCCGGAGGACCAGCGGCGCGACGGTGAGGAGGAACGCCCAGCGCCGCTCGTCGGCGCACGCGTCGGCGAGCGCCTCGAGGTCCAGGTTGTCCATGAGGTGGACACCCATGGCGGGGATCACCACCATGTGGATCGGCATCACGACACCGTCGACCCGGGACGGGAGGACGTCGGAGACGCAGTCGCTGCCGAGGGTGGCGACGTCGCGCTCGCGCAGCCAGGGGAGGCAGGACGCGTCGAGGCCGGCGGCCAGGCTGCCGGCGTCCCACGCCCCGTGCTCGTCCCGCCAGTGCCAGCGCCCCGTGCGCACCAGCAGCGCGTCGCCGGCCCGTACGCGGACGCCCGCCCGCTCCTCGGCGGCCTCGAGGTCCTCGGGGAACACGGGCTCGCCCGGCGCAAGGGCATCGACCCCCCGCAACGCCGGGATGTCGAGCAGCACGCCCCGGGTCACGATGCCGGCGTGCAGGTGGTGGATGCCTAGACGCGTCGCACCGTGGGCGGTCACCGTCTCGGCCGGGTAGCCGTTGTAGAGCTTGCCGTCGGCGAAGATGTGGCACAGGGCGTCGATGTGGCTGGTGGCGAACCCGTGCGGCGCCAGCGCGATGTAGTCGGCGCCGCCGCCCTCGGTGACGGTGCCGATCATGTGGTGCGCGACGGGGTTGGGGTTGTCGGCGGCCGCCCTGGTGTTGAGGGCGCGGGCGCACGACACGGTGCGGCCCGACCGGACCGTGGCGGCCGCCGCGGCCGTGACCTCGGGCGTGATCAGGTTGAGCGTCCCCAGCTGGTCGTCGTCGCCCCAGCGCCCCCAGTTGGACAGCGTCCGGTGGAAGGCGAGGACGTCGGCGGCGGCCATGGGCGCGCGGGGCACGGTCGGACAGTAGCCCGGGACCCCTACGCTCGGCCCATGACCACACTCAAAGGTGACTACGAGCCCAGCCCCTCGCAGTGGGTGCGCGACCAGGTGGCCGAGTACGAGGCCTCCGGAGGGCAGCGGGCCAACACCCTGCTCGACACGGGGATGCCGATCGTCGTCGTGACGTCCCGCGGCGCCCAGAGCGGGAAGGTGCGCAAGAACCCGCTCATGCGGGTCGAGCACGGCGGCGAGTACGCGCTGGTGGCGTCGAAGGGTGGCACGCCGGAGAACCCGGAGTGGTTCCACAACCTGGTCGCCCACCCCGACGAGGTCACGATCCAGGACGGGCCCGAACCGTTCGCCGTGACCGTGCGCGAGGTGACCGGGGACGAGCGGGCGCTGTGGTGGGAGCGCGGCGTCGCCGTCTACCCGCCCTACGCCGAGTACCAGCTGAAGACGGACCGGGAGATCCCCGTCTTCGTCGCCACCCGCCGCGCGGGCTGAGCGCGGGCCGCCTCAGCGGGGGCCGGCGAAGGCCTGCACCATGGCGGCGCGCCAGGGGACGAGCGCGTCCTCGCGCGCGAGCGGGGTCTTGCCCAGGCGCACGAGGACCAGGTCGAGGGCGGGGCAGATGGTGATCGTCTGGCCCTCGTAGCCCGAGGCCCGGAAGGTGCCGAGCGGGTCGAGGTGCTCGAGCGTGTCGCCGCGGACACCCCACCAGTGGGCGCCGTGGGGGCTGGGGTCCGCCGGGTCGTCGATCGAGACCATCGTGCGGCCGTAGTCGACCCAGCCCGCCGGGAGCAGGCGGACACCGTCCCAGACGCCGTCGCGCAGGTAGAGCAGCCCGAACCGGGCGTAGTCGCGGGCGGTGGCCCGGAGGTAGGACGAGGCCACCCAGGTGCCTCCCTCGTCGAACTCGGGGTCGGCGCTGCCCATCCCGATCGGCCCGAAGAGGCGGCTGTGCAGGAAGCGGGCATAGTCCTCGCCCGGCCCGACCGTGCGCGCCACGACCCCCGAGATGATGTTCGAGGTGCCCGACGAGTAGCTGAAGCGCGTGCCGGGCGCGGCCGCCAGCCGGCGGTCGGCCGCGAAGTGCGCCATGTCGGGCTGGCCCTCGCCGAAGAGCATGTGCATCACGTCCGACACGCGGTCGTCGACGTAGTCCTCCACGAAGTCGAGCCCGTCGCGCATGGCGAGGAGGTCGCGCAGCGTGATGGCGTGGCGCGGGTCGGCCGGGTCGGCCCACTCGGGCACCGCGGCCGGGGCGTCGAGATCGAGCCGGCCGGCACCCACTACGAGACCCACCACGGCGTGCAGCACCGACTTGGCCATGGACCAGCTGAGCAAGGGCGTCGTGGCCGTCACCGTTGTGGGCGGGCGGTCGAAATGCTCCAGCGCGCCTGCGTAGCGCTCGGCGACGACCCGGCCCCGGTGGACCACCACGACGGCGAACGTGGTGGCGAGAGCTCCTTCGTCGTCGAAGACCCGCTCGAGCAGCGCTTCGAGGTCGACGCCCCGTGGCAGCTCTCCCTCGGGCCAGTCCTCGGTGGGCCACGGCACGCCGGTCGACTGCGGGGGAAGGGGGACGAGCGCGCTCACACCGGGAAGCGGCCGGCTCACACCGAGGAGAGGAAGGACAACAGCGCGGCGTTGGTCTCCGCGGGCTTTTCCTGTTGCACCCAGTGGGCGGCGCCCTCGACGACGGTGGTGCCGCGGTAGTCGGGCAACAACGCCGCCATCTCGTCGGCGGCGTCGGGCATCATCACCCGCACGGGATCGAGGGCACCGGTCAGGAAACCGGTGGGCATCGTGTAGACGGAGGCCGCGATGTCCTTCGACCGCTCCCAGTTGGCGTCCATGTTGCGGTAGAAGCTGATCGGGCCGAAGAAGCCGCCCTTCTCGAAGGCGTCGGCGTAGACGTCGACGTCGTCCTCGGTGATCCACGCCGGCATGACGTCGGGGGCCGGCGTGAGGATGTCCTGGAAGCGGGTGCCCTCCCGCGGCGCGTCGGAGACGAGCGGGCCCGCGTTTTTCATGCCCTCGGCGCCGGCCGAGTACAGCATGGTGCGCAGGAAGCGGCGGGGGTCCGCCTCGAACTCGGCCTCGGCGGGCCCGACCTCTTGGAAGTAGAGCATGTAGAAGAACTTCCCCTCGAAGATGACCTCGAAGATCTGTATGGGCGGGGCCGGCGCGTTCGAGTAGGGGACGCTCATGTTGTAGAGGGACGAGACGCGCGCTGGGTGCAGGCGCCCCATCTCCCAGACCACCATGGCCCCCCAGTCGTGCCCCACGAAGGCGGCGGTGTCGTAGCCGTAGTGGTCGAGCAGGCCGCACAGGTCGCCGGTGAGCTTGTCCGACCCGTAGTCGGCCACCTCGGTCGGATGCGAGCTGCCCCCGTAACCGCGCAGGTCGGGGGCGAGGGCGCGGTAGCCGGCGTCGGCCAGCGCGCCGAGTTGGTGGCGCCACGAGTACCACAGCTCGGGGAAGCCGTGGCACAACACGACGGGCGGCCCTCCGGCCGGTCCCGCGCCGGCGACGTGCAGCTCGATCCCGTTGGCCGCGATCTGCTCGTGGGTGATCTCAGACACGGGTCTCCTCGCCTTCTTGCTCAGCCTTGTCCGCCTTCTCGGCGTGGTGCTTCTGGATGGCCGACATCACGGCGTTGCCGGCCGCGCCGATGAATTCGGGCCGGTTCTCGGCGGCCCAGTCCCTGCTCGACGTCAGCGTCCGCGCCGAGTCCTGGAAGCGGGGCGCCACGTAGCGGGCGATCAGCTCGTAGGAGTGGCGGGTGGCCTCGGTGTCCGCCCATTCGTGGCCCATGAGCAAGAAGGTGCCGAACCCGCCGGACTGGGCCTGCAGCCGCTCGACCTGCGCGATGGCGTCGTCGACCGTGCCGATGACGGCGAAGCCCGAGGCGTTGAGCGCATCGACGAGCGAGTCGAAGTTCTCGGTGTTGGGCGCGAGGGGCAGGGCCGCCACCCGCTGGAAGTAGTCCACCCACTCCTCGAGGCCGAAGGCCACGTCGGCCACAGCCTGCTCCTTGGTGTCGGCGATGTGCATGGGCCCGACGAGCCGCCACTTGTTGCGGTCGACGACGGTGGAGAACTCCTTGGCCCGCTCCTCCATGACGTCCCAGTGGAGGCCGAGCACGTCGAAGCCGCCCGCCGAGGTCGCCCCGATGGAGAGGAGGCCGCAGCCGAACCGTCCGGCGGCGCGGGGCCCGGCCGGCGACACCTGCGCCGCCACGGCCACCTCGGGGAAGGGGCGCTGGTAGGGGAGCAGCTGCAGCCGGGCCTTGACCAGCTTGAACCACTCCGTCTCCATGGAGACCGTCTCGCCCGCCAGCAGCTGGAGGATCGCTTCGAGGGACTCCTCCATCATGTCGCGCTGCTTGGCCGGATCGATGCCCATCATGAACGCGTCGGAGGGGAGCGCGCCTGGGCCGACGCCGATCATGACGCGGCCGCGGGTGAGGTGGTCGAGCAGCACCATGCGATCGGCCAGCATGAACGGGTGGTGGTAGGGCAGCGAGGAGACGCCGGTGCCGAGCCGGATCTGCTTGGTGCGCTGCGCGGCGGCGGCGATGAAGACCTCGGGCGATGCGATGATCTCGTAGCCAGCCGAGTGGTGCTCGCCGAACCAGGCCTCGTCGAAGCCGAGCGCATCGAGATGCTCGATCAGCTGCAGGTCGCGCTCGAGCGCCAGGGTCGGGTTCTGGCCCACCGGATGGAACGGGGCGAGGAAGATCCCGAACCGCAAACGGCCTTCGGCGTCAATCGTGGTCATCGCTCTCCATGTCTCGTCGTCTGTCTCTCCGTCGGGGTCGGCCTAGGGCCGCACCAGGATCTTGCCGTGCTCTCCGGGCGTGCGCAGGGTCTCGAAGGCACCGGGTGCGCCGGCGAGGTCGACCGTGTCGGTGACCAGGAGCTCGGCCCCCGGCACGCCGTTTGCGAGGCGCCTCAACGTGGCGGCGAACTCGTCGGGCGTGTAGCCGAACGAGAAACGGAGCTCCATCTCCTTGGTCACCGCCATGAAGGGCTCGATCGTGTCGGTGTGCATGCACACCCCCACCACGACGATCCGGCTGTGGGGCGGGCCCTCGGCGATCAGCGCCTGGAGCATGCCCGCTACGCCGACCGCCTCGAAGATGACGGGATCCGGCACGGCGGCGCCGAGGAGGGCGGACCCGATGCGTTCCATGACGGTCCGGGCGATGCCGAAATCGGCCCAGCGCTCGTGCGGCGAGCCCTCGGCGGGGTCGATGACCACGTCGGCGCCGAAGGCCTCGGCCAGGCGGCGACGGGTCGGGGAGAAGTCGGCGGCCAGCACCGGGCCGTGGCCGCGGCCCTTGAGCGCGGCGATCACGGCCAGCCCCACGGGGCCGCAGCCCACCACGAGGCACGGTTGGCCGTCGGTCAGGCCGGCCAACCCGACGGCGTGCTCGCCCACGGCAAGTGGTTCGGTCAGCGCAGCCAGCTCGGTGGACAGCGCGTCGGGCACCGGGAGGCAGAGCAGCTCCTGGAGCGCCATGTGCTCGGCCAACGCGCCCGGGTAGGAGTTGGAATAGCCGATCTGCTCGATGCCGGTCGGGCCCACGATGACGGGCACGGAGCAGACCCGCGTCCCGACCGCGAGCGTGCCCACGGTGTCGGGCCCGTGCTCCACGACCTCGGCGCAGAACTCGTGCCCGAACACGCAATCGGCGGCCGGATTGAGGGCGGGCACGCCGACGGAGTCCATGAGCCCGGTGAAGTGCGAGAAGTCCGCGAGGGCGTGCAGGTCGGACCCGCAGATGCCCGCAGCCAGCGATCGCACGACGAGATGGCCCGAGGACGGCACGGGGTCGGGGACCTCGCCGACGACCAGCCGGCCACCCCTGGTCACCGCGGCACGCATGCCAGCACCACCCCCCGGACGGCGCGACCGCCCGCATTCGTCGCTACGTTTGCCCGGTGAGTTTCACACACGCGTCCGGGGAGCGCCCGCTCGCGGGCAGGGTGGCGCTGGTGACGGGAGCGGCCCGGCCACGCGGCATCGGCCGGGCCACCGCCCTCGGGCTCGCCCGGGGCGGGGCGGACGTCGCCTGCCTCGACATCGCCGCGTCCCTACGACGACGCACCGTTCCATGGCACCGGCACCGGTGACGACCTGGCGTCGCTGGCGACGGAGCTCACCGAGCTAGGCGTGCGGGCGGCGACGGCCGTGGCCGACATCTCCGACGAAGCGGCGGTGGAGACGGCGGTGTCCCGCGTCAGCGAGGAGCTGGGAACGGTCACACTTCTGGCCAACGTGGCGGGCGGGAGCGGGCCCGGGTTCGGGCTGGGCCCGCTGCTGGGCGTCGCCGCCCCGGAGTTCCGGCGCGTCCTCGACGTCAACGTGATTGGCACCTGGCTCGTCTCGAAGGCCTGCGCCACACGCATGGTCGCCGAGGGCGTGGGTGGACGCATCTGCAACGTCTCGAGCCAGGCGGGGAAGCGGGCCTTTCCCTTCCTCGGCCCGTACTGCGCCGCCAAGGCGGGGGTGATCCTGCTCACCCAGACCATGGCAGTCGAGCTCGGCCCCGCCGGCATCGCGGTCAACGCGGTGTGCCCGGGCACGGTCGACACGGACCTCATCAACAAGGACGCCATGTTCGAGACGCTGATGGGAGGACCCGAGGGCCTGGCCGCCTACGTCGCGCGCGAGATCCCGCTGGGCCGGCTCCAGAGCGCCGAGGAGATCGCGGACGCCATTTGCTGGCTGCTCTCGGACTCGGCGCGCGGCGTGACGGGCGAGGCGTTGAACGTGAGCGCCGGACAGACAATGGTGTAGCGATGCCGATCCTCGACGCACGACACGACCTCGCCCATCCCGTCGAAGGCGACAGCGCCTGGAGCGAGTCGTACTACTTCAACGCCTACGACCCGCAGACGGACTCGGGGTTCTTCACCCGCGTCGGCATCCGGCCCAACGAGGGCACGATGGACGTCGGACTGTCGCTCTGGCTCCCCGGGGGGGAGCTGGGCGAGTACCGCTGGGTCAAGGAACAGCGCGAGATGGTCGACACAGCGCTGGACGTCGGCGCCGTTCGCTACGAGATGCTCGAGGCGCTGCAGTCGTGGCGGCTGACGATGGCGGGCGAGGTCCAGGCGCGCCCGTGCGTGCGGGGCGAGACCGTCACCCACCCCGTTCCGGTCGTGCTCGACGTGCGCTTCGACGCCATCACGCCCGCCATCGGCACCGACGGGCAGCCGAGCGGTGGCCCCAAGTCGGCCGAGGCCGCGGCGGCGGCCGGTACGGTCGGCAAGGGGCACCTGGAGCAGGCGGGGCGCTGGACCGGCTTCCTCGAGGTCGACGGCGCACGGCACGAATGGCTCGGGGCCCACGGCAACCGGGACCGCTCCTGGGGCCCGCGCCGCTGGGGCGGCCCGAAGATGTGGCGCTGGTTCTCGATCAATTTCGGCGACGGCAATTTCGGCGACGGCAATTTCGGCGACGGCAACGTCGGGGACGACATCCACTTCGGGGGCATCCGGCTCGGCACCGACGCTGGCGATCTGCACCGAGGTTGGGTGTGGGACGGGTCGGTGGCCACCTCGGTGGCCGAGTGGCGGGTCACGACCGAGCTGGCCGACGACGCGGTGACGCACAAGGTCGTGCACCTCGACGTCGTCGACAAGCGCGGCCGCACCTACCCGCTGCGGGGCGACGTGCTGCGCGTGGCCGACATCGGCCGGTCCGGCGGCACGATGGTCAACGAGGGCCTGGCGCGCTGGACCTATCAGGACGCCGGCGGCGCGGCCCGCACAGGCTACGGCATCTGCGAGTACCTGCACCAACTCGACGACAGCGGGAGGCCTGTCGTCCCCGTCGAGTAGTCGGGCGATCGTGGCGGACCGGGCGCGGTTGAGCGACGACGAGCTCGCGCTGGCGCTCGGCGCGCAGCTCCGTGGCACGGTGCGCAACCTGCGCCGGCTCTCTGGCGGGGCCTCAAGGGTCACCAGCGCGTTCGAGCTCGAGGCGCCCGGGGAACCACCGCGCCCGCTGATCCTCCAGATGCAACGCGGGGAGGGCGTCGCCGGCGGCGGAAAGGTGCAGATGGAGCGCGCGCTGCTCGGGGCGGCACGGGACGCCGGCGTCCCGGTCCCCCTGGTCGTGGCCATGGGGGAGCACGATGCCCTGGGCGCCGACTGGCTGGTGGTCGAGCGGCTGGAGGGCGAGACGATCCCCCGCAAGATCCTGCGCGACGCCGAGTGGGACGCGGCGCCGTCGCGCGCTCGCGGCGCAGTGCGGCCGGGCCCTGGCCGGGATCCACACCATCGACCCCGGCGCCATCGCCGCCCTACCGCCGGCCGACCCGCTCGGCGACCCGCTGCCCTATCTCGACATGCTCGGCGAGGTGCGGCCCGCCCTCGAGCTCGGCGTGCGCTGGCTGGCGGCGCACCGTCCTGCCAGCGGACCGCGGGTGACAGTGCACGGGGACTTCCGCCTCGGCAACTTCCTCGTCGGCGCCGAGGGGCTGCGCGGCGTGCTCGACTGGGAGCTGGCCCACGCCGGCGACGCCGCGGAGGACATCGGGTGGCTGTGCGCCCCGGCCTGGCGCTTCGGGGGCCACGCCGAGGTGGGGGGCTTCGGCGGCCTCGACGAGTTGCTCGGCGCGTACGCCGCCGCCGGCGGCGCGTCGGTGGCGCCTGACCGGGTGCACTGGTGGCAGGTCTACGCGACCGTGAAGTGGGCGACCATCTGCGCGCTGCAAGCCTCGGCGCACCTCAGCGGGGCGACGCGCTCGGTCGAGCTCGCAACCATCGGCCGACGGGTCTGCGAGAGCGAGTGGGACCTTTTCACGTTGCTCGGCGTGGCGCCCGTCGACCCCGCCCCCGAGCCGTCGGCACGCGGCGTCGCTCGGGCGCCCTTCGGGCGGCCGACGGCGGCGGAGCTGATCGAGGCGGTGCGCGAATACCTCGAGGAGGGCGTCATGGAGCAGAGCGAAGGTGGGGCGCGCTTCGAGGCGCGCGTGGCGCGCAACGCGCTGGCCATCGCCGAGCGCGAGCTGCTGCTCGGTCGTGAGGTTTCCTCCGCCCATACGCACAGGCTGCGCGACTTCGGGATGGGCAACGACGCCGCGCTCGCGGCCGCCATCCGTGCGGGGGACTTCGACGACGGGTGGGAGCCGCTGGCGGTGGCGCTCGCCGCGTCGGCGCGCGACCAGCTGTTGGTGGCCAACCCCTCCTATCTGCCCGCGGTGAGCGATTAGCGGGCCTCGGCCGGCACCGCGACCAGCGCGGTCACGGGCTGCGCGGGCGGCGCCTCGATCAGGGGCACGGCGTCGGCCGTCTCGGTGACCCGCGTGCCGATGCCCTGGAGCACCAGGCCGGCCAGCAGGCTGCAGCCCATCATGAAGATCCAGGCGTGGTGGTAGGCCGTCACCGCCGACGCCCCGGAGGCGGTGCCGAGGATGGCAACGAGGCAGGCCACCCCGAGGGCGACGCCGATCTGGCGCGTCATGGCATAGAGCGCGGAACCGGTGGCGAAGCGCTCCGGCGGCAGCGGGGCGGTCGCCGCGCCGCCGAGCGAAGGGAGCATCAGCCCCACGCCGAACCCGCCGAGAAGGCTGCCGGGCAGGTACGCGCCCGCCCAGTCCGGCGTGACACCCACGTGCGTGACCCACCACAACCCGCCGGCGGCGAAGAGCAGCGATCCGACCGTGCCCACCGCCCGGTGTCCGAAACGCGCGCCGAGCACGCCGCCGGGGAAGGCGGTCAGCCCGGCGAGGAGCGGTCCGGGGGCGATCATGAACCCGGCGCGCAGGACGGATTCGTGCCACACGCCCGTCAGGAAGAGGACACCGCCGAGGACCAGCGCGCCGAAGCCGCCGAAGAAGGCGAGGGAGCTGAGGTCGGCCAGGGCCACGGCCCGGTGGCGGATGACGGCGGGCTCGAGTATCGGGTTCGGGTGGCGGAACGAACGCAGCACGAGCCCGGTGCCGGCCAGGGCCGTCAGCGCGAAGGCGCCGAGGACACGCGGGCTGGACCAGCCCCAGTCGGGACCCTGGACGAGGCCGGCCACCAGGCTGGCCACCGCTACCGTGAGGAGGCCCGCACCGAGCAGGTCCGCCTTGTGGGCCGCCGGGTCGCGCACCTCCTTCAACAGGCGCACGCCGAAGACCAACGCCGCCACGCTGAAGGGCAGGTTGACTAGGAACACCCAGCGCCAGCTCACCTGGACCAACAGCCCGCCGACCGGGGGGCCGAGCGCGGCCGCGGCTCCGCCGACGGCGGACCACAGGCCGATGGCCGCACCCTTGCGTGCAGGGCCGAAGGCCGGCAGGAGCAGCCCGAGCGAGGTGGGCAGCATGAGCGCGCCACCCGTCGCCTGCAGGACGCGGGCGCCGACGAGGAAGTCCAGCGAGGGGGCGACGGCACACAGCGCGGAGGAGGCCGTGAAGATGGCCAACCCGAGCAGGAACGCCCTCTTGCGTCCCGCCCGGTCGGCCCAACGACCGGCGGGCACGAGGGCCGCGGCGAACACGATGGTGTAGGCGCTGAGCACCCACGAGAGCGAGCTGAGGCTCTCGCCGTGGTAGGTGGCCGAGATGCTCGGGAAGGCGATGTTGACGATGAACAGATCGAGCGAGGACAGGAACACCCCCGTCAGGACCATCAGGGCGGTGAGCGCCGGCCGGGAGCGCTCCGGCGCTGTCGGCGGGTCCTGCGGGGTGGGTTCTGTCACAAAACGTACTCTAGGCAACAAAGTCTTATAAAACAACCCACTCGGAAGAAAGACGCGGTATCCTGGTGTGATGCTCAAGCGGGACTATCCGAGCCAGTACTGCCCGGTCGCATCGACGCTCGAGGTGGTGGGCGAGCGCTGGACGCTGCTGATCATCCGTGACGTCTTTCTCGGCATCAGGCGCTTCGACGATCTCCAGCGCGACCTGGGCGTGGCGCGCAACGTGCTCCAGGCGCGCCTCGAGCGCCTCGTCGAGCAGGGGGTCCTCGTGAAGCGTCCCTACCAGGAGCGCCCCCCACGGCACGAGTACCGCCTCACCGAGAAGGGGGCCGACCTGTGGCCGGTGCTGGTGGCTCTGCTGCAGTGGGGCGACCGCTACGGCCTGGAGGGCGAGCGACCGATGATCCTCCAACACCGCGGCTGTGGCGGCGAGCTCGACGACCGCCGCCGCTGCGTCGCCTGCGGCGCCGACGTCACGGTGACCGAGGCGCTGGCGGTGCGCACCGGCGCCGCCCGGCCCGGCACCCGACCGAGCCACCAGGCCGTTCGGGCCTGAGTCCTCCCCGGGCGTGCGCGGTGCCCGAGCGTTGCCTCCCGCTGCCTCGCTACCGTGGCGTGCATGGACGACATCGCATTCCTGGACGCAACCGCGCAGGCCGAGCTGGTCCGTACGAAGGCGGTCTTGCCGACCGAGTTGGTGGGGGAGGCGATCAACCGGATCGAGAGGCTCAACCCGCAGCTGAACGCGGTCATCCACCAGCTGTTCGACCGGGCGCGTGACGAGGCGGCGGGCAATCTGCCCGACGGGCCGTTCCGGGGCGTGCCGTTCCTCCTCAAGGACCTCGGGGCGGAGCTGGCCGGCACACCCTTCAACGAGGGGCTCGACTTCTCCGGCGACTACGTGTCCACGGTGACCCAAGAGCTCACCCAGCGCTACATCGACGCCGGCTTCGTCATCTGCGGAAAGACGAACACGCCCGAGCTCGGCATTCTGCCGACGGCCGAGCCGCGGCGTTTCGGCCCGTCGCGGAACCCGTGGAACACCAATTACTCGACCGGTGGATCGTCGGGCGGCTCGGCAGCCGCAGTCGCATCGGGCATGGTGCCGGTCGCGCACGCCAACGACGGCGGCGGCTCCATCCGCATTCCGGCGTCGTGCTGTGGCCTGGTGGGGCTGAAGCCCACCCGGGGGCGCAACTCGTTGGCCCCGCACTACGGCGACATCATGGGCGGTCTCGTCTGCGACCACGTGGTGACGCGCTCGGTGCGCGACTCCGCGGCCGTGCTCGACGCCACGGCCGGACCCGTGCCGGGCGACCCCTACTGGGCGCCGCCGCGGCGTGGGCAGTCCTTCGCCGCCGCGGCCGCCAGCGAGCCGCCGCGGCTGCGCATCGCGGTGATGACGGAGTCGCCGACCGGGAGCCAGGTCGAGCGGGCCTGTGTGGCCGCGGTCGGGGAGGCGGCCAACCTCTGCGAGTCGCTCGGGCACCAGATGGAGGGCGCCACGCTCGACGTCGACGGCACCGCCTTCACGACGCACTTCATCAACCAGTGGGCCTGCGGCAACGCCTGGGCCATCGCCGACTGGGAAGCGCGGCTCGGGCGCGCCGCCACCGAGTCGGACGTGGAGCCGTTGACCTGGGCCCTCATCGAGCTGGGCCGGTCGATCAACGGGGCCCAATACCTGACGTCGGTCCAGGAGCTGCAGAAGATCTCGCGCCAGGTGGCCCAGTACTTCGAGGGCATCGACGTGCTGCTCACCCCGACACTCGGCCAGCCGCCCGCACCCCTCGGCACGTTCGACTCGCCGCCCGACGAGCCTCTGGCCGGCCTGTTCCGCGCCGCCGACTACGTGCCGTTCACCCCGCCGTTCAACGTCACGGGTCAGCCGGCCATCTCGCTGCCGCTGCACTGGGACGATGCCGATCTGCCGAGCGCGCTGCCGATCGGCGTGCAGTTCGTCGGCCGCTTCGGCGACGAGGAGACACTGCTCTCGTTGGCCGGACAGCTCGAGCAGGCCGCGCCGTGGGCAGCGCGCCGGCCGCCGGTCTCGGCCTAGGCGGAACCGGGGCGGTCGGTCACCAGCACACAGCGCGTGCCCGAATAGATGGTGGGCATGCACTTGTTGCAGTGGATGCAGAGCGACGACGTCGACGCGCCGGCCTGCATGCGATTCGGCAGGTCCGGTTCCCGCAGCAGGGCGCGCGCCATGGCCACGAAGGCGAACCCCTCGGCGAGCGCCGACTCGATCGTGGCCAGCTCCGAGATGCCCCCGAGCAAGATGATGGGCGTGGTGAGCGCGGCGCGGAACTGGCGGGCGAAGGGGAGGAAGAAGGCCTCCTCGTAGGGATAGGACCGGAGGAAGCGGTGACCGACGACCCGGAAGGCCAGGTGGGCGGCTGGCGGGAGGGTGGCGCCGAACTCGCGCAGTGGCGCGTCGCCCCGGAAGAGGTACATCGGGTTCGCGAGCGAGCTGCCGCCGGTGAGCTCCAGCGCATCGAGCGCGCCGTCGAACTCGAAGAGCGAGGCGATCTCGAGGCTCTCGTCGACCCATAGGCCGCGGTCGACGCCGTCGGCCATGTTGAGCTTGGCCGTGACCGCCGTCTTCGGGCCGGCGGCGTCGCGCACCGTGCGCAGGACGTTGCGGGCGAACCGGGCCCTGTTCTCCACCGAGCCACCGAACTGGTCCCGGCGCCGGTTGAGCTTTGGGCTCAAGAACGCGCTCAGGAGGTAGTTGTGCCCGACGTGCACCTCGATGCTGTCGAAGCCGGCCTCGACGGCCAACGTCGCAGCGCGCCGGTAGTCCTCGGTGATGCGTTCGATCCCGGCCACGTCGACCGCACGCAGGCGAGCCCCCATCGGCGTGAAGCCGCCCGAGGGCGAGAGCGCGGGGGCCCGGTTGGAGCGTGCGTTGGCGACCGGCCCGGCGTGGCCGATCTGCGCCGCTGCCGCGGCGCCCTCCGCGTGGACGGCGTCGGTGAGGCGGCGCAGGCCGGTGACAGTCTCTTTGTTCAGCAGCAGGCAGTGCCGGTCTGTCCTCCCTTCGGGAGCCACGGCGAGATAGGCCACGGTCGACATGGCCGCGCCACCGGCGGCGACGCGGCGGTGGAAGTCGATCAAGGCGTCGCTGACGGTGCCGCCGGGTGTGACGCCCTCGAAGGTGGCCGCCTTGATGATGCGGTTGCGCAGGGTGAGCGGGCCGAGGGGCGCGGGGGCGAAGACCGCCGGCGCGACCGAGCGGGCACTGCGTGGCACAGGCCTACCCTTGCCGACCGGCGGGCCGGCCGCACGCCGGTGTCACTGCGCGGCCCTGCCCGTGGTCGCCGGCGCCGGGTCCGGGCGCAGTGGCGGGTTGCCGAGCGCGCAGTGCCACGTCCGGGAGTACTCCTCCACCTGGGGGGAGGGGCGCGCCGGGTTGCGGATGGTAAACGCAGCGATGACGCCGCCGGCGGCGGCCGCGAAGCCCGAGATGAGCATGGCGGTCCGGAACCCGGTGGCCAACGCGGTCGCCCCGAGCGCGCTGGCGCCGGTCAGGCCCGACAGCAACGGCAACACGGCGACCGCGAGCAGCCCGCCCGCGCGGGCCACGACGTTGTTGACCGCGGAGGCGATGCCGGCGTGCTCCGCCGGTGCCGCCCCCATCGCTGTCGCGGTCAGCGGGGCGACGACGATGGCCAGGCCGATGCCGAAGAGCATGATTGCGGGGAAGACCTGGGTGAGGTAGCTCCCGGGGTTCGTGGCCCGGGTGAGGAGGAGGAGCCCGGCCCCCACGACAAAGGGCCCGAGCGTCATCTGCAGGCGCGGCCCGATCCGCGACGACAGTTGGCCCGAGCGCGCCGAGAACACCAACATGATCAGCGTCACCGGCAGGAGCGCCAGTCCCGACGCGAGCGGGCTGTAGTGCGCCACGATCTGCAGCTCGATGGGGAGCAGGAACAGGGCACCGCCGAGGGCGCCGTAGACGACGAAGGTCACCGCGTTGGCGCCGCTGAACTGACGGGCGCGGAACAGCCCGAGGGGGAGCATCGGGTGGGCGCGGCGGTGCTCGACGAGGAGGAAGGCGGGGGCGGTCACGGCGGCGACCGCCAGGCTCGCCACGACGGCCGGGCTCGACCACCCTCGCGACGGTGCCTCGATGAGCCCGTAGGTCAAGCCGGCGAGGAAGGCCACGCCGAGCGTCGCCCCCGGGAGGTCGACGCGTCCGGCACTGCCCGGGTCCCGTGACTCCGGGACGTGGCGAGCCGTCACGGCCAGGACGACGACAGCCAACGGAAGGTTGATGAAGAAGACCCAGCGCCACGAGGCGACGGCGAGAAGGTAGCCGCCGACGAGCGGGCCGATGGCGCCCGCCACGCCGCCCAGGCCCGACCAGGCGCCGATGGCGCGGGCCCGGTCCTCGGGTCGGAACGACGCCTGCAGGATGGCCAGGCTGGCCGGCGTCAGGAGCGCCCCGCCGATGCCCTGAACCACGCGGGCGCCGATGAGCCACGTGGACCCGGGGGCGAGGCCGCAACAGGCCGAGGCGGCGGCGAACCACACGATGCCGACGGAGAAGACACGCCGGCGTCCGTAGCGGTCCCCGAGCGAACCGCCGAGGAGCAGGAAGGCGGCGAGCGTGAGGGCGTAGCCGGTGACGACCCACTGCAGTGACCCGAGGCCGCCGTGGAAGGTGCGATTAATGGAGGGGAGGGCGATGCCGACGACGGTCGAATCGAGGAAGGCGATCCCCGAGCCGAGGACCGTGGCGGCGATGACCCAGCGTCCGCGTGCGGAGGACAGCACGAGCGGCTCCGCCGCGGTGCCCACGGCCGGCGGTCCACCATTGACCGCGGCGTCGCTCACTGCGGGCAGACCTGCATCGTGAAGGAGACGATCGAGCCGGGCATGAGCACCGTGCCGGGGGCCGGGTTCTGCGTCAGCACGGTCTCGGGGGGCTTGACCGGCTTGATCGTCGTGGTCGTCACCCCGGGTGCGGTGGTGGAGGTGGGCGACGAGATCGTGGTGGTCGTGGTCGTCGTCGTGGACGTCGTCGTGGTCGTTGTCGGCCGGCCGACCGAGTAGCAGGACCACGCAAGACCGACCGCCAGGAGCGCATGGCGCGCCAGCGCGTGGGTCAGGCCGACGATGGGGGGCACCGGCGACCCGTTGCCGTAACACCTCGACCAGGTGACCCCGACCCGCGTCCCCGGTGGCACCGTGGCGCCGGGGTTGAGGGGGACCGCGCCGACCCGCGGGTCGGGTGGCCGGCCGGCGACCGACAACGACGTGACGACACTCTGGCTGGCCAGCGTGCCTCTGTTGCACGCAGGGTTCAGGCTGACGGGTGGCAGCCCCGCGGCGCGCAGCGCGGCGCGGGCGGCGGCGATCTTCAGGCCGATCACGGCGGGCACGGTGACGCCCGGTGCGGTCGTGGTGGTCGCCGCGCTCGTCGACGTGGAGGGGAACGTGGTGGTCGTCGTGGTCGTCCTGCCAATGCCCTTGCCCGTCGTCTTTCTGGCGGCGGGGGAGCTCCCGCACGAGGAGAGGGCACAGGCGGCGAGCACGCCGACGGCACCGCTCGCCACGAGCCGTCCCCACGGGTTCATGCGCCCATCATTGCCCTTGGACCCGTCGGGCCGCCCGTTGCCGGCCGGGTCGTTCACTTCAAGATGCTGACTGCCCGCGCCACCACGAGGATGCCGACGACCAGGGAGATGGCGAACTCGGCCATGAGCATCTCATTCGCCCATGTGTTGCCGGCGGAGACGTCGGTGGGGCTGAAAGCGGTGGCGGTGGCAAAGGAGAGGGACACGTCCTTGGCCACATGCTGCAGGTGCAGCATCTCAAGGAAGATCAACGCCGGCGTGGATGCTGCTCAGCCAGATGGCGGCGCCGCTGGCGAGCAACACCTTGGCGTTCTGGGTGAAGTTCGACACGTTGATGATGCCGACGACGAGGCGCACGGCGGCATCCGCATTTGGCGACCGAGATGAGGCCGATCAGTCGAGATGCGGCCGTCTCTCCCCACGATGTGACGGCCTCCGGGAGGACCCATTGGGGGTGACGAGCCGGTCCCTGGACTTCGCAGCAGGATGTTGGTCCTGGATGTGCAGGCCCAGGGTGCTACCACCACGCCGGGCTCTGGGCTAACCACCTTGGTCGGAGGGCGGTGGCGAGGCACACTGCACCGGAGAATCGGGGGCCGGACAACCGAGGTTCACTTGGAGCGCCACCCGCCCTCCCGGCACGGTCTCCCGGCCTCCGGGCGAAGGCATCGACGCCTCTTTGGCGCGGCCTGGCTCCACGACGCATGATCTGGTTGTCGTCATGCAGGACAACGGTGAGATCCACGAGGATGGGGTGGCAAAGCCCACGCTCGGCGGGGGCTGGCTCGACGCCGAGCTGCGCGACACCTTTCCGGCCAGCGACCCCCTGTCGCACTGGGCGGGACCAACCCGCGACCTCGACGAGGCGGACCGCTCGTGGCGAGGCCGGCGGCATGGCGAGCCACCGCCTGAGTTCCCGAGCGACCGAAGCCCGGCGGTACCGCGTTAGGGGAAGCGGCACCGGGACGGCCCTCCGGGGTAACTGGACCGCGAACGTGGGGCGGGCGCGTCAGCCCTGAAAGGCCGCGATGCGCCGGCTGAGGTTGACCGCATGGTCGCCGATGCGCTCGTAGAAACGGGAGATCAGCGTGACCTGCGCAGCGACGGTCGTCGCCATGTCTGTCTTGGCGATCTCGCTCGTCAGCCGTTCGTGAAGGATGTCGAGCTCCTCGTCAGCCTCGTCCAGATCCAACCCGCCGGCATCGTCGCCGACGTAGGCGGCGGCGACGGACTTCCACATGTCTGCCGCGACCTCAGACATCCGCTGCACGATGCCGCGACCGACCGGCGTCATCTCGGCCCCCACGTTGGTCAGGGCTCGCTGCGCGATGTGCTCGGCGAGGTCCGCGCTGCGTTCGAGCTCCGGGAGGACCAGGAGCAACCCGACGAGCTCTCGGAGACTGCCCCGGTCGAGCTCGTCGGCCTCGATTCTGGACCAGATCATCAGCTCCAATTCCGAGGTGAGTTCGTCGATGTCCTGATCGCCGTCGACGACGGCCTGACCGAGCTCCACGTCCCCGTTGAGGAGCGCCCACGTGGCACGGGCCAGCGCCTCACGGACGAGCGCGAACAGGTTGAGTACCGAAAGCTGAATCGGGGGCTCCACCACGGCCAAGAAGATACCCAGTTCAAAGGGCTGGGTTTGCCCTGCGTTCGCGTGAAGTTCACCGAACCGTCACAAATGGGGACGCCGCCACCGCTTGCTCGGGCCTTCCTCACGCGGTCTTGGCGGCACTCGTCGGTTCGAGCCCACGGCAGGGCGCGAGAGGCCTCGCACGGCGAACAAGTGCTCATCGCCACGGTCCAAGCGTCCGGCCCGTGGGTCGGGCACCCACCGTGTGCGTGCCCGCGCCTGGCGGCAACCGCCGGTAGGTAATGGTGGTATCCGTGGTCGCGACCAGTGTGCTCGCTAAAACTGTGAGATGGGCGGCACCGATCGGCAGACCATTGAGCTCAGGCTCAATGGGGTCGAGGAGATGTTCGTGTTGGCCCCGACCGACCTGTTCTCCGAATACCGCAACTACCTGACCGGGGTCGAATTCTGCATCAGCGTGCTCCGCGCCCGCCACACTCGGGGCGGCGTCCGCCTCGAGCTCTCGGTGCCCCCGTCGAAGATTGAGGAAGGCTCGAACGAGCGGGTGGGCGGAGCGCTGCGCCGCTATTGCACCCACCGCATCACCTACAACGAACGCGAACGCCGGGCGACGTGGCTGGGCGGCCTGTCGTCGCTCTGGATCGGCATTCCCATCGCCGTGATCGGTTACCTCCTGGTGATCTACGCCGGGTCGCTGGTCGGGCCAACCGGCAACATCAACCTGGTCGCGGATACGACGGGATGGGTGTTGGTCTGGGTGGGTGTCTGGTTCCCTCTCGACACGATCCTCTTCACCCCGTTGGGCTACGGGCGCGAGAACCGCGTCCTCAAGCAACTGCGTGATGCGGAGATCTCGGTGGTCCCGCAAGGATCTTCCAGCCTGGCCTGACGAGGCGGCAACGCTGCGCCCCAAGTCGGTGGCGCGGACCGAATGTCGGGCGCGCCGCCGGTGTGGGCGTCGGATCCCCGCGTGGCGGCGATTCGCACGACCTGGCACCCCGCCTCGTGGTGTGTCGGACCCCGTCGTTGAGATTCTTGATTTCCGCGCACCGCCTGACATCCAAGTCCGCGCAGGGCTCCGAATGGACACCACGAGAACGGAACGGAGGGATGGCCATGAGTCCTGACCCGGCTGGTGAGCACGCAGAGATGACCGCTGGCTGGAGGGCTGGCCTGAGCCGGCGCAGCTTCCTACGCCGGGGCACGTTCACCGCGGCCACGGTTGCCGTCGCCAGCAGCATTCCCGGGCTGTCCACCCTTGTCGCCGGCGCCACGGCGGACGCTCCTGTCGTTGAGACCGGTGTCAGCGACGCCGAAATGGACAGCGGCCTGCTCTCAGAGCCGCTCGTCGCCCACGTCAAGGACCTCAGCACCGGCGAGATCAGCCTGTTCCAGGGCGAGCGCGAAGTTCTCGTCCGCTCCCCCGCGCTTGCCCGGGGCCTGATGTCCGCCGCCCGTCCATAGTCCAGCCAACCCAACCGCCTTCAGGAGGAATCCATGTCGTCACACCGCGAAGCGCCCGAAATCTCGAAGGACCCCGTTGCCGACAGCACGGATGTCTATGCCTTCATGAGCCCCGACCAACCGGGGACGGTCACACTCATTGCCAACTACATCCCGCTGCAAGCTCCGGGCGGTGGCCCGAACTTCTACGAGTTCGCTGACGAGGTGTTGTACGAGATCCACATCGACAACACCGGCAGCGGGACCCCCGACATCAGCTACCAGTTCCGTTTTACGACTGTCAACAACGCACCCGCATCGTTCCTCTACAACGACGCTCCAATCACGGCGCTGACCCCTCCGTCACCGTCGTCCCCGTGGAACCGTCAGCAGACCTACACCCTGTTCCGCCGCGACTACGCCCCCGGCAATCGCTGGGGCGGCTCGTGGGTCGTGTTGGGCTCCGGCCTCTTGTGCCCGCCGTGCAACATCGGGCCACTGTCAACCCCGGGGTATCCGGCGTTGGCGAGCGCCGCCGTCCACTCCGTGGGAGCGGGACCGTTCTCGGCCCAGGTGTTCGCTGGGCAGCGAGCGGAGGGCTTCTACGTCGACCTGGGCGCCGTCTTCGACCTTGGCGACCTGCGGGGCTTCGCCGGCGACCACGCCGGCGGGCCCGCCGCAGGCCTCATGAACGGCATGCCCGGTGTGAACTCGACGGCTGACGTCAACGTGCACACGCTGGCGCTGCAGATCCCCGTCAGCCAGCTCACCCGTTCGGTGCCGACCGGACCCGCCGACCCGGCCGCGGTGATCGGGGTGTGGACCACGGCGAAACGCCAGCGGGTACGGGTGCGAAGTGATTGGGAGGACGGAGACGACGAGTTCAGGAGCGGCCCGTGGACCCAGGTCTCGCGGCTCGGCAACCCGCTCGCGAACGAGCTCATCATCGGCATCGGCGACAAGGACCGGTGGAATGGGCTGCCGCCGACGGCCGATGGCAGCCAATTCCTGCCCTATTTCGCCCGTCCATTGCTGGCGCAGCTTTTGCCGTCGCTGTACCCGGGCGTCTTTCCGAACCTCGCTACCTACAACAGCGGTTCGGCCAACACGCGCCCCGACATCGAGGCGATCTTCCTCACCGGTATCCCGGCGGGGGTGATCACCCCGGCCCCGACGTTCACGAACTACAACGGCACAGGCGTCCAAGCGGACATGCTGCGGCTCAACACGGCGATCGCGCCGTCATCGAGCCCGAACAGCTTGGGGTTGTTGGGCCTCGACGTGGCCGGATGGCCCAACGGCCGGAGGGTGTTCGACGACGTGGCCACCATTGCGCTGCGTGCGGTCGCCGGGGCGACACTGGGGTTCGTGGTCAAGACGTTCACGGCCGACGGGGCGGCGGGCGTGGTCGACTTCGGGCTCACCGGTGGGGGCAGTGATCTCACCGCCAAGGGTACCGAGAACTATTTGAACACGTTCCCGTACCTCGGCACGCCCTACAGCGGCTATTCCAACCCGTCTAAGACGCCGGTGTCGGTCGCGCCGTAGCGCCATGGACCACCACCTCCTCGGGCCCAGCGAAGAGGGGTCCGTCATTCTCGACATCGGTGGGGACGTCGGCGCGGCCATCGTGTATGCGCCGGCGTCTCTGGCCGGGTCCGAAATCGAGATCCGCCGTTGTGGCGCACCGTGGGACGGCACCCATGTTGCTGTCCGCCCCCGCCACACCCAGCGGGGTGAGGTGTACGCGGCCCTGTTCTCCGGGTTGGCACGCGGGAGCTACGAGGTGCGCGTGCGTGGCGACGCCGGCGGACCTGTCTCGAGTGTCGCGGTGGAGGGAGGGCGGGTAATCGAGGCCCGTCTCGCGTTGCCATAGGACTCGGTGCGGCCGCTGCCGCTGACGGGTCGATCAAGAACTAGTCCGGTTCCTCGTGGACCTCCCGCCCCGCTGGATTGTCGCTGGCATGCACGGGTACGTCGCGACAACAGCAGCTATCGCTGCACACAACGACGCGCCGGCCGGACTCGATGACGCAGCCGCACTCGGCACAACCCACCAGCATTGTGCCGAGACTAAGGGTGGAGCCCTTTCGAACCGCTTGGGCCCGTAGTCGGCACGGTCTTCGTCCGGGAATCGCGGCGTCGATTTCCCGGATGACGACACGCTCTTCGGGCCGGACGCACAGGGCTTGACAACGCTGATCCGTTAGGTTGAACTTACTGTTAGTGATAACTTACCAAGAGGACGAGGTATGGGGTGCGCTGGGGGACAAGACCAGGCGATCGATCGTTTTGCGCCTCGCCGAAGGTCCGAAGGCCGTCGGCGAACTTGCCACCGATCTGCCAGTGAGTCGTCCCGCGGTGTCCCAGCACCTGAAGTTGCTGAAGGATGCGGGGCTGGTCGCCGAGCGGGCGGTCGGCACACGCCGGATCTACCGCCTCAACGAGGCCGGCGTCATCGCCCTCCGAGACCAGCTCGACACCTTCTGGGGTCGGGCGCTGAGTGGCTACAAGGACCTCGTCGAACAACCACCGGAGGAGAAGTCATGAACATGGCCGATGACGCCGTTGTCCGGCGCGAGATCGTCGTCGACTCGTCCCTCGAGCGTGCCTTCGCAGCGTTCGTTGAGCGGTTCGGCGACTTCAAGCCGCCAGAGCACAACCTTCTCGGCGCCGAGATCACCGAGACCCGTTTCGAGTCGCGGGTTGGTGGTCACATCTACGACCGCGCAGCCGATGGGAGTGAGTGCAGATGGGCCCGCGTCCTCGCGTATGAACCACCCGATCGGGTCGTCTTCACCTGGGACATCAGCCCGCAGTGGCAACTCGAGGCGGACGAGGGCAACGCCAGCGAGGTCGAGGTCCGGTTTGTGGCCGAGACGCCGGATCGGACGCGCCTCGAGCTCGAGCATCGCTACCTCGATCGGCACGGACCGGGCTGGGAGTCGCTCCGCGAAGGTGTCGATGGTGATCAGGGATGGCCGCTCTACCTGACCCGCTACGCGGACCTCGTCGCCGGGGATCGCTGAGTGCCGCCGATCACAGCCAGCATCGAGGTCGACCGTTCGGTCGAGGAGGTGTTCGCCTACGCCACCGACCCCAATCGCTTCTCGGAGTGGCAGAAGGGCGTCGTCGACGGTCAGATGGTCAGCACCGGCGCCCCCCAGGTCGGAGACCGCTGTCTCACGACGCGGCGCATCGGCCTCGTCAACCGGCCGGTCACCTCTGAGCTCGTCCGCTTCGATCCGCCGAAACAGTGGGGCGTCCGCGGGGTGGACGGGCCCATCCGGGCCATTGTCGACGTGTCGGTCGAACCGATCTCCGACACCAGAGCACACCTCACGATCGCCCTCGACTTCGAGGGGCACCGCATCGGTCGCCTCCTGGTGCCACTCCTCGTGCGCCGCGAGGCCCGACGGGAGATGCCGCTCAACGTGATGACGTTGAAGCAGCGGCTCGAGGCTTCGGCATAGCGAGCGCCGAACAGCGCCTGGCAGCAGGACCCTAGGCGTCCTCCGTCGGGTTCCTTTGGGCACGTGGCGTCTCGCTTCTTAGGGCGCAGCCCTATCGTTGGGTGCCGTGACAGTGCCGAACCCTCCGCCGGTTCACTCGCAGGAACAGAGCACCGACGCCACCGCGGATGTGGGCGCGAGCCGACGGCCGGGCGCGCTCGAGGGGGTTGTCCGCCGAGTGGACAAGTTCCAGCAAAGACACGGAGTGTTCGGTTTCCCCTTCGCGGTGCTGCAGAAGTTCGGCAACGATCAGGCTGGGAGCAAGGCTGCGCTCATCGCGTACTACGGCCTCTTCGCCCTGTTCCCGCTTTTGATGCTGTTCACAACTGTCCTCGGCTATGTCCTGCGCAATAACGACCAACTGCGTAAGGATCTCGTCGGCAGCGCCCTCGGGAGCTTTCCGATCATCGGTCCTCAGTTGCAATCGCATGTCCACAGCCTGACCGGGAGCGCTTTTGCCGTCATCACAGGCAGCTTGCTCCTCTTGTACGGTGCGATCGGCCTCGGACTGGCGACCCAGAGCGCGATGAACCAGGTATGGAACGTCCCCTACGTTCGGTGGCCGCCCATCCACTTGCGCTATCTCCGAGGGTTCGCCGTGCTCGTCCTACTCGCCGCCTCCACGATTGGATCGACGGTGCTCACAGGGTTTGCGACCTTGGCTTCACACGGGAAGGTCTCCACCGGGCTCTTGCTGGTCGGTTCTCTTGCCTTGAACTTCGGACTCATTCTCATCGCGTTCATGGTGATGATCGCCGTGAAATTCACGTGGCGTGACGTCCTCCTTGGCGCGGCATTGGCCTCCGTCTTCTGGCAGGCGCTGCAACTACTCGGAAGTTGGTACGTGGGACGGGAGCTCCGGCACGCGACGGAGATCGCCGGGTTTTTTGGAATCGTCATCGTGTTGTTGGCCTGGATCTACCTGGGCACGCAGCTCTTCCTTCTCGCGGCGGAAATCAACGTGGTCAAGCGGTATCGCCTCTGGCCAAGGTCCATGACCCAGCCACCGCTCACTGTTGCCGACAGAGCTGTCTTCGAGCGCCTGGCACTGATGGAGGTCCGTCGGGACGAGGTCGAGGTTCAGGTTGAGTTCACACCCGAGGCGGATTTTGACCCGCTGGAACCGTCACAAGTTTCGACCAGGAGAGCGAGCGACGAATGATCCAATACCGATCTGGCGATCAGATCCCCTCCGGATCCTCACGGCCGCCCGGAGTTTCCGCGGCCCCTGTTGACCGCTTCTCGTCGGCAACATCATCGCGGAGTTTCTTCACGACAGCTGCGAAGAAGGAGTCGAGATGATGATCACCCTGTGTCAACAACATGGCGCAGGCATTTGACCGGGCCAGTCGCTTCCGTCCGTCAACCTCCTCCAACCTTCTCACGGCGACCGCGGCATTGAGGTAGACACCAGCTGCCGCACCAAGCTCACCCTCGGCCTTTGCGAAGCCTCTTGGCCCACGATTGCCAGCAAGCCACTCGGCCAGACTTCCGCAAGCGGCGACCACCTCTGATGCAACCTCCCCGAACGCGTCGGACGGCGTCTCGCGGTCATTTTCGAGGACCTTCCGAAGACGCTCTACCGCAGCCGTCACGACGGCTAGGCGTTCCTCCGCAGTATTCGCCCACTTGCGCCGGAGGCGAATGTTCTCGGCCTTCCGGATTGCTTGCTCATCGCGGCTCTTCGTATCAAGCGCGCCGTCCTCCCAGCCATTGTGTGTTGCCGCGGGCACGTTCAGGGTGTACTTCGTGGAGACAGGCGGCTTGTCGCGTGGTGTCGCGGCAGTCTCGGCGTTCACTGCCTGGGCCGGCGCCTCCTCTGCGATTCTCAGTTCCCGCTCTGCTCGCAGTGCTGCAACTTCATCAAGGAGCGCCCGAAGACTAATTGCGTCAAGGGCAGCGCGGGCCATGACTTCGTAGAACGCTTCGGGCGTGGTGACCGACTTGGGCATGGGATGGTTGTCTCGCTCGGCCATCCCTTTCGCCGCCAGCTCCATCAGCCACTCATAGTCCGACACAACAGGGATTGTACGAGCCCGGCCCGTTGTAGACCTCGCGTGGTCGTCAGACCGCCCCGATTGGTGCGCCGCGGTAGCCGCGTGGTCGCAGACTCTGGCGTCCGGAGCTCGGTCGTGGCACTCCGAGGCCGGTCAGCTCCTCGTCCGGTTGCCTACCGGGTGTCGCGCCCGGATCGGGACCCGAACTGCGGCCGCCCGGTCTGCCGACACTGAGCCGCCATCAATGAGGCCATTGAGACCAAGGCGTGGCTGGTTCGCCGTGGCACTGGCAGGCGACCTGACCGAACGCCCATCGTCGGACGGCCAGAGCCTCGTCAGTCGGAGCGATGGTCAAGAGTTCGGCCCGCTGGCAGTAGTCGTCCGCTTCGTCCAATAGTTGGTTGTACCGCACGACCGCAGGGCCGGCTTCGGCCGGAAACCTGAAATGCACGTCGACCGAATCTCGGTTTTCACGGACGGCCGCTCCCCACTCTTCTTCAGCAGAACGCCCATAGCCCAAGAAGGATGTACCCAATTGATCGATCAATCTCAGCAAGCGGCCCGGTACGGCTCGAAGATGTGAGGGATCAAGTTCCAAGATCAGGCGAAACTCACGATAGAGAGCGTCGTAGTGCGCGGCCGTGCGGATCATCTCTTGTACCGGCGCTTCCAGCAGGGCGATCGGTGTGCCGCTCGGATAGGGATCGTCGTGGGATTTGCGCCCGGTGCCAGGCGACGAGGAGCCGTCAACGGGCACCGGCAGGTCAAACCAAACGACCTTGCCGGTGCTTGTCCGTTCCCAGCCCCACGCGGCCGCAATGCACTCCAACAACTGCAAACCACGGCCAGTGGCATCGTCTGTCCGATAGCCTTTTTCGGTCGGGGCCGCCTTGCTTCGATCACTCACGGCGATCCGGTAGGCGCTGCCTTTTTGCTGGACTTCGACTGTCACCGGTCCACTCGCATGCAAGACAGCGTTGGTCACGACCTCCGATATGAGAAGTGACGCATTCGCGCGGAGGTCGTCGGCCGCTTGGGCGAGGGTCTCTCGAACAAAGCGACGCGCGGTCGAGCAGCTCGCGACGTCGGCAGCCAACTCGATCTTCTGCGAAGGCATCGCTACCTTGTCCGGGAGCCCTCGTGGACTATCCCGCCAAAACCAGCGGGGTGTCTCAGGCCGAGCCAACTCGGGCGGAACTCGAGTTCACCGAGCCGAGGGTCGCCTGGCCAGTGTCGGGGATGGCCATGCGGCACCTCGGCCCGGAGCATCACAATCGCACGGAGCTTTCGATTCCCGCGGAAGCGGGCAGCCTCGAACATCGGAACTGCTATGCCCGTTTCAACCCTGACCTAATCATCCGAAATTTGAACCTTCCTCCGTCGATGTCTTCCAGCACCCACCCTGAATCGCCGTGGTTCGCGTTCGTGTGGGCACACTGTGGGCACGAAACTTGAGCGATTCAAAGTATTGGGAGCAGGCCGATCCGGCCGGACCCCGACGCGGGACTACGTGGGAGGTGGTCAGGTGTCTTGGCGCGGCATCGAGGCGCCGGGTCGTGAAAGCATGTCCATCCAGCGAAGGCTGGGTGCCGAACCGCGCCCTGACTCCCATTGAAGATCAGCCACCACGGGGCGGACAGAGGAATGCAGCATGGACCTCGTTGGAACCCAGGATCCCAGCTATGAGGAACTTCGATCGATCTTCAACGGAATGATCGACAAGCGCCCGACGGCGATCGCTCAATGTGCGTCTCCTGGCGATGTCATCGAGGCACTGGCATTGGCGAGACGTGAAGACTACGAAGTGGCTGTACGCGCCGGGGGCCATTCAGTCGCTGGCATGTGTGTGAACGACGGGGGCCTCGTCATCGACGTCCGCCCCATGAAGGGCATCGACGTCGACCCCGACGGCAGACGGGTTCGGGTCGGGGCGGGCGTGACGTGGGGCGAGTTTGACCTGTCCACCCAGACCCACGGGTTGGCTACCACCGGAGGACGCGTCTCCAGCACGGGTGTCGCCGGCTTGACACTCGGAGGTGGCTCGGGGTGGGCCGAGCGGGCCTTCGGGCTTGCCTGCGACAACCTCATCTCCGTCGACCTCGTCACCGCCGACGGGCGCGAGGTCACCGCTAGCGCGGAGTCGAACCCCGAGCTCTTCTGGGCCCTCCACGGGGGAGGGGGCAACTTCGGCGTCGCCACGTCTTTCGAGTTTCGGCTCCATCCCCTCGGCCCCACCGTCACCGCTGGTCTCCTCATGTGGCCGGGCGGCGTTGCCGGTGACGTGGCCCGGGCCTACCGGGACCTCGCCACGACGGCCCCCGACGAGCTTGGCTCGGGACTCGTGATGATCACCGGGCCGCCCGAGGACTTCGTGCCCGCCCACCTACAAGGAGCCACCGTGATGGCGGTGTCTGCGCTTTGGGTCGGCGACGTGGAGGAGGGCGCGGAGGCGGTTCGGCCGCTGCGTGAGATGTCGCCAGAGGTCGACCTCGTCGGTCCGATGCCCTACACAGACTTCCAGCGCATGCTCGACGAGCCGCCGGGGAACCACAACTACTGGTCGGCGGAGTACCTCGACGCGCTTCCCGACGAGGCACTCGACGTCTTCGTGAAGTACGGCTTTGAACGCCAGTCCCCCCTGTCCCAGCAGATCCTCCTTCCCTGGGGAGGCGCCGTGGCGAGGGTGGATGAGGCTGCCACGCCCATGACCAACCGCCAGGTTGCATGGATCACCCATCCCTACGCGGTGTGGGAACGCGGTGGCGACAGCGACCGGAACATCGAGTGGGCCCGCTCTTTCCGCCGCGACATCGCCCGTTACGCAAACGGCGGCGTGTACCTCAACTTCATTGGGTACGAAGGGGAGGATCGCGTACGAGCCGCCTTCGGAGAAGCCAAGTATCGGCGCCTGGCCGCCATCAAAGGAGAGTGGGACCCCGAGAACGTTTTCAAGGGCAACCAAAACATCAGACCAGCCTGAGACGGGCTCGATGAAGACTCAGGGCCCGATCTCTGAGGCTCGGGCTCGACAAGTGGCAACACCGAGCGGCTGCCAAGGGGGCTCCATACCGACGGGACACTGAGGCGAATAGAACGTCGCTCCTGCCATAACGAGGTGGCCGGAGCGAGCCGGCCCGGAAGCAAGGCGACGCGGTACCCTGCAGAGCGAAGAAACTGGAGACGAAAACATGCCTGCGGAGTTGTTCCAGCGCTATCGCGTCGTCGACGTCGACACGCACCTCACTGAGCCGCCGGACTTGTGGACGTCGCGGGTGTCCTCGAAGTGGGGAGAAGCCATACCCCACGTCGAGAACGTGCGCGGCACCGACAACTGGGTGGCCGCCGGCAACTTCCTCAACACACCGGGCAACACGGCGATCGCAGGCTGGGAGGGCTACGTGCCCGACGGCCCCAGAACCTACGAGGAGATCCCGCCATCGGCGTACGATGCCCGCGCTCGCCTCGCGCACATGGACGACGAGGGCATCTTTGCGCAGGTGCTCTACCCGAACGTCGCCGGATTCGGATCGGCGTACTTCCTGAAGCTCGGAGATCGCGAGTTGGTCACGGCGTGCGTGCGCGCCTATAACGACTTCCTCGTCGAGTGGGCCTCGGTTGACCCATCGCGGCTGATCCCGGTGATGTCCACGCCCTTCTGGGACCTGGACTTCGCAGTCGCGGAGCTTGAGCGCTGCGTCGAGAACGGTCACAAGGCGGTGAACTTCTGCAACCACCCCGACTCGCACGGCGAGCCACCGCTCTCGGATTCGCACTGGGACCGTCTCTGGGCTGCCGCACAGGACGCGGACCTTCCCATCAGCTTCCACATCGGTGGCGGCGACATCATGGCGCCGTTCGCCAAGGATCCGCATCTCAGCTTCAAGGCGAAGTTCCCCAAGGTCTCTGCGCTCATGATCATGGACAACATCGAGACGCTCGCAGACCTCGTCTTTGGCGGCGTGTGTCATCGCTTCCCGGAGCTCCGCTTCGTCTCGGTGGAGTCCGGCGTCGGCTGGCTACCCGGTGTGCTCGAAACGTTCGACTGGCAGTGGGGAAACAGCGCGATCCGTGACGCGCATCCCGAGTACGACCTGCTGCCGTCGGAGTACTTCCGCCGCCAGATCTACGGCTGCTTCTGGTTCGAGGAAGAAGCCGCGCGTTTCGCCATCGAGCGCTTCCCAGACAACGTGCTCTTTGAGACCGACTTTCCGCACCCCACGTGCCAGCACCCCGGGCCAGCCAGCATCGGAACATCTCCCGGCGAGTATGCGACAAAGGCCCTCGACGGTCTGGCCGATGACGTCGTCGCCAGGGTTTTGCAGGACAACGCGGCAAAGGTCTACGGCCTCGACTAACGGTACGGCGTTGTTACTTGTGAGCGATCAAGTCAGTTGTTGACGCGGAACAGGCGCCAACTCCCGGGGACGCCCTTCAGCTCGTGTTCGCCGCGATCCTGAAACTCGATGCCCGAGCCAACCACGAGATCCTTGACGGTGCTCGACACAAGGACCTCGTTCGGTGAGGCCAAAGAACCGATCCGAGCGGCGATGTGGACGGCGAGGCCGCCCAGATCGTCGCCTCTCACCTCGCACTCACCGGTGTGGAGACCCAAGCGCAGCTCGATCCCGAGGGCTCGGGTGGCGTCGACGATCCCCTGGCCACAACGGATGGCTCGAGCCGGACCGTCGAATGAAGCGACGAAGCCGTCTCCCGTCGTGTTGATCTCCCGGCCTCGGAAGATCCGCAGTTGTTCGCGGACCATTTGATCATGGCGATCCAACAGGGACCGCCACCGATGGTCACCTAGCGATGCTGCCCGCTCAGTTGATCCGACGATATCGGTGAAGAGTACAGAGACCAGCACCCGATCGATGTCCGTAACCGGTCTCGTTCCGGTCAAGAACTCGGCCACTTCGTCGAAGATCACGTCCCGCTGGCCGAAGATCAACATATCGTTGCCCGGCAGCGCGATGAACTTGGATCCCTCAATGTGCTCGGCCACATATCGCCCATGTGCAATGGGAAGAAAGCTTGGATTGTCGGCGCTCAGGACCAGCGTGGGCGCCCGGAGGAGCGGGAGCACCGGGCGAACATCGAGATTGCGAAGCAGGTAGTCGTACTGTGCCGCCGCGGTTCGCGGGGTGACCGACGACCGGAAGAGCCGAGCAAGGGCATCGCGGTGAGCTGGGTCTTCCGGGCTAGCTGCGCCAGCAAGCGAGAGGAACTCCGGCGTACCCCAGTTGGTCCGGAGGAACTCGATAACGAAATCGAGCGCCTCAGGGGTGAACCCGATCGGATAGTCGTCAGCGATCAGATATCGGGCAGTGGTATTGCACAACACGAGGGAATCGACCCGTTCGGGATGTGCAGCCGCGTAGAGGATCGCGATCGGGCCAGCATCGACCGTCGCGAGGATGGATGTACGGTCGGACCCGACCGCGTTGAGGACGCTCTCGATGTCTTCCGTCCACTCCTCCCAGGTTGGTATGGCGCTACGTGGCACACCGTCAGATGCCCCGGTACCTCTTCGATCGAAAAGGATCAAGCGGCGTAACGACGCCAGCCTTCCGAGGAAGTCGGCAATGTCGGGGTCCTCCCACGCCATCTCGACGTTGCTGCCAAGCCCGATGAAGAAGAGGAGATCAGAGGGTCCTTCTCCGAGGACCTGGTAGGCAACGTCAGCGTCCCCGATGGCCACGTACTGAGTGTCCGGACGGCTCATG
>CAVSAT010000008.1:0-229428 GCA_963726005.1 uncultured Acidimicrobiaceae bacterium
GGCCGGTGGCCGGCGAGAGGATGTTGTTGGCCGAGAGCATCAGGACCCGGGCCTCGGCCTGGGCCTCGGCGGACAGCGGCAGGTGGACGGCCATCTGGTCGCCGTCGAAGTCGGCGTTGAAGGCCGTGCACACGAGCGGGTGGACCTGAATCGCCTTGCCCTCGACCAGGACGGGCTCGAAGGCCTGGATGCCGAGGCGGTGCAGCGTCGGGGCACGGTTCAACAGCACGGGGTGCTCGCGGATGACGCCCTCGAGCACGTCCCACACCTGGGGCCGGCGCCGCTCGACCATGCGCTTGGCCGACTTGATGTTCTGGGCCAGCTCGGCGTCGACCAGCCGCTTCATGACGAAGGGCTTGAAGAGCTCCAGCGCCATGAGCTTGGGCAGGCCGCACTGGTGCAGCTTGAGGTTCGGGCCGATCACGATGACCGAGCGGCCCGAGTAGTCGACGCGCTTGCCGAGCAGGTTCTGGCGGAACCGGCCCTGCTTGCCCTTGAGCATGTCCGACAGCGACTTGAGGGGGCGGTTGCCCGGGCCCGTCACCGGGCGGCCGCGGCGGCCGTTGTCGAACAGCGCGTCGACGGCCTCCTGGAGCATGCGCTTCTCGTTGTTGATGATGATCTCGGGCGCGCCCAGGTCGAGCAGCCTCTTCAGCCGGTTGTTGCGGTTGATGACGCGGCGGTAGAGGTCGTTGAGGTCCGAGGTGGCGAAACGGCCACCGTCGAGCTGCACCATGGGGCGCAGGTCGGGCGGGATCACCGGCACGGCCTCGAGGATCATGGCGCGGGGGTCGTTGATGCGCCGGCCGTGGTCGTCACGCCGGTTGAAGGCGGTGACGATCTTCAGCCGCTTGATCGTCTTCTGGCGCCGCTGGGCCGACAGCGGCCGGCGGCCGTCCTTGGCGTCGATCATGTCGCGCAGCTTGATCTCTTCGGCGTCGAGGTCGATGCGGTCGATGAGCTTGAGGATGTACTCCGCGCCCATGCCGCCCTCGAAGTACTCGTCGTAGCGGAGCCGCAGCTCGCGCCAGAGCATCTCGTCCTCAATGATCTTGCGGCCGTGCAGGGTGCGGAACTCGTCCAGCGACCGCTGGGCGATCTCGACGTCCTCCTGGGCCCGCTCGCGGGCCGACTGGATCTCCTTCTCGACGGCGCGCTCGGCGCGCCCGGATCTCGGCGTCCTTGGCGCCCTCGCCCTCGAGCTGCTTCAGCTCGTCCTCGAGCGCCTTGAAGCGGCGGTCGATGTCGAGGTCGCGCTTCTTCTCGATGTCGGCGATCTCCTCGGCCATCTCGTTCTCGAGCGACGGGCAGGTCCTGGTGCCGCTTCTCCTCGTCGACCCAGGTGACCAGGTTCGCCGCGAAGTAGATGACCTTCTCGAGCTGCTTGGCCTTGAGCTCCTCGCGGGGCTCGGTGCCCATGAGCAGGTAGGCGAGCCACGAACGGGTGCCGCGCAGGTACCAGATGTGCACCACGGGCGCGGCCAGCTCGATGTGCCCCATGCGGTCGCGCCGCACCTTGGACCGGGTGACCTCGACGCCGCAGCGCTCGCAGATGATGCCCTTGAAGCGCACCCGCTTGTACTTGCCGCAGTAGCACTCCCAGTCCTTGGTGGGGCCGAAGATCTTCTCGCAGAAGAGCCCGTCCTTCTCGGGGCGCAGCGTGCGGTAGTTGATCGTCTCGGGCTTCTTGACCTCGCCGTTGGACCAGCCGCGGATGGAATCGCCGGTGGCGAGGCCGATGCGCAGCTGGTCGAAGGTGTTCACGTCCAGAGCCATTAGGAGAAGCTCCTCTCTGCGGCGCGCCGCTCGTCTTCCTCGTCCGAGCCGCGCTCGTTGCGGCTGATGTCGATGCCCAGCTCCTCGGCGGTGCGGAACACGTCCTCGTCGAGCTCGTGCATCTCGATCTCACGCCCGTCGACGGCGAGCACCTCGACGTCGAGGCAGAGCGACTGCATCTCCTTGATGAGCACCTTGAAGCTCTCGGGGATCCCCGGCTCGGGGATGTTCTCGCCCTTGACGATGGCCTCGTAGACCTTGACCCGGCCCAGCACGTCGTCCGACTTGATGGTCAGCAGCTCCTGCAGCGCGTAGGCGGCGCCGAAGGCCTCGAGGGCCCACACCTCCATTTCGCCGAAGCGCTGGCCACCGAACTGCGCCTTCCCGCCCAGGGGCTGCTGGGTGATCATGGAGTACGGGCCGGTCGAGCGGGCGTGGATCTTGTCGTCGACCAGGTGGGCCAGCTTCAGGATGTAGACGTAGCCGACCGAGATCGGGTTGTCGTAGGCCTCGCCGGTGCGGCCGTTGTAGAGCGTGGCCTTGCCGTCGGTGTGGATCTGCACGTCGCCGTTGGCCGAGTCGGCGTTCAGCGTCCCGAAGACCTGCTTGATCGTCGGGTGCGACCCGGCGTCCTCGGCCTCGTCCCAGTGGGCGCCGTCGAACACCGGCGTGGAGACCCAGGCTGCCGGCTCGGTGCGCGGCCGCGTCTTGCGCGCCGCGCCGTCGCCCTTGGCGCTGGTGCCCACGTCCTCGTTCACGACCACGCCCTCCCAGCCGTGGCGGGCGGCGTAGCCGAGGTGCGACTCGAGCACCTGGCCCACGTTCATCCGGCTCGGCACGCCGAGGGGGTTCAAGATGATGTCGACGGGGGTGCCGTCGGCCAGGTACGGCATGTCCTCGACCGGGAGGATCTTGGAGATGACGCCCTTGTTGCCGTGGCGGCCGGCCAGCTTGTCGCCCTCGGAGATCTTGCGCTTCTGGGCCACGTAGACGCGCACCAGCTGGTTCACGCCCGGCGGCAGCTCGTGGGACTCCTCCCGGCTGAAGACGCGGACGTCGATCACCTTGCCGTACTCGCCGTGCGGCACCTTCAGCGAGGTGTCGCGCACCTCGCGGGCCTTCTCGCCGAAGATGGCGCGCAGCAGCCGCTCCTCGGGCGTCTGCTCGGTCTCACCCTTGGGGGTGACCTTCCCGACCAGCACGTCGCCCGGCTCCACCTCGGCGCCGACTCGGATGATGCCGCGGTCGTCGAGGTCGGCCAGGATCTCCTCGGAGAGGTTCGGGATGTCCCGGGTGATCTCCTCGGCGCCCAGCTTGGTGTCGCGGGCGTCGACCTCGTGCTCCTCGATGTGGATGGAGGTCAGCACGTCGTCGCGCACCAGGCGCTCCGAGAGGATGATGGCGTCCTCGTAGTTGTAGCCCTCCCAGGGCATGAAGGCGACGAGCAGGTTCTTGCCCAGGGCCAGCTCCCCGTTGTGGGTCGACGGCCCGTCGGCCAGCAGGTCGCCTGGCTCGACGCTCTGCCCCTCGGTCACGAGAGTGCGGTGGTTGATGCAGGTGTTCTGGTTGGAGCGGCGGAACTTGGACAGGCGGTACACCTTGCGGCCGAGCGTCGTGCCGAGGCGGTCCTTCTGGCCCGAGGCGTACTCGACGGTGATGGAGTCGCCGCTGATCTCGGTCACGGTGCCGTTGCCCTCGGCCAGGAGGACGTCGCCGGCGTCGCGGGCGGCCCGGGCCTCGACCCCGGTGCCGATGTAGGGCGCCTCGGGCATCACGAGCGGCACGGCCTGCTTCTGCATGTTGGCGCCCATGAGGGCCCGGTTGGCGTCGTCGTGCTCGACGAAGGGGATCAGCGCGGTCGAGACCGACACGATCTGCTTCGGGGAGACGTCCATCAGGTCGACCTCCGACGGCGGCACGAAGTCGATCTCCGACGTCGTCCCGTAGGAGGTGTTGACGGCGCCCATGCGCACGCCGGTCCCTTGCGGGCCGCGGCGCACCAGGACACGGTCCTCGGTGAGGCGACCGTCCGGGTCGACCGAGGCGTTGGCCTGGGCGATGACGTGCTCCTCCTCCTCGTCGGCGGCCAGGTAGTTGACCTCGTTGGTGACCTTGCCGTCGACGACGGTGCGGTACGGCGTCTCGATGAAGCCGTACTCGTTGACCCGGGCGTAGGTGGCCAGCGCGCCGATCAGGCCGATGTTCGGGCCCTCCGGGGTCTCGATGGGGCACATGCGGCCGTAGTGCGACGTGTGGACGTCACGGACCTCGAAGCCGGCCCGCTCACGGGAGAGGCCACCCGGGCCGAGCGCGGACAGGCGCCGCTTGTGGGCCAGGCCCGACAGCGGGTTGTTCTGGTCCATGAACTGCGACAGCTGGGAGGTGCCGAAGAACTCCTTCACGGCGGCCACGACCGGGCGGATGTTGATCAGCGTCTGCGGCGTGATGGCCTCGACGTCCTGGGTCGTCATGCGCTCGCGCACGACCCGCTCCATGCGGGAGAGGCCGACGCGCACCTGGTTCTGGATCAGCTCGCCGACCGATCGGATGCGCCGGTTGGCGAAGTGGTCCTGGTCGTCGATGCGGTAGGTCGACTCGCCGTCGGCCATGTGCAGCGCGAGGTGCAGCATGTAGGTGGCCGAGGCCAGGATCTCGGACGGGCTCAGCACCGACTGGCCTGGGGCAGGCTTCTCGATCTCGATGCCGAACAGGTCGCTGAGGCGGTCGATCTCGGGGCCGAGCTTGCGGTTCAGCTTGTAGCGGCCGACCCTCGTCAGGTCGTAGCGCTTCGGGTTGAAGAAGGCGTTCTCGAAGTAGACGCGGGCGGCCTCGGCCGACAGCGGCTCGCCGGGGCGGGCGCGCTTGTAGATCTCGAGCAGCGCCTCCTCGCGGGTCGGCGCCAGGTTGCGCTCCTTCTCCCACTGGCCCTCGAGGAAGTCGAAGTGGCGCACGAAGCGGTCGAGGAAGGCCTCGTCGCCGTAGCCGAGGGCGCGCAGCAGGACGAACAACGACAGGCGGCGCTTGCGGGCGACGCGGCAGCCGGCGGTGACGTCCTTGCCCGGCTTGGCCTCGATGTCGAGCTCGATCCACTCACCGCGGTAGGGGTGGATGGTCCCGGTGAACACGGTCTTGGCGTCGCGGCCGGGCTGGAAGATGACGCCCGGCGAGCGGACGAGCTGGCTCACGACGACACGCTCGGTGCCGTTGACGATGAAGGTGCCGCGGTCGGTCATCATCGGGAAGTCCCCCATGAAGACGGTCTGCTCCTTGATCTCACCGGTGGTGGCGTTGAGGAAGCGGGCCCGCACGAAGACGGGCGCCGCGTACGTCATGTCCTTCTCCTTGCACTCCTCCACCGAGAACTTCGGCGGTGGGCGCAGGTCGGCGTCGGTGGGGTCGAACTCGAGCTCCAGGCTCAGCTGCCCGGTGAAGTCCTCGATGGGGCTGATGTCGTGGTACGCCTCGGCCAGGCCCTTGTCGAGGAACCACTGGAACGAGTCGCGCTGGATGGCGATCAGGTCCGGAAGCGGCAGTGCTTCGTTGATGTTGGCGAACGACACGCGTTCGGGGCTGCGGGACCGTGAGGACAACGGTCAACTCCTCCCAGGTGAAAAGCGGCGGGTGAGGGCGGTACAGCGGGTCAGGGACGGACGAGGGACGGACAAAGGGTCAGGGCTGCCAGGGCGCGCGCCGAGACCGGGGAATTACGGAACTCAGGACACGGAGACGCACGGCAACCCGGCATCTTATCGTGGGGCGTGCCTGGATACAACCCCTCGGCCGCGAAGGCCTGGCGGGCAGGCGCCCGGGGTCCGTGACAGGCTACGAAAGCGCTCCCCCGCCGTCAAGGATCCTGGTCGCAGGGCCAGGCGGGACGCCGCCCACCCGGCCCTGACCAGGGCTATTGGACCTCGACGGTGGCGCCGGCCCCCTCGAGGGCGGCCTTGGCCTTCTCGGCGTCTTCCTTGTTCGCCTTCTCCAGGACAGGCTTGGGAGCGGCCTCGACCAGGTCCTTCGCCTCCTTGAGGCCCAGGCTGGTGAGCGCCCGCACCTCCTTGATGACCTGGATCTTCTTGTCGCCGGCGGCGGTCAGGATGACGTCGAACTCCGACTTCTCCTCCTCGGCGCCCGCGTCGCCTCCGGCCGCCGGGGCCGCCGCGGCAGCCACGGCCACGGGGGCCGCCGCCGTCACGCCGAAGCGCTCCTCGAAGTCCTTCAGCAGCTCGCTCAGCTGGATCACCGAGAGCTCGGCGATCCCATCGAGGATCTCTTCTTTGGTCAGGGTTGCCATTTCGCTGGCCTTCCTTTCTCTTCCTACGTCTGTCGTTGTTCGGTCGTGACTGGTTCGGTTGTGACTGTGTTGTTCGGTCGCCGGTGGCTCGGTCGCCGTGGCGGGCGGTTCCTACTCGGAGGCCTCTTCGGGTGTGTCCGCCGCCTCCGCGCCGGCCTCCGCCTCCACGGCGGCCTTCACCGGCTCCGGTGCGGCGGCCTCGTCGGCGGGCGCCGCCTCGGCCGTGGGTTCTGCGGTCTCGGCCGTGGGTTCTGCGGTCTCGGCAGTGGGTTCCGCGGGCTCGGCTATCGCCGCAGGCAACGTCTCCCCTCCGGCCTCGCGCTGCTCGATGAGTGCCGAGAGCCCGTACGCCATGTTGCGCGGCAGCGCCTGCAGCAGCCCCGCCATCTGCTGCAAGGGGGCTGCCAGTGCGCCGGCCATGCGGGCCAGAAGCACCTCACGGGGCGGCAGGTCGGCCAGCGCGGCGAGATCGGCTGCCGAGAGGAGCGAACCGTCGGCCAGACCCCCCTTGATCACCAGCAGCGGGTTGGTCCGCGAGAAGTCCCGCAGCGCTTTGGCCACGGCGCTGACATCGCCCTCGACGAAGGTCAGGGCACTCGGGCCGCTGAGGTACTCCGACAACAGCTGGTACTCGCTCCCGTCGATGGCGCGGCGAACGAGCGTGTTCTTGAAGATCTTGTAGTCGCCGCCCACCGCCTCGAGGGCGGTGCGGAGCTCGGCCAGCTCGGCCACGGTCAGGCCCCGGTACTCGCTCACGATCGAGGCCGCCGCCGCGCCGATGCGCGTCTTCACGTCGTCGACGACGGCGACCTTGTGTGCCATCTGTGCGTTCTGCGTTGCCATCGGTGTCCTCCACCGGGATCAACCGCCCGGATTCGGGCCAGGATCTCCGGCGTGCGACGGCGCAGCTGCCGGCCCGGCCGGCGTGCTCCTGTGTCGCCTCGTCAGGCCGGCCCATCGGGTCGCTTGGGCACCCAGGGGTGCACCGGAGGTCTCTGGCGTTCGGATTCAGTGCCCTCCCGCCCCGGAGGGCGGTTGAGCTGTTCGGGAGACTGTAGTACGGGTCGACGACCCCGTTAGGCCGGGACGGCCAGCTCCTCCTCGATCACGCGGGCCTTCGCCGGGTCGATGTGGACCCCTGGGCTCATCGTGGTCGAGACGGTGACCGACAGGAAATACCGTCCCTTGGCCGCCGGGGGCTTCGCCCGCTGGAGCTCGTCGAGAACGGCCCGGATGTTGGCCACGAGTTGCTCGCGGGTGAACGAGGCCTTGCCGACCCGGATGTGGACGTTGCCGACCTTGTCCGTGCGGTACTCGACCCGGCCCCCCTTGAACTCCACGACGGCCTTGGCGACGTCGGTCGTGACGGTGCCCGTCTTCGGGTTGGGCATGAGGCCCCTCGGCCCGAGGACCCGGCCGAGCGTGCCCACCTGTCCCATGAGGTCCGGCGTGGCGATGGCCACGTCGAAGTCGAGGAACCCGCCGTTGATCTTGGCCACCAGGTCGTCGGCGCCGACCACGTCGGCACCGGCCGCGCGGGCCTCGGTCGCGGCCTCGCCGGCGGCGAACACCGCCACCCGCTCTGTCCGCCCGGTGCCCGACGGGAGCGAGAGCGTGCCACGCACGATCTGGTCGGCCTTGCGCGGGTCGACGCCGAGGCGGACCGCCAGCTCGACGGTCTCGTCGAACTTGGACGTCGCCAGTTCCTTGGCGAGGTCGACGGCCTCGGCGACGCCGTAGAGCGCCTCCCGGTCGACCTTGCCCAGGCCCTCCTTGTACTTCTTGCCGTGCTGGGTCATTTCTTCTCTCCTCGCCCGTCGCCCGCCTACCCGGCGACCTTGATCCCCATGGACCGCGCCGTGCCGGCCACCTGCTTCTTGGCCGCCTCGAGGTCGTTCGTGTTGAGGTCCTTGAGCTTGACGGAGGCGATCTCGGCCAATTGGCCCTCGGTGACCGTCCCGACCTGCTCGCGGCCCGTGGTGGCGGCGCCCTTCTCGAGCCCGGCCGCCTGGCGGAGGAGAACGGGAGTCGGCGTGGTCTTCAGCACGAAGGTGAACGAGCGGTCCTCGTAGATCGTGATGTCGACGGGCACCACTGTGCCCCGCATGCTCTCGGTTGCCTGGTTGTACTGCTTGCAGAATTCCATCGTCTGGACCCCGTGGGGGCCGAGGGCCGTGCCCACGGGCGGGGCGGGGGTGGCCGACCCCGCCTCGAGCTGGATCTTGACCACAGCGAGCACCTTCTTCTTCGGCGCCATCGTCTCTGTTCTCCTTCTTCGGTTCTTCGGTTTCTTGTCCCGGCGCCTAGAGCTTGGCGACCTGGCTGAATTCGAGCTCGACCGGCGTCTCCCGGCCGAAGATGTTGACCAGCACCTTGAGCTTGAGCTGGTCCTCGTTGATCTCGGCGATCTGGCCAGAGAAGTCGGCGAAGGGTCCTTCCTTGACCCGCACCGTCTCGTCGACCTCGTACTCGAGCCGGGGGCGGCTGCGCTTCGGGCTCGCCTCGGTTCCCTCGACCTTGACCTGGAGGATGTTCTCGACCTCACGGCGCGACAGCGGCGTCGGCTTGGTCCCCGGTCCCACGAAGCCGGTGACCCCCGGGGTGTTGCGGATGGCGCCCCAGGTGTCGTCGTCGAGGTCGCAACGGACGAGCAGGTAGCCGGGGAACACCTTCTTCTGGACCGTGACCTTTTTTCCGCCCTTGAACTCGACGACGTCCTCCATGGGGATGACGACCTCGAAGACGCGATCCTCGATGCCGCCGCGACGCGACCACGTTGCCCATGTTGGAGCGCACCTTGTTCTCGTAGCCCGAGTAGGTGTGCACCACGTACCAGCGCCCGGGGCGGTCGTAGGGGCTCTCGACGGGGACGATCTCCTCTTCCTCGTCGCCGCCCCACCCGCCGAGCTCGCCTTGGCTTTCTTGGCCCTCGGTGGCGTCGACCACGAGGTCCGGCTCGTCCGCTTGGGGCCGCCGTCTCGGCCACCGCGGCGACCGCTCGGGGGCGTCCTCGGCCACGACGTCCCCGGCCACGACGTCCTCGGCCTCGTTTTCGACCGCGACTTCTTCGATGGGGTCCTCGGGGGCCGACGCGTGCATCGCGGCCTCCTCGGGTGCAGCCTCGCTCTCGGCACGCTCGGCCTCCAACGCCTCGGAGACATCCTCCTCGTCGCCGGTCGCCAGTGCTTCCTCTGCCTCTGTATGTGTCATGTCGCTCATGGATGCCTACTTGGTGAAGAGAAGCGTGATGAGCTTGCCGAAGGCGAGGTTCAGCACGAAGATCAGGCTGATCATGATGATCAGGGTCGTCAGAACGACCGAGGTGTAGTTGATGAGCTCGGAACGTGACGGCCACGCCACCTGGCGCATCTCGTCGCGTACCTCACGGACGAACTGCACCGGCGTGGTGCGCTTCCGGCCCGAGGGTCCCTTCTGGGTCCGCGGCGCCGTCTTCGTGCCCGCGGCCGCGCGCCGGGTCGCAGGAGAACCATCGGCCTCCATCTGCCCTTGGCGCTGCATCATGCGCTTGGTTTCGCGGTTCACGGGTTTCGCCTCACATACGTCTCGTACATCGTTCTCGGGTGCTTGCGTCCGGGGCAGGGCAGGAGGGACTCGAACCCCCAACCGCCGGTTTTGGAGACCGGTGCTCTACCAGTTGAGCTACTGCCCTCGGTGGGGTGCCTTCGGTTGCCCTCAAGCAGGTGGTTCTTCCCCCTGACCTGGGGATCGGCCTGCCAGAGTAGCACCGGCAGGCTGCGAGTGGCTCAGCGGGTCTCCTTGTGCAGCGTGTGCTGGCGGTCCCAGCGGCAGTACTTCTTCATTTCGATCCGCTCGCGGTCGTTGAGCTTGTTCTTGGTCGTGATGTAGTTCCGCCGCTTGCACACTTCGCACGCCAGCGTCACCTGGACCCTCTTCTCGTTCTTGGCCATCTCAATCCTTCCTGGTCGCGGCCCGGGACACCCGGCCCCGGTCTTGGTAGCGGCGGCGGGACTCGAACCCGCGACAACACGATTATGAGCCGTGTGCTCTGACCAACTGAGCTACGCCGCCATGGGCGAGCCCCCTGTCGGAATCGAACCGACGACACCAGCCTTACCATGGCTGTGCTCTGCCGACTGAGCTAAGGGGGCGCCGCGGCTACCTTCCGCGAGCAGTCAATGATAGCCAGGGCACGGCTGCGGCTGCCGCCGCTCCCCCGGTTTCGGCACGTCAACACTACCATCGGCCGATGCGGATCCGACTGGCCGAGGTCGCCGACGCCGAGGCCATCCGCAGCATCTACAACGTTGAGGTCCTCGAGTCGACCAACACCTTCGACATGGTTCCCCGCACCAGGGGCGAGCAGGAGGCTTGGATCCTGGAGCACAGCGGCGTCCACCCTGCGGTGGTCGCGACCGAGGCCTCCGATTCGGGTATCGAGGGCCTCCTCGGAGCCAACGGCGAGATCATCCTCGGCTTCGGCTCGCTCTCGGCCTTTCACGAGCGCTCGGGGTATTCGGCGACCGCGGAGAATTCGATCTATGTCGACCGGGCCCAACGGGGCAGGGGCGTGGGGACCGCCCTGCTCGCGGAGCTCCTGGCCCTGGCGTCGGCCCACGGTTTTCACTCGGTCATCGCCCGGATCGCGGGGCACAACGAGACCTCCATCGGGCTGCACCAGGCTGCGGGCTTCGAGCTGGTGGGCGTGGAGCGAGAGGTGGGGCGCAAGCACCGCCAGTGGCTCGACGTCGTCGAGCTTCAGCGCCTGCTGTAGCGACCGGCGACGGCGAGGTTGCTTCAGGCGGCCGTGCTCAGGATTCGAGTACGGCGCTCTGCCCGTGATGAGCCGGGAGCGCGGCTAGCCGTGACCGGTCGATCCGCCATGACGTGGTCCAGTTGCCGAGCGGGAAGATCGCCACCGCCCACAGGACCATGACGGCGAGCACCATGCTGAGCGGGTCGGTGTGCACCAGCTGGTTCAGCAGATCGGTGCCGCCCGTCAGCCCGATGAAGGGCACGATCGCCGAGAGCCCGAGCACGGCGTAGAGCATCCGCCCTGTGACGACGGGCGCCACGATGATGATGCCCCAGGTGAGGTACCAGGGCTGGACCACGGGCCCGAGCAGCACGAAGGTCATCATCGTGATGCCAAGGGCGCCGAGCACGCCGAGGCGCTCGCGATGGCGCAGGCAGTAGAAGGCGACCGCTGCCGCCCCGATCAGGCCGATGGCCCGCGTGAGCGTGAGAACCCCTCCCAGACCGACACCGATGCCGACCACGTGGGCCGATCCGCTGATGAGAAGGCCCACACCGGTGGCGGGAGCCATCCAGGAGCGGACGGTGCCCGGCGTGCCGAGGTTGGCAATCCACCCCCAGCCGAGGCCGGAAACCAACGAGAGGACACCCATCACGCTGACCGTGATGAGGCCCGAGCGCAGGATCGTGCGCGTACGCCGGCGCCAGCTCGCCAACGGGCCGGCCCAGTCCCACGCCACGTAGACGATGCCCATGGCCGCGGGCACCTTGATGGAGGCCGCGAGCGCGCACAGCACGATGCCCCACGCAGGGTGGCGGCAGCGCGCCGCCGTCACGCCGGCCAGGAGGAGGCCCACCATGATGGCGTCGTTGTGGGCGCCGCCGACCAGGGCCAGCAGGGTCAACGGGTTGAGGACGGCGAGCACGAACGCGGGGCCGGCGTCGCGGCCGAATGAGCGGGCAAGCTTGGGAACGCAGTAGGCGATCAGCGCAATGCCGACGACCGACTGGAGCCGCAGCAGCAGCACGGTGACCAGCGCGTGGTGGAAGCTCAACGAGGCCGACCAGCCCGCGAGCATGAGGAAGAGCGGCCCGTAGGGAGCGGCCGTGTTGATCCAGAGGGGATCGACACCCGAGACGTACGGCCCCGAGCCCAGGGTTCCCGGTCCGTAGTGGTACGGGTTGATGTGGTGGCTCATCATCTCGCCCTGGGCTGCGTAGGAGAACACGTCCCGGCTGAAGAGCGGAGCCACGACCAAGAGCGGCGTCAGCCACAGAGCGAGCATGTAGCCCAACTGACGGATCGGCACGCCGGGGCGGGCACGGAGCGTCTGGTACAGGCCGAACCAGACGCGCACGAAGAGGACCATCCCTCCGTAGACGGCCACGACACCCGGGAGCATCAACACTGTCGTCGGCCAGGTGGCCTCGCCGAAGAACCAGGTCCCGCCCATCTCGAGCTTGAAGGGCGAACTGGGCAATGACGCGCCGAGGCAGATGGACATGACGGCGACGAAACCCAAGAGAGCGGGTCGGCGCAGGAAGGACCAGTCACCCGGTTCGCCCGAGTCCGCCTCCACCCGCTCGGTCAGCGTGAGACCGCCGGTGAGTCGAAGTCGCGCGGCGTCTGTCCGCATGGAAAGGCCGCGTAGGCGCGTGCCCACCCGGTCCAGTACCAGTGGTGCAGGAGACATCGCGTTTTCGTCCACGGGGATTGTCAGTCTTGCTCGTCGTGTCCGGCTACGAGCCGGAGTGGAGGGGGGAGGACCATGTGAGCGTGGGTCCGCAATAGATCTGAAACGACATTGTAACGGAGGGGAGGTGGGTGGCAAGGGTCAAAGGACCCAACTGTTGTGCATCATTGTGCGTGGGCCGGGGAGGATTCGAACCTCCGTAGGTATTAACCGACAGGTTTACAGCCTGTTTCCTTTGGCCACTCGGACACCGACCCGCGGCGGGCGAGATTACCGCGCCCGACCACCTCGGAACGGCAGCCGGCGCCGGTACGCTGAGGGCATGCCCACTTTTGACATCGTCTCCGAAGTCGACATGCAAGAGGTGCGCAACGCGGTCGACCAGGCCAACCGGGAGGCCGCCACCCGCTTCGACTTCAAGAACACCGACTCTGCCATCGACCTGGGAGAGGGCGAGCTCGTGCTCCGCTCCTCCACCGAGGACCGGCTGCGTGCCCTCCATCAGGTGTTGGACGAGAAGTTGGTCAAGCGCCAGGTCTCCTTGAAGGCGTTCGAGGACGGACGTATCGAGGAGGCCCAGAAGGGCACCGCACGCCAGAGGGTGGCCATTAGAGCAGGCATCTCGTCGGACCACGCCAAGCGCCTGAACAAGTTCATCAAGGACCTCGGCCTCAAGGGAGTGTCGTCCCAGACCCAGGGCGAACAGCTCCGGGTCTCGGGCAAGAAGCGGGACGACCTCCAAGAGGTGATCGCCAAGTGCAAGGCGGAGGACTTCGGCATCCCGCTGCAATTCGAGCAATTTCAGGGACTGATCCGCCCGGTCGATCAGTCGGGTGATGTGTGAGCTGACCGCTCTTCCTCCTCTTGGGCCAGGTGCTCGTCGAACTCGTCGAGCTCAATCCGGAACAGCCGGTTGAAGAGGAGCAGTTTCGCAATCCAGAAGATCCCGAACGACAGGACATTGGCCAACAGGACGAGGAGCGTCTGCTCCGCGTGGTCCAGGTTGAGCGCCTGGCCGATGTGCTTGGCCAGGGAAGCACCCACGATGGCGAAGGCGATGCCGATAGCCGCCAGCGTCCAGAACGGGACCACTTCCTTCAAGAAATGGGACCGACCGTGCTTACCCCAGGCCCACTTGCGATTGAGCCAGTAGGAGGGGAACGTGGCCACGACGTTGCCGAAGACGGTGCTCGGCACCTCGCTCCAAAGGCGCAGCACGCCGTAGACGACGAAGATGACGAAGAGCGACACGGCCGACGAGATGACCGAGACCATCGTGTAGCGGAATACCTTCCGTCCCTCGTGCGTGTGCAACCAGTCGTAGAGCGCCTGGAGCCGGGCCACCACCACCGCCACACCCTAGCGTGATCGTCAATTCGGTCCCAGGTCGGTTGGGCACCGTGTCACCGCCCGTTCACCCCCTGTCAACGACCTCGGAGGCGGCTGTGAGCAAGCGGTTGTGACGAGCAACTTCGCCGAACCACTGGGCGCTCGGTTTGGGCCGGCGCTCGAACGTCCCCGGGGCCACCGACACCAGCCCGAATTTGGGCCCGTAGCCCAGGTGCCACTCGAAGTTGTCGAGCAGGCTCCAGACGAAGTAGCCCCGCAGGTCGATGCCGTCCTCGAGGCAGCGGTGCGCGCTGCGCAGCGCGTCGGAGACGAACGCGATGCGCTCGGTGTCGTCGGCCGTGGCGATCCCGTTCTCGGTCACCACCACGGGCCTCCCGCTCACCTCGGCGGCCCGCCGGACCGTGTGCTCGACCGCCTGGGGCCAGCGCTCGTCGCCCATCTGCGTGAGGGGCACGGCGGGGTCGTTCGGGGCCAGGCCGTCGGGGCCGAAGTGCATGCGCGTGTAGCACTGCACCCCGACGAAGTCGTCACCATCGGTCGCCCGGAGGAAGACGTTCTCGAGCATCTCCTCGGCCGCGTCGCGCAACGCCTCTCCTCCCTCCTCTGCGGTGATCTCGGCCATGGACAATGTCAGGCCCACCGGGAAGTCGCCGGGACCGGCTCGCAGGGCGTCCACGGCCAGGCGGTGTGCGCGCACCATCGCCTCGTTCACCGCGCCGTACCGGACAAAGTCCTCTTTTACCCCGGGCGGGTACTGGCCTTGGAAGTACCCCATCACCCCCACCACGTTGGGCTCGTTGATGGTGCACGCCCATCCGATCAGGTCACCGAGGTACATGCACGCCCGGGCAACGAAACGGGCGAAGCGCTCCGGGGCGTCGGGCGCCTCCCAACCGCCGCGTCGCGTGAGCCACAACGGCGTCGTGAAGTGGTGGAAGGTCACGACCGGGACGATCCCGTGGCCGTGACAGGCCGCACACATTCTTCGGTAGTGCTCCAGCGCGGCCGTGGAGAACTCACCTTCGGCGGGCTCGATACGGCTCCACTCGAGTGCGAAGCGGTACGCGGTGAGTCCCATGTCGGCGACAAGCTGTACGTCTTCGCGCCAGCGGTGGAAGGAGTCGCACGCGTCGCCACTCGGTTCGAGGGTGCCCGACGTCGGATCGTGCTCCCAGGCCCACCAGTCGTTGTTGACGTTGCCGCCTTCGATCTGATGTGCCGCCGTGGCGACGCCCCAGGTGAACCCTTCCGGGAAGACGAGCTCGATCTCCTTGGACTGCGCCGCGGGTGTCACGCTGCCGCAGGGTAGTTGCGGCCGCGGCGGCGTGCCCGGCGACGGACGATCCGCCCGCCTGCGAACATGGGCGGATGAGCACGTCCTTGGAGTTCCTCGTCGATCTGCTTGATCTCGAACCCATTGAGGTCAACATCTTCCGGGGCATCCAGCCCAACGAGGAGCGTCAGCGCGTGTTCGGCGGGCAGGTGGCGGGGCAGGCGCTCATGGCCGCCGGGCAGACGGTCGAGCACGGACGCGTGCATTCGCTGCACTCGTACTTCCTCCGCCCCGGCGACCCCAGCGTTCCGATCCTCTATGAAGTGGACCGCATCAGGGACGGGCGGTCGTTCACGACCCGGCGCGTCGTCGCCATTCAGCACGGTCGGGCCATCTTCAACCTGGAGGCTTCCTTCCACGATCTCGAGCAGGGCCTGGAGCACCAGTTCCCCATGCCCGACGTACCCGACCCCGAGTCACTGCCGCCGCTCTACCAGCGCCTCGAGCCTTGGAAGGAGGAGCTGGCCGAATGGTTCGACCGGCCCCACCCGATCGACCAGCGCCATATCGGAGACCTCCCCTGGCACCCGAGCGGGACGGGCGAGCCGTGCCAGCGGGTGTGGATCCGGGCGGACGGCGAGTTGCCCGAGGACCCGTTGCTGCACGCCTGCGTGGCCACCTACGCGTCCGACATGTCCCTCATCGACACGATCCTCGCCCCGCACGAGGTCCGCTGGGACGACGACGACTTCATGAGCGCGAGCCTGGACCACTGCATGTGGTTCCACCGACCCTTCCGTGCCGACGAGTGGCTGCTCTACGACATGGACTCCCCGGTGGCGACCCACGGCCGCGGCCTGGCCCGCGGCTTCCTGTTCGACCGCCAGGGGAGGTTGTGCGTCTCGCTGGCCCAGGAGGGTTTGATGCGCCTCTTGCAGAAGAAGGGTGGCGCCGGCCGTTAGCGCGCGTCGATCGGCGTGTAGTTCCGCTCCTCGGGGCCGATGTAGAGCTGGCGCGGACGGGCGATTTTCGAGTCCTGGTCGAGCATCTCCTGCCAGTGCGCGAGCCAGCCCGAGGTGCGAGGGATGGCGAAGAGGACGGGGAACATCTCGAGCGGGAACCCCATCGCCTGGTAGATGAGCCCCGAGTAGAAATCGACATTCGGGTAGAGGCGCCGGGACGTGAAGTACTCGTCGTTGAGGGCGATCTCCTCGAGCTTCAGCGCGATGTCGAGCAGCGGGTTCTTTCCTGTCACCTCGAAGACCTCGTCAGCGGTGCGTTTGATGATCTTCGCCCGCGGGTCGTAGCTCTTGTACACGCGGTGTCCGAAGCCCTGGAGGCGCTGGCCCCCTGTCCCAGCCTTCACGGTCGCGATGAAGTCCGGCACGTTCTCGATGCTGCCGATGTCGGTGAGCATCCGGATGACGGCCTCGTTGGCCCCGCCGTGCCGGGGTCCGTACAGCGCGGCCGCCGCGGCAGCGGTGGCTGAGTAGGGATCCGAATGCGACGACCCGACGACGCGCATGGCCGTGGTCGAGCAATTCTGCTCGTGGTCCGCGTGCAGGATGAACAGGATGTCGAGCGCGCGGGCCAGTACCGGATCGGCCTCGAACCTCGGTTCGGCAACCTTCCACAGCATCGAGAGGAAGTTCGGCGCGAAATCGAGCGAATTGTCGGGATAGACGAAGGGCATGCCCACGCTGAAGCGGTGTGCCGCGGCGGCCAGTGTGGGCATCTTCGCGATGAGCCGGATGATCTGCTTGCTGCGGGACTCGGGATCGAAGATGTCCTTGGCGTCGAGATAGAAGGTCGACAGGGCGGCCACGGCCGAGACGAGCATGCCCATTGGGTGGGCGTCGTAGTGGAAGCCCTCGAGGAATCGCTTGCGGACGTTCTCGTGGATGAACGTGTGGTAGGTGACTTCGTGGCGCCAGGCCGCGAACTCCTCCTCGTTGGGCAGCTCACCGTTGAGTAGGAGGTACGCCACCTCCAGGTAGGTCGAGCTCTCGGCCAATTGCTCAATGGGGTAGCCGCGGTAGCGCAGGATCCCGGCATCACCGTCGAGGTACGTGATGGCACTCTCGCAGGCCGCGGTCGACATGAAGCCAGGATCGAAGAACCAGACCCCGGGGAGGAGCTTGGCCCATTCCTCGGCCGAGACCCCGCCGTTGACCAGCGGGATCTCCATGGACTCGCCATTGCGATTGTCCGTGATCGTGATGCTCTCGGCCACGTGAAGAGCCCTCCAGTTCCAGATTTCGGTGCCTACCGATCCTATGACGAGGAGGGAGCACGGGCGACACGCGGCCGGCCGGCGGCGTGTCGAGGGGAAGGGCTCAGGATGCGGGCGCGACCTGCAGCGCCTGCTGAAGCATGGTGTTGGCCGTCTGCGTCTGTCCCACCGGGAGCAACACCACGACCGTCAGCAGGTACGTGGCGCCGGGTACGACGTTGAAGCTGACCTGGGGCAGCGTCACGGAGGCGCCGAGGGACAAGGCGGCGGACTCGACTTGGGTCGCGGTGGCTCCGGATGACTGGTTCGCCAGCGTGTAGCGGACGGAGGCGTGCGGCTCATCGACCGAACCCTGGTTGGCGAGGACGACCGAGACCCCGATCTGGGACCCCGGGCTGAGGACCGAGACGTTCGCCGGCACGCCCTGCGGCGTCGGCAGCGCCGGCGGGCTCAGCCGCACCGTGCGGAGGACGACGTTGTGGGCCGACACCAAGGTGGGCGAGGTGGCAATGAGATCGACCTGGGCCGCTACGGAACCAACTTGCCACAGCTGGGGGTCGGTGACCCAGACCGACGACGGAAGCCGGCCGTGGCCGGCCGCCGACGCCAAGGACCTTCGCACCGAGCGGTAGAGGGCATCCGCACGGGACAGGAGTGCGCCGGCCGACGCGATGCGGTTCGTCGCCTGCGTCGCGGAGAGCGAGACGGTCGAGGCGGCGGGAACGCCTCCATCGGAGGGCGAGCCGGCGGGGACGATGGGTTGCATTCCGAGAAATCCGTCGACGGCGGCGCGCAGTTCGCTCATGGACTGAGCCCGCTGGGCGAAGACCGCGGCGAAGGCGGCCGCCATCTGACCAGACGGGTTCGAGCTGGCGGCGAGGTTCGCCCGTGCCGCCTCGGTCGCGGACTGCTGCACGGCGCTGTCCAACCCGACCTGGAGGCCCTGGCGGGTCTGACCCTGCAGGCCACGCAAAAGGGTGCGCACCTGCGACGCCGTGGCGTTGGACTGCGCGGCAACCACCGCACCCTGCGCTGCGAGTGCACGGTTGGAATTTGCGTCGTAGCCCTGCGATTGCCGCGACACCTGGGAGAGCCCGCCCACGAGGAGCGCGAGGCCGATCACCACCGCGATGAGCAGGATGATCGGCCGGGCCGGTGATCGACGGCGCGCGCGGCGGCGTGGCCTGCGTGGCGACATCGCCACAGGAACCTACAGCGGCAACTGCCGGGTTACACCGCGAGGAACGATGCGCCGGGCGTCTCCCCGGCCGTCGTGAGCGTGCTGGCGCTAGATCGCCACTGCACCGTGGGGGCGATCGCGCGGACGTCCACCCGGTCTCGGTGGCTCTCGACCAGCCCCAAGATCCCGGAAATGACGTCGTCCGTGAGGGGGTGCGGCTCCAGACCCAGGTCGAGCAGCTTGGTGTTGGCGGCCTTGAAATAGTGGTCCTCGTGCTCGACCCGAGGGTTGGACAGGCCCTCCGCGATGTCGACCCGGGTCGGGCAGACGCGCCTGACCATCTCGGCCATCTCGCGCACCGAGAACGACTCGGTGAACTGATTGAAGACCCGGAACTCACCGCCCTCAGCGGGATTCTCGAGGGCCAGTGTCACGCAGGCGAGCGTGTCGCGGATGTTGAGCATGCCGCGGGTCTGGCCTCCGGCGCCGTAGACGGTCAACGGGTGGCCTGTGACGGCCTGGACGCAGAACCGATTCAGCACGGTGCCGAACACGCCGTCGTAGTCGAAGCGGGTCGCCAGGACGGGGTCGAGATCGGTCTCATCGGTCGACTGGCCGTAGACGATCCCCTGGTTCAGATCGGTGGAGCGCAGCCCCCAGACCCGACAGGCGAACATGATGTTGTGGCTGTCGTGCACCTTGGACAGGTGGTAAAACGAGCCTGGCTGCTTGGGGAAAGGCAACACGTCGGTGCGGCCCTTGTGCGTGATTTCGATGAACCCCTCTTCGATGTCGATATTGGGGTAGCCGTACTCGCCCATTGTCCCGAGCTTGACGAGATGGATCGAAGGGTCGACCTCGGCGATCGCGTACATCAGGTTGAGCGTGCCCACCACGTTGTTGACCTGCGTGTAGACAGCATGCTCGCGGTCGATCATTGAGTACGGCGCCGAGCGTTGTTCGCCGAAGTGCACGATGGCGTCGGGCTTGGCTTCGGCGACCACGCCGTAGGTGAAGGCGGCGTCAGTGAGGTTCCCGATGCGCACGTTGATGGCGCGTCCGGAGACCTGCTCCCAGCGCGTCACCCGATCGGGTAGGGGCGCGATGGGGACGAGGCTGTCGACCCCCATCTCACGGTCGTATTCGCGGCGCACGAGGTTGTCGGCGACGGTGACCTCGTGGCCACGGGCCGACAGGTGAAGGGCGGTCGGCCAGCCGAGGTAGCCGTCTCCGCCGAGAACCAGGATCTTCATGCTCACCCTTCGTGTGCTCAGTCTCCGCGCTTTTGTTACGGAGTGATGTCAGTTCTCATCATGGGACAGAACCCTGAATCCTGCCTGTGTAGAGCCTGTAATTGGCGTGAGAGCAGGGATTTTTCTTTGTTTGCGAGCCTAGGTCGCACTGTTTCGGCGTCCGTGACCTCAGTGTGAGGGAATTGTCAGGAAGATCCGCCTCATGTCGCCGACGACCGGTCGGTCTCGCCCCACAACGCCTTCCGCAGCCCCGAGGCCCGGGTGATCGGCCGTTCGATAGCCGTTCGAACGAGATGCTCGGTTCCCACCAGGATCAACCTCTCCCGGGCGCGGGTGGCTCCGGTGTAGAGGAGCTCGCGGGTCAAGACACGCGAGTCGGCGCTCGGCAGCATGAATGCCACCACGTCGAACTGTGACCCCTGGCTCTTGTGGACTGTCATCGCGTAGACGGTGTCGACGGCGGCCAGCCGGGCCGGGCTCACCCGAGCGATCTCGGCACCCCGTTCAAATGCGGCCACACGGCGATCACCGTCGGCGACGACTACCCCCACATCGCCGTTGTAGAGCTTCAACCCGTAGTCGTTCTCCGTCACGATGAGCGGGCGGCCGACGTACCACTCCTCGCCGCTCGAGAATCCGTCGACCTCGGCACGCAGCCAGCCCTCGACCTGGTGCATCCAGGTCGCCACACCGTCCGGTCCGCGGCGGTGCGCACACAGGAGGCGGAACCGGCCCAGCGCCGCGATGGCCCCTTTTGCGTCCCCGTCGACCGCCGCCTCCCTCACGGTGCGTCCGCACTCGACGGCGAGGGATCGCACTTCATCCAGACCTTGGGCCGACGACGACGCGGCGTCGGCCGGGATCCACTGCACGTCTGGGTCTCCGGACAGGAGGACGGTTATGGCGTCGTCCACCCGACCATGCTGAATCGCAGTGGCCAACGCCGCGATCGCTCCGCCGAAACGGTGCACCTTGCTCAGGACCACGATGCCGTCTCCGACGACCGAGCGGAGGCCCATGTCACGCAGGGGGACCGCTTGACGCGTGACCGCCGCGAGGCGGTCTCGAGCCTCCTCGCGCATGCAGACCTGTTGTGACCCGGGCGGGACGATGTCGCCCAGCACGGCGCCTGCCTCAATGGAGGCCAGCTGCTCTGGGTCGCCCACAAGGATGAGCCGCGCGTCGGAGCGGACCGCCTCCACCACCCGCGCCATCATCGAGAGCGACACCATCGAGGTCTCGTCCACGACGACCACGTCATGTGGCAGCCGGTTCAGCCGGTCGTGGCGGAACCTGGTCCGGTTGCCGGGGTTGGAACCCAGGAGCCGGTGCAGCGTCGTGCCCTCCAGGACGGACAGGCCGGCCCGGATCGCGGGGTCGATGGCCATGGCGCCAGCCTCCTGGCGGACTGCCTCTTCGAGCCGCGCCGCCGCCTTTCCGGTCGGTGCGGCCAGCGCGATCAGCGGCTGGCGCCCTCCCGTCGCGGCGGCCTGGGCCACGAGCAGCGCGAGGACGCGGGCCACGGTGGTGGTCTTTCCGGTACCGGGGCCGCCGGCGATCACCGACACCCGGCGCAGCACCGCGGTGGCGGCAGCCAGACGCTGGAAATCCGGATCGTCCGCCGACGCGAAGAGCTGATCGAGGCCCGCGGCGAGCAGGGCGTCGTCGACGCCGGCGGCTGGTCCTGCGGCACGCTCGAGGAGGTCGGTGGCCACCGAGTGCTCGTCGACCCACAGGCGGTTGAGGTACACGGTCGTCCCCGACAGGTGGAGCGGGCGGTCCTCCGCGACGAAGAGACTCCGGGCCATGACCTCGAGCCACTGCTCCGGGTCGGGCCAGGGCAACGCGCCGATGTCAGCAGGTGTATCGGTATCCGCGCTGGCGGTGTCCCGGATGGTCTCGAGGTCGACACAGACGTGGCCCAGCCGGGGGGCCCGGACCGCGAAGGCTGCGCCCAGCCACGCCAGCTCCTCCTGGCTCCCGCTCAGCTGCGCCAGCCGCAGCGCGACGTGCACGTCGGACGTGGACAGGATCCCCGCTCGGTTGAACGCGCGCAGCAGCCCGGGTGCTCGCAGCGCGAGAGCGCTGTCGTAGGAGTCCGGTGTCTCCACGGACGTCACGAGGTCCGCCCGCTGTCGAAGAGCTCGCTCAGCGAGTCGACCAAGCCAACGGGTGGTCGCCACGACCAAACGCCGCATGGTTGATCCCCGATGCGTGTGGTTTCCCTGGCGCTCATCCCACGCACGAAGAGATAGAGGACACCGCCCAGGTGGTGCGCGGGGTCGTAGCCCGGAAGGCGCCACCGCAGGTAGCGGTGCAGCGCGACGGCGTAGAGCAGCGCCTGCAGTGGGTAGTGGGCGGCCACCATCTCGTCGTTGACGGCATCAGGCCGGTAGTGCCATGCGGTGAGGGCCTCGTCGGGCGCGCTCAAGCGGTTCGTCTTGTAGTCGGCGAGGTAGAACCGGTTGCCCGGCAACCGGAACACCAGGTCGAGGCTCCCGGTCAGATAGCCGCGCAGGACGCCCTGGAGCATGGGGTCCCGGAGCCGCTGGGCGTAGCGGGCCACGGGGTCGCCCGGGTCGAGGTGCTCCTCCAAAAGGTCGGCCACCGTGCCCACGTGCAGGGACGCCGTCGGGACCTCGCCTCCGACCAGCGGGATCTCGAACCCCAGCTCGTCGAGCCGGTCGTGGCGTGGGATGTCGCGCAACCGGACGTCACCGACCAAGGGACCGAGCGGTGACTCGATGGCGGCGCACAGACCCGCGACCACTGCGTCGACGCTTCCGAGGTCGACGTTGCGCCAGGTGACCTCGCGCTCCAGCGCCGTACCGACCTCGGCCACAAGGTCGGACGCATCGAACTCCGTCCGCTCCAGCACGCTGTGCACGAGCGTCCCCACCAGGGCGCCAGCTGGCATGGGGGCCAACCCCAGGGCGACCGTGCGCAACCGCTCCTCCTCCGGCGCGTGCCCGGGCGTAGGTCGGACGGTGACCACGGGCAGCTCCTCGTCCGACGTGAGCGGTTCCTCCGGCTCGCTCCCGATCGCCGGCTGGTCGTGCAGCGCGCGCGTGATGCCCGAATAGGACACGCGGCGCCATCCCAGGTCGAGCGGCCGATCGAAGACCGCGGCTTCGAGCCTCGGGGGCGCGCCGGCGTCGCGCTCCCAACGCTCGTCGGACGGGAGGCCGACCCGCTCCACCGCCAACTCCGATCCCAGCGCGGTGATCGCGGTCTCGACAGCATCGTCCCTGGGCACAACCGAACCGTGCGAGCGCACCACGCCCTGCTCATCGCGATCGAACAGCAGACGGGACAGCGGCGAGTGCTGGCAGTCACTCGCGCCTACCCACCACAGAACCGCCTGGTGCTGAGCCCGTGTGAGCGCGACATAGAGCAACCGCAGGTCCTCGCCACGTTCCTCGACGAGCTGGTTCTGCTGGTGGACGGTGAAGGCGTTACCCTCGCCTGCAACGTCGATGGTGCGGGCATTCTCGTTGTCCTTGTCGTGGAATACCGGGACCTTGATCGTCGGCGTGTAGCTGCCCCACATGTAGGGACAAAGCACGATCGGAAACTCGAGCCCTTTGCTCCGGTGGATCGTGATCACCTGAACGGCCTCCGCGTCCGATTCAAGACGCCGCGCTCGTTCCTCGTTCTCGGTGTCGCGCTCGGCTTCGTTGATGCGCCGACCCAGCCAGCTGGCCGTCGCGGTCGGACCCAGGCCGTCGGACACCCCGGCCTCGTGCAGCAATTGGGCGACGTGCCGCAGATCCGTCATGGCGCGCTCACCCGATGGGCCCGCGAGCACCCGGGCCGGCACGCCGTGGGTGCCGCTCACCCTCGCGTAGAGAGAGGCGATGCCGCGATCGCGCAGCAGGGCGGCCCATTGGTGCAGCGACCAGTGGAGGTCCTCCCACTCGTCCTCGCCCGCCGTCGCCACCTTCTGTGGTGTCCAGCCGACGAAACAGGTCAGCGCGGCGAGCGACGCCCGGTCCCGGGCCGTCGGCCGCTCGAGCGCCTCGAGCAGGCGCAGCCAGTCCCGCGCCGGCTCGGTCCCGAACACCGAGCCGGAGCCGCCGATGACGGCGGGCACGCCCGCTCTGATGAGGGCGTTCCGTACGGTAAGGGCGTGGCCGTTCGTCCGCACCAGCACGGCGATGTGGCCCGGATGCAGCGGGGCCTTCTCCTCGCTCCCGTCGCGCCGGCGCGTGATCACGTCGGGCCGTGCCGTGAGGAGCGAGACGACCTCCGCGGCGAGGTCCTTGGCCACGAAGTCCCGCGCCGCAGCTGCCTGGGGCTGGCCCTTCCTCGCCGTCACGCGCACGAGGTGGTCGTCAGCGTGCACGATACGCACCCGCAGCGGTGCTGAGACGGGGGCCCCGACGAGCCTGGGCTCGCGGTTGGTGTCGGCGGCGCTGATCGTGCGGTAGTTGATCCCTGCCTCTCCGAGCTGCGCGTTGGCGAACAGCGCGTCGTAGGCGGCGAGCAGGCCCTCGTCACTCCGCCAATTCACGTCCAGGGTCCACTCCGTTTGCACCACCCGGCGGGCGTCGAGATACGCGTGGACATCGGCGCCACGGAAGGCATAGATGGCCTGCTTGGGGTCCCCGATGAGCACGAGGGTGGCCGCCGGATGTCCGAAGGCCCGGTGCATGATCTCCCACTGCACGGGGTCGGTGTCCTGGAACTCGTCGACCAGCACCACGTCATAGCGCTCCCGCAGCCGCGCGCAGGCCGCAGGACCACGCTGGGGGTCAGCCAGCGTGTCGCGCAAACGGATCAGGACATCGTCGTAGGTGAGGATCTTGAGAGCTCGTTTCCGGCGGTCCATCTCTGCGTGCACTGCCTTGGCGAAGCGGCGGCGGATGGACTGCATGTCCTCGGCGTCGGACAGATCGGGCACGATGCGGGCGTCGGGTTGGTTGAGAACGCGCGTAGCGATCTCCATCGCCGCATCCCGCGAGAAGTCGTATTCGTTGGGCTTGTTGGCGAACCGCCGCAGGTAGAGGTCATCCACCACCTCTTCCAAGAGGTCGCTCACGTCCTCGACCAGCGTGACTTCCCGGTCGACGTCGCCTGCCGTCCCGAGTCCGTAGAGCACCTGCAAGCAGAATCCATGGGTTGTCTCGATCGTGGCCGAGTCGAAATCCGCGATGGCCTTGCCCAACCGGTGACGCCGTTTCTCCACCTCTGCCCTCGGAGCCTCCGCAAGGTGCCGCACGATCTCGTCATCCGATGGAGCCACTCCTCCATCGACCGAGGCAACCAACCCGTCGAACGCACGGACAAGTCGTTCCCGAACCCGTTCGCGCAACTCTCCCGTCGCCATCCGGGTGAAGGTGATGACGAGTAGACGGTCGATGGGCAGGCCCTCCGCCACGTACCGCGTCGTGAGCGCCGCAATCGTGAATGTCTTGCCCGTTCCCGCGCTGGCTTGCAGCAGTGTCATGCCTCGGGGCAGCTTCCCGCAGACGTCGAACGGTTCCGCGGTGACGACCTGGCTCGCCCCTGTACCGATCGTCATCGGTGGTCGACTTCTTCGTGCTCGAGTAGCCCGTCCCAGAGCCGTCGCGCACACCGGCCGAAACGCGAGGACTCCGACACCTCCCAGCCGTCTCCGGTCTCGTCGTCACGGGGTGCCCCGGACCGCCCCACCATGGCATCGAAGGTGAGCTCGCCGCCGAGGACCAGCACATGCTCCTTGTCCCGGTCCTCGTTGTGCCCGTTGTGCCCCGACTCCCAGGACCCCACGGCCGCCCGGTGAGGGTCGTCTCCCGCTGCGGCGGCTGCGGCCCATGCGGCGGAGGTCTTGCAATAGAGCGGGAGCGGCTCACGCATCCCGCGCTCGAACAGGTCGACGAGCCGGCGCAGATGAACCTCGGCCGCCATCCGCCGGCTCGCCGAGTCAGGTCCCAGCGGTGCAATACGGGCCTTGGAAATCGTGCGCCGCCCGTCAGGGGAACGGCCGACGGTGAGGGCCTCGAAGGGGCGATCGGGCCACGCCGCAGTGAGGGCGAGCAGACGTACCCAGGCGATCAAGCGTGCTGCCGGCCCGAGCTTCGAGTACGTGACCGAGTGGATGACGTTGCCCCGAACCCCCGCAACGGTCCCGACCAGGCCGTGGGTCCCGGAGAGTTCGACCCGGACGTCAAGAGAGGTTGGCGTCAGCGGGTTCTGTCCTTCCCGCACGAGCTCTTCGACCGGACCGGTGATCGCATCGAGCACGGGATCGGCCAATTGGCCCGGCGGTAGCTCCCCGCGGGCGATCTCGACAGCCCGGCACGCCTCCGGGCTGGCCCCTCCGAGCCGGGCCGCCAGGAGGCGGTCTGCGATCTGCCACTGCTCGAGCGCACCGAGTTTGATCGGGATGGCGTCTTCGAAATCGCGTGTCCGGTCCCGCAGTGAGACATTGAGTCGCTCCCGCAGAAAGGCGCGCACGGGATGGCGCAAGAACCTCTCCAGCTGGTCGATGGCGATGCCATTCGACTCGTACGCGCCGAGTGGCCGCTCCAGAAAAAGGGGGGCGTCCTGAGACGGGTTCAGCGCCGCGCGGGCCCCGGCCAGATGCAGCGCGTCGAAGCTCCACGGTGTGTCCGGCATCCGGACCTCCCGTTCGTAATTCCTTGGATCGAAGGGCTGCAGGGGATGCGAGAACACGATGGAGTCCCGGGGCCGGCCCTGAAGCGTCCGCACGGAGTGGTCGACCACATCGAGCAGCTCACCGACCGGCACGGCCGGGGGACGGGGCAGATTGGACCGCTCGTCGCGACCGGCGTACGTCACAACCAGGTGATCGCGGGCTGCCAGCAGCGCGTCGAGGAGCAGTTGGCGGTCTTCGCTGCGGACATCGCGATCACCGACTCTCGGGTGCCGAGCGGTCAGGTCGTCGCCGTCCCTCTCGATGTGGCGCGGGAAACTGCCGTCGTCGAGTCCGAGCAGGCACACCACCCGATGGGGGATGGAGCGCATCGGCACGAGCGTGCAGACCGTCAGGTGGCCGGTGCAGAAGTTGGCCCGCGTGGGCCGGCCCTTGAGCCGATCGGTCAGGATCGATCGCACATCGTCACAACTCAGGGCCACCGGGCTGACGGCTCCGTTCACCGTCGCCTCTTCGACCAGCCCGTCGAGGAGCGTCGTCATCTGCGCCCGCTGCCAGGCGTCGCGCTCGGAGGTCGAAGTCAAAGAATCCGAGATCCGGGCCAGAGTGTCGGCCCAGGCATCCACGGTGCGCGCCCGCGGACAGATCGTCCAACGCGGCGCGGAGCCGGTCGAGGAACTCCGCCATACGGCCGGCCAACTCGATATCGGTGCTGTCGACGTCGTCCAAGGGCAGCGCGCCCTCGAACAGGCGCTGGCGCTCCTCCGCCATGGTGACGCCGACGAGGATTCGATCGAGGCCGAATTGCCACGTATTGCTCCCGATCTCCTCGAGACGGAAGGAGCGCCGGTGCGCGGCATCGAAACCCCACCGTACGCACGCGTTGTCGACCCATTCCTCGAGACGAAACAGATCCTCGTCGCCCAACTGGAAGCGACGGCGCACCGATTCCCGGCCGGCCAGGTCGAGCACCTCGGTGGCAGTGAATCTCGCCGTCGCCAGCTCGAGCACTTCCGCCAGGACCGCCATGACCGGATTGGTCTGGCGGAGCGAGCGGTCCGCAAGGCGGATCTCGAGAGCATCGGCCGGATCCTCCGTGTCGTCGTGCCCACCGAACGTCGCTTGGATCAGCGGAGCGAACGTCTCGATGTCAGGACACATCACGATGATGTCGCGGGGCTCGAGACTGGGATCGTCCTCAAGTAGGTGCAAGATGGCGTCGCGCAGCACCTCGACCTGGCGGCCCCGGCCATGGCAAGAGTGGATGCGGATGCTGTCGTCACCCTCACCGAGCAGGGGTCGACCGTCCCCGGCCGATCCACCCGGCTCCCCGACCGGGGCGCGGTCGGTCCGAATGTCGTCCTGAATCAGCTGGAGCAGCGTTCGGGGCCGATCCGCCGGTACCGGGTCCGTGTGGTCGCCGTGCTCCTCCGCGTCCCCCAGCACGAGCTGCATCTCTCTCGCGTCACGCCCCCACGAAGCAAGAAGGGGGTTCCGAGGTGCACCCGCGGTCGGGTCGTCGCTGCGAAGGACGTATCGTGACGACCGCCCGATGTGGGCCGCGAGCCGGTCCCACAGCGCCGGAGACGGGTGCAACAAGAAGAGGTGTACGTCCCGGCGTGCGGCCACTGCCTCGAGGACGTCGAGGTAGCTCGCCGGAAGCCTGGTCAGCCCGAACAGCGACAGCCGGGTGGGCTGGTCCAAGAGCTCGGGTTCGTCCCGCAGCCGACGGCAGGCGTCGACGAGACGTTCAGCAGGGCTCTGCTCTCCTATGCGCTCCCGGAGCAGGCGCCACAATTCGAACTGCCACTGCGTCTCGTCGAGCTGGGCCGACCCGGACGCCCAGCGCTGGAGCATGTCAGGACGGTGGACGGCGTAGCGGTCGAAGAGGTCCGCGACGTACCTGATGCTCGAGAAGCGCCGGGAGCCCTCGACCGTCGCCGAGTTCCTGATGTGCTGCGCCAGTGGCGCGAGCCACGGTTCGTCGAAGTGCTCCTCGACCACCTCGATCAGCGGCCATACCGCACGCTCGGGAACCCAGGGGTCGTGCTTCGGGTCGGCACCTGCTGCGCACGACAACGCTCCACCCACCAACGTCCCTGGGAATGGGAAGGCGATGTTGGCGCAGACGCCGTCCTGCTTGCTCTCGCGTGCCCCCAGGTGCGTGGACAGGCGCTGGGTCAGCCACCGCTCGATGCCACGTGTCGGCACCGAAACCACCTCGGGGGCCATCGGGTCGTCCAGCGGGTCGGCCACCAGACGGGCCAGCTCCGACACCAACGTGTCGGCCCGTTCGGATCGGTGGACACGGAGCATCCCCGCAGAGTACGTCGCCGCTGTTCTCAGCCCGACGGACACCGGACCGGGTCGCACCTGCCGCCAGCCCCGCGTTGCGCGACCCGTCCGTGGTCGCCGGTCTCAGGCTCCGGTGCCCCGACTCGTTCCGCTCTCGGGAAGGGCGAGGATGATCTGCTCACCCTGCCCGGTGAACTCGTCCTCGTCGTCCATCTCGACCGCCTGCAGGTGGCGGGGCGCCGCATCGATCTGTGACAGCTCCGCGATCTCGGGCGTCTCACCGCCGACCACGCCGAGACCAGGGAACCTACGGGCCGAGACGAGCACGCCGCGACTCGAAGGAGCCGACCGCCCTGTTGTAGGCGTCGACGCTCGAGGTCAGGCTGCGCTGCAGCGTCTGCATGTGGCCCGTCATGACACGAAGGCGGTCATAGAGCTCCGCTCCCAGGTTCTTGACCTCGCGAGCGCTCTCGGCGAGCGTTTCTTGTTGCCAGCCCAGCGCGACCGTCCGCAGCAGTGCGATGAGGGTGACGGGTGTCGTGAGGAGCACGCCGTTCGTCATGGCGTGCTCCTGCAACGCCGGGTCAGCTTCGAAGGCGGCCGCGAGCAACTGGTCGCCAGGGATGAAGGCCACCACCATCTGCGGCGAGCGGTCGAACTGCTTCCAGTACTCCTTCTTGGCCAGCTGATCGACGTGTGTGCGGAGCTGCCGGGCGTGCTTGGCCTGGCACAGAGCTCGGGTCTCGTCGTCGTCGGCGTCGAGAAGCTGCAAGAAGGCGTCGAGCGGGACCTTGGCGTCGACCACTACTTCGCCGCCCCCGGGCATGTGCACGATCATGTCGGGCCGCAGCCGTCCGTCGTCGGTGGTCGTCGACACCTGCTCATCGAAATCGCAGTGCGGGAGCATCCCCGCCATCTCTGCGACGCGCCGCAATTGGACCTCGCCCCACCGCCCGCGGGTCTGAGGCGACCGCAGTGCCGTGACCAGGTTGCGTGTCTCCTTGCGGAGTTGCTCGTGTCCGAGGTGCAACTGGGTGACCTTCTCGCTGAGTCCCTCGTATGCGCCACGCCGCTGGAGCTCCATCTCCTGGAGCCCGCGCTCGTAGCGCGTCAGCGTCTCGCTCAAGGGGTCGAGCAGGCGGGAGATGGCCTGCTGGCGCTGGTCCAGGTCGCCCTGGGCTGCCGTGCGCGCCTCCTTGAAACGGGTGTCGGCCAGGGTGAGGAACTGCTCGTTGTTCTTCGCCAGCGCCTGCGCGGACAGTTCGGCGAACGTGCCCGCGAGCCGGGACCGTTCCGCCTCGGCCCGCTCCTGCGACTCGTGCACCGACGAGCGCAGGAGGTCGAGCTCGGAGGCCGCCACTGCCCGCGCCGTCTCGGCCGCCGAACGCGCTTCCGTCACCGTCTTCAGCTCGGCCGCCTGCTCTGCGATCGCCGACTGCGCGTCGGCAAGGCGACCTTCGGCCACACGGGCTGCTGCGGCAGTGCGGGCGTTGCGGACGACGTGCACGGCAACTCCGATGGCGAGCCCTGCCAAGAGCCCGAGCACCAGATAGAGGACCATCTGGCCAATGTAACGATGGGGTGTGTCAACTTCGGGGACCGCCTCCGAGCTGCCTGCACCCGGGCCTTGGCGGGCGGGCGCCGCCACGAATTGGGGGTCGTCACGTGAAGACGGAGCCGGTAGCGTTCTCTGAATGCCTTTCAAGCTCGGTGGCAGCACGCGAAGCGCCCGGGAACCCGGGGACACCGAGGTCGAGGACAGCCCGACACAGATCGGGCCCCTGGCCATGGAACAGCCGCTGTGGCCACGCACCATGCCCGAGCCCGACGAGGTCGACCGCCTCTTCTCGCAGGTGTTCGCGTTGGTCGGCGAGGCAATCGCCGGCGCCACCCACGCTCTGTTGGCGGGCGACCGTGATGCCGCCAAGGAACTGGTCAAGCGCGACGAGGTGGTCGACAAGTTGATCGGGCAGATCTCGACGACCGTCCAGCACCAGCTGGTCCACGGCGAGACGACGGCCGACGAGCGCCGCGAGTACGTGGCGATCCTGCGCATGCTTCCCGACATGGAGCGCAACGGTGATCTGGCCGAGCACATCGCCCGTCGGGCCGCCCGTGGGCTCGGCGCCGAGATGTCGGCCCGTAGCCGCGGCCTCGTGGAGCGCATGGGCGAGGTGGCCACGACAATCTGGCGCGAGACGGGGGATGCTTTCGCCGAGCGCTCCGCCGAGGCCGCTTCCTTCATCGACGACCTCGACGACGAGATGGACGACCTCCACGTCACCTTGACGGCGGAGCTGGTGGCAGGCACCATGCCGCTGCCGGTCGCGATCGAGCTGGCGATGGTGGCGCGCTTCTTCGAGCGCTTCGGCGACCACGCGGTCAACCTGGCCCGACGGATGGCGACGCTCGTGGTCGGCGGTCCCGAGCCGGTATCGGCCGGCCCCGACTGATCAGCCGGGGTCAGCCGCCGGTACTCAGCGTCGCTGGGCCAGCAGTTCCTCGGCGATCTGCACCACGTTGAGGGCGGCGCCCTTGCGGAGGTTGTCACCCGAGACGAAGAGAGCCAGGGCGTTGGGAGCACCCTGGGCCCGCCGGATGCGGCCGACATAGGTGACGTCGCGGCCGGCCGCCATGAGCGGCGTCGGGATCTCCGCCAGCTCGACACCCGGCGCGGTGCGAAGTACGTCGGTGGCGCGCTCGGGGTCGATCGGCCGTTCGAACTCGCACACGATGGCGGCAGAGTGGCCCGTGAACACCGGCACCCGCACGCAGGTCGTCGTCACCGCGAGGTCGGCGATGCCGAGGATCTTGCGGGCCTCGTTGCAGTACTTCTGTTCCTCGTCGGTCTCGAGCGAGCCGTCGTCGACGATCTTGAATTGCAGGGGGATCACGTTGTGGGCGATCGGTGCGGGGTAGACGCTGCGGGGCGGGTAGTCCACCGACGAGCCGTCGAACGTGAGGTCATGGGCCCGGTCGGCCGTCTTGGCGAGCTGCTCGGCCAATTCGCGCACGGCATCGACGCCCCCGCCCGACACCGCCTGGTAGGTCGAGACGACGAGCCGCCGCAGGCCGGAGGCGTCGTGCAGAGGCTTGAGGACCGGGATGGCCACCATGGTGGTGCAGTTCGGGTTGGCCACGATGCCCTTGGGGATGGCGCGCAGCGCCTCGGCGTTCGCCTCGGGAACGACGAGCGGGACGTCGGGGTCCATGCGCCAGGCGGAGGAGTTGTCGATGACGGTGGCGCCGGCGGCGACCAGCCGGGGCGCGAGCTGGCGCGACACCGAGGAGGGGGCCGAGCACAACGCGAGGTCGATGCCCGAGAGGTCGGCGGTCTCCGCGTCCTCGACGACCACCTCGCCGGCGCCCCACGGCAGGGTCGAGCCAGCCGACCGGGCCGAGGCGAGGTAGCGCATGGAGTCGACGGGGAAGTTGCGTTCGGCCAGGATGGCGCGCAGCACCACGCCCACCTGCCCTGTCGCGCCGACGATGGCAATCCGCATCGAGCAATTGTAGGGGACCGCCGACGGGCGAGGTCCCGGGTGCTCAGACCTCGAGCGGGCGGCGCCCCTCCAGGGCGCGGCCCAGCGTGAGTTCGTCGGCGTACTCGAGGTCGCCACCGACCGGCAGCCCGCTCGCGAGCCGGGAGACGACGACGCCGAGCGGTGCAAGCTCGCGGGCCACCAACATGGCGGTGGCCTCCCCCTCGATCGTGGGGTTCGTGCAGACGATCGCCTCTCGGATTGTTCCCTCCTTGATGCGGTCGAGGAGCTCGTGGAGGCGCAGCTGCTCGCGCCCGATCCCGTCGAGCGGGCTCAGTGCACCCCCGAGCACGTGATAGCGGCCCTTGAAGCCGGTGCGCTCCACGGCGACGATGTCGCGCGGGTCCTCGACGACGCAGATGACTTCGGGGTCGCGCCGGTCATCCGAGCACACGTCGCACAACCCCCCCGACTCGGCCACGTTGAAGCACACGTCGCAGAACGTGGTCCGCTCCTTGACGGCCACGATCGCGTCGGCCAGCCGCGTGGCGTCCTCCCCCGGCACCTTCAAGATGTGGAAGGCAATGCGCTGGGCCGACTTCGGGCCGATACCGGGGAGGCGGCCGAGCTCGTCGATGAGAGAGCGGAGAGGACCGGTGTACATCGCTCAGCCCGCAACCTCGCTCGCGCCGGGGAAGGCCTCGAGGAGGCGGGCCTCGGCAGCCGACGCATCGTCTGGAGCGTCGGCGGCTGCTTGGTCGGCGAACTCGGCGGGATCGACCTCCTCGACGTCGGCGTGGCTCGGATCACCGGCGCCCTGGGTCGCGGCCGCGGCTGGCGCGGTGCCTCCCGCGGGAGGCGCGTCGTCCACATCGAGCACGAGGGGCACGGGTGAGCTGAAGTGCGCGGTGAGCGCCGCTTCCACCGTCGGGACCAATTCGGCACACCGGTCCCGGTGGGCGGCATTGGGCAGTGCGAAATGCGCCCCCTGGCCGTCGACGCTGACGAAGCGACCGGCGCTGTAGAGGGCCTTGGCCCGCGCCGGCAGGGCGCGCAGGATGCCGTCGCCCCAGGCCTCGGTCAGGCTGTCACGGTCGACCGTTGTGGCTGCGGCGGAAAGCCGCTTCTCGACGTTGGCCGGGCTACCAGGTGCTGGTCCTGATTCTGGTTCTGGCCCGTGCGTATCCGGAGGCCGGGCCGGCGGGGCGGACTCATCCTCTGATGACGCGGCAGCTGCCTTCTGGCTGCGACGCACCGCACCGATGGAGGGCCGCCGGCTCACTTCGCCGGCGGGGCGGGCGGCGGGCGCCTCCGACGTGGGCGAGGGCGTGGGGGCTGCCGTCGAAGGGGGCGAACCGCCTGCAGTCGGCGGCGCGCCACGAGTCGGCGGCGCGTCGGGACGAGGGAAGGCGGCGGCGCCCGAGAGGGAGCGCTCCAAGACGCTCACCCGCTCCGACAACGCCTCCATCCCCGAGTCGAGGTCGGGCCGCACCGCCCGCACGACCGCGATCTCGAGCACGACCTGCGCGTCGGGAGCTTCTCGCATGTCGACGAGCGCATTGCCCAGGAGCTCCATGCTGCGCACGACCCGGGCCAACCCCATCGTCTCCGCGAGGCCGGCGAACCGCTCGAGCGAGGATCCCGACACAGCGCACAGCTCGGGCGCCAGCGGGGCGAGGAAGACCTGGCGCAGGTCGTCGATCAGCTCGGTGGCCAGCTGCTGGGGACCCCAACCGCCAGCCAGGAGCGCACTGAGGGCCACGAGCACGGCGCTGACGTCGCCGTCGGCCAGGGCATCGAGCACCCGGACCAGCTCTGGGCGTGCCGCGTCGGCCGAGCCCGACGCCACGACCTGGTCCAGGGCCGAGAGGGCGTCACGGGCAGAGCCCCGACCGCGCCGGACCGCAGCTTCGAGCGCAAGCTCGTCGAGACGGAGGCCGGCTTCGGCGTTGACCGACTCGAGCAGGTCATGCAGTGTTTGCGCGCCCAGAAGCCGGAACTCGAGGTGCTGCGTGCGGCTGCGAATGGTCGGCGGCACCTTTTGCGGGTCCGTCGTCGCGAGCACGAAGACGACGTGGCTCGGCGGCTCCTCCAGGGTCTTCAGCAGTGCATTGGCCGCCGCGGTCGAAAGCATGTGGACCTCGTCGACGATGTAGACCTTCCAACGCCCGGGAGTCCCCAGCCCCGCGTGGGCCACCAGGTCGCGCATTGCGTCCACGCCGTTGTTGGATGCCGCATCGAGCTCGTGCACGTTGAGCGAGCTGCCCTGGGTGATCTCGATGCACGACGTGCAGGCACCGCAGGGCTCGCCGTCGACGGGGGCCTCGCAGTTGAGCGCCTTGGCCAGAATGCGCGCCGAGGACGTCTTGCCGGTCCCACGGGGACCGCTGAACAGGTAGGCGTGCGACACCCGGTCGTCGCGTACGGCGCTGCGCAGCGCCCGCACGACGTGGTCCTGGCCCCTGATCTCGTCGAACCGCCCCGGCCGGAAACGGCGGTAGAGGGACACAAAGGGGGTCTCGGCCATGCCCGGCCGAGCCTACCCACGAGCGCTGACGTCGGGATCAGTTCTGCGCTCAACCGGGTCGGCGACCCGCCGGTTCGTCGGTGACCTGGCCCGCTTCTGCCCGCGGCCGGCGGGCAGAAGCGTCAGCGCGAGGTCAGTACGCCCCCATCCCGACAATCGGCGCGTTGAGCTTGAGGGAACCCGTGGAGCCGCTGAACGGTGCGGCGTAGGAGAAGATCCCGCCGTCGCCCGCCACCAGCCAGTAGCCACCGCCGGTGGGGTTGGCCGCCATGCCGACGATGGGCTTGTTCAGCTGGATGCTGCCAGACGACCCAAAGAACTGCGCGTCGCCGTAGTTGAAGATGCCCCCGTCGGTTGCCACGAGCCAGTAACCGCCGCCGTCGGGAGTGGCCGCCATACCGACGATGGGCTTGTTCAGCTTGATGCCCGCGGTCGACCCCAGGTACGGGGCGCTCCCGAACGAGAAGATGCCCCCGTCGGCCGCGACCAGCCAGTAGCCGCCGCCGTCGGGCGCGGCGGCCATGCCGACGATGGGCTGATTCAGGGGAGTTCCACCCATGGAGCCGTGGAACTGGGCATCGCCGTAGCTGAAGATGCCACCGTCCGAGGCGACGAGCCAGTAGCCGCCGCCGTCGGGCGTCGTCGCCATGCCGACGATGGGTTGATTCAGCTTGATGCTGCCCGTCGAGCCGAAGAAGTTGGCGTCGCCGTAGTTGAAGATGCCGCCGTCACTTGCGACGAGCCAGTACCCGCCACCGTCGGCCGTGGTCGCCATACCGACGATCGGCTTGTTCAGCGGCTTCCCGCCCATCGACCCGAGGAAGGGCGCAGCCCCGTAGGAGAAGACGCCCCCGTCGGAGGCGGCGAACTGGTAGCCCGGTGCCGGGACGAAGAAGAGACCCTTGGGGCTGACGAAGGTGTTGCTCAGCGGTGTGATGACGCCTGTCGTCAGATTCAGCGTTCCGAGGAGCGGATTGAGGTTGTCGCTGGGCTCAGTGACGAAGACGGTCCCCGCCGGCCAGCCCGACGTGTCGAGGGCCTTGATCTGGTTTCCCGACGCATCCACCACGTACAACGTCCCCTTGCTCGCGGTGGCCACGGCCAACCCGTCGATGGGCGGCACGTTCCCCGACTTGTTGTCGGTCACGTGGAGATCGGTCAGCTGAGGCAGTCCCGTGTTGTTAGACGAGAAGATGATCTGACCGTCGGCCTGACTGATGGTCGCCAGCTGTCCGGCGAACCGAGGAGCGCTCGGAGGCATCACATAGTTGGTGTCGGGGTCGGTCAGGGCCAGCGCGGCGGAGGTGCCGGTCACTGCATCGGTCGCCGTGCTGTTGGCGTTGTACACGGGCGTGAGGAGTGCGGTGTGGGTCGTGTTGTCCAGGTTCACCGAGTAGACCGCCGGCACCGTGGTGTCGCTCGGATTCGAATGGGCGACGTAGATCTGATTGCCGATCAGCGCAATGCTGTCGGTCCCGCCGAGGCCCGAGACCTCGGGGCTCGGGCTGTACGTGTACGCGGTCACAGTGCCCGCCACCGGGTCGACGAGGTTGAACGTCGAATTGGCATCCTCGTTCGCAGTCACGATCAACATGTGCAGTCGTGGGTCCCCCGTCACGCCGTCGACGTGACCGGTCACCGAGATCGTCTTGACGAGCGCACCGGTCGTCGTGTCGTAGCCGGCCAGCGTGCTCTTTGTGGCTCCGGTAGTCGACGGGGAGCCGTCGGGCATGACGCCGTTCTGATACTCGGTCCACAGGACCGGGGTACCGCCGTCGAAGCCCGGGACGGCGAGGGTCGTGAGATCGTCGGGACCGGTCGCCCCGGTGGGCGGGGTCGGGACCAACGTGGTGCTCGGCAGCAGGCTGGGACCTGACGCGACGACCGCCGGTTGAGCCGCGGCAGCTCCCGCCGGCAGGAGGGCGAGGACACCTGCCCCACCCAGCGAGGTCATGGCCGCGATAGCCGCAATGTGACGCGCAAAGCTCAGGTTCTTATTCACGCGCCGTACATATCCCCGGGGTACGTCGCCCAAACCCCCGCGCCGCGACTTTCTCGGCAAGGGCCGTAGCGGACGCGAGATTTCACCGCCCGGTTCCCATTTCGTCACGCAGGGAGGGGTGAGCTGCGCATTTTGCAGGTCGCGTGGCGCGCCCCGCCCGCACGGTGTGCTCGCGGCCGGGCTCGCCCGGCACGGGTTCCGGTGCTCGGTGCGGCGGCCAGGTTGGCTACGGCACCCGGCCATACCCGCTGAGAGCTGCTGCCTTCCGACCCTGACTCGATTCACGAGCGGCCGTTGCGCAGGACCCGGCCACCGCACCCAGCATCGGGCACGGCGAGGCGACCCACGTTAGTGGCTCGCCCCGACCGACCTCGCTACACGACCAGGACCGCGCACTCCGCGGTGTCCATGACGCCCTTTGGCACGCGGGAGAGATGGCGGGCACCACCCGCGCCGTTGGACCCGACCACGATGAGGTCGGCGTCTTCCTCTGCTGCCACCCTGGTGATCGCTTCGACGGGATCAGACGCCACCGGGTGCATCTCGACCCGGACGGACTCCCTCGCGGCCATCGTGCGGAAGCTGTCGAGGAATGCCTCGGCCGAGTCCGGCGACGAAGGCAGACGGCCCGTTCCGAGCGACACCGGCGGTCGCCGCCGGCGCTTGTGCCGGAAGGCGGTCACGACGTGCAGCGTGCCTCCGGAGACCCGCGCCACTTCGAACGCCCGGCGCATGGCGCGGCGCAGAGCCTCGCGAGTCGGTTGCGCCAACCACCACGTTCTCAAACATGGGCCAAAGCGCCCGACCCCGCCATGGCGCCCCTGGTGATCGGAGCCGGGCCGAGCGGGATCGCCGGCAGCGCGGGCCTGACGGCGACGCGTGTCGACCGCGCTTCGGGGTTCGCGGGGATCAACACCGGAACGTTGGTGGCCTGAGTGAGTTGCTCGCGGACGCCCCGGGCTAGCCGGTGGCGGTCGATGCCGACGACGACGAGGTCGGCCCGGAAGGTCTGCGCCGACTCGGCGATGCTGTTCACGAGTTGTTGGTTGCGGGCGCTCCTCGTGGCCCCCCTGATCGTGAACTGGTTTGCCAACTGGCGGCCCCGCTGGTCCACATCGGTGACGATCTCGCAACGACGGCGCACAGATTCGTCGGTGAGCTGAATGAACCACACCTGGGCGTCGAACTGCCGAGCCCAGTCGCTCACGAACACAAACGCGGCGCGGGCAGCGTCCGAGCTGTCCATGGCCACGAGAATCCGCTTGAACACCTCAGGTCCCCCCGCCTCGGTCGCTCCGCTTCCCTCTGTGCCCTTGGTTTCGGCGCTGGACCAGCCTGTCTTGATCCACGCATGCCCAATTCAGCGTTGGTTCCCATCAGACGAACGTGAAGTCTTATTTGCGGGTACAACGGCGTTCCACGGCGGGTCGGTCGGGTCACCGGACGACCCGCCGGCCGGGACCTGTCACTGCCGTTAGCCTGACCAGGCTGCAGTTCGGGAGGAGTGCGAGAGCGGCCGAATCGGCACGACTGGAAATCGTGTGTTGGGCAACCAACCGTGGGTTCAAATCCCACCTCCTCCGCTCCGGGAGAAGGACTCAATTTCTCTGCACTCCCGACCGATAGGTCATCGTGGACCCACGCTCGGCCCGGAAGGCCGACGAGCCCTGCGCCGGGTTGCCTGCGCACGAATACGACGCCGGCGTTCCGCGCCATGGCTGCTCCATGACCATCGTCTGCGCACTTACCTCAACATGACTACCGACCTTTCCGATCTTTCCGACGAGTCCAACGTCGACGCGGAAGACGTGGACTTCCCCTGGGACGTCTTCGTACCGGACCAGGAGGACGACGAACTCGACGCCACGGAGTCCGAGCTCGACGAGGAGCTTCACGCGGACGACTCCGATTTCGACTGGGAAGCAATGCTCGACGTCGAGGATCCCGCCGGCGACACCCGCTCGAACGCCGAGGCGGCCCTCGAGCGGATCGAGGCAACCGTGCGGCGTGGAACGCCCGAGGAAATAGCCGCCGAAGCGGCCGCTGCGGAGGCTGAACGGCTGGCCGAACAGGCGCGGTTGGCTGAGGAGGCGCGGTTGGCCGAGGAGGCGCGTCGGGCCGAGGAGACTCGTCGGGCCGAAGAGGCGCGGTTGGCCGAGGTGGCGCGTCGGGCCGAAGAGGCGCGGTTGGCCGAGGAGGCGCGTCGGGCCGAAGAGGCGCGGTTGGCCGAAGAGGCGCGTCGGGCCGAAGAGGCGCGTCGGGCCGAAGAGGCGCGGTTGGCCGAGGAGGCTCGGTTGGCCGAGGAGGCGCGGTTGGCCGAAGAGGCGCGTCGGGCCGAAGAGGCGCGTCGGGCCGAACAGGCGCGGTTGGCTGAGGAGGCGCGGTTGGCCGAGGAGGCGCGTCGGGCCGAGGAGGCTCGGTTGGCCGAGGAGGCTCGGTTGGCCGAGGAGGCTCGGTTGGCCGAAGAGGCTCGGTTGGCCGAGGAGGCGCGGTTGGCCGAGGAGGCTCGGTTGGCCGAAGAGGCTCGGTTGGCCGAAGAGGCTCGGTTGGCCGAGGAGGCTCGGTTGGCCGAGGAGGCTCGGTTGGCCGAGGAGGCTCGGTTGGCCGAGGAGGCTCGTCTCGCAGAAGAGGCGCGGTTGGCCGAGGAGGCGCGTCTGGCCGAAGAGGCGCGGTTGGCCGAAGAGGCGCGGTTGGCCGAAGAGACGCAGTTGGCCGAAGCGGAGCAACAGGCCGAAGTAGCGCGTCTCGCTGAAAAGGCGCGACAGGCGGAGGCGGTGCGACAGGCGGAGGCGGTGCGACAGGCGGAGGCGGTGCGACAGGCGGAGGCGGTGCGACAGGCGGAGGCGGTGCGACAGGCGGAGGCGGTGCGACAGGCGGAGGCAGAGGCGCGCCTGGCCGACGAAGCGCAGCTGGCCGAAGAGGCGCAGCTGGCCGACGAAGCGCAACTGGCCGAAGAGGCGCGTCTGGCCGAAGAGGCGCGTCTCGCCGAAGACGCGAAGCGACAGGCAGAGGCGGAGGCCCAATCAGCTGACGCGGCTGCGAAGCGCCACGCTGAGGCAAAGGCACGAGCGGCGGTAGAGCGTCGGGCGGAGCTCGAGCGATGGGCCGAAGCGGAACGTCTGGCCGAGGAAAGGCGACAGGCGGCAAAGGTGGGCACGGCAACTGGACTGGCAGCTGCAGAGTCGCCGGCGGCCGAGGCGCAACCAACACTGCCGCGTCTGCCTTCCCATGCGCGCGAACAAGCGGAGGAGCGCAAGCCATCGCGCCGGATCCTGGCGGCCGCGGCAGTGATGCTATTCATTCTGCTCGTATTGGTCGTGGCCTCGGCACTCGTCCCAACGGCGCATCAGCCCCCAAGCCAACCCGGCGGGGCACCGACTGCGTCCGGCACTGCTTCGGAAGCGTCCCGACTGCAATCGGCGACCGATGCCGTTGACTCCGCCACCACCGCGGCCCGAGCCGCTCTGGCTTCCCTGACCGGTTTCCCGACACCTTCCAACGTCTCGTCCGTGATCAACCCCTACATCAACTCACTGCAGCTGTACGACACCTTTCTCTCCCAATCCTCGATGCCGGCTACCACCCAGTCGACGGCACACACTGCCCAGGCAGAGGTGCAGCAGGACGTTCAATTCCTCGAAAGCATCGACGGGCTGCCCGCCGCGCGCCTGGGCGCGTTCCTGCAACAGTTCGAGACCGATGCCACGCAGCTGCAATCGACGCTGAGCACACTCGAGCAAGATCTGCGCTCCGCCAGCGCAGGCTGAATCGTCGCCTCGGATCGCCGAGGAGTACCGCCGGCTCACCGGGACCTCGCATACTGGAGCATGCCCACCGCAGACAGTTCGACGCAGTTGAGCGACGACGACGCTATGGAAATCGCTCTCGCCGAGGCGCAGATCGCCTCTCGGGCTGGGGAGGTGCCCGTCGGTGCCGTCACCTTGGTCGGCGGGAGGGTCGTCGCAGCCCGCCACAATGAGCGCGAGGCCACAGTTGATCCCACCGCTCATGCCGAGATGCTGGTCCTTCGTGACACCGCCAGCGTCGTGGGGGGCTGGCGGCTCTCGGAGGTGACTCTCGTCGTGACGCTCGAACCCTGCCCAATGTGCGCGGGCGCCCTCGTGGCCGCCCGCGTCGGCCGACTCGTCTACGGCGCCAACGACCCGAGGGCAGGAGCGTGCGGCACCCTCTACAACCTGTGCGCCGACCCGCGGCTCAACCATGAGCTGCCGGTCACCGACGGTGTGCGCTCCGACGAGTGCGGAGCCCTTCTCACGTCCTTTTTCGCCGCCAAACGAACCGACCGGGCAAACGCCGGCCCATCGTAAGAGCCCGGTGCGGTGGGTTGATCTCGGAACGCCCCCTGAGGGCTACCCGGGGCATCACATCTCGGCCGCCCTTCGTTCGGACCTTGGCGTTCCGGGGACCCCAGCACCGGCAACGTGTGCCCGAATAAGCCCCACGGACAGGCGACGCAATGCCCGTAGGGAAAAGGTCGGACCGGAGAACCCTCCATCTGACTGTGCGACGGGGCGACCACGACCGGTAAGCTTGTGACCTCGCTCTTTGCCCGGGCGGAGCCGGAACGGCCTTATCCGCGAGCCTCCGGACCAGGTCAGAGGGAGTAGGCTCTCGCTCGGAGGAGTGCGAGAGCGGCCGAATCGGACGGTCTCGAAAACCGTTGTGCCTCATGGGTACCGTGGGTTCAAATCCCACCTCCTCCGCTCGGGGCCGACGAGGGGCCCGCCGCATGGGCGAGTGCGGCAAGAACAGCGGCAGGGCAGGCGCCATGCCGGCAGCACCTGGTCGCTCCGCGGCGGCCGGAAAGGAGTGAACCGTGGCACGCGCACGATCGACATTCGGAAAATTGCAGCGCGACCAGGCCAAGAAGGATCGGGCCAAGGCCAAGATGGACGACCGTCTCTCGCGCCGGGAGGACAAGGCAGCTTCAAGTGAGCAGGCGACGGACGGCCCCTCAGCCAATGAGATCGACCAGTCCCAGTTGCTCGAGCAATTTGCCGCTCTTCACGAGGACCTTGCCGAGGGCCGCATCTCCTTGGACGACTTCGAGGTACGCCAAGAGGAGCTGCGCGCCAAACTCGTCGTCTGAGGGCGCTCAGGTGGATGCGGCGTTGCGCCCATCGAGCCAGCGGCGGAACCCCGCCGCGTTCGAATGGACCCCGTTCATGATGTCGAGCTTTTCCTTGTGGGCAGCGTCGATGTCGCCCAGCATGGGATCGAATCGGGCCGCCAGCGCGTCGGCGATGTCGGCGCCCCGGCGATAGGCATCCTTCGCCGTCTCGGCCCATAGCCGCAGCGACTCTTCCGCCTCGGATAGGAGTGCGTCAGGCTCCTGGAGCAACCCGTAGTGGGCCAGCGCGATCCCCGAGGGACGTCGGGCCGCGAACTTGGACAGCGAGGTGAGCGCCAGTTCGAGGTCGAAGTCCGGAGGCGGCGTGGCGGGCCGCAGCACTCCGCCGTCGGGCAGCTTGACGCCGACCGCGTCGCCGGCGAAGAGCACTCCGCTCAGCGAGTCGTGCAAACCTACGTGGTGCTTTGCGTGACCCGGAGAGTCCACAGCGACGAGGGCGCGACCCGGGCCGACCTCAATCGCCTCCCCGTCCTCGAGCACATGAAGGCGGTCGGACGGCGTGGGCTCAATGCGCCCGTAGAGCGAGTCAAGGAGCGGGCCGTAGACACGCGCGGCCGAGTCGATGAGGCGTGTGGGGTCGGCCAGGTGCCGCGCCCCCTTTTCATGTACGTAGACGGTGGCCGATGGAAAGGCGCGGGCGACGTCGCCGACACCGCCCGCATGGTCGAGGTGGATGTGCGTGACGGCCACGCCTGCCAACTCTGCTGGGCCGACTCCAATCTGGCCCAGTGCGGCGAGGAGTACGGGCACCGATGTCTGGCTCCCCGTTTCGATCAGGACCGGTGCGCTCCCTTCAATGAGGTAGCCCGCCGTGACCCGCTCCCAGCCGCCGAGCATGGTGTCGATCTCCAACACGCCGGTCGCGATCCGGTGCGGGGGCGGGATTGCGGGGATCGCGTCGCCACTCTCCGGGTCGTGCACGTGAAGGCCGGCGTCGCCATGGCGATGCTGATGCCCTCCGTGCGCGTGCGTTCCGGTCACTGGCCCACGGCGATGGTCTTGACGGGCACCGGGCCGTCGGTTTCCGGCGGTTCGGCGACCTCGGCGAGTGCAGCGCTGTCTGCCTTGAGCGGGACGACCGTGAGTACCTTCACGAGTCGATCATCCTTTCTCGGTTCGATCTCTCTGGTCCGGTGTGTGGCCCTACCCTCGCGTTCACCGTGACGCGCCGAGCCGTCTGCGCACGGCCAGGCGACCGAGGCGCTTCAATCGCTTGTCCCGGGCGGACTGAGTGATGCTCTCGTTGATGATCAGGCGGGAGCCGTCATCGGCAGGCGCGAGTGGATCGGCGCCACTCAGTCGGAAGGCCGAATTGATCAGGGAAACGTGCGAGAAGGCCTGGGGAAAGTTGCCGACGAGCCGACCCGCGAGAGGGTCGTACTCTTCTGAGAACAGACCCAACTCGTTCGTCAGGGCTAAGAGCCGCTCGAACAGTTCCGTCGCCTCTTCCGCGCGTCCGATCATGTGCAGGCAGTCAACGAGCCAGAACGAACAGGCCATGAACGCTCCCTCTCGCCCGGTCAAACCGTCGACGGAGCCGTCGTCGTCTGTCTTGTAGCGCAGCACAAGTCCGTGGTCCATCAGGTTGCTCTGAATCGCCTCGACCGTGCTCACGACGCGGGGATCGCTGGGCGGGAGGAAGCCGACGAGGGGGATCATGAGGCAACTGGCGTCGAGCTTGTCGGAGCCGTAGTACTGCGTAAAGGCGCCGATATCCTGGTTGTAACCCTTCTCGCAGACCTCGGTGAAGATGTCGTTGCGCAGCGACCGCCATTGCTCCAGCGAGCCCTCGAGTTCGGGCCATTCCTCGAGCGTGCGCACGGCGCGATCGACAGCGACCCACGCCATCACCTTGGAATGGGTGAAGTGTCGGCGCGGCCCCCGCACCTCCCAGATGCCGTCGTCGGGCTGGAGCCACCCCTGTTCCAAGAAATTGATCAACTGGACTTGGAGACCCCAGGCGGCCCGGCTGTGCACGCCCTCGGTGCGGGCGGACGAATAGAGCGCAGACATGACCTCGCCGTAGACGTCGAGCTGGAACTGTTCCGATGCCGCGTTGCCGATGCGGACCGGTACGGAGCCTTCGTAACCCGGGAGCCAGGATGCCTCCCATTCCTCGAGCCGACGCTCCCCCGCCGGGCCGTACATGATCTGCAGCTTGGAGACGTCGCCCGCGACAGCGCGCATGAGCCAATCCCGCCACGCCAAGGCCTCCGTGAAATAGCCGCCCCGCATGAGCGACTCAAGGGTGAAGGTGGCGTCGCGGAGCCAGCAGTAGCGGTAGTCCCAGTTCCGGTTTCCGCCAAGCGCCTCGGGCAGTGAGGTGGTCGCGGCGGCCACGATGCCGCCGGTCGGCTGGTAGGTCAGTGCCTTGAGCGTGATGAGCGAGCGCACCACCGCATCGTGGTACGGCCCCACGTAGCAACATTGCGTCGACCACTCGCCCCAGTACGCCTCGGTGAGGTGCACGGCGTAGTAGCTGTCAAGCGGGGGCGGGGGCTCCTCGTGGGATGGGTGCCACACCAAGGTGAAGGGGTAGCGCTGACGTTCGGTGACCGTGAAGTCCGCCACCGTGCGCATGTCGATGCCTTCGGTCTCCACGCGGTGCCAGAGCGCGACCGAATCGGGCCCCGCCGTCAGACGAGTCAGGCCTTCGGTCGAAGTGACCCAGGGGACGACCTCGCCGTAGTCGAAACGCACGACGAGCTCCATGCGCATGTCGACGGTGCCGCTGACGCCCTCCACCGCCCGCACCAGGTGGGGATGGTCGTCCCGGATAGGCATGCAGTCGGTCAGGCGCACCGTGCCGGTGGCGGTGTCGAACTCCGTCTCGAGGACGAGCGTGTCGGGACGGTACCAACGCCGGGTGGCCAAGATCGCGCTCGGGCCCCCCGCCGGTGCGATCCGCCAAAAGCCGTGGGACTCGTCGCCCAGGAGCCGAGAGAAGCACGACGAAGAGTCGAAGTGCGGGAGACACAGCCAATCCACCGACCCGTCCAATCCGACCAGGGCCGCGGTGTGCAGATCGCCGATGACGGCGTAGTGCTCGATCGGCTGGCTCATGGACTCATTCTTGCCGGTTCAGCCTGTGATGCACGGACCCGTGCTGACCGCAGCGCGATGGTGCGCCGCCACTTGGACCCGCGCCAGCACGCCCGGTGAGGTCAGGGCGTAGCCGACGTTCGGGTAGACGGTGGAACGGGAGAAGACGACGCCGATGACCTGCCCCCCTGGCCCCATCAGCGGGCCGCCCGAGTTGCCCGGCTGCACATTGGCCTGGAGGGCGTAGACGCCCCGGGTCACCGTGCCGTTGTTGTAGATGTCCTTCCCGATGGCCGTGATCTCCTCCGTCACACCCGCCGGGTCGGTGGTCAGGCCCTGGTTCTCGGGATAGCCGAGCAAAGCGGCCGGCGTCCCCCGGGAGACGAGATTCGGGTCGATGGTGAGGGCGGGGCCGAGGGGTGCATCGGTGCGCAGGACCGCCAGATCGAAGGAGGGGTCGAAGAACACGGTCGTCGCGTTGTACGAGTTGTTGTCGACGATGACTTGGGTGTTGCCGGTGCTCTCCCCCGCCACGACGTGGGCGTTCGTGGCCACCAGCCCGGGTCCGACGACGAAACCCGAGCCCTCTTGCTCGTTGCTGCAGGCGCCACCGAGGATCTTGACCGTCGAGAACACGGCGGGATCCGCCAACGCGCGCGTCTCCGCGTTCGTCGGCGTGGGGACCGACGGGTTCGAGGGCGGGGTGAGCGTGGCGAAGACCTGGGGGAACCCTTGGTTGTTCAAGAAGGTCTGCAGATCGTTGAAGATGGACGGCGCCTGGGGAAGGACCCGGTCGATGGAGTGGAGAATGTCGGAACGGGCCACGGCAGCGTCGAGTGACGTGAAGCGGCTATTGGGCGACGAGATCACCGCTGCCACCAGCCAGACGGAGAGCAGCACTGCCACGACCGCCACGCCGACTCCGAGGACGGCGTCGACGTGACCCAGATGGTGCCGTCGGACGGTGACATTGCTCCATGTGCCGAGAACGCGGCCCGTGGAGCCGAAGACACCCGCCGTCGTCATGACCAGCAAGACGACAACGATGGCCCGGGTCGCGCTCTCGTGGCCGGTCTTGAGCAATGGCACCCAGATCAGGATTCCGAGCAGGAACCCGAGGATGAAGCCCCCGAAGGTGAGGAGTTGCACCAACGCGCCAAGGCGCAGCCCATGGACAGCCGCCAGCAGCATGAGGCCGATGATCAACAGATCCACCCAGTCCACCGCAGGGAGGGTACCGGCCAATGCGCCAGAAAAGATGCCCCCACCGCTATTCTCGTCCCTCCGTGCCTCCCCGCTCCGTGCCTCGACACCGACGTGTCCAGCGACGCAGCGGCGGCGTGACCCTCCTGCTCGCCGCAGTAGCGGTCACCGGGTCGAGCTGTGCGCTGACCGGACACTCGGGAACACCCCCGGCGCCGCGTGTCCTCGGAGAGCCGAGAGGCACACCGCTCATGGTCGGGCAGCCGGCTCCGGCCGGCACCGGCGAACTCGAGCGCGGTGTCCTGCGCCAACGCTCGGCGGTGCTGGGCGGTCGGCGTTGCCGGACCCAATCCGGCCCCGGCGGCGGTGGGGACAACCGTGATCGTCGCCACCACCAATGGCGGCGTGTCGTGGAGGGCCCAGCACGTGGCTGGAGGGAGCACGCCACAGCTCAGCGGGGTCTCCTGCCCCACGGTGACCAGGTGCATGGCGGTCGGATCGAACGGGGCATCACTACCCGGGAGTGGAGTCGTGGTGACGACCACCAACGCCGGCTCGACGTGGGCGCCGGCAACGTCCCCGACCAACGCCCTTGCCCTGATCAGTGTCGCGTGTACCGCTTCGTCCAGCTGCACTGCCATCGTGACCGACGGCACGCTGAAGTGGTCGGCCCACAGTGACAATTTCGGACAGAGCTGGCAACAAGAGGGTGGGCTCCCCTCCCTCTTCCTCCCGGGCAACGGTCTCACGTGCGTTGGCAGCGGCTCGTGCCTCGTCGCCGGGTACATGCCAACCAGTACGGGCCACGGAGAGGGCGCCGTCGCACTGAGTACTGACGGCGGGCACAGCTGGGCGCTGGCGTCAGTGCCGGCGGGCATGGGACTGCTGCAGAGCACGGCGTGTCTCACCGCGTCGCAGTGCATCGTGGCCGGGACGACGAACACGACCGTCAGCGACGTCGTCCCGGCAAAGGGTCAAGTGCTACGGAGCGCGGACGGAGGGCACTCGTGGCAGGCATCGGCGCTGCCTTTGCCCGTCGATGATGTCTTCGGTGTCGCCTGCCCGTCTGCCACACAATGCGCGATGGTGGGCACCAAATGGGTCGGCTTCCCCGCCGTCGCCACCGGGGCGGTGGCCCAGAGTGTCAACGGTGGCGCGACATTCCGCGCCTCGACGGCGGCCTACGCCCCCATCTCGCTGACGGCTCTGTCCTGCCCAACGAGCTCGAGCTGCGTCGTGGTGGGCGGGGACACCGTGGCCCGCCTGACCCTCGTCACACCCAAACGGGCCCCCAAGACGTCCGGCCGTAACCAAATCGGCCGCTGACCGTCAAAGGGATGATCCCTCGTCAGAGGGGTCCAACCCCCGTAGACTGGGGGTGCAGGACCGAAGCAGTCAATGAAGCGTGCGGGGGGCCCGCCGGCTCTCGACGCCCGAAGCATGGAGGACCGTCATGCCGCAGACCTGCCCGCAGTGTCAAAGCCAAGTCGCCGACGATGCCGTCACCTGCCCGAGCTGCGGATCCTCGTTGAGCACGAGCCCGACGTCGACTGCGACCCAAGCCGCACCAACCGTCAGCGCCCCCGCTCCCGCCCCGGCGGCGGCCGGAGCCGCGGCATCGAGTGGCTCGACTATACCGGCCTACAAGTTCGATGCCGCCCGATGGTCGCTGGCCGACCGGATCGCTGGGGTGGCCACGGTCGTGCTCTTTATCTCGCTGTTCCTTTCCTGGTTCGGCATCACTGTCATCGGGATCACGGTCACGGCGAGCGGCGTGTCGGCTCACGGCTACCTCTATATCGTGATGGTCATCTGCATCCTCGAGATCGCCTACCTCGTCCTGCGGGCAGGATGGGACGAGCTGCCGATCAGCGCGAATCTTCCGCATCTCACCGTGATGATGGCGGCGACCATCGTCAACCTGGTACTCGTCTTCATCGGCTTTATCTTCAAGCCTGGCGGATCGGGCGTCGGTTGGCAGTTCGGTGCATTCCTCGCGCTGATCGCGGCGATCGTCGCTGCAGCCCCCTATGCGATTCCGCAGCTGCGCGCAAAGACGATGAACTGATCGCAGGTCGCACGACACCCCGCACAGCGGACCGTTCTCCGGCAGTCAGGGCCGCATGGCCGCGAGGAGCAGGCCCGGGATCTTCGCCGCCGAAGGCTCGGCCTCGAAGGCGACGAAACGGCGCATGACCTCATAGGCTTGGGGCGCAGTGGCGAACCAGGGCGGCTTGGGCCGCGAGCGGAAGGGGCCGCGCACAACCGACTTCTGGGGACGGTCGAACATGGCTGCGTTCCCGACGACACCGGTGCCCGATTGGATGTCGGTACGGGAGTGGCCCGGGTAGGCGCCCCAGGTCGTGGAGCCCATGGCGAAGGACAGACCGTGCCAGACGTTGACTCCGATGGAGCCGTAGCGCAGGTCTGCCACGGCCCGCTCGACCGCGTCGGCAACGTCGTGCTGCTTCATGGAGGAGGGGCTGACGATCAGCGTCGCACCGAGTGTCCCCCACACGACGTCGTTGCAGAATGCCGTGGCGGCGTCGACGAATGCCGCTGGCGATGGTGCCGTCAGCGCCGTTTCGGCCAGCTCGCTGAAGAACGACTCCACGTTGAAGCAGATGTCGTCAGTGCGCCCGGGTGGGACGCCCGGTATGAAGGTCCACGGCAGCGCGTCGTCGGGACCCGTTCCGAAGTCCTGGGCCTCTGGATGTGCCCGTATGAATGCGTCGCGCCGTTCGGTGGCGCCTGGGTAGTAGGCGCGCCGAGTAGCGATGCCGGCCAACGTCTGAGTCAGCGCGCCCAGGAAGGCGTCGCGCTGGGGCCAGGCGGCATGGGTAACGACGACGCGGGCGGTGATGCAGTTGAAGCCGGCGTTGTTGACGAGCATCGTGGCGACATGCTCGGCCTGGTAGCGCAGCTCGGCGATCGACCACCTGCCCGGAACGACGACCACCGGAGACACATTGCCCAACTCCGCCGTGACCGGTTTGTCGAGGATCGGCTCGTTGGCGGCCTTGCGCCGCGCTCCGTCGGGGCCCGTGCCGAATACGACAGCGTCGTAGGTCTTGTCCGACCCGGTGATGTGGACCTCGTCGACGCGGGGATGCTCGGTGAGGTACTGACCGACCGCTGCATCGCCGTCGACGATGCGCAGCACGTGTGCGTCGATGAGGGACGCCAAGGCACGACTCCAGTGCGGCACGAGGTAGTCGTTGACCGGGTTGGCCTTCATCACGACGACCTTGCCCTCCACGAAGAGTTTCGTCAGCACGTCGCGAGGTCCGAGGGAGGCCACGTTCCCGGCGGCCAATACGAGCGCCGTGCCGCTGTGGGCGTTCGGGTCCGCGTAGGCCTGGGCCTGGCCTGCAACGAGCGACTCTCGCGTCACGCCGGGCTGCATCCAGACCTCGGCGGTGGTCTGGGGGAACGTGATCCGGTCGAACGCACCCTCGGGGAACACCTCCACCCGGAGCCGGCCGTCGGACGCCTCGCGCACTGGCCCCGCGAAGGAAGGCTTGCCGTCCTTGGCAATGTCACGCAGGGCGTCGCGGTACAGGCGCGCCATGCGCACGAAGGTGCCGATGCCGGCAAAGAGCTCCTCACCCGCCTCCGTCGTGCCGGGTGCGAGGCCTTTGGCCGCGCACGCCGCTGCCAGCCAGCCCTCCGCGGCCGCCATGGTGTCTTCGATCACCTGCTGGAGGAGTTCTGCGCGCGACGCCGCCTCGGACTTCGCCCAGGAGGCCGCGTGGTCGGCCACTTCGTCGACGATCGCATCGAGCGCCGCGGTATCGGCTCGTGGGACCGCCTCCGCCCTGCCACCAGCGCCCGCTCGGAGCTGATCACCGGTGGGAGCCACAGCCCCCCGGCTCGTGATGGTCATGTCGTCCTCCCGTCGGGGCCGCTCCATGCGGCGAACAGCCGGATCGGGGCTGCTGATCCGGCCTGTTCCCAGCGTACCGAGCACGCCCGCGCCGTCCTCCGCCTCGGTGCTGCCGCTGGTTGACCTGGTCAAGCTCGTTTGGGGTTAGGGCCGAAATGCGCCGAGCGTGCGGCCACGAAGCGGATCAGGCGACCCGCGGCAGCACTTCCTTGGCCAACAACTCGATGTGCTCGAGGTCGTCGAGGTCGAGCACCTGGAGGTACATCGTCTGGGTGCCGATGTCGGCGAACGCCAAGAGCCGCGCCACGACCTCGTCCGGCGTTCCCGCCACGGCGTGCGCCCGCAGCTCGTCGGCGCTCCGGCCGATGTTCGCGGCGCGGCGCTGCACTTCCGCCTCGCCGGCACCGCAGCATACGGTCTGGGCCGCCGAAAGCCGCAGCGTCTCGGGGTCGCGTCCCCTCTCCGCACATACCGCGCGCACCCGGTCGTACTGGGCGTCGGTGTCGGCGATGGAGGAGAACGGGAGGTTGAACTCCGACGCGTAGGTCGCGGCGAGGCGTGGCGTCCGGCGAGGGCCACCACCGCCCACGATGAGGGGCGGATGGGGGCGTTGGACGGGCTTCGGCAGCGCGGGACTGTCCTTGACGTGGTAGTGGCGCCCGTCGAAGCTGAAGGTCTCGCCGACCGGCGTGCCCCAGAGGCCCGTCAAGATCGCGTACTGCTCCTCCAGCCGTTCGAAGCGCTCACCCAAAGGGGGGAACGGGAACCCGTATGCGGTGTGCTCGGCGTCGTACCAACCGGCGCCGAGGCCCAGCTCGACGCGCCCGCGACTCATCGCGTCAACCTGGGCCACCTGGACGGCGAGCAACCCCGGGGCCCGGAAGGTCGCCGAGGTGACGAGCGTGCCGAGCCTGATGCGCTCGGTCTCACGGGCGATGGCGCCCAACGTGATCCATGAGTCGGTCGGGCCCGGAAGGCCGTCACCGCCCATGGTGAGGAAATGGTCGGAGCGGAAGAAGGCGTCGAAACCGGAGGCCTCGGCTGCTTGTGCCATGCGAACCTGCTGTTCGAAGGTCGCGCCGAGCTGGGGTTCCACGAAGATGCGTACCAACATCGGCGCCAAAGTTAACCCGAACCCGACGTCGCCACGCCCGGGCCTGCACCGCCGGCAGGGGTTGGGCAGACTGCAGCCATGGACATCGGCGTAATTTTCCCCCAGACCGAGGCGGGCGGTGACCGCGGCGCCGTCCGGGCCATCGGGCAGGCCGTCGCAGACCTCGGCTACACCCACCTGGCCGCCTACGACCACGTGCTCGGTGGGGACACTGCGGTGTTGGGCGACCTCGGTGGTCCGTACACGATCGACGACCCCTTCCGCGAACCGCTCTTGATGTTCGCCTACCTGGCCGGCCGCACCAACCTGGCCTTTGCCAGCTCGATCCTCATCGGGCCGCAACGTCAGACGGCGCTGCTGGCCAAGCAGGCGGCCGAGTTGGATCTGTTGAGTGACGGCCGCTTCCGCCTCGGGCTCGGGATCGGCTGGAACAAGCTCGAATACGACGCGCTCGGCGTGCCGTTCGAACAGCGAGCGGCCATTCTCGAGGAGCAGGTCGCCATCCTGCGCGCGCTGTGGACGCAGCGCAGCGTCACGGTCGACGGCCGCTTCCACCACATCCGGGCCGCCGGGCTGGCGCCCTTGCCGGTGCAGCGGCCGATCCCCATCTGGATCGGCGGCCACGCCCCCGCCGCCCTTCGCAGGGTCGGAAGGATCGCCGACGGATGGTTCCCGATGGTCCGCCCCGGAGGCGGCCTCGAAAACGCACTTGAGATCATCCGCGAAGCGGCGGCCGAAGCTGGGCGCGACCTGTCCCAATTCGAATTCGAGGGGAGGCTCGAGTACAGCACCCGCGACCACGACAAGATCGCGGAGCACGCCCGCCGCTGGGGGCAGGCGGGCGCGAGCCACCTGTCGATCAACACGATGCACGCGGGACTGACCACCGTCGACGCGCACATCGCCGCGCTGGAGGAGATGGCGCCAATCCTGCTTTAGCAGCGGTCGGGCGGCTCGGCGGCGTGCGAACATGAGGAATGCCGGACGAGACGACTCCGGACGAGCCAACCCCGGACGCCCGACCGGATGTCGCCCTCGGAACGATCGCCAAGGAGTGGACCCGTATCGGCTGCACCGGCTTCGGCGGTCCACCCACCCACATCGCGATGTTGCGCCGTCTCGCCGTCGAGCGAGAGGGATGGCTGGACGAGACCGAGTTCGAGGACGCCATCGCAGCGACGAACCTTCTCCCTGGCCCGGCGTCGACCCAATTGGCCATCTTCTGCGCGTGGCGGTTGCGCGGCCTGCCGGGCGCGCTCGTCGGTGGGGCCTGTTTCATCTGCCCCGGTTTGGCGCTGATCATCGGACTGGCCGCAGTGTTCCTGGCCTCGAGCCCGCCCACCTGGATCAAGGGCGCCGCACTGGGCGCCGGCGCAGCGGTGGCACCGGTCGCCGTCAACGCCGCCCTCGGACTGATCCCGGCCAGCTGGCGCAGGGCCGGGCCGGCCATGCCCCGGCGGGTGCGCTGGATCGTCTACGGCGCCGTCGGAGCCCTGGCGGCCGCCACCGTCGGCACCTTCCTGGTGCTCGTCCTGCTGGGGTGCGGGCTGGTGGAGATCGCCCTCTCGGGCGCGGTACGTCCGCCCGAACGCCTCAAGGCTTTCGTCGTGGCGCCCCTGGGCGTCGTGGTCACCGGCGGTCTGGGCGCATTGACCTGGGTCGCCCTCAAGGTCGGAGCCCTGTCCTTCGGAGGAGGTTTCGTGATCATCCCGCTGATGCAGGCCGACGCGGTGCACCACTACCACTGGATGACGAACGCGCAGTTCCTCAACGCGGTGGCACTCGGACAGATCACGCCGGGTCCGGTCGTGCAGACGGTTGCGGTCGTCGGCTATGCCGCAGCCGGCGTGGGCGGCGCGCTCCTGGCCGCCCTCGTCGCCTTCTCACCCTCGTTCCTGTTCATCGCCGTCGGGGCCAGGCACTTCGGAGCGCTGCGGACAAACCGGGTCGCGCAGTCCTTCCTGGGCGGTGCCGGGCCGGCGGCCATCGGTGCGATCGCCGGAGCGTCCGTCCCACTGGCGCTCGCCATTGCGCATGTGTGGCAGGTGGTGATCCTGGCGGCTGCACTGGCCATGATCGTCGGGCTGCGGCGCAGTGTCGTGCTGACGCTCGTCGGCGCGGGGGTCGTCGGCGCGGTCGGGGCGGCGCTCGGGTTGCCCGTCAACTGAGTCAGGGCTACCCGGCTGCCGGACTCCCGTCGGGAACAAGGGCAGTCCGAAGGCCCTCGTGCCAATCGGGGTACCGCGGCGTCCAGCCGAGCTCCGTGCGAGCCCGACGGTTGGAGACCGCCGGCTGGTCGCACATGAGATAGGTCAGGAACCTCCCGGCCCCCACGCTGGCGATCGCTTCCGGTACGTGGTGCGGCGCCTTGGCGCCGAGCAGAGCTGCCACGAACGGCATCCACTCCGACGCCCGCGCCGGCACGTCGTCGACGACGTTGAACACACCGACCGGGCCCACGAGCGAGGCCACGGTGGCGGCTGTCGCGTCGTCGATATGCACGAGGCCGAAAAGCCCCCCGCCCGCCCCGGGTATCGGCAGACGGCGCTTGGCGATCATGGAGGCGTAAAGGCCGCCGCGTGCGAAGTAGGTGCCGGGGCCGTAGAAAGAGCCGTAGCGCAGCACGACACTTTCAAAGGCGTCGTCGCCGAGGGTGACCGACTCGAGGGCGGCGAGGGATCCGGTGAGTTTGCCGATCTGGCCCGGGGCATCGGTCCACAGCGGGTCGGACTCGGTGCGCGTCCCGGGGCCGGGCCGGTAGGCGAAGGAGATGCTCTGGGCGATGACACGGCGGGCACCCGCGGCGCGGGCGGCGGCGGCCAACGTGCCCGAGACCTCGCGGCGCAGGCGGCCGGTCGTGTCGAATCCCCGCTTGATCGCCAACGGATTGGCGGACCGGGGCAGGCTGGTCAACTGATTGAGCACCACCTCGGGCTTGGCCGCCTGCACGGCGCGGGTGACGCCGTCCGCGTCGAAGGCATCGCCCACCGACGGGACCACGCCGGGGATACCAAGGGCGGCGATCCTCCCCTCGCTGCGCGAGAACACGGTCACCTCGTTCCCGGCGGCGACGAGCGCGTGGACCAGGGGGCGCCCGATGGCCCCCGTGCCCCCCGCGACGAAGATCCTCACAAGCCGGAGGCTAGGCCTGTGCGGTGCAGAGCCGCCTGTTTGGCAGGATGGGTGAGTGAGCGAGCACAGCGGCTACCCGGGTGCGCCGCCCGGGTGGTACCCGGACCCAGCTGGCGGCCCGGGGCAGCGCTGGTGGGACGGCTACGCCTGGACCGAGGCAACCGTCCTACCGAAGCATCCGCCGCCGCCGCCGCCGTGGGTCAGGGCGTCGGAGCACCTGAACACCTTCAACAGGGGCCAGCAGGTTGACGACGAGCTCCGATTGGTGCCGATGGCGCGCGTCGCCGTGGTCATGCCGGCCATCTACTACCTCGTCACCCTCGTGTTGCAGCGGGTGAACGCCGACCAGTTACGTGCCATCGGCCACCAATTCCGGGTGGACTGGCACGACGCGCAAAACGGCATCACGCCGCCGCCTTACCACGGCCCCAGTGGGTACAGCCCCGGCAACCTCATCGTCGGCTTGCTCGCCGTCGCGGCGGTGATCGTGGCCTGCATCTGGCAGCACCGCGCGGCCTCCGCCGGGCGGGCGCTCGGAATCCCGTCACGCCGCTCTCCCGCCTGGGGCGTCGGTTCGTGGTTCGTCCCCGTCGTCAACCTGTGGGTGCCCTACTCCGCGATCCGCGACTGCCTCCCTCCGGACGATCCGCACCGGCCGCGCGTGATGCGCTGGTGGATCGCCTGGCTCGCCAGCGCCTACCTGAGCACGGCGGCCGCTGCCTGCGCGCTGTTCTCGACGGGCGCAGCCTTGGTGGTGTCGATCCCCGCCGCGCTGGCCTGCCTCGCCGTTATCGCCTGGGCACCGGGCATCGTGACGGCCATCGCGGCAGCCCACCGGGAGGCGTTGCGCCGCACGACCCAGGACGCCGGGGCGGTGCGGGCCTGAACCGGGTCGAGGCCGTGGCGGGACAAAAAGCACTCGCCTGACCAACTGTTCATCCGGAGATTGCGCTCCTGTTGCCGGACGTTCACCTTGCCTGGCTACGTTCCAAGGAGTGGATGCCGGAGAAACCGCCAGGCCTCGTAACGAACTCGTTACGACCGAGGATCGATCCGGTATCGACGAGGCCCTCAAGGCCCTCGACCCCGACGCCGCACGCCCCAAGTTCGTCATGGAGGCCATGAAGCTGAAGCTCGGCTTCTCGGGCCGCACCGTTCTCGAGGACGTGACCGTCTCGCTCAAACGGGGGGCCATCACCGCGCTCATCGGGCCCACCGGCTCGGGCAAGTCGACGTTCCTGCGCACGCTGAACCGGATGAACGACCGCGTCCCCGGCTTCGAGCGCAACGGCGACGTGACGCTCGACGAAGAGAGCCTGTGGGCGCAACACGTGGACCTGCTCACACTGCGCCGCCGGGTCGGCATGCTCTTCCAGCGACCGAACCCGTTCCCGATGTCGATCAAGGATAACGTTGTGGCGGGCGTAAAGGCGCACCGCATCGCCAAGGGGAAGCAGCTCGACGTCGTGTGCGAGCGGCGGTTGACCGAAGTGGGCCTGTGGGACGCCGTCAAGGACAGGCTCAACGACTCGCCGTTCCGGCTCTCGGGTGGGCAGCAGCAGCTGCTGTGCCTCGCCCGCGCCCTTGCGGTCGGGCCGGAGGTCCTCCTGCTGGACGAGCCGACTTCCTCGCTCGACCCGCTGACGACGGAGGCGATCGAGGCACTGCTCAAGACCCTGACGCCCGCGCTGACGTTGATCGTGGTCACCCACAACCTGGGCCAGGCCATGCGGGTGTCCCACAACACGATGTTCTTCTACCAAGGGCAGCTGATGGAGCACGGCCTGACCGACGACCTCTTCAATCGGCCCCGCGAAGCCGACACCGAGCGGTACGTCACGGGACGGATGGGTTAGGGAGATCCGCTCCCGAATCCAGTGACCTTCCCGCGCGGACCCGCTGGAGTTCACCCGACAGCATCACCGAAGCACACCAACCACCTCACAAGGAGAGAACCTGTGAAGAAACTGATGGCCGCAGCACGACTCACACGGGGAGTGGTGGTCACGACAGCGGCCGGGCTCGCACTGAGTTCCGCCATTTTCAGCTCGGCTGCGTCGGCCAGCGTCAAGCTGCCCAGCAGCGGCGTGGAGACGCCCCCGGGCGGCACCGTGACAGAAACCGGGAGCACCCTGATGTACCCGCTCTTCAACCTCTGGGCCGGCGGCTACAACACGAAGTTCCCGAGTACCACCATCCAGACGGCAGGCACCGGCTCTGGTACGGGGATCTCCGAAGCCGAGAACGGAACCATCGACATCGGCGCCTCCGACGCGTACCTCTCTCCCAGCGTGGTGTCGTCAAACCCGAACCTGAAGAACATCCCGACAGCGATCTCTGCGCAGATGGTGGCCTACAACGTCCCGGGCGTGCTCTCTCACCTGAAACTGTCCGGGAAGCTGGTTTCTGAGATATACCAGGGACAGGTGACGAAGTGGAACGACTCGGCGATCGCCAGCGCGAACCCGGGCGTCACCTTGCCCGCCACACCGATCGTTGCCCTGCACCGCTCGGACAGCAGCGGTGACACGTTCATCTTCACCCAGTACCTCTCCAAGGCCGACCCCTCGGGTTGGGGCGCCAAGATCAGCTACAACACGACCGTCCCGTGGCCGGCTGCCCCTGGCGCCTTGGGCGAGATGGGTAACTCGGGAATGGTGTCCGGCTGCAAGGCGACGCCGGGCTGCATTGCCTACATCGGTATCAGTTACCTCACCCAGACCCTGCAAGCAGGACTCGGGTACGCCGCGCTGGGCAACGGCCACGGGCAAGTACGTGGTGCCAACACAGGCGTCGATCGCAGCAGAGGCCGCCGGCTTCGTGAAGAAGACCCCGGCCAACGGAACCATCTCGCTGATCTACGGCAACATCAACAATGGCTATCCGATCGTCAACTACGAGTACGCCATCGTCTCGGACAAGCAGTCGAGTTCGAGCACGGCCAAGAACATTCGTTCGGTGCTGGAGTGGGCGATCAACAGCAAGTACGGGAACAGCACCGAGTACCTGTCCCAGGTCAACTTCCAGCCCCTGCCGTCCAAGGTGGTGGCCCAATCCGTGAAGCAGATCCTGAGCATTCAGTAGTGGCAACCGTCGGCGGCGTGGCGGGGAGCATCCCCGCCACGCCACAGGCGGAGTCGATCGGCAAGCCGCCACTGCCCCGCCGAGTCGCGGACTTCTTCCGGCGGAACGAGGAGCACGCCTGGCGCGGGACGGCCTGGGTGGCCGTCCTGCTGCCGCTCGCCGCCCTCGTCTTCGCGGTGACGGTGCTGGCGGTGAAGGCGTTCCCCGCCATTCGCGTCAACGGATGGTATTTCCTCTACGGGCGCAATTGGACGTACGGGAATGGGTACGGTGCTGTCGTGCACACCGACGGGGTGGCGCACCCCATGGGGGCGCAGTTCGGCGCCTGGGCCATCCTCTGGGGCACCCTGGTCTCCTCGCTGATCGCCCTCGTCATCGCCCTCCCGCTCTCGATCGGCGCCGCCTTCGCCCTGACCGAGCGCCTGCCGAGCTGGATCTCCCGGCCACTGGGCTTCACCATCGAGATCCTGGCCGGCATCCCGAGCGTCGTGATCGGCCTCTGGGGCATCTTGACCTTCGGCCCCTGGATGGCCAAGCACGTGTACCCCGTCATCGCCGACCACGCGCCCAATGTGCCGGTGCTCAGGTACTTCCGCAACCCCGTCGGCTCCGGTGAGGGTTTGCTCTCTGCGGGCCTCGTGCTCGCCCTCATGATTGTGCCGATCATCACCGCGACGACCCGCGACCTGTTCCAGCAGGTGCCCCCGCTCCCCAAGGAAGGAGCGTCCGCACTCGGCATGACCGACTGGGAGGTTGCCCACAAGGTCACAGTGCCCTGGGTGAGGTCGGGGATCATCGGCGCCACGGTCCTCGGCCTGGGCCGGGCGCTCGGTGAGACGATCGCGATCGCGATGATCGGGGGGGCCGCGCTGCACATCCCCGTGAACATCTACGGACCGTTCACGACGGTGGCCGCCACGATCCTGACCCAGCTCGACGGCGCCCTCACCGACGGCACCGGCTTCGCTGTGGCCACACTGGCCGAGCTGGCGCTCGTGCTCGCGGTCATCTCCGTCGCGGTCAACCTCGTCGCCCGAATGATCATCGCCAGGACGGGCCGGGTCGGCGCGCCGGTCGGGGGTGCCTGATGAGCACGGCCCTGTCGGCCGGGCCCGCCACGAGGCGTCGGCGTGTCTCGGCGAGCATGTGGCGGGTGCTTACCTACCTGGCACTCGTCCTCATCATGGCGCCGGCCGCCTGGATCCTGATCGGCGTCCTCGCCCGCGCCTGGTCTCATTGGCGGTGGAGCGTCCTGTGGACGCCCCTGACCTCCACCGGCGGTGGGCTGCGCGACCAGATCCTCGGCACCCTGATCCTCATGCTGGGGGTGTTCCTCATCGCGGGGACCATCGGTGTGCTCGCCGGCATCCATCTGGCCGAGCTGGCCCGGAGCGGCCGGTTCAGCGGGCGCGTCAGCGCCCCACTGCGCACTGCATCTGACATCCTGTCCGGCTTCCCCTCGATCGTGCTCGGCTACGTCGGCTACGTCGCGCTCGTGGTCGGGCTGCATTGGGGCTTCTCGCTCGTGTCAGCGGTGATCATCCTCTCCATCATGGTGATCCCCTATATCGCGAAGACGACGGAGAACTCGCTGCGCCAAGTGCCTACCGGCTACCGGGAGGGGGCTGAGGCACTGGGAATGTCGATGGGTTATGGCCTGCGCAAGGTGGTGCTCAAGAGCGCGCTGCCCGGGATCGTCACCGGGCTCCTCCTCGCGCTGGCCATCGCCTGCGGCGAGACCGCCCCACTCATCTACACGGCGGGGTTCTCGAACACGTTGCCGCACTCGCTGACCCACGCCGAGTTCCCCTACCTGACGTACGTCGTTTTCACGTACTACAACGCCCCCGAAACGCAGTATCACTACCTGTCCTACGACGCCGCCCTCATCCTCGTCGTGATCGTGCTCTTGCTCTTGGTCTCGAGCCGCATCGTCGTCGCCCGCACGCAGCGCCACTCCGAGAGCGCCCGGGGGACAGGTCGCACGCGGCGACGGAGACGCACGGCTCCCGAACCGAACCTTGAGTTCCCGCCGGTGTAAGACAGCGCGGGCACCGACCTAAGGTGTCACCCGTATGCACGAGACGACGCGAGGAGACGTGAGTGAGCGCAGGACCAGAGTGGGGGCCCCTGGCCCGTCTGGCTGGAATCTGGGAGGGCGAGCAGGGCGAGGATGTCGCCTACGCCAACGGGTCTGGGAAGATCGCACTCACCCCCTACCGGGAGCACATAGACCTCAAGCCCTTCGGGCCGGTGGAAAACGGTGCCCAGATCCTCTACGGCCTCGACTACCGCATGGCGGCCTGGCGGGGCACCGAGGACAGCCCGTTCCACACCGAGGTCGGGTACTGGATGTGGGATGCCCGTGACAACGAGGTCGTCCGCTGCTTCCTCATCCCGCGCGGTTCCGCCATCGTCGCCGGAGCCATCGTGCCCGCAGACGCCACCACCTATACCTTGAAGGCGAGCGTCGGCAGCCAGACATACGGCATCCTCTCCAACAACTGGCTCGACAAGAACGCCCGCGCGGTCCAGTTCGATGTCACGATCGACACCAGCGTCGACGACGTGTTCACGTACACCGAGACGACGGTGATCCAGCACGCCAAGATGCCAGAACAGGTCATCCACACGGATGGCAACACGCTGAGGCGGATCGCGGACGCCTGAGCACGCCCAGTAGGGTCGCGGCGGGCGGGGCCCCGCCGAGCCCGCAGGAGGCACGTCATGTTCGAGTGGACCGAAGAACAGCTGGCGATCCGCGACGCCGTACGCCGCTTTGTGGAGGAGGAGGTCGAGCCGAACGTCGAGGAACTCGAGCACGGTGACATGCCGCCCTACGAGGTGATCCGCAAGCTCTACCGGACCTTCGGCCTCGATGCCATGGCCCGGGAGTCCTTCAAGCGGGCGCTCGAACGCAAGACGTCGGGCCCGGCGGCGTCGGAGCGTACCGAGGGTGGCGGCAACGCTGCGTTCACGCTGATTCCCATCATCGAGCTCTGCCACTACTGCCCCGGCATCGTGACCGCCCTCGGCGTGAGCACCGGCCTGGCCGGCGGCACCATCATGAAGAGCGGCACTCCGGCCCAAATGGAGCGCTGGGGCCTGGATCTGATGACACTGGACAAGATCGGTGCCTGGGCCATCACCGAGCCCGACTCGGGCTCGGACGCCCTCGGGGGCATGAAGTCGACCGCCGCGCGGGACGGCGACGAGTACGTCCTCAACGGCAACAAGACGTTCATCACCAACGGCCCCTACGCCGACACGATTGTCTTCTACGCCAAGCTCGACGACGGGGGCGGCACGCCCCTACGCCAGCGCCCGGTGCTCACGTTCATCCTCGACCGTGGCATGGCGGGACTCGAGCAGTCCAAGCCCTTCCGCAAGATGGGCCTGCACTCGTCGCCGACGGGGGAGCTCTTCCTCACCGACGTGCGCGCCGGCAAGGACCGGTTGCTCGGGGAGAGCGAGGGGGCACCCGGCGGGAACGAGGGGCGCCAGAGCGCGAAGGGCAACTTCGTCACCGAGCGCGCGGGCGTCGCGGCCATGTCGCTCGGCCTCATTGAGGAGTGCCTCAAGCTCTCGGTGCAGTACGCCAAGGACCGGCTGCTCTGGGAGCGGCCGATCGCGGAGTTCCAGCTCATTCAGCTCAAGCTTGCCCGCATGGAGATCGCCCGGCTCAACGTGGAGAACCTCGTGTTCCGGCACATCGAGATGAGCACGGCCGGCAAGAGCCTGACCTTGGCCGAGGCCTCGGCCATGAAGCTCTACTCGGCCCAGGCCGCCTCCGAGGTCGCCATGGAAGCCGTGCAGCTCTTCGGCGGCAACGGGTACATGTCCGAATTCCGGGTCGAGCAGCTGGCCCGCGACGCCAAGGTGTTCCAGATCTACGCCGGCACCGACGAGATCCAGGTGACCCACATCGCCCGCGACCTCCTCGGGCGCTGAGATGACCGATCTCCTCGGGACGGCGCCGGGCGAGGCCGTTTACGACGAGATGGTGGAGCTGCGACGCGCGGTGCACCAACGGCCTGAGCTCGCCTTCGACGAGCATCACACGACGGCCCTGGTCCGCGACCACATGGCAGGGCTCGGCATCGACGAGGCCGTGCGGGTCACCGAGACCGGCGGGATCTTCGCCATGGAGGGTGGTCGGGCCGGTCGCAGCGTCGTGCTCCGGGCGGATGTCGACGCACTGCCGGTGCAAGAGGACGAGTCGAGAGCGGGTCACTCCCAAGTCGAAGGGGTGATGCATGCCTGCGGACACGACGTCCACGTGGCTGCCTTGCTCGGTGCCGCCTCGGTCCTCGCGTCGCGTCGCGAGGACCTTCCCGGGCGCTACGTCTTCGTGTTTCAACCGGGCGAGGAGGCGCTCTGCGGCGCCAAGCGAATGATCGACAACGGGGCGCTGGCGGTCATGGGGGGGTCGCGCCTCGTCGGGTTCCACGTCACCTCGCAGATCCCGACGGGCCTGGTGGCGGTGCGTGGTGGCGTGACGATGTCCGAAGCCCACTCGTTGCGCATCACGCTCGCGGGGCCCGGCGGGCATGGCGCCATGCCGACCGGCCAGGGCGATGTCATCCGGGCCACGGCGGAGTTGGTCGGGCGGTTGGGAGAGGTGGCACACGGGTTGAGCTACGAGGAGGCCAACTGCGTGTGCAGCGCGGGCACGCTGAACGCGGGGACGGCGGTCAACGTCGTGCCGACCTCGGCTCGGGTCACCGGCACCTTGCGGACCTTCACGGCCGGACAGCGCGAAGAGGCCCTCGCCCGGCTGCACGCACTCTGCGCCTCGGTCGCGGACAGCCAGGGCGTCCACGTGCGTCTGGAGACGCCCGAGCACACCCCGGCCGTGGTGAACGACCCCGCGGTGGCCGACCTGGTCGAGGAGGAGGCCCGGGCCGCGCTCGGTGTCGGGCAGGTCTTCCGCATGCCGCCCTCCGCGCCAAGCGACGACGTGAGCGAGTTTCTGAACCACGTCCCGGGCTGTTACTTCTTCGTGGGCGGTGCGGCGCCCGACGGCTCGAGCGGCATGCACCACAGCCCGACCTTCATGGTGGAAGACGCGTCACTGCGCGTGGGTGCGTCCGTCATGGTGCGCAGCGCGCTGGCGCTGGCCGCTCCGTCGTCCACATGAAGGCCTCCCTGGCCCCCCTCTAGGCCATGGCCGTCCCGCTCGCTCCCGTCACCAGGGTCGTGTCTTCGCGCCCCTCCGAGTGGCGGGACGGACGGTTGACTGCCCGCGTGCCGGGGGTCAGCGTTGGCTCGGCCGCAATCGTGGCGGCACTGCTCGGCGTCGCGCTCCTGGCCGCTGCCTGCGGAGTAGGAGCGCCTGTCCGCGGTTCCGGCCATCCCTCGACAAACCGAGAGGGATCGACCCCGACCACATCGACCACGACCACCGCCGTCACCACACCGCCACCGACGACGACTACGACGATCCCACCGCTGGCATCGCCAGCCGCGCTCACGCCCTTCGCGCCGGGCGGACCGGCGAACGAAGGTACCTGGACGGCGGCGGGGCGCGCCGTGGGCGCCACCGTCGCGGTCTACGAGACCCAGCTCGTCCCCCCGGGAGGCTCGCAGGCGGCCGGGATCGCGTGGATGGACACCAAGCTCCTCTCAGCCCAGCTCTATTCGGGGTCCAAGAGCCCAGGAGGCGGCCCGTACCAGTTCACCGCCCCGATTCTCCCGGCCCAGGCGGCGTCGTTGGTGGCCGCCTTCAACGGTGGCTTCCTGATGAATTCGGCGGGGGGCGGCTATTACACGGAGGGCCGCGTCGTCGTGCCGCTCGTGACCGGCGCCGCCTCCCTCGTCATTTTCACCGACGGCTCGGTCACCGTGGGGGCCTGGGGCACTGACGTGTCCATGGCGCCGAACGTCGTGGCCGTGCGCCAGAACCTGGTCCCACTGGTGACCGGGGGTCAGCCCACAGCGCAAGCGGCGGGCCCGGACTGGCAGGCCTGGGGCGCCACCTGTGGCGCGACCTCCTGCGCCTCGAGTGTCCAGGGAATTGAGAACCAATGGCGTTCGGGCGCCGGGGTCACCGCGGACGGCGCGCTGGTCTACGCCGCCGGGCCCGGCCTCACCCCACTGCAGCTCGCCCAACTCCTGGCGCGGGCCGGTGTCGCTCGTGGCATGGAGCTCGACATCAATCCCAACTGGCCCGTTTTCGTCACGTACGCTCCGTCGCCACCGACCGCCCCCGCAGCGCCCGCGAACGGGAGCGACCTCCAGCCGAGCAGCGCACAAGGTCCGGCCACTTTCTTCAATCCGGCGTGGGCCCGCGACTTCGTGACCATGTCGGCCCGGGCGACGCCCGCGACCAGCTGAGAGGCCCCGCCACTCGCTTCTGGGCCACAATGTCGCCGTGGGCTCCTCTGATCTCTTCTCCATCCTCGGCAAGACGGCTCTCGTCACAGGGGGCACCCGCGGCATCGGCAGAATGATCGCCGAGGGCTTCGTCGACGCCGGCGCCAAGGTCTACATCTCGTCGCGCAAGGCGGACGTCTGCGCCGAGGTCGCCGCCGAGCTGTCGAAGCACGGCACCTGCGTGGGCCTGCCTGCCGATCTGTCCAAGGAGGACGAGTGCCGCCGGCTGGCCGGGGAGATGGCGGGGCGCGTGGACAAGCTCGACATCCTGGTCAACAACGCCGGTGCCACCTGGGGCGCGCCGCTGGCCGAGTTCGACGAGGCTGCGTTCGAGCGCGTCCTCGCCCTCAACGTGAAGGGCGTCTTCCATCTGACCAAATTCCTCGTGCCGCTGCTGGAAAAATCGGGAACCCAGTCCGAACCGGCCCGGGTCATCAACATCGGCTCCATCGACGGCATCGGCGTGCCCGCGCTGGAGACCTACTCCTATTCGGCGTCGAAGGCGGCGGTACACCAGCTGACGCGTCACCTGGCCAAGCGGCTGGCCCCCACCATCACGGTGAACGCCATTGCCCCCGGCCCGTTCGAGTCCAAGATGATGGCCGCCACCCTGGAGGCGTTCGGAGAGCAGATTGCGGCGAGCGCACCGCTGAAGCGCATCGGCCGACCGGACGACATGGCCGGCGCCGCCATCTACCTCTCCTCCCGCGCCGGGGCCTACCTGACCGGCGCCATCATCCCGGTGGACGGGGGGATCGCCACCACCCGCTAGTCCGTACAGACAGAAGCATTCCGCTCACTCATGGCAATCCCGCCACTTGCAATCGATACAGGGGGTACACCGTGTTGTTGCTGCACCAGGCCCACCGCGTTCACGGCGCCGAGGAGGATGCCTTCGACGACGCCTTCCGCGACGAGTACCTGCCCGCGCTGGCCAAGTCGGACGGGAGCAGGCTGCTCTGGTACCTACGTCTGGCGCACGGGAGCGGGCAGGCCTACACGGTGGTCTCCATCACCGGCTGCCGCGACGCGGCCGCGTGGGAGGAGCTGGCCGAGCGCGTGCGGGGGGGTGACCTCGCCGCCTGGTCGGCCAAGGTCGACGCCATGCGTCACTCGAGCGAGGCCAAGGTGATCCAGCCCGTGCCCTGGTCCCCCCTGCAGGAGATCGACCTCGCCACGGTGCCGGTGGACGGCGACACCCACAAGAACTCCCTTTTCATGGAGGACACGGCCTGGCCCTACGCGGGTGGGCTCCAGGCCTACCTGCAAAAGGCGGGCACCCTCTACGACCACACGCTGAGCAGCCAGAAGGAGGAGGGCACGGGCATGATCGAGCTCGAGGCCGCCTTCCAACCCGTCTATGGGACCCACATGACGACCGAGGTGATCCTCTGGCAGCGCGTCGTCAACACGAAGGCCGTCATGTGGATGCTGGGCCACGACCTCCCGCCCGAGGCGTCGGCCCCTGGGACGTGGCTGCACGACGCCCTGGAGGTCCGCGACCGCTGGGAGAGCCGGCTGCTCCGCAGCGCCTCGTGGTCACCGCTGTACTGAGCCGCGGGGAGGGCCGATGAGCTTCGAGGAGTCCGGCGCCTTCGACCTCGCGCGCACCTTCGTGCACCTGGGGCAGGGCTCCACCGCGACCCCGCTGCCGGACTTCCAATGGTCCGCGGAGCAGGTCGAGGCCTACCGCCGGAGGTTCGCCGCCGACGGAAGGGAGGGACGGCTCGTGTGCATCATCGCCCAGGACGCGACGTGGGGCGGCTGGGAACGGCACCCGGCCGGCGAAGAGATCGTCGTCCTGCTCTCAGGTCGCGTCGACATCGTGCAGGATCTCGACGGCCGGGACCACGTGGTCGAGCTGCAACCGGGTCTGGCCATGGTGAACCCGGTGAACGTGTGGCACACGGCCCGGGTCCACGAGCCGGGGCTGGCGCTGTTCATCACACCCGGCGAAGGCACGGAGCACCGGCCGCTCGCTTGAGCGGCAGCCCTCAGCGAGCCGGCGCGAGATCGTGCGGGCCCTGCGCCGGGTACCCGCCGGCGTCCCGGATGGCCTGGCCCCACGGGACGAGTACCCCGATCAGCTCGTCGACGTCATCACCGAGACCGACGAGTGCCGGCTCGCACTGGGCGTCGGTGGCAACCTCGACCGACTCGCGCAACGTCCGCCCCGCCTCCGTCAGCGCGCCTCCCGCCACGAGTCCCCGATCCGACAACCGGCGCTCGCCCGTATCGAGCTGCTCGGCGGACCAGGCTCGGGTGCGGACATAAGTGCGCATCGGGAGACCCCAATACAGCTCCGTGAGCAACCCGACCTCGGTGGCGTCCAGGCCGGCCGACGTCCACGCCGCCGTGTGGGCGTCGCCGCGGTACTCGCGCAGCATGTCGGCCAAGCGCCACATATCGCCCATCGGATCGCCCGGTAGGCCAAGGCTGCGAAGTCCGGCGAAGAGCGGCTTGCCCTCCGGACGCAGCGGAGTCACCGCGTTGGCGAGAAGCTCGGTGGCACGGTCCAGGTCAGTGGGCTCGGGCCCGAGGACGCGCGCGAGCTGGCCGACAGCGCCCCCTGTGCGGGCCGCGCAGATGGTGGGCGCGTCGACCTTGCTCCAGCCGAACTCGACCGCCGGGACCACGGCTTCGGGATTGAACACGGCGAACGCTGCCGCGACCACCTCGCCGGGCACCTGGCCCATGACCGAGCCACGACTCGTGAAGTAGGCCGCACCGTCCGGCATCTGTACGCCGCCGGCGAGCGACCCCGGGCTGGGCGCAAATCCCAGCTCGGCGTAGGCCGCATGGCACTCCGGCGAGAAGTACACCTGGCCGGCCACCGGTTCGAGGGCCATGGCGAGGCGTCTGGCAGGGGCCGCGCGCAACTCGGTCACAATTGCCACCCTACGCGGGAGTCGTTCGCCTTATCGTCTTATCCGTGGCGGCCACGGACGAACAGCACTGGCTGCGCCCCTCACCGGCCCTGTGGAGGATGCGCCGGGCCGAGGTCGCGACATTTACCGCGGTGCTCGCGACGCTCCTCGGTCTCGTCTTCCTCGCCACGTTGGGCGGTCTCGCCGCCCTGATCGCGCTCGCCGCGGTCCTCGCACTCGGCGCCGCACTTTCGTGGTTCGTCCGTCGGCGCTACCGGGCCTGGGGCTACCAGGAACGCCATGAGGACCTGATCGTCGCCCGCGGCGTCATGGTCCGACGGCTCTCGGTCGTGCCCTACGGGCGGATGCAGTTCGTGGAGGTCACCGCCGGACCGATTGAGCGGATCTTCCGGCTCTCGACCGTCAAGCTGCACACCGCGGCGGCGGCCAGCGACGCCCGCATTCCGGGGCTCGAGAGAGCCGAGGCCGCCCGGCTCCGGGACCGCCTGACCGAGCTGGGCGAGTCGATGGCCGCGGGGATGTGACGGCAGACCTCGAGGCCGCGCCGCCCGGTGACGTCTGGCGCCGTCTGCACCCGCTCTCACCCGTCGCCCGCGTCGGGCGGCTCGTTCCGGCCCTCGCCTTTCTGTTCCTCGTTTCGACGGTCCACTCCAAGGCAGAGAACGGCACGGCCGAGACCGACTATCTGATCGTCATCACAATGATCTCCGCCGTCTACGGGTACGTGCACTGGATGGTCACCCGCTGGCGCTTCGAGGGGGACACGCTGCGCATCGAGACCGGGCTCATCCGCAAGGACTCGCGGCGACTGCCGTTGGCCCGCATCCAGGCGGTCGACATCGTCCGTCCCCTCCTCGCCAGGTTGCTCGGCGTGTCCGAGGTACGGGTCCGCCTTGCCGGTTCGGGATCGACCGACGGAAAACTGGCCTACCTCGCCGAGGCGGAAGCGGCGGAACTCCGCCTGGCTCTGCTGGCGGGACGCCACGAGGTGGACGTTGCGGTGTCGAGCAATACGGGGCTGCCCATGGCGAGCGTGACCGTGGGCCGCCTCTTGGGCTCGGTCCTCCTCTCCCTCGTGACCATCGTCCTGGTCGGCACGGTGGCGTCGTTGGGGGTGCTCGACAAGTTCGAACCGCGGACGGCGGGCACAGTGGCCGGGTTCCTGGCGGTCTACCTGCTCAGTTTCGCGGGCGTGGTCTGGCGGCGGCTTTCGGGCCAGTACGGCTTCATCGCCGTGGAAGGTCCAGAGGGGGTGCGCATCCGCCGCGGGCTGCTGCAGACGGTCTCCGAGACCGTCCCCTACGGGCGCATCCAGGCCGTTCGCCAGGTGGAGCCTTTCCTGTGGAGGCCCTTCGGGTGGTGCCGTCTCGAGGTCGACATCGCGGGGGCGACCGCGCGCAATCAGCGTGGCGAAGGCACGGGTGTGGTGCGCAAGGCGCTGCTGCCGGTCGGCTCGCAAGAGGACTCGTGGCACCTGCTGGCGCGTCTCCTCGGTGGGCCCGACCCGCAGCGCACGTCGCCGCCGCGGCGGGCCGTGCTCAAGGCGCCGCTGAGCTTCCACTTCCTCTCCGCCGGGTACGACCGCACGCACGCGGTCTGCGTGACCGGGCGCATCAACCGCGCCACGACCTGGGTTCCACTCGAGAAGTCGCAGAGCATCCGTCGGGTCCAAGGGCCCCTGCAGCGGCCGCTCGGCTTGGCCACGGTGCACGTGGACGTGGCCGGCAAGCGCGCCCGGGCCGAGTTCAGGGACCGGGAGGTGGCGGAGGCGGACCGGCTGGTCGAGGAGCTGTCCGAGCTGAGCCGGCTCGCCCGGATGGACCGCCGGCCGGCGCCCGCGGCGTCGACCGGTCACCGGGGACTCGCCCCGTCTGGCTGGTACCCGGACCCGTCGGGACGGCACGAGCGGCGCTACTGGCACGAGGGCCGCTGGACCGACCACGTCAGCGACGGCGGGAGGCGCAGTGCGGAGGCCGCTACCCCCGTACCGTGAAGCGCATCGGGAAGTGGTCGATGGAGCGGATGCCCGACGTGTAGACGAGCGTGTGGCCGGGCTCCACCTCGTACTCGGGGATCCGCTTGTGCCATTCCCGCAACGCAACCCGCAGCTCGAGCCGGGCCAGGTGCGACCCGAGACAGCGGTGGATGCCGCCGCCGAACGCGATGTGAGGGTTGACGTCGCGGTCGAAGCGCACCGTGTCCCCGTCCGGGAATTCGGCTTCGTCTGTATTGGCGGAGCCGATCATGACCATGACCTGGTCGCCCGCGTGGACCGGACAGCCGCTGAGCTCCGTGTCCTGAACGGCAACCCGGGCGATGCCCATGACCGGCGTCTCCCAGCGCAAGAGCTCCTCGATCGCGTTCGGGATGAGTTCGGGGCTTTCGGCGAGCTGGCGCCGTTGCTCGGGGTGCTGAGCGAGAAAGGAGAACATGCAGTCGAGGGTCGCCGTGACCGTGTCGAGCCCGGCGATGAGGAAGAGGAAGCAGATGTCGAGGATGTCCTCGCGGCTGAGCCGGTCGCCCTCGACCTCGGCGTCGAGGAAGTGCGACAGAAGGTCGTCGCGCCGGTCGTGCTCACGCTCGTCGAGGATCTCGTCGAAGTACTCGTAGACGGAATCCGCGATCTTCTGCTGGTAGTCGCTGGCCGCCTGCGACCCGTACAGCTTCCCGGTCACATGGTCCGGGCGGATGATCCCGTCCTTCATGGTGAGAAAGCGATCGAGCTCGTCGAGCGGCAAGCCGAGGAGCGTAAGGAAGACCTGGGAGGGAAACGGGATGGAGAACTCCTTGGCGAAGTCGACCTCGCCCCGCTCGATGAAGCCATCGATGAGGTGGTTGACGAGCGCAGAGACCTCATCGTCCAAAAGCGCCATCTTTCGCGGGGCGAAAAGCGGGTCGAGCAGCTTGCGGAATTTCTTGTGCTCAGGTGGGTCGATCTGCAGCGGGATCATGGGGCGTTTGTTCTTGAGATCGACGGCGTCCATGTTGGACGAGAAGATCTCGGGATGGCGGAGCGCCTCCATGATCTCTTCCTTGCGCGAGAGGAGGATGCCCTTGCCCGACGGGAGGTCCAGCGGCATCACGGGCATCCCTTCACGCATCACCTTGAAGACGGGCTGCGGGTGTGCGGCCATCTCCGGGTCCATGGCGGACAACGGGCTCTCGCCGTAACCGGCCTCGGTGGACGTCTGCGTGTCACTCATTGGTCTTCTCCTCTGTTGCGATCTGCAGGATGCGGTTCACGGACTGCACGAGCGAGGCCTCGTCCGGTTCGGGGATGATCCAGCTCGCCGCGAACAGGCGGACGATGACATCCACGAGCTCCTCGCGGCCGACTGCCCCACAGGCCACGGCGGGCACCGTGTCGAGGGCGTCCCCGAGGCGCACGACGAGTTCCGCCCGGAGCGAGGGCAGGTGGTCGAGGAGGTAGCCCATGACGAACCCGGACTCCGACTCGAAGAGGGGGCGGCAGGGGTGGGAACGGATGAAGTCGAACGCGAAGGCCAGGAAGGCCCCGATGCGGTCCTGGGGTGCCTGCACCACGGCCAGCACCTCGTCGAGGCCGACGCTGAAGCGCCGTTCGTCGTAGTCCGCCGCGCCCGTCAGCACGTGATCCTTGCTCGGGAAGTAGCGGTAGAGCGTGCCCCGCGACACCCCGGCCGCCTCGGCGATCTCCTGCATGCCCAGCCGCCGAACACCGCGGCGCCCGATCAGGCCCAAGGCTGCGGTGAGGATCCGCTCCTCGGTGGAACTGAAGGCGCGAGACGGGGTGAGGCCCAGTTCCGCAATGGGCGGAGTGCCCTCCAGCGTCGCTGTCACACGGACATATTAGACATATTCTGTCCCTTTTGTCTCACGCCGTCCGGAGCCTCCACCGGCGGACCGGAGGAACGACGAACAGGGCAACCAGGGCCACCAGCCCGACGAGGGTGGCGAAGAGTCCGAGATCGTCTGACGCCGACCGTCCGTAAGAAAGCGTCACGTCGTGACTCGTGGGCACCACCACCATCAGGTTGGGAGTCACCCGCCAGGGCCCGTCGGCGCCGCTCGCCTGCCAGTTGGGGAAGTAGGAGACCTTGACGAGCACGGGTGTCCCCACCCGCGAGACGTGGAAGCTGATGGACGAGTCGGTCTGGGACACGCCGGTGACGCGGGTCGTCGCGGTCGGCTTGACCGGCGGACGGATGTCGGTCACCGATGTCCGGGGCCACGAGGACGGGCCGTCCTGGGCGAGCTCGACGTCCCATCGGGCCGGTTGGTCGTACCAGGCCAGTGACGGTTTGAGCCAGCTCGAGGGGGCGGGCTTGACTCCGGTGAGGACGACGGGGTCGTTGCGGAGAGGCGTCACGAGCGGAGCGTCCCTCACCAGGTAGACGTTCCAGGTCGTGTGCGTCAGCGCGCCGCCGTAGTTGTAGGTCCACGGTCCCGTCCGGGCAACGAGTTGCAGCGCAGGGTCGGCGTTCGCCTGTTGTTCGACCGTCGGCGTCTCGGCCAGGAAGTACTTCACGCCGAGCAGCTGCAGATGCTGCACGCCGAGCGCCACGTCGACCGGCCCGTACGGGAGCCCGACCTCTGGCTGCGAGGGCGCCGCCGAGAGCTCGGCCTGGTTGATGAAGTGGTAGGGCGTGGTCGTCGAGGACTCGAACAGGAGGCCCTCCATGGAGTCGATGCAGCCATTCGTCCAGTACGGCAGGAGCATCAGGGATTCGGGGGTCCCGAATCGGTTCTCCGTGTCGCTGTACTCCCACATGGCGCGCCCGCAGCCATAGCGCTTGCCGACCGCGTCCATGGTCTGCCAGATGGAGCGGTACTCGGGGTACGAGGGCTGGTTCTCGTAGCCCTCGTAGTTGAAGTTCGACCAGTTCGTGACCTGGTTGGGTCCCGTGTGCACCAGAGAAGACGGCTGGACGACGAACGGCGGGACGACGACGATCAACGCGCCGAGGAGGCCCAGGAGGGCGCCACTGACGGCGGCCGGGCCCCAGGGCGGGGAAGGGCGGGGCGGTGCCGTCATCGCCTGGGGAGCCCCGACCGCCGGTTCACCCGGCGCGCCCGTCTCCTCCCACGGCGGGGGCGGAGGGGGCAGGTCGACCCACGCTGCTGCCCGCGCGGCGGCCTCCCCACGCCGGTCTCGCGCCAGCCGCCACCACTGAGCGACGGCGATGCAGCCCGTCCCGAAGGCCCAGGCCGCCATGAGGTAGACCGAGATGAACCACAAGGGCAGGAGACGCACGTTGTAGAGGCTGCCTTGTGGATCGAGTGCCGTGGCAAGCGCCGACGCGATACCGAGCACGGTCACGGTGATGCCGAAGCGGCTGCGCACGAGGAACGCGGCGATGGCCCCGAGGCCGGCGAGGACTAGTGCCCAGGTGTCGGCCTCGCGGAAGTACTGCCCCCAACCTTCCACGTTCTGGTAGCCCATGGACGTCGTGTAGGCGTGCTGAAGCCCGAAGGGGACGAGCCACCATCCAGAGAGCAGCAGGCCGATGCCGAGGGTCGAGGCGGCCCACCACACGGTGCGCGTCCGGGGGACTGATCGGACCGTGTCGTCGTCGCGCCAGAGCACCAGCCGCGAGTCGGCAATCCCCCAGCGGGCGGGCAGGAGCTCGACGATGGTCAGGATGACGGCGCCGCCCAACGCGTACATGCCCGGGACGATGTGCGAGAGCACGCAGCCGGCCAGCACGACCGCCGCCCACCCGCGATACCTGCCCTCCCGCACGGCACACGCGAAGAGTCCGAGGAACAAGATGGCCAGCGAGAGGCTGAACGAGAACGAATACTCCCCGGCCAGCGTCGAGAAGAGGTTGCCGCCGTAAATGGTGAACGTGTAGTCGAAGAGGAACGGCAGGGTGGCTGCGGCCAGAAGGGTGGGGAGCGGAGGACGGAGGCGGAAGAAGCGACCACAGGCCCACGCACACACCGGGAGCATGACGGATCCGAGGATCGTGCCCATCTTGAACGCGACGCCGTAGGGAATGATCCAGCCGCCGATGGCAATGAAGAAGTCGGGCAACGTGAAGTAGAAGGTGTAGAGGGGGAAACCGTCGTACCAGCCGGGGTCCCAGCCGGTCAGGTGGCCGTGGCGCAGCAGCATCTCGAGGTACTTCGGCATGGCGATGTGCGCGCCCGTGTCGCCTCCGGTCGTCGTCGTGTTCGTGAACAGCAGGCTCGGGTGGAGCTGCGAGATCGTTACGACGATGACGGCGGCGATCGTGATCACGGTGATGGCGCCCGGCACCCACCACCACCTGCGCCGGGACGCCTCCGGCGGGCGCGGCGCTGGCTCGGCGGAAGGCGTCTCTTGCGCGTTCACGACGTCGGCTCCGTGCAGTTCAGCCACGTGCAACCGAGTCCGAGCGGACGCGGTTCGGGTCGACCCCGCCACCGCTGTCGTTCGGCCACATCCGGTTTACGTTACCGGCCGGACCCCCGATGACGGGATCGGGTCGGCGGTGCGTCGCCATCGTGTGAACCAGGAAAGTGCCCAATACTGCCTACGTCGCGCACCACATCGCCTCAACTTCGGACCCGGGTCGAGGACGGGTCGTAGAACGCCCCCGTCTGGATGTCGGCCCGCGCCACGGCGTCGCCCACCGTGACCTCCCAGGTGCCGGTGGACAGGTCGTCGGCACCGACGGGGCCGCGGTCACGCCGTCCCACGTAGGCGAGCCCGACGGCCGCGCCGCACGTCGCGGACCACGCGGCCGAGGTCACCTGGCCCGCCGCCTCCCCGTCGTGGAGGACCAGCTCGCCGCCCCACAGCATGGCGTCGGGGTCGCCGACCCGGAGCGAGACGAGGCGCCGGCGCGGCCCTGCCTCGATGGCCGATTCGAGCGCCGTCCGGCCCACGAAGTCGATCGGGGTCTTGAGCTTGCAGGTGAAGCGCAGGCCGGCTTCGAGCGGGGAGTGGTCAGGGGTGAGGTCCGCGCCGAACGCCCGGTACCCCTTGTCGAGGCGCAGGCTGTTGATGGCGTAGTACCCCGCGTCGACGACGCCGAGGCCGAGGTCGGCGCCGGCGCCCACGAGGTCCTCGTAGACGCCGACGGCGAACTCGCTCGGGACGTAGAGCTCCCAGCCGAGCTCGCCCACGTAGGTGATCCGGGTGGCGCGCACCGTCGCATAGCCGAGCGAGGTCTCCCGGCTCGTCGAGAACGGGAACGCCTCGTCGGACAGGTCGGCCGAACCGAGCCGGCTGAGCAACCGGCGCGACGCAGGGCCCATCACGCCGAGGACGGCGTACGCGGAGGAGACGTCGACCACGCTGACGTGCTCGCCGGTGCGGAGGTGGCGCTCGATCCACACGGCGTCGCGCACGGGCGAGGCCGCGCTCGTCACCAGCAGATAGCGGTCGGACGTGAGGCGGGTCACGGTCACGTCGGCCTCGTAGCCGGCGCGCTCGTTGAGCATGCCCGTGTAGACGGCCCGGCCCGGCTCGACGGCCACATCCGCCGTGCACAGGCGCTGGAGCACCGCCTCCGCGTCACGCCCGACCACGAGGAGCTTCCCGAAGGATGTCTCGTCGAAGACGGCCGCCCGCTGCCGGGTCGCCGTCTGCTCGGCGGCCGACCAGGTGAGCCACCCGGGCCGGCCCCACGTGTAGTCGAGCTCGGCGGGCACCCCGGCCGGTGCGAAGACGTTGGGCCGCTCCCACCCCATCTTCGAGCCGAAGACGGCGCCCTTGCCCGCCAGGAGGTGGTGCAGCGGCGATCGCCGGAACGGGCGGGCCGTCGCCAGCTCCCGGTTCGGCCACGGCACGGCGTAGTGGAGGCCGAGGACCTCGCCGACGCGGTCCCGCAACCACCGGTTGTTCGCGTTGAACGGTGCGAACCGCCGGATGTCGACGGCGGCCAGGTCACTCGTCGGCTCGCCTTCGATGATCCACTCGGCGAGAGCCCGGCCGGCGCCGCCACCCGACGCGATCCCGACCGAGTTGAACCCCGCCCCCACGAAGAACCCCCGGACGTTCGGCGCCTCGCCCAGGATGAACTGGTTGTCGGGCGTGAAGCTCTCGGGGCCGTTGTACAGCTTCTTCAGCCCTGTCATCCCGAGGGCGGGAATCCGGTGAACGGCTGATTCCATGAGAATGCTGAAGTGGTCCCAGTCCTCCTCGAGCAGTTGGAATTCGAAAGGGTGTGGCAGTGCGTCGGGGGCGACCCAGGGCTTGGCGGTCGGCTCGAAGCCGCCGACGACGAGCCCGCCGACCTCTTCCTTCACGTAGGTGTACCCGTCGGGGTCGCGCAGGATGGGGAGCTGTGGGTGGACCCCCTCGATTTGCTCGGTCACCACGTAGAAGTGCTCGGCCGAGTGGAGCGGGACGTCCACACCACAGAGGAGGCCGACGGCCTTCGCCCATTGGCCGCCGCAGTTCACGACGACCTCGGCCTCGACGGTGCCCCGGTCCGTCACGACGCCCGTCACCCGGCCGTTCCGAGTGTTGACGGCGGCGACCCGGGTGTGCTCCTCGATACGGACGCCCCGCAGGCGCGCGCCGCGCGCGAGCGAGGCCGTCACGTCCACGGGGTTGACGGTCGCATCGCCGGGTAGCCAGAGGGCTCCGAGCAGATCGCCCGTCTCGAGGATGGGGTATCGCTCGAGGGCCTGGCGGGGGGCGAGCAGCTCGCACTCGAGGTCGTAGGCCTCCGCTGTCGCCGCCGTCCGGCGCAGCTGGACCATCCGCTCGGAAGTGCGCGCCACGGTCACGCCACCGCACCGCTTGAGGCCCGTCGCCAGGCCCGTCTCCGCCTCGAGCTCGCCGTAGAGACGGGCGGAGTACTGCACGAGGCGGGTCCCGGACTCGGTGGCGCGAAGCTGGCCCAGGAGGCCCGCCGCGTGCCACGTCGTGCCACACGAGAGCTGCCCCTGCTCGAGCAAGAGGACGTCGGTCCACCCGAGCCGGGCCAGGTGGTAAGCGGTCGAGGTCCCAATGACGCCACCGCCGATGACCACCACGCGGGCCCGGTCGGGCAGGTCGCCCCCTGTTGGTGCGTGCTCCACGCTCGTCACCCTCGCCAGATCCCGCTCAGTCTGCCCGCGCCACGTCGGCCAGGAGCCGCTCGAGGTCGGGACCGGCGAAGGTGGCCTCGGCCCGCTCGTACTTCTCCATCCCCCAGCTCCAGAAGTCGAAATCCATCTGGCTGGTGGCGTCCTGTATCGACGCCCACAACGTCCACCCGTACTGGGACATGAGGCCCCACAGGCGGGCTCGTGCCAGGTGGCTCTTGGATGGGGCGCCGTCGTACGAGCGAACGAGCTCTTCGAGCTGGTCGAGCGTGAGGTGGCACTCGCTCCAGATGTTGCCGAGCTCGAAGTAGGGGTCGTTGTTCCCGGAGTACTCGTAGTCGATGATGAAGACTGACTGGCCGTCATCGATGAAGTTGGCGGCCAGGAGGTCGTTGTTGCACGGGCGAGGCGCCACGGGGCACACGCCCAGAGCGTCCCGGATGCGCCACACGGTCCCGTCGTGGTTGAGGTAGCCCGGTGGGAGACGGAAGCCGCGGCGCTGGACGCGACCGAGGTAGTCGGCCTGCAGCTCGAACATGTCGAAGCGGTTGACGAAGGCCTCGCCGGCGTGGAGCGTCCGGCAGGTCAGCGCCACGCGGGGCAGGATCCCCGGCTGCTGGAAATGCTCGTCGGTCAGCGACTCGCCCCCGAGGAAGCCGAGCACGAGGATCCCGTCGTCGGGGAGGAAGTCCACGACGGGCGCACCCACGCCGGCGGCGGCGGCGCGGACACTATTCTCGTACTCGGCCCGGCGATCGACAGCGAGCTCGTCGGCGGACGACGGAGTCGAATGGCGGAGCACGTAGGTTCCGTCGGGCGTCGTGACCTTGTAGTTCCGGTTGGTGAGCCCGCCCGGAAGGGGCTCGACCGTGCGTGGCCGGCCCCGGAGCACCTCGATCCGCTCGAGGAAGGCCGGGTCGAGGCCCGCGCCATCTCCGGCGCTCACCGCCGCAGATGGTCGGGACTGCTCAGGGGAGCGACGAGGCCGGGTAGTCCGGGCCGAGATCGATGGTCTGCTTCGGCCCGGTGAACCAGTTCTTGACCGACACGTGCCAGTAGATCCACAGGAAGATCAAGAACGCCGGGAAGACGAGGATGGTGTAGTTCACGTACTTCCACGCGAACCCGGTGGTCCATGGCACACCCAGGTTCGAGGTGGGCATGAAAGCCATGAACGTCACGAGGACGACGTCGAGCAGGGCCACCACCGAGAGGACCTTGTACTTCGCGCCCAGGGTCCAGTTGCCGGGTTCGAAGCGGTCGCCCATGCGCCACCTGTGCCAGATCGGGATGGCGAAGCACCAGTAGAGGCCGATCACGCCGATGGACACCACGGCAAAGAAGGCGACCGGGGAGGGCGCGCCGTTGATGTCGACCTTGATCAGGGCCGGCAGGGTGAGGATGATCGAGACAGCGGCGACCAAGATCACGCCGGCGACGGGCACCCGCCGCGGGCTGAGCCTGGACCACATCTGGTGGCCGGGCACGGCCCCGTCCCGGCTGAAGGCGAAGAGCATCCGCGTGCAGCTCGTCATACACGCCATGGTGCAGAAGAACTGGCCGACCGACGAGATGAGGAGGACCGTCCCGCCCCACCGCGACGTGAGGGCCTGCTGGAAGATCAGCGCCACGCCGCCCCCGCCCGAGGTCACCTTGCTCTGGTTCTGCACGGCGAAAAGGAACGCCAGGAGGAGCAGCCAGCCGCCGATGGCCGAGTAGAAGATCGAGCGCCAGATGCCCTTGGCTGCCGAGTCGGCCGCGGAGTGGGTCTCTTCCGAGAGGTGGGCGGAGGCGTCGTACCCGGTGATCGTGTACTGGGTCAACAGGGCACCGATGGGCAGGATGATGAAGAGGAACCCGAATCCGCCCGTCTTGCCGCCGAAAAACCCCGTGTTGTTGACACGCGAGGTGAAGACGGACGACACACTGGCGTGGTGATGCGGCAGGAAGATCAGGATGAGGATAATTCCCGCCGCGCCGAACACGTGCCACCAGACCGAGACCCGGTTGAAGATGGACAGCAGGTGACTCGAGAAGATGTTGACGACGGCGGCGAGGACGAGGACCCCCATGAAGTAGAGGAAGATCGTGTCGAGGTTCCCCGACGTGTAGCTCCCCGGGAACAAGAAGCCGAGCGTCAGGTCGAGGAAGGTGGCGCAGCCGTACGCCACCGAGGCGACGATGGCGAGCAAGCCGATGAGGTTCAGCCAGCCGGTGTAGTAGCCGGACTTGGCGCCGCCGAGCTTGGAGGCCCACCAGTAGATGCCGCCGGAAGTCGGATAGGCGGAGACCAGCTCGGACAGGCAGAGGCCGATGCAGAGGACCAGTGCGGCCAGGATCGGCCAGCCCCAGGCGATGGCCGCCGGGCCGCCGCCGTTCCACCCGCTGGAGAATGTGGTGAAGCACCCGGCCAGGATGGAGATGATGGAGAAGCTGATGGCGAAGTTGGAGAAGCCGGACCACGAGCGGTTCAGCTCCTGCTTGTAGCCCATCTCGGCGAGCATTTTTTCGTCAGCATTCAGGGCTGACAGGTCCGGAATTTCCGGGATCTCCTCCACGTCGACGCCTTCAGGCACGTGCGCCCCCTTTGTTCGGCGGCCCCGGGACCGGGGGCCGCATCCGGTGTTGCGGAACCCTAGCAAGCCCCCTGCCGCGTGACGAGAATGTTACCGAGACGCGTCGAGCCGCGTCGTGGATAGGCGCGACGGTGCCGGTTCGGGACCGAATCAGTCATCACCACTCGGACCTGGCAGGATCGGTCGCACTGCCGATCGGGGGCCTGCATTGCGAGACAATCCGATGAATCCCTCCGGAACGGACCGGCGCAGATGCCGGGAGGCAGCATGAAGATCCTCGCCATCGATCAGGGAACGTCGGCGACCAAGGCCGTCGTGTTCGGCGACCACGGGGAGGCGCTCGCGTCGGTGGAGGTCGCCGTCACGCCGCGTGCGGTCCCGGGTGGAGGCGTCGAGCAGGACCCCGAGCAACTGTGGGAATCGGTCTGCGGTGCCGGGACGGACGCCATCGTCCAGTCGGGCGGTGACGTCGCGGCCGTGGGCGTCGCCAACCAGGGTGAGACCGTGCTCGCCTGGGAGCGCGCCACGGGACGCCCCCTGAGTGCCGCCATCTCGTGGCAGGACCGGCGCGCGGCGACGGTCTGCGCCGACATGGCGGGGGACGCCGAGCAGCTGACGCGGACGACCGGTCTTCCGCTCGATCCCTACTTCGCGGCGCCGAAGATGGCCTGGCTGCGCCGCCACGTCACGACCGAAGGGGTCGTGACGACCACCGACACCTGGCTCCAGCACCGCCTCACGGGCGCCTTCGTGACGGACGCCACCACGGCCTCGAGGACGCTGCTCCTCGACCTCGAGCGCCGCTCCTGGTCGGAGGAGGCTTGTGCCGCCTTCGGACTGCGCGCCGACGATCTCCCTGCCGTCGTCGGCTGCGCCGAGGAGATCGGCCGGACGGACGCGTTCGGGGCGCCGCTCGTCGTGAGCGGCTTGTGCGTCGACCAGCAGGCGGCGCTCGTCGGGGAGCATTGCCTCGAAAGCGGGGAGTCGAAGTGCACGTACGGCACCGGCGCGTTCCTGTTGGCCAACGCCGGCCCGGAGCCGGTCGCGTCGTCGGCCGGCCTGGCCGTGTCCGTCGCCTGGCAGCTCGGCGAGCACGCGGCCTATTGCATCGACGGGCAGGTCTACGCCGCCGGTGCGGCCGTCGCCTGGTTGCGCCGGTGGGGGTTCTTGGGCCGTTCCGAGGATCTCGACGCCGTGGCCGGCTCGGTGGGCGACGGCGGCAGCGTCACGGTGGTGCCCACCCTCAGCGGGCTCGGCGCGCCGTGGTGGCGACCCGATGTGCTCGGCAGTATCGAGGGGATCGGGCCGGGTACCGAGCCCGCGCACGTCGTCCGGGCGACGGTCGAGGGCCTGGCGGCGCAGGTGACCCTGTTGGCCCGGGCCGCCGCGGTGGACCTCGGCCGTCCGCTCACGCTGCTGCGGGTGGACGGGGGGTTGACCCGCTCGCGGCTGCTCATGCAGACCCAGGCCGACCTGCTGCAGACCCCGGTGGAAGTCGCTTCTTCCCCGCACGCCACGGCGGCCGGTGTGGCGGCCCTGGCCCGGCTCGGCGCGGGCGGAGGAGCATCGCTCGACGAGGTCGTCGCACGGTCGCGGCCGGACAGGCGCTACGAGCCGGCGGTTTCGGCCGACGAGGCGGCCGTGCGTCTGGAGCGCTTCGAGCGCGCGGTGGCGCGCCTGGTGGCGACGAAGTGAGAGGCAACCGCTCCTATGACGTGGCGGTCGTCGGTGCCGGCGTGGTGGGAACGGCGATCGCGCGCCAGCTGGCCCGCTACCGGCTCCGCACGGTCGTGCTCGAGAGGTCCAACGACGTCGGGACGGGCACCTCGAAGGCCAACACCGCCATCCTCCACACCGGGTTCGACACGAAGCCCGGGACCCTCGAATCGAGGCTGGTCCGGCGAGGCCACGAGCTGCTCGGCTCCTACGCGACCCGCGCGGGCATCGCGCTCGAGCACACCGGGGCTCTGCTCGTCGCCTGGGACGGGGAGCAAGAGGCGCGCCTCGACGCGGTGGTGGCGACCGCGCGGGCCAACGGGTACGAGCGCGCCGGACGGGTCACGCCCGAGGAGTTGTACCGGCGTGAACCGATGCTCGGAAGAGGAGCCACGGGGGGAGTTGTGATACCCGACGAGTCGATCATCTGTCCGTGGAACACGAGCATCGCCTACGCGATCGAGGCGGTCGGTGCGGGCGTCGAGCTTGTGCTGGGCGTCGAGGTGACGGATGTGATGCGCGACGCGGACGCATGGCTGCTGCGTACCACGACGGGCTCGGTCCGCGCCGGCTGGGTGGTGAACGCGGCCGGGCTCGGATCGGACCTCCTCGACCAGCGATTCGGCCACGACGGGTTCACCATCGCGCCCCGACGGGGCCAGCTCATCGTGTTCGACAAGTTGGCTCGTTCCCTCCTGTCGTCGATCCTGCTGCCGGTGCCCACAGAGCGGACGAAGGGCGTTCTTGTGGCGCCGACGGTCTACGGCAACGTGCTGTTGGGCCCTACGGCCGAGGACATATCCGATCGGGAGGACACGGCCACCACCGCCGCCGGCATCGAGAGCCTGTTCGACGCGGGCCGCCGCATCCTGCCGGACCTGGTCAATGAGGAGGTGACAGCGATCTATGCCGGGCTGCGCGCCGCCACCGAGCATTCGGACTACCAGATCAGCGTCCATCAACGTGAGCACTATGCCTGCGTCGGGGGCATCCGGTCGACGGGTCTGACCGCGTCGCTCGCCATCGCCGAGCACGTGATCGAGGCGATGGGGGCCGCCGGGCTCACCTTGGTGGAGGCGGAGGACGAACCGGTCGTCCCGCACATGCCCGAGCTGGCGGAGCGGGCGACGCGAGCCTTCGAAGATGCGCAGATGATCGAGCGCGATCCGGCCTACGGGCACATCATGTGCTTCTGTGAGCGGGTCACCCAGGGCGAGGTGCGCGATGCACTCCGTTCTCTGGTCCCGGCCGTAGACCTCGGTGGCGTGCGCCGGCGCACCCGGGCGACCAACGGGCGATGTCAGGGCTTCTATTGCGGCGCCGCGGTCGCGGCCTGCGTGACGTCGAGGTGAGGGCATGCGTCGCGACGTCGTGACGGTCGACGCCCTTGTCGTTGGCGCCGGCCCCGCCGGCTTGGCTGCCGCGACGGCGCTGAAATCGGGCGGTGCCGGTACCGTTGTGGTCGTTGACCGGGAAGACGAGGCGGGCGGGACTCCTCGCCTGTGCGAGCACACCGGCTTCGGCCTGCGCGATTTCCGGCGGGTCCTGACCGGACCGGTATATGCCCGCCGGTGGGTCGATCGGGCGGTTGCCTGCGGCGTGGACATCAGGACTCGCACGATGGTGACCGGGTGGGCGGCACCGGGTCGTGCCGAAGTCACGGGTCCCAGGGGGGTGCTCGAAATGGACGCGCGCGCCGTCGTGTTGGCCACCGGGGCCCGGGAGCGGCCACGGGCGGCGCGTCTGGTTCCGGGGACCCGGCCCGCCGGCATATTCACCACCGGCCAGCTCCAGCACTGGGTCTACCGAGAGCACCGCCCCGTCGGCCGACGCGCCGTCATCGTCGGCGCCGAGCATGTCTCCTACTCCGCTGTCATGACGCTGAGGCACGCCGGGGTCCACCCGGTCGCTCTCGTGACGGACCTTCCGCGCCCCCAGTCCTATCGCCTGTTTGACCTCTTGGTCAGGGTGGGCCTCCGGGTACCGGTCTGGACTCGCACGTCAGTCGCCGGCATCTACGGGCGCGACAGAGTCGACCGGGTGCTCGTCCGCGGTCCGGGCGGCGACCAGCGCTCGGTGCCCGTCGACACCGTCGTCTTCACCGGGGACTTCATTCCGGACAACGAGCTGGCCCGCCTGGCCGGTCTCTCCATCGATCCCGGTACCCGCGGTCCCGCCTGTGCAGCCGGTGGGGTCACGACGGCCGCCGGGGTCTTCGCCGCGGGGAACGTCGTGCATCCGGCCGAGACCGCGGACGTGGCCGCACAGCGGGCCCTTTCCGTCGGCCGGGCTGCTGCGGAGTGGCTGCGCCGAGGTGGAGACCGGACCGCGCTGTCCGCGACGGAGCGGGTGCTCGTCGCGGACCCGTTGCACTGGGTGGTGCCGAACCGGGCGGATCCCGCTCGCCCCGGGGTCGATCCCGTTCTGATCAGGTCCCGTGTCTTTCTGGACCATCCGCGCGTCGAGGTGACCCAGGGAGGTCGGCTCCTGGCCTCCCACCGGCTGCGCAACATGATCCCGAACCGCTCGCAGCACGTCCCGTCCGACTGGTGGGGGCGGGTGCGACCTGATGAGGACGTGCTGATCTCGGTGTCCTGAGATCTCGGGCAGGGCCTTGGCCGTTTGATCGCCGCCATCGGCGATCAAGGAGTCAGGACATCTCGGCCAGGATCTTGGCCTTCTGGTCGTTGAACTCGGCCTCCGTCAGGATGCCCTGGTCCTTGAGGTCGGCGAGCTGCTTCAACTTGTTGACCATGTCGTCGGAATTCGGCGGAGCTTCCACCGGCGCCGCGGCAGGCTGCGGGGCCTGCGCGGCCTCCTGCTCGGCGTACTTGTTCTGCTGATGGCGGTTCACCCCGCCGGCGACCGCGGTGGCCGTCCCGGCGATGACCGCCGTCCTCGCTACCGTCCGCATGACCGGACGTCGTCTCAGTGGCATCGTGTGCTCCTTCTCTCTCAGGCTCTGTTTTCGGTTTCTCGTCGGGGTCCCGACTGCGCTCAGGTGCTGAGCGCCTCGGCCAATTCGGCCATGGCGGCCTCGACCAGGGGAGCCGGGATGCGGGCGCTGTCCACGACCACTCCCCCGGACGCCATCACCGCCTCGGCGAGCGGCCTCGCCCAGACGTCCTCCCACACGATGATCAGCGCGGAGTTGCCGGCCGGAAGCCCTGCGGCCACGTGGTCCAGGTCCTCCATGTTGATCAGGCCACCGACCTCGCCGTCGAGCTCACCGAACGCGGTCAGCTCGTCGTGCTGGTCGAACTCCAGGCTGATGGTGTCCCCGGCTTCGTCCTTGCCGACGAACACCAGGTCGAGAATTCGCACGATGCCGCTCTCGACCAGCCGCGCGACTTCGGGTGCGATGTCGCCGTTGAATTGGTTGCCCGGAAAGGCCACCACCGTGTAGCTCACTGGTCCCATTGTCATGGTGTGTCTCCTCTGTCGTTGCTCTGGTGCCCCTGGATGAGCCGCTCCCGCCGCCAACTCAGTTGGCGGCGAGGACCTTGGACTTCTGCGCCTCGAACTCGGCGTCGGTGATGACACCCTTCGCCTTGAGGTCGGCCAGCTTCGAGAGCTGGTCGGCCACGCCGTCGCCGCTGGCTGCGGTGCCGGCGGCCTGCTTGACGTAGGCGTCGAATGCCTTCTGCTGCTGGGCGGCGTCCGCAGCCGCCCGCTCGTGCATCTTGCCACCCCGGGCGATCAGGTACACGAAGACACCCAAGAAGGGCAGGACGATCACGAAAATGACCCACAGCGACTTGGCCACGCCGCCCATGTCATGGCTGCGGAAGATGTCGATGAACACCGTGATCAACAACCAGATCCAGATGATGAAGAGGAAGAAATAAAGCATTGTCAAGAAGGCGTCAAGAATCGGGTAGTTCGTGGCAAGCATGCAGAAAGCTCCTTACGCGTTTGAGTGTTCGAGATGCCCCCCCGGCCCGCGGCCAGGCGTGTGCTGCCTCTTAACGATCCCACTACCCCCGTGTGGGGTCAAAAGCCATGACACTGACGAGCCTCAGACACCCTGTTCGGCATGGAGCCGGCCGCTCGCGCACGCCGAGGCGAACTCCTTGTAGTCCCGCTCGTTCTGGTCGGCGTAGGACTCGGCGAACTTGGCCAGGGCCTTCTCGAAGGTGGAGCTGTTGCCGAGATAGGCGGCGATCGCGATCCGGTCCCCCGAGCGCGCGTGGGCCCGGGCCAGGGTGTGGGCACACAGCTCACCGTAGGCCTTCATGCCGGCCGGGATGACGTTGTCGGTGTCGACCGATCCCTTCCAATCCTGGAGCTGGCGTACGTAGTAGTCGTGGGATCTGCCGTCGAGGCCCTCGGTGCGCTGCCAGCCCAAGAAGATGTCGCTGGACGCCTGCATGAGCCGCTGGCCGGCGACCACCCGGGCGCCGTGGTTGGCGTACTGGCTCTTCTTGGTGAATCGCTCGAGAACGGACGCCTCCGCCTCCTTGGCCTGGAGGAAGAGGACATCATCGGGACTGGGCCCGTGCAGCAGCAGGATCCAGACCCGCGTGCCGACGCTCCCGACGCCGACCACCTTCCGGGCCAGGTCGGTGAATTGGTACTGCTCAATCAGGTGCCGCCGGTCGGTCGGCAGGCTGGCCCGGTACCGGTGCAGGAGCTCGTGGAAGAGCTCCAGCTGAGCTTCCTTCTGCACCTCGGGGAACATTTCGTCGGCCGGAACGACGAGCGGCGGATCGCTGATGATGCGGCGCTGGCCGTCGACCACCGTGGTCAGCTTGTCGAGCGCCTTCATCGTGTCCTTGGTCCGGGCCTTGGCGACCAGCTTGCCGGCGGTCGTGGCCATGCGCGCCTCGTTCTTCGAGCCCGTGGCGGCCGCCTGGGCCTGCAGCAACTCGAGCACGTTCTCGATGTCGACGTGGGAATACCAGACCTCCAGGGTGGACATCGCCGCCATGTCCCGCATGGCCTCCCGGTACACGCGGCCGAGGCCGACGATGGCCTCGGCGCGGACGTCCTTGGCGAAACCGAGCCCCCGGGCGGAGACCACGATGCTGGCCGCCAGCCGCTTGACGTCCCACTCCCAGGGTCCGGGCAGGGTCTCGTCGAAGTCGTTGCAGTCGAAGACGAGGGAGCGCTCCGGGGAGCCGAACACCCCGAAGTTGGACAGGTGGGCGTCGCCGCAGATCTGCGCCGTGAGACCGGACCGGGGCGTGGTGGAGAGGTCTGACGCCATGATCAGAGCGGCGCCCCGGTAGAAGGTGAACGGCGAGACCAGCATGCGGCCGTAGCGAATGGGGACCAGCTCGGGGACCCGTGACACGGCCTGCTCCTCGAGCAGGGAAACCGGGTCCGGGCGGTCCGGCGAGGGCGTGAAGGTGGCATGGCTGGCCCTCGGCACGCTGGCGCGGGCTCGCTTTCCCTTCTCCTTGCTCTCGGAATCGCTCAGGTGTTGGACCACCTTGGGAATCGGGCCGTCCGCGGTGCGGATCATCTCTTCGATCGTCATGTCTCACCTCTCCGGGGTCGGCCACGCGACGGCGCAGCCGCTCCGCCGACGAGGCTACGCCCCACGCGACGACCCGGCAGGGCCGTTGGTCCCTTTCTGAGCCTTCGATCTGCACCGCACCCCGGGATGGGACCACAATGACGGTGTCGCACACGCGACCGGGCTCCAGGACGGCCGGATACGAGGGGGCGACGAGTGACAGTGCACCACCAGGGCGGGGACGCACCGGGCCAGGCCGACCCTCCGATTGACCCCGTGGTGGACGCGCTCCCGGCCGAGGCCGAACCGGCGCCGTCCGGCGGCCGCCGCGAGCGCGTCGGGACCGCCATCGCCCGCCTGGTCCACGTCATCCGGACCGGTGACGACAGCGCCGTGGAGCAGGCCGTCCTCGAATTGAGCCGGCGCCGTCGCTGGCTGGCTCCGCTCGGCCTGATCGTGGGTGCCCTCTTGATGCTCTTCCAGGGGCTCAAGCTGCTGTTCACCAACTGGCGCCTGACCCTGGTCCAGATCGTGCCGGCCATGTGGATCTGGGTCGCCATGCTGGACCTGAAGATCCACACGCTCCACGGCAAGGAGTTCCACGTGATCTCAGGCCTGGTCCTGATCCCGTGCGTGCTGGCGGTCACCGCCCTCACCGCCGCCAGCTTCTACCTCAATGCGGTGTTCGCCTTCGCCATCTCGGCGCCCGGCAAGCCCCAGATCCGCCCGGCGTTCGGTCTGGCCCGCCGTCACCTCCGGGTGATACTCGCATGGGGCTGCGCTGTCGGCCTCGCCCTGTCCTGGTCCGCGCTGATCGTGGCGCGCTGGAGCCACTGGCGCTTCGTCGTGGCCCAGAGCATCGTCGTCGGCGTCATGATGCTCTGCTACCTGGCCGTGCCGGCCCGCCTCGTCGGCATCAAGCAGACCGGGTCCCGGAGGGACAAGCTCGCCGCGACGATGGTCGGCGGTGCGGTCGGTGCGGTTGTCTGTTCGCCGCCCTACATGCTGGGACGGCTGGGCATCTTGATGCTGGGCTGGGGCGACGTGGTGTTCTGGTTCGGCATCGTCTTCATCGTCGTCGGCGCCGCCCTGCAGACGGGAGCCACCAGTGCCGTCAAGGCCGTGAAGATGTCGGCCAAGCTCGTCGGCGCGCCCTCCGCCGTTCCGACCGCGTCCGAATAGAAATCGGGAGGCCTGCCATGCCGACGACACTCGAGTGGTTCGGGACCGCCACCTTCCGTGTGCGCGACGCCGGCCTCCATCTCTTCTTCGACGCCTACCTCGACCGCTTGCCCGGGCTCGAGCCGGTCGGTCTGTCGACGGCCGAGGTGGGCGAGGCCGACTTCGTCTTCGTGAGCCACGCCCACTTCGATCATCTCTACGGCGCCGACGCACTGGCGCTCGGCGCCGGCGCCACCGTCGTCGCCTCCCCCGAGTCCGCCCGTTGCCTGCGCGCCGGCGGGGTGCCCGAGAACCAACTTCTGGTCGTCACGGGCGGCGAGACGGTGCACTGCGGACCAACGACGAAGGTGCGCGTGCTGCCCGCGCTTCACGCCTGCCTCTTCGCCCACAGCGAGTCCGACACCTCTGTCCCCTGCCTCGGCGACCTCGACATCGGAGCGCAGCAGCGCGCCGCCACCGTGGCGGGGCTGTTCGGCGCCATGGACGCGGCCCCCGCGCCGGCGGGACCGGCGCTGGTTGCCATGAACGAGCGGTGCTCCCGCCACGACGGGGGTCAGCTGGCGTACCTGTTGACGACGGCGGGCGGCTCGATGCTGATCAGCGGGAGCGCCGGCTACTGGCGTGGCATCTTCGACGGGCTGCGGCCCGACGTGGCCCTGCTCTCCCTCGGGGGCAGGCCCAATGTCGACGGTGAACCATTCCAGGGCTCCAGCGTGCAGTACATGCTCGAGCAGGTGCAGCTCCTTCGTCCACGCCAGGTCGCGTTCTGCCACCACGACCCGCTGTTCCCCGGCCTCCCGGGCGTCGACATCGCGCCGGCCGCGGCGGCGCTGGCGGTCCCGGGCGCGTCGGCAACGTACTTCGAGATGGAGTACGCCACGCCGCGCCGGCTCTTCGCGTAGGCCGACGGGGTAGCCGAAAGGGACCTTGTCCCCTATCTGCGCCATGTCGACACCGGCACTCTGGCGCGATGGTGGGCGTCGACGTCACCAGGCGGGTCTGGAGCGCCATCGCGGATGCGCATCCCGACGGCAGTGCGTACGAGATCTCGCGGGTCGAAATCCGGGAGGGCTGGGGTGACGTCGTCTACGTGACGATCTCCGGGGGGATGGACCCCGAGGGCCACAGTCGGGCCATAAGGGAGGCCGTCGAGCGCGCGCTCGATCCCGGCCGCCACGACGTCCGGCTCGAGACAACGGCCTGAGCGACGGCCCGGCCCGGCCGACCGCGCCGCGTCAGCCGGCGACGAGGGCGTCGGTCAGCCCGTGGATCCCCTCGAGCGCCGCACCCACCTCCGGGCGGAGGCCGTAGCGGGCGATGAGGGCGGACGGGTCGGTGTAGCTCACCTGCGTGCCCCGCTCGCCGTCCGCCCACACCAGGACCTTGAGCGGCAGGTCGAGCGCGGCGAGCGGTGCCGCCTCCATCACGGGGGTTCCCGCCGCCGGATTGCCGAAGACGACCAGGGTCGTCTCGCGCAGGTCGAGGCCCGCCGCGCGCGCCTCGGCGCGCTGGTCGATGACCGTGAAGACCTTCACACCCTTCGACCCGAGAAGCTCGACGAAGCGGGCGACCGTGTCGACCACCGGGCGCGTGCTCTGCTTCGTGACGACACCCGCTGTCCCACCGGCCGGGTCGGGACGGAGCTGATCGGGACCCGGCGTCACCGACATCGCCCGCGTCGTCGAGCGGACCTACGAGGCGGCGGCCCGCAGCGGCCGCGTCATGTGGTTCTCGCGAAGCCGCTCGGCCGTCTCCCGATCCTGCAGCGGCATGCCGATGCCGATCGGCAGGCCAGAGGTGCGGTCGTTGCGGCACTCGCGGCATTCCACCACCCACGTCCGGTCGGGACGTTGCGAGATCTTGGGGTGGTGGTTCTGCATTGCCGGCTCCTGCGTTCCCCTGGGTAAAAACGTCACCCTAGCGACACCTCCGCCCGAGTCAAATTGCAAAGTCGGTGACCACCCGCGGCGCGCAGGCCAACGATCGTTCGACCGGGAGGGACCCGCGGGCACCGGCGGTAGCCTCTGCGCGGTGACCCCGCTCACGTCCCTGCAGGCTTACCTGGACCGCATCGGGTTGGACGCCGGCAGCGACCCGGGACTGGCCGAGGTCCACCGGGCCCACGCCACCGGCATCTCGTTCGAGAACTTCGACCCGTTCGCGGGAACGCCGGTCTCGCTCGAGCTGGCCGACCTCGAGGACAAGATCGTGACCCGGGGCCGCGGTGGCTACTGCTTCGAGCACAACCTCCTCTTCGGGGCCGCCCTGGAGTCACTCGGCGGGATGGAGGTGAGCCCCATGCTGGCCCGGGTCCGCATGGGCCCCGAGGGCTCGCCCCGCCCCCTCAACCACCTCCTCCTGCGCGTGACGGACGGGGACGGCACCTGGCTGGCCGACGTCGGGTTCGGCGGCGGCGGTCTGCTCGACCCGCTTCCCTTCGCTGCCGGCGCCGAGTCCGAGCAAGCGGGCTGGCGCTACCGGCTGGTCGAGGACGGCGCCGAGCTCGTGCTCCAGGTGTTCCAGGACGGGGGCTGGACCGACATGTACGGCTTCGTCCCCGAGCCGGCGGCGCACGTCGACATCGAGGTGAACAACTGGTACACGGCCACCCACCCCGAGTCGCCGTTCGTCACCGGCATCATGGTGGGGTTGCGCAGCGCCGACCGCTGCCTCTCCCTCTTCGTCTACGGGCAGCCGGTGCTGGTGGAGCGTCCCGTCGGTGGGGCGTCCACCCTCGTGGAGGTGCCGCTCGACGAGGTGCCGACGCTGCTGGCCGAACGGTTCGGGATCAAGGGTGTCGCTCTCGGCGACGACCGGCGCCTGATCTTGCACGCAACCGACGGCGCCTGACCTGCGCCGCCGGCGCACCTCATGTCGCCAGGGCGGCGTCCGCCGGACGGGCGATGATGTAGATCAGCGCGCCGAGGACCGGGATCAGGAGGATCACGATGGTCCACATCGCCTTGGCCATGCCGTGGTGGTCGCGGCGGCGGAAGTTGTCGACGAAGCACCAGATGATGAAGAAGACCATCAAGAACACCCCTGCGAACATCAGGAATGTCCAAAACAAGCTGAGCAGCGGCCACGTATAGGCGAGCATCTCGAACCTACCTCCCTTGTCTTGCGGGTACCGATCTCAGCCTTGTGGCGTTGATGCAGGACGGATAGGGCCAAAGGTCCCTGGGTCGCGGGACGCGCCGCACGGGCACGGCCGAGGATCAGCCCACCAGCCCGTAGATGCTCTTGGCCGTCAGATACAGGCCGAGGCCCAGCGACAGGAAGACGATCGTCTGGTCCGTGTGTGTGTTGATCCACTGGAGCACCCCGTCGAGCGTGGTCTTGACCTTGGCCGGGCGCAGAGCGGCGTAGGTCTCCATGACCAGATAGCTCGCGGTGCACCAGATGCAGAAGGCGAACACGCCGAAGTACTCGACGCCGTTGGACAGCTTGGCCTGGGTGATGGTGGCGACACCCGCGGCCACCAGCACCCACGGCTGCAACAGGAAGCCGAGGCCTGCCGCCGCCAGCGGGTTGATGCGGTCGATGCTCGACATCCACTTCGGCTGCTTCCTCGGCTCCGTGCGGGCGGGCCGGGCGCGCCGCCGCACGGCGATGAAGACCAGCACGACACCGATCGCCAGCTTCAGCGCCAGCGCCGCCGTGGAGGGCGAGCTCTTCGGAATCAGTGGCTTGCCGCCCGTGACCAGCACGGTGACGGCCACGATCACCACCAGCGTCAGGAGCCACCCGAGCGTGAACCCGAGGCCCTTGAGCAGTCCTCGCTCGGCCGCCAGCAGCAGGATCATCGCGGTCAGCGGGATGGGTTCCAAGGTGACGACCAGGCCGATGAGGAATAGGTCCAGGATCATGGCGTCCCTCCCCTGTCGCCGAGTGGCCACGACCGTACTCGTTACGTGTCAATGGCGGCCGGTCCGACGACCACGGCGCGGCACGACGGCGGGCACTTCTCGCACGCCACCAGGCACGAGGTGCGCGCTAGGCCGTCGCGGCCAACCGTGCCCGCACGTCCGTCCCGAGATCAAGCGCGGTCGCCGCTGAAAGGGGCATGCGCTCGGGCAGGGTCACCGTGAGCTCGCCCCGCTCCACTGACCAGTGGAGCTGCTCGTAGGAGCCGACGAGGCGCACCCGCCGCACGCGCGATCCCTCGATCGCTCGCATCGTGATCCGCCGCGTGGCGGGCATCCCGAGAACGAGGGCGTACACGCCCTCTCCGCTCTTCGTGAAGCGAACAGGCGTCCCCTCCGTGGTCACCGACTCGGTGATGACCCAGGGCCGGCTGCCGTAGATTGCCTCGCCGTTGGTGGCCAGCCAGTCCCCCAACCCTCGCAGGGGTGCCTGCTGTTCGTCGGGAATGGTCCCGTCGGGACGCGGGCCCACCCCGATGAGCAGGTTGCCGTTCTTCGACACCACGTCGCAGAACATCTGGATGAGTTCGGTGTCGGTGATGATGTCTTCGGGTTGCTCGTGGCGGTTTGCCCCGAAGGAGTGCCCGACGCCACGGGCCAGCTCCCACTTTCGACCCGAGACGGTGTGCAGGACCTCGTACTCGGGAGTGCGGAAGTCGCAGTGCATCGGGGTGGCGAAGGTGAGGCGCTTGTTTCGTTCCGGGATGAATCGCCACAGCCACTGCAGCAGGGCCCCGACGCCGCGCACCAACGCATCGGTGAACGCGTTGCGGGGGAAGTTCGGCTCGCGCCAGCGGTCGTTGACGACTCCCTCCTCCACCGCGTTGTAGTAGTACGCGAAGAGCTCGGCGAGGTTGCCGCCGCTGGGCCACGAGATGTCGTTCCACAGCACCGACGGCTGGTAGCGGTCGATGAGTTCCCGGCAGTGCGCCGTGACATAGTCGACGTACCGGCGGCCGTGAGGAACGGCAAGCACGGCGTCGGCAGGCTTCGAGAGCACTGCGTTGTTGTAGGGCCAGTCGTAGCCGCCCGAGTAGTACAGCCCCATGCGCATCCGCCTGGTGCGGACGGCTTCGGTCAGGTCGCCGACCAGGTCGCGGCGGGCGTGGTACACGCCCATGGTCGGATGAGCCACGGCGGAGGGCCAGAGGGCGAAGCCGTCATGGTGCTTGGTCGTGAGCACGACGTAACGGGCACCCGCAGCCTGGCAGAGGTCGGCGATGCCGTCGAGGTTGGCCCCATCCGAGGCGTCGTTGAACGTTTTGACGAAATTCCGGTAGGGATAGTCGTTCCCGTAGACCTCAGCGTGGTGGCGCTGGGTCGGGCTGCCCTTGATCTGCATCGAGTTGAGGTACCACTCGGCGTAGGGGTTTTCCCGCAGCATCCGCTTGGGGCCATCCTTGACGAGCAGCTCCTGGATGTTGGGCACGCGCGGTGCCCAGCCGGGCACCGAATAGAGGCCCCAGTGCAAGAAGATCCCCAACTTGGCGTCGTCGTACCAGACCGGCACCCGGTGGGTGCGAACGGACTCCCATGTCGCCTCATACATGGCGATTGGGATTTCGCATGTGGAGGGTCCGCCTTGCCAACATGTCGCGTGCAATGTACCCACACGCCGCACTGTGCACGGCCGTGGGGCGGCCCAGCACGCCGTCTGGGCGTTCCATGACGGCGTATCGGCGCGCCACGGGTGCGCCTTGACCTCCACGAAGTGCCCACCCCGGCCGGCGGGCCCTTCTGACCTGTTCCGATTGGCCGCGTGGCCCGGCTGCGTCGGGCCCGGCCAGCTGGCGATTCCTCGTAGTCTCATGGGCTCATGACTTCCCTCCTCGAGTTCTGGGTCTTCCTCCCACAGATGCGCCTGACGATGGAGCAGATGGTGGAACGGGCGCAGGCCGCAGAGGCGGCGGGGTTCGGGGGCGTTGCCGGCATGGACCACCTGGCGCCGCCCTTGGCCGAGGCGTCGCCGATGTACGACGCCATGATCACGAACGCGTGGCTGGCGGCGCGAACCGAGCGCCTCAACGTCGGATCGCTCGTGCTGTGCGACTCGTTCCGGCATCCGGCGGTGCTGGCCCGCGAGGCGGTCACTCTCGACCACAGTTCCGCTGGTCGCTTCGAGCTCGGGATCGGGTGGGGATCGGTGGCCCGGGAATTCGAGACCTTCGGCGTCGGATCAACCGAGCCGCGGGTCCGGGTGGGCCGGCTCAAGGAGACTCTCGAGATCCTGCGCTCCCTGTGGGCGGGCGAGATCCTCGACTACGAGGGCGAGTACTTCACGCTGCGGCAGGCGCAGCAGCAGCCCAGGCCGCTTGGCACCATCCCGATCGTCATCGGCGGCGCGGGCAAGCGGACGATGGAGCTGGTCGCGGCGCATGCCGACTGGTGGAACGTCCACATCGGCATCCTCGACAAGCTCGACGAGATGCGCCCGCTGGCGGGGACGGCGCGCTGTTCGCTGCAGGTCCAGGTCGCCCTGGTCCCCGCCGAGGCCCAGCGGGCGGAGATCGCAGCGACGGCGCGCCGCCGCTTCGGCGAGACGCCGATCGTGGGAACAGCACCAGAGCTCGTCGACTCCTTCGGGTCACTCGCCAACCGGGGCGTGGAGCGGGTCTACGTCTGGTTCTGCGACTTCGCGCCGCCGGACACACTCGCTGCGTTCGGGGAACAGGTCATCGGTCACTTCGCAACGAACGACCTCCAACCCTGACGCCACCGACGCGCCGCCGCACGCCCGGCGGCCAGCGCCTTCCTAGGTGCTGGCGAGGAGCTTGGCCTTCTGCGCCTCGAACTCGGCGTCCGTGAGGACGCCCTGCGACTTGAGGTCGGCCAGCTTGGCCAGCTGCGAGGCCGCATCGGCGCCGGACGTGCCCGCGGCCTCTCGCACGTACTGATCGAACGCCTTCTGCTGGTCCGCCGCCTGCTGCGCCTGTCGCTCGTGCATCTTCCCACCGCGGGCAATCAGGTACACGAAGACGCCCAGGAAGGGCAGGACGATGATGAAGATGACCCACAGCGCCTTGGCCACACCACCCATGTCGTGGCTGCGGAAGACATCCATGAACACCATGATCAGCAGCCAGATCCAGATGATGAAAAGGAAGAAGTACAGCATCGTCAGGAAGAAATCGAGGATCGGATATTGGTAACTGGCTGCAAGCATCAGCAACTCTCCTTGTGGTCCGTGGTCGGCGAGTACCCCGCCCCTGCAAGTGCCTTGTTTAGTCCGGATACCCCGACCAGCGCTGGGATGCCCCCGGCCCCTCCGAACTGGGCCTGACCCGCAGCGAGCTCCTCGTGCGGCGGGACCTCTTCATGGCGGGCCGCAGCCTCCGCCGCGCGGAAGGGTCGATGGTCGCCAGGTTCCGGATCTGGCCGACACGGGCGATGCAGCACCCGGGTGATCGTCACCGTCGATGGCGCGGGGCCACGGGCAACCGGATGGCAACCGCTAAGGGGTGAGCATCGACCGAAATTGGACTGTGACGTGGTATCAAAGGCGGGTAACACATTGCTGAAGCCAGGTCTGCATGACGCAGGGACGGCGAGGGGGCGACGACAGGTGCCACACGCGGGAGCGCCTGAAGCGACGAGCGCGCCGACGGGCGCATCGACACTCGACGAGGTGGGCCTCCTGGTCCACGTCTTCTTGCACCTGCCCGACGGCATCGTCATGGTCGACGCGGCGGGGAACGTCGTCTGGGGCAACCCATCCGCCGAGCGCATGTTCGGGCGCTCACTGGCGGATTGGCAGGGTCAGTCGGGCCTCGCCCTGGTGCACCCCGACGACCAGGAGTTCGTGCTGCGCTCCCTCGCGAGCGTGCAGGACAAGGATGTCGGGACACCCATTGAGATCCGGATCAAGTCGGCGTCGGGATGGCGCCTGGTCGAGATCGTGGGAACCACAGCGGACTGGTTGGGACAGAGCGTCGTCCTGCTGTGCCTGCGCGACCTCACCGACCGGCGCCGGTTCGAGCTCGCCGGAGGGCGCGAGGCCCGCTTCCGGTCGCTCGTGCACAACGCGGGCTCCGTGATCATGCTGGTGTCGTCCGAGGGGATCCTCGAGTCGGTGTCGGGCGCGATGACGCGACTCCTCGGACACGACCCCGAGCTTCTGGAACACCGACCACTAGCCGACATCATCGCGGAGCGCGATCGCTCCGAGTTCGACGCTGCTCTGGCCGCGGCCCGCACGGGCACAGTACCGGGACGTCCCGTCGCCGTCCGGGTCGGCCTGCTTCGCCACGACGGCGCCGCCGCGGTCCCGTTCGAGCTCAGCATCGTGAACCTGTTGGACGACCCGATCGTGGAGGGCCTCGTGATCTCCGCCCACGACGCCACCGCACAGGTGTGCGCCGAGCTCGAGCTCAGCGAGGCCCTCTCGCTCCTCACTGCGACGTTGGACTCCACCGCAGACGGCATCCTCGTGGTCGACACCGCGGGGAAAATCACCAGTTTCAATCGCCGCTTCGCAGAGATCTGGCAGCTCCCCGACGACATCCTCACCTCAGGGGATGCGACGGCAGCTCTTCATTTCGTCATCGGCCAAATGGCCAACCCCGAGACGTTCCAGACCAAGGTGGAGGAGCTCTACGCCAAGCAGGAGATCGAGAGCTTCGACACCATCGAGTTCAAGGACGGCCGCGTCGTCGAACGCGAGTCGAGGCCCCAGCGCGTCGACGGCAAGACCGTCGGGCGGGTGTGGAGCTTCCGCGACGTCACCGATCAGAAGCGGCTGGAAGAGGAGCTGGCGTACCGGGCCTTCCACGACTCTTTGACCGGGCTGGCCAACAAGGCGCTCTTCCAGGACCGCCTCGACCACGCGCTGGCGCGCCTGGAGCGGACCAGCTCGCATCTCGCTGTCCTCTTCCTCGATCTGGACGACTTCAAGACGGTGAACGACAGCCTTGGGCACCGTGAGGGGGATCAGCTCCTGCGCCGGGTGGCGACGACGCTGGTCGGGTGTCTGGGCGTGTCGGACACCGCGGCGCGACTCGGTGGCGACGAGTTCGCCGTCCTCGTCGAGGACGTGCACTCCCAGAACACGATCACGGCGGTGGCCCAGCGCATACTGGACGCGCTGAGACCGCCCGTACGCCTGGCGGGCAAGTCCGTCAGCTCGGCCGTGAGCATCGGCATCGCGTACAACGAGCCCGGCACCACCAGCGAGCAGCTGCTGCGCAATGCGGACATCGCCATGTACAAGGCCAAGGCCCTCGGGAAGAACAGGTTCGAGGTCTTCGCCGACGAGATGCACGCCTCGGTCCTGGCGCGCCTCGAGTTGGAGGAGGAACTACGTGAAGCGATCCGCGAGGGCGACCTCGCGGTGCACTACCAGCCCATCATGGATCTCAACGCGCACAGCGTGGTCGGGCTGGAGGCGCTGGTCCGGTGGTCACACCCGACGCAAGGCCTGGTTGGTCCCGGCGTATTCGTGCCGCTGGCCGAGGAGCTGGGTCTCATCGGAGAGATCGACTCCTTCGTGTTGCGTTCGGCGTGCCGCCAGGCGCGGCAATGGCGTGACGAATATCTCGGCCGACCGGACCTCATCATCAGCGTGAACGTGTCGGCCCGCCAGCTGGTCGATCCGTCGCTGGCGCCCCGGATCGCCGCCGAAGTTGAAGAGTGCGCCTTCGATCCCAGGTCGTTGATCCTCGAGATCACGGAGAGCGCGATGCTCACCGACAACGACGTGACCGTGGACAACCTGACGGCACTGCGGGCCCTCGGGATGCGCATTGCGCTGGACGACTTCGGCACGGGCTACTCGTCGTTCTCCCACCTGGACCGGCTGCAGATCGATATCGTCAAGATCGACAAGTCCTTCGTACAGGCGCTGGGCTCCCCGGGGGACGGCCGGGGCCTGGCGGCGGCGATCGTGCAGCTGGCCCGGACCCTCGGCTACCGGGTCATTGCCGAGGGGGTCGAGGAAGCGGATCAGGCCGAAAGCCTGCGCGCGCTCGGGTGCGGCCTGGCCCAGGGGTACCACTTCTGCAAGCCGCTGGACGCCAAGGCCACCGGACTGTTACTCGGTTCGTACGACTCGCTGGTGCCGATGCTCGAGCGTCGCCGGAGCGCCTGACCCGTACCTCACCTCCACGACCATCCGGGGGCTTCCCGCGCCGATGGGACAACATGGAGGCATGCGGATAGCGGTTCGGGCCGTCATCGCCCTCGCTGCGCTGGCGACCGCCCTCCTCCCGGGTATGGCTGAGGCCCGCACGGCGGCACCCACCTACTACGTGTCGCTCGGCGACTCGTACTCGGTCGGGTACCAACCCGGGCTGGGATCCACGCCCGGCTACACCGTCTACGTGGCCAGGCGGACGCACCTGACCCTGGCCAACTTCGGCTGCGCCGGGGCCACCACCACGTCCGTCCTCGACACGATCGGATGTCCCGCCGTCCTGCCCCACACCCGGGGCGGGATGGCCTACCCGACGACGACACAGGTCGCCGCGGCCGAAGCCTTTCTCACCACCCATCGCGGGCACATCGGGCTCATCACGGTCACCATCGGGGGCAACGACGTGACCTCGTGCGTGTACAAACCCAATCCCATCAGCTGTGTGGGCGCGGCAGTGAGCGGCATCACGACGAACGTGACGGCGCTGGCGTCGGACCTGCGCGCCGCGGCGGGCCCGGGAGTCCCCATCATCGGCCTGACCTACCCAGACGTCATCCTGGGCACCTACGTCTTCCCCAGCCGGTCGCCCACCGCGGCCGCGACGTCGCTGGCCAATTTGTCGGTGGTGGCCTTCAAGTCGCTCATCAACCCGGCGCTGTCCCAGGCCTACGCGCACTCAGGGGGGTCGTTCGTGGACGTCACGGCCGCCACGGGTGCCTACACGTCGCTCAACCGCACCGTGCGCACGACGGCGTACGGGACGATCCCGGCACCAGTGGCCACCGTCTGCGCCCTCACCTGGTTCTGCGCCAGGGGGGATATCCACGCCAAGACGCCCGGCTACACCCTTATCGGGAAGCTGGTCGTCGCGCGCTACGCGGTCCTGCGGCGGGCCTAGCACCGGCAGGTCTGGACGAACCACGCCGGCCTGGCGAGACTGGGTCATGGCCCTCATCGTCCTCGTCCACGGCGCCTTCAACGAATTGCGGGGACCGCGTGAACTCCACGCTCGCTGGGTCCCCGCCCTGCGCGACGGCCTCTGGAGCGCGGGCACCGACGTCGAGCCCGACAACGTGGCTGTCTCCTTCTACGGCGACCTCTTCCGGCACGACCCCGAGTCCGAGCAGGCACCCGACGAGGTGGCGCGCGCCGGGGTTGCCGACATGCTCCACGAGACGCTCGGGGACGACATGCTGGCCACCCTCTCCCAAGCCGCAGGCAAGGCGACATTCGAGCGCACGGTGGACCTGGTCGGCACGCTGATGACCAAGCCCGATCTGCAACGGGAGGTCCAGCGCCGGGTGGCCGAGACGGTGCGACCCGACACCCGGATCATCGTCGCCCACTCCCTCGGCACCTTCGTCACCTACAACGCGCTCGTGGCCCACCCGGAGTGGGAGATCGACACCTTCGTGACGTTGGGCTCCCCCCTCGGGGCATCGATGCTCGTGCAGACGATGGTCCGCCGCGACGAGGACGGCGCCCCGTCCTGGCCCGGCTCGGTCAAGCACTGGGTCAACATTGCCGCCGTCGGCGACCACGCCTGCGCCGAACCCCGACTCTCGACCATCTTCGGTGACCGCGTCGTCGACCGCCTGGTCGACAACGGGCACCGGGCCCACGACCCGCAGCCCTACATGAACAACCGGACCACCGGCTCGGTGCTGGCGGAGGCCATCGCCCGCTCGCGCTGACGGTAGGTGGCACGCCCGCGGGCGGCGTGGGACACTGACCGCCGAGCGTCGTACGGAGCATCGGGGGGTCCGCGCATGAAGGCCTTGCAGGTCACAGCCCACGGTCGGCCGGGCGAGGTCCTCGCTGTCCGCGAGATCGACCGGCCCGACCCAGAAGCCGGCGAGGTCCGCGTCAAGGTCGCAGCGGCCTCGCTCAACTTCAACGACATCGACCGCTGCCGCGGGAACCTGGTGTCGGTGCCGACGCCGCCGCCGTTCACTCTCGGCATGGACGTCTGCGGGATCGTCGACGCCACCGGGGAAGGCGCGGAGCTGTGGCTCGGCAAGCGCGTGGTCGCCATCACCAAGACGGCCTTGGGGGGCATCGCCGAGTACGCCATCGCTCCGGCCGTCTCCGTGTTCGACGCCCCCGAGCCGCTCGACGACGCAGAGGGCGCTGCGTTCATCCTTCCCTTCCAGACCTCGCACCTGGCTCTCTTCCGGCGCGGGCGCCTGGCCGCCGGCGAGACACTGGTGGTGCACTCGGCGGCGAGCGGGCTCGGCACCGCCGGGATCCAACTCGGCAAGGCGGCCGGGGCGCGCGTGATCGCAGTCGCCGGGGGGCCACAAAAGGGGGCGCTGTGCACGGAGCTGGGCGCCGACGTGGTCGTTGACCACACCACCGAGGACTTCGTCGAGGTCGTGCTGGGCGACACGGCGGACCGCGGCGCCGAGGTCGTCTACGACCTCACCGGGGGCGACCTCGTGGAGCGCTCGTGGCGCTGCACGGCCCGCGGCGGTCGCTACCTGGCCGTCGGCTTCGCCGACGACGACGCCAACGGCATGACAGGTCGCCCGCTGCGCATGGGATGCATCGGCAACATCGACATCGTGTGCGTCATGGTGGCCTGGGCCGAGTCGGTCGATCCGGGCATGCGCCGCTTCGGATTCAACCCCTTCGGACGCGACGTCGCCGACGAGGTCCACACGGACCTCCTCCGCCTGGTCGACAAAGAGCTGATCCACCCCTACGTCGGCCGCCGCGTCACCATGGAGGAGGCGGGTGCGGCGCTCGACGACCATGAGAATCGTCGCAGCCTGGGCCGGACGGTCGTCGAGGTGTCCGCTTGACCGACGTCGCCTACACGTGGCGCGACTCGGAACTGCGCGCCTTCCCGCTGCGTGCGCTGAACGGGGTCGGCGCCCGGTTCGAACGGTTCGGGCGGACCTTTCCCTCGCTCAATCCCGATTCGATCGTCGCCGCCGCCGTGAAAAAGGCCGGCTCGGACGGTCTGGGAAGCGACAGTTTCCGCGAGCCCCTCGAGGTGTTCCTCGGCGCGTGCGAGTCAGAGGCCGACCTGAGCACCTTCGGGCGCATCCTGGTGTCCAAGATGCTCGCCGGCTCGCTGGCCAACCGCATCGCGCTCCACGACTGGACGACGGCCCATCCCGAAGTGCGCGAGGAACGGATTGCGGGCCCCTGGGTCATCGTCGGGCTGCCGCGCACCGGCACCAGCCTGCTCTCTGCGCTGCTCGGGCTCGACCCCGTGGCGCGGCCCCTCCTGCAGTGGGAGGCGACCCACCCCATTCCCCCGCCGACGCTCGAAGGGGCCGACGAGGATCCGCGCATCGCGGAGGCGGCGAAGAACCTCGAGGGCTTGATGAAGCTCAATCCTCCGCTCAAGGCGATGCACCCCTTCGGGGCCACGATGCCCGAAGAGTGCGTGGCGCTCTTCATGTACGACGTCCGCTCGCTGGCCCTCGAGACCCAGGCCCACGTCCCCACCTACGCCCGCTGGCTCGAGCGCTGCGACATGGCGCCGGCCTACGCGCAGCACCGTCTGGCCCTCCAGACCCTCCAGTCCCGACAACCCACGGAGCGCTGGGTCCTCAAGACGCCCTACCACCTCTGGCACCTCGATGCGCTGCTCGACGCCTACCCCGACGCCCGCATCATCTGGACCCACCGCGACCCGGGCCCGGTCGTCACCTCGCTCGCCAGCCTGGCGAATGCGGGGCAGCGGCCGCTCACCCGCCGGACAGATCCGCGGCCGACGGCCGACGAATGGAAGCGCAAGTGCCATTTCGCGCTCGACTCGGCGATGGCGTTCGACGAGAAGTCCGAAGGACCTTGGTGCCGGCACCTTCAGTACGAAGAACTCATGGCGGACCCGATCGATGCGGTCCGCCGGCTCTACGCCGACGTCGGTGACCAGGTGACCGACCTGCACGCTCGGCGCATGCGCTCCTTCCTCGAATACCGGCCGAAGGACGCCTTCGGCCGGCACCGCTACGACCCCGCCGACTTCGGCTGGAGCTATCCGGAGCTGGCGGACGAATTCAAGGAGTACACGGTCCGCTATCGGATCCCTTCAGAGCTCCGAGGGTGAGCCGGGCGGGAACCGCCGTGTCCGCAGCCCCCACACTCCCCGTGTCAGAGCACCGGTTGACCCCCATAGGGTGACGAACGACCCCTGGAAAATAACGACCCCTGGAAAATGGAGGAAGGTGCAGCCATGGCCAGTGACGCCCCCCAGCCCACGACCACCGACGCGGGGATCCCGGTCTCGAGCGATGAGTTCTCGCTGACGGTCGGTCCGGACGGGCCGATCCTGCTGCAGGATCACTATCTCATCGAGCAGATGGCGAACTTCAACCGGGAACGGATTCCCGAACGCCAGCCGCACGCCAAGGGCGGAGGGGCCTTCGGATACTTCGAGGTGACGGCCGATGTCAGCGCGTTCACCAAAGCCGCCGTGTTCCAACCGGGCACCAGGACGGACACCCTGATCCGCTTCTCCACCGTGGCCGGCGAACGGGGCAGCCCGGACACGTGGCGTGACCCCCGTGGCTTCGCGCTCAAGTTCTACACGTCAGAGGGCAACTACGACATGGTCGGCAACAACACGCCCGTCTTCTTCCTCAGGGACCCGATGAAGTTCCAGCATTTCATCCGCTCGCAGAAGCGCCGGGCCGACTCCGACCTGCGCGACCACGACATGCAGTGGGATTTCTGGACGCTGTCGCCCGAGTCAGCCCACCAGGTGACGTGGCTCATGGGCGACCGCGGTATCCCGCGGACCTGGCGCCACATGAACGGCTACTCGAGCCACACCTACATGTGGGTCAACGCCAGGGGCGAGCGGTTCTGGGTGAAGTACCACTTCAAGACCGATCAGGGCATCGAGTTCCTGACCCAACGAGACGCAGACCGCATTGCGGGCGAGGACGGCGACTTCCATCGGCGCGACCTGTTCGGCGCGATCGAGCGTGGCGACTACCCGACGTGGACGCTGCGGGTCCAGCTCATGCCGTTCGACGAGGCCAAGACCTACCGCTTCAACCCGTTCGACTTGACGAAGGTCTGGCCCCACGAGGACTACCCCCTGCGCGAGGTCGGTCGCCTCACCCTCGACCGCAACCCGACCGACTTCCACACCGAGATTGAGCAGGCGGCCTTCGAGCCCAACAACCTCGTGCCGGGGATCGGCGTCAGCCCGGACAAGATGCTCCTCGCCCGCGTCTTCTCGTATGCCGACGCCCACCGCGCCCGGATCGGGGTCAACTACAAGCAGATCCCGGTGAACGCGCCGAAGGCGCCGGTGCACAGCTACAGCAAAGACGGGGCGATGCGTGTGCAGAAGGTCTCGGACCCGGTCTACGCGCCGAACTCGAAGGGCGGGCCGAAGGCGGACCCCGAGCGCTACCCCTACGTGGAGAAGTGGGAGGCCGACGGCGAGTTCGTCCACTCTGCCTACACACAGCGCCGGGACGATGACGACTGGGGTCAGGCCGGTGCGCTCGTCCGCGACGTCCTCGATGACGCGGCACGCGACCGGCTCGTCGCCAACGTCGCGGGGCACCTCAGCGACGGAGTGTCCCCACCTGTGCTCGAGCGTGCGTTCGAGTACTGGCGCAACATCGACAAGGAGACCGGCGACCGCATCGCGCACAGCGTCACGTCGTAGCCCGCCCGCAACCGGACTCGGCTCGGCATCATCGAGCAGCCGCGCCGACGGCCGCCCGCCACGGACCGAGGTCCAGCGCGGCGTACCGCTGCTGGGTCTGCTCGAGCAGCCGCTCGGTCCAAACCGGATGCCCCGGCGGCGGCCAGCCGAAGAGTGCCAGCTCGCGCGGCGTCGAGCCCTCGACGAAGGCCGTCCACTCCAAGCTGGTCGAATTGTTCTGCTGGGTGTCGTAACCGACCCACTCGATGCCCGCCTGCTTGAAGGCGATCGCGGCGACGATGCGGGACCCGGAGCCGGACCCGAAGGGGGCGCCCCGGTGATAGCAGTCGGACCGGTAGGCGAGGTAGGAACCCCGGATCCCGGGGGCCGGCCGCTCGGCGGCGTACACGCCGGGGTCCATCGTGGGCATGACGAGCCCGTAGGGATTGTCCAGGTGGCCCGTGTCGCGCACCGAAACCAGGCGCGTCGGGTTGTCGTCCGCGGTCACGTCGGTGAGGTAGAGGAACCCCTCGAGGTTCCACCAAGGCGCCTCGCTCCCCGCCGGGAGCCAGGAATGGTTGCGGTCGATGTGCATGGGCTGCTCGTAGTTGGTGATGCCGGCGTACTTGGCACTGGCCTGGGCTTGATACAGCCGGATGTCGGTGCTGCCGAGTGCCCGTTCGGCGAAGTCGACGATGGACGGGTGCACGACCATCCGGTTGAGCGCGCCGGTGCCCGGAAACGGGAAGATTGCCGCCCAGCGCTGCTGGGCCGGGCGGAAGCCCGGGCCGTCGTCGGGCCAAACGAAGACCTCTTCGGGCTGCTTCGGATGCCCCTGCCAGCGTTCGGTCACTCCTTCGGGGTCGGCGTGAAGATCGTCGGCGCTCGGAAAGATCTCCGCGAGATCCTCGGCCAGCGCGTCGATCTCGTCGGAGCCGACGAGTCCGTCGAGGATGGCCCAACCCTCCTCGCGCCACGTCGTGACTTCGACGTCGGTGGCACGGCGTGAGGGCACGAGTTCATCATTGCTCGGCGCCCGTGACGCCGTCCACGTGGACGGACAGCTGACGAGGACCGGAGCAGGATCTCGGCGCCGCGGCGCTACGTATCTTCCGCCGGCGCCACGTGATCCTCCAGCGCCTTCACGAGCAGACGCCGGAACGCAGCCCGCTCGGACACGCTGAGCCCACCGAGGATCTCGTCCTCAATGCTTCCCTGCGCCACCTCGGCGTGCTCCAGCGCCTCGAGCCCGGCATCGGTGATGTCGACGATGTGCCGCCGACGATCGGCGGGATCGCGACGCCGCTCCACGTACTCGAGGTCCTCCAAGTCGTTGAGCACGAGCACGCCGGTGTTGGAATCCATGGACAGCTGCTCGGTCATGACCTGTTGTGACGCGCTCGGGTGGTCCCGCAGGTAGGCCAGCACGACCATGTTGCGGAGGTTCATGCCGACCAGGTCGACCGAGCTGCGCAGAAAGACGGCCCGGGCCAGCCGGGTCAGAAGCACGATCGTGCCGGTGGCGGGCCGCGCCACGGGGCGGGCGCTCACGATCCCGACTCCCGACCCGCCTGAACGGCCGCTTCGATCATGCCTCTAGGATAGTCCCGAAATCATGACTATCCCCGCGTTAGGGACCATTCCCGAGCTCAGCACGGCTGGCGACCGCCGGCGCTGGATAGCCCTGGTCGTCGTCTGCCTGGCCATGTTCATGAACGCCCTCGATGGTTCCATCGTCAACGTGGCGCTCCCGGACATCCAGCACAGCCTGCACTTCACCCAGTCCGGCCTGACCTGGGTGGTCGACGCCTACTTGATCTCCTTCGGGAGCTTCCTCCTGATGGCCGGACGCCTCGGTGACCTCGTCGGCCGCAAGAAGGTCTTCCTGGCCGGGGTGGCGCTGTTCACCCTCGCCTCCATCGGCTGCGGATCGGCCGACAGCCAGGCGATGCTCGTGGGGGCCCGCTTCGTCCAAGGCATCGGCGGGGCGCTGTCCTCCTCGGTGATCGTCGCCATCATCGTGACCGAGTTCGCCAGCCCCGTCGAGCGGGCGAAGGCGATGAGCGCCTACGTCTTCGTCGCCGTGGGCGGCGGGTCCATCGGGTTGCTCGCCGGCGGGGTGCTCACCCAAGCACTGAGTTGGCACTGGATCTTCTTCGTGAATGTGCCGATTGGCATCGCCACGCTGATCCTGGGTCGCATCTTGGTGGTGGAGAACGTCGGACTGGGCATCAAACAAGGCGTCGACGTGGTCGGGTCCGTGCTGGTGACGCTGTCCTTGATGGTCGGCATCTACGGCATCGTGACTGCATCGAGCGACGGCTGGGTCTCCGCGCACACGCTTGGCATCCTGGGCGTCTCTGTCCTTCTCTTTGTCTCCTTCATCGTCCTCGAATCAAGATTGGCCAACCCGATCATGCCGTTGCGGATCCTCAAGTTGCGCACCTTGACCGGGTCCAGCGCCATTCGGGGCCTGTTGGCGACCGGCATGTTCTCGACCTTCTTCATTGGCGCGCTCTATCTCGAGCATGTCCTCGGTTACAGCCCGATCAAGACCGGGTTGGCCTTCATGCCGGCGACGGCCGGCATGGCAACCATGTCGGCCGGCGTCACGGCGCGCCTCGTCAACCGGTTCGGCAACAGGGTCATGTACCCGGCCATGCTCCTCGCTGCGGGCGGCCTGGTCCTGCTCGCCTCTGCGGGCCAGCATGCGCAGTACTTCCCGAAGATCTTCCTCGCGTTCCTCATGCTCGGCGTGGGTGCCGGCGCCTCGTTCATGCCGCTGTTGCAGATCGGGATGTCAGAGATCCCCAATGCCGACGCCGGGCTGGGCTCGGGCATCGTGAACGTGTCCCAGCAGATGGCGGCGGCGGTAGGCCTGGCCGTGTTGAGCACGATCGCCACGAACCGGACGCGGTCCCTCGTCGCCAGTGGCCACGAGCTGGTCCACTCCTTGACGCTCGGCTACGAGCTGGCGCTCTACATCGCCGCCGGCTGTGTCCTCGTCGGCCTCGCTCTGGCTCCATTCTTGTTGCGGACCAACGAGTCGCCCGAGGAGGAGAGGACACATATTGCCGAGAACATGCAGAACCCGGAGACCTACGAGCACCTCGTCCTGTAGTCCACCATTCCGAGTCGGCATGAAGGCCCTTCAGGAGTACGCTCCGCAGACGGTGACATGGCTGCTCGCTGCGGCGATCGTCCTCTCTGCGAGCAGCAGCAGTGCTGGTGTGAGCAAGCCGAGCGTGGTCGTCGCCGGCGACTCGATCACGGTGATCAGTACTCCGGCCATCCACAGCCTTCTCGACCCGAGTTACAACGTTGAGGTTCTGGCGGTTGACGGAATACGTATCAAGCAGAGTTTGCCCGCGCTTTTCTTGGCCTTGCAGAGTCATCCCTTTGCCGTGGTCGAGAACCTGGGTACGAACGACGCGTTGTCAGGCGGCGCGCACTCGAACTGGATGTCGAGTTGGGACGATCTGATTCAGATCACAAGAGCCACTCCGTGTGTTGTCTTGACGACCGTCAGCGTCGCGGTTGACGCCATTTACGGTCACAAACCGATCGCTACCCGGATCAACACTGACATCAAGCGTCTCGCCGCCCGAAGCCCCAAGAAATTCAGAGTGGCCGACTGGAACGGTTTCTTGACCGGCCTCCCGAAAGGCGACTGGAGAACATACCTCGACGCCGATCTGATTCACCCAACGGCGGCGGGCGCCGTGGAGATTGCGACGCTTGACAAGAAGGCGCTCGGTCGGTGTGCTGAGGGGCATTCCCCCAAGGTGTAGGTGATTTGCACGTAGGTTCGTCTCAACGTCGGCGAGACCATGGAGATTCAGGAGGTTCGCACGTGTCTGCATCAGTGCTCTACATGTCGATGTCGCTTGACGGGTACATCGCCGGCCCCAACGACAGCCCGGACAACCCGGGTGGCGACGACTTCATGCGGCTGCATGAGTGGTACGGGTTTGCCACGGAGGCCGGGCCGAACGCGGAGGTCTCGGACGCGTCGGGTATAGGCAAACAATTCCTCGACGAGACCAAAGCGACCGGTGCGGTCCTCGCCGGTCGCAATACCGTGGAGCAGGTCGACCACTGGGGCGGTGATCACCACGACGGCGTCCCCATCTTCGTGCCCAGTCACCGGCCGCCGGGACTGTCCGCTGCGAAGTATCCACTGGTGACGTACGTGAGCGACGGTATCGCCAGCGCGATGGCACAGGCGAAGGCCGCCGCGGGTGATCGCAACGTGCTGGTGCATGGCGCGTGTACGGCACAGACCGCGCTTGAGGCGGGCGTACTCGATGAGTTGCAGATTCACCAGGTCCCGGTGCTGTTCGGTGGCGGGCGTCGACAGTTCGAGGTGTTGCCGGCCAGAGTCGAGCTGGAGATCCTGCGCGTGATCGACACCCCCGAGGCCACACACATTCGCTACCGCGTTGTCTCCTAGGGAGCCTGCTACGAGAAGCGCGCAACTGTCGGTCTGAGCAACCCGCGGAGACCATCACGCGTGGTCTGGCGGCGGGCGCACCACGGTGCGACCGATCGTCTCGCGCCGCTCCAGCGCCTCGAGCTCGGCGGGGACGTCGGCGAACTCGATCTGCCGGCCAATCACAGGGCGGATTGTTCCGGCCCGGTTGAGGTGCAGGATGCGGCTCCAGATGTCGACGCCTTGGGCGGACGAAATGAAGTTCATGCCAAACGGACGAGCCGGCCGCGGCGAGTCGGCGTAGGCGAAGCAGATCCCTACCAGGTCAAAGTTGCCGTAGATGCTGGGCTGGATCGGCAGCGGGCGCTCTTCCGCTTCGATACCGGAAGCGAAACCGATGATGAGGTGGCGGCCGTTGAACGCCATCACCCGGAACGTCTCCGTCGTCACGGCACCACCCACGGTGTCAAACGCCACGTCGACTCCGCGTCCGTTGGTGACGTCGTCGACGAACGCGACGAAGTCCTCGCGGCGGTAATTCACGCCGTAGTCCGCGCCAAGCGAGCGACACATGTCGACCTTCTCGTCGGTACCTGCCGTGCCGATCACCGTCGCACCGAACGCCTTGGCCAGCTGGACGGCGGCCGACCCCACACCGCCGGCCGCGGCGTGGACGAGCACAACGTCACCTGGGGCCACCCGGCCCCTGACGCGCAGGGCGAGGTAGCTCAGCTGGTAGGGGAAGTACATGGCCACCCCCTCGGCCGCGCTGAGCCAGGAGGGGAGCTGTTGGAGCATTGCTCCGTCGAGCAGTGCCGACGACGCGTAGGCACCCTGCACACCGGCGGTGGTACCCACGACTCGCCGGCCGAGCAGCGTCTCGCACCCCGGCCCGGCCGCGTCGACCGTGCCTGCGGCCGCCATGCCGATGACGAAAGGGGGTTCGAACTTCAGCAGCCCGTATCGACCACGGATGGTGTCGACGTCGTTGAAGTCCAGGCAAAACGCCTCCACGGCGATCCGGACCTGGTTGGCGCCAGGTTCTCGGACCTCCACCGTCTGGATCTCGAGGGCATCGGTCGGTGCGCCCAACCTGGTGACCATCCACGCCGCCGCAGTCGTGGTCACCGGGGTCCGCCATAGTCGACGGGAAGGTGTTTGATGCCGTTCAGCCACGAAGAGCGGAGGCGGACGGGCGGACCCTTCAGCTTCGTGTCAGTCAGCTCATCGGCGATCACGTCGAACATCACCTTCAACTCGAGTCGGGACAGATTGGCCCCGATGCAGAAATGCGAGCCGCCGGCGCCAAAGGTGACGTGGGGGTTCGGTGAGCGACCGATGTCGAAACGCCCCGGGTCGTCAAACACCTCCTCGTCGAAGTTGGCGGAGGCAAAGTACAGGCCCACCCGTTCGCCCTTGGGCACCAGCCTGTCGGCGACCTCGGTGTCCTCGTTGGCCGTGCGCTGGAGGACCACTGCGGGCGAGGCCCACCGTAAAATCTCGTCGACCGCGGTCGCGGGGCGTTCTGACCGCCACCGTTCCCACTGGTCCGGGTGTTGCAGAAACGCCAACATGCCGTGGGTGATCGCTTGCCGCGTGGTTTCGTTGCCGGCGACGGCGAGGATCATGAAGAAGAAGGCGAACTCTTCGCTGTTGAGGCGTTGGCCGCCGGCATCGGGTTGGACGAGTCGGCTGGTGACGTCCCCGAGGTCGGTCTCAGCCCGCGCCTCGGCCGCCGCGTGGGCGTACACGAACATCTCGACGACGCCGGAGAGGTCGGCGCTGGCGTACTCCGGATCTTCGCTGCCCGCCATCTGATCGCTCCAGTCGAAGAGTTGCTGGCGATCGTCATCGGGGATGCCCATGAGGCCGGCGATCGCCTGCAGGGGCAGATGACGAGCCACGTCGATCACGAAGTCGCCCGTGCCGTCATGTTTGGCGGCCCAGACGATCCGGTGGGCTCGTTCGCGCAGATCGACCTCGAGGCCGGCTAACGCGCGCGGGGTGAAGCACCGGTTTCCAACCCGGCGAACCCGGGTGTGCCGAGGCGGGTCCATGCACAGCAGGAGGTTCTTGGTGGATTCACCCGTGGGGTCGGACTCGTCGAGCCGGCGGACGAAGGCGGAGTTGGTCTCCACCGACCACCCGGGACTCCTGGTGATCGCCGAGACGTCGGCGTGGCGGGTGAGCGCCCAGAATCCGGCGTCGCCGTATCCCGCCATGGACGGTTGCGGATTCCACCGGACTGGTTGATTCCGGCGCAGCCAGGCGAACTCGCCCAGGGGCAGATGATCGGCCAACAAGTCGGGATCGGTCAGATCGAGGTGAGGGTCGACAGGCGTCGAGAGCACGACGGCAGACCTCCTTGCTTGACGCCGCTCGGTGTCAACGAACGTAGGCATTGATACTGCACGGTGTCAACTAGGGTGGTGCCAACATGGAGTACCAGGTGACGATGCCCTTCAAGGGGGTCAGCGCCGATGACCGGCGCATCGATCGGCGGAACCGGCTGGTGGGCGCCGCCTTCGAGATCGCCGGAACCGAGGGCGCGGGTGCGCTCGGTGTCGGTCGAGTCTGCCTGACCGCCGGGCTGACCAAGCGGTACTTCTACGAGAGTTTTGGCTCGATTGCCGAACTCCAGAGCGCCGTCGTTGACCATGCCATCGTGGTGATGTCGAAATGTGTCGACCCGTTCCGACCCACGGTGCGCGGCGGACCGCCACAAGCCTGGCTCAAGGCCTTCGTCGGCGCATTGGTGGACGACGAGCGTCTCGCACGGGTACTGCTCGCCGAGACCCACGGCGGCGCGCTCAGCCCTTTTCGGCACCAAATCATCGACGTGGCCATCGCGGGAATGGCACCCCCCGACTCTGACGCGCAGGCGGACCTTCGTGCTCGCTTGGTCGCGTACGCACAGATCGGCACCCTGAGCGAGCTGTGCCTGGCATGGCACCAGGGGCGGTTGGCGATGGAGCGCGCGACACTTGTCGACGTGCTTGCTGACCTGTTTGTCCGTATCGACGGCGTTCGTTCCGGAGTTCCAGGCAGGTCGAGCTGCTGAACCGTTGACACTGGATGACGAAGCGCGGATCGGGGCACAGGTCGCTCGAGCGTGGAGGATTCGTCACCCAAGGTTCACGCAATAGTAGACCGCCCTGGACAAACCTGAGGTATGAGACTAGTCTTATTAGCACTATGTTGACCCGTCAGATCGACCCGTCAGACAGAACTCCTCTCCATGAGCAGGTCGCATCTGAGATTCGACGTGCCATCGGAGATGGACAGGCCAAACCCGGAGAGCGACTGCCAGCAGCACGCGACCTCGCCGCCGTGCTGGGCGTCAACAACAACACCGTGCTCAGGGCATTGCGATCGCTGAGAGACGAAGGGCTCGTTGAATTCCGACGAGGGCGTGGCGTCACGGTTTGCGGAAGTGCAGTCAACCGCACTGCGGTCCTCGAAAGGGCCCGTGAACTTGTCAGTTTCGCCCGACATCATGGGTACCGAAGCGATGAGCTCGTTCAGATCATCCAACAGGTTTCTTGAACCGTGATGGGCCACGCACAGCGGCAGTCTCACGATGGGTCGCTCATCGTGGGTCCCCAGCTGATCGAGGAGGCACGACAGCATCAGCGGCGACGCCGCAAGCTGGTCGGGACGGTCTTGATTGCACCTCTCGCCGTTGGCTGCCTCATCGTTGGAGGCCTGTTCGTTGCTGCGGGGCGACAGGGTACGTTCGTTGCCCACTCGGCGACTTCGCGCTCGAAAGGTCACACATCTCCGGCATCTCGTCAATCTCCGGCGCCTCCGAAGAAGTCTCTATCCCCGTTGTCACCATCGAACGTGGTCGTGCTCAATCCCGCTACGGGCGATGTCATCGCCACCAGTCCGTCGGAGCGAGCGGGAGCAGCCCTTCAAGCTGCTCAGAACGCAGCGGCCGCGCAAGCTGTGAACACCCAAAGCACCTTGCTGCAAGGAGTGGTACCGGAACAGCAAGCTACGCAGGCTGCCGTAGCGGAAGCCCAGGCTGCGGCCGCCGCAGCGGCAGCGGCTCAGTCCACCCATCGCTGACAGAAGTGCGAGGGTCTGACCGTTGGTTGGTCTCGACCGCACTAGCAATTGCCTCCGGCATCGGGATCGAGGCCATCGATTGGACGACCGAAGGTGACGGCATCGAGAACCTTGTCGGGAGGCTGGCCATGCCAGCAACACCGACGTTCGAGATCGGTGTCGACTGCACGTACATCCCACCCGGAGGCTCGTCAGTGCTTCTCTCGGCGTGTCGGCCGCCGTTTCGCTCGGCGACTCGTCAGAACGTCCAATACATCCCCGATCGCCTGCTCACGATCTCGGAGTTCCGGTAGCGCCAGGTGGCTCTGCACCTGATAGCGATTGCGGCGACCTTCTCTCTCCTTGAGGACGTAACCGGCGTCGGTCAGATCGTTGACGATGGCGTAGGCGTGCCGTTCGGTGATGCCGAGATCGGCCGCGATGTCGCGCAGACGTATTTCCGGATTGTCGGCGATCGAGAGCAGAACTCGACCGTGGTTGGTGAAAAAGCTCCAGTTACCCACCAGGCCAAGATACCAGAATTAATAGAAATATATTGCTAGTACCTCAAAACCAGAGTAGTATTGCCAGATACCTCGGACGTCCGTCGCAGACGGTTGTTTATTTCGAGGAATCTAGAGGGGGGGCCGACCGTGTGGTCAGCCTGGTCATTGTCATCGCGTTGTTTTCCCAATTCTCGTCGTCACACCTCCAGCTCAAGCGGAACGCAGACGACGGACTCATCGAGCAGATCTCGAGCTGGAAGCGTACGGCGCTCCCTTGTCGTCGCGGTAGCCGCCGGGACCGCCTTCGCCTCACTGGCACTCATTGGCCTCAGCTCGGCAACGGTTGCTTCGGCGGCAACGAGCGGAGCGCCTGCGGTTGCTCAATGTAATCCGCCTGACTTTCCCATCACGGCCGGATTCCAGGTGACCTGCACCGTCGCGGTCGTCAACACCAAAAACTCCAGCGGCGCCACAAGCTCGACGGTCACGACCAGCGCGTGCTTAGCGGCCGCAGGCGTACCGTTCCCCTCTTGTCCCTTGAATTTGGGGCCAATCACCAGCACTACGTCCTCGACCCAACTCGTGACTTCGGTGAACCAGTGCAACGACATCGTGACGGGCGGGGGAAGCAACGTGTACTGCAACGTCACAGTCACCAACAACGTTCCCGTCGGAACGTCGACTGCGGCGGTCACGGTCGATCAGTGCATCGGATCGGCCGGCGGCGGAGGCAGCACAGAAATCTGCGCCCCCACCGGCAGTACGACCAATGCCACTGTCACTCAGTGCAACGGTTCCGGGACCGGCGGAGGCACCTACCTCGGGGAAACGACGGTGGGCTGCACCGTCACGGGTGGCACGTCGGCGTTGCCCGTGACCATCAACCAGTGTAATGGCACCGCGACCGGCGGTGGGAGCGCCGTGACGTGCATGGCCACGATGACGAACAACTTCATTGCCCCAGTGACGACCACGACCACGACGACTCCCGCCTCGCCATCTGGAACCGGTGGATCGGGCACCACCGCAACGCCAGGCGCGAAGGGCGCGACCCCAGCGGGCTCCGGAGTGACTGGTCTCACCGGTTCGGCACCCGGAGCTGGGGGGTCGACCGGCCTCGTCGGGACCGTCGGTGCCATACCCTCCGGCGCACCACAGACCGGCTTCGGTGGAGCATCTCACTCACGCGATAGCGACCTCATGTTCGCAGGGGCGCTCGCACTCGTTGGAGCGGCACTGGCGTCGACCGTTGCCATCCGCCGACGTCGGACCTTCTCAGTGCAAGGCACCAATGAGACTCCATGAAGCCGAGTGCGTGGGTTGCGGGTTTTCGGCGCCCGTCGCGTAGGTGGGGGCTGATAGCTGCCGCGTTGGTGCTCGTCGGGTCTGGATGCCTCATCCTTGGTCTGCAAGAGCATCGGCATCCCTTGGCCCGACCAGTGCCATCTCTCCGGGTGCCCAAAGCTGTGAGCGCCAAGGCGGCACCTGCGCCGGCGAAGGTCGCCATCCTCGCCACCGCTCGTTCCACACCGGTTGAGTTGAAGATCCCCGACCTCTCGCTGACGGTCTCGTTGTCGACACTTGGACTCAACGCCGATGGGACGGTGCAAGTGCCAACGAACGCCCAACAACCAGGCTGGTATGGGCTGGGCCCATCCCCAGGTGAGATTGGCTCAGCGGTGATCCTGGGCCACGTGGATTCCCAGTCGGGCCCCGCAGTGTTCTTCAAGTTGCAGTCGTTAGTGGCGGGAGACATCGTGGACGTGAGCTTGGCCGACGGGGTCACGGCCCAGTTCAGCGTCACCTCGACGACGATGTACCTCAAGGCAAACTTCCCCGATCAGACGGTCTACGCATCGCACGGCTACGGCGCGCTGCAGTTGATCACCTGCGGGGGGACCTTCGATACGCAGACGGGCCACTACCTGTCCAACATCGTCGTCTACACGTCCCTGGTGGCGCTCATTCCACCTGCCACGCACCCCTAAACGAGCGTCGCAACCCAACTCTCGATCCGCGACAGTCATTCGCCTCTCACAGTTCCAGATCTGAGATGAGCGCAAGGCGAAATCGAGTGCCATCCGGCACCGAGGTCAAAGGGAATCGTGAATGTTGGCCGCCACGATCGTGGACAATGGAGCAGGGCATTGCCAGGTTCCTGCGGATTGATCCTGGAATCCCATGAAGTGCGCGACGAGGCAGGAGGCCACGGCATCGGTGGCTGACCATGAGGTCCCACTTGCAGCTGTAGCGACCTCGCTCAAGAGGCTCGGCACGGCGTCATTCTGGGTCTCAGCGTTCGCCAACTCATGGGCGACTAGGGCGAGGGTGGGCGAGCCGGAAAACACGCTGTACTCCAGTCCGTTCGACCCGTAGGTGCATCCTGTCCCGGCGCCTGTCACAGCACCACAATGTGTCGCCGTGTCCCCCATGCTCCAGCTCCAGTTCGACCCCGGCGCGATACCCGAAGCTTCAACTTCGCCAACCAACTCAGCCACCGAAGGTCCGGCGACAGCGACTACCGGAGCTGCTGTGGGGGCGACTGCGGGAGCTGCTGTGGTGGCGACTGCGGGAGCAGGTGCTGGAGCGACTGTCACCGGAGGCGCTTTCACCGGAACCGTCACTACGGTCGTAGAGGTCGTGGCCACTGGCGACCCAACAGAAGTGGACGTGACAGTGGCCTGCCGGGCCGGCACTGCGTCGATCTTGTGTCCAGTTGCAATCCCCGACCGCAGGGTCGACATACGAGAGGTCGGGTCACCGCTTGAGGAGCTGAGTGCCCAGGCCGCCGCGATGAGGAGGGCAGCCAGGAAGGCGACCATTTTTCGTGGATAGTGGTTGCGAACCGAAGCTCGGCAATCACGTGAGAGAAGCGGCGAACCGCTCCGGCCAATCCGCGGGCAGAGAGACTCGTTGCCGACGGGCTCAACCATGTGTTGAAGATTAGTACCTCAACACATGGTTGTCAACACCTAGTTGAAATCATGGCTGGTACTCCCTATCATTGGGCGATGCCAGCTGACCCTGAATCCATTGTCGACACCTTGGTGGAGAGGGGCCGCCACGAGCTCGTCGCCGGTGAATCCGATGGGCGCGAGGGTTCCCTTGCCCTCCTTCGATTCGCGGATCTATTGCGACGTTCGGCGGATCGCTTGTGTCACGAATCGGCGATGGCGGCCCGAAACCAGGGTGCTAGCTGGAGAGAGCTTGGGGAGGCAGTGGGTGGGATCACTCCACAAGGTGCGGAACATCGGTTCAGCCCAGCCGCGAAAGAGCGCCGATCGAAGACGTCCAAAATCGAGTGGGCAGGGAAAGAACGAAGGGCAGTGGCCCGCTAACCCGGAGCGACCAGTGGTACAAAAAATGATGGGCCTGCGACCTTTAGGGTTCCTAGCGCACGAGGTCCGGCCTCAGGCGTCAAGCGCACTGCGCGCGCTCGGAGCGATTCGAACCCCAAACTCCTGATCCGCTAGACCGATCCCGATCGTCCTGCCCATCCAACTGAGTCCGGTTGAACCACTCAGATTGGATTCGATGTCCACCCGGGTGCGGCTCTGGATCCTTGAATCCGTTGACTGAGGGGCAACTCACAAGCAGATTCCCGTCATCAGGCCCGGGAGCGATGCGGAATCGACCCGACGATGTCGCCCAGCAACCTGTGGAGACGACCATGCGCGGTCTGGCGGTGTGCGCACCACTCTGCGGCCGGTCGTCTCGCGGCGCTCGAGCGCCATTGGCCAACCCTCGGGTTCGTCAGGCTTCGCCACACCATGGCACGGTCGTTCCATCCGTGACCACGCGAACGGGTTGATTCGAGTATGTCGATTGACGACGGCTCTGATGGATAGTAAGCCCATTGAGGTTTACAGTCGCGGTCATGTGGTCGGAGGTGTTTCTTGAGGAGTCGGTCCGTATCCAGGAGGGCGCACCCCGTATCAGCGATGGCCTTGGTGCTTGGGATATTGGCCGGTGTGACGACATTGTCGGGCGGTGCGACCACAACCCCCGCAGTGTCCCCGATGGGACTCCCACCTCAGAGTGCACCCGCCGGCTACTGGATGGCGGCCTCCGACGGCGGAGTCTTCGCCGAGGGTGCCGCCCCGTTCAGCGGCTCGATGGGCGGCACACGGCTGAATGCTCCCATCGTGGGGATGGCCGTCACACCCTCGAGCACCGGTTACTGGCTCGTCGCGTCCGACGGTGGGGTCTTTAGTTTCGGTGATGCCTCGTTCTTTGGCTCGATGGGCGGCACACGGCTGAACGCTCCCGTCGTGGGCATGGCAGCGTCACCGACGGGCAACGGCTACTGGCTCGTCGCGTCCGACGGCGGGGTCTTCAGCTTTGGTGACGCGACGTTCCGTGGCTCGATGGGTGGCACACGGCTGAACGCTCCCATGGTGGGCATGGCCGCATCACCAACCGGCAACGGCTACTGGCTCGTCGCCTCCGACGGTGGGATGTTCAACTTTGGAGACGCGACGTTCCAAGGATCGATGGGCAGTACGCATCTCAATAGGCCGATCGTGGGGATCAGCGGCACACCGGCCGGTGACGGTTACCGCCTTGTTGCATCCGACGGCGGCGTCTTCGCCTTCGGATCGGCGAGGTTCCGAGGATCGATGGGCGGCACCCCGCTGAACGCCACCATCGTTGGCATGGCCGCCACCCGCGACGGCGACGGGTACTGGCTGGTGGCCGCCGACGGTGGCGTCTTCACCTTCGGGAGCGCCCCGTTCACTGGATCGCTCGGCTCTATGAAGCTCAACAAGCCCGTCGTCGCCATGGCGTCGGTTGGTCCGGCGATCGGGGGCCACGCGCTGTTGGTCGGAACCTTCGACGGGATACCGGGGCAGTACCAAACCATCCAAGCTGCAGTGAATGCCGCTCAGCCCGGTGACTGGATCCTGATCGCTCCGGGCGATTACCACGAGCAGGCCGACCACCTCAATCCACCGTCCGCACAACAGGTCTCACTCGGATGGTATGGCGGTGTCGCCATCCATACCAACGACATCCATCTTCGAGGATTAAACCGAAACTCGGTAGTGGTGGACGGCACCAAGCCCGGTGCCCCGCAATGCAGCAGCAATGCTGCCGACCAGGATCTTGGGGCATCGAATTCGGCCAGTGTCCCGCTCGGCCGGAACGGGATCGACATTTGGGCCAATGGCGACTCGGTCGACAACCTCACGGTATGCAACTTCCAGCTCTCCGAGGATGGCGGAGGGAACCAGGCGGGCAACGGTGGGAACGAGATCTGGTGGGATGGCGGTGCCGGCACCGGCAAGATCGGACTGAACGGCTATGAGGGCGGCTATCTGACGGCAACTGACACCTTCAACGGCGCGGTCAGCGGCGGATCGGCGTTCGGCAGCTACGGCATCTTCTCCTCGGGATCGCAAGGCCCCGGAGTTTGGAACCAGACCTATGCGAATAACTTCGCAGACTCCGGTATGTACATCGGAGCATGCCAGCAGGCATGCGACGCGTGGGTCAACAACTCGTGGATGGAGAACAACGCCCTCGGTTACTCGGGTACCAACTCGGGTGGCACGTTGGTGATCGAACACTCCCAGTTCGACAACAACATGGACGGGCTCGACACCAATACCCAAAGCGCTGGTGATCCGCCGCCGCCTCAGAACGGGGCCTGTCCGTCCGGTGGGATCAGCGGCTTCACGGGTACCCACTCGTGCTGGGTGTTCATGGACAACTACTCGCACGACAACAACAACGTGAGGGTTCCCGGCGCCGGGTTGTCAGGCGAGCCGCCCGGGACCGGAATGACAGTGTCGGGCGCTACAAACGACACGGTCCTGAACAACACCTTTGCCAACAACAACGCCTGGGGCACCTTGTTCGTGCCCTATCCCGATAGCGATCCCGGGCCAACCGGGCTGTGTGCCAACTCGGGTGGGCAAGTGGTGAGCGGGTTGTGCATCTACGACCCAAAGGGCGACGCGTTGCTCAACAACACGTACTCGGGCAACGGTGGCTACGGGAATGCGACCAACGGTGACTTTGGCCAGATCACGTTCTTCTGGGGCTGAACCACAAAACTGCTACGGCGGCAACACCGCTCCGGCCGGCTCGACGCCGTCCAACCTCCAGCAGACTCAGCCAGCTGGGACGTGTGGTGCCATCACCTCTGCTGCCAACACAGGAGGTGATCTCCTGACCCAGGTTTTGTGCGCCACCGGATTCGCTGCCAGCTTTGGGGTTTCGTGCACCGGCATCACATACCCGAAGCCGACAACGCCCCCAATCATGACGACGGCACCGACGAACCTCCCGACCATGCCCAATCCGTGCCAGGGAGTGCCCGCGAACGCCTGGTGCGTCGGAGGGAAACCCGTCTAGGCCAGTTGCACAATTGCGCGCTCGGAGGGATTCGAACCCCCAACCTTCTGATCCGTAGTCAGATGCTCTAGTCCGTTGAGCTACGAGCGCTGGGTGAGACAGGACAGTGTATCGGAGCCCTGCCCCGGCTCCCGGGGCGACGGAGCACCCGGTCAGACGGAGATCGGCAGCCTCGAGTAGCCGCGAACAGTGCTCGTGTAGAGCGGTACTGCGGCCTCCCGGTTGACCGACCACTGCGGGAAGCGCTTGAAGGTCTCCTCCAGGGCGATCCGCCCCTCCGTCCGTGCCAGCGCCGCCCCGAGGCAGAAGTGCACTCCATACCCGAAGGAGAGGTGGTGGTCCATGTTCCGATGGATGTCGAAGCGGTCCGCGTCCGGATAGGCACGCTCGTCCCGGCCCGCCGAGCCGGTGATCATGACGATCTTCGAGTCGGCCGGAATGACGGTCCCGTGGAACTCTGACTCTGCTGTGGACCACCGGCTCTGCACCGGTGACGGGGCCTCGTAGCGGAGCAGCTCCTCGACTGCGTTGGGGAGGAGTGAGAAGTCGCCCGCCAGCTCGGCCCGTTGATCCGGGTTGTCGTCCAGCACGAGCCCCGCCCATCCGATGAGCCGAGCCACTGTTTCCGTGCCGGCACTGCCGATGAGGAGGGAGAACATCGCTGCCTGCTCCAACGTCAACCGGCGCGGCTCACCGTCCTCGTCGATGATCTCGCCGTTCATGAGGTCGGTGAACATGTCATCCCGCGGAGCCTTCTGGCGCTCCGTCAGCTGGGCCGTCACGTATGCGTGGACCTTGCCCATGGCCTCGGCCGACACGTCGTTGTACATCCCCTTCTCCGGATCGAGGTGGAACGTCTCGTCGATCCAGCCCCGCACCATGTCCCGGTCCTCCGGAGGTACGCCGAGCAGTGCCACGATCACGTAGGCCGGCACCATCGCGCCGAAATCCTGCACGTAGTCGAAGGTGCTCTTGCCGACCTGGGCGTCCAGCAGGCGGGCGCAAAGCTCGCGGATGTCGTCCTCGAGCGCGGCCATGCGTCTGGGAGTGAAGGCCTTGGACACCAAGCGGCGGTACCGCGTGTGTTCGGGCGGGTCCATGAAGATCATGATCTCCTGGGGTGCCATCTCGGTGTCCATCATCTCCATCACCGTGCCGTGGGCTGAGCTGAACGTCTTGGTGTCGCGGCTCGCTGCGTCGACGTCGGCGAAGCGGCTGAGCGCGTAGAAATCGTGGTCGGCGTTGTAGTAGGCGGGCGCCTCGTCTCGCAAGCGGCGCCAGATGGGATGAGGGTCGACCTTGTACCTCTCATCGAGGGGATCCCAGGCGAGTGGTTCGGCGTCGACTGCAGTCACTTCGATCCCCTTTCAGACGGCGATGTGGGACTTGTCCCAGAGCTTGATCCCGCCAAGGATGCCCGCCGCATTGTCGACCACCGTGATCCGCTCGAGCACGTCGCCCAGGTCACGCCGGTTGATGCGCTGCGCGTTACCGCCGCCAATGTAGAGGTGGTCGAAGAAGGTCAGCCCGTCGAAGTAGGCGATCATCTTGCGCACCCGGCCGTTCCATTTCTCATCGCCGATCTTCTTGCGCACCGGCTCGCCGAGCTGCTCGTTGAAGGTCTCCCCCTTGCGGAACTCGAGGTGGGAGAACTCCATGTGGGGCAGCAACCGGCCGTCCATGAAGAATGCCGTGCCGACCCCGGTGCCGAGGGTGACGACGACCTCGAAGGCGTAGCCCTCCACGACGGCAAGGCCCTGGACGTCCGCGTCGTTGGCCACCCGGCAGGGCCTTCCGATCGAGTGCGCCAGCGCATGTGCGAGGTCGAAATCCGACCACGCCTTCACGAGCTCGGGGACGAGCTTGGTGCCCGGGCCCTTCTCGGTGACGAAGTGCGGCGCGCTGAGCACGTGGCCGTTGCGGACCATTCCGGGAAAGCCCGCGGAGGTGCGGTCGGCCTTGGGGAGCTTCTCCAGTAGGCCGGTCAGCTGCTCGACCAGCCGCTCGGGCGGCATGGGATAGGTCGTCGGGATCTTGACCCGGTCGCACACAAGGGTCCCGTTCGTGTCGAGCACGGACGCCTTCAGCCCGGTGCCACCGATGTCGATGCTCAACGTGAAGGGGCGCCGGTGCGTCGCGGTGGTCGATGTTTCGGTCACCGGGAGAACTGTAGCCAGGTGGTCCGATTTGGGCCCGGTGGTACCAGGCCCCGTCATCCCCGCAGGACGTTGCGGATGACGGTGCGGAGCATGTCCGCCAATTCCGCGTCGGTCGTCGAGGAGAAGGCGTCGCCGGAAAGGAACAGGCTCGAGAACACCACGCCGAAGGACGCTGCCATGCGTACCCGGTCCTGCAGTGGCACCCGGGTGTCGGCCAGCACAATGCGGAAGCGGTTCTGAAGGTCCTCGTGCTCGGCGTCGTGGTCCTTGCGGTGCAGCTTCTCGAGAGCGGCCTGGTTCCGCTCGTGCATCAGGAAGATCTTGCGCTGGGCCAGCATCTGGTCGACGATCTCGTCGAGCAGCTCGCCCCAGAGCTCCAGGTTGACCGGGCCCTCGCCCATCCTCTGCAGAGACTCGCGACCGAACTCGTGGAGGCGCAGGTGCAGCGCCATGAGGATGTCGTCCTTCGACTCGAAGTGGTAGTAGAGGGCCGCCTTGGTCACGCCCAGCTGCTCGGCGATCTGCCGCAGGCTGGTGCCGTCGAAACCCTGCTCAATGAAGAGGTCCAGGGCGACATCGAGGATGCGCTGCCGGGTGTCAGGAGCGGGCTCGGCTGCGGGGCCGACGCCCGGGCCTGGCTCCGAGACGCTGACAATGAGGGCCTGGTCATCTGGGTCTGCATGCGGCGCAGCGGTCTGGGACATTGGCCTCAACTCTACTTGACGGCAGGTAAGTAGGACTCCTACCATGCCCTTTACCAAGCGAGTCTACTGACCGACAGGTAAGGAAAGCCATGGGACCTGAGCTGATGATCGAAGCCGAGGGGCTGGCGAAGAGCTACGGCGAGACCAAGGCCCTCGCCGGGGTCGACTTTTCCGTCCCCGCCGGCACCATCCTCGGGCTGCTCGGCCCGAACGGAGCAGGCAAGACCACCGCCGTGCGAATCCTGACCACGTTGGCACTCCCCGACTCGGGACGGGGCACAGTCGCAGGGATCGACGTGGTGAACCAGCCGGGCGAGGTTCGGCGCCATATCGGGGTGGCCGCTCAGGATGCGACGCTCGATCCGTTGTTGACCGGCCGCCAGAACCTCACGATGGTCGGCGAGCTCTCGGACATGGGACGGGCGTCGTCCCGGACCAGGGCGGCCGAGCTCCTGGCGCAGTTCGAACTGACGGACGCCGCCGACCGGGTGCTCAAGGGCTACTCGGGTGGCATGCGCCGTCGCCTTGACCTGGCTGCCTCGCTGATGACGCGTCCGCCGGTCTTGTTCTTGGACGAACCAACCACCGGACTGGACCCGACGAGCCGCCAGCGCGTGTGGCAGGCCATCCGTGAACTGATCGGGGAGGGCGTCACCGTCCTGCTGACGACGCAGTACCTCGAGGAGGCCGACGAACTCGCGAACCGAATCGTCGTGGTCGACCACGGCAGGGTCATCGCCGAAGGGACGCCGTTGGAGTTGAAGGAGGCGAGCCGGAGCGCGCACCTAGAGGTGACGCTCGCGGCATCCCACCCCGACGCGGTCGGTGCGATCGCGCCGCTCGTCTCGGGGCGGGTCCACCTCAGCGATGACGGCCGGCGGTTGAGTGCGGGCGTGGACAATTCGACGGGGTTGGCCACCGCCGTGGTGCGGGCGCTCGACGCGGCGGGTGTGCTGGTCGACAACATCGAGGTCCGTCAGCCGTCGCTCGACGACGTGTTCTTCTCGCTCACCGGCGGACACATCGAAGAAGAAGTCGCCGAGGGTCCGGCCAGCGACGGCGCTGGCCCTGGCGCCGCCACGGACGGCGCCGGCCGTCACGAGCTCGAGGGAGTGCGGGGATGACGACGACCACCTTGACCCCGTCCGCCGCCGGGTTCGATCGCCCGCATGCCGGCGGAAGCGTGTTCGGCGCCCTCGCGGACATCTGGGCGATGACCCGGCGCAACCTCGTGCACATCTCGCGGGAGCCCATGCAGCTCTCGGACGTGACCCTCCAACCCCTGCTCTTCACGGTGCTGTTCGTGTATATCTTCGGCGGCGCCATCCCGATCCCCGGCGGCGGGAGCTACGTGAACTTCCTGCTCGCCGGCATCCTTGCGCTGAACCTCGTCACGTCGACGATGGGCACGGCGGTCGGGTTGAGCACCGACCTGCACGAGGGCATGATCGACCGCTTCCGCACTCTGCCCATGTGGCGCTCCGCCGTGTTGGTCGGGCGGTCCATGGCCGACCTGTTGACGTCCTTGTTGTGCGCCCTGATCGTCGCGGTGACCGGACTTGTCATCGGATGGCGCCCGGGCGCGAACTACATCTCGATCATCGGAGGCTTCGCGCTCTTGTTGTTCTTCGCCTACGCCGTCTCGTGGGTCTCCGCGTGCGTGGGCATGAACTCGAAGAGCCCGGAGTCGGCCGCCTCGTTCGGCTTCATCGTGCTCTTCCCGATGACCTTCGTCTCCAACGCCATGGTGCCCACGCAGCACATGCCCGGCTGGCTGCAGGCCATCGCGAATTGGAACCCGGTGAGCGCCGTCGTCGCCGGGTCCCGTGTCCTATGGGGCAACCCGAACCCGTCCGGCACGATTCACGCGTGGCCGATGCAGCACCCGGTCGAGGCGGCCCTCATCTGGTCGGTTGGGATCCTTGCCATCGCCGCCCCGCTGGCGGCCCGCTTCTTCAGATTGCGGACAACCGAGTAGGGACGGTCGCCGCTTCCCCGTGGCGCCGGCGGCGAACGGTGCACTCCCCGGGGGCGCAGGCCCCGGTGGTTCAGTAGCCTCCAGATCCGTGCCGGGAGAACCATGGACGGGGGACGCCTGCTCCCTGGTCGACGCCTTCCGAGCGGGGACGATCTCACCCACCGAGGCGCTCGAGGGATCGCTGGCGGCGATTGCGGACTCGGAGCTCAACGCAGTGTGTTTCATCGACGAGGAGCGGGCGCGCCGGTCGGCGACCGTCGCCGACGTCAACCTGCCCTTCGGCGGCGTGCCCATCGGGGTGAAAGAGCTCGACCCGGTGAAGGGCTGGCCGCAGACGGAGGCGTCCCTCGTCTTCAAGGACCGGATCGCGGACGAAGACGGCACCATGACGGCGCGGCTCCGCGGGGCCGGCGCCGTGCTGGTCGGCCAGACCACGGCGTCAGAGTTCGGCGGGATCAACGTCACCTACACCCGCCTGCACGGCGCGACCTCGAATCCGTACGACCTCGAGCGGACACCGGGCGGCTCCTCCGGCGGATCCGCAGCATCGGTCGCCGGCGGCCTGCTCCCGCTGTGCACGGGCGGGGACGGCGGCGGGTCCATCCGGATCCCAGCCGGCTTCACCGGCTTGTTCGGCCTCAAGGCGACCTTCGGGCGGATTCCCAAGGGGCCGAAGACCGAGATCGAGCCGCTGACCGCAGTCCTCGGGTGCGTCTCGCGTTCGGTGCGTGACACCGCCCGCTGGTTCGACGCTTGCAACGGCCACGACGAATACGACCCGTTCTCGTTGACCCGGGTCGAGGGCTGGGAGGCGGGGCTCGACCAGCACGAGCTGCACGGGAAGCGGGTGGCCGTGTCGATCGACCTGGGTGCGGCCATTGTCGCGTCCGCCGTGCGGGACAAGGTCGAAGAGGCGGCGGACCTGCTCATCAAGGACGCCGGGTTGGAGCGGGTCGACGTGCCGATCGAGCTCCCCCGGGGCGGCCTGGAGTGGGCGCTCGCGGGCACGGCGAGCCTGCTCGTCGGCCTCGGTGACCTCTACCCGGGCTGCGAGGCCGAGCTCACGCCCGAGATCATGCTGGCGGCCAACATCGCGACAAATCACTACAACGTCGACACCGCCAAGAACATCGAGGCATTCCGCCGGCAGATCATCGTCCAGATGGCGCAGATCTTCGAGCGGGTCGATTTCATCATCTGTGCAACGAACCCCGACGTGGCCTTCGGCGCGCGGGGCCCGATGCCGACGACGATCGACGGGGTCGACCTCATTGCTGAGCACGGGTTCGAGGCTGCGGTGGGGAACAACGGTGCACTCACCATCCCCGCCAATACGACCGGGCACCCGGCCGTCGCCATCCCCATTGGTCTCATCGACGGACTGCCCGTCTCCATGCAGATCATGGGACGCCGGCACGCCGAGCAGTTCCTGCTCGACTTGGCCCGGATCGTCGAACGCGAACGACCGTGGCCGCTCGTGGCGCCCGGCGCTCCCATCTAAACCCGTTTTTTCGGGGCCTTTTTTGGGCCCGCGAGCTACCCGCGTCGCGGACGGGCAGCGGCGTCCGCCCGCGCTTGGCCGCCACGTCGCAGCGCGCCGTCGGCCCTTCTCGGTCGCAACCAACTTGCAATTCGACCGCAACCTGCGGTCGCAACGAAACGGGGCCGCAATGGACAACGAGGCCGCAAAGACCATCCGTCTGGCCTTGAGTTTTGGGGTTCCGTTGAGACTTTCTGTGACTTTCGATTCCTGCGCTTCAACGACGGTTTGTCCTACCCTGTTCCAGGCAGATGGCGGAAGAGATGCTCTTCACGGTTGCCGGGTCCGTCGCGATGCCGGCGCAGATGATCTCGCTCGAAGAGGCGGGCCTCGAGGAGCGCGCGGATCTCCAGGAATGGGTGCTGTCGAACCCCGCGATCCTCGGCCCTGCCGTCAAGGTGATCACCTTCGAATTCGACGGGCTGCCGGGTCCCGCCGGAGGGAGCCGGGACCGCATCACCGTGCTCGGCCTCGGCGTCGACGGCCGCTTGGTCATCGGCGAACTGAAGAGCGGCCGGGCCCCCGACACCGAGGTCAACGCGATCAAATACGCCGCGCTGGCCAGCCGTACGCTCCCCGAAACGCTGGCCGACCACTACGCCCGCTTCCAGGCCCGGCGCCAGATGCCCGTCACGCCGGAGGAGGCGCTCGCCGACCTCCAGGCCCATGCGCCCGAACTCTCGCAGCAGTCGCTGCGGCGTCCGCGCATCGTCCTGCTCGCCCGGGACTTCTCACCTGTCGTCACGGCCAGCGTCGTGTGGCTCAGCGAGATGGGCCTCGACATCTCCCTCGTCCAGATCAGCGCCTTCCGGTCCTACGTCTACGGGCAGTTGGGCAGCGGCAACGTGCCCATGATCTCGGTCAGCCAGCTCTATCCCCTGCGCGAGATAGAGGAGTTCACGATCAGCCCCGAGCGCCAGCTGGCCAAGGAGATGGCCGAGTCCCGCCGGCGCGTGCAGGACGCCAGCACCGTGCGCCGCCTCGTCACCGCCGAGACCGTGGCGGACGGGACGATCTTCACCCTCAGCCCCCGCAGCGACCTCAGCTTCGACATGCGAAGCCAGCTCGAGGAGTGGCTGCACGCGGACCCCGCCCGCCGGACCGCACACTGGCAGAACAACCTCAACGCGCCGTTGGTGTGGGACGTCGACAAGACGGTGTACACCCCGGCGAGCCTCGTGCGCCACATCGTCGAGGAGGCCACCGGGGTCACGCGCGACTGGTTCGGCACGCAGTGGTGGCGCGACCCCGCCGGATGGACGCTCGTCGAGCTCGCCGGGCCGCTCAACGGCGGCAAGGGCGCCCTCTACCGCGACTATTGGTCGCGCTGGCTCGAAAAGGTCCGCGTCGAGCACGGCCACTGGACCCAGATGTCCACCCTGCCGGCGCAGAACTTCATCACGCTGCCCTCCCCCATCAAGGGCACGCACTACGGGCTGGCCTTCGCGGCCGGCGGCCGGCTCCGCTCCGACTTCTACGTCGACCTCGGCTCCGCCGAGGCGAGCGCCGCGCAATTCGAGGTCCTCCAATCGCAGCAACCCCTGATCGAATCTGTCTACGGCGGTCCGCTGTCGTGGGAGCGCCTCCCCGACCGCGGCGCCTACCGCATCGCCGACTACAGCGAGGGGGAGGTCACCACGGTCGAGGACTACGCGTTCTACATCGACTGGATGATCGACGCCCAGGAGCGCCTGCGCCAGGCCGTCAATGCAGTGCTGCGCAGCGGTGAGCCGCCGGACGACCCGTTCGACCGCCGCTGAGTCACGAACTGCGCAGTTTCGACACCGCCAGCGGCGCAAAGACCGCGACCAGCCCGGCCGTCCACAACAACGAGGGCACCAGGTAGTACGACAGCGAGTGCCCGAGCAGCTGCTGTGCCGCCGGGCCACCCGTGAGCAACCGCACCGTGTTGATCATCTGGGTCATGGGCTGGTTGGTGGCGAAGGCCTGCATCCAGCCCGGCATCGTCGCCACCGGCACGTAGGCGGAGGAGACGAAGCTGAGTGGGAAGACCAGGAACGACAGGCTTTGCGCCGCCTGCGGGCTCCCGGCCGCCAGGCCCATGAAGATGAACATCCACACGAAGGCGAAGCCGTAGAGGATGGTCAGGCCGAACGCGGCCAACGCGTCGGCCACGGAGCCGCCGATGCGGAAGCCGACGGCGAAGCCCACCGCCGTCATGACGATGACGCCCCAGGCGACGAGCGCCGAGTCGGCGCCCACCCGTCCCGTGATGATGCCGAGAAGCCGGATGGGCAGGGAGCGCAGGCGGTCGAAGAGCCCACCCTCCTGGTCGTCGGCCACTCCGCTCGCCGCGCTCATGCCCTGGAACAGCACGCCGGTGACGACGAAGCCCGGCACGAGAAAGTCCACGTAGTCGAGGCTCCCCGTGTGGGCGATCGCCCCGCCGAAGACGTAGCGGAAGATGAGGAGGAAGAGCACCCCCTGAGCGGTGCCGGCGACGATCAGGGCCGGGCTGCGGACGAACTTCTTGAGGGTCCGGCCCGCGACCTGCGTCGAGGTGACCAGATACGACGCCCCGTGGTTCGTCATCGCCTGCTTGCGTCCTCTGCCCGCCTGACGCGGCGGGTCGAGTGCCAGGTCCACGGTCATGCTGCGTCCTCCTTCGGGGTCGTGTCGGTCGTGGTGTGCCCGGTCAGGGCCAGGAACACCTCGTTGAGGGTGGGCCGGCGCAGGGCGATGTCCTCCACCGGGACGGCGGCTTCGTCCAAGGCCCGGACGACGATGGGCAGCAGTCGCGAGCCGCCCGGTGCGGCTATGGAGCACCGTCGCGTGGCGGGGTCGGTGGCCGGCTCGGCCATGCCGAGCGACCCGAGCACCTCGGCCGCCCGGTACATGGTGGGGAGGTCGACGGTGTGCAACTCGACCATGTCGGCGCCCACCCGCGACTTCAGCTCGTCGGGCGTGCCCTGGGCGATGACGCGCCCGCCATCGATGATGACGATGGAGGACGCCAGGTGATCGGCCTCGTCGAGATACTGCGTCGTCAGCACGATGTCGGTCCCGGCCCAGCTCATCTCCCGGATGCCGTCCCACACCTCGTTGCGACTCCCCGGATCGAGCCCGGTGGTCGGCTCGTCGAGCAGCAGCAGTCGCGGGGAGCCGACGAGGCTCGCCCCGAGGTCGAGCCGCCGGCGCATGCCGCCGGAATAGGTCCGGACCTGGCGGTCGGCGGCCTCCTCCAGATCCATCTGCTCGAGGATCCGCGCCGGCGCTCCGCTTGGCCGCACCGGCCCGCTGCCCGTAGAGGCGGGCCACCATGACCAGGTTCTCCCGGCCGGTCATCATCTCCTCGACCGCGGCCGACTGGCCGGCGAGGCCGATCATGCGCCGCACCGCCATCGGATCGCGCACCACGTCATGGCCGCCGACGAGCAGCGACCCGCGGTCGGGCTGGAGCAGCGTCGCCACCATGCGGATGAACGTGGTCTTGCCCGCGCCGTTGGGCCCGAGGATGGCCACGGGTTTGCCCGGGCGGCAGCGTGAGCGAGAGATCGCTGAGTGCCTGGACCTTCCCGAATTTCTTACTGAGGCCGTCGGCCTCGATGAGCGCGTCCATTCGGCGCGCCTCCTTTCGTCGGAAAGCCCGCTCGACGGAGGTCGCCTACGCTCATGAGTGCTGCCTCGGGCGAGGGCCCCCCGTGGGTCGGGCTCGTGGTTGTGTGGGCTCGGGGCCGCGTGGTGCAACACGCGGCCCCGGGTCATGCATCAGGGTCGATGTCGAAGCTGAAGTGCACCTCCTCGGGATCGAAGCCTTCGGTGTGGAACATGCGCCACATGTCGAGGCCCTCCAGCGTGCCGGTGGCCATCTCGTCGATGAGACCGTTGACGAACTTCAGCTCGGCGGCGAGCTGCTGCTCCTCGTACTCGGACTCCAGCTCGAAGATGCGGGGCAACCCGGCCTCGGTCGCCGCCTTCATGGCGCTGCGGATCGCGACCACCTTCATCTTCAGCGCGTCCGCCCGCGCCCGGAGCGCCGCGAGGGCGTCGTCGGGATCGAGGGAGGGGATGAACGAGAGGCCGGCCATGAAGGCCGGGTACTCCTTGGTGGGGACGCCGATCAGCTCGGTCATCCAGTCGTCCATCTCCCGGGACCCGTCGTCGGTGATCTCGTACACGGTGCGCTGCGGGCGCTTGCCCTCCCGCACGGTGCCGGTGGCCTTGATGAAGCCCTTCTTCTCGAGCACCTCGACCACCGCATAGAGGGAGCCGTAATTGAGGCGGACGCTCTCCTGTTTGGCCCGCTGGCGCAGGGTCTGGGCCACCTCGTAGGGGTGCATGGGCTTCTCGTAGAGGCAGACGAGCACCGCCAGGGCGAGGGGGTTCGAGCGGGACCATCTCGGCGGCATCGGCTCATAGTATTCGATTCAGAGTAATCTGTAAAGAGTGTTCTGGGCCGAACTCACCGCTCAGGACCGCCCGCGGCCCCGCCGTCCACCCGGCTCGCCCGGCTCGCCCGGCCGCCCCGCCGCCCCGCCGCCCCGCCGCCCGGAAATCTGGCCGTTCTTCCTCGAGGTGTCGATTTCGCCTCTCCCCGTTCGACGCACCTACAACGCGCGGCGTCCGAGACGCCCGATCGAGCCGGAAGGAGCATCTCAATGCAGGCCACTGTCGGGCCGGACGAAAACGGGGTTCAACAAGGGTTGATCGCTCCCGCGGCCTCGCCGCGCGGGACGGTCAACGGGTCACAGCGCTTCAGTAGGGTCCCGCTCATGTCCTCCCCCACCTCCACCGAAGCGATTGCCACGGAGGGTCTGGTGCGCGAGTTCGGCGAGGCCGTCGCGGTCGACCACGTCGATCTCCACATCCAGCCCGGCGAGATCTACGGCTTTCTGGGTCCCAACGGGGCCGGGAAATCCACCACCGTCCTCATGCTCTGCACGCTGCTGGCTCCCACCGGCGGGCGGGCCGCCGTGGCCGGGTTCGACATCGTCACCGAGCCCGGGAAGGTGCGCCTCAACATCGGCGCCGCGCTGCAGGAGGCGTCGCTCGACCCGCGGCAGACCGGCATCGAGCTGCTGCGCCTCCAGGGTCGCCTGTACGGCCTCTCCTCCAAGGAGATCGACCGGCGCGTCGAGGACCTGGCCACACTCATCGACATCGGCGACGCACTGGGTCGGCGCATCGGCACGTATTCGGGAGGCATGAAGCGGCGGCTCGACCTCGCCGCCGCCCTCGTGCACAATCCCACCGTCCTGTTCCTCGACGAGCCGACGACCGGCCTCGACCCGGTGAGCCGGCTCGCGGTCTGGGCCGAAGTGCGACGCCTCAACCGTGAGTTGGGAATGACGATCTTCCTCACCACCCAGTACCTGGAGGAGGCCGACGAGTTGGCCGACCGTGTGGGCATCATCGACGGCGGCCGCATCGTGGCCGAGGGCACCCCGCACGAACTGAAGCAGGCGATCGGGACCGACGTGATCATCGCCCGCGTCGACGGAGATGCCGCCGTGGTCCTCCCCGTCATCCAACAGGTCGAGGGCGTGCTGAGCGCCGAGGCCCATGGCAGCGAGCTCCTCATCGCGAGCGCCAATGGCTCCGCGGCGATCAGTCCTGTCGCGGTCGCCCTGGCCCAGCACTCGGTCCAGGTGCGGGACCTCACCCTGCGGACGCCGACGCTCGACGACGTCTTCTTGGAGTTGACCGGCACGCATATCGAGCGCTCCGAGAGGGCCGACGACGTGGAGCAGAAGGAAGAGGCAACGGTATGACGACCACAACACTCGACGGTGTGGCGCCGGCAGCCGGCGGCACCCCTCTGACCATCCGGGCGAGGCCGGCCGGCTTCGTCCACGACCTCACCTCCATCGCAGGGCGCGCGCTCCGGGGTGTCCCACGCGACATCGCCACCGTCATCCCGCCGATCTTCATCGCCCTGTTCTTCTTCGTGGTCAACATCGCCACACTGAAGAAGCTGGCGGGCTCAGTGCCCGGGTTGGACTACAACGCCTTCCAGATGGCGACGGCCATCCTGCTCGGCGTGACCGGCGTCTCCCGCGCCGGGTCGCTCGTGCTGGACATCCAGGACAAGTACTTCGACCGCCTGCTGCTGACCCCTGTGCGGCGGACCGCCATCCTGATCGGCCACATGGCCGCCGACGTGGGGGTTGCCGCTGCGCTGACGGTGCCCATCATCGTGCTCGGGCTCGTCATCGGCGTGCGCTTCGAGGACGGTCCGCTCGGCATCGTCGTATTCATCGCCGTGGCCTCGCTGTGGAGCCTGGCCTTTGCGGGATTCGGCTACGCGATCGCGCTCAAGACCGGCAACCCCGCCGCCGTCAACTCGACCTTCCTGTTGTTCTTCCCGTTCCTGTTCCTGACCACGGCGTACGTGCCGCGCCAGGAGCTGTCGGGTTGGCTCAACACCGTCGCCGGCTTCAACCCCGTCACCTACATCCTGGCGGGCCTGCGTTCGGTCGACCAGTCCGCCGGCTGGCACTGGACCCAGCTCGGGCAGGCGCTGCTCGCCATCGGCATCGTGGGTGCGATCAGCATGGCGCTCTGCTTCGCCGCGCTGCGGGGCCGCATCAAGCGGGGCGCCAACTGAGGGAGGCGCGGCTACGACCGACAGGTCAGGGTGACCGTCCCGGAGGACGAGTACGGAAGCCGCAGCACAGGGGGAGCGTGGATGCGCGCCGGTGCGCCGAAGTCGGAGAGCCGCAGGGCGTCGGTGGTGGTGACCGGATAGGCCAGCGCCATTGATGGGCCCAGTTGCGCGAGTGCGGCGGGCGGGATGCCGCTCACGCGCACGGATCCCACAATCTGCAGGAGCCGTCCCATGGAATCGACCCACACGTAGCTCGGGCCCACCGTCTCCGAAAGCGTGGAACGGCGCGCCTGCCGACCGCCATCGTGTGGTGGGGTGCAGACGGGAACGGTGGACACCTCGTAGCGCGTCGTCGCGGCACCCCTGAGGGTTGCCGCGCCGAGGTCACGCACGCCCACCACCCGTTGCGTCAACCCGAACTCGTCCAGCGGCTCCGCCGCGATCCCCGTCATCGCGAGGCCAAGATCCTGGCTCGGATCGCGGTGCCACGACAGCTTCGCCCAGGGCAACGCGGCGGGTCCGGTCGGGGTGAAGGACTGGTAGACCGATGCTCCGATCCCGATGAAGCGGATGCTGGTTGCGGTCCGCATCGACCGGGACAGGCCGGTCGGGGTCGTCGTGAACTGGGTCTGGTGCTGGACCTCGGTGGCGCGGACATCCCCCGCTCGAAAGTCGATGTCGCCGCCGCCCGAGGTCGAACCGGCGAAGGCCGCACTGCGGCTGGTCGAGACCGACGAATCCGTGAAGTGAGCGCTTCCGGCTCTGGCGGTGGTCGCCAGCAGGTTCGCGACCCACTCGGTGGGAGTGACGCTCGGCGTTCGGGGAGCGCTCGTCGCACCGACGAAGGCCGCCAGCCCCGCCCCCGCCGCCACCAGCCCGAGCAGGGCCCAAGGAACGAATCGCCGCACCCGGAGACTGTGCCACCAACGGCGCATAGCCTGCACTGACGTGGCCCCCGTTGTCGTCCACGTCGCGCCGCACCCCGATGACGAGGCGGTCGGCTGTCCGGGCGCGCTCCTGCATCTCCGGGATCGGGGCTGGACCGTTGTCAGCGTCATCGCCAGCCTCGGGTTCGCCGGGCAGCACGAGCGCCGCCGCGCCGAAGCAGGAGAGGCCGCACGGCGCTCGGGGTTCGTTCCCGTCGTCGTCGACCCGCCGCTCGACCTCGACCTCGATGCCGACCTGGACCTGGCGACCCGCCGCATCGCCAAGGAACTGCCGGCGATCGTGGAAGAGCACGGAGCGTCCATCGTCGTCTCCCCCTCGCCCCACGACGTGCACCACGGCCACGAGGCGGTCGGCCGTGGCGTCCAGCGCGCCATGGCCGTGCTGCCGCCGACGCTGCGCTGGTGGATGTGGGGCGTGTGGGGTGACCTGCCGGCGCCCAACGTCTTCTACGGGTTCGACCAGAAGATGCTCGACCGCGCCCTCCACGTCCTCGATGCCTACGTCGGAGAGCTGGAACGCAACGACTACCGGCCGTACCTCGCGGGGCGGGCCAGCGCGAACGCCGTCCTCGGCTCCGAACGCGTCTTCGGCTTCGGCTCCCCTGCGGCCTGCGACCTCCCGTTCGCGGAGGTGCTCACCGAGGTGCGCCTTCTCGATGGGCGCTTCATGGCCTCCGAGCCCCACCTCCTCGACGAAGGCGGGGAGCCCATGCTGGCCTACGACGTCGACCTCACGGCCTGGCTCGACTCGCCCAGCGTGCACGAGCTGGTTGGCTACATCCGCGAGATCCGCGTGATCGACGAGGCCGCGACGTGAAGGTGACGTGAAGGTGACGTGACGGCGACCACGCTGACCCCGCGGCTCGTCGAGGACTTCGGACGCGACGGATTCGTGGTCGTGCCCGACCTCTTGAGCCCCGACGAGGTGGTGCGGTTCGGGGCGGCGGTCGACCAGGCCGTCACGCGTCGCAACCGGTCCGATACGCGGGCGTTGGCCGAGAAGACGCTCTACGAGCAGAGCTTCATCCAGTGCCAGAACCTCTGGGAGGACTGCCCCGACGTCCGTCCCCTCACGTTCCACCCGCTGATCGCCGGGACGGCGGCACGGTTGCTCGGCGTCGACGCCGTCCGGATCTGGCACGACCAGGCGCTCTACAAAGAGGCGGGCGGCCGCGAGACCGACCCGCACCAAGACCAGCCCTACTGGCCCATCGTCGAGACCAACACCATCACGGCCTGGATCCCCTTCGACGGCTCGACGCTGGAGAGCGGCGCCATGGGCTACCTGCCCGGCAGCCACCGCCTCGGGTTGCGTGAGTTCGTCGACATCTTCACCGGCCGCGGCGAGGACCCACTGGCCCGGCGTGAGCTCGAGGGGATGACGCCCGTGTTCGTCGAGGTGTCGCCGGGCTCCGTCGCCTTCCACCATGGCCTCACGTTCCACTTGGCGAGGCCGAACACGACCGGTACCGTCCGTCGGGTGCATACCGCGATCTACCTCGCCGATGGGTCCACCCGGGGGGAGGGTCGCTTCCCGCACCCCTCCGTCGAACGGGCGGGGATCGCCATGGGCGCGGTCATCGCCAGCGACGTCACGCCGATCGCCTGGCCCCGCCCCGACGGCCGCCCGCCCCCTCCGCCCGCGGATCTGATCGGATGAGCGACCCTGTGACCGACGAGCAACGCGCGTCGTGGACGGAGCGGGGTTTCTTCCGCATCCCCGGCTTCGCCCCCGCGGAGACGTGCGCCGCCATGCTGTCCCGGGTGACCGCTGTGGTGCGGGAACCTGACCTCGCCGACCGCGCTCGGCGTGAAGGTGATGCCCGAGAGCAACAAGGCGAAATTCGGAAGTGGGCCGGCCCGAGGACGGCGTCTCCAAGATCTTCAGGCTGCACCGCGACTCTGTCTTCGCGGACTTCGCGCACTCGGCTGCGGTCGTCGATCCCGTCTCGGAGCTGATCGCACCCGACCTCGACGTGTTCTTGTCGCAGTTCATCTTCAAGACGGCGGGCGCCTGGGGCCAGCCCTGGCATCAGGACTCCTTCTACTTCCCCTTCGAACCTGCCCGCCCGGTGGTCGGTGTGTGGCTGGCCGTGACCGAGGCGACGTTGCTCAACGGCTGCCTGCACGTGCTCCCCGGTTCGCACACCGAGCCGGTGCACACCCACGTCCCGGACCGCCGGCCGGACGCCAATTACGGCTACTTCGAGATCGTCGACCACGACATGTCGGCCTCCGAGCCCGTGCTCATGGACCCGGGTGACCTGTTGGTCTTCGACAGCCACTTGATGCACTGCTCGACCGACAACGAGTCCGACGGCATCCGCGCCGCCATGGTGTACCACTACGCCGTGGCGGGGACCGTCGACCACACCGAGGAGTACATCCCGAGCCTGAACGACTGGGTGCCGGCGCGACGCGACGGACGGCCGACGTTGGCGCACACCTCGTGAGGACCCGGAGCACGTGCCGCTGAAGTTCGATGCCATGCTGCCCGCCCAGCCCTTGCGGCGGGCGGCCGAACTCGGGCGCCGCGCGGCGGACGCCGGACTGTCGGGCCTGGTGGTGACCGAGGCGGGGCGGACGGCCTACCTCACCTGCGGCGCGCTGGTGGTGGCGGCCGACATCGACGTGCTCACCGGCATCGCCGTCGCCTTCCCGCGGAGTCCGATGGTAACGGCGGCCACGGCCTGGGAGCTGGCCGAGGCGAGCGGCGGCCGTTTCCGCCTCGGCCTCGGGGCGCAGGTGCGGGCCCACATCCAACGCCGCTACGGCTCGGAGTTCGATCCCCCCGGGCCGCGGCTGCGCGAGTACGTGCTTGCGGTGAAGGCGATCTTCGAGTCCTTCCGCGAGGGGGCGCCGTTGGCGGTGGAGGGCGAGTATTACAACCTGTCGCTGTTGCCGCCCACCTGGTCACCCGGCCCGATCGACTGCCCGAACCCGCCGGTCGACGTCGCGGCGGTCAATCCCTGGATGCTCCGCATGGCGGCCGAATATGCGGACGGCGTGCACATCCACCCGCTGAACACGCCGACCTACCTGGAGGAGACGGTAATGCCCAACCTCGAGAAGGGCGCGGTCCGCTCCGGACGCGACCTGGAGGACCTCGAGGTCATCGTGCCCGCCTTCCTCGTCGTCGGCGACACCGACGTCGAGCGCCGAGGATGGCGCGAGAGGGCCCGCATGCAGGTCGCCTTTTACGGGTCGACACCCAATTACGCCTTCATCTTCGAACAGCTCGACCGGGAGGGAACGACCGATCTCATCCGTGAACGCCAACGTGCCGGCGACCTCCCCGGCATGGCGGCCGTCATCGACGACGACCTGCTCAAGAACTTTGTCACCGAAGGGACGTGGGACGACATCGCAGCCACGATCGTGGACAAGTACGACGGGGTCGCGACCCGGATCGTCAGCTACTTCACCGGTTCCGACGTCGTGGCGGACACCGACGCCTTCGAGCGCTGGGGGAAGCTGGCCCGACAGGTGGTGGCGCTTTCGTAGTCGCGCCTGATTGTGCGGGGGTCCAGGGTGAGGCTGTAGAAAGAAGGCCCGCCGCGGTGGCGGGGCGGACGAGCGCGGCAGAAGAGTATTCTGAATTTCCTCGTCGGTACGAGGACGCGTGAACGAGGAAGGACGTGCGGTGGGGATGCAGTTGAAGGCAGGAGCGAGGCTCCGGAGCGCGACCGACGCCTGCGAGGTGGTCGTCGTGCGGACCCCCGGTGAGCCGGTCGACCTGCGCTGCGGTGGACACGCAATGGTGGCGATCGACGCCGAGGTGACGCCACAGAGCATCGAGGCGGGGTTCGACCAGGGCACGCAGTTGGGCAAGCGGTACGCCGACGAGGAACTCGGTCTGGAGGTGCTGTGCACGAAGGCGGGGGAAGGCTCGCTCTCGGTGGGCGAGACCCCGCTCGTCGTCAAGGGCGCCAAGCCCCTGCCCGCCTCCGACTGAGCGCGCCGGCGCCGAGAGAGGACCTCGCCCCGTGAACATCGCCATGCTGCTCGAGATGGCGGCCGAGGGCGATCCCGACCGCATCGTTCTCGGCTCCCATGACGGTGGCAGCAGTGCCGCCGAGCTCCTCGAGCGGGCGCGGCGGGCCGCCGCGTACTTCGAGAAGAGCGGGGCCGAGGTCGTCGGCTATTTCGGGCTGAACTCCGACGTGTTGCCGGTGGCGTTGTTCGGCGCCGCGCTGGCGGGCGTGCCGTTCTCGCCGATCAACTACCGGGCCCCCGACGAGCAGTTGCACGGGATCCTCGGACGGGTCGCGGGCGGGCTGATGATCGCCGACGACGACGAGGTCGCGCGCCTCGGGGCGTGCGGGGCCGAGCACGTGGTGACAAAGGACGAGTTCACGGTGGCCATCGCCGAGCCGGTCACGGGGGAGCATCCCTTCGTCGACCCCGAGGAGATCGCCGTGTTGCTCTTCACCAGCGGCACGACGTCGGAGCCCAAGGCGGCGGTGCTGCGTCACCGCCATCTCGTCTCCTACATCATCTCGAGCGTCGAGTTCCTCGGGTGCGCGCCGGACGAAGCGCAGCTGATCTGCGTGCCGCCGTACCACATCGCCGGGATCGCGGCGGTGTTGAGCTCCTTGTACGCGGGACGGCGCATCATGTACCTGCCGGCCTTCGAAGCCGCCGCCTGGGTCCGGCTGGCCACCGAGGAGCGGATCACGCACGCCATGGTCGTGCCCACCATGCTCGGGCGCATCCTGCAGGCGGTCGAGGACGTCGGGGTGGAGCCGCCCGCGCTGCGCCACCTGTCCTACGGCGGCGGGCGCATGCCGCTCGAACTCGTCGAACGCACGTTGCGCGACATGCCCCACGTCGACCTGGTCAACGCCTACGGGTTGACCGAGACGTCGTCGACCATCGCCATGTTGACCCCCGACGACCACCGAGAGGCGTACGCCAGCGACGACCCGGCCGTGCGGGCGCGGCTCGGGTCGGTGGGGCGTCCCCTCCCGTCCCTCGAGGTGGAGGTGCGGGGGACCGATGAGGCGGCCCTCCCGTCGGGCGAGAAGGGCGAGATCTGGGTGCGGGGCGAGCAGGTGTCCGGCGAGTACGTCGGGCGGTCGGTCCTCGATCACGAGGGATGGTTCCGCACGCGGGACGCGGGGTGGTTCGACCAGCACGGGTTCTTGTACATCGAGGGCCGGCTCGACGACGTCATCGTGCGGGGCGCCGAGAACATCTCGCCGGGCGAGGTCGAAGAGGTGTTGCAGGCGAACCCGGCCGTGGCCGAGGCCGCCGTGATCGGCATCCCCGACACCGAGTGGGGCGAGGCGGTGGCGGCCGTCGTGGTGCTGCGGCCCGGCGCCTCGGCCAGCCAGGACGCGCTGCAGGGCTGGGTCCGCGAACGGCTGCGCTCCACCAAGACCCCCGTGGTCGTGGACTTCCGCGACGAATTGCCGTACTCGCCGACCGGGAAGCTCCTGCGCCGGGTGCTGCGCGACGAGCTGGCGGCGGGCCGGAGCGAGTCCGCCTGACGCAGGCGGCACGGGGTACCGGCTTCCTTCCGTCCCCAGCTCAGGGTGGGCAGCTCAGTGCGGGTAGTACAGCGGCGTGTCCTCGCCAACCACCAACTGACGGAGTCCCTCGGGCGCCACGAACCGGCGGTCGGCCCGACCGGTCTCTGACAGAGCGAGGTGCAGGACACCGCAACGCTTCGTTCCGACGGTCGCCTGCCACGAGTCGGGGAGCGTGGCCCACGTGGTGGGGGCCCAGACGTGTGCCGTGCCGTCGAGTTCGACCGTGCGGTACTGGTGCACGTGGCCGCTCACGACCAACGGATTGAGCGGGATCTCGGCGAGCAGGGCGCGCAGACGGTCCCGGGCGGGCGGCGGCACGAACCGGACGGCTGGAGCACTGGTCAGCTCCGTGTCCGTGGCGTCGATCGGCTTGTGGGAGACGATCGTGACCGGACGCTCCCGCGTGGCGGGCGTGGCCACCACCCCTTCGAGCCACTCCCACTGCTCCGCTTCCGCCGGCAGGCCCGAGCCGAACAGCTGCGCATTGACGCCGACCAACCGCCAGTGCTCGAGCTCCCGTGTCCACCAGAGGGGACCCACCGCTCGCGTCCAGCTTGCAAGGTTCTCCTCGGTCACGACGTCGTCGGGAGCTCCCCCGTCGATCGGGTTGTCCCCGATGTCGTGATTGCCCGGGACGACGACCCACGGGGTCGGCGCAAGCCGGCCCAGCTGTTCCCGTGCGTAGTCGAGGTCCCCGGCGTCGTGCTGACCGTCCAGGGAGAGGTCGCCGACGTGGACCACGAGGTCGGGGCTCGTGCGGCGGACGTGGCCGACAACAGCCGACCAGTTGCGCTCCGCCTCGGGCGCCCGCCCGGACAGGTGGCTGTCCGAAACCACCACCACCTGAGCCGTCGCCACCGTGGTCAGGCTATCCAGGGTCCCCGCCGGCACCGGCATCGGCATCGGAACCTGCACCGGTGGTCCGGCTCGCGCCGGCGGACCAGCCGACGAGCGTCGAGACGTCGAGAATCACGACGTCGGCGAACTCGGTGCGACGGTACTGCGGGTACTTCTCACGCAGTGCGTGCTCACACTCCTCGCGCTGCCGTGCACTCACGTCGTTATCCGGCCGCCGCACGAGGTGCGCGCGCGCCCACCACAGACGTGACCAGTCCTCCCGGTCCCAGTGCTCGCAGAGCAGGGTGGCCCTGGCGTCGTGCTCGAGGTTGCGCAGGCGCGCCAGCTCGGTCGTCTCCTTCGGCTTGACCCGGTCCACTGGGGTCGCGACGACCCGTGCGACGACCGTGAAGCAGACCGGTACGGCGTCGATGCGCCGCTGGCGGTTCGACGTGCACAAGATGCCGTGGTCGGCGGCACCGAGGTGGCGCCATGTGTCGTCGTCGCTCATGCGCACCGGGCTACTCCTCGGCCGCGAAGCGCTCCCAGGCCGACTGGCGCGTGACGCCGAGGGCGTCGCCGATCTGCGCCCATGTGGCGCCGAGCGCGCGGGCACGGCGCACCCAGCCGAGGAGGCTCTCTTCGACCTGGGCCTGGGCGCGGGCCACGTTGGGGAGGTTGGCCAGTGCGGCATCGAGCGATGCGGTCTCCTCCCAAGGCAGGAGGCGCGGCTCGCGACGACCGGCGGGAAGCTCGCTGATGATCTGGTGGCACAGGTCGACGCAGCCGTCACAGACGAAGACGGCGGGCCCGGCCACAAGGGCCTTCACTTCCGTGTTCGGCTTGAGGCAGAAGCAGCAGCACGCGATGACGTCGTCCTTCTCCTTGGTGGGCACAGGCGACTCACCTCCCGCTTACGTTGTCAGGGCTGACCTTACGCTGTAAGGACCCGCCTGACAAGGTCCCGTCTACGACGTCGTGGGAGCCCTCGTCGTGCGGTCACGGCACGCTGACCGGCAGGCTCTCCCAGCCCCGCACGGTCGAGGTGTGGGCCTGCACGGCGTGGTCCCAGTCCACCTCCCAGGTGGGAAAGCGCCGGAGGACCTCTTCGAGGGCGATGCGGCCCTCGAGCCGGGCCAGGTGACTGCCCAGGCAGAAGTGGATGCCGTAACCGAAGGCCAGATGCTGCTCCACCGTGCGGTGGATGTCGAAGCGGTCGGGATCGGGGAACTTGCGCTCGTCCCGATTGGCGGCGCCGTTCATGAGCAGCAGCACACTCCCTGCCGGCACCGTCTGGTCGTGGTGCTCCACCTCTTCGGTCACGAACCTCGCCTGGACGGGTGAGGGCGACTCGAAACGCAGGAGTTCGTCGATGGCGCCCGGAATCAGGCTTGGGTCTTCGGCGAGCTCGCGGCGCTGGTCGGGGTGCTCGGCCAGCAGCTTCCCCGCCCAACCGATGAGCCGCGTCGTCGTCTCGTTGCCGGCACCTGCCAGCAGGCCGACGTACCCCAGGACCTCCTGACGGGTCAGCGTCCTGGTGGTGCCGGTCGTGTCCACGAACTCGGCCTGCAACAGCTTGGTCATCAGGTCGTCGGAGGGATGTTCGGCCCGCCATTCGACGTACTCGGCGAACCCGTCACCGCCGACGGACGCGAGGTCTCCTTGGGGGGTGGGAGCGGTCCCCTCCTCCAGGCGCAGGGACTGGTCGAGGCGGTCCCGGATCGCAACCTGATCCTCCTCGGGGATCCCGAGCAGCATCCCGATGACCCGCATCGGCATCTCGGCCGCCAGGTCGTGGATGAAGTCGAAGTGCCCGGTACCGACCAGCGGGTCCAGTGTCCGGCCGCAGAAGCGGCGCACCTCTGGCTCGATGGCGTTCATCGCCCTCGGCGTGAACACCCGGCTCAGGAGACTTCGGTGCTCGTCATGGGCCGGCGGGTCCTCGAAGAGGATCGAGCCCGGCGGGATCTCCATGCCGCTCTTGATCAGCTCGAGCACGGACCCCTTCCCCGAGATGTAGGTCTTCCAGTCGGCCAGGCAGCGGCGGACGTCCTCGAAACGGCTCAGGGCGTAGAAGTCGTGTCGTTCGTTGTAGTACAGCGGTGCCTCGTCGCGCATCCGCTTCCAGATCGGGTACGGGTCTGTGTCGATGTCGAAGTCGTAGGGGTCGTAGTACAGCTCGGTGCTCGCCGACGTGGTCATGAGGAAACCTTCCCTTCGAATCGTCCGCTCATGTCTCTCCTGCAACTGGGTGCATGTCGTGCATGCCGTTCATCTCGGTCGATCAGAAGCTGCGGCAGTAGACCGTGTCCATCTTCTGGGTGCGCGGCCGCGTGACGATGAAGAGGTGCACGTCGCCGATCGCCTGCACCTCCTGCCCCGCGTAGCGGCCGGTGGCCTGGTTGATCAGGCCAAGCTCCGTCCAGCGTTTGTAGGCTGCGGCGGCGTGCTCGGGATCCCAGTCCCAGTCGGTCGACCCCAGACCGGCGCCCTGTGCCGTGCCCTGGACCACGGTGGTGACCCTGATGTCGTCGTCGCGCACCTCGAGGGCGAGCACGACGCCGAAGGCCTCCAGCGCCGCCTTGCTGGCCACGTACATCGACAACATCGGGAACGGGTGCAAGGTGGACTCGCTCGAGGTGTTGACGATGTCGCCACCTCCCGCCGAGCGCAGGAGCGCGACGGCCGCCCGCGACGTGTACACCGGGCCCATCAGGTTGGTCGCGATCTGCCGCTCGATGTCGCCATCGCTCAGGAGCTCGACCGGGCAGGGGCGGTACACCGCGGCGTGGTTGACGAGCACGTCCAGCTTGCCGAACCGCCGCGTGATCTCGGCGAAGGCGGCTCGCACGCTGTCGGGGTCGCCCACGTCAGTGGCGATGGGGACGGCCGACTCGCCCAGCTCCTCGGCGACCTGTTCCAGGCGCTCCTTGTTGCGCGCCAGCATGACCACCGAGGCGCCTTCCTCGACGAAGCGCGTCACGATGCCGAGCCCGGACCCGGCCGAAGCGCCCGTGACGACTGCGACTTTGCCGTCGAGAACCCCCATGATCAACCTCGGCTCAGGTGCCCGGCCTCGGTGAGGACGTCGAGCCCGTGGTGGTCCCGCTCACAGCCTGGCGCGGTGTTGGTCACGGGCCCGATTGTTTCACGCCGGGCGCCGCCCAGCGGCACGACAGGATCGTTCCGCCGCCCTCACTCGCTCACTTGATCGCCACCTCGACGATCTTCACGACCACCAGAGCCAGTGCGACGACGAGGTAGCCGCGCAACGCAATGAGCCCGATCTTGCGCTGGCGCGACAACGTCGGGCGCTCGAGCCGGGCCAGGGGCGGCATCCGCCATGTGTCGCGGTTCGCGGTCTCGGCCAGTACGTCGTCCACCGTGACCTCGTCACGGTGCCGTCGGGCCTGGATCCCCATGAAGGCACCGAGGACCAGGCCGATCACTACTCCGACAGCCATCACGCCAACGATCTGCGAGCCCGTGATGGCAGGAAACAGCACACTGGCGGTGAGGATCACCGAGAGGATCACCAGGACCCAGATGATCACCCCGGTGACGATGTTGAGCGTCCTGCCGTTGACCCACGGCCCGAGCACGGCCTTGTCATTGCACAGGATCGCCAGGAACACGACGGCGCTGGGCAGCAGGACGCCGGCCAGAACCTGCACGCCCAGCGTCAAGAGGCCGAGCGGCACCTGGGGGATGAGCACCAGTGTTGCGGCCAGCGCGATGAGCGCGGCGTAGCAGGCGTAGAACCCCTTGGCCTGGGTCACGGGCCGGTGCAGCGAGTGCTTCTGGTTCAGCACGTCGCTGGTCGCATACGCAGTGGCGAGCCCGACGGCGGCGGCGCCGATGATGGCGGCGTCGATCAGCGCGATGGCGAAGAGGTCCCCCATCGTGCGCGACACGTAGGTGGCGAGCCCGTGGGCGACCCCTCCTGCGTCGGTGAAGTTCCCGGCGAGCGGGGTGTGGGCGAAGGCCGCCGCCGAGAAGCCCATGATCGCCACGCCGCCGACGACCACCAGGGCGATGCCGATGACCAGGTCGACACGCTCGTAGTTGATCCACCGCGGCGTGATGCGCTTGTCGATGATGTAGGACTGCTGGAAGAACAGCTGCCACGGGGCGACCGTCGTGCCAACGATGCCAATGACCAACAGCATCACGGAGGACAGGGGTGCGCCGTGGGGGATGCGGGGCACCGCGAAGTCGTGCGCCACCTGCCCGATCGGCGGGTGCACCATGAGGAAGAGGGGGATGAGCAAGAGGGATCCGACGATCAGCATCAAGCAGAGTCGCTCGAAGCGCCGGAAGCTCCCCGTGCTGACTGCGCCGATGATGGCCACTGCAGCGGCGACCACCGAGGGGACCTTGGGCAGTCCCAGATACGAGACCGCCAGCGAGATGCCGATGAACTCGGTGACGATGGTCAACGCATTCAACAGGAACAGGTCGATGACGCTGAATGCGCCCCAGAACTTGCCGAAGCGCTCGAGGATCAGCCGGGCGTGTCCGACGCCGGTGACGGCGCCGAGGCGCAGCACCATTTCCTGGCAGACGTAGAGCACGGGAATCAACAGGCCCAGCGTCCACACGAGGTGCGTGCCGAAGTTCTGGCCGGCCTGGCCGTAGGTCGAGAAGGCGCCGGCGTCGTTGTCGCCGACCATGACGATGAGCCCCGGCCCGACGATGGCGAGCAGGGTCTTGAGCTTGAGCGACAGCCTCGGGCGGGCTGCCGTGTCGCCGTAGGCGATCGTGCCCAGGGCGCCGTTGATGTGGCCGACGTGGGCATCATCGAGGACGGCGACGTCCCGGCCCGGTGGTGCGAGGTGGGTGAAGTTCTCCATTGCGGTCTCCTTGTGCGGGGAGAACGCTTCTTCGACCGTCGGATGCCAGGACGGGAGTCAGCAGACGGCCGGGGAAGGGTTCTCCGTCTCGATGTGTGTGAAGGTCGAGCGGATCCGAGACACCCAAAAGACGGGTATGCCGGAACTGGCGAAGGACCTGCGAAACGCAGGCAGCGCAGGCGGATGCGCCTGCGGGGGACCCCGACGTCTAGGGGCCTGACTCGAGCGCGGAGCTAGATCAGCGGGAAACGACGCCGGGGCACGGCTGTGGGGGCTGGCAACTGTGAGGTTCTGAGCTCATGACCGGCCCTCCTTTCAGGCTGTCCATTTCGGCGTTACCTGACAGTGTACCCGGGCCCGCGCCGCATTTCCTACCGGCATCGGTCTCGCAGTTGCGTCTCGTTCGCAACGTGCATGAAGCGAAACCGGGAGGGAGGCTGTGGCCATGATGGACGCGCCGCACGACCAACACGCGCACGACCACGATGCGCATGGGCACGACGACGACGTACATCACCACGCCCACCCTGCGGGCTTCATCGGCTTCGTTCGATCCATCGTCGTGCCACACCGCCACGACACCGCGGACAGCGTCGACCAGGCTCTGGAGGCGAGCTCCCAGGGGGTCCACGCGGTCAAGATCTCGCTCGGCGTGCTCGGACTGACGGCGATGATCCAGGCGCTCGTGGTGGCGCTGAGCGGCTCGGTCGCGCTGCTCGGCGACTCCCTGCACAACTTCTCGGACGCCTTCACGGCCCTGCCGCTATGGGTGGCGTTCAGCCTGGGACGCCGACCACCCACCAGGCGGTTCAACTACGGCTACGGCAGGGCCGAGGATCTGGCCGGCATCTTCGTCGTCTTGCTGGTGGGGCTCTCGGGGGCACTGACCGCATCGCAGTCCATCGAGCGCCTGCTCCATCCGCAGAACGTCCAGCACGTGGCGGCCGTGATGGCCGCCGCGGTGGTCGGTGTCGCCGGCAACGAGATCGTCGCCCAGTACCGGCTCCGGGTCGGGCGACGGATCGGTTCGGCCGCGCTCGAAGCGGATGGCCTGCACGCACGCACCGACGGCGTGGCCTCGTTCGCGGTGTTGATCGGCGCCATCGGCGTGGCACTCGGGGCCGAGTGGGCCGACCCCGTCGTCGGGCTGATGATCAGCGTGGTCATCTTCCTCGTGTTGCTCCGGACCACCAGCAGCATCGGCCAGAGGCTCATGGATGCTGTCGATCCGGCATTGGTGAGCCAGGCCGAGCAGATCTTGGAACACGTGGACGGCGTCGTCGATGTCGGCGACGTGCGGATCCGATGGGTGGGTCACCGGCTCCACGCCGAGATACGGCTCGTCGTCGACCAACGACTCAGCGTCGTGGCCGCACACGACATCTCGGAGCGGGCGTACCACGAGCTCCTCCACCAGCTCCCGAGGCTCAGCGATGCGATCGTGCATACCGACCCGTCCGCTCCGGACGGGAGCGACCCGCACGCCGAGACGAGGCACCACCGGACGCCGGCTGAGGCGTAGGCGGCGGCCTCGTTACCGGTCGGCGAGACGCAGCGGGTAGGAGGCTGCTGCGAGGTCGAGGATCTCCGACCGGTCCTGCTCCAGCAGGCAGCGGGCGTCGATGGCGGCATCGAGGGCGGACTCGAACTGGGCCAGGTACTCGTCCCTACCGCCCGGGTACAACGCGCTCGAGCTTCCCCTCGTCGAAGGGCACGGTCCGGCCGAAGAGCATCGCGAAGGACTCCCCGCTCTGGCCCAGACCCGACAGCACTGCGTCCGGCACGTCCACCCATGGCGTCCGGATGCCCCCCGAGCGCGTTGCCCATTTCGTCGAGGCGATAGCCCTTTCCCGTATCGTCGAGCCGGAGTCGGGGCGCCTCCGGTGGTGCCGTGCCGTCGGTGACCCACTCCACCAGGTTCCACAACGCAGCCTGCGCGACGTAGTGCTGCTGCGGCCCGGCGTTGATCGGCGTGTCCGTCCGGCCGATCAACAGGTTCGTGGTCGGGCGCATCAGCTCCGCCAGGCGCTCGCCGCTCAGCGTGCCGTCGTCGCGACGACCAGCGCTGACCGTGTACGTGTCGGCGTGCGCCGCACCGGCCATCTCCCAGACGCGGACGCGGTCGGAATCGGGCTGCGCCGCCAGGGCGCTGCCGAGCAGGATCACGTCGGTCTCGCTCTGCAGGACGATCACCGGCACCCTGACGTCGTCGCGGATACGCTCGCCCGTGGCGGAAACAGCGCGGGTGGTCGCCGCCAGGCCCTGGCCCCGCGCGGAGGGGATGAAGACCCCGTCGATGGCGACGCCGACGCCGGGCCGCCCGTGCACGAAGAAGCCGTCGAACACGCGGTCGTGGTCGTCGATGGCGTTGACGTAGGTGACCAGGCAGGCCGCGGACTGTGACTCGCCCGCCGCCAGCACGTGCGCGGCGACCAGCCCGGCTCCCAGCGGGTTCTCGTGCGCCGGGAGCCGTAGCAGTTCACCCACCTGGGAGAACATGTCGAACGACCACGCGTCGCCGGGGTGCTCGAGCGCGCTGTACCGCTCGGGTGCGAGGAGCTTGAGGTGGATGCCCTCGACGAACCCTCCGCCGTCGATGCCGACCTTCTGGGCCGACACGCCGACCCAGGCATGGCCCTCGGCGGCGACGTGCCGGTGGAAAAAGCCCCAGTCGGGCGCGGCGTCGATGCCCGCCGAGACGTTGTGCCATTCCACCACCACCGTCCCGCTGAACCGGGCCGGGTCCGCGGGACGCCGCACGACGAACCGGGTCCGGAAGGGCGCCGTCGGGCCAGGGGTCACGTCCCAGCGGCCGTCCGGGCCCCGCTCGCCCTTCAGCTCGTAGGAGGACGCCGTCCCCTCCACGGCATATTCCGTCTCCGTGTACCCCAGCACGGCCAGGTCGTAGTCCCGCATGACGTCCGGCACCCTGCCCGGCATCTCCCGGAACGAGGCACGCCCTGTCGTGGTCATCGTCACCCTCCCACTTCGGGACGGTGGACCGACCCGGCTCGCTCTGACCTTCCAGATCAGGATACTTTTCGGCGCCGGCCGCCGGATCGGGGTGAGCGGCTCGCGGCGCAACCTGGGCGCGGGCGCGGACCGGACCCGATGGGCCTCCCGCCCCGATGATGGAGTAAGAAACCCAGACACGACCGAGCAGAGCCAGAGAGAGCCAGAGAGAGGAACACGCCGTGGAGATCGAGGGAAAGAAGGCCGTCATCGCGGGAGGCGCGTCCGGCATGGCCAAGGCCACCGCCGAGCTGCTGCACGAGAAGGGGGCCGACATCGCCATCCTCGACCTGCCGACGTCGGCCGGCGCCGCGGTGGCCAAGGAGCTGGGCGGCACGTTCCACGAAGTCGACGTGCTCGACGATCAGCAGGTCGAGACCGCGTTGGCCGATGCCGTCGCCGCGCTCGGCGGCCTGCACATCGCGGTCAACACCGCCGGTGGCGGCACGGCCAAGCGCACGCTGTCCAAGGAAGGGCCAATGCCCATCGAGGAGTTCCGCCGCATGATCGAACTGAATCTCGTCGGCACCTTCAACCTCAACCGGCTGCAGGCCTTCCACATGTCGGGCAACGAGCCCGAGGACGGCGAGCGAGGCGTCATCGTCGACACCGCCTCCATCGCCGCCTTCGAGGGTCAGATCGGGCAGGTGGCCTACACCGCCGCCAAGGCCGGCATCGCGGGCATGACGCTGACCATGGCCCGCGATCTCGGCAGCCTGGGCATCCGGGTCCTGACCATCGCGCCCAGCCTGTTCAGCACCGGCCTGACCGAGGGCATCCCGGACGAGTTCGCCGACGTCCTGACCAAGGACGCCGCCTTCCCCAAGCGGATGGGGCGCCCCATCGAATACGCCAAGCTCGCCGTCGCGATCGTCGAGAACCCAATGCTCAACGGCTCAACCATCCGCCTCGACGCCGGGCAACGCTTCGCGCCGAAGTAGTCGCGCGCACGGGGTGGGCTCGATGGATCTCCAGCTCCAGGTCGACGTCACCGGGCCCGCAGGCCTCGGCGAGCCGGCGCACGTCGCCCTGACGGTGACGGTCCCCGACGCGCTCGGGACCGATCCCATCGTGTGCTTCGCCAAGCCGGGAGCCGGCTACTCGCGGCGCTACTTCACTGAGGACCTGCCTGGCCCGGCCGCCGGGGCCCAGGCCGCCTGGCACGCCGAGCGGGGCTGGGTGTTCGTCTCGGTCGACCATCTCGGCGTGGGCGACAGCTCCCAGCACGACTCCGAGCGCCTGACCTACACACCCGTCGTGGCGGCCAGTCACGCCGCCGAGGCCGAGGTGCTGCAGAAGCTCGCGGCCGGCACCCTCGTCGACGGGCTCCCGAAGGTCGAGCGACCGGTGACCATCGGCCTCGGGCAGTCGATGGGGGGCAGCCTGACCGTGGTGCAACAGGGCCGCTACCACGGCTACGACGGCATCGGGGTGCTCGGCTACAGCGCGGTGCACACCCACCCGCCCACCGCGCCCGGCACGCCGCCGCTCGTGATGGCCTGGCTGCCCCGCGACGCCATGCCCTCCGACGGCGTGTTCACGAACGGTCCGGCGCTGGCCGAGCTCGACCCGGCGCTGGCGCCCGGCACGGCGGACATGGCCTGGGGCTTCCACTACGACGACGTCGACCCCGACGTGGTCCGGCGCGACCTCGAGGACTTTCCGGCTCGCCGCGGCGTCGTCCCGCCGTGGGGCTCGGGCACCGTGCCAATGACCATCGCGCTGTGGTGCGTCACCCCGGGCGGCGTGTCGGCCGAGGCGGCGGCCATCCGTTGCCCCGTCCTGGTGGCCCTCGGCGAGCGCGACGTGCTGGTCGATCCGCGGGGCGAGCCGCGGGCGTACATGTCGTCTCCGAGCGTGGACCTCTTCATCTGTCCGAGAATGGGACACATGCACAACTTCGCCGGCACGCGAGAGCTGTTCTGGCGGCGCATCGAGGCGTGGGCGGACTGGGTGCGCGCCCGGCGGGACGAGAGCTGATGGGCTGATGCGCTGATGGAGCTCGACCTCGCCGAGGACCTGCCGTCCCTGCTGACGCTCGAACGCGTCGACCGGGACCTCTTCCGGGGGCGCAACGCCAACTACGGGCCGCGCCAGACGCTCTACGGCGGGCAGGTAGCGGCGCAGTGCCTGTTGGCCGCGGCGGCCACCGTCGAGCCGGACCGGCTCCCCCACTCCCTGCACGGCTACTTCCTGCGTACCGGGCGCAGCGACGTGCCGGTCATCCTCGAGGTCGACCGCGACCGCGATGGGCGCTCGTTCTCGGCCCGCCACGTCGTCGCCGTCCAGGAGGGCGAGGTCATCTTCTCCATGATCACGTCGTTCCACGCCGAGGGCGAAGGCGGGCACTTCGACGACGCGCCCCGGCGCACGACCCCCGAGCCGGAGGACACCCCCAAGGCGGGGTGGACCCCGCTGCTCGAGGTGCGCGAGGTCACGCCGACCGATTTCCTCAAGGGCGTCTTCACCGACTGCGTGTGGGTGCGCTCCGCGGCCTCGCTGGGCGGGGACCCGCTGATGCAGCGGGCCGGGCTGACCTATCTCTCCGACCTCGGCACGGGTTTCGGCCAGCAGCACAAGTCCCTCATCGGGCGGGGCGGGCCGAGCATCGACCACTCCCTCTGGTTCCACGAGGACATCCGGGCCGACGACTGGGTGCTCGTCGACCTGCGCCCCGTCAAGGCCCGCAGTGCGCGGGGCACGTACCACGGCTCACTCCGCGACCGCCACGGCGTTCTCGGGGCGACGCTGTACCAGGAGCAATTGCTGCTGCCGGGGTCGATGAGCAATCTCGTGGGCGAGGAACTGTCCGCTCCGACCGACCAGGCAGCGCCCGCGGCGGGCGACACGGGCGACTTCGCAGCACTGCGGCGGGCGCAGTGGGAGCATCCGGCCGGTCGCTAGGACCGCACGCGGACTCGAATAGAGGAGACTGTTTCAACATGTCGATCGCCATCACCGAAGACCACCGCACGCTCGCGCACACGGCCTCGGACTTCCTCGCCAAGCACGACGCCCGGGGGTCCGCTCGCGCCCTGCTCGACGCCGAGACCGAGACCCTCCCGCCGTTCTGGGGCGACCTGGCCTCCCTCGGGTGGCTGGGCCTGCACCTGCCCGAGGCGCGGGGCGGCTCGGGCTTCGGCCTCCCGGAGCTCGTCGTCGTGGTCGAAGAGCTCGGCCGCGCTGTTGCGCCGGGGCCCTTCGTGCCCACCGTGATCGCCAGCGCCGTGATCGACGAGGTCGGGGGCGGAGAGCTGGCGGAGCGCCTGGTGCCGGGCCTGGCCGACGGGTCGGTGTTCGGCGGCGTGGCACTGTCGTCGGACATCACAGTGCGCGACGGTCGGGCCGCCGGGACCGCGCCGGCCGTGCTGGGCGGCGGCCTCGCCCACGTGCTCGTGCTGCCGGCGGGTGACGACGCCGTCGTGGTCGACGTGGCCGCGGGCGGGGTCACTGTGGAGGTGCCCGTCAACCTGGACCCGACGCGGCGCTCGGCCCGGGTGACGCTCGACGGTGCTCCCGCCGAGGTGATCCCCGGCGGGCGGCGCCTCCTCGTCGACCTGGCGCGCCTCCTCGTCGCGGCGGAGGCGACCGGCGTCGCCATCGAGTGCACCGAGCAGGCCGCCGCCTACGCCAAGGTGCGAGTGCAGTTCGGCCGGCCCATCGCCATGTTCGAGGCGGTCAAGCACCACTGCGCCAACATGCTCGTCGCGTCCGAGCTCGCCACCGCGGCAGTCTGGGACGCCGCCCGCGCGGCGGAAGAGGGCGGCGGCCAGCTCTCCTATGCCGCCGCCATGGCCGCCGCCCTCGCGTTGAGCGCCGGTGACGAGTGCGCGCAGCTCAACATCCAGGTGCACGGCGGCATCGGGTTCACCTGGGAGCACGACGCGCACCTGTATCTCCGCCGGGCGACCGCTCTCGAGGCGGTGGTCGACGCCGAGGCCGCCGCGCTCGAGGTCACCGACTTCGTGCGCCGGGGCGTGCGGCGCACGCGGACCATCGACCTGCCGCCCGAGGCCGAGCCCATGCGCGACGAGGTGCGTGCCTTTGCCGAGGGGATGCGGGGCCTCGATGCGGCGGGGCAGCGTGAGGCGCTGATCGAGACCGGCTACGTCATGCCGCACTGGCCCAAACCGTGGGGGCGCGACGCCGGCGCCGTCGAGCAGCTGGTGACCGAGCAGGAGTTCAAGGCGGCGGGGATCACCCGACCCCAGTACATGATCACGGGCTGGGTGATCCTCACCCTCATCCAGCATGCGACCGAGGACCAGGTGGCCCGCTGGGTCATGCCCGCTCTGCGCCAGGAGGTCATCTGGTGCCAGCTCTTCAGCGAGCCCGACGCCGGGAGCGACGCCGCCGGGGTCAAGACCAGAGGGACCCGGGTCGAGGGCGGGTGGCTGGTCAACGGCCAGAAGGTGTGGACCAGCGGCGCGCACTACGCCAGCTTCGGCCTCGCCACCATCCGGACCGACCCCGACGTCCCCAAGCACGACGGCATCACCACCATGGTCGTCGACATGCACGCCGAGGGCGTAGAGGTGCGCCCGCTCAAGATGGTCACGGGCCAGTCGGAGTTCAACGAGGTCTTCTTCAACGACGTCTTCGTCCCCGACGACGACGTGGTCGGGCCGGTCAACGGCGGGTGGACCGTGGCGCCGCGCGACGCTGGGTAACGAGAGCGTCTCCATCGGCGGCGGTCAGGGCGGCGCGTCCATGCCGCTCGACCTGGTGGTCGCGCCCTTCGACGCCAACCCCGAGCGACTGGCCGGCGGGGCCGGCCGGGTCGGCCGTCACATCGCGCGCAGCGAGGCGATGGCGGTGCTCAACATGCGCAGCGCCCACCGCGCCGTCGAGGGCCGGGGGCCGGGGCCCGAGGGCAACGTCACCAAGCTGGTGCTCTCGGAGATCGGGCACGAGGCCGCTGCCATCATGGCCGCGCTCGGCGGGCCCGACACTGCCTACACGGACGGCCCGGGCGCGATCACCGCGCTGATGGTGCTCATGCACCGCGGCATGTCCATCGCCGGCGGGACGTCGGAGATCAAGCGCAACCAGATCGGCGAGCGCATCCTCGGTCTGCCGCGGGATCCGCTCATCAATTAGCGGCCCGAGCCGTGTTGGCGCCGACGCGGGGCCGCGCCGGAGCTACCCCGTCCCCGACGCCCCGTAGGTCGTGTCAGGGGAGCGCCAGTCCACGGAGACGAAACGGTGGGCGATCAGCCACCGTTCGCCCACCGGCACCAGCCGGTCGCGGTAGCGGCCCATGTGGTCGAGCCCGATCTCGGTGAAGACGGTGAAGTAGCTGGCGACCGTTGCCTCCGTCGGCGATACGGCCTCGAATCTGATGTTGGTCACGTTGTGGCGCACAACCCGCCGCGGCCGGTCGTTGTCCACCGCGCCGGCGGCCTGGCGCACCCGCGCCGCCTCGGACGTCCCGCCGAAGCGGTCGATGATGGCGGCGCGTCCCTGCAGCGGCGCGGCGCCGCGGACCTCGAGGATGCCGTCTTCGCAGAAGGCCCCGGCGAACTCCTCGAGCAGATACCGATCGCCGGCGTGGGTGTACTGGGCCAGGGTGTCCCGGCACGCCTCGCGGGCGGTGAGCTCCCAGAGGTCCATGGTCCCGAGCTGGCCGCTTCGACCAACTACCGAACGGTCGGCGGGTCCGGGCGCCGCGTGCGGAAGACGTCCTGCCCTTCGCCGAGCGCCTCGGCACTCATCGAGAGGTTCAAGAAGATGTTGCCCAGCTCGCTGAGCTGCCCGGCCGGTACGTCACGGGTGGCCCATATCGTCCGCAGGGAGGCCTGCACGGCGGCGGGGGGTTGGCTGGCGATCGTGGCGGCCACGCCGCGTGCCACCGGGAGGAGGTCGCCGGGCGCAACGACCTGCGTGACCATGCCCATCATCTCGGCCTTCTGCGCCGAGATGCGCTCGTGCGTGCCCATCAGCGTCATGCGCATGAGATCGCCGAACGGCATGCGCGAGGCCATTAGGTTGGGTTCGAAGACCGCCGGCATGCCGTAGGTGACGTGCGGGTCGAAGAACGTCGCGGACTCCGACGCAATGATGAAGTCCGACTCGCCGAGAAGGTAGAAGGCACCGCCGCAGGCCATCCCGTTCACGGCGGCGATGACCGGCTTCCACAATCCTTGGCTGCGCGGCCCAATGACCCGACCGGGGTCCTCGTAGGTGTACGGATCGAACGTGTACTCGGCTTCGGAGCTCGGCACCTCACTCCGGTCGATTCCGGTGCAGAAGGCCCGGTCGCCTGCACCCGTCAGCACCACCGCGCGCACGGCGTCATTGATGCGGAGGGACTGCCACACCTGCTGGAGCTCCTGCTGCATCGTCTCGTTGAACGCGTTGTGCACATCCGGGCGGTTGAGCGTCACCACGGCGACACGTTCCGCCTCTTCGTACTCCAGCGTGTCGAGCTGCATGCGGCACCCTAATCCAGGACTCGTTTCACCCTGACCCCGGGTTGGCGACCATCGCCGCCCCCGGGACGAGCACGCGCTGTGCCCGTGTGCGGGGACCCGGCCTCATAGAGTGCCTCTCCATGGCCGACCCCCGCAGCGACCGGGCCACCTCCGTGTGGAACCTGCTCATAGGCCAGCCGCGGTCGGCGCGGGGCACGGGCAGGGAGCGGATCACCCCGATCGAAGGGCTCTCGGCCCTCTCGCTCGACGCCCTCACCTCGGTTGCGTACGGGCCGGAGGCCATCATCCTCGTGCTGGCGGTGGCCGGCGCGGGCGCCCTGCACCTCGTGCTTCCCATCACGATCGCCATCGTCGCGCTGCTGGCCATCCTGGTCTTCTCCTACCGCCAGGTCATCGACGCCTATCCGATGGGCGGCGGGGCCTACGCCGTGTCCCGCGCCAACCTCGGGAAACACACCAGCCTCGTCGCCGCCGCGTCGCTGGTCGTCGACTACACACTCACAGTCGCCGTCTCCATTGCGGCCGGCGTGGCCTCCCTGCAGTCCGCGTTCCCCTCCCTGAACGGCGCCACCATCCCGCTGTGCCTCGGGATCCTCGCCTTCATCACCGTGCTCAACCTGCGCGGCTTGGGCGAGACGGCGCGGGCCTTCCTGCTGCCCACCATGGTGTTCATCGTGGGGCTGCTGGCCATCATCGCAGTCGGCCTCATCCACCCCCTCGGCCTGAACGAAGCGCAACTGGGCACGTCGCAACTCCCCACGAGTGGCCTCAAGGCGGTGACGATCCTGCTCGTCCTCAAGGCCTTCTCCGCGGGATGCAGCGCCCTGACCGGCGTCGAGGCCATCGCCAACGGTGTCCCGCTGTTCCGCGAACCGAGGACCGTCCGGGCCAAGCGGACCGAGATGCTGCTCGGCGTCCTCCTCGGCGCCATGCTGCTCGGACTGGCCGTCCTCGCCAAGCGGTGGCAGATCGGGCCCCGCAGCGGCCAGACGGTGCTGAGCCAGATCATGGCGATGTCCGTGGGGCGCGGGTGGGCCTACTACATCGTGTCGATCACCATCACCATCGTGCTGGCCCTGGCGGCGAACACCTCCTTCGGGGGACTGCCCGTGCTGGCCAGCCTGGTGGCGCGGGACAACTACCTGCCCCATCTCTTCACCATCCGGGGCGACCGCCAGACCTTCGCCAACGGCATCGTGGTGCTCGCCCTCATGGCGGGGGCACTCCTGGTCGCGGTGGCGGGCAACACGAACACCCTGATCCCTCTGTTCGCCATCGGTGTCTTCATCGGCTTCACGCTCTCGCAGACGGGTCTCGTGGTGCACTGGCACAAGACCCGCCCGCCGGGGTGGCGCCGCCGCGCCCTCATCAACGGTGTCGGCGCGTGCATCACCGCCATCGCCACCGTCGTCTTCTTGATCTCGAAGTTCACCGAGGGGGCCTGGGTGGTCGTGATCGCCATCCCCGCCTTCATCTTCCTCTTCCTCCGCATCCACGCCTACTACGACCGCGCCGGCAAGGCGCTGGCGATCGACCGCACCCCGCCCAAGCCCGTGCCCAAGCACACGACCGTCATCGTGCCCGTCACTCGCGTCTCGCTCCTCACCGAGCACGCCCTGTGCGAGGCCGCGTCCCTGGGGCAGGACGTGATCGCGGTGACGGTCGTCCTCCGCGGTGGCGACGACGCCGCACGCGACGCCGAGAGACTCCGGCGCCACTGGCGGCGGTGGGATCCCGGCGTGCCGCTCAAGGTGCTCCACACCGACTACTCCTCGGTCGTCGAGCCGATCCTGGCCTTCATCGACGAGCTGCGCGACGAACGCCCCGACGATCAGCTCGTCGTGCTCATCCCGGTCATCCGGCCTGACAAGGTGCGCTACCGCATCCTGCACAACCAGATGGACATCGTGCTCTCGAGTGCCCTGCGCAGCCGTTCCGACGTGATCGTCGCCCGCGTCACCATGCCGATCCACCTCGCCGGGCGCCACGACGACCCACCGGAGGCGTCGACCACGCCGCCGGGCCCACAGCAATCACCCCGGGCCACCCCGAGCTGACGACGAGCTGGCCCGGCTGGCCCGCCTGCTCAGCGACCTTTCCACACCGGATCACGCTTCTCGATGAACGCCGTCGCACCCTCCTTGGCGTCCTCGCTGCCGAAGACCTTCGGCTGCCAATCCGCGGCGAGGGCGCGCGCCCGCTCGAGATCGGTCGATGCGGTTCGCACCAGCTCCTTGGTGGCCCGCAGGGCGAGCGGCCCGTTGCGCGCGATGCGCTCGGCCAGTGCCACCGCGGCATCGAGCACCTCGCCCGGCGGCACCACCTGGTTGACCAGCCCCAGTGACAGGGCCCGCCCGGCGTCGATGGGATCACCTGTCAGTGTCAGCTCCAGGGCGACCGCCAGCGGGATGCGCGTGCTCACGAACACGCCGCCGCCCGCCGCGAAGAGCCCTCGTTTGACCTCGGGCACGCCGAACGAGGCCGCCTCCGAGGCCACCACGACGTCGCATCCCAGGAGCAACTCGAATCCACCGGCCACCGCCGTGGCGTTGGCCGCGCCGATGACCGGAACGCCGATCTCGCCCTGGGTGAAGCGGGCGAAGCCCTTCATGCCCTCGGGGTCCCCGCCCAACGCCCCGCCTTCGGCGAAGGCGCGCAGGTCCATGCCGGCGCAGAACGCCTTCTCGCCCGTCCCCGTCAGCACGACGGCACGGACATCGGGGTCGTCTTCGGCCTCCAGCATGCCGAGGCCGATGGCCGTGAGGAGCTCGGGGTTCAGCGCATTGCGTGCCGCCGGACGATTGAGCCGCAGCACGGCCACCGCCCCGCGGCGCTCCTTCACGAGAACCGGCTCGGGCTTCTCCTCCGTGTCGCTCATCGGATTGGGACCTTCCTCTCTCGCACGTGACGCCTCGACACCGCAATGTAGGGCAACGGCCGCCTCCCCGATGGAGAACGACAACCATTTTCAGTATCCTCACATTTGGTCCACGATGGCGTCGGCCGGGAGTCGGGCGAGGAGCGCATGGCAGACGTGGCAGAACCCAGCGCAGCAGCGGGGGCCGTCGAAGAGCCGGTGATCTTGACCGAGGTCACGGACGGCATCGGGACCATCACCTTGAACCGCCCCGCGCGTCGCAACGCGCTGAACGGCGAGCTGATCGCCGCCCTCGACGACGCCGTGCGCCAGATGGCCGAGGACCCCGACGCCAACGTGGTCGTCCTCACCGGAGCCGCACCCCCGGGCGCTCACGGCGGCTTCTGCTCCGGTGGCGACATCAAGTCCACTGTCGGCCGCAGCGAGGCGGGCAGCGAGAAGGCCCTACCCAAGAACGCGCTGTCGGGTGACCTTTCTCGCCACGACCTCCACGCGGCCATGCTCCTGCACCTGATGCCCAAGCCGACCATCGCCATGGTGGGCGGTCCGGCCGTCGGCGCGGGCTGCAGCCTCGCTGCCGCCTGCGACCTGCGCTTCGCCTCGGAGGACGCCGTGTTCGCAACGAACTTCTCTCCCAACGGGTTGTCGGGCGACTACGGGGGCTCGTTCTTCTGGACCAGGATCGGCGGAACGGCGCTGGCCCGCCGCCTCTACCTGTTGAACGAGAAGATCCCGGCCCTGCGGGCCCTCGAGCTGGGCATGGTCCACGCCGTCCTCCCGCCGGACCGGCTGCGCACCTACACCGACGAGATCGCCCACCAACTGGCGGGCACGCCGGCCGCGCTGCTGGCGCTCGTCAAGGACAACCTCAATGCCGCCGAGGACGAGGTGGAGCGGCGGCGCTGGCTCTTCGCCCACGAGGCCGAGAACCAGGAAAGGTCGGGGATGGCCGCGGCCGCACCACTGGAGCAGACGCCGCGGGGAGGGTGAGAGCCCGCCCCGCAGGAACAGGGCGGTGGGAACCTGCGCCCCCGGTCGGGCTAATTGCCCGTGTGGGTGGCCGCGCTGACCTGCGCCGGCGCGGCGGCGTTCGAGTGCAGTGCGCCGCTGGCCGCCGCCAGCGGCCCGCTCCAGACGGCGATGGTGGCCGCAATCGAGCACAAGACGCCGGCGGCGATGGCACCACCCTTGTAGTTCCGCATGGGCCCACCCTGGCACCGGAACCTGTGGAGCGTGCGAGGGATACATAAGAACAGTTGAAAATTTGGGTAGATCAATTCTGTTGGAGTAGATCAATTCTGTTGGATCAGCCCATCGGGGCGCCGAGCGCCTGGAGGTGACGGCGCATCCGGTGGCGGGCCACCTCCCGGTCGCCCGACTCGATGGCGCCGCAATGCCCTCGTGCGTCCGGAGGACGTCTCCGCTGTTTCGGAGGCGCTGCGGGTCCGAAAGGTGCGCTGCGCCGGCGGACGGACGTACCATGAAAACATGATTTGCGAAGGAGGCGCCACGCCGTGACGTCGCTCAGTCCTCCTCCGTCGGATCCCGCCGCCAAGCCCCCCGAGCGCCGTCCCGGCTCGGTTCGGCGCACCTCGACCATGCTGATGTCTTGGCCCGAGGGCCTGGGCACCGACCTCCACCTCAAGGGGCGGGCACGCGACCTGATGACGCCGTGGGTCGGGGAGGCCGTGGTCGTCGACCATGCCGACCTCGACGCGGTGACCGGCCCCGGCCGCGATATCCAGCGCATTGTCGCTGACCCTGGCGCGGATGGCTTGGAACGCCTCGTCGGGCGTCACGCCGGTGGCGGCCTGCGCTCGGCCATCGCCGAGGAGTTACCCGGCGAGTTGGCTCGCGGCACCGCGCTGCATCTCCTCCTCGACGACCTGGCCGGCTCCACGCTCATCTCAGGCTTCGTCTACGTCCGCTGGATGGACGAGATCCCCGAGATGCGCGAGCGGTTGGCCAAGGTACCGCCGCGGAGCATGGTCGACATCTGTGCGGGCTTCCGCGACGGCTCGAGCGCGCTTGCGAGTGACGGCTCCATCGTCCACGACCAGAACACCGCGCGCCCGGGCCCGCTGAGCGACCCGGACGATCCCCTGGGCTGGCATGCGCTCGACGACCCCCCGCTGCCGGCGATGCGGCGCGCGCGTCGCATCGACGTGTGGGACAACGGTGGCATCCTGGAGATCGACGCCATGTTCCGCGACAGCGCGTGGGACCCCGACGGCACCGAGATCGTCGTGCACGAGTACCAGATGCTCGGGCAGGCGGACCGGGCGTCGGGCGTGCTGCGCTCCATCGTGGCCGTACCTGCGTGTGCTCCCCTACGCCGAATGCCCCGGGGCGGCGCCCAACGCATCGAGGTTGGTGGGAACCGGATTACAGGCCATGCGCACCGAGGTGCTGGCACGGCTTCGGGCCGCCGACTGCTGCACGCACCTCAACGATGGGTTGCGCTCGCTGGCCGAGGTGCCCGTCCTCGCCGCGTCGTTGCCCGACTAGTCGGTTCGCACCACGGCCTCTCACGGAGGGAGCACGATGGCCGAGACAGAAACAGAGACGAGAGCCTGCGCCGGCATCGCGGCCGTGACCCGCACCGAGGCACCCTCGACGCGCGCCGGCCGGCCCCGGCGTTACGAGTCCGAAGACGAGCTGCGCATCCTGCTGGATGCTGCGTTCGTCGTGATGGAGCGCAACGGCTACCTCGACGCGGCGGTGGCCGACATCTTGTGCGAAGCCGACCTCTCGACTCGCTCGTTCTACCGGCACTTCGGCTCCAAGGACGAGCTGCTCTGCGCGCTGTTCCGCCGGGAGGCCGAGGCGGCGGCGGCGCGGCTCGACGCCACGGTCCTCGCCGCGGGTGACCCGCTGTCCGCGCTCCACGCCTGGATCGACGAGATCCTCAGCTTCGGCCACCACCGCACGAAGGCCGCCCGGGCGAGGGTGCTCGGCTCTCCCGGCGCCATGAAAGCCGAGGGCTACGCGGACGAGATGCGCCGTGCGTCGGCTCTCGTGATGGCGCCGCTCGTACGCCTGCTCGCCGACGGTGCGGCGGACGGGTCATTCCCGCTGGCCGATCCCGCCGCGGACGCGCCCCTGATCCAATCGGTGGCCTGGGCGGCAGCCGGCCTCAACCCGACGAGGCAGAAGGCGTCGCCGCGGGCGGAGGCGGCGCGCCAGGTGCGCTCGTTCTGCGAGCGTGCGCTGGGGGCAGACTCGCCGCGCTGAGGAGTCGGCTGCGGGGCCGCTCAGGCCGCGGCGGCCCGGTCCGTGAGCGACCATAGCGCCGGCTCGCCGTCCTCGACCCGGACCACCCCGTCGATCTCGAGCACCCGCAGGTGCGACACCGCCTCGCCCACGGCGGCGCGGCGCATGAAGCCCGCGATGTCGTCCCACTGGCGCGACCACTTCATGTGCGACGCGATGTCCCAGGCGGTGTGCGGTCCCTCCCGCAAGATGGCGATGATCTCGGCGAAACGGTCCCGGTGGTGGTCGCGCAGCTCCTGGAGCCGCGCCCGGAGGTCGTCGAAGCGGTACTCGTGCGCCGGCAGCACCTCGCGCACCTCGTAGGGCTCGAGCTTGTCGAGCGACGCGAGGTAGTCGCCGAGCGGGTTGGCACCGGCCTGGGGGTGGAACGGGATGTTGGGGGTGATGCGGGGAAGAACGTGGTCGCCCGAGAGCATGAGCTCCCGGCTCGACTCGTAGAAGCACAGGTGCCCGGGCGAGTGGCCCGGTGTCCAGATGGCGGTGAGGTCCCAGCCCGGAACTTCAGGGCGCGCCCCGTCCTCGAGGAGCACGTCGGGGTGGACCGGGTCGACCAACGGCAGGACCGGCATGGCCGCGTTGCGCAGGGGTTCGAGCTCCTCGGCCGGTGCACCCATCCGGCGCAAGGCGGCCGCCACCCGGTTGAGCAGGTCCTCGGGCTCGTCGTAGCGGTCGTGGATCAGCTCGGCGTCGGCGGGGTGCAGCGAGATCCAGGCGCCCGAAGCCTCGCGGATCCGGCCGGCCAGCCCGTAGTGGTCAGGGTGGATGTGGGTCACCATGACCCCCTGGACGTCACCCATGGCGCAGCCGACCTCCTCCATGCCGCTTTGCAACGCGCCGAAGGCATCGTCGGTGTTCCACCCGGCGTCAATCAGGTAGGGCCCACGGTCCGTCTCGAAGAGGTACACCAGCACGTAGCGCAGCGAGTTGTTCGGGAGAGGCACGGGGATGCTCCACAGCCCGGGCCGCACCTTCTCGACCTCGGGGAAGGGGTCGTTGGCGGCCGCTGCCCCCCGGGCGCGCTGCGCGTGGGGCGTGGGGGCCTGGTGCTGGTGACGCGAGGTCGAGGTCATGGCCGTCCGTGCTGCTCGCGCCGGAGCCCCGGTCCACGCTCGGTAGTGCATTTGCGCATGATCTGCTTCGTTCCTCCTGCGATGGTCTGCGCCCGAGCGTACGGGACGGCGCCCGGCCAGCGCCCATCCTGGGGTCAAACAGGCAACTCTTCTCTCCCCGTTTGCGGACGAAGGTCAGCTCGCCATGACGTCCACCAGTCCCCAGGCCTGGGCCGTGACAGCGTCGATGGTGCAACCGGAGAACGCGAGCCAGGCCGTGCGGAGGCGGCCGATGCGGCGGGGCAGGCTGACCGTCCCACCGGCGCCGGGAACGAGGCCGAGACCGATCTCGGGCAACGAGATCAGCGTGTCGCGCTCGGCCACCACGGTGTCGGTGAACGCGGCGAGCTCGATGCCCGACCCGACGCATGCCCCGTGGAGGTACGTCACCGTGTCCTTGTTCAGGCGGGACAGCGCACGCGCCACGCTGCGCTGCAACCGGATCAGATGGGCGCTCGCCGGGTCGGACCGCGCTCCGAACTCATCGAGATCGCCGCCGGCGCAGAAGGCTCTTCCCTCCCCCCGCAGCTCGACCCTCGTGATGCTCGGGTCGGCTCCCGCCACCGTGAGCGCCTCGACGAGCTCGTCCCGCATCTGGGCGTCGAGAGCATTCAGGCGGCGAGGCCGGGTGAGGGTGACCCTGAGGGTGGCCCCGTCGCGCTGCATGGCCACCCGGGGGCCCTCGTCCCGCTGCGTGCGGGCGGGATGCGCGGCGCGCCACGCGGCGAACTCGGGCCCGGACTGCAGGACCGAATAGGCGGCGGACTCGGCCACCAGGCCGTCTCCGACCGAGAGGCCGTGCTGCCCGCGCAACAACAAGGCCAGCGTGGTCCCGGTGATGGGGCATGCGGCCAGGTTCTCCGCGATCGTGTCCAGGACAGGGTCCCCTTCTTCGACGACGACGTCGCACAGGCGCAGCCAGGGATCGCCGATCGCACCGCGGGTCACGCCGACCACGACGAACGGCAGGCTCGCCCTCCGCTCGTCGGCCACATCTGCCGGTGCGGGCATCCCCTCCGTCAGAGTGACCATCACGGCGCCACTGCGCTCAGGGGCGATGTCGCTGCGGAGCTCGGCGAGGAGTGCGTCGGCACTGAGGAGGTCGAGGATCAAATGACGTTACCGTGCCGGCGTGGACGATCCCCTGGTGGCGCGTTGGGCGGCCAGCGGCGCGATGGCGTTGACGGGGTTCCCGGACGAACCACTCGGTCCGCCCGAGCGCCTGGTCGAGGGCATGGAACGTCTGGCCGTCGCCTTCCCGGGACTGGACCCGCTCGCCCTGCTCGGCGAGCGCGCGGCGTCGATGGGGTTGTGGCGCCACGGCACCTCGAGCTGCGGCGGCAGCTGCCGCCTCTTGCCGGTCAGGGACGGGTGGCTGGCCGTGTCACTCCCGCGGGCCGACGACATGGAGCTCGTGCCGGCCTGGCTCGAGCTCACCGACGCGCCTCGGACCGCCCCCGACACCTGGTCCGCCGTCGGCGGGGCCCTGGGGAGGCGCGATCCTAAGGAACTGGTTGCGCGCGCGGCGTTGCTGGGCCTCCCGGTGACGCGACTCGGCGAAGCGGCGGAGGCGACCGCCGTGGGGGCGGAGCGCCTCGGCGACGCGCCGGCCCGGGACGTGACGGGCCTGCTCGTCATCGACCTGTCCGCCCTGTGGGCCGGCCCGCTCTGTGGCGACCTGCTGGCGGGGGCCGGGGCCACTGTCGTGAAGGTGGAGTCGGCCACACGCCCCGACGGCGCCCGGCGCGGCCCGGCCGCGTTCTTCGACCTCCTCAATTGGCGCAAGCGCTCCGTTGCCCTCGATCTGCAGAGCCGCGAAGGGAGACGCCTGCTCCAGGCGCTGGTCCGGCGGGCGGACGTCGTCATCGAGGCCAGCCGGCCACGCGCCCTGGCCCAGTTCGCGATCAGCGCGCACGACGTGGTCCGGGACGGCGGCCCGCAGGTGTGGATCTCCATCACAGGGCACGGGCGCACCGGCGCGGCGGCCAACCGCGTGGCGTTCGGTGACGACGCGGCGGTGGCGGGTGGCCTCGTGGTCTGGGCGGGGGCCACCCCGCTGTTCTGCGCGGACGCCGTGGCCGACCCCGTCACCGGGCTCACCGCGGCGAACGCGTGCCTCTCCGCGCTGGCCGGGGGCGGCCGCTGGCTCCTCGACGTGTCGATGGCCGGCGTGTGCGCCGGCCTGGCCGGTCCGACCTTGCCCGCTTCACCCGACGTGACGGTCGCGGACCCGACGGCGCGGGCGGCGGCGCGCTCGGCTCCCGAGCTCGGGGCCGACACGGACCAGGTGCTGACAGAGATGGGCCTCAAGGGCTGAGGCCCTGCGGCCTGCGCCGTCGCTACCATGACCCGGTGACCTCGTCGCTCGGGACCCTGGGGCGACGCTTCGCGTGACGGCCGTCACACCACGCGTCGTTCCGCCGCTCTGTGACGACAACCGGGAGTTCTGGACGTCCGGCGCCACCGGTGAGCTACGCCTGCCCCGCTGTGCCACCTGCGACCGCTGGATCTTTCCGCCCTCGCTGCGTTGCCCACACTGCGCCGGTCCCGCGGCCTACGCGCCCCTCAGCGGTCGGGGCCACGTGTTCACCTACACGGTCAACCACCACCCCTTCCATCCCGACGTCCCCGTGCCGTACGTGATCGCCATCGTCGAGCTCGTCGAGCAGGACGGGTTGCGGTTCACCACCGACCTCGTGCACTGCCCGGTGGAGGCGGTCACCATCGGCCTGCCGGTGCGCGTCGTCTTCGAGCAACAGGGCCAGGTCTTCGTGCCGCTCTTCGAGCCCGATCCTGACGGGCAGGCGTGAGCCGGTGAGGCAGGAGCAAGGGGTGAGGGGGGCGCTGATCTCGGGCATCGGGATGTCGCGGATCGGCCGCAAGACCGGCATCGAGGCCCTCGAGCTCACAGTTGAGTCGTCGCAGGCCGCCATGGCTGACGCCGGGCTCACGCCGTCGGACATCGACGGCATCGCCACCATCGGGGACACGCCGCCCGCGGTGGCGGCCGCGACCCTCGGCATCACGCCCACCTGGACGGGCGGGTCGATGGGTTACTACGGGCTCCTGACGCCGGCGGTGGACGCCTTCACCGCCGTGGCGCGCGGCGCCGTCCGCCACGTCCTCGTCTACCGGACCGTGAACATGATCGGCGGCGAGGCGAGGATGGAGCCTTCGGCGGCCGGCCCGACGGAGATGCCACCGGCCATGCGCGACATCACCCGCATCCTGACCATGCATGCGTACTCGGCGTCGAACTGGTTGGCCATGCACCTGCGACGCCATATGTACCTGTACGGCACGACCCGGGAACAGATCGGCTGGCTGGCCATCAACAGCAGGCGCAACGCGGCGCTCAATCCGGACGCGGCCTACCGGGACCCGATCACGATGGAGGACTACCTCTCGGCCCGGATGATCTCCGAGCCCTTCGGGCTCTTGGATTGCGACGTGCCAGTCGACGGTGCCATCGCGGTCGTCGTCTCGGGCGGCGCCCATGCCGATGCCTGCCCGTACCCGGTGCGCGTGGACGCCGTCGGCGGCTCCGACGGCGCCGGAGGGTGGGATCAGCGCCCCGACTACCCGAAGATGGCGTCGAGCGACGCGGCGCACGAGATGTGGAGCGCCACCGACCTCCGCCCGACCGACGTGGACGTCGCGGAGCTCTATGACGGCTTCACCTTCCTGACCATGGCCTGGTTGGAGGCTCTGGGGTTCTGCGCCGACGGGGAGTCCGGCCCCTTTCTCGAGGGCGCGTCCCGCATCGCCATCGACGGTGCGCTGCCCCTCAACACCTACGGGGGCCAGCTCTCCGCCGGCCGCATGCACGGGTACTGGGTCCTGCACGAGGCGTGCCTGCAGCTGCGCGGCCAGGCGGGGCCCCGCCAGGTGCCTGGTCGACCCGAGGTCGCGGTCGTGTCGAACGGGGGAGGGCCCATCGCCGGATGCATGCTCTTGACGCGGTGACCCGTGACAGCCGGGTGATCGCATGACCGCGCCCGAGCAGACCGCGCTGCTGTTCGTCGAGTGCCAGCGCGGGGTGGTGGGGGATCTGTCCGTTCTCCCGGCCCTGGCCGAGTCCGCCCGCCCCGCGCTGGCCGCCATGGGCCGGCTCGTCACCGGAGCGCGAGCCGCCGGAGTCCAGGTGGCCCACCTGACCTACCTCCCGGGCGCAGGGGGGCGGACGGCGAACCGCCGGGCGCCGCTCATGCGCGCCACCGCGTCGACGGCCGAGTGGAGCGACGCGCACCCGGCGGCGCAGGTCGTCCCCGAGATCGGCGTGGCGCCGGGCGACCTGGTGCTGCCGCGGCGCCAGGGCATCTCGCCGGTGCATCGCACCGAGGTGCTGCCCATCTTGCGCAACCTGGGCATCGAAGAGGTCGTGGTGGCCGGCGTGTCGACCAACCTCGCCATCCTCTTGGTGGCCGTGGGCGCTGCCGACGAGGACTTCGCGGTGACCATCCCGACGGACGCCTCGGTCGGCACCCCGCCCGAGCACCACGCCTCGGTACTGGCCCACAGCCTGGCCTACGTGGCCCGCCTGGTGACCGTCGACGCGTTGCTGGCCGAATGGGCGCTCAGCTGAGGGGCCAGGCGATGGCCTTCGTCTCGAGGTATTGCTCGAACCCCTCGGTGCCGCACTGGCGGCCGATGCCGCTGTCCTTGTAGCCCCCGTAGGGCGAGTCCGCCCCGTACCACATACCGCCGTTGACGCTGATGGACCCCGTCCGGATCCGGCGGGCGATGGCGGTGGCCCGGTCCTCGGACGCCGAGAACACGCCGCCGGAGAGTCCGTAGTTGGACTCGTTCGCGATGCGCACCGCGTCGTCGTCGTCCTCGTACGGGATGACGCAGAGCACAGGACCGAAGATCTCCTCCCGTGCGATGGCCATGGAGTTGTCCACGTCGACGAAGAGTGTGGGCTCCACGAACCAACCCCTGGGAAGGTGCGCTGGCCTGCCGCCGCCGGCGACCAGCTTGGCCCCCTCCTCTTGGCCCTTTTGTATGTAGCCGAGCACACGGTCGCGCTGGCGGGCGCTCACGAGTGGTCCCATGAGCACCCCGTCGTCGGTCGGGTCACCGTAGGGGACCGTGCCCATCGCGGTGGTGATGAGCTCCACACCCTCGTCGTAACGCGACCGTGGGAGGAGCATCCGCGTCTGCATCGCACATCCCTGGCCGCCGTGCACGCACACCATGGACCCCCCCGGCACCACCGAAGCGAAGTCGGCGTCGTCGCAGACGATCATGGCCGACTTACCACCGAGCTCGAGGAAGACCCGCTTGAGCGTGGCGGCGCCCTTCTCCATGATGCGCTTTCCCGTGGCCGTCGAGCCGGTGAACGAGATCATGTCGACGTCGGGGGACAGGGTGAGCTCTTCGCCGACGAGATGGTCCGAGGAGGTGACGACGTTGACGATGCCGGGCGGGATGTCGGTCTTCTCGGCCACCAGCCGCCCCAGCCGGGTCGCGTTCCACGGGGTGTCGGGCGCGGGCTTGAGGACGACCGCGTTGCCCGTGGCCAGGATCGGGCCGATCTTGTTCAGCGTGACCTCGACGGGGTAGTTCCACGGGACGATCGCCCCGATGACCCCCATGGGCTCCTTGCGCACCGCCCGGCGGCTCGCCATGCCCATCAGGTTCGAGTCGGGCAGCGAGCGCTCGAACGGGAACTCTTCGATCATCTTCGCGGGGTAGCGCAGCGCGTCGTCGAGCGGCCAGTCGACCTGGGCGGCGAAGGTCAGGATGTGGGGCGTCCCCACCTCGGCGACCACCTCGTCGCGCAGCTCCTCACGTTCGGACTCGAGTGCCTCTTGCAGCTGCTCGAGGCAGCGCTTGCGCAGCGTGCGGTTGGTCGACCAGTCGGACCGGTCGAAGGCCTGGCGGGCCGCCGCGATGGCCCGCCGCATGTCCTCGGACGAGGCGTCGGCCACCTCACCGAGCACCTCCTCGGTGGCGGGGTTGATGTTCTCGAAGCGCTTCCCCGCGGCGGCTTCGACGAGCTCGCCCCCGATGAGCATGCGGACCTCACCGCGACCACCCTGGCTGGACATGCTGGAACCCCTTTCGGATCCGCTGGAACCCCCCTTCCGGCGAGGCTACGGACTCTCCGTTCGGCCGGTCAAGACGCCGCGCGCGTCCGCGCCGGGGAGCGGTCCGAAAAGATCGCACGGCGTGTCGATTTCGCCGTCGCCCGTTCGACGCTCTGCCAGAGTGAGGCGACGGACGCCTCAGAGAGCACAGAAGGAGCACCATCATGCGATTCCTGGGATACACCCTCGCCAACGAGGCCGAGACGCCCACCGAACCCCCGTCCCCCGACATCTACGAGAAGATGGGCGCATTCGTGGAGGAGGCGACGAAAGCCGGCGTCATCGTTGCCACCGGCGGCATCGCCCCCACGTCCGAGGGCGCCAAGATCGCCCTCAAGGACGGCCAGTTCACCGTCGTCGACGGCCCCTTTGCCGAGGCCAAGGAGCTCGTGGGCGGCTGGGCGCTCATGGAGTGCCGCGACAGGGACGAGGCCATCGAGTGGTCCAAGCGTTTCCTCAGCGTGCTCGGCGAGGGCGAGGTCCGCGTCCGCCCCTGCATGTGACGCAGACAGGGGAGCCGGTGGACTGAGGGGGTGGTTGAATCGGTGGCGTGCCGGCCACCGATTCGACCGCCGCCATCGAGGCCGTCTACCGGATTGAGTTCCCGCGCGTCGTGGCCACCCTGGCCCACCACGTGGGGGATATCGGGCTGGCCGAGGATCTGACCCAGGAGGCGCTGGTCGACGCCCTCCGGCAGTGGCCCCGCGACGGCACCCCCGACAACCCAGGGGCCTGGTTGACCGCCGTCGCCAAGCGAAAGGCAATCGACCTCTTCCGCCGCGACCGGACGCTGGCGGCGAAGTACGCGCAGGTCGGCCGTGCGCTCGAGTCCGAGGACCGGGCCGAAGTGGTGGCGCCGCTCGACGTCGTATCGGAGGAAGAGATCCACGACGACCAACTCCGTCTCATCTTCGTCGCATGTCACCCGCTGCTGCCCGTGCCGGCGCGCGTCGCGCTCACCCTGCGGCTCGTCGGGGGCCTGACCGTGCCCGAGATCGCCCGGGCCTACGTCGTCCCCGAGACCACCGTCGCCCAGCGCATCGTCCGCGCCAAGAAGGCGATCGCCAAGGCCGGAGTCCCCTTCGAGGTGCCGACCGGTGACGATCGCGCCGCCCGGCTCGGCGCCGTGCTCGAGGTCATCTACCTCATCTTCAACGAGGGCTACTCGGCCACGGCGGGCGAGGACTGGTTGCGCCCCGAGCTCTGCGCGGAGGCGCTCCGGCTGGGCCGGGTCCTGTCTTCCCTGGCGTCCGAGGAGGCCGAGGTACACGGGCTGGTTGCGCTGATGGAGTTCCACTCCTCGCGCCTGCGCGCCCGCACCGGTCCCACGGGCGCCCCGGTCCTCCTGCTGGACCAGGACCGCCGCACGTGGGACCGCCTGCTGATCAACCGCGGCGACGCCGCGCTGGCCCGGGCGGAGGCACTCACCGCGACCAGTGGGCCCTACACCTTGCAGGCCGCGATCGCGGCGTGCCACGCGCGGTCCTTCCGGCCCGAGGAGACCGACTGGGCAAGGGTCGTCGCGCTCTACGGCGAGCTGGCTCGACCGCGCGCCCTCCCCGATCGTCGAGCTGAACCGGGCCGTCGCCATCTCCATGGCTTCGGGCCCCGGTCCCGCGCTCGATCTCGTGGACCAGCTCGTCGAGACCCGGACGCTCGAGCGCTACCACCTCCTCTCCAGCGTGCGGGGCGACCTCTTGGACCGGCTCGGGCGTCACGCCGAGGCGGCGGCGGAGTTCGAGCGGGCCGCGCGCCTGGCGACGAACACGCCGGAGCGGGACCTGTCCGAGCAGCGCGCCCGCGCCAGCCACGCCCGCGCCGCCGAAAGCGCGACCGAAGCCCAGACCGTCACGGGCGGCGTCGCAGGCTGAGGCGGCGGCGGCGGCTCGTCGCCCACCAGGGCCGCAGCTGGAGTCGAGCCGGCGGGAGCGTCCCGTAGACAAGGACGCCACGACCCTGGGAAAGGCAGCGGAGCTCTTCGGGCGGCAGCAGCCGGCGCGGGCCGGTCGTCGAGGTCGTGGAGCGCCCTCCCCTGGGATCGCGGGTCACCGACGGAAGGGTGACCTCCTCGTCGCCGATGAGACGGCTCGCGTACTCCAGGGTGTCGGGGTCGGCGATGCCGGGCAGGAAGAGCTTGGCCCGGTGGTTGTTGAGCACCGTCGGCGCGCGCGCACCGTACCGCCCCCTGACCTGGGCCAGGTCCTGCCAGACGGTCACCAGTTGGATCCCGTGCGACGCGCAGGTGGCGGCCAGCCCGTCGAGCTCGGGCAACGGCGCGATGTGGGCCGCTTCGTCGAGCACGACGAGCAGCGGTGGGTCGAGCGCCCTGCCCGTGCGCGTCGCCAGTGTGAATGCGTGGGCCAGCACCTGCTGCGTGAGCGCCGAGAAGTAACCGCGTAGCCGGCGCTGGTCGTGCGCCGGGGCGCACAGGTACACCGTGTGATGACCTTCGAGGAGGTGACGCGGCTCGAAGAAGTCGGGGGCGGACGCAGCGGGTGGCGGAAGGGTGAACGGCGCCAGCACCGTCTCGGCCGTCGTGGCTACCGAGCTGCGCGTGCGCTCGTCCCGGCACCACGTGGCGCGCGCCGCGTCGAGAGCCTCCGGTGTCGCGAGCCGCTCCAGGATGCCGGCCACCTCGCCGACTTCCTGCGTGTCGACCCAGCGCACCACGTCGGCCATGGTGCAACCGTCGAGCGCCGCGGCGTGGAGGAGGGGCGCGAGCATCTTGGCGGCGGAGGCGTACCAGAACTCGCCGTCGGGGGTCGTCCCGTCCGCTTTGGCTGCGTCGCACAGGTCGGCCGCGACCCGACCGGACCGATGCCACTCGCCACAACCGGCGAGTGGTGACCACGTGCTCGACCGGGCGCCCGTGCAGCCGGTCGGATCGATGCACCACACCCGGCCGCGGCGTGCCCGGGCACCGAGCGTGTGACGCAGGAGGTCGCTCTTGACGCTGGCCGCCACCACCGGGCCACACCAGCCGAGGATGGCCGGCACGGCCAGGCTGGTCGTCTTCCCGCTCTGGGTCGGGCCGACGACGACGAGGGACTGGGCCCGCTCGGCGGCGATGCCCGTCGGACGGACCACGCCGGGGACGACACCGAGGAGGAGCCGTCCTGGAGGGGGAGCCTCGGCCTTGACCAGGAGCGGACGAAGGTCTCGTCGCCTCGCCCAGTGGGCGCCCCGCCGCGCCCGCCGCCGACCCGGCCACGCCCACTGCTGTGCGCCGTCCCGGTACGACACGCCCGCCAGGAGCGCGCCGGCGAGGGCGACCGGCAACGCGGCGGCGGCGACGTCGACCACCGCCTACCGGGCCGTCATGGCGGCATCGGTGTCGACGATGCGGCGCTCGAGCGCACTGAGGCGGTGCTGGACCAGGAACGAGCGTTGGCCCACCTTCCACAAGGCGATGCCCCGCCGGAGCTGTGGCAGCAGGTCGGCCTCGGTGTGCGACAGCGACAGCAACTCCGTCGCGGCATCGAGCTCGCCGGGCGACTGCGCGTAGACGACGCGGGTCTCGGAGTCCGAGAGCAATCCCTGGGCCAGTGCCACCTGCTCGGAATCCGACGCGCCGACGGAGCGCAAGTCCGTCACCCGGTGCAGGACGGCCACGTTGGAGACGCCGAAGGCGCGGGAGAGCTTCCACGAGGACTGCAACCAGCGGGCGACGCCCAGGTTCGAAAGGATCGCCCACGCCTCGTCCACCACCAAGAAGAACTGACCCCGGCCGCTCGACGCGGCGCGGTCGGTCGCAGCCGTCCGGGTCAGCGCCGCCTGCAGCCATGCGGTGGCACAAGCCATCAGGACGCCGAGCGCGGCCGACGAATACAGCGCGGACAGATCGAGCACGACCAGCGGTGCCGAGAGGTCGAGGCCCGGTGTCGTGGGCCCGTCGAACATGCCGCAGAGGTCGCCGTGCACGAGCCGGCGCAGCTCGAGGGCGACGTCGCGCCCGTCCTCGAGCAGCGCGTGGCGCTCCGTGTGCAGTGAGCGTGCCGCATCTTCGGTCGGGGCGAGGAGCGACTCCACCACCGACGGCACGGTGGGGATGCCGGCCACCGCCCCGGCATCGTGGAGCGCCGCACCCAGCGCCGCGCGCTCGCGGGGCACCAGGCTCCGGCCCAGGCAGGCGCTGGCCAACGACGCCAAGAGCTCCGTGCGCCGGCGCCCCGTCGCCTCGGGCCCCGCGTGCTCGCCGTCGGGTCCGGGGTCGAGGGGGTTCAGCCGGATGGCACCGCCGGGGCGCAGCGCCACCGGCCGGACACCCCAGGCGTCGGCCAGGTCGGCGTACTCGCCCTTGGGGTCGACCACCCAGGCCCGGCGGCCGAAGACCGCCTGTCGCCACAGGAACGTCTTGACGAAGGCGCTCTTGCCCCGCCCGATCTGACCGAACACGACCATGTTCGGATTCGACACGACGCCCGCGGCGTACAGCTCGAAGGGATCGAACACGAACGTGCCCCCGAGCAGGTCGTCGCCGATGACCACGCCGCGCCGGCCCAGGCCGGACTCTGCGATGAAGGGGTACGCCGCGCCGAGGTTGCGCGTGGTGACCTGGTGGGCGGGCAGGCGCGGGCTGCGAACGAGCACGCGGGGGAACGGTCTGCTTCGGTGCATGTCTGCCCGGGCGCGGCAACTCCTAGCGTGACGAGCGTGGCGGCACCGGTCATCGACTACCGACACGGCTTCCAGTTCGAGCTGTCACCCGACCAGCTCTGGGACCGGATGGAGGAGGTCGACCAGTTCGAGCGCTGGTGGCCCTGGCTCTCCGAATTCGAGCTCGAAGGGAAGGGACTGGCGCAGGGGTCGGTCCTGCGCGGGGTGGTCGCGCCGCCTCTTCCCTACCGCATGCGGCTCCGCGTCGAACTGGGCCGGTGCGTCCGGCCGGTCTCCATCGACGCCACCGTCGGCGGGGATCTCACCGGCGTGGCGGGGCTCCGCTTGCACCCGAACGAGGAGGGGACATGGGCCGAGGTGTCGTGGAACGTCGAGATGCGACAGCCCGTGATGCGGCTGGCCAGCCGGTTCGGCCATCCGCTCCTCAAGTGGGGACACGACCGGGTGGTCGAGGCCACCGTGGCCGGTTTCCGGCGCCGTATCGAGCGCTGAAAGTCCCTCAACGGAGACGGGCGGACGCCGATCTGGTGCTGCCCGCCGAGGCGTCCTGCCAGCTCGTCCACGGCACGCTCGAAGCGGACATACGCCGGCCCTCACCGGTGACGCCGCTGTTCTCGACACCTGCGCGGTCTGCCCGGGTCCCGAGTAGGTACCGGGACCTCGAGCGCAGCGGCCTACGCGGGGGACGCCGGCGGGCGAGCGCCCGCCGTAGGTGCGCCAGATGGCGAACCCGGGGGCGGAGCCGGTGGCGCGAAGGTGAGGAGCACGAAGAGCAACTTGGCGCGCTGGGACCGGGCGTCTGTCAACGTGTAGCTGAGCTGAGTGCGGGATAGCTCGAGATGGGTCAACGGCCAGGTGACCGAGAGCAGCCGGCCCACGGCGTCGCCCCGCCAGCCCCGGGTCGGCAGCGGGAACAACCCGGCGGGCGCGTCGACGCCGGAGCTGCGAGCCATCGCCAGGGCGACGCCGACTACGGTCACGCACTGTGCCGCCCCTGCCACGGCGCGTACACGGTCCCAGTCGATGGCAGTGCCGTCGCTGGCGGCGCGCGCCGACGATCATCGCAAGGTCGGCGATCCACATCAGCCGCACGAAACTGTGGTAGGGCTTTCCGGCGTGCGCGGCCAGCGCGACGAGCTCCTCGGCCGGCGGCAACCCGAAGGCCGGCGTGCCCACGCACTCGAGCGGCTGACGACGCGCCCACAGCGTGTCGGGATCGAGCGCCGTCACCCGATGCGACGGGTGCTCCAGCCCGTAGTGCAGCTCCAGGAAGAGCGAAGGCACCTCGCAGTGGGTGAGCAACGTGTCGTATTGGTCGCCACCGCCGGCTCGGGCAACCTGCCACCCGGCGTCGGCCCAAGGCGTCGAGGGCGCGCCGATGGTCGGCCTGCGGCAGCAGCAGATCGATGTCGTCCATTGGCCGCAAGCCTGGCTCGGGGTAGCGGGCGGCCACAGCGGGACCCTTGAACACGACCGGCTCCAGCCCGGCGTCGGTGAGCGGCCGCACTGCGAGAGCGACGGCCTTCGGGAGCAGGAGCAGCGCCTCCATCCTCGAGGCGTGGGCCATGCCGCCGAGTGCGGCCTCGGCGGGTCCGAGGTGTCGAGCGAGTCCGCCGCGCCCAGCGCCCGCCACAACAGCGGGCCGATGCGTTGCTCCGAGGCGGCGAGACACCGCCCACCCGATATCGGCCCCTCCGGCGAGGGCGCGCCGGACGGAGTCCGCCCGGGGCTCCCGTCGGCAGGCCTCCCACAGCAGTGTCGCCGTCCACTCCGCAACCGTCGCAGGCGATTCGAGGTGGCTCACGGTTTCATCATGCCGCCCCGCCTCCGGAGCAATGGTCCGGTCCCACACCGAGATGCGCGCCAATGGGGTTTTCTGCTGGGCTCCGTGGCGCCGCCGGTTACATCGGCTATATTCTGGCTGCTCAGGCGGTAAGTAGTGGCTGGCTCAATCGTTCGACGGCACATTGCAACCGGCGATCTCGCTAGGGTTCTGCGGTTGCACAATGGACGGTCAAATTTTGCTCAATGAGCGGGCAGATTTTCCACGTCCGATTGCGGAGCCACAGGCAGTTCTCGGTAATCGGGTGAGGAGCGGTGGTCATGCACAGAGATGGGACGCAAGGAGAGCCGGCGGTATCACAACGTGCGCCGGGCCCCATCTCGGACCCGAGCCGGATCTCGAGGCGCCAGGCCCTCGGGCGCATCTCCGCGGTCGCCAGCGCCGGTGCGGTCGCCTGGGTGGTGCCTGAGATCCTCACCGTGAAACCCGCCGCCGGAGCCACGCTTTCGGGACCCCCGGCATCGACCGGGGGCACCGGCGGAGGACCCGGCACCGGCGGCACTGGCGGAGGACCCGGCACCGGCGGCACTGGCGGAGGACCCGGCACCGGCGGCACTGGCGGAGGACCCGGCACCAGCGGAGGACCCGGCACCGGTGGGGGCCCCGGCGCCGGCGGACCCGCCACCAGTGGCACGACCACCAACGGCACCGCCACCAGCGGCAACGGCACCCCCACCAAGCCAGTGACCACCACCGCCGCCACCACCTCCCCACTCGGAGCCCTCGCTTCGACGGGCTTCAATCTCCAGCGCGACGCCGAGGTGGGCGCGGCGTTGATCGCCGGCGGGTGGGCGATGCAGTACTGGGCCAGCCGCACACAGAAGGAACAGAAGGAGCGGCCGACGTCGTGATCGGGGTGGCGCGGGCGGCGAGAGTGGGCTGCCCGCTAAGGCGCAGGAACGGGTTCCGGCCAGCCCCCTGCCTCCGAGTCGCACCACGGGGACTGTGTTATGGCAACCCAAATCCGTCAGGAGGACCGTTAATACCTGTTGGTTGCCAACCGACGACCCAACAACGACCCGATCAAGCTCAGCATGAGGGCGCCCGTTGTCCCGAGGCACCACAATTGCACGACGGCAATCGGCGCACCTTCGTGCACAACCCAGAACCTCCGCAACACTGCGCCGAGCAGCAATATGGCCAAAGCTAAGCTCGCAGCAGGGACAGCGTGAGCCACCGCGGCGGACGGACCACGGAATCCGGCAAGCGCTCCGCCGAATAGAAAGGCTGACGCCACAAGGGCCGCCGGAATGATCCAAAGGTGAGTCCCGTCGTCAATCATCGGGCGACCATGCCAATCCTCCTCGACAATCATCACGGGGATCGAGACAATGAGCACCAGGCATGCCGGGAGTGCAATCTCCGCCCACTCCCTTCCCAGTGCACGTCGAGCGACTCGTTCAGGTGGGTCTCGGCGAGGTCGAGCATGTCGAGCGCGGGCAGCAGTGGGTGGACGATGTCGAACGTTGCCCTCGGACATTTCGTACTTCGGCACCTGGTCAGTGTTTACCAGACGATCCCCTGTCAAAGCGCCCCCGGCCACCCCGGTCCGGGGACGGCTGCGGCAGGCGACGCCACCGGGAACCGAGGGGCCCACATGGCGCGTTGCGGGCGGACGTTCCCGATCCCATTGGACGGAGTTCAGCAGGCAGTGGTGGCTTGTGAGCGCACCGGTTGCACCAGATTGCCCAAGACGAGATTCGGATTGTCCATATGCAGTCCAAACGATGCGTCTGGAAAGCTCGAAGGTCGGGACCTCTGTACTTGCATGCACCGTGGGGACGTGGCGCTCGAGAGCTCGTCACGCGGCGTACCACTCTGAAGTTCGTGTCCCGGTCACAAAGGCCCCCCATTTCCCAAGAGTGCCGCGCTGTCCGAGCGGCTTGGCAGTCTCACGTTTCCACTCGAACTCCTCTCGGACGACCGTGCAGAGACGCTCACAACTACCCGCTCGACGATGGCGCATCGCATTCAGTTGAGCACGGTGTAACGATGAATTCAGTAACTCGCGTACGCCTGGTGGAGATTCCCGGCACGCCGACGCTTCACCGGGCGGTGGCAGCGCAATCAGCAACTTCGGTCGGTGCTTTGCGGGAGACGCCGTCGGCAAATAGGTATCCGGCACCTTGTGTCTGGCCACAGCGTAAGGAAACTGGTCCGGGCGATTTAGGCGCAACATTCCAGTACCACCCTGCGTAGGGCCAGTCCGAACCTTCTCCTGCTTCAGCGACCTCAGGAAACCTCTCCACGAAATGCATCGCAAGGTCGTTAGGAGTCGCATAAGGATAGATGTCTGCCCATTCGAAGTAGCGATTCTGATCACGGCTGCTGTACGTCGCAATGCCGGAATCGTGCGCACACCGGCTGCCAGACGTGCGCCGTGGTCTACAGATACGAGGCTTGACCGGTGCAATCGCATAACACCAATACCACCCTGAGGGCTCCATTGCAGGTATGGCGCTGAGTCGTTGGTGTCCGCGGAGATGTACCTCATGAACCAACAAAAGCACCGTCCTGCACTGCACGATGAGGTTTTGTACCCCCCATGGCCCCGACCTACAGAACGCGACAGAAACGGCGAGAAGGAGGACGGCCTTCCCGTGCTGGGGCTGTTTGCGGAGAGGCCCCGAGAAGGTCCGCCTTCGACCGATCGAGACGGCTTGGATTTCGATGGACGCCTCGGCCATGAAGCTCCTGGGCATTGCCCGTTGTGTCGGCCTAAAAACTTATTGCGCACCACCATGCCCGGTCTGACATGGGGAACATAACCGGGGATTTCACGGAAACCTCGGCTACCTGAGGATGAGACTGCCGACGCCGCCCACCACGAGGGTGACCCCAAGACGCCGAACAGTCGTCCGAACACGACGCTCCCGGACGCACCGACGTCCGGAGCTGCCACTCGCCCTGGAAGCAGCGGTCTGAGATATTGATGGAAAGTTGTGCAGGTACCGGTCCGGTCGGCTCTATTCCTCCCTTCCTGCGCCGGTCAGGATTGCTGGACCGAGAGGGTGCCCGGGAGGTGGTTCTTCGTCGCATTGCCCGGGTGCTGATTATCCCCTCAAGACAGCTGATTATCCCCTCAAGACAGAGGTGAAGGGCGCCCACATCGCCCGAACACTCCTCAAGGTAATTTCGCAAGGTGAGAGATAGATTGAGTTAAATGGGCGAACTCACGGATGAAATCGCCAAGCAAGCGGAGTTGGTCGATCAGAAGCTCAATCATGCCGATTTGTCCCTCCAACAAGCGAGAACTGTCGCCGAACTCGCGTACGCAGTCTCAGTCCAATGCCGTGCGCTCGAAGCGCTAGTCGCTCGGCTCGAACAGCTGGAGAAGAAGGTCAAAAAGTCGCAAAAGAAGGCTGACGAGGCGCAGAAGTAGGCCGAGCAAATGGGCGCGAGCCGCCCACAGCTGCCCTACGAACCTTTTTCCTCTTGACATCGTTCGGACTCGCCACCATGACCTGACGCGTTTCGAGCGCGGGGAGTCGAGCCTGCGAAACGCCGGTCGAAAGTGGAGCCAACGCCGGGAATTTACCGTTCGCCCTGAAAGTGGCTGCCTCGGGTAATCCCCGAAAGTCGGGAGGGTGGGGCCACCGAAACCGGCCGAATCCCCTTCCAACTCCTTTCAGCGTGTGCGATACCCAGCAGCAGGGTGGTCGAGATCACCGTGGCCGGATTTCCGGCGCCGTGTCGAAGGCGCGGCAAGCGCGCTCAACGGAGCCGGGCGACGGCGAGCGCGGCGGCCAGCAGGATCACCGCCCACGCCATGGCACGCAGCGCGTGCTCCAGCGGGGCCAGCAGCGCCGGCCGGTCGATCGCCTGTTTCGTGCCGTCGGAGAGGGTCACGACCCCGGCGACGTCGACGGCCCGCCGGCGGAGCATCCGGGCGGGGGTGCTCAGCACCCGCTGCGCCAGCGACAGGAGCAGCGCTCCCAGCGCCGCCACCGCGGCCGCCAGCGCCAAGGTCCCGGTCTGGGCCACATACGCGGTCAGCACGGGGAATGCGCCCCAGCTCGCGGCGAACCCGACGTCGTTGTGGATGATCCCCCCGAGGACCTCGAAGTTGTACCCGACCACGAGCACCGGGCCCGAGCACGAGGAACGGGACCAGGACCCATCCGACCTGGACGACTCCGGCCACACCGAACACGAGGGCACCCGCGAGCCCCACGACGGCCGCGCCGACGAGGGCGGGCACCGGGATCTGCGTGCGCAGCGGCCGGCCATGCAGCTCGTCGAGCGCGTGCGCCGCGACCCCGACCGCGAGGAAGAAGGCGAGGAGCGTGGCGACCAGTCGCGTCGTGTTGACGACCGGCGCCAAGCACGCGCCGATGACGACGTAGGCCAGGTGCCATGCCGTGTAGGGCGGGTGGAGCAGGGTCCACCAGTCCCGCCAGCCGCCGGGGCGCGCCGCATAGTAGGCCGGACGCTCCTGGGACGGCGGGTCCCCGCGTGCGGCGTCATCCACCGCGGCGACGCCCCCACATGACGAGCCCACCGCCGAGGCTCATCCGCCGCACGCCGACGTCGACGAGCCCGGCCCTGGACCACGCCTCGACCGTCCAGTCGAGCGGATAGCGCCGGTAGTGCGCCGAGATGTTGGGTCCGAGGAACCGGCCCACCGTGAACCATTCCCTGCCCCCAGTGAGGAGCCCGCCGACAGGGAGGATCAGCCTGGTGTAGCCCCACCACCAGAACCGCCAGAAGCGGCTCTGCGGGAGCAGGAACTCCAGGTTCGCCACCACCCCTCCGGGCTTCACCACCCGGGCCAGCTCGCGCAGCGTCGCCTCGGGATCGTCGACGTAGCGCAGCAGGTAGGTGAATGTGAGTGCGTCGAAGGTCGCGTCCGGGAAGGGCAGCTGCTCGCCGCGCCCGGCGATCAAGCGGACCCGGTCTCCCATGGCCCGCTCGGCCACGTTGCGCTGGCCCTGGCGCAGCATCTCGATGGTCAGGTCGACCCCGACCACATCGGCACGCGTGCGTTCGGCGAGCTGCAGGGAGACCCCGCCCGGCCCGCAGGCCACGTCGAGCACCAGCGCCGGGTGCTCCGGCACGATGTGGTCGATCATGGCGCGACGCCACCGGCCGTTCTGGCCCATGGACAACACCTCGGCCAGCCGGTCGTAACGCGCCGGGAGGGGGGTGAACAGGCGCTGGGCGAACCGGTTGAGGTCGTTCGGCGCCCGGGTCTCCATTCCGCCTCCTCAGGTGTGAGGATCTCACCGTAGACGGTCGACGTTCGAAGGGAGCCGACGTGAGTGCGAGGCGATTGGACGCGCTCGTCGTCGGGGCCGGCCCGGCGGGGAGCACCGCCGCTCTCGTGCTCGCCCGCGCCGGGGCCCGGGTCGGCCTCCTGGACAAGGCGCGCTTCCCGCGGGACAAGGCGTGCGGGGACCTCATCGGGCCGCGGGGACTGCAGGTGCTCGCCGACCTCGAGGTGCCCGAGCCCCCCGGGCTCGACGTCGGCGACATGCTCGTCGTCGGGCCGACCGACCACAGGGTCGTCCTCCCGTGCTTCGACGGGGCCACCTACCCGGGGCGTGCGCGCGCCGTCACCAGGACCGTGTTCGACGATGCGCTGCGCACCGCCGCGCTCGAGGCCGGCGCCGAACCCGTCGAGGGCCGCGCCGACCTCCCCCTCTGGACCGATGCGGGACTCGACGGCTTCGTTCTGGACGGGGGCGTCGCTCTGCACGCTGACTTCGTCATCGGGGCCGACGGTGCGACCAGCCACGTCGCGCAGGTCGCCTCGCTCGTGGAGGAGGCACGCGTCCTGTGGGGGTTCGCGGTGCGGTGCTACGTCGACCAGCACGTCGACCTACCGGCCATCGCGCTGTGGGAACAGGAGCGCTGGCGCGCGTTTCCCGGTTACGGCTGGATCTTCCCCGGCCCAGACGGAGGTGCCAACCTCGGCATCGGCGTGGGGACTCTGGCCGATCGCCGGGCCGGCGCGGCCGCGGTGCAACGGCTCCCCGCCTTCGTCGAGCATCTCGTGCGGCTCGGGCTCCTCGACCGGGCGGCGGCGTCGCCGCTCCCGCGCCGGTTGGGCGGCTGGCTCAAGATGGGCATGGTGGGGACGATGCCCGCCGCCGGGCGCGTGCTGTTGGTCGGAGACGCCGCCGGGCTGGTCAACCCACTCCAAGGTGAGGGCATCGCGCCGGCCATGACCAGCGCCCGCGCAGCCGCTGGTGCCATCCTGGCCGCGCCCGGCTCCGCCGCGGCGAACTACCGCGGCGCCCTCGCCCGGTCGCACCTGCCCTACCAGCGCGTGGCCGCCACCGGCCACGCGGCGCTGGTCGGCCGGCCGCGTGCGGTCGCCGCGGTCGGGCGTGTGCTGACGGCGCCCGGGATCGGCCGGGCCGTCGCCGGTGGGTGGGGCATCTTCTGGAACGAGCTCCTCGTCGGGGCGGCGCCCGGGAGGGCCCGGCGGATCGCCGCCGCCTCGACGTGGGTCGGCCGCGCCGCCACCCGGACCAGCAGCGTCGCGCGGTGGTTCCGGAAGCTCGCCGACGATGCGGATTGAGCAGGGAGCCCTCCCTCCCCTACCTTGACGGACGCCGCAACAACCGCACGAGGCGCGGGAAAGGTGGAACGCAGATGAGCGAGCCCGCTGGTCCGCCGCAACCGCTCCTGGTGTCCTTCGGCGCGCTGACCGTGGTGAGCGGCTTCGTCGACGCGGTGAGCTACCTCGGCCTCGGACACGTCTTCACCGCCAACATGACCGGCAACGTCGTGCTCATCGGCTTCGCCGTCGCCGGTGCACCGGGCTTCTCCATTCCGGCGAGTCTCTGCGCGCTCGGGACCTTTCTGGCCGGCGCGGTCGTCGGCGGCCGTCTCGCACGTCACGTCAGCCCGGCACGGACGCTGCTCCTCGTCGCCCTGACGTTCGAAGCGACCTTCACGGCCGTCGCCGCGGTCGTGACCGCCGCCGTCGGGGCCGTCGCCATCGGCTCGGGCTGGCCGCGCTTCACCGTGATCGCCCTCCTCGCCTTCGCCATGGGCATCCGGAACGCCGCGGTGCGCCACTTCGGCGTGGCCGACATGACGACGACCGTCCTGACCATGACGCTGACCGGGCTGGCCTCGGATTCGTCGCTCGCCGGCGGCACCAACCCGAACTCGGCGCGCCGGATCGCCTCGGCGCTCTGCATGTTCGGGGGTGCGCTGGCCGGAGCGGCGCTCGTGATCCACGTGCATCCCGCCTGGGCGCTCGGCCTCGCGGCCGGGATCGTGGTGTGCACCGCGCTGTACTTCGCCCGGGAGGCGCCCCTCGAGTTGGGCATCGCCAAATAGCCGCGCGCCGGCGCTCGTGCGGCCGGGGTCAGCGCGGGCGCCCGTTCTCGAGGTAGAGGCACTCGCCGCGGCCGCGCAACTGGAGGGCCGCGCCGACACGGCGCCGGAGCGGGCCGCTCAGCAGGTCCAGCGCCTCTGCCGGCTCGACCAGTCGCTGCTCGGAGAGCTCCTCTTCCTGCAGGACGATCGACCGCAGCGTCGCCTCGGGCAGGCTCCCGCAGTCGAAGAGGAAGCGCAGCCCGCCCGGCTTGGCGGGCCGCGGGCGCAGGAAGTCGACCGCCACGAGGTCGCCGCGCTCGACGACGAGACCGACCTCTTCGTGGACCTCGCGCCGGCAGGCCTCCCAGGGGGTCTCGCCGTCCGCCTCCATGATCCCTCCCGGGATGGTCCAGTGCGCCTTGTAGGTGGGGTTGACGACGAGGAGCCGGCCGGCGTCGTCGAAGATCAGCGCCCCCGCCGACGCCGGGATGCGCGGCAGGACGAAGGGCAGCGCATCCCCGGTCACACCACGCCCAGCCGCAGCAACTGCTCCGCTGGCGCCTCGACTGTGTGCAAGGCGACGCGCAGCATCTCGACCATGTCAGCCTCGGCCGCCGTCCCGGTGATGTTCTCGGCCTCGTCGGGGTCCTTCGACAGGTCGAAGAGGAAGTGCGCGTCGATGGCGTTGCGCCCAACCCAGAACGGGAGACGATCGCCCGGCGCGAAGGGTTGCACGATGACCGGGATCTCCGATCCGGGCATGAAGTCCAGGCGGGCCCGGTGATCGGGCGGGGGCAGGCGGACCGCGTCCTCGAAGCCGTGCACCGGCATCGTCGACCAACGGTTGGACCACATGGAGAGGGGGAAGTTGTCCCGGGCAGCGCCCCGGGCGTACTTATGGCGGCCGTCGGTCACCTGCACCCAATTCCCGTAGACGCCGCCGAGGGCCCACGGCCGGACGTCCGCTACCTCCCCGGTCACAAGGGGGACCAGCGACGTTCCGTGCCCGTTGCCTGCGCGCCCGACGCCGAAAACGTCGGCGATGGTTGCGTAGATGTCGACGTTGGTCGTGAGGGCGGCGCACTCCGTCCCGCCTGCGACGCCGGGCCAGTGCACCAGGAGGGGGATGTGGCCGAGCGGCTCGTACTGCATGACGCCGGGCTTGCCCCAGATGTCCTTCTCCCCGAGGTAATGGCCGTGATCAGTGCAGACGACAACCGCCGTGGTGTCCCACAGCCCGCGATCGGAGAGGGCCGCGAAGACCTCGCCCACCCAGTGGTCGATCATGCTGAGCTTGGCGCCGTAGTTGGCCCGGATCTGCCGGCCCTCGCGCTCGCTCAGCCTCCCCTGGGCCACCGCGTCGACGTCGTACGGAGGCCAGATGAGGATCTCGCCGTCCCAGTCGGGGTCATAGGTCCCGAGCCACGGCTCGGGCGTGTCGAACGGTTCGTGCGGATCGAACTCGTCCACGAACAACAGAAAGGGCGAATCGTCCGGGGCGCCGCGGCGCAGCCAGTCCGCTGCGGCCCGCATCGTCCGGGGGCCGGGAAAGTCCTCCTCGGCCCGGAAGAAAGTGCGCGACCGGTCGTAGGGCCGTTCGCCCGCGTGGAGGCCCATCCGCTCCCAGTACCACCCGCCGTCGCGGGCGGGCAGCGCGGGCGCGCCGATGTAGCTGGGATCGCGATACGTCCGCCACGGGTCGCCCTCGTGGCCGCGGACGTAGTCCCAGGCCGTGAAGTCGGCGTGGTAGTTCTCGCCTCCCACCTCGAAGAGGTGCGGGTGGTCCGAAACGAGCTGTGTGGTGACGCCGGCACGGCGCAGGAGCGCGGTGACGGGCTCCTCCCAGATCTCGATAGAGCCCCAGGGCCGCCACAGGAAATCGAGCGTCCCGCAGAGAATGTCGTGGCGCGCCGGCATACAGGGCAACGAGCCCGTGACGTGCGAGGTGAACTGCACCGCACGCTCGCGGGCAAAGCGGTCGAGGTTGGGCGTGTCGAACTCCGACCCGCCGTAGCTCCCGAGCATGTGCCGGTTGAGGCTGTCGAGAAGGAGCACCACCACGTTGCGCACGGGGGCGGGTCCGGCATCGCCCGTTCCCGACGAACCGGCACCGGAGCGTGCGACCACCGGGTCATGGTAGAGGCGATGGCGGCCCCGGTTCGGGTTCAATGCTCAGCGCAGCCCGCGGCACAGCGGGAGGGTGCAGGTGTAGGCGGCAGCCTGGTCGCCGTAGAGGCGGCGCAGCGCGAGCCGGCTCTGGCCGGCCGCGTGCTGCACGACTTCGCAGGCGGCAGCCAGCTCCTCCTCGCTGGGCGCCGAGATCGTGACGTAGCCCGAGTACCGGAACGAGGCATGGCCCTCGGCGAGCTCAGCCTCGCGACGGGCTAGGACCTCGGACTCGCGGGCATGCCGGGCCGTCGAGACGAACCCGCCCCGACGGCGCAGCTCCGCGTCGGCCAGGTCGGCGGTCCTCGACGCCTCGACCTTGCGCACCGCGGTGTCGGGCCCGAGTGGCTCCATCACCAGCGAGAAGGCGGAGCGGGCCGAGCCCAACAGGAGCGGGGCCAGGAAGTCGCTGCGCACCTCCACCCGCGGCCACTCCGCCACCCAGAACGTGGCGTGGACCATGCTGTCGACGCGGACCGCCGACCAGCTCTCCTCCATCGCCATGGGCCACGGGTCCATCGGCGCCGGCGCGTCGCCCCGCGAGGGGGCGTGCGCCTCGTAGGTGCGGAGCAGCTGATGGGCCAGGTCGTCGGCCGTGAGCAGCGACTCGACCTCGACATCGGCGTCGGTGAGGAGGCGGACCAGCGATCCCACCTCGCGGGCCAGGGTGGCGCACCCCACCTCGACCGACCTGGTGAGGCGCACCTGGACCGCCAGGACGACGTCGTGCGCGCACGTGCGCGAGTCCATGTCGCTCAGCAGCGCCTCGTACGAGGCGGTGCAGGCGGAGGCCGCGCCGGGCACCGCCTCGGTGGTGGTGTACGACCGCACGCCCTGCCCGTCGTCGGGGAACGATGCCGCCACCCACTGCACCCGGTGCACCGGGGAGCCCTCGCGGGCGAACGAGGTGAGGACCGACGCCCACGCCCCCACGCGGCGGTCCTGCTCGTCCGCGCCGAGTAGGGCGAAGCCGCGACCGCGCAGCGAGAGGGCTGCGGTCAGGGTGCGCGCGCCGTGATCGTGCACGACTCCCATGTCGTGCCAGCCGGCCCGCAGCAGCCGCACCCCGCGCAGGGTGCCCATGCGCCGGGCGCCGTCCCGGCCGGCCCGCCGGGCGCCCCAGCACACGGCCACCGGGAGCCACTCGTCACCCGTCCGGCCCGACACGGGCACCGTCGCCAGCGCGCCGTAGAGGACGAGGATGCCAATGGCCGCCGCCACGCCGACCGCATTGGACTCCCAGCGGAGCACGAGCACGCCGAACAGCAGGCCGACCGCCACGGTGACGATCTGGCCCGCGCGCCATCCGGCCAGCCCGCCGCCGCGCTCGCGGGGACCGAAGCGGTAGCGCGTCCCGCCGTCGCCGGACATCCCGCTCACCCGGCGTCGCCTCCCTCACCCGGCGGCCACGCACGCGGCAAGGACACGATGCGCGGTCCATGGTCGTCTTCGCCCATGTAGTACCGCAGCTGCCCGGCCTCGACGGTCCCGATCAGGCTCCGTCCGGGCGGGACACCCTCCCACTTCCACGCGTCCTCCGGAGCGGCCGGGCCCGTCGGTGCGGACCCCGACTCCTGGCCGGCCGCGCCGTTTCCGGGCGCGGAGCTGAGGATCGGCTTCGGCCCTCTGGGCGCCGGGACCACGCCGCGAGCCACGGCATTCTCGTAGACGCGCGGCGCGTCCGAGTCGCCCTCGGCGTGGCCGACGGACCCGGACCCCGCCTCAGCCGACCGGGTTCCCGGAGTCGCCCCGACGGCCGCCGCCCCGACGGCCGCCGCCCCCCCGGTGGCTGCCCGCCCCGCCGGCGTGGCCTGGGCGAGCAGGCGCGCGTCGCCGAGCGCCTCAAGCCCCTCGTTGAGGACGTGGCCCACCGCAGTGCGCGGCAACCGCGTCATGGTGGCGGTCCCCCTCGCCCGCAGCCCGTCGAGATGGGCCACCGCGCCGGCCTCGACCGCGGGGATGAGGCGCAGGATGGCGTAGGGGACGAAGGTGGCCATGACCAGGAGCGCGCCCCCGGCAAGCACGGCTGAGAACCCCGCACCATGGGCGCCGCCGCCGGCGGTGCCCGACGAGACGGCACCGGCGGCGAGGCTCAGCGTGGCCACGATGACGAACTTGGAGAGGATCAGCGCCGCCAACGTCTCGACGAGCCGCCGGCACCAGTGCGACACGGCCGGCCACACCAGGGTGGCCAGCGCGAGCGGGAGGAAGAGCACCGCCACGTAGACCGCCGCCGCCCGGATGAGCAGCTCGATCCACAGAACGAACGCGGCCACGGCAACGAGCAACGCGATGAGCAACAGGACGAAGCTGGCGATGGTCGGATCCGCCGCCGCGGCGACAAGGCCCGTGATGACTCCGGTCAGCAGCGAGCGCACGTCGGCCCCGGACCCGCCCGCCACGGCGTTGCTCATGGCGTCAGTGGCCGACAGGCTCAAGACGACGACCTGAATGGCCACCACCGCGAGCAGCAACGCGAGCGGGAGCTGCACGAAGAAGGTGCGCACGAGCTGCCCCGCGTCCTGGCGCACTAAGGCCTGCAGCGTCGACGCCAGGAGCATGGGAAGGATCACGACGCCGGCCAGCGCCGTCATCTGGCCGTAGTGGGCGTGGAACCAGGTGGCCCCGATGTCCACCGTCGTGGTCGACACGAGCACGTCGCCGATCTGACCCAGCAGCCACTCGGCCCCACTCGCCACCCACTGGCTGATCCCGTTGAGGACCGACTCGAAGCCCGAGGCCGCGATGGAGCCCCCGATGCTCCCGACCTGGCAGACGGGGTTGAGAGCGTCGAGACCGGTGCAGCCGGCGGCCAGCATCGCGAGGACCGCGCCGAACGAGCCGGACGATCAGAACGAACCGGACGATCAGTGCAGGTTCGTGCCGGTGTGGAAGAAGAAGTTGACGATGGGCGGTGCGGCACCGATGAGCAGCGCGGCGAGGCCCGACACCAGGACGGCCCGTCTCCCGACGAGCGACTGCTGGTAGTTCTGGGCGTGGATGCCGAGCGCCCAGGCGGCGGCGCCGACGAGCAGGCCGGCCAACGCCGCAATGAGGGCCCAAGCGCCGAGTCCGTTCGTCAATTCCTGCAGCGTCCCCCCACCGGGCAGCGCGTTCACGCTCGGGTTCAGCGAGACATCGGCGAGGTGCCACACGACCATGGGTGTCCTCCGTCGTGACGTCCGGCGCCGGAACCTCCGGCGCCGTCGCCCGGAGAACGGTCCCGCGGGTGGCGGTCAGCACCAGATCCTGGGCGCGGGCCCGTCGCGTCGTCCGGCGTTCGCCGGCGGCTGCCGAGAGGCTGTTCAGGGGCGAGGTCGCCCCGCGCTCTCCAGCCCTGTCATATTGGGGGCGTGCCGCCGTTCCCCCTCGGGGAGATCAATCTGAGCCAGACGCAGGAGATCCTCTTCGTCGCCGGTGCGGTCGCCGTGTGCGTGGTGGTGGGATTCGCGGCGGCCCTGCTGGGACGGCGTTCGGGGCGCCGCGCCATCTCCCAACGGCTGGCCTCACTCGGGACCCGGCTCGGCCTCGACCCCCCCGCGGACGAGTACAACATCGAGACCTCCCTGGCCTACCTGGAGCAGGTGACCGGGGGCGCCGCCCAGGCCGTCACCGAGTCCAGTTCGGACGCCATCCGGTTGCGGCGCTCGCTCGACACGCTCACCCAGGGCGTGGTCCTGTGCGACGAGAACGGCACCGTGATCTACCGCAACGGGCGCGCCAACGCCTTGATGGTCAGCCGCCACGGCGACGCACTGGCGGCCCAGGCGGTGACCGAGGTGCTCGAGGACGCCTGGCACCAGGGTTCGGCCGAGCGCACTCTCGACTTGTACGGACCGCCCCGGCGCACGCTGCAGGTGCGGGCCCGCCAGATCGATGACGGCCGCCGGCCGCTCGGGGTGATCGCGCTCATCGAGGACGTCTCGGAGCGACGCCGGCTCGAGGAGATCCGCCGCGACTTCGTGGCCAACGTGAGCCACGAGCTCAAGACACCGATGGGGGCGCTGGGCCTCCTCGCGGAGACCCTCGTCTCGGAACCCGACCCCGACGTGGCGCAGCGCCTCGCCGGCCGCATCCACAACGAGGCTTTCCGCGTGAGCCGCATCATCGACGACCTCCTCGACCTGTCGCGCATCGAGTCCGAGGAGGCCCCGCCGCGGGAGCCGGTGCTCGTCAACCTCGTCATGGCGGACGCCATCGAGCGCGTGCGGGCGACGGCGGACCAGCGCGGCCTCGAGATCGTGCTCCACGAGCCCTCCCCCCCGGTCGCCGTCATGGGGGATCGGCGTCAGCTCGTCTCGGCCATGCACGCGCTGCTCGAGAACGCGATCACCTACTCCTACGACAATTCCAAGGTGGTCGTGACCGGCACCGTGCAGCGCACCCATCCCAACCTCGAGCACCCGTCCGTGGCGACCTCGGCAGTGACCACCGGTGAGGGCCGTGCCTGGGAAGCCCCGTCGACCGGGGAGATGCCCGCGGTCCCTGCCGGAGACGCCCGCACTCTCTGGTCCGAGGCGCCCGAGCCCAGCGAAGCGGCACGGACCGACAAGGCGGGCACGGTGGAGCCGGTCTTCACGCCCGAGATCCTCGACCGGTCCGCGGCGTCCGGCGAGGCGGTGGCGACGGGCGCCGCGGCGACCGGCACCACGGCGCCGTCTCCTCTGGTACCTCCCCTCGAAGGCGACGCCACCGGGACGGTGCCGGCGGAGACACCCGTGGCGGCCGCACCCAATTGGCGCATCGAGGAGCGCGACAACGTGCGCCTGTCGGTGCAGGACCACGGGATCGGGATCCCCGCCCGGGACCTGGACCGCATCTTCGAGCGCTTCTACCGGGTCGACCACGGGCGGAGCCGCGACACGGGCGGCACCGGGCTCGGCCTCTCCATCGTCCGGCACGTCGCCAACAACCATCAGGGCTGGGTCGACGTCGAGTCACGGGAGGGTGAGGGGTCGACCTTCACCCTCGTCCTGCCCATTCAGGCGGAGCGAGTCGCGTGAGCAAGACCGGTACCGGCAAGGCGACTGGGCGCAAGGGCGGGCGGGCCGCGGCGGGCGAGGGCCCGGTCAAGGTCCTCCTGGCCGAAGACGAGGAGTCCTTCATCGAGGCGCTCATGATCGGGCTGTCCAACGAAGGGTTCCGGGTCACCGTGGCCCGCGACGGAAGTGAGGCGCTGCAGCTCTTCGAGGAGACGGACCCCGACATCCTCCTCCTCGACCTCATGTTGCCCAAGCTGTCGGGGATCGACGTGTGCCGCACCATCCGGACGCGCTCGCAGGTCCCCATCATCATGGTGACGGCGAAGGGCACCGAGATCGACACGGTCGTCGCGCTCGAGGTCGGGGCCGACGACTACGTCACCAAGCCCTACCGCCTGCGCGAGCTGGTGGCACGCATGCGGGCCGTGCTGCGGCGCACCCCCGGTGGCCCCGAGTCCTCCGACGTTTCCGGCGCCATCGAGTTCGGCAGCGACGGCACCTGGGAGTCCAACGGGATAAAGGTCGACTTCGACCAGCGGCGGGTCTTCGTACGCGGCGACGAGGTGCACCTGCGCCGCAAGGAGTTCGAGCTCCTGCGCCTGCTCGTCGAGAACTCAGGGCGCGTGCTGACCCGCGACGTACTGATCGACCGCGTCTGGGGCACCGACTACATCGGCGACACCAAGACGCTCGACGTGCATATCAAGCGGCTGCGCTCCCGCATCGAGGCCGATCCCTCGACGCCGGTGCTCATCACCACCGTCCGCGGCGTCGGCTACCGCTTCGCCGCTTCCGCCAGCTGATCCCACAAGCTGGGGGAGGCCCCTTTCGTTAACCTTCGGGTCTTGGCAGCTGATCCAGAGACCCGCTACGCCACCACCGCCGACGGCCTGCACATCGGGTATCAGGTCGACGGGAGCGCGCCGCTCAATCTCATCGAGTTGACCAACGGCACGCTCTTCTCGGTGGATGCGACGGCCGAACAGCCACGTTGGCAGGCCTATGTCGACAGACTGAGCTCGTTCTGTCGCCTGATCCGTTTCGATCTGCGGGGGATCGGTCTGTCCGACCCGGTGGGCTCGTCCGATCCGCCGACGGTCGAACAGTGGGCGGGGGATGCGCTGGCCGTCTTGGACGACCAGGGGATCGAGCACGCGGCGGTCCTCGGCGTCAGTTTCGGCACGCTGGCCGCCCTCCTGCTCGCCGCCACCCATCCGGAGCGTGTCCGGGCGCTCGTGCTGGTGAACGGCTACGCCAATCTCACCCGAAAGGACGACTACCCCTTTGGCGTGCCCGCCTCGGTGTTGGATCGATTCAGGGAATCGCTGATCGAACCACGGTCGGCGACGGGGGACGATCTCCCCCTCATGGCCCCCAGCATGGTCGCCGATGCAAACTTTGCCGCCTGGTGGCGCCGGACCGGTCACCGGGGGGCGAGCCCGGCGACGGCACGGGGGGTGTGGCGAGCGGCGGAGACCGATGTGCGGCCCATCCTCGGCGGCCTGCGCGTCCCGACGCTCGTGCTCCATGGCCGACATGACCGCTTTTGCCGGGTCGAGCACGGCCGCTATCTCGCCGAGCACATCGACGGTGCCCGCTACGTCGAACTCGACACCGCAGACCACGTCCCGTGGGCAAGCACCGCGGACGTCGTCGGGGAGATCGAAGAGTTCCTGACGGGGACCCGGCAGATGGCGCTCACCGGTCGTCTTCTGGCGACCGTCCTGTTCTCGGACATCGTCAGCTCGACCGAGCAGGCGAGTGCGCTCGGTGACCAGGCCTGGACGGGACGCCTCGAACAACATGATCGGGCGATTGATCGTCAGCTGGCGCGCTTCGGCGGTCATCTGGTGAAGCGAATGGGCGATGGGGTGCTGGCCACCTTCGACGGTCCGGCTCGGGCCGTGCAGTGCGCGGCGGCCATCCGCGATGCGCTCCGTCAGCTCGGCCTCGATGTCCGCATCGGTTTGCACACGGGCGAGATCGAACAGCGTGACGACGACGTGGCGGGCATTGCGGTGCATCTCGCGCAACGCGTGCAGGCCATGGCCCGTCCCGGAGAAGTGCTGGTGTCCCGGACTGTGGTCGACCTCGTTGTGGGGTCGGATCTCAACTTCGTGGACCGTGGCGAGCACGAGCTCAAGGGCTTACCGGGCACGTGGCGAGTGTTCGCCGTCGGGGACTGATGCCACCGGACGCTTCGGGCGTGCCATCCGTGATGTCCGCCTCCCGGCTCGAGACGTTCAGTGACGGTGTCTTCGCCATTGCCGCAACGCTGCTCATCCTCGACGTCCGGGCCGCGGGTGCCGGTGACCTGGGGAAGCGTCTGCTGCACATCTGGCCCAGCTACGCCGCGTATGCCGTGAGCTTCCTCACCATCGGCATCATCTGGATCAACCACCACAGGGTCTTCGCCCAGATCCGCCACGTTGATCGGCTGTTTCTCCTCCTCAACGTCGCCTTCTTGATGCTGGTGGCCTTCATCCCGTTCCCGACCAGCCTCATCGCATCACAGCTCCGCGGTGGCGACCTGGAGCCGGCCGCGCTCACCTACGGCGCCACGCTGACGATCACCGCCGCCTTCTTCAACGGCCTCTGGTTCTACCGTGCATCGGGCCACCGCCTCCTCCGACCCGATGCCGATGCCCGAGTCGTCAGCGGCATCTCCCGCAGCTACCTGCCGGGACCGTTCGTCTATCTCGTCGCCACGCTCACGCGCTGGTGAGCCCAACCGCCAGCGTGGTTCTCTTTAGTGTCATCACGGTCTTCTACATCGTCGAGAGCTCGGTCTTCGGTCGATCGGCGAGTTGATCACTCGCTCAGACCGTGAGGCGCTCGAAGTCGTCCGGGATCGTCACGCCCGTCAGGGACCCGGTGTGGACCTGCTCACCAAGATGCGTGAGCACGAGGTGCAGGTCCGGGTGGGCGGCCTGGAGCGCGCGGATCGCGTCCTCGTCCATGTGGCTGGGCTTCGCCCCCGGCGGTCCGTGCCGCCCGTTGCACTCGACCACGAGCACGTCGGCCGCCCGGGCCAGCTCGCTCAGTCCGTCGCACGGCGTGGTGTCGCCCGAGTAGGCGACGACCTCGCTGCCGCGGTCGAAGAGGTAGCCGTAACAGCGTAGGTACGGGACGTGATCCACCTCGACGGCCCGGAAGCGCAGCGGCCCGGCCTCCTGCCAGGTGCCGTCGACCTCGACGAACCGCAGGTCCAGGTTGGCCCGCGCCATCTCGGTCACGGACTGCACGGCGCCGGCCGCGTTCATGTTCTCGAGGTGCGCTTCGACCCCCGGCGGCCCCACCACGTGGAGCGTGCGCCCACCCCCGGGATCGGCCGCCGCCTGGAGCAAGAACGGCCATCCGAAGCAGTGGTCGGCATGGAAGTGCGAGACCACCACCACCTCGAGAGCGTCGACCTCGAAGCCGCACCGGCGCAGGTGCGGCAACGCCGTGGGCGAGGGCTCCACCAGCACCGAAGCGTCCAGCACGAAGCTGTTCCAGTAGCGGCCGGGCGGGGCCAGGAAATTGCCCGTGCCGAGGAACGTGAGCTCCGTCACGACGTGTCGGCCAGCGAGAGGAGCGCCGCGACGAGCATCGGGTCCCCACTCACGACGGCGTCGGGGACGGGCAGGCGCCGGTAGAGCATCAGCACGAGGTCCGAGGCGGGCGCCCGGAGCTCGGACTGCCTCTCGGACCGGCCCGCCGCGGCGCCGCCGAGGCGCCAGCTCGCGCCGGTATCGGTGGCGGTCAGCGTGACGGCCCCGGGGAGGGCATCGAGGTCGGACCCGACCATGATCTCGATGAACTCGGGAACCCCGTCGTCGGCCAGGTCGGCGGCGAGCGGCTCCGGTGTACCGGCCACACCCTCGGCGTCCCAGCGGTGCACCGCCACCTCCTGCGCCTGATGCCGCCCGACCGCGCCCGAGGTGTGCGGCGCCGGCCACCACGCCCAACACGGCGCGTCGGGGCCGACGTCGCGCAGCGCACGCACGAGCGAATACGTGCACCAGCCCAGCCATGCGATCAGGTCGCTGTCCTCGGGGAGCGCCGTGAGCTCCCCCCGTCCGCTCGTCCGCGTTCTGGGCCCGCACGTTCTCGGCCCAGTACCACTGCTCCACACCGATGTGGTGGGCCAGGTCGCGCACGGACCACTTCGGGGTGGTCGGGACGCGGGCGTCGAGGTCGGACGACCCTACCGCCTCGCTCAGGCGCCGGCTCTGCGCACCGATGGCCTCGATGGCCTCCATGTAGCCGAACCCGCTGGCACCCGTGCGGCCGCTCGCGTCGCCGGCCGTCACGGCACCTTCAACAGCAGCTCGCCGCCGAGGTACGGCGCCAGGCATTCGGGCAGCAGGACACTCCCATCCTCTTGCCGCCCGTTCTCCACGAGCGCCGCCCAGATCCGCGGCCAGGCCAACGCCGAGCCGTTCACCGTGTGCACGAGCTGCAGCGGGCCCCCCCCGGCCGGGCGGTAGCGCACGTTGGCGCGACGGGCCTGGTAGTCGCGGAACCAGCTGACCGAGCTCACCTCGAGCCAGCGGTCCACCCCCGGCGCGTAGGCCTCGAGGTCGAAGGTGCGGGCCGAAGAGCCGCTGAGATCGCCCGTGCACAGGTCGAGCACCCGGTAGCGCAGCTCGAGCTCCTGGAGCATCGACTCCGCCCGCTGCAGGATGTCGGCCTGCGCATCGAGCGCACCGTCCGGCGTGGCGTAGGCGAAGAGCTCCACCTTGTCGAACTCGTGCACGCGCAGCAGCCCACGCGTGTCGCGCCCGGCCGAGCCCGCCTCGCGGCGGTAGCAGGCCGTCGACGCGGTGAAGCGCAGCGGGAGTTGCGACTCATCCAGGATCTCGCCGCGGTGCATGGAGGTCAGGGGCACCTCCGCCGTGGGGATGAGCCACAGGTCGTCGCGTTCGACGTGGTACGCGTCGTCGGCGAACTTGGGCAGGTGCCCCGTCGAGGTCATGGTCTCGGTGAGCACGACGGTCGGCGGGCGGATCTCCTCGTAGTCCGGGGAGTGGCGATCGAGGGCGAACGCGGTCAGGGCGCGCACCAGACGCGCTCCCGGCCCGCGGTAGAGCGGGAACATGGAACCGGCCAGCCGCGCCCCGCGCTCCATGTCGAGCAGTTGCAGGGCCTCGCCGATCTCCCAGTGCGGCACCTGCTGGTGCTCCGCCCGGCCGGGCTCCGGCCGTCCCGCGTCCTGGCCCGGCCACCAGCGCCGGACCTCGACGTTGTCCTCCTCGCCCTCCCCGTCGGGCGCATCCGGGGCCGGGATGTTCGGGAGGTAGAGCAGCCCCGTGCGCAGGCGCTCCTCGGCCGCGTCCGCCGCGGCGGCGGCGGCGCGCTCGTCCTCTCCGATGCGTAGGCTCTGGGCCCGCACCTCTTCGGCGAGGGCGTCGTCACCCGCCTTCTTGGCCTGCCCCACCTGGCGCGAGAGCTCCTTCACCTCGCCGCGCAGCGCGTCGAGGCGGGTGCGCGCCGCCCGGCGCGCCACGTCGGCCTGAAGCACGGCGTCCACCTCGGCCGCCTCCACCCCGCGCCGCGCCAGCGCGGCCTTCACCCCGTCGGGATCGTCACGCAGCACCCGGACATCGATCATCCCTGCTCAAAGTAGCCTGCGACGCCGTGCCGTCCGTCGAGGTCAGGGGTCTCACCGTGCGCTATGGGGCGGCGACACCCCCGGCCGTCGACGGGATCGACCTCTCGGCGGAGGCGGGCGAGGTTCTCGTTGTGCTCGGTCCCAACGGTGCCGGCAAGACGTCGACGGTCGAGACGCTCGAGGGCTACCGGCGCCCGGCCGCCGGCGAGGTCCGGGTCCTCGGGCTCAATCCCGTGGCCGACCACGCCGCGCTGACCGGCCGCGTCGGGGTCATGCTCCAACGCGGCGGCGTGTACCCGATGCTGGGGCCGCGCCGGGTCCTCGATCTCTTCGCGCGCTACTACCCCGACCCCCTGCCAACCGGCGACCTGCTCGAGCTCGTCGGCCTGCGTGCGGTGGCCGCCACGCCGTGGCGTCACCTCTCGGGCGGCGAGCAGCAACGCCTCTCCCTCGGCCTGGCGCTGGTCGGGCGGCCCGAGGTGGCGTTCCTGGACGAGCCGACCGCGGGTGTCGACCCCGAGGGGCGCATCGCGGTCCGCGGCGTGGTGGCCGGCCTCAAGGAGAAAGGGGTCTGCGTCGTCCTCACGACCCACGAGCTCACCGAGGCCGAGAGGATGGCCGACCGCATCGTGATCCTGGCGTCCGGTCGCGTCGTGCTCGAGGGCAAGCCGCACGACCTGACCGCAGGGGCAGCCGGCGCAGCCGGCGCCAGCCAGCCGGTCGTGACCTTCGGCGCGCCGCCCGCCCTCGACACCGGCGCCCTGGCGGCGTCCGTCGGCGCCGGAACCGTCGTCACCGAGACCGTCGCCGGCCGCTACCGGGTCGAAGCGGCCGCCGATCGGCCGACCCCTGCGGTCACCGCGGCCATCGCCACCTTCCTGGCCGAGCGCGGCGCCACGCTCACGGACCTCGTGACGGGCAAGACCCTCGAGGACGTCTACTTCGAGGCGGTCGGCGCAGCAGCAGCCGTGGCCGGCGACGACCCGGTCGAGCCGGAGCGGCGCCGAACCCAGCGGCGAGGGCCACGGCCATGAGCATGACCACGGGCGCCCTGCGCCCGCTCAGCGCCCAGACCGGCGCCGAGATCTATATGACGCTGCGCCGCGGGGAGACGCTGCTCCTGACCCTCGGCATCCCCGTGGTGTTCCTGCTCTTCTTCTCCAAGGTGTCCGTCGTGTCGACGCCCACGGCGACGCCCGCCGACTTCTTCGTGCCCGGCATCCTCTCGCTGGCCGTCATGTCGACCGCCATGGTGTCGCTCGGCATCGCCACCGGGTTCGAGCGCGGCTACGGCGTCCTCAAGCGTCTCGGCGCGACGCCCCTCGGCCGCCCCCGGCTGCTGGGCGCGAAGATCGTCACCATCGTCGCCGTCGAGCTGGTCCAGGCGGCCGTGTTGCTGCCCGTCGGGCTCGCCCTCGGCTGGAACCCCGGCGGCAACGCATCCGCGGCGGTGGCGGGCGCCGTCGGCGCCATCCTGCTCGGCTCGGCCGCCTTCGCCGGCATCGGGCTGTTCATGGCCGGGACGCTGCGGGCCGAGGTGAACCTGGCCGCGGCCAACGGCCTCTACCTCGTGCTCCTGCTGCTCGGCGGGATGATCGTGCCGCTCTCGAAGCTCCCGAGCGGCCTGGCCTCTTTCGCCAAGGTCCTCCCCGCGGCGGCGCTCTCCACCGCACTGCACGCGACGTTGGGAGCCGGCAGCCCCGTGCCCGCCGAGTCGTGGGTCGTACTGGCCCTCTGGGCCGTGGCCGCGCCGCTGGCCGCGTCCCTCACGTTCCGCTGGGAATGAGCGCCCGCTCGTCGGCGGTGAACGAGGACGGCGTCAGGACGTCGCCCCGCACGATTCTGTCGATGGTGCCGTCGCCGTTGACGAAGACCGCGAAGGGGTCACCGTCGAAGTAGAAGGTGCCGCTGGTGACGCTGGCGTCGGGGTCGTAGGCCACCGGAAAGGTCACGCCGGTGGCCTCGATGAAGGCCCTCGCGCTCGACGACGAGTCGAGGTCGTCCACGCCCACGACGCGGACGCGCGACAGCGCGCCCCCGCCTTGTCCTGTGCCCGCACCGTCTTCGCCAGCGGCGGCAGCTCCTGGTGACAGGCCGTGCACCAGTTCCCGAAGAAGAGGAGGACGGTCGGCGTGCCGTCGGCGCCACCGTCGGGCGGCACCGACACCTGAGGCGCACCGACCGGTCCGATGTTCTGACGCGTGAACGCGGGCACCGGACTGCCCTCGTGCGCGCCCCCTGCGTTCGGCCCGCTGCCGATGCTGGTGAACAGGCCGATGCCGAGAGCGACGGCCACGACGGTGCCGACCAGCAGGAAGATCTTGCGCGGCTTGCGAAGCGCCGACGCAGGATCTGGCTCCGCGCCCGACCCGGGAGCCGGCGCACGCGGTCCCGAGGGGTCGGGGGGTCCGGCGTCGGTCATCGCGACGGGACGTTAGTGAAGGTGGTTCGTGACCAGTACGTCACCCGCCATGGCGACGAACAGCACCGTGAGGTACGTGATGGAGTACCCGAAGACCTTCATCGCGTCACGACCGGTCACCTGGCCCTTCTGGGCCAGTCCCCACAGCCGGGTCGCGTAGTAGAGGAACCCGGCCCCGAGCACCGCGGCGGTGACCATGTAGACCCAGCCCAGGTGGGCCACGGGGCCCAAGAGGAAGGACACCGCCACCAGCGCCACCGTGTAGTACACGATCTCGGTCGCGGTCCGCCTCATCGACGCCACCACGGGGAGCATCGGCACGTCGGCCGCGGCGTAGTCCTCCTTGTAGCGCACCGCCAGCGACCAGAAGTGCGGCGGCGTCCAGATGAAGATGATGGCGAAGAGCACCACCGGCGCCCACGCCAGGGAGTCGGTGACGGCGGCCCACCCGACCAGGACGGGCACCGCGCCCGCCGCGCCCCCGATCACGATGTTCTGCGAAGAGCGGCGCTTGAGCCACAACGTGTAGACGAAGACGTAGAAGAGGGTGGCCGAGATGGCCAGCACCGCCGAGAGCAGGTTCACGGCCAGCCACAGCTCCACGAAGGCGGCGACTTCGAGGGACAGGGCGAAGACGAGCGCCGCAGTGGGCGTCATGGCGCCCGTCACGAGCGGTCGGTCCTTGGTCCGTTTCATCAGGCGGTCGATGTCGCGATCGACCACCATGTTGATGGCGTTGGCCCCGCCGGCCGCCAGCGCTCCGCCGGCCAGCGTGGCCGCCATGAGCCAGACGGGTGGCACGCCGCGCTGCGCCACGACCATGGTCGGGAGCGTCGTGACCAACAGGAGCTCGATGATGCGTGGTTTGGTCAGGGCGACATAGGCCCCGACCTTCGACCACGACCACCCGGCTCGCCGGATTGGAAGGGCGGGTGCCTCAATGGACATGCGACCGACAGCTTACGGCCGGGGCACGCCCCGGACCAAGCCGCAGGTCCCGGTACGCTTGGTCCGAGTGTCGCGGCGCCGTACCCCCACCGTCTCGCCCTCGCTGAGCCACCGGCTCAACGTGCTCGCCCTGGTCCTGACCGCCCTCATCGTGGTCACCGGCGCGGCCGTCCGCCTGACCGGATCGGGCCTGGGCTGCACCAACTGGCCCGAGTGCAGCGCGGGACACCTGACCCCGGCGGTGCAATTCCACGGCCTGGTCGAGTTCGGCAACCGGCTCGTCACCGTCATCATCACCATCGCCGTGGCGGCGGCCTTCCTGGGCACGATCTTCCGCGCCCCCGCCGGCGCGACCTGGTCTGGCTAAGCGGGGGGCTCGTGGCGGGTGTGCTGGCTCAGGCCGTCCTCGGGGGGATCGTCGTCTACACCAAGCTCAATCCCTACGTCGTCATGGTGCACTTCTTCGCGTCCATGCTGCTGCTGGTCGACGCCGTGGTGCTCGTGCACCGCTCGAGCCGCGACTACGCGCCGGGCTCGGCCCACCTCCTGGTGCCGCGCCCGCTCATCCGCCTCTACTACGGGCTCCTCGCGTTGCTCGCGCTGGTCATCGGCGCCGGCACCGCCACGACGGGGTCAGGTCCCCACGCCGGCGACGCCTCGGGCCAACAGGTCGCCAAGCGGCTCCCGATCGCGCTGCGCGACATGGCCGAGCTCCACTCGAGCTTGGCCCTGCTGCTCATCGGCGTCACGATCGGCGTCGTCGTAGCGTTGCACATGGGCGACGTGCCCGAGCGGGTTCGCCGCTCGGCGCGCATCCTCATGGGGGTCATGGTGGCGCAAGCCGCGGTCGGGTACACGCAGTACTTCACGCACGTGCCGGCGCTGCTGGTCGAGGTTCACATCATCGGTGCCACCGCGCTCGTGATCGGCGCCGTGCAGACCTTCCTCGCCTGCACGTACCACGCGCCCGAGGTGCTGCCCGCCCCGCTGGTCCGCGACGCGTCGGCGCCGGGCGTCCCCATCGGCGCCCATTAGGCTCTCTTCCCCGTGCACCGGCACGGACCGGCCCCCATCGTCTAGCGGCCTAGGACACCGCCCTTTCACGGCGGCAGCACCGGTTCGAATCCGGTTGGGGGTGCCGAGGCATCATCGAAGGACGAGCCCGGAGGCCCTCGGTTAGCGTGCGCCGATGACCGACGACCCGAAACAGGACCCACCGTGGACGCGACGCCTCTCCCGCCGGTCGCTCCTCGCCGGCACCGTCGCTTCCGGCATTGCCGCCACCGGCCTCGGGGCCGCCGTCGGCAGCGAGGCCTACGCGGCCGCGGCGACGGCCAGGGGGCTTGGAACGGGCGGATCGCTTCTCCGACCCGGGTCGCGTCCGTATCCGCATCTTCCGGTCGGTGTCGACACCATGCCGCAGATCGAGCACATCGTCGTGCTCATGATGGAGAACCACTCGTTCGACGACCACCTGGGCACGTTGGGTCGCGGCGACGGGTTGACGCTCGGGCCGGACGGAACGCCGGTCAACTACAACCCGGATCCCTCCGGGGGCTACATACGCTCGTTCCACAACCCGAACACGTGCGGCGAGATGGATTCGGGCCGCACGCAATCATGGAACGCGTCGCACCTTTCCTGGAACAACGGCACCAACATGGGCTTCGTCAAGGCATCCGGCGGGGCGTCAATGGGCTACTGGGAGGGTGCCGACCTCCCCTTCTACCATTCGATGGCGCGTCAGTTTCCCATCGGGGACCGCTACTTCGCGTCGGTGATGGCACAGACCTACCCGAATCGCCGCTTCCTGATCGCGGGCACCGCGCTCGGGAACATCCGTACCGACGTGTCGGGTATCTCCAAGGTCGACGCACCCAACGGCACCATCTTCGACCGGCTCGACGAGCACGGAATCTCGTGGAAGGACTACTACCCGGATCTCCCGACCTGTGCGCTCTTCGAGCCCGTCTTCTTGAACAATCCCACCAAGGCCGTTCATGTGGGCACCTTCTTCGCCGACGTCGCGTCAGGGAACTTGCCGGCCTTCAGCCTGGTGGATCCCTACACGAACTTCTCCGAGGAGGACGGGGACATCTCGGTCGGTGAGGGATACGCCGCGCTGGTCATCAATGCGGTGCTGCAGGGGCCCGCGTGGGAGAAGACGGCGTTGATCTGGGTCTACGACGAGCACGGAGGCTGGTACGACCACGTTCCCCCGCAGCCAGCCGTGAAGCCGGACAACGTCCCGCCCGCGCTGCAGCCGGGCGACCTGCCTTTTGCGTACGACTACACGGGGTTCCGGGTTCCCTGCTGCGTCGTCTCGGCGCGCTCGAAGAAGGACTACGTGTCACATCAGACGTTCGACCACACGTCGATCCTGAAGCTGGTCGAGACCAAGTGGAATCTCCCGGCCCTGACCTACCGCGACGCCAATGCGCACAACATGTTGGACTTCTTCGATCTCACGTCGAAGAGGCCGCCTTTTGCGGAGCCCCCCGTGCTCACGGCGCCCACGAACCCGTTCTCGAGCCCTGCCGCACTTCCCCCCATGTCCATCACCCCGGCGCAGCAGGCCCTGTTCCACACCACGTGCACGGCGTTGCCGGCCGGAACCCTCCCACCCTCGAGCGCGAAGGTGTCTGCGATTCCGACCCACGCTGACGCGCTCATGGCGGACCAGCAGAGGCGGATCCAAAGAGAGATCCGGGCCCAGACGTAACGCAACGGCTCCCAGGCAAGTTGCCGTCCAACCGAACGGGTCCACTTCCGACACTCAGCCAGACGGACAGCCCCCTGCGGTCACCGAGACGTAGACCTGCTCGGGATGCCCGGTCGTCTGGATCGTGAGATGCGTCGCGCCGGGCTTCGAGGTGATGCGCCCGCCCTTGACGGCCGCGCACCACCCGTCGGAGTAGTGCTGCGACGCCGCAATGACGATGCTCGTCACTCCGCGTGCCGCGAGCGTCGGTGCGTACACCATGTTGAAGGCGCCGGTGAAGGGGTTGAACACGATGGAATTGGGCGTGCCCGCCACCTCCTCGGGGAACGTGCGCGACAGGACCGTCACGACCGGTGTGTAGTTCCCGTCGGGCCGGACCAGACCCTCGGCCGACGACCCGGTGGGGTCGTCGTAGTACTTCCAGGCCCAATAGGCCCAGCCGACCTGATCCAACCCCGCCCCTTCGGTGTCGAACCCGACCAGCGGCGTGCTCGTCGTCGCGCCGAATTCGCTCATGAAGATGGCCGGCCCGCTCGACTGGTACGCCGAGCTCATCGACAGCCGAGTGATGTCCTGTTCGGCTGCCGCAGTCTCCTCGGACTGGAGACACCGCAACAGGTTGGTCGGATTGCCGGTCAGCGGGCTGCGGTCGCCGCAGTAGACATGGAAGTTGAAGACCAGCCGCTGGAACGGCATCGGGCCCAACTGTGACGGGATATTCCCGCCCGTGACCCAGTAGATGTCCGGCTCCACGAAGATCAGGTGGTTGCGATCGACGGCCCCGATGGCCGGGATCACTCCGTTGTCCGGCACGTCGGACGGGCACACGAGCGGGGTGGCGCCATTGGCCAGGAAGCCGGTGTGCGCCTTGCCCGTGTAGAAGCACTCCAGCTGGCCTGTGAATGTCGATTGCGACGCGACCTGCGTCTCCGTCGAGAAGGGCTCGTTGAAGGGGTCGTAGCCGACGACCCAGCGGTTGTTCTTGAAGTAGTCCGCCACAGTCGCCCACACGAGGTCGAGGTTGCCCTGGAGGTCTCCGACCACGTCGTTGGACCAGAAGTGCTGGATGGCCGTCTGCAATTGCGCATTTGCGTAGTTGTTCGACCACCGGCCCCCGCTCGGGACGATGGGCACGTTGTTGGTGCACACGGCCCAATTGGGCGCCCCCTCGCCGCGGAAGCTCGCGTTGTACACGTCCTGATGCATGTCGAGCAGGGTGTAGATCCCGTAGCGGCTGAGCAGCTTGACCGTCGCCGCCACGTGTTGCAGGTAGCGTTCGGCCACCGCGCGGTTGAACTCGTGCGCGTTCCCCGGTGGGCCTGGCGCGCAGACCGCGGCCTGGTTCGGACCGCCTGATCCTGGTTCGAGGGCCTGCCACTCGATGCCGAGACGGACGACGTTGAACCCCAGGGTCTGCATCCTCGCCGCGTCCGCCGCGCTGAAGTCCCACGGCGTGCCCGGATCCGGGTAGGCGATGTACGGCGCATGCTTGTACACGACATTCGTGCCGTGCAGCAACACGACGCGCCCGTTGGCGTCATAGAGATACGGCCCACCCGCCGAGTGCAGGAAGGTCGGCGCGCCGTTCGATCCCTGCGAGGACACCCCGCTGCTCGACTGGTACTGCACCCCGCGGCCGCTCAGGGCCTCGATGTGGGGCGTCAGGGCGTTCAGATTGGGCTGATTGACCACGTGGCGGGGCGCGGTCGTCGTGGTGACGGGCGACCCGACGGTCGTCGTGGTGACGGGCGACCCGACGGTCGTCGGTGCGCTCGGTGGCGTCGTAGTGGGTAGGGCCGTGGTCGTCGTGAGCGGCGCGGACGTCGTGGGGGTGGTCGCTGCCGAAACCACGTCGGCAGCCAGAACGACCGGGCCGCACGCAATTGCGACGGCAACGGTCATCTCGAGCCAGCAACAGCGGAACCCCCTGCCACGCATTCGAACCGGACCTCTCTTACGTCTGCGATCGCTCCCGCTGAGCCGCCACACTGTACTCAGGACCGATCGCCGCGGAGCGGACCGGAGCGACGCTAGATGAGTACTCCCCGGCGCTTCCCCCGGACGAAGAGGTCCGCCGACGCCAGGAGATCCGCCTGCACCTGGCTCTGGTTCTCGAGCAGTTCGTCCGCCCACAGCATTTGCAGCGTCGTCTGCAACCGATCCCCGCGTTGCTGGCTCCTGATGTCGTCGAACGCGGTCCGCATGGTGCGGTCCAGGAGATCGCCGTGCGACGGCAATGGATCGATCGTCTGGCGCTGGTCGGTGAGCAACTCGGCGAACTGCTGGTACCACCGGTGACTGGATTCGTAGGAGTCGCGCAGCACCGCCTCCGCCACCGCGACCGATTCGACCTCGGGCCGGCCGGGGTCCGGTGGCTGCACCGGAAGTGAAGCGAGCGTGTACCCCGCCAGCCGGAGCCGGTTCGAGCCCCAGAAGAGCCGAGCGATCGTCTCGACGGGGACGACCTTTGCGCCGCGCTCGGCAACGAATTGTCGAAAAGCGTCGTCCAGCAGCAGGTAGTCGCGGTGGGCGGCAACGGCGCCCCGCTGGGTGTCGATGGCGCGTGTGGTCGTCGTCAGCCGGCCCACCGCGTCCGCCAAATAGGCGGAACTGGCCACGAAGGACGCGGCCAGCGCCCGTCCCAACGCCGCCGTCGCGCCCCTGGGCCAGAAGAGCAGACCCACGACGACGCTCACACCACACCCGATGGCGACGTCCTCGATCCTGGTGAGGCCCACCTTCCAACCGACCGGCTGGATGATGTTGAACAGGATGATCACCGTCAGGGTGAAGGCCGCCTGCCCCGCCGCAAAGCTGATCATCGAAGGTGCCATGCCGGCAATGAAGACGGCGAGGGGGAGCAGCACCCACAGCAGCACCGAGTGGTCAGCGATGCCCACCATGACGGCGGAGCCGATGACCACACCGATCGCCGTGCCCCCGACGGCGCGCAGGGCGGTCGCGCCGGTGCCAAGAGCATTGGATCGCAGGACGGACAGCGTGCCCAGGACAACCCAAAACCCGTGCTGGACGTCCGTGACCTCGACGACCGAGACGGCGATGGCCAGCCCGATGGCGCCCCGTACGGCGTTGCGAAACCAGACCGAGCGGAGCGACAGGTGCGAGAAGATCCGATACAGGCGGACGCGGGATGTCTGGCCGATCATGCCCATGCGCTGATCGAGCAGGCCTTCGGACCCCGCCGCTTCCAGTGCGGCGTCGGCCACCATCTCGGCCGCGATGCCGAGCGCCCGGGCGTGAAAACCCGGGTCCCGCGTCGACGCGAGGTCGTCGTCCGCCGTCCCCGAGGGGTCTCCGGACTCTGCCGGCGCGTCCGAAACCGGCTGCGACGTCCTGGAGATGTCGTCCTCGAGTTCGGCGTCGACCAATCGTTCGAGCCGTCGGGTCGACGCCTGCAGCTCGCGGATGCGAGCGGGGTCTTCGACCGGATGGGCATTCCCATCACAGATGAGCGACGCCGCCTGGTGCAGCGTCTCCGCCACCTGCCGCGTCACGGCCAGCGCCGCGGGTGGTTCGGCCGTCCAGTGCTCGCCGCCCTGCACCACCGTGTTGCCCGCCACCCATTCCACGCGCCCCACCAGCTTCGACAGCGCGACCGCACCTGCTGCTGCTCCTGTCGGTGGATACGGCGTGGCCGAGAACTGGGCCCGCAACTGCGTCAGTTCGGCTCCGAGGGCCTCGACGGCATCCGGATCGTTCTTGCCGAGCGCGCGGTCTTCGGCGAGCCGCGCCACGGACGACACCGCCATCGACAGCCTCCGGCGGAGGTTGTCGTGCCACGGCGCCGGCCAGACCAGCAGGCAGGCCGGGACGGAGAAGGCCGCCGCGAGCGTCCAACCCAACAGCCGGGGCCCGACCTGCGATGAAGGCTCCGCCACGGCAACCGGCAGCACGAATAACAAGAGCGCGGCGGTCGTCGCCGTCGCTGCCGCCGGCGCGACGATACCGGCGTACAGGACTGCGAAACCCACGAGTGCCATCGCGAGCACCGCCGCAACTTTGTGGGTCGATGCAACGGTCCCCAGCGCGATGAGACCGCTACTGACCGCGTACAGGCCGATGTAGTTGACCGCCCGCTCCCGGAGAGGGCCCGTGAACTCGACGAGGAGCAGCAGGGCGAACGAACCGAAGGCCGCCAAAAGACCAACCTGTCCATTCGGCCACAGCACGTGGGCGACGGCGAAGGCGCCGGGCATGACCACGGCGGCGCGCACGGAGCGTTTCGTCACCAGGAGCTCCGGGTCCTTCGACTTCAGCCAGCGGAGGGGCGCCGGAGAAGAGGCCGCCGGAGCAGGCACCGCGTGTGCGACAGCGTCGGTCATAGCGTTCGCGCCCATCATCTCGGAGCACGAACACGCAGGCAAGCGCCAGCACGGGCAGGGATGCGGGGACGCGGCCGATCGCGGAGCCGTGAAGGTCGGCGGTAGTGTCGGCCGCGATGGGCGTGGCAGGCAACGGGTCGATCGAGGGAGGCCACTAGCTCCATGCCGGGCATGGGCCGTTCCGTGCAGACGGGCAACTCGCTGATCGTCTCGAGCTTTCACACGGCCCTTTTCCACCAACTCCTGATCGTTCTCCTGGTCGTCGCCCTCTGCGCGATCGGCTTCAACATCGTGCGGACCGTCCAGTACCGCCGCCTCAAGCAACAAGGAATGAACACCTTTCCGACGTCGCTCCAGGCGTCCACGGCACCCGAGCCCCTGGCCCGGCGCATCGTCCGCATCGGCTTCGGATGCCTGTGGATCCTCGACGGCCTCCTCCAGGTCCAGTCGTCCATGCCCCTGGGTCTTCCGTCCGGGGTCATCCAACCGTCGTCCAGCGCGTCGGCCACCTGGGTCCAGCACCTGGTCAACAGCGGCCTGACCATCTGGTCTGACCACCCGATCCAGGCCGCCGCCGCAACCGTGTGGATCCAGGTGGGTCTGGGCATCTGGCTGTTGGTCGCACCCCGCGGCCGTTGGTCACGTCTCGGAGGTCTGGCGAGCCTGGGCTGGGGTCTCGTCGTGTGGGCCTTCGGAGAGTCGTTCGGTGGGATCTTCGCCCCCGGCGCGACCTGGCTCTTCGGCGCGCCGGGCGCGGTCCTCTTCTATTGCATCGGCGGCGTCCTCGTCGCACTCCCCGAGCGCGCCTATTTCACACCACGTCTCGGGCGGGCGATCGTCACCCTCGGCGGCGTCTTCCTGATCGGGATGGCCGCGCTGCAGGCGTGGCCGGGCCGTGGGTACTGGCAAGGCCGCGGCGGGACGCTGACCGCGATGGTCCAGCAGATGGCCAAGACGCCCCAACCCGGCTTCCTGTCGTCCTGGCTGGGATCCTTCGGCTCGTTGGTCCAGGCGCACGGATGGGCCGTCAATCTCTTCGTCGTCGTGTCGTTGGCGACGGTCGGCGCACTTCTGGTGAGCGGCCGGCGGCGCCTCGTCCTTTTGGGCCTCGTGGCCTTCGTCGTGCTCTGCCTGGCCGACTGGGTGCTTGTCGAGGACCTGGGGTTCCTCGGTGGCCTGGGCACGGACCCGAACTCCATGCTGCCCATGGCGCTCCTCTTCGTCGCGGGATACGTCGCCATGGTGCGAGTACCGGTGCCCGTCGAATCGGGCGTGGCCGCCCGGATCCCGGCGCGTGCAAACGCGGAGCTGGAGGCCGGTGCACCGGCGAGGTGGTGGGAGCGTGCCACGCTCCCCTACGTGCTGCGCTCGCTCGCAGCGGTCGCGGCGCTGGGCATCGTCCTGATCGGCTCCGCCCCGATGGCCATCGCCGCGGTCAACCGGAACGCCGACCCGATCCTCACCGAGGCGCTCGACGGTACGCCCAACGCGCTCGATTCGCCCGCACCCCCGTTCGCGCTCACCGACCAGCACGGTCGGCCCGTCAACCTGGCCAGCCTGCACGGTCACGTGGTGGCGCTGACCTTCCTCGACCCCGTCTGCACCTCGGACTGCCCGCTCATCGCGCAGGAGTTCCGTCAGGCTGACCAGGGGCTCGCGGGACAGGCCGACCGGGTGGACTTCGTTGCCATCGTCGCCAACCCGATCTACCGCTCGGCGTCGTTCACCAACGCCTTCGACCGCCAGGAGGACCTCACCCACCTCTCCAACTGGTACTTCCTGACCGGATCGGTGCCGGCGCTCCAGCGCGTCTGGAACTCGTACGGGATCTTGGTGCAGACCGTGGCGAACGGGGCGATGGTCGCCCACAGTGACCTGGCGTTCGTGATCGACGCCCAGGGCCGCGAACGGGACGCCCTCATCGACGACCCGGGCCCGACGCAGGTCTTCGCCTCGTCATTCTCCTCACTGCTGCAGAGCCGGATCGACCAAGTCCTCAATTCGTGAGGGTCCGCACGCCTCGTGGGCCGGCAACGCTCCGCTGCGCCGCGCTCGGTCTCATTTCTTGCGCCACCGTGGCGCTCCCCCTGGCCGCAGGCGCCCCCGCTGCCGCCGACCCGCCCGCGGGAGTGCCGATCGCGGGCGCGGTAGAGACCGGTAATGCCTCGTGGGTTGTCCTCCCGATGGGACAGCTTTCCGACCCGACGAACACCTTTTGGCAGGTGCTCCACGGCGTACCGGGATCGTCTCACTGGACCGTGGTCACGCCCCAGGGTGTGGCGGACAACGGCGGGCTCGTGGCGGGAGTGGCGACAGGAGCGGTGCTGGTCGGGACGCTGCCCAGCCGTCTGCTGCACTTCTCCCCGTTGTCACTGAGCTCCGACAGCGGGGGGACATGGAGCCCGGTCTACCTCCCCGGGGGGTTGGTACCGCGCCCCGACGCACTCGCGTACGCGGGTGGCCCGCAATGGGGTGGCCTCGCCATCGTGGGCCGCACCGTGCTCTCCGCACGACCGGACCTCTCGTCGTGGTCGCCCTTCGTGTCCCTGTCCCGGTTGCAACAGGTGTCGCCGCGTTGCGGCGCGAGCGCGCTCGAGGCAGTGACATTCGCTACTGGCACCTCGACGCCGTTGGTCGCCACCGGCTGCCGGAGCAACGGCCAGGTGGCGGTCTTCAGTGGAGCGTCGGGTTCGTGGCGCCAGATCGGCGTCCGCCTGCCCGGTCGCCTGGCCAGCTCGAGCACGACGGTGCTCCGCCTCGAACCCAGCGGCCTGACCACCACGGCGCTGGTCGACGCGAACAGCGGCGGTCGGCAGGCACTGGTTGCCCTGTGGCAGACGGACGCGGGCCGATGGCGCGTCTCTGCCCCCCTCCCGCTCGGCCAGACCGACTCGGTGGTGTCCACGGCGCTCAGCGGTGGAGGTGGTGTGGCGGTGCTCATCGGATCCGGGCCGCGGCGCTCCGCCAACGAGATCTTTCCCGGGAGCGGGTGGACCCAACTTCCCCCGCCTCCACGCGCCAGCGTCGATATCGCGGCGGTCGCTCCCTTCACGACCGCCGACGCCGCCGTCGCGTTCGACGCCTTCACCGTGGACGGCTCGGTGCTCCATGTCTTTGCCCTCACGCCTTCGGGCAGCAAGTGGGCCGCAGCGGAGACGCTCCAGGTCCCGCTGGCCTATGGATCGTCGGGCTAGCGGCGTTGCCGGCGAGCCGGCCTGTACCCGCGGGGGTACGGTGACGGGGATCCCTGCGCGGGACGGAGGGGCCCGGTGAGCTACATCGTCGACAACTGGAGCTTCGACCCCTTCGTCATCGCCGTCGCTTTCATCGTCGTGCTCAACGAACTAGGCCTGGCGAACTTGCGCAGGCGCTCGGTACCCGCACGGACGCGCAAGCGCCGCCTCAGCTCGATCTTCTTCTACGCCGGCCTGGCGCTGCTCCTGCTCACGGTCACGTCGCCGATCGACTACTGGTCCGACGACTACTTCTTCGTGCACATGATCGAGCACATCCTCCTGGCGTTCTTCGCGCCGATTCTCATCGTCGCGGGCGCCCCCTGGCTCCCGCTGCTGCACGGTTTGCCCGTGGGTCTGCGCCGGCGTCTCATGCAATTCTTCCTGCTCGGCCGCTTCTCGGGCGGCCTGCGCGCCGTCGGGCGCTTCGTCGTGAACCCGTGGACGGCGGTGATCTCGTTCAACGTCGTGATGTTGATCTGGCACGTGCCGTCACTTTTCGACGCCGCCGAGGAGAACCAGTGGATCCACATCTGGCTCATGCACGCGAGCCTCTTCCTCACGGGCGTCCTGTTCTGGCTGCAGATCATCCCGTCGTACCCGTACCGGTTGAAGACGTCGCCGCTGTGGCAGATCGGGGCGATCATCTCGACCAACGTCGTCATGTTCGTGTTGGCCATGTCGATGTCGATCTTCACCGAGTCCAGCTGGTACTCGGTGTACGCACACGTGCCCGGGGTCAGCCTGTCGCCCTACGCCGACCAGCAGATCGGCGCCGCCGTCCTGTGGGTCTGCGGCGACTTCTGGGCCATCCCCGCGCTGGCCGTGTGTATCCGGCGTGCCATGGAGGACAAGGAGGGCTTCTCGGTCGGGGTGGACCGCCTCTTCCACCGCGGTCCGGCGCCACCGCTCGAGGCCTTCCGCCCGCCGGCCGAGCGGGTACCTCCCGGCTGAAACATTGCACGGACCCCCGGTGCCGGGTCGGATTCCGTCGCTTGCAGCCGACGTTGCAGCGAATCCTCGCATCCGTTGCGAAATAGTTGACGGCGCGGTTACGAGATCCTAACGTCGTCTCAGAGCTGATTCTCAGACTGCGGAGGTTCTGGAGCTTCGGGAGGGTCCATGAGCTTGGCGTGGAAGGTGTCGGTGACAGTCGTCGTGTTCGCCCTCTGCGCCGTCGCCGCGGTTATCCTCATCGTCTCCCTCCTCGGCACGCCGCCCGTGGTCGACTACTCGGCGGGAGCCTCGGGGCAGCCGGTCAACGTGACGCTGCAGGCGGTCGGGGCGCTCGGATCCGGCAACCACCCGGATTGGGTGTCGTACCTGGTCGAGTCGCCTCAGGGCCAGTGGGTGCACACCACGGTCTTCCAGGTGCCCCAGCACACGCGCATCAACTTCACGATCTACAACTACGACTCGGGGAGCCCGCTGCGGAACCAGCAGCTCGGCCAGGTGACGGGCACCGCCGGCAACGTCGCCACGCTCAACGGCAAGGTGTTCCGGGTCATCAACTCGAACGTCGGGAACGGCGTAGGCCACACCTTCTCCATCCCCGAAATCGGCGTCAGCGTGCCGCTGTACGGCAACAACGGCAACGCCAACCTGTGTGGGGCGGCGCCCTGCACCACGAGCTCTCCGCACAAGATCATCAGGTTCTCCATCACGAGCCCGGGGCCCGGCGACTACCGCTGGCAGTGCTTCGTCCCCTGCGGCCTCGGCTTCCTCTACGGCAATGGTGGCTCCATGGGCACGCTGGGCTACATGGGCGGGTTCATGAAGGTGGTGGCGTGAGCGAAACTCAAGCGGCGGGCGCCGCGTCGACGCCCGCCACCGCCGACTCGACCGCCGACCCCGACCGGACGCACCACTGGTGGCGCCTGATCGCCATCTGGGTCGTCCTCTCGGCCATCCTCGACCCGCTCTTCTACTACGCGGCCGGTCCGCACATGCCACCCGGCACCATGACCAACATGGCGGAGGGCGCCCAGTTCGACTTCAACATCTTGATGATCTGCGCCATACCCGTCCTGTTGGCCGTGTGGATCTACATGCTCTACGCCGTCATCACGTGGCGGGCATCGCGGGGTGGCCCCGAGCCCGTGGCCGGGCCGACCTCCAGGGGCCATCTCGGCATTCAGGTCGGCTGGATCGTCAGCTCGACGGTTCTCGTGATGTTCCTCTTCGGCTTCGGCACCTACGAGCTGGTGCAGCCGGGCGGTGCCGGCGGCGGCCAGGGCGCCAGCCCGATCTGGACGCCGGCCTCGAAGACGATCCTGCCCATTCAGGTCATCGGGCAGCAATGGAAGTTCACCTACCGCTATCCGACCTTCGGCGGCTTCGAAACCAACGAGCTCGTCCTCCCCAACGACACGTCGATCCAGTTCAACGTCACGTCGCTCGACGTGATCCACAGCTTCTGGGCCTACCAACTCGGCGTGAAGGCCGACGCCAACCCGGACTACAACAACGTCGCCTTCACCACTACCCAGCAGCTCGGCCGCTTCACCGTCCGCTGCGCCGAGCTGTGCGGCCTGTGGCACGGCGCCATGTTCAACTACGGGGTCGTCGTCACGAAGCAGCAGTTCGAGTCGTGGGCCACGCTCACCGGGGCACGGCTGCGCCACAACACGGCGCTGCTGCCGCCGTACCGGCTGACCTATACGCCCGACGCCAACGGCGCAGACGGCGGCTATTACCCCGACAACGTCGATCCCTATTCACACGTCGAGCAGTACGGCGCACCGCAGGCAAAGGGGGCCGGTTGACATGAGCGCCAATCCTTGCGGGCGGCGACCGCGCCCGCTTCCCGAGACGAGGGTGCACAGCGATGGCCATTGACACCACCCAGGCCGAAGAATTCGAGTACCCCGGCGAAGAGGACGTCGGTGCACCGCCCCGCGTCCCGCGGGCGTGGCGACGGTCGGCCTGGCTCCGCCCGCATCTGCTGTGGGCCATGGCCGGCGGCGTGGTCGGCTACCTGATCGGGCACTGGCTCGGCAACGTCGTCGCCAGCGGCTACGCCCAGACCTCGGGCGCCTCCGATTTGAACTCCGTTGCCATCGTGCTCGGGCTCTCGTTCGGTGTGGCGGGCTGGATGGCCGGCATCGGCGGGCTGACCTACCCGGTGTCCAAGATCCTCGGCTACGAGCTGTCGCCGCCCCCGCCCGAGAGGACCTGGGCCCGCTACTTCCGCATGACTGACGACCACAAGGTGGTGGGTTGGCAGTACGCGGTGGGCGTCCTCATGTTCCTCTTCACCGGCGGGCTACTGGCGATGCTCATCCGCACCGAGCTGTTGAGCCCGACCAGCCACGTGTTCGGCCCCGGTGTCTACATCGCCATCGTGAGCGAGCACGGCACGATCATGATGATGATGGCCTCCTCGGCCGTGGTGGGCCCGCTCGGGAACTGGCTCGTCCCGCTCATGATCGGTTCGCGGCGCATGGCGTACCCTCGCGTGGAGGCCTTCTCCTTCTGGATCTTCATGGCGGGCTATCTGGTGATCCTCAGCGCGCTGTTCTTCGGCGGGTTCCCCACCGGATGGACCGGCTATGCGCCGCTACAAACGCAGGCGGGCGGCGGCATGGATTCGTATCTGGTGGGCTTCGCCGTGATCGGCATCGGCATGATCATGGCCGGGTTCAACCTGGCCGCCACCATCATCAACTACCGCGCGCCCGGAATGACCTGGAGCCGGGTGCCCATCTTCGTCTGGGGCATTCTGGCCACCACGGCCCTGCTGACGTTGGCCACCCCCTGCTTGGTCGTCGCCGGCTTCTTCGGGATCCTGGACCGCACCGCGCAGACCGCGTTCTTCGTGAACGAGCACGGCGGCAGCAACTTCTTGTGGCAGAACCTGTTCTGGTTCTTCGGCCATCCCGAGGTCTACATCATGGCCTTGCCCGGCTTCGGGATCGTGATGGAGATCCTGCCGGTCTTCACCCGCAAACCGCTCTTCGCCTACAAGGTGGCCGCCGCCGGGATGTTGGGCGTCGCTTTGCTCTCGTTCTTCGTCTGGCAACACCACCTGTTCCAGAGTGGCATCAACCCGGACATGCGCCCGCTGTTCATGCTGACGACGGAGCTCATCTCCATACCGACCGGCTTCCTCTTCCTGGTCGCCCTCGGGACCCTCTGGAAGGCGAAAATCAGATTCGACACGCCGATGCTCTTCTGTCTGGGCATGCTGTTCAACTTCTTGATCGGCGGGGTCACCGGCGTGTTCCTCTCCGACGTCCCGGTCAACGTGACGGTGCACGGCAGCTTCTTCGTGCTCGCGCACTTTCACTACACGATCATGGGCGGCCTCATCTTCGCCCTTTTCGGCGGTTTCTACTACTGGTTCCCCAAGATTACGGGCAAGACCTTGAACCGCAAACTGAGCAAGTGGCACTTCTGGACGTTCTTCATCTTCTTCAACCTGACCTTCTTCCCGATGTTCTTCATCGGGATCTTGGGCCAGCCGCGACGGGTGTTCGAGTACGCGACCAACCTGCAGACCCTGAACGACATCGCGAGCGTCAGCGCCTACTTCCTGGGCGCGTCGTTCCTCCTCTTCATCGTCAACTTCGTCTGGTCGATCTACCTGAACCCGCACCCGGCGCCGCAGAACCCGTGGAACTCGCTCGGGCTGGAGTGGCAGACGCCCACGCCGGTGCCCTGGTTCAACTTCGAGCACATCCCGGTCGTCACGAACGACCCGTACCACTACGGGGAGCCCGACGCGTTGCCCGTGGCCGATCTGGGTCGCCATATGGCTGCGGTGGGCGCGGCGCCCGCGGGGTCGGTCAGCCCAGAGGATCTGGGCGCCGGCGTCGAAGGTGACGGAGATCCCCGTCCGCCCATTGCGTAGGGTAGCGAGGAGGCCATGGCACACCAACCGGTCGAGAACCAGCAGTTCGAGAGCTTCCCCGAGCTCCGGGAGACGCCCGAGGAGATCGCGTTCGAGCTGCGCGCCCAGGAGGGTGCGCTGTGGACCGGCAGCCGCCTGCTCATCGGCATCTTCGTCTTCGCGTTCGCGTCGCTGGCCTTCGCCTACTTCTATCTCCGCTCGGCGAACAACGAGAACCTGTGGCGGCCCGGGGGGATCACCGCACCCACCGCGATCGGCGCCGCCATCTTCGCCGTCAGCGTCGCCAGCGCGCTGATCGTCCAATACGGAGAGCGACGCTTTCGTGCCAACGAGACGTTGGACTGGCAGGTGGCGGGGTGGTTGGCCGTCTTCGGGGGCCTCCTGGCCGTCAGTCTCCAGATCTGGCAGCTCACCGCCCTCCCCTTCTTCCCGGGTTCGAGCGGGTACGCGTCCTGCTTCATCGCCTGGGGGGCGATGAACATCGTTGTCCTGCTCAGCGGGACCTACTGGATTGAAACGATCCTCGCCCGGGAGCTCCGACTCCGCCGCGCCATGGCGCAGGACGGTGGCGCACCGACTTCGACCCTGCCGGTGGCCCGTCTGTTCCGGGTCAACTTGAACGGCTGCACCTACTTCTGGGGCTTCATCGCCCTGATCGCGACGTTTTTCTGGGTACTCTTCTATGTCATCTGAGACCAGAGGAGGGATTCGGTGATCATTGCGGGCCTCGCCAGTACTCAGGCTCTGACCGTCGCCGTCCCGATCGGGACCCTCGCAGTCGTGTGCATCTGGGGCTTCTTCGTTCGCCGGCCGACTAGGCGCCGCTCCACGAGATGAGCGAAGGGGCTGCCCCGGGGCGGCCCCGCCGGCGCTCTTCGACCTGGCGCACCGTGTGCCTGGTGGCGGCCGTCATCGTCGTGGTCCTTGCTCTGGTCCCGCCGTTCGCCACCGAAGCGCGTCGCACCGAGTACGCCGCGGCGCTGCAGTTCTCGCTCTTTGCCGTCGCCATCCCCGCGCTCGTCGCTCTCGGCGCCCCCTGGCGCCTGCTCCGTCTGGCGGCTATCAACGCGCCGGGGGAGCGGCCGCGCCCGGCCGACCGCCTGGCCGACCGCCGGCGACGCCATCGCGAGCTGCCGTGGGCGCTCGCCTTCGTCGCGGCCGACCTTGGGGTGGCGATCGCCTGGCACGCCCCCGGCCCCGTGAGCACGCTCGGCGCGCACGGCTGGCTCGCCGAAATCGAAGGGGTCATCCTGCTCGCCTTCGGGCTCGGGCTGTGGCTCGAGCTGGTGTCCTCGCCCCCCCTCGAGCCGCGTTCTGGCCACCTCCGCCGGGTTGTGCTGGCGGCCTTCTCCATGTGGGCGTTCTGGATCCTGGCCTACGTCACCGGCCTGTCGAACCACGGCTTCTACCACAACTTCCATCACGCGGCCGGCGGGCTCAGCGCGGCAGCCGACCAGCAGATCTCCTCGGTGGTGCTCTGGTTCGTGGCGGCGGCCGCCTTCATCCCGCTGATCTTCTGGAACGCGCTCACCTGGCTCCAGTCGGAGGAGGACGCCGATACGGAGTTGCAAACGCTCGCCCGCGCCGAGCGCCGCCGGGGCACGTCGCCGTACCCTCCCAATCGGGGCGGCGCCACCCCGACGCCCTGAGCTCACCTCGAGGGCGCAGTCGTCCGCGAGGTCGGCGTCGCAGGAACCGGGGGCAGGTCCACCGGCTGCAGGTGGGTGTCGAGGTCGCGATCGGCGGCGTTCTCGTCGGTGAGGGCGCGGCGCCGGTCCGACGCCAGCACGTTCTCCTCCTTCGAGAGGTTGCGCACCGCGGCGGCATCGTTCGGGTCGTTCATAAGCGTCTGCACGTCTTCGATCACCCGCAGCGCGTCCGACGTGGTCCACAGCGTGGCGGTCGCGATCAGGTCGCCCAGCTCCTTGCCGGCCGTGGTCCCGGGCACCTGGATGTTGGTGGTGAGGTCGTAGATGCCCTGGCTGGTGAACGAGCACGCCGACTGGTCGTCGCTCAGGAGCCCGGGCGTGGGCGCGCGATCCGCGGCGCTCAGCTGGTGGTCGGCCTGGAGGGCCCAGATTCCGAGCGCCTGGTGCACGGCATAGGCACACGGCTCGAGATCGGAATTCACTTCGCTCATCACGCTGCGCTCCGCGGCGATGTCGCTCGCCCTCGAGGTCGGGGTCGGCAGGTCGGTGAGCACGGTGATCAAGGCGATCACGAGGACCGCGGCGGCGATGGCGAGGCGCCGGTGCCGCTGCCAGATGGGTGGCTTCTTCGTGACCGCGGCGGCGTCCGTAACCGTCACTGCCCGATGAGCCTTCCGGCGTAGGTGGCCATGCCCTGGGCCCAGCGTGCCTCACTGGGCACGGCCAGGGTGAAAGCTCCGGTGGAGCTCTCGTCGGCGAACGGCGTCGCCCTGTAGCGCAGGATGCCATGGGGATCGAGAAAGTCCATGACGTCGGTGTGCGCCTCGAGTCCAGTTTTGGTGTTGAGCGAGATGGACACGCCGTAGGCCTTCCACAGCGGGTTGAGCGTGGTGAGTGGTCCGGTGACCATGTGCCAGTTGGGCAGCGCGTGCAGCCCCGTCCCGTTCACCGCCCGCGCCTCCGCCGACGCCGCGAGGGCCGAGGGATCGGTGTTCATCGTGATGAATTCGACGTCGGCCGCCCGCGCGCCGAGGTCGGCGTCCGCCTGCTGAATCTCTGACGCCAGCACGGGGCAGATGTCGTTGCACGGGGCACTGAAGAAGGTGAGCACCACCACCCGGGCCGGCTGCGTGGGCACCGACACCGATTGCCCGCGCTGGTCCGTCAGGACGAAGGGGGTGGCGTGCCGCGGGCCCGGGACGGTCAGGCCCATGAACGAAGCCAGCGGTGCAGCGAGGGACCGGTCGGAGGCAGGCGGCGCCGGCGTGTCGGCGGGCGCCGTGCGGACCGGGTTCGGTGCCGTCGTCGTCGCGGGCCAGGGGTTGAGGCCGCTCGAGGAGAAGAGGTGCTCCGCGACGAATCCGCCCAGGCTCAACACGAGGACCACCCCGAGCACCCACCAGACGAACTGGGCCGGGATTCCTGGCGCCCCTTCGGCGAGCGCCGCTGAGCGGTCCACTCCGGGGGTCAAAGGACTCGGACCGAGCCCGGACCCGACCGGGACGGGTGCCCCGGCCCGTGGGTCGTCACCGCCGGTCTCGGTGCGGCCGCTCACCGGCTCAGCGCTCCCCTTCGAGCCGCCGCACCCATCGTTGGAGCGAGGGAACGGTCTGCGGACCGAGGGCTGCGCCCACGACATGGCCCTCGGCGTCGAGGAAGTAGCTCACCGGCAACGCGTTGATCAGGTAGTGCGTCGCCACCGTGGCGTTTGTATCGAGCGCCACGCGATAGGTGGCGTGGGCCCCGGCGAGCAGCCGTGCGGCGGCAGCGTGCGAGCTCTCGTTCGAGTCCACCCCCACCACGGACACCCGACCGGCATGTGTCCGGGCCACGTCGGCCACCGCCGCCAGTTCCTCCCGGCAGTCGGTGCACCACGAGGCGAAGAAGTTGACGATCACGGGAGTACCGCGATACATCGACAGCGACACCGGGGCGCCACCCTCGAGAGCCGGCAGCGAGAAGTCGGGAGCCGTGGTCCCGGTTCTGAGCACGGGCGGGGGTGACACCTTCAGGGCGGCCGAGCCCGGACCCGCAGGCTGGGAAGGCCCGCGGACGATCACGAACACCACGAAGCCGACGAGGCCTGCCGCCGCTATGGCAGCGATCAACTTGAAGACCCGGTCCGGGGAGCCCCTGCGGCGGACGGGCGGGCGCGGCAGCGCTTCCGTCTGGTCGTGCGCCTGCACTGACCCCCCACGTTCCACGCTGGTCAGGCTAGCGAGGACCTTCCGCGACTTCGCGGTCGGTCCGAGGGCGCTCCGCTCACCATTCGGCCGGGCGCTCGGCCGGGCTCGTGGCCTCCTCCCGCTTGCGCAGCCGTGCGGCCCGTGCCTCGGGATCCTCGTGGATCAGGTGCCACCAGGCCGCGATCGCGATGCCGGCGAAGATCGGCCATTCGAAGGCGTAGAACCAGCTGAGTCCGTTGCCGCTCAGCGCCCGTCCCGCCTGCCACCAGGTCGCGGCGGCGCAGCCGGCGGCCACGATCGCGACCTCGATGTGCAGCAACACCGCTCGTGGCGAGAACCATCGACGCCTCACGGGAGCATCGTAGGACTGCGCATGCTCGAAGATCGCGGCTGATGGGCAGCACTGCTTTCGTGACCCCAACCCTCGTTTCCAACCGCTCGGCGCAGAAGGCGCGCGCGGTTCGACCCGGGGGACGACGCGGTCAGTCGGGGCGTCGCCAGTTTGCCCCCGTCGCCGTCGCCCTCGCCGCGGTGACCACGTGAGTGGCGCTCGTCACGGGAGGCGCGCCGATTGGGGACGGCGGCACGGCCGCGTGCGGGTGGGAGACGGTACAGACCGAGCCGCGGCACCCGTCATGACCCTGCGCGCAGCACTGCCCGAGGAGGGACTACCGCTTCGCCGGCAACGAACGGGCGAAGGCGGTGCCGAGGTCGACCCACTTGGCCAGCTGACGCTTGGTCCGCAAGTCATCTGCGGCGACCCGCAGCCACCCGGCCATCGGCCTCCCCCGCATGACGGCCACTGACGCCTTCGTCGTGGCCACGAGCGTGTCGGACCGTTCGGGGTCGACCCGCACGAGAATGCCGCCCTGACCGCTTGCGGCGATCGCCATGTTGCCACCCATGAGGAACGCGATACTACCGAACATCTTCTTCTCGCTCAGCCCGCGCTCAGTGGCGACCAGGGCCCGGATCCGGTCGGCGAGGTCCTCGTCGTAGGCCATGGCACCAAAGCGTAGACAGTGCCGACGGACGCGGCGCTAGGGCCCCTCGTACGCCGCCCGCGCGGGAGCCAGGTCGAAGTACTCGCGCCAGGCCGCGATCCGGCCGCCGTCCAGCTCGAACACGGCGCAGATGAGCAGCGTCACCGTCCGGCCGTTGAGGGTGATGACGTCCGTCCGCTCGTTCATCACCACATCGCGCGTCGCCACATGATGGCGGACCGCCAATCGCCCCGGAGGCTTGCCGGCGAATCCTCGCACCCAGGCTGCGACGGCACCCTTTCCCTCAATGGGGGTCAGCGGCATGCCGTGGTAGACGGCGTCTTCGGTCAGGCACTCGAGTATGAACTCCGTGTCCCGGTGTTCCCACGCCGCAATGAACGAGCGGACCAGCGCGTCGTTCGCCTCGGCACTGCCGTCGGAAATCACCGCGGGCGAATCTAATGGGAAGACGCCCGCGAGCGGGACCCGCGGGCTATGCCAGCCCGTCGAGGAGCTCGCGGCACCGCTGGGCGTCTTGGAGGAGCTTCGTCCTGAAGCCGTCCATCCGGGCGAGCTTGGCGGTGATCTGCTGCGCCAAGGACTCGTTGAGGACCATCGCCTCTTGGAGGGTGGCCTTCTGCTCGGCCCGCGCCTTCTTGGTCGTGGCGCCCTTGGCGGCACGGTACGAGGCGCGTAGTTGGTCCAGCCTCGTCTCGAGCGCGAGGAACTCGCGGATCTCGTCGAGATTCATGCCAAGGACCTGGCGCAACTCGAGGATCCGCTGCAGGTGGGCCAGGTCGTCGGTCGTGTAGCGGCGCTCGCCTCCGGCGGTGTACAACGACGGCGTCAGCAGGCCCAGCTCCTCGTAGTAACGCAGGGTCCGGGCCGACACGCCGACGCGCGTCGCCGCGTCGCTGATGCGGATGCCCGCCTCGGCGGCTTCCTCACCCACCGACGACCCCTCCTTGCGCTGCGTGGACACGACCATCTCAGTCCACCAGCAACGGCTCGGTCTCGGCCACCGCCTCCTGCGCCGGCACCCAGTCGGCGGGCAGGCCGGCGACCACGTCGCCTTCCCCTTCCGCGTAGTGGTACTTGCCGCCACGCATGAGGGACGCCACGGCACCGAGCAGACACACGGCGGCCGCGAAAGAGAAGGCCTCGGTGAGCCCGCGGGAGAAGGCCGACGAGATGAGGCGCGGGAAGAACTGCCGGCTGGTCAGGTAGGCCGCCGTGGCGTGCGGGAGGTGCGACAGCTCGGCGTGGCCGAGAAGGACCTGCATCGGGTTGTAGCCCAGGAAGGCGGCGAAGAGGCTCCCGACCGGCGGCAGGTGCGAGACCCGCGTCGCCACCGCCGGGCTCACGCCCTGGGCTGTCAGGCCGTGGTAGAGGGAGACGGGGAGCGTGGCGGCCAGACCCAGGATCATGAGGGTGAAGAAGATGCCGATGGAAAGGACCTGTGCCGACGAGTTGAAGGTGCCCGCCATGCCGGCGCCCGCGCCGCGCTGGCTGGCCGGCAGGCTGTTCATGATGCCCGTCTGGTTCGGCGCGATGAACATGCCCATACCGACCGAGTTCAAGAAGATGAGCGCGGCGAACCCGCCGTAGGAGAAGTTGACCGGCAACTCGATGAGCGCGACGAACGTCAGAGCCACCAGCACCAGCCCGCCCGTGGCGAACGGCCGGGCGCCGTAGCGGTCGGCCAGGACGCCGCTGACGGGCCCGGCGGCGAGGAACCCTACGGTGAGCGGGATCATGTAGATGCCCGCCCACAGCGGAGTCTGGGCGAAGCTGTAGCCATGCAGCGGGAGCCAGATCCCCTGCAGCCAGATGATGAGCATGAACATGAGCCCGCCCCGGCTCAACGAGGCGAGGAAGCTGGCCACGTTGCCCGCGCTGAAGGCGCGGATGCGGAAGAGCGACAGATGGAACATCGGTTCGGGGACCTTGGTCTCGATGATCCCGAAGGCCACCAGGATGGCCAGGCCACCGAAGATCTCCGCCAACACGACCGGGCTGGTCCACCCCATCGTGTGGCCCCCGTAGGGCAGCAGGCCGTAGGTGATCCCGACCAGGATGAGGATCAGGCCGACGGCAAAGGTGACGTTGCCCAGCCAGTCGATCTTGGCCGGGGTGCGCACCCCGCGGTCTTCGAGCTTCACGTAGGCCCACGCCGTGCCGAAGACGCCGAAGGGCACAGAGAGCAGGAACACGAGGTGCCACTCCACGGGGGCCAGCAGCCCGCCGAGAACGAGGCCGATGAAGGAGCCCGCGATGGCGGCAACGTTGTTGATCCCGAGTCCCAGACCGCGTTGGTCGGCGGGGAAGGCGTCGGTGATGATGGCCGAGGAGTTGGCGAAGAGCATCGCCCCTCCGATCCCCTGGCCGATTCGCATCGTGATGAGGTAGATCGCACCGGCCGTTCCGGTCAACCAGGTGACCGCCAACAACACGGAGAAGAGGGTGAACACGGCGAAGCCGAGGTTGAAGATCTTGACTCGTCCGAACATGTCTCCAACCCGGCCCAGTGTCACGACGAGCACGGCCAGCACCACCATGAAGCCCATGAGCATCCACAGCATGTAGCCGGTGTTGCCGGGGGTGAGTGGGTTCAGGTCGATCCCCCGGAAGATGTCGGGCAGCGAGATCAGCACGATCGACTGGTTGATGAAAACCATCAGCGTGCCGAGGGTCACGGTCGACAGGGCGATCCAGCGGTAGCGGGAGGAGTCGGGCGCCGGCAGTGCGCGGCCGTTTCCGTTGGGCAGGGTCGCAGTGGCCATTGAGGGAAGTTTAACGTTAACGTCAGGGTCATGAATCAGGGGATCAGGGGCGGCGCCCGCCCGCCCGAGCCGGCCCTGGTGGCGCCCAACCCCCGTGGCTAGATGTAATTCCCGCCTCGGGCGGAGACGTCAGCGCCGCCTCGAACACCGCGGACATCGTGCCAGTACGCCACCCAGCCTGGCTGCCCAGCTGGGTGACCAACATCAGGACGGTCTGGACGATGAACTTCTTCCATTTCGGCTTCGTCCTCGGCGTGGAGCTGTCGGTCGTCACCTCGCCGCCGGGTGACGGGGCCACCTACCGCCGGGGCAAATTGCGCCGGAGCTGGCGGCAGCCCAAGTCCTGGCCGATCTTGGACCCCGCCCCCTGGGCCAGCTGCAGGACTACGACCGGTCCGACTTCCACCCCGACGAAAGCGACACGACGGAATTGGTGCAAATCTGGACGGCAGAGCTCTTCGGGGAGCACGGCACCCTGAACGACAAACTCACGGGAGCGGCCTGATGGCGCCACGCGCAGCAATGGAGACGACCCACCTCGACGTCCTCGTCGTCGGCGCCGGCCTGTCGGGCATCGGGGCCGGCCACTACCTCCAGACCGAGTGCCCCTGGGCCACGTACGCCATCTTCGAGGCACGGGACGCAATGGGCGGGACCTGGGACCTGTTCCGCTATCCGGGCGTCCGGTCGGACTCGGACATGCACACGCTCGGCTACTCGTTCCGGCCCTGGGACGGCGCGAAGTCCATCGCGGACGGCGACTCCATCCTCCAGTACATCAAGGACACGGCGGCCGAATCACGCGTGGACACCCGCGTGCACTTCAACCACCGGGTCACTTCTGCCGAGTGGTCCACGTCCGAATCGCGCTGGCTCATCACCGCCGAGCGCACGGACACGAACGAGACCGTCCACCTCACGGCCGGCTTCCTCTTCGCATGCAGCGGGTACTACCGCTACGACCACGGCTATCTCCCCGCTTTCAAGGACATGGAGGACTTCGCCGGCACCATCGTGCATCCACAGGCCTGGCCCGAGGACCTCGACGTCGCGGGAAAGAGAGTTGTGGTCATCGGCAGCGGGGCGACGGCAGTCACCCTCGTCCCCGCTCTCGCCCGCTCCGCCGCCCACGTGACCATGTTGCAACGCTCGCCGAGCTACATCGCCTCGCTGCCCGAGAAGAGCCCCGCGGTGGCGCTGCTGCGCAAGGTGCTGCCGGCCAACAAAGCGGGCACGGCCGCCAAGTGGTTCCACGCCATGGTGACCCAAGGCTTCTACCGGGTGAGCCGCCGATACCCCAAGGTGGTCCGGAGCCTGCTGCTCCGGGCCTTGAAGCGCCAGCTCCCGCCCGGCTACGACGTCGCCACGCACTTCATGCCCCGCTACAACCCGTGGGACCAGCGGTTCTGTGCCGTGCCCGGCGGCGACCTCTTCAAGTCGATCAGCGCCGGCACCTCATCAGTGGTCACCGACCACATCGAGCGGTTCACCGAGCGGGGCCTGCGGCTCGTCTCGGGCACGGAGCTCGAGGCCGACATCATCGTGACCGCGACCGGCCTGGAGCTGCTCTTCCTCGGCGGCATCGCGCTGAGCGTGGACGGCGAGGTCGTCGACCCGTCGACCCGGCTCACCTACAAGGGAATGACGCTCGAGGGCGTGCCGAACATGGCGATCGCCATCGGGTACGTCAACGCGTCCTGGACGCTCAAGTGCGACCTGACGTGTGACTACGTGTGCCGACTCCTGAATCACATGCGCGAGCGCGGCATGACCGAGTGTGTCGCGCGGAACAGGGACGCCGCGGTTGGCTCGGGGCCAATTCTCGGCCTTACGTCGGGTTACATCCAGCGCTCGGTCCATCTCCTCCCGAAGCAGGGATCGATGCACCCATGGAAGGTCCACCAGAGCTATCTGCGTGACTACCGCTCGCTGAAGATGAGCGACATCGACGACTCCATCATGGAGTTCACGGCGCCCGCTGTCCGCGAGGAGGTCCCATTGTCGGTCGGCACCTGAGCCGGTGGACACGCTCGCGATGACGTGAAGGACTTCAACGGACGAGTGGCGGCGATCACGGGTGCGGGCTCGGGCATTGGGCGAGCCCTGGCCGACGCCCTGGCCCGCCGGGGTGCGCACCTCGCGCTGAGCGACATCGACGATGCGGGGTTGGCCGAGACCGTCGCGCGCTGCGAGGGCCGAGGGGTCAAGATCACGTCGCAGCACCTCGATGTGGCCGATCGGGACGCGGTGTACGAGTGGGCCGGACGCGTCGTCGCGGATCACGGCAGGGTCAACCTCGTGATCAACAACGCCGGCGTCGCGCTGGGTGCCACTGTCGAGTCGGTGACCTACGAGGACTTCGAGTGGCTCATGAGCATCAACTTCTGGGGTGTCGTGTACGGGACCAAGGCGTTCCTGCCGCACCTCAAGGAGTCGGGCGAGGGGCACATCGTGAACCTGTCCAGTGTCTTTGGCCTCATCAGCGTCCCGTCGCAGTCGGCGTACAACGCAGCCAAATTCGCCGTGCGCGGGTTCTCCGACACCCTTCGCATGGAGCTCGAGATCGAGGGCGCCCCCGTGTCCGTGACGACCGCCCACCCCGGTGGGATTAAGACGAACATCGCCCGCAACGCGCGCATGGACCACAGCGTCTCGGCGATCGCCGGCGACCCTGACGAGGCTCTCGCCAACTTCGAACGCGCCTTCATCACCAGCCCGGAGAAGGCGGCGCGGCAGATCCTGGCCGCCGTCCGCAGGGACCGCCGGCGTGCGCTCATCGGCCCCGACGCCAAGGTCATCGACCTCGTCTCGCGGCTGCCCGCCGCCCTGTACCAGACGGTCCTGACCCGCGGCGCCTCCGCTCTGCGGCAAAGCGGCGGGGCGAGACGGCGTCACCCGCGCTGAGCGCTGAACCCGTTCAACAGGGCGCCGATGGCCAGCCGCCACCGGCGCTCCACCGACTCGATCGATGTCCCCAACCGGCCCGCGGCCTCGGCGAACGCCATGCCCTGAATCAGTGCCACGAACACGTGCGCGACGTCAGTCTCGTCGCCGCGGAGTCGACCGGCGTCGATGCACCGCCGCACGCGCCCGACGATGAAAATGCGGACCGATCCGGTGGCGTCCAGCTCCTCGGGGCCCGGTGAGAAGTCCGTGAACGGCCGGGAGAACATGACCTCGGCCAGCTCGCGATTCGTCCGTACGAAGCGGCGATAGGCGGTGGCGAGCTCCCAGAGGTCGGACACCGGGTTGGCGGTCTCGGGCGAGGCCGCCAGCTGCGCCCCCAGCCGGCGGAAGCCCTCGAAGTAGAGCTCCCGGACGACGCCGGACTTGTCCCCGAACAACTCGTAGAGCGCCGGGGCCGACGTCGCCGCCCGCGCCGCCAGCGAACGGGCGGTGAGCCCGGCGGCACCCTCTTCCGCCAGGAGCTCGAGGGCGGCAGCCAGGACCCGGTCGCGCAGTTCCGGCGTGCGCTGCTTTGTCCGGGGCATCAGCGGGACGGGTCGCCGAGGCGCACTTGACGCGGGGGCCGCCTTTTTGGAACATTGTTTCGGAACATTGTTTCAGCATAGGGCCCGAACCCGCTGGGAGGCGCCAATGGCCGAGCTCGTGACGTACAGCACGATGGACCTCGTCACCACCATCACGATGGACGACGGCAAGGTCAACGTCTTCTCCATCCCGATGCTGCACGCCCTGCACGGGGCGTTCGACGACGCCGAGCGCGACGGGACGGTCGTCCTGCTCACCGGCCGGCCCGGCTGTTTCTCGGCCGGGTTCGACCTGAAGGCCCTGGCCGGCCCGCCGGATGACGCGGTGACCCTGCTCCGGCTCGGCGCCACCCTCGCCGAGCGCATCCTCTCGTTCCCCGCACCCGTGGCCGTGGCCTGCACGGGCCACGCGTTTCCGGCGGGCGCATTCCTTCTCATGGCGGCGGACACCAGGGTGGGCGCCGACGGCCCCTTCAAGCTCGGGCTCAACGAGGTGCGGATCGGCCTCACCTTGCCGTGGTTCGCGGTCGTGCTGGCGCGGCATCGCCTCACCCCGGCACACTTCGACCACGCCGCCGTGACAGGTGCCATGCTCGACCCGCACACGGCCCGGGAGGCCGGACTGCTCGACGCGATCGTCCCGCCCGACAAGCTGGACGTCGCGGCGCTGGCGGCCGCCCGGGACTTGACCGCATTGGACCGGCAGGCGCATGCGGCCACCAAGCTCCGGGCCCGCCGGCCCGTCCTCGAACAGCTGCGCCACGCTATTGAGACCGAGCTCGGGTGATCGGGGCCGTGTGCGCGACGCCGCGGCTGGACACCGCGCCACATCCGGCCCATGATCAGTGCGTGGAGTCACAATCGCTGCCCGAGACCATCATCAGTCTCCCCGGGGCCCTCCTCCGACTTCCCTCTTCGGCGCTGGCCGCGCTCGACGCAATCAACGAGACGGCCGAGCGCCTGGACCGCCTGATGACCATGCTCGAGCGCATGGAAGGCGGGGTCAATCGGGCGGGCACGGGCATCGACATCGCCGCCCTGGGCATTTCGCGCGCCGTCTCCGGACTGGAGCTGGCCGTCGGCACACTCGACTCCTCGTTGCCCTCCCTCTCCGACACGGCGTCCGCCCTGCGCACATTGACCGAGCGGCTGAGCGGCGTGGCCGTCGAACTGGCCAACGAGCTCCCCAAGGCAACCAAATCGCTGCAAGAGGTGTCGCCGGAGCTGGCCAGCGTCGTCGGCCTGCTCGATGACCGGTTCGCGCACCTCGATACCGTGGTGACGGAGCTGGCCCGGTTGATGGAGTCTGTCGTGGGGACCATCCCAGGCATGCGACGCGTGCTCCGCGTGACCTCATCGACGACCCCCTTCGATCCCACCTGAGCTCAAGGAGGCCCCATGGGTGCCAAAGAACACGACGCCGCTCTCGGCGTCGTCACGGCGACCTCGGTCCCGATCCATGACATCGGCACCGCGATCTACCTCAGCCCCGACGTCTTCGGATGGGCCGCCGACTGGGGGTGGTCGAATCCCTTCGCCTTCTACTTCGCAGGGCGCGGAGGGATGCTCGGTGACGTCGGCGCAGATGTGGTGACATCCGCCGCCGGTTGGTTCGCGCCCGACGCGGTCGCCGCCATGTACGCCGAGGGAGCGGGGGTGGCCGGAGCAACGGAGGCGGCGTCTCGCATGGCCGAGGCGCATTCGAAGTGGGGCCAGAAGCACTTCGCCGACGTCGACGGGATCGAGGACATCACCGCCGTCACCGAGGAGCTGGTCGACGGGCTGGAGGGCTCGGCTCTCCCCCTCTTCGTCGGGTGGCGCGACGCCGCCCGGTGTGACACTGCAGCGGGTCGGGCGGCCCAACTGATGCAGATCCTCAGGGAATGGCGCGGTGGGCTCCATCTCGTCGCCACCACCGCGGTCGGGCTCTCCCCTCTCGAGGCCATCCTGACCAACGAAGGCTCGGGGCAGGCAAAGTTCTTCGGGTGGTCCGAGCCCTTTGCCGACGTGAGCGCCATCAAGGCCAAGCACGACGAGGCCGAGGAGATCACCGACCGCCTCTGCGCGGCGTCGCTGGCCCAGGCCCTCGACGCCGCCAAGTACCCGGCTTTCGAGACCGGGGTCCGGGCGCTCCGCGCCGCCACGCCGTAGGGCCCGGGCGCCTCGGAGAGCCCCGAGGCGCTACCGGCTACAGTGAAGGGCTGCTCGACGGAAGGAATTTCCCAACCGGGGAGCACGACGGCTCTGGCCGCCAAGGACCTGTGGTGCAGCTCGGAGTGCACGCCGCCCTGTCAAGGCGGAGGTCGCGGGTTCAAATCCCGTCAGGTCCGCCGCCAGGTTCAGCCCACCCGGACGGGCCGAACCTGGTTGCCCGGTCGGGTAGCTCAGTTGGTAGAGCGCGCGCCTGAAAAGCGTGAGGTCACCGGATCGACGCCGGTCCCGACCACCGGAGAGACCCAGCTCAGAAGCAACTTCGACTGGCTGTCTGTTTCCTTGTCGATTTTTCGTGCCCTCCACGTGCCCTCCAGGAATTGGAATGGGTTTCCCCTAATTCAACGGCCAGGTGGTCAAGGGGAAGCCGAAGGCTTAGCGAGGACACGGAGCGAAGCGGCGTCCCGCAGCGACCCTTGACCAACCGGACCGACACGAGAGATCACAATCTGAATGGCCGGCCGCATCGGCCGGCCTGGACTCGATTCTGGGGCCCGGAGGTGAGCCGCGAAGGGGTCTGATCGAAGTCGTACGCAGGGACCAAGCCATGGTTCGGTACCTCTGAGCCCGTAGCCAGCCCTATCCACGTACGCACTCTTGGGCGTGTGGACAAGTCTGCCGATGTGTGGGTCGACCGCGATCTTGATCGCACTGAATTGTCCACTGTCCGGTTGTCAGGGTTACTACTTGCCGTCCGAGTCAATCGCGAACTGGCGGCGCGATGCCGGGAGTATCCGCCAGAGCCGTCCGACGAGAATCGCCAGCCCAAAGACGCACACGTAGACGAGCGGCAGCAACGTGCCGCCCACCTCGGTGGCCTTCCCGTTGACGAACGTGAACGTCGCATCGGTGAAGACATAGGCGACACCGTGCCAGTGGAACAGTCCAGTGGCGTGCGGATTGGCCGCGATTACGCCCCCCTTGAAGGCGTCGATTCGGGCATTTGACAACCAGAACATGAGCACGAACGCCGGTAAGGCGACGCAGATTGCCGCCCACCAGGAAGGTCTCGGTCCGCCGTACTCAGCAATGATGTAATCGGCGGCCATCGTGCGGACGTTGCCCAACCGACGCAAGGCTTCCTTGGTGCCGACGTCGGCGGAGGCCGCCCGCAGATTGACTCGCAGCTCGCGGCGCTTCGCGGCCTGGGAACGCATTGGCAGAGTCTGCAAGTAGCTGTTGAAAGTCCACACAGCCCGCTCGATACGGAGCCGGTCTGTCCAGATCAGGGTTCCACTCATTTCACACTTCCTTTGTAGGTTGAACTGGTTGGGGCGGATAAGGGAGTGACAACACCGGGGTGACCACGTCGGCAAGCGAGAGCCAGGCGGACACGCCATCGGTGAGTGCTGCATAACCGGCCTTGGTGGGTCGGTAGTACTTCCGGGCCGGACCCGAACTCGACGAAACCAGACGGGCGCTGACTCGGGACTCGCGTTCGAGCCTTGCGAGGGCGGGATAGACCGTGCCGTCGGAGATATCGGATAATCCGAGTTGATGCAGGCTCTGAACGACCTCGTACCCGTAGGACTCGCGGTCGGCGAGCAGGCGCAGCAACAACAGCGACAGGACGCCTTTGAGGAGCTGAGGATCGTGAGTCGGGGGCATGTGGCTGATACTAAGCCAGGTACTATGTATTGTCAAGTACTAAGCTAAACCAGGTTGGGGATGACTCGCTCACACATCCGAGGCGACCTTGGACTGTGGCGTCAGCGCGGAGGCGACCGCTCTCTCTTGAAGCGATAGGTCGCTGCGTCGACATGTCCGCCACGAGACGAATGCTCACGTCAGAGCGCCGTCCAGCATTTCGACTCGAGCGCTTGGCCACGGCGTGCCCTCTACGTGCGCATAAGGAAACAGGAACGGGGATCCCTTGCGCCTGAGTTTCCCGGGCATCTCCCACGTAGCTCTGCCGCCTGGTGCTGACTCGATTGAGGAAATTCGGAAGTACGTTGCGATCTACAGGCGCCGGTCTGGCGGATCGTTCAAGCTGATCGCTGAACCTTTAGCGGGTGACCACATCCGTCTATTCCGTCGAAACGCCTAGGGAGCATTCGTCGTTGTCAGATTTCCTTCCGTTCATCGTCATAGGCATCACAACCGGAGCGGTCTACGGCCTGGCGGGCGTGGGCCTGGTGCTGACCTACAAGACGTCGGGGATCTTCAACTTCGCCTACGGAGCCGTCGCCGCCTTGGCGGTGTTCGTCTTCTACTGGTTGCACACCGAACACGGCATGCCCTGGCCCTATGCGGCGGCTCTCTGCCTCTTCGTGCTCTCGCCGCTCGAGGGCCTGGTCCTGGAGTTGGTCGCCCACACGCTCGAGAACGCCACTGCCACCTTGAAGGTGGTCTCGACCGTCGGGATCCTGATCTTCATGATCGGCCTGGGGGAGATCTGGTACGGCAACTCCAACACCTCCTTCCCATCGTTCCTCGACACCAACACCGTCCGGTTCCTCGGCGTCAATATCGGGTTCGACCAGATCACGGTGCTGATCATCTCCGTCGCTGCGACGGCCATCTTGTATTACTTCCTCCGCTTCGTGCGCCTGGGGGTGGCCATGCGCGGCGTGGTCGACAATCCCGAGCTCGTCTCGAGAACGGGCACCAACCCCGTGGTCGTGCGCCGCTGGGCCTGGATCATCGGCACGATCTTCGCGTCCATGGCCGGCCTCCTCATCGCCCCATCGCTGAACCTCGATGCCTACACGATCGCCCTGTTGGTCGTGTCGGCCTTCGGCGCGGCGGCCATCGGCTACTTTTCCAACCTCCCCCTCGTGTTCGTCGGCGGCCTGTTCGTCGGTGTGGTGGACGCCCTGGCCACCAAGTACGCCGCCGCCATCTCGTGGTTGGGCGGGCTCTCCGCCGGGCTGCCCTTCATCATCTTGTTCATCGTCCTGATCGTCATGCCCCGGGACAGGCTGGCCGAACGTCGCGTGGTGACCTCCGTGCCGCTGCGCCAGTCGTGGTATGCGCCGACGCGGATGCGGCTGGTGGCGGCCGCCATCGCGCTGGCCTTCTTCGCCTACGTGCCCGCCTTCGTCGGCACGCAGCTGGTCTCCTGGTCGAGCGGTCTGGTCTACGTCATGCTCTTCTTGTCGCTCGGCCTGCTGATCAAGACCTCGGGTCAGATCTCGCTGTGCCACCTGGCCTTTGCCGCCGTCGGAGCGTCGGCGTTCGGGCACTTCGCCGTCGACTGGCACGTCCCGTGGCTGGCGGCGCTGCTCCTGGCCGGGCTGGTGGCCATGCCGGTGGGCGCCATCATCGCCATCCCGGCCATCCGCCTCTCGGGGGTCTTCTTGGCCCTGGCCACCTTGGGGTTCGGGATCCTGTTCGAGCAGATGTTCTACCAAACCGGACTCATGTTCGGGCCGACCACCTCGGGCATCCCGGCCCCCCGGCCGGACGTCAGCATCTTCGGTTGGCAGCTCTTCAGCGACAAGGGGTTCTACTACCTACTGCTCGTCTTCGTGGTGCTGACGGTCGTCGCCGTGCAGTGCATCGTGCGCGGCCGCATGGGACGCCTGTTGAAGGGTCTCTCCGATTCGGCGGTGGCCCTCGAAGCCCACGGGGCGACGACCAACGTCATGAAGGTACTGGTGTTCTCCATCACGGCCGGACTGGCCGCCATCGCCGGCGCCCTGCTTGCCTCCCTGTACAACTACGGCCTTGGCACCAACTACAGCTCGTTCTCCTCGTTGACCATGGTGGCCATCGTCGTCGTCATCGTGATGGGCGATCCGTGGTACGCCATCGTGGCCGGGATCACCTTCGGGGTCATTCCGAGCTACATCAACATCAGCAACATCTACTACTACGAGTCGATGCTCTTCGGGCTCTCGGCCGCCACGTTCGCGGTGCAGGTGAACCGCGTCCCTTCGGTGCCCCAGGGTGTGGTCAGAGTCATTGACCGCTGGGGTGGACGAGCACCCGAGACCGTCCTGGCGCAGGGCGAGCTCGAAGAGCTGGTGTCGGACGCAACGGTGGAAGAGAAGCAGAGCGCCCAGGCAGATCGCGAGATTGCCCGACGCGTGGCGGCGGGCGTCCCGGACAAGGCCGGTCTCGCGGTGCGCGAGCTCTCGGTCCAGTTCGGCGGGGTCCGGGCGGTCGACAACGTCAGCCTCGACGCGCCGATGGCACGCATCACTGGGTTGGTCGGGCCGAACGGGGCCGGCAAGACGACGACCTTCAACGCCTGCTCGGGTCTCCTCAAGCCGAACTCAGGGAAGGTTCTCCTTCACAATCGCGACGTGACGGGGACGGGTCCGGCGGGCCGGTCGCGCTCCGGACTCGGGCGGACGTTCCAGATGGCCGAGCTTTTCAACTCGCTCTCCGTGCGCCAGAACGTCGTGCTTGGCCGCGAGGCGGCCATGGCCGGGGCCAACCCCATCACCCAGTTGGTGGCGAGACGTCGCGATCGCGGCGTGGTGCAGCGAGCGGTCGATGAGGCGATGGAGCTGACCGGGATCGGTCGGCTCTCCGACGTCCAGGCCGGGCTCCTCCCCACCGGCCAGCGCCGCCTGGTCGAGCTGGCCCGTGTCCTGGCGGGGCCTTTCGACCTGCTTCTCTTGGACGAGCCCTCCGCCGGGCTCGATGCCACCGAGACGATCCAGTTCGGCTACGTGCTGACCGGAGTGGTGGCCGAGCGCGGCACCGGCATCCTACTGGTCGAGCACGACATGGCCCTGGTGCGACAGGTCTGTGCCCACGTCTACATGCTCGACTTCGGCCGCCCGGTCTTCGAGGGCAGCCCGGACGACATGTTGGCCAGCGACGTCGTCCGCGCGGCCTATCTCGGATCTGAGAGGGTCGCGGCCGCGGCCGTCAGCCCCGCCAGGAGGTCGCGGTCAGCGAAGGCGTCGTCGAGCCACCATGTGCACCCGGGCGGCGCGGCCTAGAGGGGAGACCTGGGTGTTAGAGCTCGAGCACATCACGGCCGGCTACGGCGACACGGTGGTGCTACGCGACGTGACCCTGTCCGTTCCCGACTCCACGGTCTTGGCCCTCCTCGGGCCCAACGGGGCCGGCAAGACGACGCTGTTGCGAGTGGCTGCGGGCGTCATCAAGCCCATGAGCGGGCGGATGATCCTCGACGGGGAGGACGTCACCGGGAAGCGGCCGTACTACATGTCTCGCCGGGGTATGTGCAGCCTCCCCGAGGGACGGGGGATCTTTCCCTCGCTCACGGTGAAGGACAACCTCATCCTCCAATCGCCCAGGGGCAAAGAGTCCGCCACCATTGAGAAGGCCGTGACGTCCTTTCCGGCGCTCGCCACCCGCTTGAAGCAGATCGCAGGGAGCCTCAGCGGGGGGGAGCAGCAGATGCTGTCCTTGGTGCGGACGTTCGCCTCCGAGCCCAAGATCATCGTCGTCGACGAGGCCTCCCTCGGGCTCGCCCCCATCATCGTGGACCGCATCTTCGAGACCTTGGCGGAGATCGCCGCCACCGGGGTGTCGGTGCTCCTGGTGGAGCAGTACGTCACCCGCGCCCTCGCCTTGGCCGACGCAGCCTGCCTTCTCAACCGTGGCAGGGTTGTGTTCACGGGATCGGCTGATGAGCTCGAAGGCGACGAGATCTTCGAGCGCTACTTTGGGCTCGAGACACGCGCCATTCAGTGATTCAGTTTCAAGGGGGAGACGGCATGGTTCGCAAGGTATCGCTCTTGATCTCGATGCTGAGCATTG
>CAVSAT010000009.1:0-21254 GCA_963726005.1 uncultured Acidimicrobiaceae bacterium
TGATGAGAATTCGCGTTCGGTGACGCTGGGGTTTCGCGTTTGGTGACATCCGAATTTCGCGGGTGGTGACACCGCAACTCGCGTTTGGTGACATGAACGCGCTTGGTGCCGGGCCGCCGTCTCAATGTCGGGACGATGCGTGATGGCAAGTCTCTCGTAGGGCTGGGTGAGGAAGTAGTCGAACCACAAGGTGGCGCTCAACGTGGCCACGAAGCCACCGAAGCGGTTGCCCAGGGCAGCCACAGCGACGATGACGGCGACGAGGATCAGGGCTGACGCAGTGCTCGCGAAGTCTCCTCGGAACGGGATCAGAAGGGCTGCGACACCCAGCGGGAGGCCGAGGGCGGCGACGAAGGCGATCTGGTCTCGATACGGGCGGAATCGGTCCATGGTTGCCCGCTATTGATCAGGTCCGACCAGTTTTCCATGACGGGTGGGTCGAGGGAAGCCCGTCTCGCAGGGCGGCTCGGCCGTGTTGTGGGACTGCGGCGCTCTACCGCCTGGTCACGGACCCGATGATTCCGGCGGCCCACCTGCACGTGATGGCCGCCATCAGCACGGCGGCGGTGAGGGTGAGCTGGGGGGTGGTGTCCCAGATTTCGTCAGGGAGGGCGAGGACCAGGGCCAAGAGGACGGCCACCGCCCCGACTTGGGTCGCCCGGGCGCGCTGAGCGGTGAAGAGCGCGCAGCACGGGCCCACGATGAGCAGGCCGATCAGGATGAAGCGGGGTCCGATCGCAGCGTCGGTGACGGCAATCAAAAGAGTGAGAGCAATGCCGATTTTCCAGAAGCACCTCGAGATGCGGGGCGGGACGACCCTGACTTCAACAACCCACCGGGAGCGTGTCCCGACGACCATCCCCCTTCCTAAGCCTGGGCCGGGCGGCAACGGCTGGTGCAACAAGGGTGGGAGCTTTGGCTGTGGCAGGGACTCCTGCCCGTTTCGCTTTCGTACAGGGGTCAGCATATTGGCGGCTCGCGTACGTGTACGAATCTGGGAAACGGGTACATGTACGCAAGTACGCCCAGAAGCTGGCAAAGGAGGCACCGACATGACTTGGCTCTTGGTCATCGTTTGGATCCTCGGAGGTGCTCTTTTCGCTTTCAGCTTCTGGATCTTCGGGCTCGCCGCGATGCGGTTGATCTCGGGGCGCCGTCGCACGCGGATCTGGCACGGTCAGGTCGCTGCGCCGCGAAGCGGCCCGCTTCGTCCTCGTGTCTTCACGAGCGCTGCTGTGGTTCCCTCACGGCGCCACTGGCATGGAGCCCGTCCCAACCAGCCAGCGAACGGAGGAAGACCATGACTACGACGTCAGACCCAACAACGACGCAGCTCCTCGACGGCACTGCGCGCCCGAATGCCAATCGGCAGCCGAAGTGGATAGTGCCCGTGGTGATCGCTGCTCTCTTGGTGGGCGGAGCGGGACTTGGGGTTGGCGCGTATGCGGTCGCCACGACACCGGCCAAGACGTCGGGTCCTCAGGGCCGAGCCGGCGCGACTCGGCGCCCAAGGACCGCAGGGCGTCAAGGGAGATACAGGTCCCGCGGGGCCCGCCGGCCCGGCTGGGACTATCGCCGCCACCTCGATCCTCTCGGCCACCTCGCTCAAGTCGGCGCCCAATCCCGCAGTCGGGACCGTCCTCGTGGCCAAAACCTCGTGTCCTTTCGGAAAGGTCCTCTTGAACGGTGGTGCTCAGGTCACCGCCCCTGGTGTCCTAGCCGACCGCAATGTGACATTGCGGTCCTCGTTTCCGATCAACTCAACGAAATGGCAGACGGTTGCGATCGTGACCGGGCCTCTCGGGGCCGGCGTGGTCATGACCATGACCCCCTATGTCGTCTGCGGTGAGCCCACGCCGACGAGTTCGACGACGACCACTACATCGCCTACGCCTCCCACCACGTAGGGCGTCGGACAGCACATCAGAGCGCAGAGCGAACTCCACGACGCCGCCGTAGCTCGCAACGCCTGGGCGGGCGTCGTGGATCAGGGACCCAGATCCGCGGCTTCGCCTTCCGAGCAGATGCCGTCGAGCAGCAACTGGAGGCCGACCTTGAACTGCGCCGGCGTGGTCAGCCGGGCCAGCTCCCTCGCCACGTCGTCCGCTCGATCGTCGTCGCCTCCCGCCGCTTCTCCACGTGAAGCCTCCAGGGCAGCGAAGCCGACCGTGTAGGTGTGGATCACGCCATAGGCGCGTCGTGCCTGCGCCTTTGCAAAGCCAGCCGAATCCAGAACCTCGAGCATGGCATCCATCCGGGCGATGGCCGCAGGGCGAGACGACCGGGTGCTGTAGAGTAGACGTGCAAGGCCACCGGCTCGCGCACCAAGAGGGCCCGAAGCCGATCAGCCGCTTCGACGATCCATTGGCGCCAATCGTTGCGCCGGGACCGCGGCTTCCAGGCCTCAGCCACGAGGCCGTCGGTGACCTCGTCGAAGAGGTCGTCTTTGTCTCGGACGTGGCGGTACAGGCTCATTGGCGCCACGCCGAGTTCCGCCGCCAGAGAGCGGATGGTCATCTGGTCCGAACGGCCCTCGCGTACAGCCCGCGCCGCCGCCTCGATGACCTGGTCCCTCGAGATGCTCCCCCAAGCGGCGCGGTCCTTCGGGCGAGACTTGCTCCGCTCCGTCTGCTTACGCGCCGCCATGAACGAACCTTACCCAAAAATGTGTACGCATACGCACAACGGGTACATGTACGCAAGAGGCTTGTTCTAACAAAGCGAGCGTCCGCCGAACCCGGTGGATGCGATGCCTGGAGCAGGACATTGAACGGGACTTGACCGACCAATCTCACCGAAGAAGGGACCTCGAGACGATGGCAACACGACCGATCGCAGTGGTGACGGGTGCTTCCGGTGGTGTCGGGCGGGCCACAGCACGTGCCTTCGCATCTGCTGGCTACGACGTCGCACTGATCGCACGCGGGACCGCAGGGCTCGAAGCCGCTGCGAAGGAGGTGGAGTCAGACGGGGTGCGAGCCCTGGTGATCTGTGCCGATGTCAGCGAATTCAAAGAGGTCGATGCCGCCGCGACCCTGGTGGAAAACGAGTTGGGACCCATCGACGTGTGGGTCAATGACGCGATGACCACAGTCTTCGCACCATCTTGGGACGTTGAGCCAGACGATTTTCGGCGGGCCGTTGAAGTGACGTTCCTGGGTCAAGTCTGGGGGACCATGGCCGCCCTCGCCCGTATGCGACCGCGCGATCAGGGGAGCATCGTCAATGTCGGCTCCGCTCTGGCCTACATGGGGATCCCCCTGCAAGCGGCGTACTGCTCGTCGAAGTTCGCCTGTCGGGGGTTCTTCGAGTCGGTACGGGCCGAGCTCTTGCACGAGGGGAGCAAGGTGCGCCTCGGCATGGTCCACCTGCCCGGCGGTGAACACTCCGCAGTTCGACTGGTGCAAAACCACCCTGGACCGTCACCCTCAGCCGGTTCCCCCCATCTATCAACCCGAGGTGGCAGCCCGATGCATCGTCGACGCTGCACAGAACGGTCGGCGGACGAAGGTCGTCGGGGTGTGGAACAAGCTGCTCGTCATGGCCGGCAGCCTCTTTCCCGGCCTCGGCAACAGCTACGCCGCTCTGGGAGCCTGGGAGAGCCAACTCACCGACGTGCCCATCTCGCCGGACCGTAAGGCCAATCTGCACGGTCCGGTCGACGCCGTCCGGGACCACGGAGCCCACGGCATGTTCGACGACCGCGCGGGCGGCCTCCTCGACCCCAGCTTCCTGCGCTCGCTCCCCGGAGTGGCGCGCACGTTCGCGGCGGCATGGAGGCGAATGGCGGAGACGAAAGCAAAGCGCTATGGCAGGTCGGTTGCGCTCAAGACAGCCGACATCCGATGAAGCTGCCCCATTTCACGCAACACGGCAGTCGCACCACCGGCGACGCGCTCGACCTTTTCGCCGACGAGACGACTCTTCTCGATGACCTGTTCAATGCGTGGAAGGCGACGACACCTGACCGCTCGATGGGCGACAAGGTGGTGACGGCCAAATGGGATCACGGGACCATCGGCAAGCTGCTTCTCGAGCACACTGCGGTTCGCCTCGCCGCCAGTGAGGACGTGGCGCGGGTCCTCACGGAGGAGGGAAGGGACGCAGTGGCTTCGTTGCTGGCCGACGAGAACAAGGCGGTGCGACCGCTTCTCGACCAGATGTACGACAGTGCGAGAGGGGTGCAGCCGATCTCGGTCGCCATCACACCGGGGTTCGTCGAACCAGCGGACGCTCTCTTGGAGATCCTCAGGCCCGGATTGGGGCAGGCGCAGCTGAGTCAGACGATGGCCATCTTGACGGCAGCGCTCGGTCCCGAACGCCACCGGCTCCGCAGCGCGAAGTTCATCCGCAAGCACGCACCGGCACACCCAGGGCCGCCCGGGCGCTGGTACGACCGAATCCCAGTCCTCCTGCGCCTGCGTGCTGCCGAGGACCGCCTCCGGGGTTTCCCGTGGGGCGAGAGCAGGCTCGGCGACCGCAAGCTGGCGCGCCGGTACGACCGTGAGATCTGAAGCCGCGAGGTCCCCTTCGACTCGCCCGGCGACGGCTCGCCTGACGCTCGGTGTGCGCTACTTCCTCCTCACCGGAGTTCTGGTCGGGGCAGTCGGACTGGCCGGCCGTTTCCTGGCGTGGCCCCTACTGACGAGCACCGTTGGGCCGACGGCCTATGTCTTCGCGGCGCATCCCGACAGCGAAGCCGCTCGGTTTCGCAATGCCCTGGCGGGCCACAGCGTGGCACTCGGCTGCGGGCTCGCCGCCCTGGCGATCTTCGGACTGACGCGCTACCCGTCGATCAGCACGACGGATCGCCTTCGCTGCGCCAGGTCGTGGCGGCGGTCACCGGGGTCGGCTTCACCGTCTTGCTGCTCGAACTGGTCGGCTCCCATCACGCCGCCCGCAGCCGCGACGGCTCTGCTCATCACGACCGGACTGGCCAAGCCCGGTGCTCCACTGATCGGCCTCGTGCTGGGATTGGCGATCGTCATTGCACTCGGCCCCCTGGTCGGGCGTCTCCCACTCGCCCGAGCGCTGGCGAGAGTGTCGCCGTCGCCGCGAGCATCCCGGGAGGTCAACGCGTGAAGCGCCCTGTCCGCGACGACGGCTTCGTGCCCATCGCCGACTACGCCCTTGTCGGCGATGGCCGGACGGTCGCGCTCATCGCAACCGATGGGAGCGTGGATTGGTGGCCCTGTCCCACCCTCGATGCTCCGCCGCTCTGTGCTGCCCTCATCGATCCTGACCGAGGAGGGCACTTCGTGCTCCGCCCCGTCGGGGCCTACGAGGTCGACCGGCGCTACCTCTACCGGACAAATGTTCTCGAATCGACCTACCGGACCTCACAAGGTGTGGTCACGGTCACGCAGGCTCTGAACGTGGGATCCTCGGGCCGCCTGCCCTGGGTCGAGTTCGTGCACCGCATTGTCGCTCTGAGTGGACAAGTGACGATGCATTGGGAATGGCGACCGGGGGATCGCTTCGGGCGGGTCGCCCCTTGGATCACCAGCTATCACGGCACACCGCTGAGCATCGTCGGTGATCAGGTGGTCGGCGTGATCACCGATGATCCGATCGAGTGCACCGTCGATGACGATGGCGGGGCCATGCGCGGCACGTTCACCGTGGAACCGGGAAACCACAGGACCATTGCGCTCGTCGCGAGCGACCGCGAGCCGCTGTTCATCCCGGACCTGGCGGCGGTGGACGAACGGCTGAACGCGACCATCCAGTACTGGTGTCGCTTGGAGCCACGGTCTGATCCACGCCGGTCCGTGGGCGAGCGTGGTCGAGAGATCGGCTCTGGCCCTCAAGCTTCTCTTGGCCGAAGACACCGGCGCCATCGCCGCCGCAGCCACCACTTCGCTTCCCGAGCACGTCGGAGGCGCGAAGAACTGGGACTACCGCTTCGCCTGGGTCCGTGACACCTCGTTCACGCTCGACGCACTCATCAACCTGGGACTCCATGAGGAAGTCCAGCGGTCGGTCTCCTGGCTCGTCGACGCCATTGGACGAAATGGCCCTGGGCTTCATGTCTTCTACACGTTGGGAGGCGAGGTGAGCAGCGACCAAGAGGAGCTCGCTGCGCCGGGCTATGCGCACAGCCGCCCGGTACGGGCCGGCAACCGTGCCGCTGAGCAAACTCAGCTCGGGAACTACGGCGATCTCTTCGACACGATCTGGCGCTACTGCGAACAAGGTCACGTACTCGACGCATACACCGCTCGCCTTCTCGCTGATCTGGCCGACCAGTGCTGTGACACCTGGCGCAATCCCGATGCGGGACTCTGGGAGCTCACCCAGCGTGAGCACTACACAATCTCGAAGATCGGCTGCTGGGTCGCCTTGGACCGAGCAGCCCGCCTGGCACGACGAGGGTCAGATCACCGACGTGCGCTCAGCCCGTTGGCACGACGAGGCGGAGCACATCCGCAACTGGATCGACACCAACTGCTGGTCGGAGGCCAAGCACTCGTACACGTTCTTCGCCGGTACTGAGGATCTCGACGCAGCGGTGTTGCTGGCGGGCCGGACCGGATTCGACCGTGGAAACCGCCTGCGCCACGACCATTGCGGCGATCCGCAAGGAGCTCGGCGCGGGACCACTGTTGTATCGCTATAGCGGCGCCAAGCTCGAAGAGGGCGCGTTCGTCGCGTGCACCTTCTGGATGGTCGAGGCTCTCGCCCTCACTGGGCAGTGCGACGAGGCCACCGAACTCATGCACCAGGCCACAGAGATCGTCAACGATGTCGGGCTCCTGGCTGAGGAGATTGATGTGAGTTCCCGTGCCTTTCTTGGAAACTTTCCCCAAGGACTCTCTCATCTGGCCCTCATCAACGCCGCGTTCACCCTTCAGGGCTGTGCCTCAAGGGGCGGAACGTGAGAAGCCTCCTGCGCAGCACCACCCTCACTCCAGGAGTCCGCCGCCCCGAGGCCGAATCCTCGACCCCAGCGCAAACGGCGTTTGTCGCTGCCCGAGTCAGCTGGGGTTGCCTCCTGCTCGTCGTGCCCCCCGGATTGACTGGCGCGCTCGGTCTTTCCTCCGATAGGCGTGCCATGACGACGATGCGCGTGCTCGGGCTCCGACATCTCGTCCAGGCGGCGGTCGTCGGGGGCAGAGGCCAACACGTCCGGGGCGGTGCCCTGGTCGACCTGCTCCACGGTGTCTCGATGTTGCTGTTGGCGTGCATCGATACACGGAGAAGGAAGGCGGCGCTCCTTGACGCCGGTGTGGCGTTCGCATTCGCCGCCGGCGGTCTGACAACGCGGACAGGGGACGTCGGCGAATCGGCGGAACCACAACCAGAGCTCTCGTCACGTGTGCGGTCAGATGATGCAGCCAAACGCTCCGCAAATCGTCACGGAATGTGAACGTGAATCTCACGTCTGCCTTATGTTTCAGCGCAAGAGTTGAAGTATGGATCCCATGATTTTCGAGTCGTGCCACGCAACCTGGCTGTTCGATATGCAGGCCATGCGCTTTCGTCGGATCATCAAAGGTGTTGAAGTCGACGGCCACCCCGTCGCGACAGCGTGGCGCGCCTTCTACGGCCTTGAGCTCGATGAGCACTCCGAAAGCTTCACGGTTCTGCTCAATCCAGAGCACACGAAGCTGCTCCGCTCTTGGCGCCACACGCACAACTGCACCCAATGCGGAGGCAACGTCACCGCGGAGTTGTCCCTCGACGATCTTCAAGCCGCACTTGGGTGATCGACCGACCCTTCATCGATTCCTGACTGCCCGAGTGACCTGAGGTCGGACCAATCCACGGCTCGTCGTTCTCGTCTACTCGAGCACCCAATCGATGGCGTTGAAGGCCTGGTCGACCGTCCAGCTTCCGCCACCCGGGTGCTTGGAGTCATAGACACCTTGGGCATCGAGAAGGCGGCGCAGGGCTTGGGGACGGTCGCACCGCTGACCATCCCCGCCGCGACGAACCGCTCACGAAGGGCGGGGTTGAGCAACACGAACCCGTCGGAGTGATTGACGTCGTAGGTGTAGGGCTTCCGGGTCTGCCAGTCGATCCCGGGCGGTGAGCCCTCAGGAACGACCTGGTAGTAGATGCCGAAGAAGTGCCACAGCTCGGCGAGCGTGGCCGGTGATGCGGTGAGCAGAGGCCAGGTGACCCCGGTGAGCTTGGCGTAGGCGGCCATGCGCTCGGGGGTGTCGCGACCTGGATCGACCGTCACTTCGACGATGGCTGCCTTCGAGGTCAGGTGTTGCGCAGAGAGCTCGCGCTCGAGAGCGAGCAGCGCCCCGGTCGTCACCGGGCACTCCTCCTGGCACGAGGTGAGGAACGGGACCAAGAAGATCGCTTTGCCGGCGAACTGGCGCAGCGTGACGGGCCGGCCCTCCTGATCGGTGAAGGGAGCGTCGAGGAGCGAGGCCGGAACGGCTCGGTCCATCTGGTCGCCAATGGAGGCGGGCGGAGGGCCCACTGATCCGGCATCGATCGACGAAAGTCCGATGCTCAGAGCCAGCCCCAGAGGCCACAAAGACCCCGGCGACCAGGAGCGCAAGCTTGCGTCGCAATCCCATAGCGTGCACAATAGCTTCTATATGCAACGAAGTCCCATCGTCGCGCCTACCCGAGGAGCAGCTGGTGGATGCCGTCCTGAACGCCAGCCGGGTGCTCGTGGCCATTGCGGCCCGATCGCTCGCCGACGTGGGAGAAGAGGTCACCTTGACCCAGTACCGCTCACTGGTGGTCCTTGCCTCCCGCGGTCCGCAGGGTGTCGCCGCTCTGGCCGAGGCGGTCTCGGTCACGCCTCCGACCGCGTCGAGGATGTGCGACCGCCTCGTCAAGAAGGGTCTGGTGACCCGCCGGACCGATCGACGCGACCGGCGCCAAGTCCGCATCGCCCTCTCTTCTGGCGGGCGCCTCCTGGTCGACACGGTGACGGCTCGGCGCCGACAGGAAATCGAGCGGCTCGTGGGGTCTATTCCCGAAGAGTCACGTGCCGGTGTCGTGGCCGCGCTTGGGCACTTGAGCCAGACCGCGGGCGAGGTGCCCGAGCAGGACTGGAGCACGGGCTGGGACCTGTGAGCGCGCAGCCGAGTGAGGATGCGCTGGGCGGTCCGCCGCACCCCAGCAGTTCGGTGCGCGCCCGCGGCGCTGCCGCCGCGGTGGGCAAATGGCTCCGTTCAGCGTCCTACCTGCAGCGCTGGATCGTGCTCGGCATCGCGATCGGAGCCATCGCTGGACTCGGGGCCGTCGTCTTCTACGAGGCGTTGCGGCTCTGCACTCACTTCTTCTTGGAGATCCTCGCCGGCTATACCGTCCCCACGCCCGCCGCAGAGGGGCATGTCGCCGGTTCGGCGCACGCCGCTCGGCCCTGGGCACTGCCCTTGGTGGCGGGTGGCGGCGCCCTGCTCGGTGCTATTTTGGTCTACCGCTTTGCCCCTGAAGCCGAAGGACACGGCACCGACGCCGCCATCTCGGCGGTGCACCACAACCCCAGAGGCGTGCGCTTTCGCGCCGTCATCGTCAAGATCGTCGCCTCCGCTCTGACCATCGGCTCGGGCGGCTCGGGCGGGCGTGAGGGCCCGACCGGACAGATCAGCGCGGGCTTCGGGTCGCTGCTCACGCGGGTGCTCGAGCTCGAGCCTGCGGACGGGCGTATCGCCGTCGCGACGGGGATCGGTTCGGGCATCGGCGCCATCTTCGGCGCGCCGCTCGGTGGCGCCGTCTTGGCCTCGGAGATCCTCTACCGCGACGACTTCGATCCCGCTGCGCTGTTGCCGTGCTTCATCGCCTCCTCGGTCAGCTACGCCATCTTCGGATCGTTCGAGGGCTTCGGGCCCCTCTTCGGCTACGTCGGGGCCTACCACTTCGACGACCCCGCCCAGCTCGGGTGGTTCGCGCTCATCGGAATCCTCGGCGGCCTGATCGGGCTGCTCTACGCCAAGGGCTTCTACGGCATCGCCCAGGTCTTCTCCGGGATCCCCCGGCTCCCGAAGTGGGTGAAGCCGGCGATCGGCGGGCTCATGGTGGGTGCCATCGGCATCGCCATCCCCGAGGTTCTCGGCACCGGCTACGGGTGGATCCAGAAATCCCTCGGCCCCGAACTCCTCGGCATCCCGCTGTGGATCGTCCTCATAGTTCCCTTCGCCCGCATCGTCGCCACTGGGCTCTCCATCGGCTCGGGAGGATCGGGAGGCATCTTCGGTCCGGGCATGGTGATCGGTGCCTTCATGGGTGCAGCGGTGTGGCGGCTCTTCGAGCCCATCGCGCCGTCAATGGGGCACGACCCCGCCCCGTACGTCATCGTGGGGATGATGTGTTGCTTCGGCAGCATCTCGCGAGCGCCTCTGGCGGTCATGATCATGGTGGCCGAGATGACCGGAAGCCTCTCGATCCTCACGCCGGCGCTGGTTGGCGTCGGTTTGGCTTGGCTCATCGTGCACCACTTCGACGACACGATCTACCGGAGCCAGATCCGCAGCCGATCGGACTCCGAGGCCCAGCGCATCATGGCCGGGCTGCCGCTGTTGGCCACCATCCCGACTGCGCGCGCCATGACTCCTCCTCGGCTCGTGCTGCCAACGTCGACGTCCGGCGTCGGAGGCTCGTGCACTCTGCACCGCCGCTCGGGGTGCCGGGCGCGCCCGTCATCGACGCCGCCGGCCGCTTTGAGGGGACCATCTCGCTGGCTGAGCTCACAGAGTCGTCCGAGCCCACGGCAACGGTGGGCAGCCTCGCCGATGCTGGCGCCCCGGCCATCTCGATGAACAGCCGACTCGATTCGGCCCTCGAGTCCATTGCGGCGGCGCACTTGTCGTGGGTGCCCGTGCTCGACGACGATCGCCACGTCGTGGCTACCTTGTCCGTCTCGGACTTGGTCCAGGCCTACCGCCGAGAGCTCTTGGCCTCGGCCGAGCGGGTGAGTGCGCTGGGCGCAGCAGCCGGCGCCTACGAGGTCTCCGTGACCAAGGATTCCACTTTGGCGGGGCATCAGCTGCGCTCGGCTGGCTTCCCCGAAGGCACCCTCGTGACCTCGATCGCCCGCGACGGACACGTCCTGGCTCCGACCGGCGACGTCGTCCTCGAACCCGGAGATCGGCTCTGGGTACTCGGCCAAGATCCATCAGACATCGCACCCGCTGTCGCATAGGGATCGCGCAATGCCATTGATCGACTTCTCCCACAAACCGACCGGGTGGCTGAGGCGGATGCTCAAGGCCCCCACCTACCTCTACCGAGCACGACTGGGCATTCTCTTCGGTTATCGCTTTGTGATGATCGAACACCGCGGACGCAAGAGCGGCAGCGCGCCATTTCACCGTCGTCGAGGTGGCCCGGCACCTGCCGCGAGAGTGGGTGTGCACTTCAGGAACCGGACCCGGTGCCGACTGGTATCGCAATCTCCAAGCGGGCGGCCTCGAAGCGGTCGTGGGTCGGATCGCGGCGGCACCGGGCGTCCGTCCGATTCCTCGACGCAGACGGAGGCGGCGAGCGTGATGGGCGCCTACGAACGAGCCCATCCCAAGACGGCGGCCAAGCTGTACTCGATGATGGGTGTGTCCTACGACGGGACGGATGAGGGTCGTGTCGAGATGATGGCCAAGATCCCGATGGTGGCGTTCAGTCCCAGGGACGTGCACACCCGCGGCGCGGCGTTTCTCTAGCGATTCGCAGAGTTCACTTTCGCCTTGAGAAGCAGGCGACGAGGACTCGGCTGACCATCTCCGTCATTCGACGATCAGCGTGAACGACTGCGTCGCATTCTGCCGAGTGCCATTGCTGGCCGTGAAGGTCAGCCGGTAGAAGCCCGACTTCCTCGGCGTACCGCTGAGCACACCGGTCGTCCGATCGAAGCTGACTCCCGAGGGCAGAGATCCCGATACCTTCAGCGAGGGCTGAGGCGAGCCTGACGCGGTCACTGTGAAAGAACCGAAGACGCCGTGGCGAAACGTCGTCGAGTCCTCGCTGGTGAAGGCTGGCGCCTGGTTGTGAGGCGCCGTGGTTGTGGTCGTCGTTGGTGGCTCGGTGGTGGTTGTCGTCGGCGCGAGGGTGGTCGTCGTAGTCGGTGGAGTGGTCGTCGTCGTCGTCGGAGGCGTGGTCGTCGTCGTTGTCGTCGGGGCCGTGGTCGTCGTAGTCGTGGCCGCGCCCCCAGCCGAAACAGACGTGCAGTCCTTCGCGGTGTGTGTGGCGCCAGCAGGGACCTGGCCAGCGGCGTCGAGCACCTGGACCATGCCGCTTCCATCGTTCGCGACCCAGATCGTGTAGCTGCCCGGGTTCTCCGGCGCCTCTTTGAGCCAAGGACCCTCGTTGCTGGTTCCGCCCAGGTTCGGTGACGTCGCACCAGAGACCAAGAGCTCGCCGCCGGCGCGGGCGGCGTTCACTCCGCTCGGTGCTGCTCCGGGAGTGAATCCTGGCGCAGTGCCCAGATCCGAGTCGGTGACGGTGGCCGACCCGCTGCCGCCGGGGTAGCCGCCCATTTGGGCTTGGTAGGCGGTGACCGCATCGGTTGTCGTTGCGAAATCCGACTGGCAGGCGGCCACCGTCGCTGAGCTGCCAACCCCTTGGAGGCTGAAGACGACGATCCCCGCCAAAATCCCCAGGACCGCCATCACGATCAGTAGTTCGAGCAGGGTGAACCCACCATCGGTGCGAGCCATACGCAGCCCCAGGCGCAACTCGGTGCTGGTTGCGATTCGATCCCGCCACCACGCCATCGCGTCCCCAATCCCTTCATTCGCCCGAGCACAGCAGCCGGGACTCCTCACCTCAAGTGACTACAGGTGTTGTCATGTTTTGTCGGCCTGACCCCCGACGAGGTTGAGTCCAGGTTGTTCCCAGCAGAGGCCGTAGGCTGCCGTCGCGATGGGCACCGAGCGCCGGGCGTTGCAGTCGGCATTGGCCGATCTCGAGAAGACGATGGAACGCACGCAACGGGTATTGGCGGATGCCGGCTCGACCTACGGGACGCTACGAACCCGAGTTGCCAAGAAGGTGCCCGTCGCCGACGCGTTCTCCGACATGGCGATGCCATGGTCCGACGTTGCTCACCAACTCGACGAGCTCGAGCGGGCACGCCGCCGGGTCCGCCAAGCGGTCTTCGCGCTCGGCCTCTCAGAAGGGATGACCATCGGCGACCTCGGCCGCCTCTATGGCTTCTCTCGCCAGCTTGCAGCGCGGATTGCACGCGAGGTCCGCGAAGACCAGTCCTGATGCAAGTTGACTGCCGGCGCCCATGCGGAGCGGGGATCAGGGCGGCAGAAATTTCTTCGATTCTTAGGGCCGTCTTAGGTGACGCGGGTAGTTCCCTGATGATCGCCCTTCTGCGATGGCTTCGGGCTCAGCGGATTGAGTCGGTCACGCCATGTGAGCCGAGCTGCTCGTGTAGAGCAGGACGGGAGGGAGCGTCATGAAGGTGGCACACGCAGACGATCAGCAGCCGACACTCGTTGGTCTTGGAGACACGCAGCAGATTCGCGAGATCGGGCCACCAACCGACGAACGCGTCGCTCCAGCCAAGCAGTCGAAGGTGGATTCGCTGATCCTCGGCGGGATCGCCATCGCAGTCGTTCTTGCGGCGGCCGCCCTCGGCATGGGCGTCCTCTCCTATGCGTCGTCGCCCGACGCCGTCGCGGGCCCCCAGGGCGCCAACAGGCGTCCAGGGCGCCAGCGGGCCACAAGGAATCCAAGGCGTGCCCGGGCCGCAGGGGCCGGCCGGGGCCACCGGTCCTGCCGGAGCGAAGGGGGCAACGGGGCTCACGGGCTTGCAGGGCCCAGCCGGCGCCACCGGGGCGACTGGTGCTCGGGGGCCGGGCGACCGGGGCAACCGGGGCGAGCGGCACGGTCGTCGCGAGCACGACGACACCGGGAACTCCGGTGCTCTCGGCAATCGACCCGCCTGTGGGCACGAGCGTCACCGCCACAGCGACCTGTCCTCAGGGTCAGTTTGCGCTCGGAGGTGGTGCGCAGGTCTCGGCGCCGGGCCTTTCGAACAAGAGCGTCACGCTGCGGTCCTCCTACCCAACGACCACCAACGGGTGGCGGGCCGTCGGATCGGTGATCGCTCCGCTTGGTACCGGGGAGCAGATGACGGTGCGCCCCTATGTCCTTTGCGGAAAGGCCTCACACAACTGAGTGAACACGCATCGAGCACTGTTGAAACGTGGCTCCAATCCGATAGGTGGCGTCTATTTGACGACACCAAGGCTGGCGCATTGGTCCGCAGCGGGGAATTCCGTGGTTGTCCTCGTCGGGGCCGCTCATAGGCCATGACACGGCCGGACGCCGTCGACGTCAACGTGACCGAGGCTGCCAAGGAAGCCGGGGTGTCGGTTCGGACGGTCTACCACTACTTCCCAGACCGCACAGCCCACGTCGAGGCTTTGGCGGAATGGACAAGGGAAGCACTCGGACCCGTTGACCACCCGCTCGTCACGGCGGACGACATCCCCGGGTTCACCCGCGCCGCGTACGCCCGCGCCGAGAGTCAGGAAGCGTTCTGGCGGATCGGGATGGTGCCCGGCTTGTCGAGCGATGTGCGACGTGCCCGCCACGGTCGGGTGCGCCGACGGATACGCGAACTGCTCGATGAGATCGGCGCGCCAGGCGCAGAGACGGAACGAGCAACGGCAGCCATCATCCTTCTCGAGTCCCCCGAAGGCGGGGTCGTGTTGGTCGACATGCTGGGGTTGAGCTTCGTCGACGCCGCTGACGCTGCCGCAGAAGGAATCGTCGCAGTCATCGCTCAACTACGTGCCATCGCAGGCGGTAACAACTCGACATAGCGTGGAGCTTCTCCTTCCCCGGACGGGATGTCGAACCTTCCAACGAACCGGACTCGTGCTCATTCTTCTGGAGGCCGTCAAAACGCCTGATGCCAGAACGGGCATGAATAGGTCCGAGCAACCAGTTCACACGACGGGGGTGGTGCATACTCGTTGACGTGGACGAGCCGGCAGAGTTGCGGGTCAACCCACACTGGAGAACGGCCGTCTGGGCCCTCCGCGTGGGCTACCTGGCGCTGGTCATTGCGATGGTGGGTGTCATTCTGGTGGTCACGGGATCGACGCCGTGGGTGCTGGCGGCCGGGGTGGTCGTCTGGCTCGCCATGGCGGCCGTCGCCGCTGACCGGCGTGTTCCAGGGCCCGGTCGCAGCTGCCCGAGCCTCGACCTGGGTTGTGGCCGACTGGTTCATGCTCGTGAACGACACGCTCCACGCCTGCCCTGCATCTAGGCCGGTGCGCCGGCCATCACCGCAATGACGCCGAGGACGCCGGCGGCGACCAGGGCGAGAACGACGCCGCGGCGGAAGCCAAGGAGCCAGATGGCGGCCAGAACCAGGATGCCGAGTTGCCAGACGTGGGCGAGTTCTCGTCCAAGTGGGATGGCGGAACCGGCGATGGCGCCGATGGCCGCCGGCCCGGCGCCGGTCAGGAAGGCCTGGACGCGCGCGTTGGTGCGGAGCCGGTCGAAGTGGGGCGCCCCGGCGATGACGAAGAGGAACGAGGGCGCGAAGGCGACCAGGGCGGCCAGGAGCCCGCCGCCGAGCCCGCCGGCGGCGTAGCCGACAACGGCCACGGTCTGAACAACCGGGCCGGGCGTGATCTGGCCGAGCGCCACGGCGTTGAGGAACTGGGCGGCGGTCATCCAGTGGTAGGTGGTGACGGCGTCGTGCTGCATGAGCGGGATGATCACGAACCCGCCGCCGTAGGAGAGCGCGCCGACCTTGAAGGCCACCCAGGCCAGCGCGCCCAGACCGCCGGCGACGACCGGCGTGGACGCGGCGGCGGGGACGACGAGCGGCCGCCTGCCGGCCCGGGCGCTCGGCGGACTGCCGCGGAACGGCACGATCTCGATCAGGCCGCAGCCGAGCAGGACGAGCACGAGTACGGCCCGACGGTGGCCGCCGCCACGCCCCCGACGAGCGACATAGACGACCCAGCGAACCCGCTGGGCGCTGCGCGCCGGTCCGCCGCCAGCTGGCCGGCACGAGACCCGAGGCGGCGCTGAGCGGCCACCGGCGGGCACCGCCGCGCCGGCGCCGGCCGCGGCGCCGTGCATCCACAGCGGCGGCTGGCGGCCAGGAACACGGCGGACAGGGCCAGGATGACGACGAGGCCCGGGACGATGAAGCAGAGCGCCGCCGATCACGGCGCCCCGATCGGCCCGCGTAGCCGCCAGGCGCAGAAGATCGCGAGCTGGGTCGAGGCCGGGCCCGGGCAGCAGGTTGGTGGCTGCGATGCCGTCCTCGAACTCGTGGGCGCTCAGCCAACCGCGCTCGTCGACGCACAGTTTGCGCAAGCAGCGCGATGTGGGCGGGTGGCCCGCCGAAGCCGATGCAGCCGATGCGGCCCCACTCGCGCACGATGGTCGAGAGCGGCACGCGGATCTCGGCGGGCTCGGTCATGGTGGCTATCTGGTGGATCCGGCAGGTGAGCTTGGCAGGCTATCGAAGGTCGGCCTGAGCTCGCCGCAATGGTCGCCGCGGAGTGCGCTCCGACTGGTTACCCGAGAAGCTCCGTGATGAGTCCGTCCACCCTGCGGGCAACGTCGTCACGAATGGCTCGGACTTCGTCCAGGTCCTTGCCGGCCGGGTCGGGGAGTTCCCAGTCCAGATAGCGCTTGCCGGGATAGACGGGGCACTCGTCGCCGCATCCCATGGTCACGATCACATCGGCCGCCCAGCCCATGGCGTCGGTGAGCTCCTTGGGCTTCTCGCTCGAGATGTCGAGGCCGAGCTCGGCCATCGCCGCCACGACAGCGGGATTGAGGGTCTCACCGGGCGCCGAACCGGCCGAGAGACACGACGATGCGGCCCCCGGCACGCGCCATCAGGAGCGCAGCCGCCATCTGGGATCGTCCGGCGTTGTGCACACAGAGGAAGAGGACCTCGGGGCGGTTCTTGCTCATCGGGAGACCTTCCTTCTCGTCGGCCCGTGGCCCGGCGGGTGTCGAACGGGCGTCCTGGTGGGGGAGGAGCACCCGGCTGGCCTGTGCGGTGGTGATCGACGGGTAGAGGACCCAGATCAGGCCCACGGCGGCCAGGCCCCCCACGATCTGGGCCGCGACAAAGCTCGGAACCGACGACGGGTGCGATCCCCGCGAAGGTGTTGCTCAGACGAGCGTCCGACCGTGATGGCGGGGTTGGCGAAGCTGGTCGAGCTCGTGAAGAAGTAGGCGGCGCCGATATAGGCGCCGACCGCGGCAGGTGTGCTGTGGGACCGCCCGATCGGGCCAGGGCGAAGATCAGGAGGATCAGCCCGAGGGTGGCGATGACCTCCGACAGGAAATGGGCCGGCGAGGCTCGGTGCTTGGTGGAGAGCTCGAAGGCAGCCCGGGAGAACATGACGTTGGCCACGATGGCGCCCACAACGCAGCCGCCCACCTGGGCGGGCAGGTAGGCGGCAGCGTCACTCCAGCGCAACCCACCAAAGGTCGCATCCACGAAGGACACGATCGGGTTGAAGTGGGCGCCCGAGACGGCACCGAACATCAAGATGAGTGCGAAGAGGCCGGCTCCGGTCGCCGCGGCGTTCTCCAGCAGCTGCAGCCCGGTGTTCCCGGGGAGAGCTGCTGCGCGGCGATGCCCGAGCCGATGACGAGCATGGCCAGGAAGGCGCTGCCGAGGAACTCGGCGCAGAGACGGCGCCACAGGGCGACCTCTCGCATCGTCCACCCTCGTGGCCGGCGGTCAGCAGCAGGCGTCAGCGGACGCCGCACCCGTGTCCGCGGGGGCGCATCACGTCCCGTCGCCTTGGCGAGGACTGTCGGCGGGAGCATCGGCGAGCACGGTATAGACCTCCCACGGCGTCTGGTCGGGATCCTCGACCCAGACCTTGTCCTGCACGGCGTAACAACACGTCGTCCCCTGCTGCTCCTCGGTCTCGAGCCCCTCGGCAATGAGGCGCCGGGTCGCTGTGCTGACCTCCTCGGGCGTCGTCACTTCGACCCCGAGGTGGTCCGCGCGCCGGCGACACCGCTGCCGCGGGTCCCGGGCTCCTCCATGAGCACCAGCTTCAGCGGAGGGTCGGCCAGGGAGAAGTTCGCGTAGCCGGGCTGCACTTTGGCGGGAGCGCTCCCGAAGAGCTTGGTGTAGAAGTCGATCGCCTCACTGAGATTGGAGACGTTGAGGGCGAGCTGCACTCTGGCCATGGATCCTCCGGTACATTCACAGACATCGATATGAGCAGTGTGTCTGATAGATTGATGCACGTCAATACGACGCCGGGACGATCGGAGGTTCCGTGCCCCGAGCAGCAGCCGCCAAGGAGGACACATGTTGCCCTCCGATCACGGCGGGACCCCTGAGTGATGTCGAGGCCGCGGAGCTGGCCACGTTCTTCGCCGCATTGAGTGACCCGGTTCGCCTCCGCCTTCTCTCCATTGTGGCGAGCGAAGGGGAGGTCTGCAGCTGCAATCTCGAGGGCCCCCTGGGGAAGAGCCAGCCGACGATCTCGCACCACACGGGGTCCTGGCCGATGCCGGCCTCATCGTCGGAGAACGACGCGACAATGGATGTGGTGGCGGGTCGAACCCGAAACGATCGAACGTCTTCGGGGGTCACTGGGGGCGGGCACGATCCGGATTTAAATGTCCCGATGACCGTCGGAGATCTCCATGCCCGCACCTTCTGACACGGTCGCCGGGATCACGTTCTCGACCTGACCCGGAACTTCGCCGGTCCCTACTGCTCCATGTTGATGGCCGATCTCGGCGCAGCCGTGATCAAGGTGGAAGCTCCTGGTGCAGGCGATGACACCCGCCAGTGGCGTCCCCCGGAATGGAACGGGCTGAGCGCGACATTCCTCGCCGGCAACAGAGGCAAGCGCAGCATTGCGGTCGACCTCGACAGCAAAGCGGGTCAGGACGTGGTGCGCCGGTTGGCGGCGCGGGCCGATGTCGTCATCTCGAGCTTCCGTCCCGGCTCGCTCGCGAAGCGGGGTCTCGGCCACGAGTCGTTGCGCCGTGACAACCCCGGGCTGGTCTACTGCTCCATCAGCGCCTACGGCTCCCACGGGCCGAAGCGAGACTGGCCCGGGTACGACCCGATCCTCCAGGCCGAGAGCGGCATCATGTCGTTGACCGGGTATCCCGAGGGCCCACCGGCCCGGCTGCCGATCGCGGCCATCGACCTCGGCACGGCCATGTGGGCATCGGTCGGGATTCAGGCCGCTCTCCGCAGCCGCGACGAGACGGGAGAGGGCGGGTTGGTCGAGGTCAGCCTCTACGAAACGGCGGCCTGGTGGTTGTCCTATCTGATCGCCGGCTACCTGGGCTCGGGGGAGGAGCCCCAGCGGAACGGGAGCGGCGCACCCTTCCTGGCGCCGTACGAGGTCTTCGCCACGTCCGACGGCGACCTGATGGTGACCGCAGCGAACGACGACCTGTTCGCGCGGCTCTGCGACGCGTTGGGGTTCGCCGAACTCTCCACCGACCCGTCCTACCGCCAGAACGCCGACCGGGTGGCCAACCGGGACGCGTTCACGACCTGCTGCAGGCCGCGTTCCTGGAGAGGCCGGCTGCCGAGTGGCGCGAGCTGTTGCGGGCGCGCTCGGTCCCTTGTTCCCCGGTGCGCTCCGTGGCGGACTTCGTCGAGGACGACCAGCTGTCTGCACTCGGGTTGCTCGCGCCGCTCCCACACCCCGACGTGCCCGACCTGCGCCTTGTCGGCTCCCCGCTCAACCTCGACGGCGTCCGGCCCGTCGCGACACGACCGCCGCCGCGGCTCGGCGAGCACACCGAACAGGTCCTCGAGGAGTTGGGCTATTCGGCCGAGGAGATCGAGGCCTTGGCCCGGCAGGACGTCGTCCAGCGTGAGGGGCCGTCGTCCCGCTGAGCGACGACCCCGATGACCCGGCGAAGCGGGTCCGCCGCTCCTGAAGGCCGGGGGTTCCCGGTGTCGCCTAAGGGCGGCGGCCGTTGGGCATGAGATCGCCGATGCCCCACTGGCCGAGCGAGTTCAGCTGCACGTGGTCACCGGTCGCCTCGACGATCTGATCCCCACCGACGTACATGGCGGTGTGGTACACCGTCGTCCAGTCGGTCTGGCTGGTGCCCCAGAACACGAGGTCGCCGGCTGACAACGAGCTCAGCCCGACCGCCTGACCCGCGGTGTGGTACTGGTCGTCGGACACACGGGCGAAGCCCACGCCCACACTCTGCCACGCCGCCAACGCCAGGCCCGAGCAGTCGTAGCCCACCGGGCCGTTGCCGCCCCAGATATACGGCTTGCCGAGCTGGGCGAAAGCGAAGAGGACCGCTTTGTCTCCGGGCGTGGTCGGCTTGAACAGCAGCGCCTCGGTCGGGGGGGCGCCCGTGGCGTCCCCGAAGGGGTCGGCCGTGCCGTTCTGCTCCTCTACCCAGTAGCCGTGGCCCGATGGGGACGAGACGACGCGCTCCGCCGGGTCGAGGCTGGGGCCACCGGCGGCGGAGCCGGCGAAGGTGGCGTCGCCGTAGTTGAAGATGCCTCCGTCGGCCGCCACCATCCAGTAACCCTTGGCGTCCGGGGTGGGCGACATGCCGACGATCGGCTGCATGAGGTGGATCGAACCAGTGGAGCCGTAGAAGGTGGCGTCACCGTACGAGAAGATGCCGCCGTCGGACGCCACCAGCCAATAGCCCTTGCCGTCGGGGGTCGCCGCCATGCCCACGATCGGCTTGTTCAGCGCGATGGACCCGGTGGAGCCGTAGAAGGTGGCATCACCGTAGGAGAAGATCCGCCGTCGGAGGCGACCATCCAGTAGCCCTTGCCGTCAGGCGTGGGCGTGAGTCCCACAATCGGCTTGTTCAGCACAATGGCGCCGGTGGAGCCGAAGAAGGTGGCGTCACCGTACGAGAAGATGCCGCCATCGGACGCCACGAGCCAGTAGCCCTGCTGGTCCTTGGTGGCGGTGATGCCGATGATCGGATGGTTGAGGGGGAGTCCGGCGGCCGAGCCGAAGGCGCCGGCGTTGCCGAAGTCGAACACCGTTCCCTGGGCGTCGGCCAACCAGTAACTGTCGGTCGGGATGCCGGTCGTGGACGTGGTGCTCTGAGCACCGGCGGCGCCGGCGCCGGCCAGGGACGCACCCCCGACTCCGAGGGTCAGGAGGGCCAGAGCGCCCAGGCTCAGGCGGGCCAGAGCAGACGAGGCATGCGTGAACACGGCTCAGGCATCGACGGGGCCGCCGGATTCCTGAAGTCCTGCAGCGGGGGGTGGCAGGCTCATTTGGGCGTCAGTTGGGTTTGCCCGCAGCCTTGGCTCAGGACCTCGCCGGGGCCCAGGCGCCGATGGCTCCGCCCGCAGGGCTCAGTGC
>CAVSAT010000010.1:0-12523 GCA_963726005.1 uncultured Acidimicrobiaceae bacterium
CAGCTGCGACAACTCAGTCGCAGCCCTTGCGTCCGGCGATTGAAGTTGTATCACCCGGTCCGCCCTCCCCGAAGTGGTCGAAATCCGGCCGCTGGAGGATCTGGCGACCTCCGACGAACGATGTCAACGGCGCCCTCTCAGAACTTCGCCACCGGTACTCGGCATCGCGCAGGCTGGCGAAGCTCTGCACGGCGGGAAGTGCAGAATAAATAACCGAGTGGCCAGACGACTGCCACAACGGGAGCATCCACCACAGGCGCATGAATGCTCGATCCGACAGCGAAAAAACGACGCCGGCAACGGCACGAGCGTAGGAGACAGCATGTTTGCTCCTTTGCGACCACTGGCGCCTTGCTAGCCAGAGGGACGCACAGCGAGGGTGCGGCGGGGGCTGAAAGCACCGAACTTTGTCCGCGGGGTCAAGGCGGTATGGTAAGCGAGAATCCTAGCGGGATCGCGCGCCATCGCGAAACCTTTCGGTAGGCCATCCGCAGGACGGGGCGTCCCACTCCGGCCGATGACGGCTTTCGACCGAGACCGGGACCACCCCTTCGGCCGAGTATCCGAATCGTTGCAACGGAAAAACTTGCAACTTCCCTTGCATGTTTCATCTTGTTCGTTTTATGCTTCCTTGCGCAAGCGGTGGCAACTGAGAGAGGAGGAGCTTGCGATGTTGATGCGTACCGACCCCTTCCGGGACCTGGATCGCCTTACCCAGCAGGTGTTCGGCACTCCGGCCCGGCCGGCGGCCATGCCCATCGACGCCTACCGCCTGGGCGACACCTTTGTGGTGGAGTTCGACCTGCCGGGCGTGTCGCCTGACTCCATCGAGTTGACGGTGGAGCGCAACGTCCTTTCGGTGCATGCCACCCGGACCCGCGTCTCAGGACGAGCAGACGGAGATGATGGTGGCCGAACGACCCTTCGGGACCTTCAGCCGCCAGCTGTTCCTGGGCGAGACCCTCGATAGCGACCGGATCGCCGCCAACTACCGCGACGGCGTGCTCCGCTTGGAGATACCGGTGGCCGAGCAGGCCAAACCCAAGAAGGTGGCCATCCAGTCCGACAATCGTGAGCAGACGGCCATCACCGTCTGAGCCCGCCTCCACCGAACACGGGGTGCGCATGCGACTTCCGATAGACAACGTAGATGCGCCCCTCTATACGGTAGGGCAGGTGGCAGCCATGCTCAGGGTGCAACCGGCCTTCCTGCGTCGGCTCGACAGCGAAGACCTGATCAGCCCGGAACGTTCCGACGGCGGACAGCGGCGATACACCCGCTCAGAGATCGATCAGATTCACCGGGTCAGCGAGCTGGCCGGCGAGGGTCTGACCCTCGCCGGCATCCGCCGGCTGCTGGCCTTGGAGGCAGAAGTGGGACAACTCAAGCGGGAGGTGGCCCGACTCAGAGCGGCCCAGGGATCCCCCCGCCAGGGTGAAACGGGGTCCTCACACTCAGACCTGAATGAGGAAACCTCTGTCTGTGTTTCTGTGTCCTGTGGTGGCACCATTGGCCTCCCTTCAAAAAAGAGGGTCGAGCCAGTCGGCTCCTTTCGGATAGCAGGTGGACAGGCGTCGCCGCCTTCAGTATCAGCGTGGTTTGCGACTAGGGGTGAAGGGACCAAATCGTGGTTGACGACAGCTTCGGCGTAAAAGTGGTGAACTCCAACGGGCGGGCCATCGTGTTCGTCCGAGGCGAGATAGACATGAGCGCCGGCCCGGCGATCCGTGATGCGCTGTCCACGGCCCAGCAGGGCTCGCCCGATGTGATCGTCGACGTGAGCGACGTAACCTTCATGGACTCCACCGGAATCAACGCCTTGATCGGAGCCTACCGGCAAGCGCCACCATGGCGGAAGCCTCCGGGTCGTCGGTGCCACATCAGCCGTCCGCAGGGTCTTCGACATCACCGGGGTGTCCGAACTTCTCTTGCTCGAGCCCCCGGCGTCTTACCTGGCAGCAGGTGACCTACAACACCAGCGGTTGGCGTCAATGGATGACTGAGGAGACAACGGACGACGGCGGGCCGATAGCGGAGATCATCGAGGTCGGCCCGCGCAGCGACTGGGGCAGCCACAACGTCCACTACGCCCTCGAGAGCGACGGGGAAACCAGACGTCTACGACTCGCTCGACGAAGCCATGCGAGCCGCAGAACTGCTCGGCTCCGTCACCCCTCACACATCGGAGAGATAACGGGGGTAATCCTGATCGACCATCGAACGGCGCGGCCAGCACAACGAGGTTGGCCCACCTTCCGGACCCACGAGGACGGGTTGATCACGCCTTGATCGCCTGGCGCTGTCTGGGAACGTGTCATGGTCCTGGTCGCTGGAGATCAGTCGACCTGTCGCGCGTCCGATCGATCAGCGCCGCGGTCTTACGGGCGATCTTGGCGAAAGGGCCGGTGTCGGGGAGATGAGGGTGCGGGTGGGTCGTGAGTTGCAGCTCGTCGGAGCGCATCGCGGCGCCCAAGTCGACCAGCTCGGTTTCGCTGAAGTGGAGTCGCAAGAAGGGGAAGAGGCCTTCCTCGGCCTGGCGGGTGTGTCGTTCGGTGATATCCAACAGTTCGTTGACGAGATCGGGGACGTCTGGGGAGTTGACCTTGCGTCGTTCTATCAGGATTATCAGTTTTTCGCTGGCGTCGTGATCATCGCCGAGCTGGTCGGCCAGAGCCTTGCCCTCGTCACCTTGACCGAGCAGGACGGGCACAACCAGTTGTTTCTCCGCCGCCACATGCCCCGACACCACTCCGAGCAGCTCGTCGAGGACGGCCGGGCGGTCCTCGTCGGGTCGGCTGACTCGGCCGAAGAGCTCCCGTAAGGTTGAGTGGTCTTCCGACAGCACCGCGATCGCGTCCTTGTCCATCTTCAAGTTCTACCCGCTTCAGCGAGCCTGACGCATCGCGTCGAGCTTTAGGGCTTGGTGCGCCCTCGCTGTTCGTGCTGCTCGGATTTGACGCTCCACGATGGCCAACGGGTCCTCCCCCGCTCGACCTTCCTTCGAAGATGCACCACATCGATGCTTATACCCGACCAGGCCGGGTGACATCATCTGAAGACCCTGCTGTAGGCGGCAGGACTATCTGACGGCCTGAGCGGCTGTTCTGGCGACGCTTATTGGCGATGGCGTTGTGTTGTTGTCGGTGACTTCGACGACGAGGATGACGTGTCCCTGTACGCGAGGGACCCCTCCCGCCAGTTGGTCGCTGACACCGGGAGGGGTCCAAGGCTGGTGTTGCCACCGGTGGCCATGGTATGGCGTTGTTTGCTGTCAGTCGATGAGTACGTCGCGGCCGGCAAGGGGGTGGTGGTGCCCCGACCGGAGTGCCCGAGCTGCGAGGAGCCGATGCGGTTCCGGTCCGGCTATGGGCGCCACGTGCGCTGCGGTGGTGGGACCGGCCGGAGGATTTGGGTCCGCCGGGTTGCGTGCGTCGCTTGCCGTCGAAGCCATGCGCTACTGCCGTCGTTCCTGTTGGAGCGCCGCCTGGATGTGGTCGAGGACATCGGTGCGGTGATCGAGGTTGTCTGCGACGGCGAGGCCGTGGTGGGTCGTGTGGCGAAGTCCCGGGATGTGCCCTACACGACGGCGCGGGATTGGCTGCGGCGTTTCTCGGCGCGGGCGTCGATGTTGGCGGCCGGGTTCGCGGCGCTGGCGGTGGGGGTCGGTGTCGAGGCGGGTATCGACGCGCTGGCGAGCGGTGTTTCGGGGCGTGCGGTGGGGGCGCTTCGCCTGGTGGTGGCCGGGATCGGGGCGTTATCGCCGTCGTTGTGGGTGCTGGCGTCGCTGGTCACCGGCGGCAAGTTGTTGGCCACTGCCACGGACCCACCGTGGACGGTCCTCGGCGGCCGTCGTTTGATGCCTCCAGTCCCCTGAGGGGGCGCACAGAGAGGCAGACGACATGGATGACGACATGGCCGAGGCGATCGCGTTACACCGCTGGGCGGTGATCGCTGAGGGCGCTAACGCGAAGCTGACCCCGGCCGAGCGGGGGGTGGTGGTGCGGGCCATCGCGGCGCGCGCTCACGCCCATCCTGACGGGGCGGAGCGCCTTTATGGCCGTTCCACGATCGACCGTTGGATCCGCGACTGGCGCGCCGGAGGGCTGGCCGCCCTGCGTCCCCAGCCGCGTTCGGACAGCGGGCTGGTGCGAGCCCGCCCCGAGCTGTTCGAAGAGGCGGTGGCCTTGCGCTTGGAGCTGCCGTCGCGCTCGGCGGCCCAGATCGCCGAGATCCTCTGGGCCCGCTACCGGGTGCGGGTGTCGCCGCGCACGCTGCGCGACCAGCTGCGCCGCCGGGGCCTGCACCGCGAGGCGCTGGCCGCGGAGCCCAAGGTGTTCGGCCGTTACGAGGCGGCCCGCCCGAACGAGCGTTGGATAACCGACGTGCTGGTCGATCCGTGGGTGCCGTTCCCTCGCACGCCGGCATCGATTAGGGGCCGACTTTTCGTGATCGTGGACGATCACAGCCGGCTGTTGGTGCATGGCCGCTTCCATGCGGTGGAGAACACCCGGGCCGGCCAGGAGACCCTGCGCGCTGCGATCGTGCGTCGGGGTCTGCCCGAGGTGCTCTACGCCGACCAGGGCGCCCCGTTCGCCAACCACACCCTGGCCCGCACCTGCGCCGTGCTCGGCATCCGTCTGGTGCATTCCCAGCCTTACTCGCCTGAGGGTCGTGGCAAGCAAGAACGACTCAACCGCTACATCCGCGAGCGTTTCATCGCCGAGGCCGAACACGCCGGTATCGAGGACCTGGCCGAGCTCAACGATCGTTTCGAAGCGTGGGCCGAGCAGGTCGCCAACCGGCGCATCCACGCCGAGACCAGCCAGACCCCGATCGCCCGCTTCGAGTCGGGCGGGCCACCCCGGGCCGCGGATCCGGCCCGGCTCAAAGAAGCGTTCTTGTGGGTCGCCACCCGCCGGATTACCAAGACGGCCACGGTGTCGCTCGAGGCGAACCAGTACGCGGTGGACCCCGCCTTGGTGGGACGGCGGGTCGAGCTGCGCTACGACCCCGCCGACCTGTCGGTGATCGAGGTGTTCTGCCAGGGCAAGGCCTCCGGGGTCGCCACCCCGTTCATCATCGGCCGCCACACCCACCGCCGGGCCCCACAGGCGGCCCGGCCCCCGGCGCCGTCCACCGGCGTGGACTACCTCGGCCTAGTCGCCGCCGCCCATGACGCCGAGGTGGTCGGGTCTATCTCCTTCGCCCAAGCCCCCCTCTTCGACCTCGACGCCCAGGACCAGGCATGAGCCGGGCCCCGTGGGTGGCGCACTTCGGCCTGGCCCGCACCCCGTTCTCCAAATCCATCGCCGCCAAAGACCTCTACGCCCGCGCCGCCCACGGCGAAGCCGTCGCCCGCATCGGCTTCTGCGTGGCCGAAGCCGCCCTCGGATGCGTCTTCGGAGACGTCGGCGTCGGCAAGACCGTGGCCGTGCGCGCCGCGGTGGCCGGACTCGACCCCACCCGCCACCAGATCATCTACATCCCCAACCCCGCCTTCGGGACCCGCGGCCTGTACGTCAGCATCGTGCGAGCCCTGGGCGCCGACGCCCGTTTCCACAAGGTCGAAGTCATGGCCCAAGCCGCCGACCTGCTCGCCGCCGAAGAAACCGAACGTCACCGCCGGGTTGTCGTGGTCATCGACGAGGCCCACCTCATGACCCCCGCCCAGCTCGAAGAGCTCAGGCTACTCACCAACAGCCAGATGGACTCCGCCTCACCCTTCGCCGGCATCCTCGTCGGCCAACCAACCCTGGCCAGACAACTCCGCATGGGCGTCTTCGCCGCCCTCGACCAGCGCATCGCCACCCGCTACCACATCACCGCCATGGACCTCGCCGAGTCCATGGCCTACCTGCGCCACCACCTCTGCCTCGCCGGCCGCGACGAACCACTCTTCGCCGACGACGCCGTCGCCCGACTACACCGAGCCTCCAACGGGCTCCCCCGGGCCCTCAACAACGCCGCCACCGCCGCGCTCATCGCCGCCGCCGCCGACGGCAAGAACCTCGTCGACGACGCCTGCGCCAAGAAGGCCGCCGCAGAACTCACCAGGGACTGAACATGACCAACAAGAACAACGACATCCAACGCGTCACCGTCACCGTCAGACTTGTCGCCGGGCCCGACACCGAAGCCGTGGCAGAAAAACTGCTACGCACAGTCACCGAAGAGCTATTCAACATCGGCGCCGAACTCACCACCGTCCGAGTCGAGATCAAAGGCCATCCCGCGGCATGGTGAACACATCCCCACCCAAGCACGCCAATCCATCCCCACCAACCTCCGCCCGAACATCCTCAAACAACGATGCCGCCAACACTCACCGCGACGAGTGTGTCGAGCGAGTTCACAGGGGCGAGGTGGAGCTGGGACCTGACACCTACGTCTTCAGCGACCGAATCGAGGGTTCCACACCGGTCCGTCCTGACGCGGTCACCGGTTTCTTCCGGAGGGTGAGTAACGATCTGGCGCTGCCCGAAGTTCACCTCCATTCCCTGCGCCATTTCATGGCCACACAGCTCGCATCGCGGAGACGTATCCGCCCGGACGCTGGCCGGCCGGCTCGGCCACGCGGACGCGAGCGTCAGTCTCAAGGTCTACAGCGCCTTCTTCCCGCCGGCCGACGTGGAAGCCGCCGAGCACGTGGGACGGCTACTCAGCCGCAGCTAACCTCCGCGGCTCGAGGCCCGCGACGGTCGGTAAGGGTCCGCCCACGGTCGCGAACCTGTCGTTCGCTCATCGAGCTGTCCGCAATGCAGGCCTCCGGGGTCACTTACGCGAACGGTGGTAGCACCTCCAACCGGATTCCCAGCTCGACACAGCTCTCGCGAAGCAGGGGCGCCTCCGTGGTCACTCGGATCCCTCCGCCACCGAGCTTCGCCACGGCTAACGCTTCCGCTGTCAAATGGTTAACTCGTCTACGCAGCCGCAGCGCACCCATGATCGGAACGACCAATCGAGGCCCAGGAACGACAATCTCTGGCGGGAGATCGTCCAGAGCCGCCAACAGCCCTTCCCAATCTGCTGGTGGCAGGTTGGCTGCTATCCGTGGCAGGGAGCCGGTCGAGGTCGAATCGTGAATGGCCCGGTGGAGCCGGAATACCACGAGCTGGTTGTGAACACCTCACCAGCGTTCGCCAACTCGCGAAGGCTCCTGGCTGCTTGACGGGTGAGGACAGCGAAAAGAGTCGCGTCGTCGACAACAGTGGCCACAACCGGCGAATCGTGACCTTCAGAGGGTTGCGAGGTCGGGGTCTTCTCGCGCTATCTGCTCGACCGCCTGGGCGTAGGTACCGTCACTGAGCACCCGGCGTACCAACTCCGCGAGTTCAGCCGACACGGGTGCTGTGTCCAGCCCCCGTCCGGCAGGTTTCAACTCTCCACTGTCGGCCGCCCGTTTGCGAGCTCACGCAACAGCGGATAACAACTCGGACGACGTACGATCCTCCATGGCCACTTGGCCAGGATATCCGTCTGGGCGTCACGTCCTCGGCCGAGATCGCTGGGGCGATGACTCGGGACCTACGGTCGCTGATGGCGAGGAGTAGCCTCCAAGAGCGGTGCTCGTACACTACGACTGCGAAGCCGACGCCACCTGCGTCCAGCTGGACGCCGCTGCGACCGTGGCCCGTACGGTTGACGTCCTCGACGCGCACCTTCTCGTCGATCTCGACGAGTGCGGCCATCCGATCGGTATTGAGATCCTCTGCGCTCCCGCTGAGGTCGATGAGGTGGCGTTGGCCACCCCCGCCGAGCGCTTCCCAGACCTCGCCATCGGCGCCCTCCGGACGGCGCTCGCCAGAAGGAAGGCAGCGACCGGCCGACCGCGTGGAGTAGAGAACCAGACGTCCGTCGGCAGGAGCCTCCTCCACTCCTAGGGACATTCGAGACGGAACAAAGTACCCGGGCCATGAGGGCCTGAGGGCCCTCCCGGGCGAGCGAGCTGACTGGAGACCGGACCAGCCGCGTCGGCGCTACATGACGCCCGGTTCGCCATGTCAGTGTGAAGAGTTCTGCTGTTAGTGGCCTGTCCATTGAGGTCCATCGGGGTGGCTATCGAGTTAGCCGGTATGGCACGACGCCCTTTAAGTGATGGCGAGCCTCGATTTCAGCATCGTCGCGCAGGACTCATCCGGTGCTGGTCGCCACGGAACCTGACCAGCTGTCAGGTGGTCGCAGCGTCGGCGTAGGGATGAGGCCGCGCTGCTGGCGACTGTGCCGCCCAGTGGTGTGTAGCGACTCGGCCATCCCGGCCCCATAAGTAGAAGACCGAAACCCGCGGCCTTCGACGAACAAGGAGCAATCCGGTGAGGAAATGATGTCCATGACCGTACAAGACTCCTTCACACCGGCCGAGTATAGACGAGGCGGCGGAAGCAAACTCGGTTCGAGCGTGACGTCGACGGGCAATATGACGAGGCGGTCCTTCGCGTAGCGGGAGTCGCTCCGCCCGGACGACGTTCGACCGGGCACCGTTTGTGACGGTGAGTCCGCCCTTATAGGTGTGATCCATTTCGGGCGCCAGCAGGCACGGGGCAGTCGGGCTTGCCGTGTGTCAAGGTCGGCCGACAGTTGCGTGTGTCGCGGGCCACGCTCTCCGGATGGCCAACGCAGCGGGAAGCGCGCTTCGACTTCGACGACGACGATGTCCAAGACGGGCTGCGGGCCCGGCTTAACAATGTCGGGATGGTGGGGCTCAATGCCGAGACGGCCAGTGCGCCCCGGTTCCGATCGGCATTATCCGCGGTGACATACCCCGGCGTGAGCCGGCCGCCACTCAATCCCCAAGCCGTCATCGAGGCCCTTAAGCACCTGGACCGTCACCGCGACGTGTCCGACGATGAGCTGGTGGCCATGATCGGGATACCGGCGTTTCCGACCGGGCTGCCAGATCGAAGGGAACCTGGATGGCCTTTTCGCCGGCCGGCCCTGTCGTATCACCCTTAAAGCCCGGATCACTGCTTTGGGCGGTGAGAAGGCAACCGTTCGGATCGACCGGTTTGCGCCCGGTGTCCGCTCCCGGGATCTGATGCTCGCCCTAAGCGACCGCATGAACAGCCGTCCCCCTAGCTCCGACCCGGCATACCTGCGAGCCGACTATCCGATCCAGGACGCCGGGTCGGTGGGCATCGATCAAGTGGAGGAGATCGTATGTGTCGCTCATTTCGACGCGACCATCGATGATCTGGTCCGCTTCGTCGAGACCACACCAGGCATCGGAATCGTCCGCCAGTTCCAGATCCCAGGTTCGCTTCCAGCGTTGCTGCGCCATTGGGTCGACGCTGCCGGCCACGAGCCCCTGGCCGAGAGCCTCGACCAGTTGAGCAGCGCCATCTCCGTCCTCGACGACGGATGGCACTAATCAGGCCACACACTGCAGTCGCCTGTGCCGTCCTGGTCGAATCGGCAAGCCGACGATCGGGCATCTGTAGTCCACAACCGGTCGGTGTAGTCCAGCCGCTCTGAGCGGCGAATCTTGGGCGCCTGACCATCTGGCTGGATACCTATCTGCGCTGGACTATGGAGCGGCCATCAGTCGGGGAACCGACCAGGGTCCCTGGCTTCGGCGAAGGCTGCAACTGCTCGGTGGACTCGGCGAACGTCCTCGGCTGAACCCTCGCACCAGTTCAGTAGATCCCTCTCGCTTCCGGTCACGATGAGCCGGCCGTCGCGCTCGGCCACTCTGAACACGTCCAGCACCGTCTCGGTGCTCCACCGGGAACGGCAAAGGTGGTTTCGATCGTGCCGCTATGTCCGGCAGCAAGGCCGATGAGGTGGAGCTTCATGGAGGCCGTCACAGCACCAGTCTGGTCCCTGGGGCGTGACCGCTCGATAACGCCGACTCGGCGTGACTCCTGCGGCCGGGGCCGGTGCTCAACTCTCGAGCGAGATGGGTCGATCTGAGCGCGGAGGTTGGCGCTGGCGCCGGCCGGACTCAATGCGTGCACTCCACTCCACGCTTCTGGCCCTTGGACCCGGTCAGGGAGTACAGATGATGCAAGGCGACGCGTGAGGCATCCACCGTTCGCAGAACTGGATCACTCGTCGTAGCACTCGCTCCGACAAGTGGCAGCAACCTCGCGTAGATGACGTTCAGGAACCGTCCCCTCGGGACCAAGGCTCCCTGGAATGTCGCTACCCGACACCGAATGGCTCCTTCCTGCGGGTGTCTGCCTTGAAACGGGAGTCGCAGCGACGTGAAGGAGGCCCTTCTTGGCCAGCCGACCGAGAACGGTCGTACGGCGGGGCGTCCTCTCGGGAGGGTCGTTGGCCGAGTCGCTCGTAACTGCCTTCACCCACGGAGAAGAAGCAAAGTCTGACGCTACGGTCATCAGAGCAGGCGCTCGGCTCGCCAACTCCCTGAAGCTCCCGCCGGGCTTGATGTCGATGTCATGGCGCTATCTATGTTCTCTTTTTGAGTCTTCTCGGAATGTGAACGTCTTTGGCCTCCCGTCCCTTTCGGAGTGCCGTACACTCGTCAGATATCTTTACTACTGTAGGTGTGCCGTGGCATGGATGACAACAGCAACTGGTGCGAAGTCGCTGAGGGGCAGACCCCGTGCGGAACGCAGGCCTGCGCATGCGCCGCCACGGTCGGGTCGGCGGGGCTCCGGCTCGGCGACGTTGACGTAGGGTGTGCACCTCGTTGGGATCAGGTCAGCGACTGGAGCCGAGAGCGACGTGGACGACGAGCAGCGGGTTGATCTAGGGGTGTCGTTGTTCATTCCGTACCGGTACACCGAGGACCGGGTCTTCCGGGCCCTCCAGGATGCCGGATTCGACGACTGGACCCTCGCCCAGTGCCGGGTATTTCAACGCATCGCCCCGGACGGTTCGCGCCTCACGGACCTCGCTGACCAGGCGCAGATGAGCAAGCAGAGTGCCGGCGTGCTGGTCGATCAACTAGAACGCCTGGGCTATGTCCGCCGGGTCCCCGACCCCACCGATGGCCGCGCCCGGTTGATCGTGATCGAGCAACGTGGCCGGCAGGCGCTCGAGGTAGCCACGGCGACGCTCGACGAGATCTTCTCGGAGTGGAAGGCCTACCTGGGCTCTCGCAACTTCGCGTTGTTGCACCAGATCCTGGATCAACTCCGCGAGATCACCGACCCCTACGCGCGGTAAAGCCGGCCGGCGCCAGCCGTCCGCCCCCGATTCCCCTTCGCTGGGCCAGCGAGCAGCAGCAGGCTTCGGCTCCGCCTTGACATCGTCAGGATCATTGACTAATATCGTCAATGGTCCTGACGATGTTCGAGAATGGACGGTGGTTTCCACGATGTACGCCGCCCAGACGAGTCGGACCCGTCACTGCCATCAGTCACACCGCATCCCTATCGAAGGGAAACACCATGTCCACTCCCATCACCGGAGCATCAGGTCACCTCCGCCGGCTCGTCGTCGGTCAACTCCTTGCCACCGAAACGCCGCCGGCGCAGATCGTGGCCACCGGCCGAGACATTGACCAACTCACCGACCTTCCAGAACGCCGCGACCATCGAGGCGTCACGGTGAGCGCCGCCGGGCCCGAAGTCGATACCCACGAGATGGTTCTGATCCACCGCGTCATCCGGCGCGAGATCGGTCAGCTCCCCCGATTATTCCGCTCCGGGGCCAATGACCATGCGCGATCCAAGATCATCGGCGCGCACGCCCGGGAGATGTTGCACTTCCTCCACACGCATCACACCGGCGAGGACGAGCTGCTCTTTCCGTTGCTCCGCGAGCGAGCTGCGCTCGACCCGGAGATGATGGACAGGATGGATGCTCAACACGCGCAGGTCAACGACGCCGTCGCGGCCATCAGCGCAGAGCTGCCGGCGTGGACAGCGAGCGCAAACGGTGCGATCGGCGAGCGGATCGCGGCCCGCATCGACGCCACCATGCCGACACTGATCGATCACCTTGCTGAGGAGGAGCAGAAACTGCTCCCGGTCGTCTCGGTCACGCTGACGCAACCCGAATGGGACGCGCTCGGCAACCACGGCATGAGCGCGATTCCCGTCACGCGGCGGCTGGTCACCCTCGGATACATCACCGAGGAAACCGACGACGCGGAACGGCAGCGCTTCATGCAGGTCGTGCCCGCCCCAGCCCGTTTGGCCTACAAGCTGATCGGCCACCGCCAGTTCACCCGCGAAACCACCGCCATCCGCGGCTAACCCAACTCGTCGACACCCTCAACGCTGCCGTTGCATCAGCAGCCAACGTTTCGATCGTGCGGGGCCCACTGGCGAGGGGTTGAGCGTCGCCGACAGCCACACCCAAAGCCTGCTTCACGCAGGCGTCCGCAGCTAGGCCGTGGCTGACCAAAGGCTTTGAAACCGCGGCGTTCCTCGCCGGCGCCGATACCGCAGCCGTCCCTTCATCGCGGGCTGAGCGCTTCAGTCGATCTGACGCTCGTAGACACCGCCGAAGTCAGCTGGCCCACCGTGTCGTCGCTGGGCCGGCGCTCCGGCCCGCCCACCTCAAACTCACCCTGAAAAACCAATCTCAAACAAAGGACCAGAACTCATGATTTTG
>CAVSAT010000011.1:0-10360 GCA_963726005.1 uncultured Acidimicrobiaceae bacterium
CCGCGGGGTGGAGCAGTCTGGTAGCTCGTCGGGCTCATAACCCGAAGGTCGGAGGTTCAAATCCTCCCCCCGCCACTCAGAGAGCCTGGTCAGAGGCTCGCATTGGTGACGGCTTTGGTCACCGTTGGCTTCTACCGACGTTCCACCGGGGAGAACCGTGGGAACCTGGAACCTGGAAACGTTCCTCGCTCTACCGCACTGAGCTCGCAGGAGCGTTCGAGCAGTGCGGCAAAGGTCCTCGCGGCTTCGGCCTGCATTCCGGGTAGGACGTGCTGGTACGTCGCCATGGTGAAGCCAGGCGTGGAATGCCCCAATCGTTCGCTGACCACCTTGATCGGGACTCCGGCCTTGAGGAGCAACGTGGCGTGCGTGTGACGAAGGTCGTGGAGACTGATGCGCGGCAGTCCCGATTGGCCCACGAGCCGCTTGAAGGCATCAGAGAGGACCTGCGGATGGATCGGCGTGCCGTCCTTGTGGCAAAAGACGTAGTCCTCCGCCTCGGAGTATGGACTACGAATCGTCCTCGAAGCACCATCCATGGTCGCGCTCGTCGAGATCGATCGTTCGCCTCGCGGTGTCTCGTCTTGCCTCGTGATTCGTGCAGCTCATAGGCGACCGAGACAAGCGAGCGGTTGACCGAGAGCCCTGGCCGCACCGAGGTCCACGTCGCCCCAGCGCAGGCCGAGGACTTCGCCTCGGCGCATGCCCGTGTTGGCGGCCAGCCACAAAGCGGCGAAGTGGCGTGCTGCTGTGGGCCAAATCAAGAAGTTCGCCCAGTAGAACTGCATTCCAGGCTCGAAACTCGCTGGAGGTAAGGGGCCGACGCTCGGTCGGCGTCGTTTCGACGTGCTCGGCATCGTCGGCGACGTTGTGGACGACCAAGCCACGGGCGGCGAGCGTCGGCAAGCGCTTTGGCGGAGGACTATATGGACCTCGAGGACGGTCTTCGGGATCCAGTCCACCCTGGCCGTTTCGTCGAACCGGTGTGGTTCGAGCAGTTCGGCGTAGAGTCGCCTCCAACTGCTCGGCGCGAAGCCGGCGCACGGATAAGACGAACCCGAGGGCGCGGCACCACATGAAGCTCGATCAGCCGTCGATAACCGTCCCAGGTACTCGGCCGGAGGGTTGATCTCCTTGGCCGGAAGCCATTGACGTAACAAGTACGTGGCCTAGCGTGGGGCCCGATTGACGGGTCGCGGCCGTAGGCGGGATTTTGCCGCCAGTTTGCGCCGCCAGTGAGTTTCTGCCTCTCGTGGGGCGGCTCTTTCGCCTGGCGGGATGCCAGCGCCGCCGCTCACGGCCGGTAAAGTCGGGTCAACCCCCTCGTAGATCACCGCATAGAAGCGACTGCGGCGTTGTGCAACGTATCCACGCACTGCGTTCCTCCTCCTCGGCCATTGATTGGCGGTGGAACAGACCGAGAGAACCTGGGTCTAGCCGCAGCTCAAGGATCAGAGAGTTCGGGGAAATAACCCGAACGTCGGATATAGGTGTCGGAGATGTGGTCCCACTCAGTTGCCAGGAAATGCGCCGAGTTCGGCGCCAGCGAAGATAGCTGCGATCCGGTCAAGGTGGCGTGCCCAGAGTTGCGGATAGAAAGCGGCATCCTCTGCACTTAGGCCGGAGAATTGCACCCTCACATTTGTGCCGTCACCTGTCGGGGTGAGCGTGATCTCAATGAATGTTGGTGTCGGCGTCGCTGTGTCGGTTCCTTGACGGTCCCATCTCAGCAGCATGCGGTGCGGGGGATCTACTTCGATGTAGCGGCCGGCAATTGCCGTCCCGTCGAGGTCGAGGTGGAACGTCTCCCCCACGCGAGGAGCTGTCATCGAATTCCGTCCATCTTGACGAGGCCGGTCCACGTCCAAGAGGCACGAGCAGTCAGGGTCGGCTGAATGAGCTCGCGGAAAGCCAGACCCGAGCAACCCACTGGGCGCAGCGAGGTGTCCGGCATCACGAATGGCAGCGGGTCTGCAAGCGCATCGTGTGGATGCACGTGCATCATCCAAGAGCCGTGAGCCGACCTCGGCGATGGCTGTGAACGAACCCGGCTTGGGCTCATCTGCCGATGGCAAGGGCGAGAAGGGTATTGACGGCAGTCTCGAACGGACGGGGACTCTGCTGTACCTGGGCGAGTAGAAGTCCCCCTTGGAGCGTGGCGAGCAGAGTAGTGGCGAGGTCGTCCGGGTCGATGTCCGACGGGAGCTTCCCGTCGGCATGAAGGGATCTCAGCCCATCGCCGATGGCGGCTGCCCACTGATCGAACCCTGCCGCGATGAGCGCTCGGGCCTCGGGGTCACTCTCGGCGAGTTGACCAACGAGCGAGCCAAGTTGGCAGCCCCCCTTTGCTTTGGTGCGCCTCGCTGCGGTGATCACCATGTTCCGCCAGGCTTCGACGCCGTTCGCTCTGCTGAGCGCCTGCCGATTGCGATCGACGATGGTCTCGGCCTGGTAGTCGATGACCGCCTGCACGAGATCGTTCTTGTCGGGAAAGTAGTGGTACATCTGAGAGCCGCTGACTTCCGCCGCCACCTTGACGTCTTCCAAGGTGGTGCCCGCGACCCCGCGTTCATGGATCAGGGCGGCGGCCTCCTCCACTATTCGTGCCCGGGTGCGTGCTCCCTTGGGGGTGAGCCTCGGCCGGTCACTCGTCTCGTTGACCATGCACCAATGTTAGCAGGATTTCTGAGTTTGACAACCCAGTTCTGAACTGTCAGAGTGAGTTACACCACCCATTTTCTGCGAGAGGATCAAACAACGTATGACTGATCTAAAAGGCAAGACAGCTCTGGTGACGGGCTCGACGAGCGGGATCGGCCAGGCGACGGCCATCGCCTTGGCCGCCCGCGGCGCTCACGTACTGGTAGTGGGACGCAACGAACAACGAGCCAAAGACGTGGTCGCCGAGATCGAAGGCAGCGGCGGCAGCGCATCGTTCAAGCTCACGACGTTGAGCGATCTGCAATCAGCCCAGGAGCTGGTCGAGTGGGCCACTGAGGCAGGCGACGGTCACGTCGACATCCTCATCAACAACGCTGGCGTCGCCTTGCTCGGACCAAGCAACGCAGCCACCGAGGCAGAGTTCGACGAGACCTTTGCACTGAACGTCAAGGTTCCGTTCTTCCTCGTCGCGTCACTGGCGCCAGCCATGGCCGAACGCGGATGGGGTTCGATCGTCAACATCTCCACGATGGTCGCGAGCTTCGGACAGGCCGGCATGGCTCTCTATGGCGCCAGCCGGGCGGCTCTCGAACTGTTGACGAAGGCCTGGGCCGCCGAATACGGCCCGAGTGGTGTTCGGGTCAACGCCGTTGCCCCCGGCCCGACGCGCACCCGCATGATGGAAGCAGTCCCCGACGAGATGGTGAATCAGCTCGCAGCACTCGCACCAGCAGGTCGCGTCGCTGAGCCCGAGGAACTGGCTGCGGCGATCGTCTTCCTCGCCAGTGATGATGCCAGCTTCGTCCACGGCGTCACTCTTGCGGTCGACGGAGGCCGGGTCGCGACGTAACGCCTGTCGGCAGTGACGTTTAAGAGCGAAGACCGAAGAGCGCAGATCAGAACTAACAACTGAGGAGTATCAACATGAGTGCATACGTAATTGTCGAATTCACAGTCAAGGACCCGGAAACGTACAAGGAGAAGTACGCCCCCATTGCTGGGCAGACAGCCAAGGAGCACGGAGGCGAGCCTCTCGCCGGCGGAAACTGGGAAGTACTGCACGGCGATGGCTCGCTCACGTCAGGAGCACTCGTGCGGTTTCCCGACCGTGAGACGGCCCTCGGGTGGTACAACTCACCGGAATATCAGCAGCTAATCGATCTCCGAAGTGTCGCGATGGATGCCCGTTTCAGCTTGCTCGACGGTCTCCCTACGTCCTCAAATGGTGGGAGGGAATCAGCGTGAGCACACCCTCAGGAAAGACGGTGCTCATCACGGGCGCCAACGCCGGGATCGGCAAGGAGGTGGCCCGGCAACTGGCCTTACGTCCCGAGATCGCCCGCATCTACCTGGCGTGCCGGAACCAAGATCGGGCGACCAGCGGCAAAGGCCGAACTCGAAGCAGCGACCGGCCGGCGCATCTTCGACATCGTTCTCATGGACGTCGCCGATCTGGGTTCGGTGCGCGCCGGCCTTGCGGCCATCAACGGATCCGTCGACGCGCTGGTCATGAACGCTGGTGTCATTGGCCCGCAGTCGTTGGGCTTGACCGCTGACGGGGTCACCACCGTGTTCGCGACGAACGTCCTTGGCCACGTCGTCCTCCTCGAAGGGCTCCTGGCCGAGGATCGGCTTGGCGAGGTTGCGGTCTTGGCCGGAAGTGAAGCAGTCAGGGGGGTCCCGAAGTTGCGGATGAAGGGGCCAACGTGGGTCTCACACTCAGCCGACGAGTTCGCCACTGTCATCGACGGCAGCTACTTCGCCGGCAAAAAAGCTGACTTCAACCTCGCTTTCGGGCAGGCCAAGTACATCGGCGCCCTATGGATGGCCTACCTGGCCCGCCAACACCCCGACCGCCGCTTCATCACCGTGAGCCCCGGCAACACCACCGGCACCCAAGCAGCCAGTGACCTCCCATTGCCGATGCGTATAGCGGCCAAATACATCATGCCCACCCTGGGTCTCTCCCACAAACTTGACGTGGGCGCGAAGCGACTGGTCGACGGCGTCACCGACCCGACCCTGTCGAGCGGCGTGTTCTACGCCAGCGCGGCCAACACGCTTACAGGTCCCATGGTCAACCAAGCAGACTTCCTCCCCGACCTGGCCAACCCGTCGTTTCAGGACCACGCCAACGAGGCCATCCACCGCTTCATCAACGAACGTCGTTCTGAGCCTCGCCGATTGGAGTCCGATCGCTAAGGGGATCTCTCGCCTTCGTCATCTACAACGCTGAGTTCAGCCAGACTGTTGCCGTCTTGCGGCGAGCTACGGGGCCCACCGACCCTCAGTTGCTGTAGATCCGGTCCGGCGTGATGAGCACGGCGGCCCTGCGTTCTTCGGCCATGACTCGGTCGTACTCGTCCCAGTTGTCATGCTCGCCGCCGGCAGCGGCGAAGATCTCTCGACGGAGCTGCCGTAGACCTTCAGCATCAAGCCACGGCTGGGGGTCATCGGGCCCGACGAGCTCGGCGTGCCCTTCGACCGCCGCCCACTGCCAGCCGTTGCGGAAGGTTGCCGTGACCTGTGGACGGGCGCGGAGGTTCGCCAGTTTGATCCGGCCAGCAGTGACCAGTCCAAGGATGGTCTCGCCCGTGACGGGGTGAGCGATCACACCGGCATTGACAACGGACGCTTGGATCGTGCCGTTGGACCGCAACGTCGAAACTACGACCAATCCGCGGTCAAGACGGGCGAGGGCTGCCGCTTCCTCTAGTGTCGTCATCGGACCTCCTCGCCGTCCAGAGACCATGCAACGGGAGCAAAGCGCCACCCGTCGCTCTCGAACATGACGACACCAGTGACATTGGCGTCTCCGAACTTCCGACTGTCTTTCGAGCCCATCAGTTCCTCCTAGTCGTTGGTGGGATGCAGCCGTGGAGAACGACATGAAGGCACCCTCGGGTTCGAATGAGTCAACCCGGCTGCGTGCCCGGGGCCGTTGGCGCCGAGTGCCCGGACATTGGCCGTGGTGGCATCGATCCCACATTGTCGCCCGGAACTTTCTTCCGCGGGAAGCCTCGGGGCGGGACAATGCGGGTCCCAGTTTCGAGATCGTGGCCGTGCTAGCTCGACAGCGCTTGCGCCAGACGGTGCCGCTGCCGTGGGGATGGCGTTGTCGACGAGGACGGCCGCGATGGCGGCGGCGGTGGCGAGGGTCTCGGTGTTGAGGACTCGGCTGCGGGCCGAGGCGCCATCCAGCAGCAGCGCCAGTTGTTCGCCGAGCTGTTCGGGGTCGGTGGCGCCGGCCTCGCGGGCGGTATCGGTGAGCCGGGCGGCAAAGGCCTTCTTGTAGTCGCGGGCGTGAACGCGTGCCGGGTGGCCCGGGTCGGGGATTTCGACGGCCGCCGCAATGAACGGGCACAGAGGCGAGTGGATGTCGAAGGCGGCGAGGAGTCGTTCGCGGGGTGTGAGGTCGGTGCGCTCGAACACTTCAGGCAGGACGTCGGGATCGAATCGGCGTAGGCATTCGGCGATCAGCTCGTCCTTGCCGGTGAAGTGCTGGTACAGCGTGCGCTTGGACACCTCGGCCACCGCGCAGATCTGGTCCATGCCGGTGCGGTTGATGCCCTGATCGCGGAACAGCTGTTGTGAAGCGCTGAGGATGCGCTCTCGCGCGCCCCTGCCGCGGCGCAGGCCTCGCGGCCCCTTCTCCAACTCTGTCATATGCCCAGCGTAGCGCAGATGGGTACCGACCGGTGTGCATAGCTTGCATCCTCTGCTACGTTAAGCAATCAGATCGGTGTACATAACATCGGCAGCGCAAACGAACGGAGTACTCATGGGAAAGCTCGATGGCAAGGTCGCGGTGATCACAGGCGGGACAAGCGGTATGGCGCTGGCCGGTGCCAAGTTGTTCGTTGACGAAGGAGCTCACGTCTTCATCTCGGGCCGGCGGAAGGACGCGCTGGACGAAGCCGTCGAGCTGATCGGCCGGAACGTGACCGGCGTGCAGGCCGATTCGGCCGACCTCGACGATCTGGACCGTTTGTTCGAGACGGTCAAGCAGGAAAAGGGCACGGTCGACGTGTTGTGGGCAAGTGCCGGGGTGGGCGAGCAGGGCAGGCTCGGCGAGATCACCGAGGAGCAGTTCGATGCCGCCTTCTCGCTGAACGCGCGCGGCACGCTGTTCACGGTCCAGAAGGCGCTGCCGCTGTTCAACGATGGAGGCTCGATCTTCATGACCGGGTCGAACGCTTCGCTCCGGGGTTACCCCGATTGGAGTGTGTACGCAGCGAGCAAGGCCGTGCTGCCCGCCTACGCACGGGTGTGGGTGTCCGAGCTGAGGGACAGGAAGATCCGGGTGAACGTGCTGACCCCCGGCCAGGTCGCCTCGCCGATGATGGAGGCGGTGATGTCCGCGGAGATGAAGGCGCAGTTCGAGTCCGTGATCCCGCGGCGAGAGATGGGCCGCCCTGAGGAGATCGCGTCGGTCGCGTTGTTCCTCGCCTCGGACGACTCGAGCTACGTCAATGGCATGGAGCTGGTTGTCGACGGCGGCACCACAGTGATCTGAGCCGCGTCGCCGGGCGTGGGCGAACCTTCGACACGCCAGGCCATCACGCCAGCAAGACCCTCACGACCAACTAATCCAGACACCACGAAGGAGCACACATCATGACCACCATCAGCATCATCGGCTCGGGCAACATGGCCACCGCCATCGGCACCCGGGCGGCGAAGCACGGCCACACCATCGAGATCATGAGCCGCAACACCGCCAAGGCTCAGGCACTTGCCGACCAGATCGGCAACGGAGCCACCGTCGGCACGTTCGGGGCAAGGCCGGCGGGTGACATCGTCATCGTCGCCGTCCTGTACGCCGGCGCGGTTGAAGTGGTCGCGCACTACGGCGATGCGCTGTCCGGCAAGATCCTCGTCGACATCACCAACCCGTTCAACGCCGACGCCAGCGGACTCGTGACTACCGCGGGCGACTCGATGTCCCAGCAGATCGCCGCCGCCGCCCCCGAGGGCACACACGTCGTGAAGGCATTCAATTCGATCCTTCAGGGCGTCCTTGCTGAAGACAAGCCCGTGGACGTGTTCTTCGCCGGCGACAGCGCCGAGGCGAAGGCACGCGTCGCGGCGTTTCTGGAGAGCTTGGACATGCGGCCCCTCGACGCAGGAGGGCTCGAGATGGCCTACGTCCTTGAATGGGCCGGCATCCTCCTGGTGGGCCTGGCACGCAACGGCGCCGGCTTCGACATCGCCTTGGGAGCCAAAGCGCTCTGAACATCTTCTCGGCCAGATGACTGCCGGCAGATGCAAGGCCCTCGGGGAGTTCCGGACGCCTTGTCGCCGGGATACAGATGCCCCCGTAACAAGCGTGGCCGCGAACGACCCGAAGAGTGCCCGAAGGTCCGTGGGATCCCGACAAAAATCGCACGGATTCAGATTTCGATGTCACAGGACGGTTTCCTGGTCGGAGTGGGTGGCGTCAGATTTACCCCAGCTAGAGACCTAAATTGAACGAATCTCAGCAGTTTGTCCAGACCAGTTGTACGGCGCGAATAGGTCACCGTCTCATAACCCGAAGGTGGTCGGTTGAGCGACCCCGTGGTGAGGCTTGCGCATCTCAGGCGTTCTCACTTGGGTGTGGAACGGTGAGGGGGTTAGTCGACGGCGGCGAGTCTGGCCGACGTGTCACTCAACGTGTCCGCGGCGAGGGTCAAAAAGTCGGCGACCCGCTGGTCCTGGCGGTCCGCCATTGCGACAAGACACGTCTCGAGAGGAACGGCGTCTATCAACGGCCGGTAGACGAGGTCGGGACGGGTATAGGACGTGGCAACGCTGATGGGTACGACAGCGATGCCGTGTCCGGCGGCGACGAGCTCAAACTTCTCCTCGACTGAGGAAACCCGCCGTCTTGTGGGGTCGATGATCGACTCGCCTTCGAGGTCCGCCAAGCTCAGCGACGACCGACGGGCCAACTTGTGGGAGCTCGGGAGGCAGGCAACCTTGGGATCGCTCCCGATAGGGATGACTCGGAGTCCGGTGTCTTCGAAGGTGCGTCGGAGGTATCCGACGTCGGCCCGACCGTCGCGGAGCGGGGCATCTTGTTCCCACCACGCCAAGTGCAGAAGCTCGATCTCGACATCGGGATGCGTGCGCGTGAAGGCTCGCACGGCCTCCGAGACGTGGAGCCCGGGAGCGAAGGCGACGACCAACCGCGCGACTCCTCGGTCGACCTCGTGAACGCGCCGCACCACGGCATCGACGTTGGCGAACACCCGTTGTGCCTCTTTTTGGAGTAACCGGCCGGCGGGCGTGAGCTGCACGCTGCGGGTCGTCCGCTCGAAGAGGTTGCAGCCGAGATCCTTCTCCAGCGCACGGACCTGCCGGCTGAGTACGGGCTGGGCAATGTAGAGCTGCTCCGCCGCCCGACCGAAATGCTGATGCTCAGCCACCGCAGCGAAGTAGCGGAGCTTCCGCAGGTCAAGATCCATACCCGAAGGGTATCAATCGGCCGGAAGAGGTATTGGACGCCCCGCGACCTGGGTCTGAGGATGGTTTGCATGATCGTGATCACCGCCCCCACCAGTGACATTGGCAGCCAGGTCCTCCGGACTTCTCCTTGAGAGGCCCACTCCTGGCGACGAGGCAGCTTCGTGTCATTGCACGCGATCCGGCCAAGCTCTCCGGCCCGGTACGCGAACGCGTCGACGTGGTGGTGGGCTCACACGGTGACGCCGACGTCGTCGACAATGCATTTGCCGACGCTGACGCCGTGTTCTGGCTTGTTCCGCCGAACCCGGCCGCGCCGAGCCTGGAAGCGGCGTTCTCGGGGTTTACCGAGGCCGCGGCCCATGCATTTGCCAGCCACCAGGTGGGCCACGTGGTGGGCATCTCGGCGCTTGGCCGAGGGACCCCCTACGCGGAGCGCGCCGGGCTGGTCACCGCCTCGCTCGCTATGGACGATCTCATCGCCAGCACCGGTGTGGCCTATCGGGCGCTCGCCAACCCATCGTTCATGGACAACGCACTTCGCCAGGTGGCGCAGATCCGCGACCAAGGCGTTTTCACCAACACTCTTAGTCCAGGCCGCAAAGCTCCGACCACCGCCACCAGGGATATCGCCGCGGTCGCCGCCCAGCTTCTCCTCGACCGGTCATGGACAGGATCGAAACCGTTCCGGTGCTCGGCCCCGAAGACCTCTCCCATGACGACATGGCCCGCATCATGTCCGAGGTGCTGGGCTTGCCGGTGCGCTACAAGCGCCAGTCGCTCGACGATCTCGCCGCCAGGCTCACGGGCCACGGAATGGGCATCGCCTTCGTGCAAGGCATGGTCGACATGATGCGAGCGAAAGAAGAAGGTCTCGACAACGGTGTGGTCCGCACGAGCGAGACGGCCAGTCCCACGAGTTTCCGGCAGTGGTGCGAAGAGGTTCTTGCGCCCGCCATCCGCGCCTGAGCGACTGGGTAATCCCAAGGTCGCGGCATCCTCCAACGCCAGGTCTCTGTATCGGGAGGCTGGGGCGCCCGAGTGTTCTGGGCAAATGCATGGCCGGGACTGCTTCAGCGGTCCTTGCATGACCTTCGGGTCATCACCCGAAGGTCGGGCCGTCCGGAGGGGTCCGCGTTTATGGGGACTCCGACCCCGGACGCCGACATTGAGTAGTGCAGCGCCTGGGCGGCTGCGTATGCACAACCGCCCTACCAGCACCTTTGCTCCTGTTCAAGGTACGGGCGGGCGT
>CAVSAT010000012.1:0-449678 GCA_963726005.1 uncultured Acidimicrobiaceae bacterium
AGAACGCGGGTTCGATTCCCGTCGCCCGCTCTCATCCGGAGACCCACCAGACCCACTAGAAGGCCCACGGAGGCTAGACACCCGGGCATCATTTAGAAGATTGATATCCAACACACCGGTGCATCCCCTGAATTGCCAAACCTAACCTTCTGATCCCTCGTCAGATGGTTCGGTCGCTAGTCGAACGCTGAGCGGCAAAATCCCCTTGTGCTGTCTGGCCCATTTTCTCCATCTCCCTTTAGAAGACGTTATGGAAGTCAGGCGGAAGTCCAGATTTCTCACATCTTTGTTAGAAAACCCGAGAACGACGGGTCCCGTCCGCAATGCTCATGGCGCTCGCATGTAGACACTGAAGACGAGAGGCCGAGGGCCTATCGGGGATGACGGAAATCGATGCCTGACCGTTTGCTGTCACCTTCGAAGATCACCGCTTGGCTCGACTGTGCTCACTATCTGACGTTGCGAGAGCGCCTCGATGCCGGCCTGCTGGACGTCGAGCTCTCAGGATTTGGGAGCTTCGCTCGACTCCTCGCCGACAAGGGCAGGCAACACGAGGCCGAATGCCTCGAGCATTACCGGGCCACTGGGCGCACCATCTACGAGGTTCCGGCGCGGGACCCGGGCGAGCGTTTCGACGAATGGGTGACCCGGGTGGGCACCCCGTGGGATGAGGGTTTCGACGTCATCTACCAGATGCCCTTTGTCCACGACGGGATGCGTGGGATCGCAGACTTCTTGGTGAGGGTCGATGGTCCTTCCGAGAGCGCGTGCGTGTACGAACCGGTCGACGCCAAGCTCGCTCGGACGGAGGCGAAGCCCGGACACATCCTCCAACTCTGCTTCTACGCCGACGCCCTCCGCGCCGCGACGGGTACGTCCCCGGAGCATCTGCACATCTGGCTGGGGTCGGGGCGAATCGAGTCGCTTTGCCACAAAGGAGTTCCATCCCTACTGGCGCCGGCTCCGCGGCCAATTGCGGCACCTCTTGGCGGACGATGCGCCCATGCAGGAAACCCATCCGGAACCGTGTGACCACTGCGAGTTCTGTGAGTTCGCCGGCGTCTGTGACGCGCAATGGCGCGACGAGGACTCCCTCGTCTTCGTCGCCGGCATCAGGACGAGCGACCGGCTGAGCCTCGAGGACTCGGCCGTCGCGACGCTCACCGACCTCGCTGGGTGTTCCCGTGAGGTGGACTCGATGCGTCCCGAGCGGCTCGCGCGGTTGGTCACCCAAGCAGAGCTCCAAGTCGAGGCGAGGATCGTCCCTGATGGCCCGCCTCCGTTCCGAATCATCGAGGCCGGTGCGGACCCGACCTGGGGTCGGGGTCTGGAGTTGCTGCCCGCAGCCCGACGATGGGGACGTCGTCCTGGACTTCGAGGGCGATCCGTTCTGGACGGCGGACAGCGGCCTGTTCTTCTTGTTCGGGCTCATCGCACGGGGGTCCGACGGCACGTGGACGTACGAGGCCCGATGGGCACACGACAGGACCGGGGAGGAGCGGGCGACCGGGGAACTGATCGAGTACCTGAAGGATCCGCCGGGCCTCTCACCCGGACATGCACGTCTACCACTACAACCACACCGAGCGATCGGCGCTCGAGCGCCTGGCGGCCGATCACGGTGTCGGTGAGGCGGTCTTGTCCGAGATGGTGGCCACGGGCTTCTTCGTCGACCTGTATCCGGTGGTCCGCAACGCCATCCAGGTCGGTACGGAGTCCTACGGGTTGAAGGAAATGGAACGGCTGACCGCGTACCAGCGCGGCCATGAGATCGATCAGGGCTCGGCCGCGGTGGTCGAGTACGAGAAGTTCATGGCTGCACCCGACCCCTCCATCCTCGAGCGCATCGCCGCGTACAACGAGGACGACGTCCGGGCGACGTTGGCCCTGCGCGACTGGCTCGTCGGTTTGCGCCCGGCAGGTCTGCCCTGGCGAGCCGCGCGGCTGGACCCAGAGGACGAACATCCCGAACTCGATGAGCGGATCGCTGCCCTGCATGCCCACGGGCCCGGCACGCCCGAACATCTTCTCGGGGACCTGCTCGGCTACTGGGTACGAGAGTTCCGCGCCTACAAGGCGCCAAAGTGGGCGCGGACTTGCCTCGAGACCGCGGAGCTGCTCGACGACCTCGACGTGATCGCGGGGCTCGAGTTCGTGGCCTTGGAACCCAGGTACGGCGCCAAGGGCCAGGAGCTGAAGTCGCAAGGGGCCCGGTTCCGCTGCCCTGCGCAGGTGATCTCCGCCGATCTGGGGCGGCCCGGCGCGTCGATTCTCTACGGCATCTTGGACGGCCCGACCGGATACTCGAGCATCTCTGAGATCGACGAGCTGAACGGTGAGGTGGTCCTCGTCTGGAGCGAGAAGGCGGAGGAACTCGGCGTGTTCCCGAACGCCGTCGCCCTCCACGACTGGGTGCAACCAAAACCGAAGCCCGCCGCCCTGGACGATCTCGCCGCAAATGTGCTCGATGCCCCGGGGTCGAGGGTTCCCAATCCGGCGTCGCTGAGCCTGCTCCGCCGGGAAGACCCGGCGTCCACCCCGGGCGGTGGCCCGCCCGGAGGAGCGTTCTCGGACGACCTGGACGCCATGTGCGGGTGGGTCAGGCATCTCGACGGAAGCTGCATCTCGATACAGGGGCCGCCGGGGACCGGCAAAACGTACTGGGGCGCCCACATCGTCCACAGCCTCATCCGCGCCGGGCGACGGGTCGGCATCACCGCCATGAGCCACCACGCCATCGACAACTTGCTCGAGGAGATCCTCCAGGTGTTCGACGACAAGGGCGATCTCTCGATGCTCAAGGCCGTCCGCAAGGTGCCCGACGCCAACCACCCGAAGCTTCCGGGGGTCACCTACGTCACGAACAATCCGCCCTGTGCCAAGAGCGAGCACAACCTCGTCGCGGGCACCACGTGGCTGTTCGCCAGCCCGGACATGCGGGGAGCCCCCGTCGACGTGTTGATCGTCGACGAGGCAGGTCAACTGGCGCTCGCCGACGCGCTCGCCGCTTCGACGTCAGCGAAGAACCTCGTGCTCCTGGGCGATCCGCTCCAACTCCCGCAGGTGGCGCAAGCCGTACATCCCGGAGGTGGGGGGTTGAGCGTCCTGCAGCACGTGCTCGGGGACGACGTGACGATGCCGCCGGATCGAGGCGTCTTCCTCACCGAGACCAGGCGCATGCACCCGAACGTGTGCCGGTTCATCTCGGACGAGATCTACGAGGGGCGGCTCGGGAGCCACCCGAGCTGTGCTCAGCAAAGCACCGCGTTCGGGACGGGGCTGAGGTGGCTCAAAGCCGGCCACGAGGGCTGCTCGACCGAGTCGCTCGAGGAAGCTCAGCTCGTGGCGGGCGAGATCGACCGTCTGCTTGGCACGCCGTGGGTGAACCAGCACGGGGTCACGAGCCCGTTGACCGTGCAGGACTTCATGGTGGTCGCCCCGTACAACGACCAGGTTGCCTTGCTGCGCCAGACGCTCGATGCCGAACCGCGGACCCGCGGGGTCCCCGCCGGCACCGTCGACAAGTTCCAAGGGCGCGAGGCCGCCGTCGTGTTCTTCACGATGACGACGTCGTCCTCCGACTTCATGCCCCGGAGTGCCGAGTTCCTCTTTTCACGCAACCGACTGAACGTCGCCATCAGCCGGGCCCGTTGCCTGGCGTACCTGGTCTGCACGGAGGACCTGCTCAACAGCCGGGCCCGGACCATCGAGGAAATGCGCCTAATCAGCACACTCTGCTCGTTCGTCGAGTACTGCGGAGGCTGACCACCGAGTCCAGCGGAGACCGCGGAAAGCCGAACGTCACGCCCTGGACTTTCGAGGTGTCCGGGCGCCGTCTGAGCGGCCTGGACTCACTGGGGTTGCGAGACGGGATCTGGGCTATCCTCCGCAGGTCGGGGGGCCATATCCACGGCGAGGCTGCCCGACACGCAGGAGGCGGCATGACGAACGGTGGCAACGGAGGCAATCCGTCCAGCGGTTCCGGGGTGATCTGCACCGCCATGTCGGTGGACGTCGAGGGCAAGCAGGCCGTCTGGATCTTCACGGAGTTCGAAACCGACGAGTCGCTCAAGAATCTCCGCGATTGGATGATCCCAGAGAACTGGCCTGACTGGGACGGCGGGATGTTCAAGGAGATGCGGCCGATCGGTCCGGTCGATGTGCGCCCGAGCAAGAGCAATGCGCAACAGACCCATTCCAGATACCTCGAGGTGGTCGAGATCGGCGGCCGCCGGCTGGAGACCGAGCTGCGGTGCGAGTTCAAGTCGACCCAGGCGTGGGCGGCCGTCAGCTTCGACATGGACCGCAGTATCGGGGACGTGCTCCAGGTCGACCGCGGCTATCTCATGGCGGCCGACGTGGGCGGCCGACGGCACGTGAAGGCCCTCAAGGTCGTCGGGTTCACCGATACCCTGCTCAACACTTTTGCAACTGAAGTCTGTCCGGGGTGGAGCGACTCGGTGCAGAGCGCGGCGAAAAAGGCAGCGGTCCGGGCTGCCGGAGGCCCGGTGAAACCTGCTCCCGGGTCGGTCGGCGACTCGGATCCCGGCGTGTCTTCGTCCGCCGAGGGCGCCGCAGCGTTCATCGGCGGCGTGTCCGAGCAGTGGATCGGCAACGTGAACGACTGCATAGGCTTCTACGCCCCCTTCACCGTCGACGTCACCGAACGGGTCTGGTCCGGCAAATACGGACGAGTGGAAGCGGCGAACGACACCACTCGCCTCTTCCAGCGCCTCGCCCGGGATTGGTCGCGCGCCTGGCAGGCCGGAATGGAGAACGTGTCGAGCTGGGCCGAGGCGACCGTACGACCGACGGCAGGTGCGGATCCAGGAGACAGCGCACGCACCACCGAGCACACGACGCTGATGGTGAAGGCGCGGTCGGACAAGGCACAGGTGAGCATCTCGGATCTCACCCGGATCGGGCGAACCCAAGCGACTATCAAGGCGTCCGCAATCACGATCACCCCAGCGGTGATCCAGAGTGCCGGTCCTGCCTACGTCACCATTCAGGCGGAGACGAGCCGATTCCCCTGCGGCCTGTACGAGGGCGCGCTCGTGGCCGGCGCGGGGGCAAGCAGGCCCCCGCGCTCTTCTACGTGAGCCACGCCCAGCCGACGAAGGAGTGAGGAGACGGACGCGGTGACGTCGGCCCAGGGGCGGCAGACGGTGTCGGCGGAGGATCGCCTGTCGCTGCTCATCGATCGGTTGCTGGCGTCGATGGATGCCGCCGCGTCCACCCAAGCCTGGGACCGCGTGGTCGAGCTCGCTGACGACGTGCTGGCCGTCGATCCTCACAACCGGCGGGCTGCGGCGATGATCGAACGGGCGAGGCTCGAACGTTCCCTACCCGGAGGCCAGCGGGCCTTCGTCAGCCTGGTCTTCGCCGACCTCGTCCAGTCGACCGACATGGCCGACGTGACCGAGCCGGAGGTCGTCCAGGACGTCTTCGTTCTCTACCGCAGGGTGGCGGCCGAGACCATCGAGGAACTGGGTGGTCGCGTGCTCCAGTTCCAGGGCGACGGCGTCGTGGCGTGCTTCGGCTACCCCGTGGCGCACGAGGACGACGCGCGGCGGGCGGTCCTGGCCGCTCTGCGGCTCGTCGAGCGGATGGGGCACGCCGGCATCGAGCTATACCGTCGCCACGGCGTCGAGCCGGCCATCCGCGTCGGCGTCCATTCGGGCACCGTCGTGGTCGCCGGGCTGGCCTCGGGGGTCCTTGACGGCTCAGCCCTCGCGGGGTCGGCCCCCAACGTGGCGGCGCGCCTGCAGGGTGAGGCCGATCCCGGCACCGTGGTCATCAGCGACACCACCCGCCAGCTCGTGGAGCCGCATTTCGAGCTGAAGCCGATCGGGACGCGCTCGCTCAAGGGAATCGCTCGCCCGATGGACCTGCACCACGTGGTTCGGTCGAACCTCGCCGTCCCTCCCCCTGGCCGCGGGCTGCCCGAGTCGGTGGCCCTGGTCGGCCGCGATGGCCAGAGCCGCCTGCTCCGCTTCACCTGGAAGCGCCTCGCCCACGACGCCGAGGGCGCCACGCGGCCCGAAGAGGCGCGGGTCGTCGTTCGTGGATTGGCCGGTATCGGGAAGTCGGCGCTGGCCGCAGAGCTCGCCGCTCACGTGCGCTTCGAGGGCGGTACCGTGCTCGAGGCCAACTGTTCGCCCTATCACGGCAACGTCGCGCTGTGGCCCGTCGGGCGCATGCTCGAGCAACTGCTCGGGTTCTACCCAGACCAGCCGCCGGACGAGCGGTTGGCCGAATTGGAGGCCCGGCTGGAAGATGCCGGTCTCGAGAGGGACACCCTCCCTCTCCTGGCCCCGCTGCTCGGACTCGCCACCGACGAGCGCTGGTCGCGCCCAGAGGTGGACGCACTCGCGCTCCGCCAACAGACACTCCGGGCCCTGGTCGCCTGGCTCGCCCAGACGGCCGCGTCGACGCCCACCTTGGTATTGGTCGAGGACCTCCACTGGGCTGATCCGACCACCGTCGACCTGCTGGGGCTCCTGACGACCGAGAGCGTCCCCGGCACGATGATCCTGATCACGAGCCGGGACCCGCTCGATGCGCCCTGGGCGTCGTCGGTGCTCGATATCGAGTTGGAACCGCTCCAGGAAAAGGAGGCGGCCGGGCTGGTCGCCGCGCTGACGGACGGCGGACTGGACACGAAACAGTGTCGCCTGATCGTCGAGCGCGGCGCCGGCGTCCCCCTCTTCCTCCAGGAGCTGACCCGCAGCACCGTCACGGCCAACCCCGGCGAGGTGCTGCCGCCGCGAATCCACGAGATCCTGACGGCGCGCCTTCGTGCACCGGGCATCGACCTGCGCGTCGCGCAGCTGGCGGCCACGCTCGGCACTGAGTTCGACGAAGAGCCGCTGCGCCAACTGGCCGGGCGGTCGGTCGACGAGGCGCTGATCCGCCTCGAGGACGCCGCGCTCATTGAGCCGGTCGAGGTCCGGTTGGGCCGGTACCGCTTCCGGCACGGCCTCCTCCGCGACACCGCGTACGAGACGCAGGTGCTGCAAACCCGCCAGGCGAGCCATCGCAGCATCGCCGAGCTCCTCGGTTCCGGTGCGGCCTCACCCGGCGACCTCGCCGTCGTGGCCCAGCACTGGGACCTGGCCGGCGACGCCTCTCAGGCCATCCCCGCCTACATCGTGGCGGCCCAGGCGGCGCAATCGGCGGCCAGCCACACCGAGGCCCGGCGCCAGCTCGACCGGGCATTGGAGCTGGCGGCGGCGCTGCCCGACGGGAACGAGCGCGACCTGACCGAGCTCATGATCCGGATGCAACGAACCGTCAGCACGAGCTCCCTCTTCGGGTACGGCTATCCGGAGGTGTTCGACGACTTCACGATCGCCGAGGAGATCTGCCGGAGGCTCACGGACCGTCCCGAGATCATGCCGGCCCAGGTCGGGATCTGGAGCTATCTGCTGGTGCGCGGCTCCGTCGACGCCGCCAGCGTCGTGCTCGAGCCCCTGATCGACGTGCTCGACGATCCCGCGACAGCCTGGTTCGCACCCGAGATCAAGTCGTGCATGGGTTACGGCGCGTTCTACCAAGGAAGGCTCGAAGAGGCACACCGTTGGCTCCTCGAGGCGTGGGAGGGGTACCGCCTGCGGTCCATCGACGGGGCCACCTCACCGTTCTGGCCTCTCCCGCATGACGCGGTGCCCGTCACGGCGGTCGCGCTCGCCTGTGTGACCGCGCTGCGGGGCTGCACGGAGGAGAGCGCGATGTGGGAGCGGCGCGCCATCGCGACCGCCGAGGAACTCGACTTCCCGTCCGGACCGTTCAGCTCGGCTTTCGTGTCCGTCTATCTGGCCTGGATCCGGATGATCACCGGCAATCCCGATGAGGCCCGCGAGTTCGGTCGGCGCACGATCGAGATCGCAGAACGCTGCCGGTTCGACTACTTCCAGCTGCTCGGCCGGCAGTACGTCCTGATGCCAGAGCCCGACCGGCCCTGTGACGTGACAGAGCTCGAGCAGTTCGGGCTTGGGATGGAACTGGTCGGCCACGCGGCGTTCCGTCCGACGTACCTCGGCATCGTCGCGAAGAACCACCACTTCCTCGGCGACGCCGACCCGGCGCTCCGCGCAGTCGAAGAAGCCATCGACCGGACCAAGACGTCGGGGGAGCGGGTCCACCAATCGGACCTCCTGCGCCTGCGCGCCGAGATCACTATCGCCGCCCATCCCGACCGGATGGACGAGGTCGTCACGGACCTGGTCGCCGCCGTCGAGATCGGCCTGGCGCAGGGGTCTCTTCTCCTCGCGCTGCGGGCGGCCAACGACCTGGGCCGGCTTCCTCTCGATGTCCGCCCGCCGGATTGGAGCGACCGTATCGGCGCCGTGCTCGAGCGGTTCCCACCCAATTCCTCGAGCCCTGAACTCGCCGAGGCTCTCGACCTGCTCGGGGTCTGACGTGGGGCGCTCTCGCGGATCGGTGGCCATCCTGGGTGGAGGCATGGGCGCACTGACGACCGCGTTCGAACTCACGGAAGGTCGCTGCGCTGACCAGTTCGAGCGCATCACCGTCTACCAGCGGGGATGGCGCCTCGGTGGCAAGGGGGCCAGCAGCCGTGGACCTCATAGTCGCATCGAGGAGCACGGCCTCCACGTGCTTCTCGGCTACTACGACCACACGTTCGACGTCATGCGCCGGTGCTACGAGGCGCTCGACCGCGATCGGTCGGACCCGTCGTGTCCCATCCGCAGGTGGGACGACGCCGTCGAACCGTCGAACCTGGTCGGCGTCGTCGACCGCCACGACGGCGGGTGGGAGCCGTGGGTGGCCAGCTTCAGTCCGGTCAGCGGTCGGCCTGGTGGTAGCCATGAGAGGCCCACGGCAGCAGCGCCTTTCGCCGTGGCCGACCTCGTGGTCCGGTCCCTCCGTCTCTTGGTCGACTTCCTCGCGTCGCTCCCCTTCCCAGAACCGCGCGGGGGTGGCTCCATCGGCTTCAGCACCTCGCCGAGGGCCCGCCGTTGGCCGCGCCGGGGCTCCGGCGGCCTCAGTGGCCGCCGTCGTGCGGGGCGCCGCGCTCATCGGCCTGACGCTCCCACTCAGCTGGGCCGAGCGGGTCCTGCGGCAGGCCACGTCGTTCACCGGCAACCAAAACCTCGAGCGCGTCCTGCCGTCGCTCATCGAGCCGGTGCGGCGCAGCCTGCGCGGCGCCCTGCGCTCGCACACGGCCGCTCGCCGCAGCTACGAACTGGTCGAACTGGTGACGACCAACCTGTTCGGCATCGTGGTCGACGGTCTGCTCACGCGCGCCCGAAGGCTTCGGGGCCATCAACCACCTCGACTATCGCGAGTGGCTACTCGAGCGCGGCATCGAACCCGAGGCGCTCGAGTCACCGATTCTCCGGGGTATGTACGATCTCGTCTTCGCCTACGAGGCAGGGGATCCCGCCCGTCCACGCTTCAGTGCCGGGCTGGGACTGGAGTTGGCGACCAAGATGCTCCTCGAATACTCGGGAGCGCTGTTCTGGAAGATGCAGGCGGGCATGGGCGAGGTGATCTTCGCCCCCCTCTACGAGGTCCTGCGCGACCCGCGGGGTCGAGTTCCGCTTCTTCCACCGGGTCGACGCACTGAGGCTCGGTGACGACGGGCGGTCGATCGGCGCGATCGACCTGGGCATACAGGCCGAGCTGGCCGAGGGCGTCGATGCCTACGATCCCCTGATCCGGGTGAAGGGCCTCCCGTGCTGGCCTGACGCGCCCCTCGACGCGCAGTTGCGGACCACCGATCCCCTCGACGGGGTCGACCTCGAGTCGTTCTGGTCTCCGCGCCGCGACGTCGGTCGCTGCACCCTGGAGGCGGGGAAGGACTTCGACACCGTGGTGTTCGCCATCTCTCTCGGCATGGTGCCGCACGTCTGCGGCGAGCTCCTCGCCGCGTCGTCTGCCTGGCGGTCGATGGTCGACAACGTGGGGACGGTGGCCACGCAGGCGTTGCAGCTCTGGCTGTCCGAGGACGAGGCCGCACTCGGTTGGTCCGGTCCTCCGGGAGTCACCGTGAGTGGGTTCGTCACGCCCTTCGACACCTGGGCGTCGATGCCGCATCTCCTGCCGGCCGAGGACTGGCCCGAAGCCGACCGACCAAAGACGATCGCCTACTTCTGCAGTGTCCTGGGCACGCCGGATTCTCGGGACGGTGTGGCCGACGCCGCGCGGGAGGCGCTGGCCGTGCGTGAACGCGCCCGGACCTTCTTGGACCGCGACGTGGCGACACTGTGGCCGGCCGCAGTGGACAACGGGGGATTCCGATGGTCCGTGCTGTGCGATGGCCGGCTCGGGACTGTGACCGGCTCCGAGCGACTCGACAGCCAGTACTCGCGGGCGAACATCGACCCCTCCGATCTCTACGTGCAATCCCTGCCCGGCACCGATCAGTATCGGCTGCAGCCGGGCCGCTCCGGCTTCAGCAACCTCGCCGTGGCCGGCGACTGGACGGACAACGGCCTCAACGCCGGCTGCGTCGAGGGTGCCACCCGATCCGGGCAGCTGGCCGCCGAGGCCGTCCTCGAACGACTGGCGGGCGCTCAGACGGTGGGCAGCGCGTGAGCGGGACAGCCGGCGACCCCGTTGCGGAGGGCGCAGCCGAGGCCGCACGCCTGGCGCAAGAGGTGCAGGCCCTCGGCTTCGAGGCGGCTCGGACGATCGCCGAGCGCTTCATCGAGGTCTTCGCCCAGTTCGCGGCAGCGAACGGCGGGGCGGGAACGCCGCGCGGCCGACAGCGGCAGCGGGCCCGGGTCCGGCGGTGGCGCAGGGTCCGGCGTCTGGGGAGCCGACCGATCGGGGCGGTCACTGGCATCGGACGTGCAACGAGCGACCGAGGCGTACGTCGCGATCCTGGGTCAGCTCAACGAGATAAGCCTCCGGTGCCTCGACGCCACCCAATGGTGGGGGGCTCGTGCGACCGAGCACAGTGACCTCCGCCTGCCGGATGTCGCACCGGGGGGACGGGTGAGCGCCAAATTGTGGCTCCACAACACGACGGGCACGGCGGCGGTCAATCTCCGGCCGTGGTGCCCGGGATTGGCCAGCCACACTGGAGTGTCGCTTCCGGCGACCGCGGTGACGTGCGCGCCGGCACGCATCGATCGCCTTGACCCGGACGCGAGCCGCGAGATCCTCGTCACGGTGGCCGTCGGGGAGGACGCGCCCCCGGGTGTGTACCACGGACAGCTCCTGGTCGAGCATCTGCCCGACGTCGTGTTCCCTCTCCGCATCCGGGTGCTGCCCAAGACGAACGACTCGTGACGGCTGTCGCAGAACCGACGGCCGGTCTGGCGCGCTACGGAGCGATCGTCGCCGATGACCTGCGCCGGCGCTTTGCCGCGCTGGCGCACCAGCCCTACCTCGCGGCGCCGATGAGCGACTACCCGACCCGGGGCGGGAAGGCGCTGCGCCCGAGCGTGTGCCTCGCGACCTGCGAGGCGTTCGGAGGCCCGCTCGACGATGCCCTCCCCTCGGCCCTGGCGATCGAGCTTCTCCACAACGCCTTCCTGGTCCACGACGACATCGAGGACGCGAGCCTGCTCCGCAGGGGAGAGCCCACCCTCCACCGACGGTTCGGCACGCCGCTCGCGCTCAACGCCGGAGACGGACTCGCGCTGCAGGCGATGGGAACGCTGCGCGAGAACATCGACCTCCTGGGCCCGCGGCTCGCCGACCGCATCATGGTGGAGTTCGACTTCATGGGCCAACAGACGATCGCCGGACAGGCGCTCGAGCTCGGCTGGTGCCGGGACAACCGGACCGACCTGGAACCGGACGACTACCTCGATCTCATCATGAAGAAGACGTGCTGGTACACCACGGTGCTCCCCCTCCGGGTCGGCGCGCTCGTGGGTTCGAGGGGGACGGCCGACGTCGATCCGATGATCGAGTTCGGGTTCCACCTCGGTGCAGCCTTTCAGATCCGCGACGACATCCTCAACCTGGTCGGGGATCCCGACGTGTACGGCAAGGAGGCACTCGGTGACCTCCTGGAAGGGAAGCGGACGCTGATGCTCATCCACCTCCTGGCGAGCGCCGACCCGGCGGATCGACGCTGGCTCGTGGCGTATCTGGCTCATGCTCCGTCAGACCGGCGACAAGAAGACGTCCTCCGGGTCCTCGAGCTCATGATGTCGTACGGGAGCATCGCGTTCGCCGGCGAGTTCGCGACCGGTGTCGCTCGGTCCGCCATGACATCGATGGATGCCGCGTTTGCGGGTCTGGACGACTCCCCGGCACGCCGCTTCATCGCACACCTCGTGCCGTTCATGATCGAGCGCGCCGCGTGACCGGGAGAGTGGTGTGCGCACACATTCGGTGCTCCGACGACGACTCGCTTCCGCGCACCCGCTGACGCTTTCAACGGTATGCAGGACCGGACGCAGGGGGCGTCGACAGGCTCGGTGACCATTGGCGTGACGACGCGCACCCGCAAGGCCGGTTGATCTCCTTTGTACGGGGCGCGACGGCTCAACGACGCAGCTCACGGCACATCCGCGCACGCAGTCCGTTGTGGTCCCCGAGAGGTCGGCCCCGCGTGCGGTACCGTCGAAGGAGGGAAAGGGGACAATTGTGAAAGAACGGATGCGGACAGTCGCGGTCGCGTTTGCGACGACGGCGATGCTGTGGCTCGGCCTGACCATCGGCGGAGGATCTGCCGTTGCGTCGGCGGGCACGCCGGTACCCGGCGCACCCAACTGCCCGGTGTTCCCGGCCGACAACGTCTGGAACACCCCAATCGCGAACTTGCCGGTCGACCCGCACAGCGCGCAGTGGCTGGCAGCCATGGCCGCATCCACCACCAACCTGCAGCCGGTCGCACCTCCGACCTACGGCATGCCCATCACCGTCGTGCCCCCGGGGCATGCCTTCATACCTCTCGCGTTCGGCTCGTCCGGGAACGATGCCGGTCCGTACCCGTTCGGACCCGACACGCAGATAGAGGGCGGCACGGGTGACCGGCACGCCATCATGGTCGACCCGGCAACATGCACCGACTACGAGCTCTACAACGCGTTCTACACCGGTCCCACCACCTCGCACGCGGCCAACGGCGCCATCTGGAACCTCAACTCCGACGCCCTCCGGGGCGGGTTGGCAACGGTGGACGCCGGGGGCACACCAATTTTGGCCGGGCTGATGCGCTACGACGAGGTGCAGTCGGGCGCCATCACACACGCCATCCGCGTCCAGGCAACGACGACCGACACCTCGTACATCTGGCCGGCGACCGCCGGAGAGGGGTCGGCGGCCAACCCGAACCTTCCGCCGATGGGGGCCCGGTTCAGGCTGAAGGCGAGCTTCGACATCTCGGGCTACTCGCCTCAGGCCCAGGTGGTCCTGCGCGCCCTCCAGCAGTACGGCTTGATCCTGGACGACAACGGCCCCAATTGGCACTTCTGGGCCGACGCCAATCCGGCTTGGCCGACCTCGCTGCTCCAGGCGCTCAAGACGGTGCCCGGAAGCGCCTTCGAGGCGGTCGACGAGTCGGGCCTGATGATCAACCCCAACTCGGGACAGGCGCGCCAACTGGTCGCCTCGGTCAACTGCGCGTCCCAACCGGGCTACCGCCTGGTGGCCTCCGACGGCGGCGTCTTCTCGTTCTGTGAACCCTTCCTCGGCTCCATGGGCGGCCAACACCTCAACGCGCCCATCGTCGGCATGGCCGAGACGCCGGGAGCCGTTGGCTACTGGGAGGTCGGTTCTGACGGGGGGATCTTCAGCTTCGGCAACGCCGCCTTCCACGGCTCGACGGGGAGCCTGCATCTGAACGCCCCCATCGTCGGCATGGCGGCCACCCCCGACGGTGGCGGCTACTGGCTGGTGGCCTCGGACGGCGGGATCTTCAGCTACGGCGACGCCGGCTTCCACGGTTCCACCGGGTCGATCCACCTCAACAAGCCGATCGTGGGCATGGCGTCCACCGCCGACGGCAAGGGCTACTGGCTCGTGGCCTCGGACGGTGGCATCTTCAGTTATGGCGACGCCGGCTTCCACGGTTCCACCGGGTCGATCCACCTGAACAAGCCGGTCGTCGGGATGGCCGCGGATGCGAGCGGCGGCGGCTACTGGCTGGTCGCCTCCGACGGCGGCATCTTCAACTACGGCGACGCGGCCTTCCATGGCTCTGCGGGCTCCGTCCCGCTCAACAAGCCGGTCGTTGGGATGCACTCACCCGACGGCAACGGCTACTGGCTCGTCGCCTCAGACGGGGGCACCTTCACCTACGGCGATGCGGTCTTCCACGGATCCACCGGAGGCATCGTCCTGGCCGCGCCGATCGTGGCGATGGGCTGATTGGACCGCCAACGCTTCTCCGGTCGGGTGGCGATCGTCACCGGCTCGACGGCCGACCCGAGCATCGGGAGGTCGTGCGCCCTCCGACTGGCGCGAGAAGGCGCCTCGGTGATCGTCAACGGCCGCGACGAGGGTCGGGTGGCGTCGATGGTCGCTGCCATGCAGTCGGAGGGACTCGATGCGGCAGGTGTCGTCGGGTCCATGGACACCGAACTAGCCGTGGCGGAGCTCACGGACCGAGCAATCGACGCGTTCGGCCGGATCGACCTGATCGTCAGCACGCTTGGCGGCGCCCCCTACGCGCTTTCGTTTGATGCCATCAGCGAGGCGCAGCTCCTCGAGACCTTCCAGCTCAACACGTGGCCGGCTGTCGCACTTATCCGTGCCGCACTGGCCCGGGGCCTCGCTGACTCCGGGGGCTCGGTCGTGACCATTTCGAGTGGCTCACCGCACAAGACCACATCGTCCATGGTGGCCTATGCGTCGGCGAAGGCTGCGCTGAACGCCATGACGCGCACTATTGCGGCGGATCTGGCCGCTCGGGGGGTGCGGGTAAACGCGGTGAGCCCCGGACTGGTGCGCACCACGGCGACCCGCCCCATGTGGGAAGCGGACGCCGGTGAGGCAGCGGGCTCGGCTCTCCCCCTCGGCCGGCTGACCGAGGCCGATGACGTCGCGGCGGCGGTGTGCTTCCTCCTGTCCGACGAGGCCCGGCAGATCACCGGGATCAACCTCGACGTCGACGCTGGGAACCACCTCGGGCGCGGCTGGACACCGATCCGGTAGTTACTGGGCTCCGCGGCCCGGCAGGGTCCAGGTCCTCTTGAGTGACGCGACGACCGTGGACCCGATCCGCGCGATCTGGTCCCGCACCTGCTCGGGCGACATGCCGGGCAGCTGCACCCGGAGGTTGAGCGCGTCGGCACCGACCTCTTGCACGGTGGCAGCGAGCCGTTCCACCATCTCGCCTGGGTCGTCGGCGGCGATCGTCTGGTCCTCACCGAATGAGCTGGCGTCCGCGGCGTAGCTCTCGTAAACGGCCCGCTGGTCCTCGACCAGCCGGGCGGGCAGACGGCCCAGCCACACCCGACGGATCAGGACTTTCGAGCCCTTACCTCCGGCCTCGTCGAATGCATCGGTCAGCCGAGCAAGTCTCTCCGGCGTCGACATGCCCTCCATCAGGATGCCGGCTCCGCACCGGGCGGCTCGAACGGCGGCGGCAGCCGACACAGCCGCGCTGAGCACGGGGACCGGGGCTCGCCGGCAGGCGAGCAAGGCCGGGTCCCCGTCGAGCTCGCCCAGCTCGTCACCCCGGAGCATGGCAACGAGCCGCGGGAGCTCCGACTTGAAGCGATCGACCGCATCGGCCTGACTGACGCCTGCCGCCTCGAAGTCCAGTGGCAGGGCGCCAGTGGCCACTCCGAGTCCGACGCGACCGGGGTGACGAGCCTGCAGCCATGCGACCTCCTCGGCCACGAGCGCCGTTGACCTCAGTGGAAGCAGAAGGGGAGCGGCCGCGGCCCAGCCCGTCGCGTGCTCCGCCAGGACGAAGGACGCCATCTGCAGAGGCTGCGCGATGTAGCCGGCGAAGCCGCCGTGGTGCTCGCTCGTCATGACCCCGTCGAAACCACTGGCGAGGGCGAGACCGGCCTGCGCGCAAAGCTCGCCGACGATGGCGTCCGCGGGAAGGTCGTTGTGCGGGTACAGCCGGATGGAGACCGATCCCAGGGCAAAGGGAGCGGACGGCGAGCCCGGTGATGACGAGTCCGTGCGCCGCCCGTCGTGGGACGTCGAGCGTTTGCCGGTTGGCACTTCGCAATCCTAGGAGACCCCTGTCGGTCGACTTCCTATTCCACGGGTTAGCAACTCACCCTCGGCCACATGAGTGGCTGGTGCGACAAGTGTCCCGAAGCGAGGCCGAGGGCAAGGACGGCACCGCTTGAGAACGCCGGGCTCTCACAGCAACTACGTGCAGCTCCACAAGCCTGATGCGTCGCGAAGAGGAACGCCACGCGGCGCGTGACGGGTCGCTATGAACCAGTGTGGCCCGACGCCTCGGAAATATTGCCGCTGCTCGTCGAGTTGGCACCGAGCGCGATGTCGGCCGCAGGTGTCCCGGAGCTCTCAGCCCCCGCCTGCAGAACCGACAGAGGTTGCGGTCCCGGCAGGTTCCCGGCCGGGGTGGAGGCCGGTGGCTCCACTGGCGTGTTGGTCGGCAGAGTCGATGATGGCGATGGTCCCGGCGCGTTGGCGGCCGGCGTGCTGGGCTGCGGGCCAGGGGTATTGCCGGACGGATCGGTGGCGGAGGTCCCACTATTGCCCATCGAGGACGCGGTGCTGGTGCCCGTTGAGGACGTGGTGTTGCTGCCCGTTGAGGACGTGGTGTTGGTGCCCGTTGACGACGTGCTGTTGGTGCCCGTTGACGACGCGGTGGTGCCCGTTGACGACGTGCTGTTGGTGCCCGTTGACGACGTGCTGTTGGTGCCCGTTGACGACGTGCTGTTGGTGCCCGTTGACGGCGTGCTGTTGTTGTCCGTTGAGCGTGCTGTCGTTGTCCGTTGATGACGTGCTGTCGTTGTCCGTCGATGACGTGCTGTCGTTGTCCGTCGATGACGTGCTGCCGGAGCCAGTGCCCGAGGTCGTTCCGGGCTTGGGGATCGAGGCGCAGAATGCTTGGACCGTCTCACGCTTTGTCTCTGCGTCGGCGCGCAAGCGAGAGAGCGCCGTCGACGAGAGAGCGCTCCCACGGGTCGTCGTGCTCGATGCTCTCGAATCGGGCGCAACGTACGCCGTGCACAGCCCATACAGGTTTGCCGACGTCGTGAGTGCCTTCGCAGTCGTGGGTGACGCCGCAGTCGTGGGTGACGCCGCAGTCGTGGGTGACACCGCACTGCTGGTGCTTCCCGCACCTGCACCTGCACCTGCACTCGAGTTGGCACCACCCGACGGTCCCCCCTGGGTGTTCGAACCGAGGGAATGACCCGCGCCGGGGTCGGGATTCGGCACGCTGATCCCCACGTGCGAGAGGTTGCGCGAGAGCGCCGCCTGGACCGACCCGGGCAGCGATCCCGTTGCTGCGGCTGCGCTGGCGCCGCCGATCGCCAGCGCAGCCACAACACCCGCCACCTGGGCTGAGAACAGCCGGCCGAAGGTCCGGTGACCCCCATCCTTGGAATCGAGGCCGCCGAGTGGTGCCCGCACCGTTTCGACAAAGGCGGCAACCACCGCGTCCTCGCCCGCCAGGTCCCCATCGGTGTAGGCCCGATTGGCGGAGGACCTGGCGGCGAGAACGAGCTCAGCCACTGCTTGGAGACCGGGCGGAGCGTCATCCGGATCCACCCGTCCCTCCAAGATGGCATCTGCTGTGGTTCCCCCAACCGACAACCAAGACATCTCGTCCATGAAATCGTCGGTGGGGCTCATCGCGTTACAACTTCCTTCGACTTCCTGGCCAGGCGCTGGAGGGCCCTGTGCTGGATGACCCGCACCGAACCCGGGGAACGGCCCAGCATCTCGGCCACCTCGTCGACGCTGAGTTCGCCGACGACCCGGAGTAGCACCACCTCCGCCTGCGTCGTCGGCAGGCCTTTGACCAGCGCCTCGATCGCCTCTTGCGCGGACAGGTCGGTGACGACCGCCGTCTCCAGATCGGCGCCGTCGACAGGCTCGTTGACCTCGCCGAGCTCGACCAGGGAGGGCTGCCTGGCGTTTCGCCTGTAGTGGTCGACCGTCCGCCGCCGAGCGAGCGTGAAGAGCAGAGCCCGGAAGGCCCGCGCGTCCCCCGGAAACGCGGCAGCAGGCCCGCCGCCGAGACCCACACCTCAGATGCCACATCCTCTTCGAACCCGCGCACGTGGTGGCGGAGGAACCGCAAGAGACCAGGGTTGAAGGCCCGAAACAGGACGACGACGCCCCACTCCTGCCCCCGCCGGGCTTCGTCGAGTGCGTCGTCGAGTGCGTTCTGGTTCATGGTGTCGGACCGGACTGTAGGGCAGTCACCGTCGTCGGACAGCGAACGCCCGAAGACTGGACCTGACGTGGGGAACCTCGAGCTGGTCTGTCGCGAGAAGCTCAATACCCCCTCGATCCGTGCCGGGCGGCGACGCAATTTTTCGTATCGCCTCCTCTGGTGCGCGGCACGACCCACGAGGTGCCGGGTCCGGATACGCCCATCTCGCCGCGATGCCCCCTTTCCGGGGGCGAAAACCCTGCGGGTGGGCCGCCCAGGATTCAGGTCCGCGCGCTCTGCACGACCGCCGCCGTCCAGGCTGGACCTGCCCGGTGAGTCCCGGGCTCAAGGGTAGGTCACGACGGTGCTCGGGCCCAGGCGCGTCGGGGTGACGGGGCCCCCGGTGTCGTCGACGACGTGGTCGATGGTGCCCGCGCCGTTCAGCGAGACGGTCAGCAGGTCGTGCAGCCGAACGCCCGCAGTGCCCGGCACCTCGAAGGCCTGGCTCGCGTGCAGTTTCGGGTCGACGTTCGTGTAGATGTAGCTGCCCAGACCCCAGGCCTCGTGTGTCCGCACGGAGTTCGCGACCAGGTACGCGGCATAGCCGAGCGCAACGCCGCGGCGCCACGCACCCTGGTTCGGGGCGTCGTAGGGCATCTCGTTCTGGAACATCACCGTCCGGCCGCCCTGGCCCCGCCAGATCACCTGGTCCTTCCGGTAGTGCTCGACGAACAGGCCGGTCGCGGTGACGTCGTTCCCATTGACGACGAGACCGGTGTCGGCCGTGTTGAGGGTCCATCCGACGCCGGTCCCGTGGTCCGCCCGCCAGGCCCAGACGTCATCGAGGATCACGTCGTTGCTGTTTGACCTCCAGGCTGACCGTGGCTTTGCCGACGTGCGGTCCGCCGATGCGGAAGAACACGTCCTGCAGCGCGGTGGGATCGCCCGGATTGTTGCGGACGTGCCCGTGGGCGTGAACGTGGCGGCCCGGAGGGGGACCCACCCGGAGCAGGACGGGCGAGGTGACCGGGCCGGCGTCGAACATGACCCCCGCGATGTCCACCCCCGCCACGCCGGCGACACTCATCGGCACGACCCCGTTGCGCGCGGTCAGGGTGGCGAAGCCCAAGCCGAGCACCACCGTGTCGGCCCGCTGGACATTTATGGTCCGGTCGACCGCGTACACGCCGGGGGTGAAGATGAGGTCCTTCCCCGACGCCAGCTGCCGGTTGATCGTCGCGACCGGGTCCGAGGGTCGCGCGAGGAAGAAGTCCCCGATCGGGATGGAGCGGCCCGCCCCCGGACCGGTCTGCCACGAGGTCCCGCGGGAGTCCCGCCGCGCCGCCGGGACGAAGACGTGGTACGACCCGCCGGCGTCCAGGTAGAGGTACGGCTTCTCCCGCGACCACGGGTTGCGGTCGAGCGTCGTCTAGGGCGGTGTGAGAAAGCTCTGCCTCGGCGCGCCCTGCACGCAGGCGAACACCTGGTTCCACACCGCGTTGGACCAGCGGCCGATGCTGCTGTTGCGGACGAGGAACTGCTGCTGGCTGCCGTTGGTGACCGGGCCCGTCACCGAGTCGGCGATGAAGCCGCCGCTGGCGTATTGCGGGCCGGCGGTGCAGTAGTCCATCAGGGAGAGCTTGCCGCCGGTGATCTGCACCCGCCGCATCGGCGCGGCCTGGGAGACCGCCCAGAACTCGGTCGACGCCCGGCAGCCATGAGCACCGGACACGTTGATCGTCAGGTTGGAGAGCGAGCGCCAGAAGTTGATCAGCGCCGTGCAGTTGTTCGCGCCGTGGGCGGCGGGGAGGCACTGGTTGTAGACGTCGACCTGGCCGTTGATCGTCACGTCGCCCGGAGCGGCGCCGAGCCCGGCGACCTCGGTGTAGTAACCGACCTGGAAGACGAGGGGCTGCGCGGGCGTCCCGTAGCGGCCGGGCCGGAACAGCAGCGCATAGCGCTGGCGGCCGAACTGGTTCGACACCTGCGTCGTGGCGATGGCGTCCACCCGCGCCTGGATCGCGCTCGTCGGCATGGTCGGGTCGAAGACGATCACGTTCGGGCCGAAGTCGGGATGGCCGGCCGCGGCGACCGCCGTGGCCGGACGGAGCGAACCGGGCGTCGCCGCGGCGGCTCCCGGGAGAAGACTCGAGCCGACTGCCGTCGTGGCCAGCGCTATGGCACCCACCACGGCACGGCGGCCCGCCGAGCGCGGTCGCACGCGAATCGAGCGCGCCGGCGCCGGGGGAGCCGCCCCGGTGGCGCCCTGTCCGCCACCGGCGGTCACCGGCTCTCGGGCTCCGACCGGGCGAGCGCGCACCCCCCTAGATTGCCCGATCGGCCGCCGTGCGGCTCCGGCGGGTCAGTCGCCTTGGCGGACCCTCCCCCGCAGCGCCAGGAACGCCAGCGACATGCTGAGGCAACCGATGGCGGCCATGGCGCCCACGCCTTCGAGCAGTGTCGTGCCCGCCCATCCCGTCGTGATCAACGATCGCAGCGCACCGAGCAGGTACGTCACCGGGTTGTAGGTGGCGATGGTCGAGAACCAACCGGTCAACGCGCCCTTGGGGATGACGGCGTCGGTCAGGAAGAACAGGGGAAAGAAGATGACGAAGCACGCATTGACGGCCGCCGGGTTGCCGGTCTTGAGGGCCACGGCGTAGGGAAAGCCCGTGAAGACGAGGCCCCAGAGGGCACAGATCACCACGAAGAAGAGGACACCCGGCACTCCGGTGTGGAAGCGCACCCCGACGGCGAAGCCCATGACGAGCACCGGGATGCACAAGACCGCCAGCACGACGACGTCGGCGACCATCAGTCCCAAGAGCAGGGCCGAGCGCCGGATCGGCGTCAGGCAGAGGCGGTCGAAGTACCCGCTCTGGATGTCGGTGACCAGAGCCGGCGCCCTTGACATGCCCGTGACCGCGAAGGCGATGGCCATCGGGATCAAGAACGCCTTGTAGTCGAGGCCGGTGGCATGGTTCGCCACGTTCTCGAGGGCGCCGAGGTTGACGACGTAGAAGAAGGCCGGCACGAAGACGGCCGGGATCACCGAGGTGGGCTCCCGCCGCATCTGGCGCAGGGCGCGGCCGGCCACCGACGCGATGTCGCGCCGGAAGCCCGCCTCGCGGCCGAGGACCGGGACCTGTGCGACGTGTGCCACCTGTTCGACCTCCTTGACCACCGTCATGCCGGCACCCCCTCCTGGATGTGCGAGCCCGTCAGCTCCATGAAGACGTCGTCGAGTGTCGGGGTGCGCATCGTCAGGGTCTTGACCCGGAGCGACGTCGCGCCCAGGGCGATCGCCACCGGGCTCAGCTCGGCCGGGCCGTCCCTGGTGCTGACGACGATCCTCCCCTCCTCGTACGACACGTCGTCCACCCCCTGCAGCGCCTGCAATTTGGCGAGCACGGTGCGGTCGTGACCGTCGACGTCGGCCACGATCACGTCCTGACCGATCGATCGTTTCAGCTCTTCGGGCGTGCCCTCCGCCACGATGCGTCCCCGGTCGATGATCCCCACCCGGTCGGCGAGCGCATCGGCCTCGTCCAGGTACTGCGTCGTGAGGAAGATGGTCATCCCGAGCTCGGCGTTCAGCCGGCGGATCTCCGCCCACACACTGGCCCGGCTGAGCGGGTCCAGCCCGGTGGTCGGCTCATCGAGGAAGAGAACCTGGGGTCGGTGGATGAGGGCGGCGGCGAGGTCGAGCCGCCGCTTCATGCCGCCCGAGTAGGTGCCGATGTGACGATCGATGGCGTCGCCGATGTCGACCAGGTCGAGGACCTCGTGCAGCCGGGTCCGGATCCGGGGCGCCTCCATCCCGTAGAGACGGCCCTGCAACGTCAGGAGCTCGCGGCCGGTCTGGCGGTCGTCGAGGGAGGTCTCCTGCAGCGCGACGCCGATGCGCAGCCGCACGGCCTGGGGGGCGCGGGCCACGTCGTGTCCGGCGACGAAGGCGACGCCGCCGTGCGGGCGCAGCAGCGTGCAGAGCACCCGGACGGCGCTCGACTTCCCGGCCCCGTTGGGGCCCAGGAACCCGTAGATCTCGCCCCGTCGGACCGAGAGGTCGATCCCGTCCACCGCGCGCACCGGACCGAAGCGCCGCACGAGGCCCCTGGTCAGGACCGTGTATGCCGCCACGTCGGATTCGTGGAGGACCGACCCGGTGGCCTCATCGAGATACCGAACCGAATCATACATACCTGTCAGTATGCAGTATACTTAGCAGTAGGACAAGCCCCTATGCCGATCGAGCCCCTCACCGCCGAGCGCCGGCGCCAGCAGACCCGCGAGTACCTGCTCCACGCCGCCGCCCAGGTCTTCGCCGAGCGGGGGTTCCACGAGGCCACGATCGACGAGGTCGCATCGGCGGCCGGCTTCACCAAGGGCGCGGTGTACTCCAACTTCAAGAACAAGGAGGACCTGTTTCTCGCCCTCCTCGAGGACGCGTACGCCAAGGACACTGCCGCCATCAAGGAGACGCTCGGAGCCTCCGACGTCCCCCCCGAGGCGCGCCTCGGTGATTTCGTGCGGATGATGCGGAATGAGATGGCGCAGATGCCCGACCTGGGCGCCCTCTATCTGGAGTTCCATCTCTACGCCCTGCGCAACCCGTCGGCACGGGAGCGCATGAACGAGCTCGAACGGGCGGACGTGCGCGCCATCGCCGAGATCATCGAGAGCGAGCGGACGCAGCGGGAAATCGAGATCGACGATCCGGTGGAGCGGACGGCGCGCATCATCGTGGCCCTCTTCCGGGGCATCTCCATGATGCGGACCTCCGACCCGGAGATGGCCGGGGAAGACCTGCTCGAAGGGGCCATCGCGTTCGTCTCGCGTGGGCTCGGCGTGGAAACCTGAGGCTGCTCGCCCGCATCGAGCACGACGCCGCCGGAGCGGACCGCGCCAGCGTTGTGAGCGTCGAGCGCGGTGAGAGGTGGACTGCGCTCAGTTGCCTTCGGACACGTACGCCCGGCACGGCTCGCCGCGCAGCGTGCCGCAGGTCGGCACAGTCGTGGTGGCGGCGACGCCCGGCACGACGTTGACCGTGAGCGCCGAGGCGGCGGCGCCACCCAGTCCGACGGTGGCCTGCTGGCCGCTGTCGAGGGTGTCGAACTTCCAGACGGGCCGGTCCCCGCCGGGGGCGGAGATGACCACCCGCAGCTCAGTCCCGGGCCGGAATGTGTGCGCGATCGGATCGATGGGGATCTTGACCAGCGTGTAGTGGTCGGGGGCCAGGTTCACGGCGTCGGTACCCAGGTAGGTGGGGTTGGTGAAGAGGGGGGTCGAGTTCGCCGCGTCGACCTGGTTGGAGCTCCGCAGGAAACCCGAGGTGACGTACTCCTCCTGCGTGTCGGCCGGACGGACCTCGGTGATGGTCGCCTGGAAGTCCTCCACGGGAGTCGCGGCCTTGACCCAGAGACTGAGCGTGGCCGGCCCCACGACGGTGGTCGGGGCGGTGAACGGGCTGGTCTGGAAGGCGATCCCGTCTGCGGCCGGGACCGGCGTCCAGTCCCAGCCGGGATTCGGGGCCCAGGCGTTCCCGCCCGGAGGCAGGCTCGTCGCGGGCCGGACGCTCGGGTCGAGCGTGAGGGTGGCGCTGCCCGGCGTCGCGGGCGGCTGCGGCTGCAGCGACTCGCCGGGGCCGAAGGAGAGGGTCGTGACGGTGCCGGCCGGGGGCCAGCTCGTGAAGTCCGCGCTGTAGGTCGACTGGATCTCGCCCGGACCGAGGGGCCCGGCGCCGTTGTCGAAGAGCACCCGCACGGGTGGCGTCTGGGCCGCGAACTCCGCGCCGCGCCGTGGCGACGTCGGGCGCGTTGGTGAAGCGGACCGGTGGCAGCGGCTCGGCCGACGCCCCGGCGGCGAGGCCGGCGAATTGGCCGAGCACGACGGCCGCGAGACCGCTCGGCTGCATCGGGACCTCGTTGGCGACGTAGATGTCGAGGAACTCGAGCCACCGGCTGATCGTCTGGGGGTCGGCGGAGTCGATGTGTCCTCCGTTGACCATGTTGGCGAACACCGGGGTCGTCTTCGGCAGCGCGTCGATCAGCGCCGGCCACTGGGGCCCGGTCTGCTCGTCCTGCAGCGCCCCAGACACGAAAACGGGGACCTGCACCTGCGCCGCCCAGTCCGTCATCGAGCGGCGGTCGAAGAGCGCGGGGTCACGTCCGGCGCCGGTGCCCGGCGCAACCTGCTGCGGACCCACGAGGCCGGCGAGGTCCTGGGACTGGTCGTGCAGGGCCTGGTTGGCCAGACAGGCCGACGGCGACCCCGCGGGGTTGGTGGCGAGCTCGGCGTCGATCTCGTAGTAGGTCCAGGGCTGCCCCACGCCGGAGACCGGCGTCGTCGAGCTCTGCACGATGGCGCCGGCGTGGTAGAGCGCGGCGGGCTTTGCGTCGTCGATGCGCGAGTTGACCCAGTCGGCCGCGAACCCGTTGTTGAAGATGCCGCCCGGGTACCCGGTCGAGAAGAGGTCGTCGGTCGGGCTCAAGGACGCGATGGCTGCGAGACCCGGTGGGTCGGTGCCGGCGACCGGGAACTGGGAGAGGCCCGAGAAGCTGATGCCGACCATGCCGACCTTGTGGTTGGCGACCCACGGCTGGTGCGCGATGGTCTGCACCGCGTCGTACGCGTCGTAGTCCGAGGGGTAGCCGAAGAGGTCGAAGGCGCCGCCCGAACAGCCCGATCCCCGCATCTGGAGGCTGACCGTGGCGAAGCCGGCGAAGCGGGCGACGACGGCCCCGACATCGGTGGAGCCATCAGGCAGGAGATTCGGATTCCCACAGTTCGTGCACGGCCCGCCGAGGGCGCCGGCGATCAGAGGAGGAATGGGGTCCGTGGGCCCGGCGACATTGTAGCCCGAGTACTCCACCACGGTGGGGCAGGGGGCGGCCGCCGAACAGGTTCCGTTGTAGGGGTAGCGCACCGTGGCCGCCAGCTCGATCCCGTCACGCATCGTGATGTAGTTGAGCCCCTGGTGCAGCGGTTGGTCGGCGTAGAGCGGCGAGTTCGGCGCGGGGTTCGCGCCCGGCGCCAGGACGGCGAACGAGGTGGTCCTCCCGCCGGTCGTGTCATCGAGCCAGGAGTAACCCGGTCCGGGCCGGAGGTTTCGGATGATGAGGGAACCGAGTGACCCGGCGACGCCCGGGTTGGCCGCGTTCTGGACGGTGTCGTCGTGCCGCATGAGCGTGATCTGGTCCCCGGGGTGGGCACCGGTCAGCCAGGCCTCGTCGACCGAACCGCCGCTCCGCAGGGTGCCGTTGTAGACCGCGATGGTGATGCCCGGGCTCGGCGCGCTCACGCCGTTGGCGTAGGAGGCGACGCTCTGCAGGACGTAGGTGCCGTCGGGGACCGTGGTGGTGTTCCAGGCGCCGATCCACCCGTACAAGGTGGGGCTGGACCACGAGATCACGCGTTGGTGCACGAAACCACCCGTGAGCACGAAGACGACCTTGGTCACGTTGGACGACGCACCGGCATCGAGAAACTCGAGGCCCGACTGGGTCGCCCCGTTCGAGGGGAGGAGCACCGTCGAGGTCGGTGGCGCGATGTTGACACCGAGGCCGGCCGTCGGTGCGGCGGCGACGCCGGAAGCGCCGGCGGGGGGCACGCCGGACCCGGCCGAGATCGCGACCTGCGTCAGTCCCGCCAGGCAGGCGACCGTGAGCAGGCACGCAACGGTGCCCGGCACGCGGCGCAAGCGGCGCAACCGATGCGCCCGTCGTCCACGGACTTGCGAAACAGCCCCCACGAAACACCCTCCCCACTCGACGCAACCGAGCAAGGCCCCCCGGTGAGCCGCAACCGCCCGATACGCACCGACGTTACACCGCGCCGCCCGATCGGTCTCAGTCGGAGCCGGCGAGCGTGGGTTTGACGTTGAAGGCGCAGCGCGTGTGAGATCACGGCGCCATGACACCCGAGCGCGCCGACGACCATGTCCTCAGTCAGCTCGGCTTCGGCGTCGAGTGGGCCGGCGAGGACCTCGAAGGCACCGTCTCGGTCATCGACGAGATGTGCGTACCGGGAACGGGACAGCTGCGCACGTCCCTTCTCGCGACGTGGGCCGACCATCTCTCCGGGCTGTTGGCCGCGACCGCCGTCGCGCCCCGGGTCCCGGTCACCCTCCAGCTCGACGTGCACCTGTACACGCCTGCGCCCGGTTCGGGAACGGTGCGCGGCAGGGGACGGGTCCTCAAGGCCGGCCGGTCCGTCTTTTTCTCGGATGTCGAATTCAGCACCGATGACGGCGAAGTGTTTGCCATGAGCACCAGCTCCTTCATGACCTCGCCCGACGAGTCGCTCAGCCTGCCCGACAGCCTCAGCCTCCATGGTCCCCCGCCGGTCCAGCGGCTCACGGTGCCCTTTGCGCAGCGCGTGGGCTGCGAGCGCCGGGAACCGGGCACCGCCGTCCTCCCGCGATCCGACGACGGTCTGAACTCCTCCAACACCTTCAACGGCGGGCTGATCGCCCTCGTGGTCGAAGAGGCGGTGCTGTCGCTCTCGCCCGGCGCGACGGTGTCCTCCCTCATCCTGCGGTACCTGCGGCCGGTTCGCATCGGACCGGCCGTGGCCAGTGCGCGGACGGGTTCTGGTCTCGGCGAGATCGAAGTGCGCGACGCCGGAAACGGGAACCGCCTCTCGGTGCTGGCGACCACCCGGGTCTTCGACCCCTGACACAGGAGCCGCTACGGCGGCGCCCACGGGGTGACCGACGAGGTCAGCCAGTCGAGGACCTGGCGACGGGTCGTGGGCCCATGGGGTCGCCAGGCTGAGGGGAGCGCACCCGCCTCACGCAGCTGCGCGGTCTCTTGGATGTTGGACGTCAGGGGATCCTCCACGAGACCGCAGCGGGTCGCGACCGGGTCGATCCCGAACAGCTCGGCCGCATTCAGCCCGAAGAGGTGGGATTTCAGCTCGTCCGTGAGCGCCGGGTACTGGTAACGATCCTGGAACTCGGGCGTGATCTGGAACGCCTTCATGGCCATGATCTGGGGCTCCGGACTCCCGTACCAGACGGCGTCGGTGCCCCACAGCACCCGCTGGGCGCCGACCCTGCTCAGCAGCTTGCCCAACGCGTGTGCGGCCTGGTCGGGTCGGGTGAGCAACTGGCGCCACACGGTTGCCACGTCGACCCACACGTTGTCGTTCGGGGGAACGTTGTGCCGGTCGAGCGCCGCCAGCAGGCTGTCGATCCCGATGGTGGCGGCCGGGTCGTAGGGACCCTCGACCTGAGAGGGATCCCACGCGGCGTGGTACACCACGAAGCTCATGTCCGGGAAGAGGCGCGACACCGCCACGATGTCGTCGGGGTGGTTGAACGGCGGGTCGAAGTTCACGAGCGGGAGCCCCTTGTGCGCGACGAAGACCTTGACGCCGAGGTCGTGCGCATGTTGGACGGTCGGCAGCCCGATCACGGGATCCTGCAGCGAAAAGCCCTGGCCGCTCGGGCTCCAGGCCGTGTACACCTTGAACGCGGCCGGCGGCCCGGACGCCATCGCGCTCGACATCTCCTCGAAGGTGGCCTCGACTGGTCCGACGTTTGGAGCGATGATGTTCTCCACCAGGAGGCGGCTGGCACCGCCGTGGGTCAGCCCCGCCGCGATCGACTGGGTGCTGAGGGCGTCGGGGAACGGGATGGGGGCATTGTCCGGTCCTGAGTTGGGGACGTCCGTCAGCACCGCCACCGTCGTCTCGCTGGCCAAGAAGAGGTCGTGCAGGTAGCTCGACCGGTCGACGCAATCGAGCTGCGGCGTGTCGGTGCAGCCCGGCGGCAGCATCGAGAGCACGAGTGACGTGGTTTCGGGGGCATTCTGGACCCACGGACCGGTCGGGATCACGTGGTGGGTGTGGACATCGACGATGAACTCCGACCCGGTCAGCGCCTGCTGGCACGCGGCGGTGTCCTCGGGTGGTGGCGCCGCGAACGTGCCTCCTGGGCCGTGGTGGGGAGCGGCACCTCCCTTCGAGGCGGGCGCGGACGAACACCCCGCGAGCTCGAAGACGGCGAGGGACGCGGCGACGGCCCCGGCTCCTTGCAAGAACCGCCGGCGGTCGACCCCGGTCCGCCTGGCCGACTCGTCGATGGCTCTGCGGACCAACTCGTTGACCGCCCTGTCGTCTGCGCCACCCGGCGCGGGGACGAACTCGCCGTTGGAGATCGGACCGGCCGGGAGCGGGAGCTCGTCGTCATCCCTCTCTCGCAGTCGGCGGGAAAACCGGCCGGTCGCTGCCACGTCCCGGAACGATACGACCGCTCCCCCGGCGGCGCTGGTCGCGCCGCCGGTTACGGCTGCCTCACCTGAATTTTTCTTCGGTCGATGCGGTCGGGGGCGTCAGGGTGCCGGTATCCGCGTTCTGCGACCGGGGCGGGCCTACCGTGCGGTCGACGCCCGGGAGGGGCGTGGACATCCCGGGGGGTGGCCATGACGATTGTGCCGAATCAGGTTCCAAGTCAGCTCGCGGGCTTCAGCGGGGGGATCTTCGCCGTGATCGCAGTGGGTCTCGCGCTCTTCTCCATCTTGTTGTTGATACCGATCATCATCATCGTGGCCAACCGTGCCGAGCCGGACCAGCGGGGGCTGCGGCCCCACAGCGTCTATCTCTTCGGGATGAGCTTCGTGACCCTGCAGTTGACCTTTGCGGGGTCGGTGCTGATCATCACGTCGCTCTTCTCGGTCATCGCCCCGCATGTCTCGCCACTGACCAACTCCGTCGCCCGTGAGGTCGTGATCGGGGGCCTCTTCGTCGTACTCTTCGGTGCCGCCCTGTTGCTGCATCTGGGGAGGGGCGTCGAGACCGCCCGTGGCGACGGTTCGGTGACGGGGCCCAACATGCGGGTCATGCAGTCGTACGCGGGCGTGGTCGGCTTCATCTACTTCCTTCAGGTGATCTTCTCGTTGGGGATCGCCGTCTACCTGGTCTTCGCGCTGATCGCGCCGGGTGTCTTCGGCAGCATCGGATCCGACCGCAGCGGTACCCTCGCGCTCCTCCTGGACCTCGTCTACGTGATGCTGGCGTCCGGCTACATCGTCATGGCGCATTCGTCGATCGGGCCGTCTGCGCTGCTGGGGCGCGGGCGTCCCTCCGAGGCACGCACCACGCCCTAGGCGGATTGAATCGATCGGTCCGGCTGTGTTTACGTGTCGGCTGTGTTCACGATGCGGTTCTCCATGCGCTCGGGTGCGGACGATCCGGCTGCCCGGGCCGACCTCTACCAGGCGACCCTCGAGATGTGCGGATGGGCCGAGGACCGCGGCGGTGTGGCGGCGATCCTCAGCCAGCACCACGCCGTCGACGACGGCTACCTTCCTTCACCCGTGCCCCTCGCCGCCGCCATCGCGGCGAGGACCACGCGGCTGCCGATCAGCGTCGCCGCACTGCTGCTCGCGCTCTACGATCCGATCAAGGTCGCCGAGGACCTGGCCGTCGTCGACCTGATCAGCCGGGGTCGTGTGTCGTACGTCGTCGGCATCGGCTACCGACCCGAGGAATTCGCGCTGTTCGGCGTCGACCGCCGGACCCGGGCCGCTCTGGTCGAGGAGCGCATCGCACTGTTGCAGCGCCTCTGGGCCGGTGAGGAGGTCGCGGTTGACGGCCGGCCGGTCACAGTGACGCCGCCGCCCTTCACCCCGGGCGGCCCCCTGCTGGCCTACGGCGGCGGCACGGAGGCGGCGGCACGGCGCGCCGGACGCCTCGGGCTCCTCTTCATGGCCGAGACGCACGACGCGTCCTTGGAGCGCGCCTATCGAGCGGAAGGGGGGGACTCGGCGCCTGGCTGCTTCTTCCCGCCGGCCGGCACGCCGCTCACCGTCTTCGTCGCCGAGGACCCCGAGCGGGCCTGGGCCGAGATCGGGTCGTACCTCCTGGCCGACGCGACCAGCTACGCCGCCTGGAACGCGAACCGCAGCGGGACCGCCTCCATCTCCCGTGCTTCCACCGTGGCCGAGCTCGCCGGTGAGAAAGGCGCGTACCAGATCATCACCCCGGCGGAGGCGCGTGCGCTGACCGAGTCGGGGTTCCCGCTGAACCTGCAACCGCTCGTCGGCGGCCTCCCGCCCGAACTCGCCTGGCCCTATCTCGAGACCGCGGCCTCCCTCTGAGCGCCGGGCCGCGCCCGGACGCTGAGCTCAGGAACGCACGGGGCGCGTCCCGATGATGGAGGCGCGCTCCATCGACCGGCGCTGGGGCCAATAGTCGCTCGACGCATAGTGCTGCACGGCGCGGTTGTCCCAGAACGCCACCGCGTCCTTCGTCCAGGCGAAGCGGCACTGGTGCTCGGGGGCGTCGGCCTGCCGGCAGAGACGGTCGAGTAGTTCGACGCTCGCCGCGCGGTCGAGCCCGTCGATGTGGCTCACGAAGGGCCGGTTCACGTAGAGGTGCGGCTTCCCGGTGGCGGGGTGCGTGCAGACAACGGGATGGCGGACCGGAGGAAACCGCTCTTGCGCCGCCTGCCGCTCGTCGGCCGACATCGTGTGCCCAAAGGTCTGAGTGAAGTCGTGGACCGCCGCGAGCCCGTCGATCTCCTCTTTGGTCCTGCCGTCCAGCGCGTCGTAGGCGGCGTACATGTCCGCGAAGAGCGTGTCACCACCTTCATCGGGCACCGACAGCGCATGGAGGACCGCGCCCATCGACGGCACCTCGCGCCACGTCACGTCGTGGTGCCACGAGTTCTCGTATCCGCTGACCTCTGCCGTCTTGTCGAACCGGACCAATTCGGGCTCCCCGGTGTTGGACGGGAGGAACGGATGGAGCTCCAGGTCGCCGAAGCGACGCGCGAAACGCGACGTGCTGCTGCGGCGTCATCGGCTGGTCCCGGAAGAAGATCACCTTGTAGTCGTGGAGCGCCTGGCGGAGCTCCCCGACGACGTCCTCGGGCAGCGCCGTGGTCAGGTCCACGCCCGAGATCTCCGCGCCGACCGTTGCACCGAGCTGACGCGCGTCGAAGTGGCGCCACCGGAGCGAGGTCAAGCGGTCCCGCTCCTTCGCCACATGGGTGAAGGGTCCGACCGCGATCGGGTAGCCCGGCAGCCGGAAAGCGCCGGGACCGGCAGCGTCCTCGGTCGTCGTCGCCATGTCCGTACTGTACCGAAGTGTCGTCGGGTCCAGCAGGGCGGCGCTCCGTATACTTGGCGTGGTGGCACTCCCGTGAGCAATGACGGGGCACTGCAGCGCGCGGTCCGTCGTGCGATTCTCGACGAGACGAGCGGCGACGGCCGTCTACACGTGACGCATGCGGCCGCCACCTTCGGGTGGGGTGACGTCCTCTTCGTGGACGTCTACGCACGGTCGCGCTCCGAGACGCTCGAGGACCTCGACCCTCCGCTGCGCCAGATCGTCTCGGTGGTCGCCAACCAGCCCTACGAGCGCGTGACCATCCGGTGGCGGATCAGCCACTGACCGCGTGGGTCAGTCGGCGGCGATCGCCGCCAGGACGTCCAGCTTGGCGGCGCGCCGGGCGGGCCAGCTCGCCGCCAGCAGGCCGAGCAGGGCGGCCAGGACCAGGAAGATCACCAGGCTCGAGACCGGCACCACCGTGTCGGTGACGCCCTGCGTACGCAACGCCGACACCAGCGCGATCCCGAGGCCCGTCCCGACGATGATGCCGATGATCGCGCCGAAGACGGCCAGGATCACGGACTCCGAGCGGATCATGGCGCGGATCTGGCGCCGTTTCATGCCCACCGCTCGCAGCAGCCCGATCTCATGGGTGCGCTCGAAGACCGAGAGCATGAGCGTGTTCACGATCCCGATGAGGGCGATGATCACGGCCAGGGCCAACAAGGCGTAGATCAGGCCGAGCAGCTGGTTGATCATGTTCCGCTGTGTCTGCTCGAACTCGGCGCGGGTCTGAATCTTGAGGTTCGGGTAACCCGCCAGCGCGTGCTTGACGCTCTGCTCCACTCCCGGGCTCCCGTCGGTCTTGAGCAACACGGCAACGGGCAACGGGTTGTCGAAGTGGGCGAGGAAGAAGCCGTCACCGACGAGATACTTCCCGATGAGCGCGTTGGCCTTGAAGACGCCGCCGATGCGCATGGTCGAGCTCCCCGTCTTGGCGAACTTCACGGGAACGACGTTCCCGACCGAGAGGTGCTTGGAGTTGGCGGTCGTCGTGTCGATCAGGAGCTGGCCGGAGGCCAGCGCGGCCGGGGAGCCCGAGGTCATGTCGAGAATCACCGTCTGGGCCAGGCTCCGCGTCGATACCCCGGTGAGCTTCTCCAGCGACCCCTGGAGCTCGAACTGGTCCTGGTAGACACTCGATGCCGCGGTCACCCCGGGGACCGCGGCCGCCGCCGGTGCCACCGAATTGCTGAAGTTTCCCTCGCGCGCTGTTGGTCGCGCTGACGATGAGATTGGCGCTGATGGCGTTGTCCACGCTGCTCGTTGCCGACCGCGCCACCGAGGCGCCGAACACCGCGATCGCCGAGACCAGCGCCAGGCCGACCATGAGGGCCGAGGCCGTCTGCGCCGTCCGCCGGGGGCTGCGCATGGAGTTCTCGCGTCCCAGCCGGCCCGAAGTGCCGAGCAGGCGGGCGAGCGGGCGACCGATGGCGCTCGCCATGGGGCGCGCCACCGCCGGCGCCAGCATGGCCACGCCGACGAAGATGAGGACTGCGCCCAGGCCCACCAGCTGGATGGTGGGCTGCGTCAACCCCACGGCGAGGAGGGCGACACCGACGAGGGTGATGACCCCGCCGCGGATGAAGCGGCGCCGCAACGGGATCTCGGCTTCCGTCTGTCGCTCCGACACCGCCGCGACCGGGGCGATCCGCACGGCGCGCCGCGCCGGGCTGATGGCCGCCACCATCGTCACGCCGACACCGACGACGAGGCACACGATCACGGTGCGGGCCTCGAACACCAACGAGCCCGACGGCAACGTGATCCCGAACCCGCTCAGCAGCTTCTCGAGCCCCACGGCGGCGAGCACGCCGAGCCCGAGTCCGACCAGCGAGGACAGCAGCCCGACGATGAACGCCTCGCCGAGGACGGAGCGGAACACCTGGCGCCGGCTCGCGCCGACGATGCGGAGCAGCGCCAGCTCGCGTGTGCGCTGGCCCACCGTGATGGAGAACGTGTTCAAGATGGTGAAGCCGCCCACGAACAGCGCGATGAAGCCGAAGACCAGAAGCGCCGTGTTGAAGAACCCGAGCGCCTGGCTGATCGCGCTCGTCTGCTCGTTGATCACGGTCTGGCCGGTCACCACCTCGACGCCGGGGGGCAGGACGCGCGCGATGGCATGTTGCACCGTCGTCTTGTTCGCCCCGGTTGGGAGACGACGTTGATGTTGTCGAACTTTCCGACATCGCCGAGGACGGCCTGCGCGGTCGGGGTGTCGAAGGCGGCCAGGGTCGCCCCGGCCAGGTTGTTCGCCGTCCCGAAGCGCATCAGGCCGCTGATGGTGAAGGTTCGGGGCGGGCCCTGCAGCAGGATGCGCACCTTCTGGCCGACCGTGAAGTGGTACTTCTGCGCCGTGCCGAGGTCCATGGCGACTTCGTTCGGTGTCGTCGGCGGTTTGCCCTGCGCGATGTGGAGGGCCGAGATCTGCGGGTTGGGGTCGAACTCGACGCCGAGCGTCGGTGCCATGCCGTTCGCGATGGCCTTGCCGTCGGGGGAGACGAACTGCGCAATGCCGGTCACCGACCCGTTGGCGGCCGCCACGCCGGGGACGGCCTGCACCGTGGCGAGGAGCGACTCGGGCACTGCGTTGCGCTTCACGTTGTCGCCGCTGGTTCCGAGCTGGGCCACGCCGCGCACCTGAAAATCGACGTGCTGATAGATGTTGCCGAAGAGGGTGTCGAACGTGCGGTTCAGCGTGTCGGTCAGCACGAAGGTCCCGGCAATGAAGGTCACGCCGAGCACGATGGCCAGCGCCGTCAGGGCGAGGCGGAGCTTGTGGGCCAGGAGCCCCTTGATGGTGACCCGCCACATGTCAGGCGCCCAGCGTCCGGATGCGCTCGAGGACCGAATCCGGCGTCGGTTCGGCGAGCTCGTCGACGACCTTGCCGTCGGCGAGGAAGACGACCCGGTCCGCGTAGGACGCCCCGCGGGGGTCGTGGGTGACCATGACGATGGACTGGCCGAACTCGGTCACCGACCGCTTCAGGAACGACAGCATCTCGGCTGAGGAGTTCGAGTCCAGGTTCCCGGTGGGCTCGTCGGCGAAGACGAGGTCGGGCCGGTTGATCAGGGCCCGGGCGCACGCACACCGCTGCTGTTGCCCGCCCGACAACTCGGTGGGCCGGTGGCTCAGCCGGTCGGCGATGCCGAGCTGCGCCACCAGGTAGTCGAACCACTCCTTGTCCACCTTCTTCCCCGCCAGGTCCGCCGGAAGGGTGATGTTCTCGCCCGCCGTCAGCGTCGGGACGAGGTTGAAGGACTGGAACACGAAACCGACCCGATCGCGCCGCATCTGGGTGAGACCGGCGTCGTCGAGGCTCCCGATATCGAGCTCGCCGATGTAGGCCTTTCCCGAAGTCGGTCTGTCGAGGCCCGCCATGCAGTGCATCAGCGTGGATTTGCCCGATCCCGACGGGCCCATTACGGCGGTGAAGCGGCCGCGCTCGAAGGTGACGTCGATGCCGGCCAAGGCGTGCACCGTTGCTTGGCCCGACCCGTACGTCTTGGTCAGATCGACGGCGTGTGCGGCCGGGGCGGTCCGGCCCGCGGCCATCGGTGCCTGGTCAGTAAGCGTCACGCTGCCTCGATTCAGCTCGGGGGTGGGCCGGGGGGGAGCCGACCACCTCCACTCTGTCCCGCATGTGCGAGGTCGCACAAGGCCCCGCGTGGGCGCTTTCGGTCGGACGAGGCAAACGTCACCGCGCGCATCCGGCCGACCGGGGATTGCAGCCGTCGCGGGATGCCACTTGTTTTCGATGTCGGACCAACTACCCTGACGCCCGCAGCTGCGATGAGACAGCTGGGGGAGGGTTCGTGGGCAGATCGTCGCGGCCGGGTCTTCGTGACCACATGCCGAGCGCCACCGCGGCCGCGGCGAGATCTGCGCACCACGGCCGAAGGGGCCAAGGCACTGACCAAGGGCGAACTGCCCCGGGGCCGTTCCTCCGCGGTGAGCGCGGTGGCTGCGGTCGCCGCGGTGTTCGTCCTCCAGCTCGCGGCGTTCCCGGTCCCGCTCGGGGTGTGGGTGCAGGGGCTCGTGCTCGGCCTGCTCGGCTCGCTGATGGCCGTCGGCCTCGGCCTGACCTACCGCCTGAACAAGGTGGTGAACTTCGCCCAGGGTGACCTCGGCACCGCACCGGCCGTCCTGGCCGTCGGCCTGGTCGGCCTGTCCGGCGTCAATTACTTCTTGGGCCTCGCCACGGGACTGGTGGCGGCCGTCCTGCTCACGGCGATCGTCGAGATCGTCGTGGTGCGCCGGTTCCGACGCTCCCCCCGCCTGATCCTGACCGTCGCCACCATCGGGCTTTCCCAGTTCCTGGTCGTGCTCAGCCTGCTCATCCCCCGCATCTGGGGTCAGACGCCGATCGCCACCGCCGTGGTCAGCTTCCCGTGGCACGTCACCTGGCACATCGCACCGGTCACCTTCAACGCCGACGATCTCGTCGCCGTCATCGTCTCGGTGGCCTGCCTGGCCGGGGTGTCGCTCTGGTTCACGCGCAGCGACATCGGCGTCGCTGTGCAGGCGACGGGCGACCGGCGGGACCGGGCCTCCATGCTCGGCATCCCGGTGGGGCGCCTGCAATCGCTGACCTGGGTTGTGGCCGGCGTGCTCTCCTTCGTCAGCATCTTCTTCCAGGCCGCCATCCTGGGGCTGCCGCTCGACCCGACCTACGGACTCACCGCGCTCGTCACCGCGCTGGCCGCCCTCGCCCTGGGCAACTTCTCCGACCTCCCGGTGATCGCGGCTGCCGCCGTCTCCCTCGGCGTCCTGCAGCAGGGCGTGGCGTGGGACGAGCCCAACAACCCGGCCCTCGGCCTCGCCGTGCTGGCGGGCGTCGTGTTCGCCGCCATCTTGATCCGCCAGCTGCTGACCAGGCAGACCGACCGCGAGGCCGAGTCGTCGCTCTCGCTCACCGCCACCGTGCGCGACCTGCCCGAGGCCGCCCGCGCCCTGCCTGAGGTCCGGTTGGGCATCCCCGCCGTCGACCTGCTGGCGTTCGCCGCCGCCTGCACGCTCCCGCTCTGGCTCGGCCCCGGCGCGCTGATCCGCGCCTCGTCGCTCGTCGTCCTGGCCATCGTCGGCTGTTCAATTGTGGTGCTCACCGGGTGGTCGGGCCAGGTCAGCCTGGGCCAGATGTCCTTCGCCGCCGTGGGCGCCACGGTGGGGGCGGTCGCACTGCTCGACTGGCACTGGGATCTCAGCCTCGCCCTGCTTTTGGCCGGCGCCGCCTCGGCCGCCGCTGCCACCGTGATCGGCATCCCGACGCTCCGCCTCGACGGCATGTTCGCCGCCGTCACCACTTTGGCCTTCGCCCTCGCCGCCTCGGGCTACCTGCTGGTGCGGGCCGAATTCTCCTGGATCCCCCAGAGCCAGATCGCGGTCCCCTACCTCTTCGGCGTCGCCATCACGTCGCAAGGGTCGATCTTCGAGCTGTGCCTCGGCGTCCTGGTGTTGGTGCTGATCGCGCTGCACGGCCTGCGTCACAGCCGGACCGGCCGGGTCCTGCGCGCGCTGCCGGCCAACCAACGCGCCTCGTCCGGCTACGGCGTGCGGGTGGGGCGGGCCAAGCTGACCGCGTTCGCCCTCTCGGGGTTCATCGCCGGCCTTGGCGGCTGCCTCCTCCTGGTGGTCAACCAGTCGTACGTGGAGACGCCGTTCCTCGTCCCGGTCAGCCTCGTCGTGTTCACCTCGACCGCCGTCGGTGGCCTCGGGTCGGCGCTGGGCGCGGTGCTCGGTGCCGCGCTGGTCGAGGGCAGCTCGACCTTCCTGCCGCCGAGCTGGCAGCTCTTCCCCTCCGCCCTCGGAGTCCTCCTCGTGCTGATCCTCTTCCCGCGCGGCGTCGCCGGCCTCTGGTACGACGGCCGCGACCGCCTGGTCTCCGCCCTCGTGCGACGCCACCACTCCGGCGGCGTCGCCCGCGCCACCGGTCCCGCTGCACCGATCGATCCGGCGTTGGCACCATGAGGGCGAGACTCAAGCTGTCCGAGCTCGGCGGGGGCGTGTCGCTGTTCCCACTCGGCGTGCTCTTTGCCATCGAGCTGCTGGACCAGGCCACCCAGAGCGCGTTCAACGTGCTGACGCCGAACATCCGCGACGCGTTCCACCTCACCAACGCCGGCATCCTCCTCATCGTCGCTATCGCCGGCGCCGCCGCTCTCGGCTGCACCCTGCCGGTCGCGGTCCTGGCCGACCGCACCAACCGCGTGCGTATCGCGCTCATCGGCGCGCTGATCGGCGCCGCGTTCTCCATCGGGCTCGGCGTCGCCCAGACCATCGTCTGGGCGACCATCGCATTGGTCGGCGTGTCCATGGGGCAGGCGGTGATCTTCCCGACCCACAACTCCCTGCTGGCCGACTACTACCCCGTCCCGGTACGGCCCCGGGTCTACTCGGCGCACCGCTCGGGCATCAGCATCGGCGCCATCGCCGGCGTCCTCATCGGCGCCGGCCTCTCCGCCCTGTGGTCGTGGCGCACCCCGTTCTTCGTCTTCGCCGTCCCCATCGTGGTGGTCGTCCTCATCGGCACCCGGATGCGCGAGCCGGCGCGGGGTCGGCACGAGCAGATCGAGTTGAGCGAGCAGATGCTGGCCTCGGAGCGGGGCGAGCCGGTGGCGCTCGGTGACGTGGCCGCCGCCGCCATGACCGACGCCGAGAGCCCGGCCGCCCAGACAATCGACATCCCCGTCGAGGCGCCGCCTTCGCTCGGCGAGGCCTGGCGCACCGTCTGGAAGATCGGGGTGCTCCGGCGCATCTTCTTCGCGCTGCCATTCCTGGCCGCGTCCATCGCAGGCTTCACCTCCCTGGCCTCCCTGCAGTACCAGCAGACGTTCCACCTCGATGCGGTCCATCGCGCCTTCCTGATCGCGCCGATCCAGGTCTTCGACCTCATCGGCCTCGCCATCGGCGCCACCATCGCCACCAGGCTGGCCGCGCGCGACATCAGCCTGGTGTTCCGCATGTTGGCGGTGGCCTCGGTGATCGCCGCCGGCTTCGCGGTGCTCTTCGCGCTGGCGCCCAACGTGCCGGTGGCCTTCATCGGCAACGCGGGCATCGACGCCTCGCTCGCCATCGTCGGCCCCGGCGTCCTGGCCGCCCTCTCCCTCGCCATCCCGGCCCGCGTGCGCTCGGTCGGCTTCTCCATCGGCGCGCTCTTCGTCCTGCCCGGGTTCCTGGTGCTGCCTGTCGTCGGCGCCATCGGCGACTCCGTCGGCTTCCGCTACGGCCTCCTGATCCTGGTCCCCATCTTCACGGCCGGGGGCCTGGTCGTCGCCAGCGCCGGCAGCCTCATCGGGCGCGACGTGCAGAACGTGTGGACCGCCATGCGCACCCGGGCTCAGATGCTGATCGACCGGCGCGACGGCAAGCTCCCCCTCCTCGCCGTGCGCGGGCTCGCCGTCGGCTACGACGGCGTCACCGTGCTGGCCGACGTGGCGGTCGAGGTGGGACAGGGCGAGATCGTCGCGCTGGTCGGGACGAACGGCGCCGGCAAGTCCACGCTGTTGCGCGCCATCGGCGGCGTCGTCGAGGCCGACCACGGCGCCATCGTGTTCGACGGCCGGGACATCACCCACCTGCCCCCCGACGAGATCGCCCGCCTCGGCATCGCCCAGGTGCCGGGTGGAGAAGGCATCTTCCCCACCCTGCGGGTCGAGGACAACCTGCGGGCCGCCGCCTGGCAGGGGCGTCGCCGGGGTGAGAAGGACGCGGCGCTGATCGAAGAGGCACTGGCCCTCTTCCCCGCCCTGGCCACCCGGCGCACCGAGCGCGCGGGCAACCTCTCGGGCGGCCAGCAGCAGATGCTCGCTCTGGCCATGGCCACCATCACCCGCCCCCACCTGTTCCTGATCGACGAGCTCTCCCTCGGGCTCTCCCCGTTGGTGGTCGAGCAGCTCCTGGGGGCCATCCAGTCGATGCGCGCCGCCGGGACGGCCATCTTGTTGGTGGAGCAGTCAATGAACGTCGCGGTCGCGGTGGCCGACCGGGTCTACGTCATGGAGAACGGCGCCGTGCGCTTCTCCGGCTCGGCCGACGAGCTGGCGGCCCACCCCGAACTGCTGTGGTCGATCTACGTGCAGAAGGCGTCCGAGTCGCTGGCTCCGGGCGGTGACGCCGCCGCGCCCGACGGCGCCGGCCGCCCGCTCGAGGTGCGCGGCGTCTCCCTGCAGTTCGGTGGCAACGCCGCCCTGATCGACGTCACCCTGCACGCCGACCACGGCGAGATCGTCGGGATCATCGGCCCCAACGGCGCCGGCAAGACCACGCTCTTCGATGTCATCTCGGGCTTCCTGCGCCCCGACGACGGCATCGTCGAGCTGGCCGGCGTCGACGTGACCGGCCGCACGGCGGCGGCGCGGGCGCGCCTCGGACTGGGCCGCTCCTTCCAGGACTCCCGGCTCTTCTCGGGGCTGACCGTGCGCGACGCCCTCGCGGTGTCGCTCGAGCGCTTCATCGACGTGGGCGACCCGTTCAATGCGATCCTGCGGCTGCCGATCCAGGTGCGCACCGAGGCGGCCGTGGCGCAGCGGGTGCACGAGCTCGTCGATCTCTTCGGCCTCGGCGCGTTCGCCGACAACCTGGTGAGCGAGCTGTCGACCGGGTCGCGGCGGCTGGTCGACCTCGCCGCGGTGGTAGCCCACCAGCCGTCGGTCGTGCTGCTCGACGAACCGTCCTCGGGCGTGGCCCAGCGCGAGGTGGAGGCCATGATCGACCTGCTCCGCAACGTGCGGGCCCAGCTCGACGCCACCCTGGTCATCGTCGAGCACGACATCACGTTCATCGCCGGTCTGGCCGACCGGCTGGTGGCCATGGACCGCGGCACCGTGCTGGTGAGCGGCGAGCCCGACGCCGTCCTCGGCTCGCGTGAGGTGGCGGAGGCGTTCTTGGGGACCGATCCCCTGGCCCGGTCGCGCTCGGGGCAGCCGGCGACTGCAACGGATACGGAGGTCGAGACCACATGAGCGAGCCCGAGCAGACGTCGACGTCGCGCCCGTGGCCACGGGTCAGCCGGCTCCGCCTGGCCATCCCGGTCGTCCTGATCGTCGCCGCGCTGGTGGCGGCCGGCATCGTGGCCACGGTCAACGAGCGCTCCACGACGAACGCCGCGGCGCCGGCCAACGGAACCGGTGCCCCGAGCACCCACGCCTCCGTGCCGCTCACCTACGCCACCGCGACGCGCCTCGGCCACGCCAACCAATTCGACTGGGGTCCCCAGTGCGACCACAAGACGGGTCGCCTCAAGATGCCGACCGTGTACGCACCGCCCTGCGTGCCGGTCGTCACCGGCGCCAACGGCGGCGCCACCTCGGGCGGGGTGACGGGCAACACCATCAACCTCGTCTACTACCAGCCCCAACCGGGCGGGCTGGCGTCGACGATCTCGGGGGCGGCCGGCACTCCGGCCGAGGGCCTCGCGACCGCGCAGGCCTTCGTCAACATGTACAACCACGTCTACGAGACGTACGGGCGGCACGTGAACCTCATCCCCTTCACCGCTTCGGGGGCGGACGGTGATCCGGTGGTGGCCCACGCCGACGCCGTGACCGTCGCCCAGCAACTGCACGCCTTCGCGTCCATCAACGGCCCGGGCACGACCTCCGCCTACGAGGAGGAGCTCGCCCGCCTGCACGTGTTCTGCATGGCGTGCGGCGACTCCTCCCTCCACGGCGAGATCCAGCGCAACGCCCCCTACCAGTGGGCCAACCTGCCCACCGCCGACACGTCGCTCAACGAGACGATCGACTACCTCGTGGCCAAGTTGAACGGGAAGGACGCCATCTGGGCCGGCGACCCCAGCCTGCGCACGCAGAAGCGCACGTTCATCATCGTGAGTGAGACCTCGGAGCCGCCCGCGCCGGGCTTCGCACAACTGACGGCCGTGGTGACCAAGAAGCTGACGGCCGGCCACGTGCGCATGTCGTCGACACCCGACCTGACCTACACGCTCAACCTCACCACTCTGCCCACCCAGGCGGCCACCCTCGCCGAGAAGCTGAAGGCCTCGGGCGCCACCAGCGTCGTGTTCGCCGGCGACCCCATCATGCCGATCTACCTGACGAAGGCCTGCGCCGCCATCGGGTACTCCCCCGAGTGGATCATCACCGGAATTGTGCTGACGGACACCTCGACGCTCGCGCGCTACTACGACCAGAAGGAGTGGGCCCACGCCTTCGGCGTCTCCAGCCTGGCCGTGCCCGTCCCCACCGCGACAGCCGACGCCGACCGCCTCTACCGCTGGTGGTACGGGGCCAACACCGCACCGGCCTCGCTCGCCGCGCCGGCCATCATCCCGCCGATCGGGCAGTTCTTCACGGGCGTCCAGCTGGCCGGGCCCCACCTGACGCCGGACACGTTCACCACCGGGCTGTTCCGTGCGCCGCCGGCCGGCGGCGGACCGACGTCCCCGCTCCAGGCCTACGGCTTCCAGGGCTCCGCGCCCCTCCCCAGTTACTCGTCACCCGCCGACTACACCTTCCTCTGGTACGACGCCGCGGCAAAGGGCCCCGACGAGGAGGGCGTGGTCGGCCTGGGGTTGATGCGTTACGTGAACGGCGGCGCTCGCTACAAGTCGAGTGTCGTGCCCGCCGGCGCGGTCCCGATGTTCTCGGTACCCGGTTCGGTCACGAGCTACCCGTCGCCGACGGACCGGGCGCCCTCCTACCCCGCCTGGCCCGGGTCGCCGGCGGCCTCGGCCTCGGGCTGACGCGCGCCTTCGTTGGTCGCTTCGTTCCACTCCGTCGTGCGGTCCATCGCGCTTGTCTCCGGCAGGGTGACGCACCTTCCGTGCATTGCGACGCGGTGTAACCGGAGCGGTTCGTCTGCGTCGGAGGAAGGTGAGCACAGGGGCGCACGAGCAAGAGCAGAGCAACGACAGGGCGGCGGCCGAACGGCTGTTGGCCAAGATCAGGACGTTCGTCGCCGAACAACTCGATGATGACGAGGCCGCGCTGTTCGCCGCCCTCGTCGCCCCCGCCGTGGCGCAGGCCTACCGGGTGGACGACGCGTCCGGGGTCGGCTCTGACGTCGATTGGCGGCCGCACGCGCTGCCCGAGTCCCTGGCGGCAGCGGTGCGGCGCGGCGGCGTCAGGATCGAAGGTCTCGCCGAGGAGTGATCACACCGGCCGCTCGGGACCGGCGCGCCGCTCGGGAGCTTCGGCCGTGCGGTCGCAGGGGATCACCTCCGCGCCGGCCCTCTCCAGACACGTCACACAGCTCTCGATGTGCTTCGATGCCGCGAGGGGGTCGTCGGCGAGCAGCTTTTGGAACTCCTCGCAGGCCAACCCGGGCTGCTCGACCATGAGCTGCAGCGCCAGGGCGTTGCGTAACCGCCGCCGGGCCCGGTGCACGATGACCTTGGCCGCGCCCTGGGTCACGCCCAGTGCATCGGCTACCTGTGCGGGAGTGAAGCCGAGTTGCGTGACCATGGTCACCGCCGCCGCGTCGCGCGTGGTCAGGCCGGCCACGCAGCCTTGGACCTGGTCCGCCAGTTCCCTGATTTCGGCGACGGACTCGGGCCCGGGCCCCGTCGCGGCGAGCAGGTCGTCGTGGGTCCGGTCGAGGGCCGTGAGTCGCCGACGGGCGCGCAGCTGGTCGGTCGCGGCGTGTCGCGCGATCGCCAGCAACCACGGTCGGAACCGTTCGGGCTCGCGCAGGTCGTCGAGGTGCTGAAGGGCGCGGGCGAAGGTGTCCTGGACCGCGTCGGCGGTGGCGTCGGAGTCGCCGACGAGGTGGTACGCCACGCGACGCACGGCGTCGACGTGCTCGCGGTAGAGGTCGGCGAACGCGCGCGCGTCACCGGACCTCACTGCGGCCACCAGATCGGCGTCCGAGCGATCCAGGGTCGGGGATCCCCGCATCACCGGTGATGGTAGGGCTGGCCCGGGTGAAATGCTCGTGGCAGATGGAAATTGTGACCAGGTGGTCATTGGGCGGCCGCCACCCCAATAGGGGCCGCCCAGGACGGGGGGCGGGATTGCGTGCCGCGGTGGACCGCCCGCACACCGTCGCGGCATACGGGGGATAGCACCAGCACGGGACGCCCGGTAGCGGCATTCCCTCCCTGCCCGCGGTGCCGCACGCTGAGGGCATCGGTTCCCGGGCGTGGTGCCCGGTCCGGCAAGGAGCTCTCATGATCGTCACCAACGGTTTGACGAAACGCTTCGGGAAGACGCGCGCCGTCGACGACCTCAGCTTCACCGTCACTCCGGGCGTCGTCACCGGCTTCCTCGGTCCGAACGGCTCGGGTAAGTCGACCACCATGCGGATGATCATGGGCCTCGACAATCCCGACGCTGGTCGGGCCATGGTGAACAGGGTCCACTACCACGAGCTGCGCTGGCCGCTGCGCGAGGTCGGCGCGCTGCTCGATGCCAAGGCCTTCCACCCGGGCCGGAGTGCGCGCAACCACCTGCGGTTCCTGGCCCGGACCAACGAGATCCCGCCCGGGCGTGTCGACGAAGTGCTCGACGTCGTCGGGCTCACCTCGGTGGCCGACCAGCGGGCCGGGAAGTTCTCGCTCGGCATGGGGCAGCGGCTGGGCATCGCCGGCGCCCTGCTCGGCGATCCCGGAGTCCTGCTGTTCGACGAGCCGGTCAACGGCCTCGACCCCGAAGGGATCCGGTGGGTCCGGCACCTGCTGCGCGACCTGGCCGCGGAGGGTCGGACCGTTCTCGTCTCGAGCCACCTGATCAACGAGATGGCGCTGACGGCGGAGCGGCTGGTCGTCATCGGCCGTGGCACCCTGATCGCCGAGACGAGCGTGGATGAGTTCGTCACCCGGCAGCACGGCGACTCCGTGCGGATCGTGACACCGACGCCGCAGCGCTTCGTCTCCGCGCTGGCGCGGGCGGGAGTCCGGCCCACCGTCGACGCCGACGGCGCAATCGTCGTGACGGGTCTGTCTTCGTCCGCCGTCGGCGAGCTGGCGGCCAAACAGGAGCTCACCCTGCACGAACTCACCCCGGTACGGGCCTCGCTCGAGGAGGTCTTCATGGAGCTCACGAGTGATTCCGTCGAGTACCGGTCACACGACCATGAACGCATGTTGACGCCGAGTGCGGTGTCGGCCCAATGAGAGGACCACGCCCGTGACCATCGCCGTTCCCACCGACTCCCGGCACTGGCGGTCCGGCCTCAGCCACGCGGTGCGGGCCGAATGGACGAAGCTCGCCACTGTGCGCTCGACGAAGTGGGCTCTGCTCATCGCGTTGCTGGGAACCGTTCTGGTCAGTTTCCTCTCCACGCACGGTGTCGAGCGTCACCAGCCGGCCCAGTTCTACGCCAGAGAGGCCTTCGACCCGACGAATTCTTCGTTGGCGGGGTTCGCGCTCGCATCGCTCGTCATCGGCATCTTGAGCGTGCTCTCCATGACCGGTGAATACGGCAGCGGCACCATCCGCTCCTCGCTCGCGGCCGTCCCCCGCCGCACGGTGTTCTTCGGGGCCAAGGCAATCGTCTTTGGCGCCGTCGCCCTCGTCCTCGGCCTCGTGCTCAGCTTCCTCTCGTTCTTCGTTGGCCAGGCGGTTCTCGCCGGTGGCGCGCCCACCGCCGCCCTCGGCGACCCGGGTGTCCTCCGTGCCCTTGTCGAATCAGGTGCATTCTTGGCGTTCCTCGCCTTGTTCGGCGTCGGGATCGGCGCGATCATCCGCCACAGTGCGGGCGCCATCGCAACCTTCGTGGGATGCACGTTGCTCCTCCCGCTGCTCCTCCACAACGTGGCCGGGAACCCGAGCCGGTTCATGCCCGTGATGCTCCTCGGGAACTCGGTCGCCGCGGTCACCCCCGTCTCTGGCGCATTGTCCAGCACGATCGCACTGTTGCTCATTGCGCTCTATGCGGCCGTCGCCCTGACGATCGGTGCGGCACTCCTCGCCCGGCGGGACGCATGATGGTGGAGCAGGCAGAGGACAGCGAGGTGCGCGTCCGCCTGGGGGGCCGGGAGATGTCGCTGGCCGTGAGCGAGGAGCAGCTGACGGCGGTCAAGGCCGCGGCACGGCGCATCCTCCGCGAGCCTTTCACCAGGCGCCCGTGGGCCGAGCTGGCGTTCTACTTTGTCTCGGGAGGCGTCGCCGTACTCGGCCTGGCCTTCGTGGGTTTGACCATGGTGACCGGCGTGGCGCTGGCCATCACGTTCTTCGGCCTGGGGATCCTCGCGCTCTCCGTCCGCAGTGCGCGGGGCTTCGGCGGGTGGAACCGGGGCTTGGCCCGCGCCATGGTCGGCGAGCAGGTCGAGGACCCTGAACCGTTCGTCGGACGACACGGGTTTCTCGGGTGGCTGCAGTCGTCCCTGCGAGACCGGGTCGGCTGGCGGGCGGTCGGCTACCTCGCCCTCAAGGTGCCCTGGACCGTGCTCGGTTTCCTGGTCGCGGTCAGCCTGTGGTGGGACGCGTTCGCCTGCCTCCTCCGCCCTTTCTCGGGCTCGAACGGAGGAGGGCCGCCCGTCTGGGGCCTGGTTCCGGTCCTGTTCTCCGGGGACTTCTTCTCGTACATGGGCCAGGGCTTCTTCCACGGCCTCGCCGTCTTCCTGCTCGGCTTCGTCTTTCTCTTTGCCGCACCCTGGGTCATGCGGGGCTTCGTCAGCGTCGACCGCCTGATGATCCGCGGGCTCCTCGGTCCCGACCCGATGGCGGCCCGGGTCCGCACGCTCGAACAGGCCCGCACGCAGACCGTCGACGCGTCGGCGGCCACGCTGCGGCGCATCGAGCGCGACCTGCACGACGGCACCCAGGCCCAACTGGTCGCCTTGGCCATGCGCCTCGGCATGGCCAAGGAGAAGCTCGAAGGTATCGACGATATCGATCTCGACCGCGTGCGCGAGCTCGTGGACGAGGCGCACCGGGGCGCCAAGGAGGCGATCGCCGAGCTACGCGACATCGCCCGTGGGATCCATCCACCCGCCCTCGACATCGGACTCGAGGGAGCGCTGGCCACCCTTGCCGCGCGCAGCGCCGTGCCGACCGGCCTCACTGTCGAGCTGCGCACGCGGCCCACGCCCGCCATTGAGGCAATTGCCTACTTCTGCGTGGCCGAGCTCCTGGCCAACGTGGCCCAGCACGCGCAAGCCTCCCGTGCCACCGTCTCGTGCGCCCAGCAGGGCACCTGGCTGCGCCTCGTCGTGCGCGACGACGGCACGGGCGGGGCGGAGCTGTCGCGGCTGGGTTCCTCGTCGAGCGGCCTGGCGGGCCTCACCGACCGCGTCCACGCCGTCGACGGCCGGCTCACGCTCGTGAGCCCTGTGGGTGGCCCGACCGTCGTCACCGTCGACCTCCCGCTCTCGCCATGACGCCCTGTGCCCTCCGGGTGGCCATTGCGGAGGACTCGGCCATCCTGCGCGACGGCCTGGTCCAGCTCCTCGTGGACCGTGGCTTCGTGATCACCGGCGCCGTCGGTGATCCGGCGGCGCTGCGGAGCTCGGTCGCGCAGAACCCGCCCGACGTCGCCGTGATCGACATCCGCATGCCGCCGAGCTTCACCGACGAGGGCCTCCGCCTGGCCCTCGAGCTCCGGGCCAAGCACGAGGGCCTCGGCATCCTGCTCTTCTCCCAGTACATCGAGACGCGCTACGCGGCCGACCTCCTGGCCGACGACGCCGCCGGCATCGGCTATCTGCTCAAGGACCGGGTGGCCGACGTCAAGGACTTCGTCGAGGCGCTCGAACGAGTGGCGATCGGAGGCACGGCATTGGATCCCGAAGTGGTCACGCAACTCCTCGGGGCGACCCGACGCACGGACTCGCTCTCCGTCCTCACGGCCCGGGAACGTGACGTCCTCGCGCTCATGGCAGAGGGGCGGTCGAACGCGGCCATCGCCAACGCGCTGGTCGTGAGCGAAGGAGCCGTCGAGAAGCACGTCGCCAACATCTTCGCCAAGCTCGATCTCCCGGTCTCGGAGAAGGATCACCGTCGCGTGCTCGCGGTCCTGCGCTTCCTCGAGTCGTGATGCTCAGACGGACGCGCCGTGGGCGTCGTAGCGCTGCCCACGCGATGCCGCCAGCGCGCGGCCCGACTGCATCTGGAACGGGCTGATCCCTCCCGGACTCCAGGGGCCGACCGATCCCGCCGCGACGGCCGCCGCCGACTTCGGGAGCAGGTGGAAACGTTCCCAGAGGTCGTCACAGGCGCGGTGGGCCACCGCGAACCAGTCCATCCGGAGGAAGTCGATGCTGTCGGCACCGGTCTCCTCGTCGTGGCAGCGGGCACCCCTCCCCATGGCGTCGGCCAGCCGCACCGCCATGGCCGGGTTCGACGAGAAGTGTCCCGGCGACGACTCGAACAGCCCCGCGCCGTGGGCGAGATAGCCGGTCTCGAACAGGGCGATCACCATGGCGAGGAGTGAGAACGCGTGCATGTCGTCGTTGGCGCGCGCGATCAGGCCGAACACCTCGACCTCCGATTCCACGGTCGAGCCGTAGTCCGCCAGCACGTGCACCCAATCGTGCTGTGCGAGAAGGGGAGGCGCTGACCCCGGCGTACCGGGGAAAGTGAACCCGCGGGCCTGGTACATCTCCCACACCTTGCGCCCGATGGTGTCCCCGGGCAGCGTCTCGAGCGCCGCCCAGCGCGCCGCCAGCCCGGGGTCGTTGACCGAGAGCTCCCATGCTTCATGCAGGACCCGGCTCGAATGCAGCGCCGTGGCCGACTCCTCCTCGTGCCAGGTTCCCTCGTAGCCGTTCCGCGTGAAGTCGTAGGCGGCCAGACCCAGCGACCCGGCTGCGAACTCGCGCGCCACGCGGACCATCCCCTCCTCCACGCCGAGCTCACACGCGAACTGTGCCACGTTGTCGGCCACGTCCTCGGGTAGCGGGTGCCGAACCAGCGCGCACAGGAGCATGAGCTGGACGCCGCGCGAGCGGAAGGAGAGGTCACGACGCGCCAGCGCCAGCGCCAGCTCGGCGGGCCTGATCGCGGGCCGGTTCGCCACGGTCACGCTGTGGCCGGTCAAAGCCGGGAAGAGCGCCTCGATGAGCGCCTGCTGAATGGGCAGGAGGCCTTCGTGACCGGCCACGGCGGACGCGACCCCATCGGCCATGATCTGGGCCTCCGCCGCGTCGGGCGGCACGAGGTTGACCGTGTCGGCGGTGGGGAGCGGGACGGGCACCGCTATCCCACCACGATCAGCGCGCGATGCCGGCCGGACACGGCTCGACGCGCTGCCCCGGAACGACGGGACCGTTGCATGTCAGCGCGAGAGTAACGGGGGGCGCCGTGCGGCCGTGCATCGCTAGCGGACCCGCGCCTTCCTCCTGGCCTCGCCGGCCGCCTCGGCCACCTCCTCGGCGACCGTCTCTTCGGCCGAGTGGCCCCAGAAGCCTCGCGGCGCCACCAGGAAATCGATCAGACGCTCGAGCTGGTCCCCATAGGTCGCACGCAGCGCCTGCAGGTCCGCCCAGGCCTCGTCCTTGTCGCGCAGGGGGATCCCGAGTGCCACGAGCTGACGCCAGGCCAGCTCGAAGTTCTCCGCCACCAACCACGAGGGCGGCGTCGGCGCCGTCGGCACGTGGAGGCGGCTCGAGATCTCCACGATCGCCCGGCGGCCACGGCGGTACAGGAAGTAGGGCTCCCGGTTCTGCGCCCCGGGGACGCAGGCCGAGGTCAGTGTTGCGGCGTCGGTGACGACACCGAGCGCGGTGACCCAGGACTGACCCGGATGCTGGGAGCGGAAGAGGGCGAGCATCGGGTACGACACGTGGCTCTCGAGCACGTCGGCCGTCCACATCTGCCAGTCCGCCAGCGACCGGTACAGCATCTCGAGGTCGCCACCCGGGGCGTTGACGGCGATGACCCGAACCGGGGAGATGCGACCCCCCTGCGGGTCGTCGAGCGTGAGCAGGCGCGCCTCGCGCCGGCTGTACGAGCCGTACAGGGCGGGCAGGTAGGAGATCATGAGCGCGATCGTCACCACGCCCGTCAGGGTCTCGAGCAGCGTGAGCATGCGGACGAGTGCGCCGTGCGCCGAACCGAACACCGGGGTCACGAGGGACGTGCCGGCGTAGTAGACGAGCGTCCCCCAGTCCCTGGTGCCGCCGACATGTTGGTCCAGGCCCCAGTAGACGAGCGCCCAGCCGACCATGAGGCCGGCCAGCCACAGGACGAGCAGGCCCAGGAGGGAGAGCGCCGGATAGACGTTCAATGCGTACTCACCGGAACGGTCGGGGAGCCGCGCCGACAGAGCCCGCGCCGCCCGCCACGTGGCGGCGTAGAAGAGGCGCGTCGGCCGCCACAGGCCGCTGCTGCCCTGCGTGACGATCAGCGTCGCCACGGCGTCGCTCAGCATCCCGACGATGAGCACGACGCCACCGACGGCCGCGACGACCCTGAGTGTCTCGGTCATGCGTCTCCCCTGCCGTTCCGGTCCCGGCCCACCTTAGGGAGAGCGTCGAGGCCCGGTGCAGCCCCGATTGGCGTCGGGCGGTCGAACGGGGCGGTCAAACGGGGCGGTCGAACGGGGCGGTCGAACGGGGCGGGCGGGCGCACCGATGGGATTTGGCTGCCCGTCCGCAGCGGCGGACCGAACCGCCGGATAGAAAGGAGGGGTGATGAAGGTGATCCGCGGGGGTTTCGGGAACCGGAAGTCTCCGAGCGTCGGTCTGGTGCTCGGTGCCGGGGGTGTCGTGGGCCAGGCCTACCAGGCGGGCGTCCTCGCGGCGCTCCAGCGTGAGACCAGTTGGGACCCGCGCACCGCGACCCTCGTCGTGGGCACCTCGGCCGGCTCGGTGACCGGTGCGGCGCTCCGGGTGGGGGTCCCGGCCACCGACCTCGCGGCCTCCCTCTACGGCGTCGCCACCTCGCGCCGGGGGGGCGCCATCCTGCGCCGCATCCTCCCCTCGGACGTCGGCCCGCTCCCGAGCCCGTCGGTCCGGTCGCTCCTGCGCCCCTGGAACCTCCCGTCACCCGCCCTCATCGCCCGGGCGGTCCGGCGGCCACTGGCCTTCCGGCCCGATGTGGCGGCCATGACCCTGCTTCCCCGCGGGCAGATCGACATCTCCGAACGGGCGCGTGGCCTCGACGACCACATCGGGACGCGCTGGCCCGCCGGGCTGCGCATCTGCGCCGTCCGCCGGTCGGACGGCGCCCGCGTCGTGTTCGGCCGGCCCGGCGACCCGACGGCGCGGCTGGCCCCGGCCGTCCTGGCCTCGTGCGCCATTCCGGGCTACTTCCAGCCGGTCACGATCGACGGCACCGAGTACGTCGACGGCGGCGTGCACTCGGCCACCAACGCCGACGTGCTCCGGTCCGAGGGCCTCGACGTGGTGGTCGTCGTCTCGTCCATGTCGGCCGCCCAGGGCAGCGCCAACGGTGCCGACGGCTTGCTGCGCCGCACCGTGCACCGTCGCACGGAGCGGGAGATCGCCCGGCTGGAGCAGGCCGGCACCGCCGTGATCAGCCTGGAACCGGGCGCGGCGTCGCGCCGGGCGATGGGGCTGCGCGCCATGGCGGAGGACCGGAGCCCCAGGGTCATCGAGGCCGCCTACGAGGAGACTCGCGAGAGGATCGAGGGCAGTCCGTTGCTCGCATCGTTGGGGCAGCCCGCGGCCACCGCGACTGCCGGCTGACCCCGGAAGGTCGGATCTCCCGGTAGTAGCGTTCGGGCCGGCCGGTGCCCGCGAAGGGAGGGTCCATGAGTCCTGATCGCCTGAGCCCACTGGACACGTCGTTCCTGCACATCGAGGACCACGTGTCGCACATGCACATCGCGTCGGTCGCCATCTTCGAGGGTCCGCCGCCGCCCTTCGGCGACATCGTGGCCATGGTCGAGGGCAAGCTCGATCTGGTCCCGCGGTACCGCCAAAAGGTCAAGTTCGTCCCGTTCGAGCTCGGGCGCCCGGTCTGGGTAGACGACCGGCACTTCAACATCGAGTACCACCTGCGCCACACCGCGTTGCCTGCCCCCGGCGGCGAGAGCGAACTGCGCAAGCTCGTGGGGCGCGTCATGGCCCAGCAGCTCGACCGGTCCAAGCCCCTGTGGGAGATCTGGGTGGTCGAGGGGCTCGAGGACGGACGCTGGGCCATGCTGGCCAAGACCCACCACGCTCTGGTCGACGGGGTGTCGGGCACCGACCTCCTGGCCGTCATCATGGACCTCAGCCCGGACACCCCAAGGCCCCAACCCACGGAGTGGACGCCCCGTCCCGAACCCTCGGGGCTCGAGCTCATGGTGGACGCCCTGGAGAACGTGGTGCGGTCGCCCTACGAGCAACTGCGCGCGGCGCGGGCGCAGGCGCGCGTCGTCCGCCGGCTCGCGGGATACGCACTGGAGGTCACCGGGGGCCTCTTCTCTTTGAGCGGGCTGGTGCGCCCGACGCCGCTCTCGAGCCTCAACGGCCCGATCGGCCCCCACCGGCGCTATGCCTGGGCCACGACGTCGGTCGACGACATCAAGCGCGTGCGCAAGGCGCTCGGCGGCACCTTCAACGACGTGGTGCTGGCCAGCATCACCAACGGGTTCCGCGAGCTGTTGCTGTCGCGCGACGAGGACGTCGACCGCGTCGTGCGCACGCTCGTACCGGTCTCCGTGCGGCCGCGCGACGAGTCCGGCAAGGCGGTGGGCGACGGCACCTTCGAGAACAGGGTCTCGGCGATGTTCGCCGAGCTCCCGGTCGACATCGACGACCCCGTCCTGCGGCTGCACGCCATCACCGATCAGATGAAGGATCTGAAGGAGTCCCGGCAGGCGGTGGCCGGAGAGGCACTGACCTCCATGTCGGGCTTCGCGCCCCCCATGCTGCTGGCCCTGGGCATGCGGCTCGCGACGCGCGCCGGCCAACGCAACGTCAACACGGTCACCACGAACGTCCCGGGCCCGCAGTTCCCGCTCTACGCCGCGGGCAAGCGCATGATCCGCGCCTTCCCCTACGTGCCGCTGGGAGGGCAGATCAGGCTCGGGATCGCCATCTTCTCCTACGACGGCGAGGTCAATTTCGGCATCACGGGTGACTACGACTCGACCCCGGACATCGACGTCCTCGCCGGTGCGATCGAGGACGGGATGACCCAGATGCTCAAGGCGTGTGCCTCCGCGGCGCCCTGAGTCTCACCGGGCCAGGTCGGGGATGCGCGACACCTCGTCCTCGATGTACGCCCGCAGGTCCGAGGCGATGACCCGCTCGACGGAGCGTCCGACGATGGGCACGTGCACCCTCAGATCGCCCTCCACGGTGACGACGGTGCTTCCCGGGCCGCCGTCGCCCGGCTCGAAGCGGTAGCTGCCGCTGGCGCTGAGCCGGTCCGGATAGTGGTCGGGGAGGACCACCCACTCGCTGCGTGCCTGGCCGGGGTAGAGCTCGGTCCGGGTGACCCACGACATCTTTGCGGGATCGATCACGGCCCGCACCGCCGACGACACCGAGCCGGTGAAGGCGAACCGGACCTCAATCAGGATCCGGTCGCCCGAGTCGTCACGCGAGACAACCTCGCGCACCGCGATGTCGTCCCGGAGAGGCCGGCCCTCGTAGAAGGCGGGCGCGCCGTACGCGGCGATCGCCTGCGTCACGGGCACGGCAACCGCCTGGCGGATCGCGATCCTCACACAGTGCCCGGGCGCGTCGACGGCAGCCCGAGCTTGCGATGGTCCCAGCTGACGGTGCGCTCCACCAGCATCTTGATCGCCACGCGCTTGTGCAGCATCACCTCCACGAACGGCTTGAGCTCGTCGGAGTACGGGCCGTTGTAGCGCTCGAATACGCTGATGCCGAGCGTCCAGAGCTTGTCAGGATCGTCGACGATCTCCGCCTTCCCGACCAGCTCGACGCCGCGGAGCTCCTCGTAGTGCTCGCCGTCCTCGAAGAGGAGCGTGAGCCGGGGATCGCGCCGGAGGTTCTGCACTTTCTGGGACTTGGCTTTGGTCTCCACCGTGACACACCCGTCCAGGAACCCGTACCACATGGCCACCGCGTGGATGGATCCGTCGTGGGACAGGGAGCACATCGTCATCGGCCGCCGCTCGGCGAGGAACGCCTCCACCTCGGCGGGCGTCATCTGAATGGCTTTGCGTTGATTCACGCCGTGGCCCATGGCCTCCGTCATCGGGCACCTCCAGGTCCTGTGTCCGGGCAGCGTACCGCCCTGAGCTGGAACGCAGCGGGAAGAAGTTCATCTGCAGAACACTTGTTGGTTGCAACGGTTTCACGGCACGTTCACCTCGGCTCCGTAGGGTGAGGGTCGATGGCACACGTTGATCAGCACATGGATCACGGCGGCCGGGATCTCCGTTCCAGCCCCGCCGCCGACCGCCATCGCGGCCAGGACACCCTGGCCGAGGTCATCATGATCCGACCGGCACGCTCACACCGCGCCGGACTCATCGGATCCTTGGTCACCGTGGCGCGGGTATTCGCCTCCCCGCGCGCCCAGGCGACGTCGGTGCGATCTACCCCCCGTCCGCCGTCGTCGCCTGCCCCTCTCTCGTTCCCGCCGCCCCGGGTCCCCAACGACGCTGCCTGAGGCTGAACGCAGCGTGGCGATCGTCAACGCGCCGGCCACCAACGGCCGGCCCCACTCGTCCGGCCCGGGCCGGGACAACCGACCCCTCGTCCTCGTCGTCGACGACGAGGAGTCCTACCGCCAGGCCTTGGCATCGGGCCTGACGCGCGAGGGGTTCACGGTCGAGTCGGCCGGGGACGGCCACGAGGCGCTGCGCCTGTTCCACCGGGTGCACCCCGATCTCGTGCTGCTCGACGTCATGCTGCCCGACCAGTCCGGCATCGAGATCTGTCAGCAGATGCGGAGTCTCAAGCCGGTGCCCATCATCATGGTGACGGCACGTGATTCCGAGGTCGACATCGTGCTGGGCCTGGAGCTCGGCGCCAGCGACTACGTGGCGAAACCGTTCCGGCTGCGGGAGCTGGTCGCCCGGATGCGTGCCGTGCTGCGCAGGGGCGTGGCCGTCGCCGAGCACCACGAGGAGGTTCTCTCGGTGGGCCCGGTGCGCCTCGACGCCGGCCGCCGCGAGGTGACGGTCAACGAGGTCGCGGTCGACCTCTCCCGCAAGGAGTTCGACCTCCTTGCCCTCCTGATGTCGCACAGCGGCCAGGTCGTCACCCGCGACTGGTGCATCGACCGGCTCTGGTGGGATCAGGAGCTGACGGACACCCGGACCCTCGACACCCACATCAAGCGGCTGCGGCGCAAGGTCGAGCCCGACCCGGCCAACCCCCGGCACCTGGTCACAGTGCGCGGCGTGGGGTTCCGATTCGAGGCGTAGCCGGGCACGACGGGGCACTTCGCCCTACATTGAGCGGATGCGCACAGGCGACGTCGTCCCCGATTTCGAGCTCCCCGACCAGACCGGCACACCCCGCAGGCTCAGTGAGCTCCTGACGAAGGGTCCGGTGGTGCTCTTCTTCTACCCGGCGGCCATGACCTACGGCTGCACCAAGGAGAGTTGCCACTTCCGCGACCTGGCCGCCGAGTTCGCCGCGGTCGGGGCGCAGCCGGTCGGGATCAGCGCCGACGCGGTCGACAAGCAGAAGCAATTCGACGAGAAGGAGTCGCTCGGGCTCCCTCTGTTGTCGGACCCCGACCGGGAGGTGGCGGCGCAGCTCGGCGTGAAGCGCAGCGTGAGCTTCCTCAGGGTCAAGCGGACCACCTTCATCATCGACACCGACCGCACGATCCTCGACGTCATCCACAGCGAGGTCTCCATGAGTTCGCACGCCGACAAGGCGCTCGCCTTCCTGAAGGCACGACAAGCTGCCTGAACGGGTCGTCGTCATCACCGGTGCCGCCTCGGGCATCGGGGCCGCCACCGCCGCACGGCTGCGTGGGGCCGGGTGGCGCGTCATCGGCGTCGATCGGGTGGCGGCCGACGTGGTGGCGGACCTGGGGACGCCCGAGGGGCGCGACCGGGCGGTCGCGGAGGCTGGCGATCTCTGCGACGGGACGCTGGCCGGCATCGTGACCTGCGCCGGGTTAGCGGGCAATCCGGGCCGCGCCGGGTCGCTGCTCGCGTCCGTGAATTACTTCGGCACCGTCGACGTGCTCGAGGGGCTGCGACCGCTACTGGCTCCGGGGGGTGCCGCCGTGGCCATCAGCTCGAACTCCACCACGGTGCAGCCCGGTGTCCCCGCCGACCTGGTCGACGCCTGCCTCGACCACGACGAGGAGCTGAGCCGCCGTATCGCCGACGCCAGCGGTTCCCTGCTGGCGTACCCCGCCGCCAAGCTGGCGCTGGCCCACTGGGTCCGGCGGGAAGCGACGGGGGGCGCCTGGGCCGGGGCGGGCCTCCGGCTCAACGCCGTCGCCCCCGGGATGATCGACACCCCGATGGTGGCGGCCATGCGGGCGGATCCGGAGACCGGCCCGCTCCTCGACATGCTCCCCATCCCGGCCGGTCGGCCGGGGCGGCCCGACGAGATCGCCGCACTGGTGGAGTTCCTGCTCGGGCCCGACGCGGCGTTCTTCTGCGGATCGGTGATCTTCTGCGACGGCGGGAGCGACGCCCTGCTGCGCACGCGGGACTGGCCCGCCGCCTGGGACATCTCGGTCCGGGACCTCGGCCGCCAGCTCTCCTGATCGCCCGCGTCCCACCCGGCGCGCCGCCCGGCCGACCCTAGGCTGCTGCCATGCCGGGCCGGATCCTGGTGGACACGACCCCGCTGCGGGAGAGCCGCGACTTCCGGCTCCTCTTCACCGGCCAGCTCATCTCCATGTTGGGGACGCAGCTCACCGTGGTGGCCATCCCCTACCAGGTCTACTCGACGACCCACTCCTCGCTGCAGGTCGGCGCCATCAGCCTGGCGCAGCTGATCCCCTTCCTGGCCGGGGCCCTGTCGGCCGGACCGATCGGCGATGCCATCGACCGGCGCAAGATCATGGTCTGGACCACCGCGGGCATGACCCTCACCAGTGCGGCCATGGCGGTCAACGCCGCCGTGGCGCACCCGTCGCTCGTCGCCCTCTACGTCGTCAGTTCGCTCGCCGCCGGCCTGATGGGCTTCTCCAGCACCGCCCGGATGGCGTCGGTCCCCGGCCTGATCGAACGCCGCCACCTGACCGCCGCCTTCGCGCTGATGCAGGTCATCATCCAGGTGGGGACGGTCGTCGGTCCCGCCCTCTCGGGCGTCCTGCTCCGCATCGGGTTGCCGCTCGTCTACTCGCTCGATGCGGTCTCGTTCGTGGTGGCCTGCATCGCCTCGGTCATGCTCCGTCCCATCCCCCCGGCCGAGGGCACCGGAGGCCTCTCGCCGTGGGAGTCGACCAAGGAGGGCCTGCGCTACCTGCGCTCGCGCCAGGCGCTCCAGGGCGTCTACCTGATCGACATCAACGCCATGGTGTTCGGCATGCCCCGGGCGCTCTTTCCCGCCATGGCGGGCTCGGTGTTCGGCGGCGGCACCGTCACACTCGGCTTCCTGTACGCCGCGCCGGGCGCGGGCGCGCTCGATCGGTGCGGTGACCACGGGCTGGGTGACCAACCTGCGCCGCCAGGGTTGGGCGGTGATCGTGGCGGTGTCGCTGTGGGGCGTGGCCATCGCCGTGTTCGGCCTGGTCGACACGCTCTGGGTCGGTCTCGTCCTCCTGGCCGTGGCCGGTTGGGCCGACGTGATCTCGGCCGTCCTGCGCAACACGATGCTGCAGTCCTCGATCCCCGAGCGCTTCCGTAGCCGCATGTCGTCCATCCAGATGGCGGTGGTACAGGGTGGGCCCCGCGTCGGCGACATGGAGTCGGGCGCCGTGGCCACGCTGACCAGCGTGGAGTTCTCGGTCGTCTCGGGCGGACTCGCCTGCATCGTCGGCGCCGCCGTCATCGGCGCGATCATGCCGGCCTTCCGCCGCTACGTGGCCGGTGCCGTCGACGACGTGCCCGTATGATCCGTCCGTGAGCACAACCTTCGCGGAAGCCACCTGGGGCGAGGTCGATCCTGGCGCATTCGCTCGCATCGTCGTCGTCTCGCCGCACTTCGACGACGCCGCCATGGGCGCAGGCCACCTGCTCGCGAGCTACCACAACACGACCGTCGTCACGGTGCTGGGCGGCCGGCCGCCCGCCTACCCCGCCGAGCCGTCGGAGTGGGACGCCCTCGGCGGGTTCGTTGCGGGCGACGACATCGTGGCAGTGCGCCGCGAGGAGGACGTCGCCGCGATGTCGGTGCTCGAGTCGGGCTACACCTGGCTCGACTTCGCCGACCACCAGTATCTCGCACCCGAGGATCGGCCCAAGCCGGATCACGTCGCGCCCGTGCTCGGGGCCACCATCGCCGACCTCGATCCCACCGCCGTGTTCCTCCCCATGGGCCTGGGCAACCCCGACCACGTGATGGTGCACGAGGCCTCCCTCCGGGTGCGCGAGGAACAGCCCGACCGCGAGTGGTTCTGCTACGAGGACCACGGCTACAAGCACATCCCGGGCCTGCTGGCCTGGCGGGTGGCCAAACTCCTGCGCTCGCACCCGTGGCCGACACCCGCCATCGTGCCGCACGTACCCGACGAGGAACGCAAGCGCCGGGCGATCTGGTCCTACACGTCGCAGATCCCGCCCCTCGAGCGCGACCATGCCCTCTCGGCGCGCATGGAGGGTCGGGTGCCCGAGCAGTTCTGGCGGCTCGCCCCGCCTCCTCAGGGGTGGGAGGCGCTGGCCGACTTCATCTGAGCCTCGGCACGGGACGACCCGCCCGGGAGAAGTTCGGGCGGGCCGTCCGCGGGGCCTCAGTGACCGCTGAGGCGGTGCCGTGCTGCCCTGGGGTCAGGCCATGGCCGGTTGCGGCTGGAGCTCGGGGATTTCGACCGCGGTTTCCTCGATGAGCTCGGGCGCCCGTTCCAGATCGGCCTCGATATCGGTCAGGATTCCGGGCTGGCGGCGGTTGACGATGAAGAGCCACCCGGCCCCGACCGCCATCCAACCGAGGAAGATGTAGGGGAACAGGTTCACCGGGTAGGGCGGCTGCGGGTAGAAGCTGCCGATGGTCGGCACCAGGAGGCACAGCGCAGCGACACAGGCCATGACCACGTTGCGCCAGCTCAGCTCGCCCAGCTTCTTGAGGTACGTCGGCGCCGCCACCGTGATGAGGTAGTAGGCCACCAGGAAGCCGAAGGCGGCGAGCGTGCCGGCGTCACCAAAGGCGGTGAGCGGGTTCGTGAAGATCATGAGGAAGGCCGGCACGGCGAAGATCAGGCCGATGTACACCGTGACCGCGACGTGCGGCGTGCGGTTGGTGGCGTGCGCCCGACCCAGGTGCCCCGAGAAGATGCCGTGGCGGGCCATCGGGTACATGATCCGCGAGCCGGCATTGAGGCACGACAGCGTGAGCGAGAAGAAGCTCACCATGGCGCCGATGGAGACCGGGATCCTGAACCAGCTCACGTTGTAGGCCACCGCGAGGTAAGTTGAGCGGCGCCGAGGTCCAGGCGGCGCCGTAGTTGCTGGTGCCCCCGACCTCGACGTAGGCCATGAAGACCATGAAGGCCCCGGTGATGAGCAGGCTGGCGATCACGGCTCGGGGAAGGTTGCGCCGCGGGTTCTTCGCCTCGGCGCCCATGGTGGTCGCCGCCTCAAAGCCCACCAGCGAGAAGATGCACGCGACGATGGCCAGGCCCATGCCCCGCATGTTCACGCCGCTCAGCGACAGCTGCTTGCTGTCCACGCTGAAGCCGTGCTTGAACAGGATCACGAAGGCCAGCGCGGTGATGCAGGCGACCGACGCGGCCTCGAGGACCATCGTGAGTATCGAGGAGACCCGGATGTCCTTGTAGGCGATGACCCAGCAGGCCACGGCGCTGAGGGCGAAGAAGAAGATGGGGTGCACCGACCCGTGGTAGCCGAGCGCCGAGAGGAGTTGGCCGCAGAAGACGGCGAACCCGCACAGACCCGCCACGGCGATGAAGTAGTACGCCCAGATCAGCGTCCAGCCGGAGAAGACGCCGGTGCTGGGCCCGAGTCCCTTGGCCGTGTAGGCGTACATGGAACCGGCGAAGGCCGACCGTTTGGCGAACTGGTTCAGACAGAAGACGACGAAGAGGAGCATCACGGTGCCGAAGGCGTAGGCCAGCCACGTGCCCTGCCCGGCGCTGGCGAACGCGAGCGGGATGATGAGCACCGCCGTCATGGTGGGGGAGATCACGGCGAGCGACTGGGCGAAAAGCGCGGGAAGCCCGAGGGCGTTCGCGCGCAGCCCGTGCACCTTCTGCAGGGCCGGGGGGTCGGTCGTGCCGGCACTCGTGGTCATGGTCGCACTGCTCCTTCGCTGGTCGTCGGGGGGACGGGTTGTCCTGGGAGTGGGGGTCCGGTCCTAGGCCGGAAAGGACTGGTCCTCGAGCAGGAGGTCCTCGTAGAAGGCCCCGAACTTCCGCTCGGGATGCGCAATGGCGATCTCGAGGACCCAGAGGTTCGGATTGGGCCGGAACGCCACGTCGGCCAGCGGGCCGTCGTAGTGCGCGGAGTGCGGGAACTCGGACAGCCGGTGCCCCGACAGGTCCATGTTCAGCTTCCAGCCGTAGGCCGCCGCGACGTCGATGGCGTGGTCGTAGAGCTCCTTGCCGGTGACGCCTTCGGCGAACCATTTGTCGCGGACCTGGTCCCAGATGAGGCGGACATCCTTCTTGGCCCGCAGGTGATCGGGATCCGAGCCGAAGACGAACGTGTCGCCGGCGTCGCCCTCGGTGTCCCCGTAGATCGGCCCGATGTCGACGAAGAAGATGTCGTTCTCCCCCAGCACGACACCCGGATCGGACTTCTCCATGAAGTCCTTCGTCGTGTTCGGTCCGCAGCGGACGATGATGTGATGCCAACCCCGTCGCATCTCCATGCTCCTGAGGATGTCGCGGGCGATGGCCTTGGCTTCGTCCTCAGCCATGCCGGGCTGCACCTGCTCGTGCGATCAGTTGCACGGCTTTGCGCGTGCGCGCCCGCACATCCATGAGGCGGTCGAGGGAGAACTTCTCTCCCGTGCCTTCGAGCTCGGCCAACATCGTCATCGTGCGTTCTCCTTGCTGATCGGTGATTAGTGATCGGTGATGGATGCGCTGAAGAGGGGGTGGTTCCGCAGGTCGTTTGGACCGTCGGCCGCGACGACCAGGACTTCGGTCGTGCCGCCCTGCGCTCCGAGCCGGTGCGGTCGGCTGGCGTCGAAGTGCGCCGTCGTGCCCGCATCGAGCAGATGGACCTGGCGATCGAACTCCAGCCGCAGGCGCCCGGCGACCACGTAGATCCACTCCTCCCCGCGGTGGCGGGCGGGCTCGGGTGGCTCGCGGTCCGGGCTGATGCGGATCCGCAATGCCTCGAGTGCCGAGGAGCCCGGAAATCCGCTGCATGGTGCGATCGTGAGGCCGTTCGACTCGTGGGCGGGCGTCCCGGGCGCATAGGTCGAGACGGCCGGCACGCCGCGCCGTTCGCCGAGGAGGGTGCTGATCGACACCCCGAGTGCTCGGGACAACGCGAACAGCGCGGCCAGCGAGGGCTGGCGCTCGCCGGACTCCAGCCGGGACAGGTGGGCGATGGACAGTTCGGCCCGCTGAGCCAGTTGTTCCAGGGTCAGACCGGAACGGCCACGCTCCTCTCGCAGGCTCTCAGCGATGGAAGCGAGGGTCTCGTCGAGCTCCATCCGCCGATTGTGCGCCGGCTTTGCCTCAGAGGCAAGATGAGTTGTCAGAGTTCACGGTCCGGAAATGTCACCGAAACGGTCCCGAGATCCGACCCCTCCCCCTCGCGTCCCGCGGGTCAAAGAGGCCCTGGTCCGGAGGGGTGTCTGCATTAACATGCTCGAAACAGACCCTCTGTGGCCGGGACCCGGAGCAGCTCATGTTCGACAGAATCTTGTTGGCCCTCGATGACTCGCCCGCCGGCGAGGTCGCGACCGTCTTCGCCACCGCACTGGCACGCCGGACGGGCGCGACGGTGCACGTGCTCCATGTCAACGAACGCCTTGTGGGCGGGAGCGGCCTGACGCTGCGCTCGCGGCGGGAGGCAATTGATCTCGTCTCGTTCGTGGTGCGGCAACTGGCCGAGGCCGGGGTGCGCGCCGGAGGCTCGGTATCCGTGTCGTCGTATCGCGCCGTCCCGGCCCGCATCGTGGCAGCGGCCTACGAGCGTTCGGCCGACGCGATCGTGCTCGGGTCGAACCGCAACCGGCGGCTGGCCCGGCTCTTCTCGACCCGCGTCCGGGAGCGCACGACCAGGCTCACGTCCTTGCCCGTGCTGACCGCCCCGTCCCCGCTCCAGGTCACCGCACTCGGCGGAGGCCGCGCCCGGTCGAACGGGGTGGACCAGGCCCTCGACGCGCTCCTGAAGTAGGAAATCCCCCCTCCGCGGCCTCCACACACGGATTCCGTGCCCCAAGACAGGACATTCAGCCCTACCGCGCCGACCGTCGGCCAGGCCACCATCGAGGGGTGGTCATGTACACGGACCTCCTGACGCGGGCCCTTGGCAACGGTGAGGAAGGGCAGAGGTCGGACGACCTGCTGCTGGCCGACCTCCTCCAGTCCCGGGCCAGGCTTCACGACGGGTGCGGCACCATCCCCGTTGCGGAAGCCCTGGCCCGGGAGGTCTCTTACGACGGCGCGCTCGTCCGGCTCTGCCGTTCACTCGGGGTAGCGACCGCACCGGGGCGCTTCGCCAACCCGCCGCGCGAGCGCGCCCGCCTCGAGCACGCGCTGTCGCAGCACCACGGTGCGCTCTCGTCGGGGGTGGCGGAACTACTGCTCCAACCCGCCTGACCCGCGCCGAACCCCCGCGGCGGCGCGTCGGCGCCGGTCAGGCCGTCGGACCGTCACTAGAGTCGACGGCGGTGCCAGGGGACGACGAACGCACGGTGGAGGTCGACGGTCGCGAGATACCGCGTCTCACGGCCGGACAAGGAGTACTTCCCCGGCCTGGGCGCCACCAAGTTCGATCTCGTGTCGTACTACCTCGAGGTGGGCGACCACCTCCTCAACACGGCCGGCGGTCGGCCCGCCATGCTGCAGCGCTTCCCCGAGGGTGCCGGCGGCAAGTCCTTCTACCAGAAGCGGATTCCCAACGGCGCCCCCGACTGGCTGCAGTCCACCACCGTCGCCACACCGAACGGCACGACCTCCAATGCGCTCGTGGTGGCCGACATGGCCCACGTCGTGTGGGCCGTGAACATCGGCTGCCTGGGCCTGCACCTGTGGCCCTATCTGGCCGCGGACCCCTCCCATGCCGACGAGCTGCGCATCGACCTCGACCCGACCAAGGGCATCGGCTTCGACGAGGTGCGGGCGGCGGCGCTGTACTGCCGCGACGTGCTCGACGAGCTCGGCATAGAGGGCCACCCCAAGACGTCGGGCAGCAACGGGCTCCACGTCTACGTCCGCCTCGAGCCGCGGTGGGACTCGGTGGAGGTCCGCTCCGCTGCCGTCGCGCTGGCCCGCGAGCTCGAGCGGCGCCACCCCGACGAGGTCACGGCGAACTGGTGGAAGGAGGAGCGCGGCAGCCGGGTCTTCGTCGACTTCAACCAGAACGCACCCCACAAGACGGTGTTCGGCGCGTGGTTCGCCCGGCCGCGTGTCGGTGGGCAGGTGTCGACGCCCCTGTCGTGGGAAGAGGTCGAGACGGTGGTGTCCGACGAGCTGACCATCCGCACCGTGCCGGACCTGGTGCGCCGGCGCGGCGACCCGTGGGCCGACATCGCGGCACGGCCCCAGTCGCTCGAGCCCCTGCTGGCGCTCGCCGAACGGGACAAGGCCGCCGGGCTGCACGACGCACCCTGGCCGCCGCAGTACCCGAAGATGCCCGACGAGCCGCCGCGGGTGGCCCCGAGCCGGGCCAAGAAGAACTGACGATGGACCCGCTCGACGCGCTGAACCAGATCGCCTTCCGCCTTGAGCGCAGCGGTGCCGATACCTACAAGGTACGGGCCTTCCGGCACGCGGCCCGGGCGATCGCGTCCGTGCCGCCCGACGAGCTGGCGGCGCTGGCCGAGGCGGGGCGCCTCCAACGCATCGAGGGTGTCGGCAAGTCGACCGCACAGGTGATCGCCGAGGCTCTCCGGGGCGGGGTCCCGCGCTACCTCGCCAACCTCGAGGACCTGCCCGACGACCTCGAGCTGGACGGACCGGCCGCGGACCTGCTCCGGTCGCTCCGCGGCGACTGCCACTCCCACTCGGACTGGTCCGATGGCGGCAGCCCCATCCGCGAGATGGCCGAGACCGCCCGCGACCTCGGCCGCGAGTACCTGGTGCTGACCGACCACAGCGCCCGGCTCACCGTCGCCCACGGCCTGAACGAGGAGCGTCTGCGCGAGCAGCTCGACGTGCTCGCCGACCTCAACGAGGAACTGGCGCCGTTCCGGGTCCTCACCGGCATGGAGGTGGACATCTTGGAGGACGGCTCGCTCGACCTCGATCTCGACCTCCTCGCCGAGCTCGACGTCGTGGTGGCGAGCGTGCACTCCAAGCTCCGCATGGAGTCTCCCCAGATGACCGAGCGCATGCTGGCCGCCGTCGAGAGCCCGCACACCGACATCCTCGGCCACTGCACCGGGCGCCTGATCACCGGCCGCGGCCGGCCCCAGTCGTCGTTCGACGCGGCGGCCGTGTTCTCCGCCTGTGCCCGGACGGCGACGGCGGTGGAGATCAACTCGCGGCCGGAGCGCCAGGACCCACCGGAGGATCTGTTGCGCCACGCGGTCGGCCTCGGGTGCTCCTTCGCCATCGACACCGACGCCCACGCGCCCGGTCAGCTCGGCTGGCTCGGCCGCGGCTGCCGCAACGCCGTCGCCGCGGGCGTGCCCTTCGAACGCATCGTCAACCGCGAGCCGGTGGACCAGCTCCTCGCCTGGGCCTCCTCGCACGAGGCGGCGGCATGACCCTGCCCGTCGCCTCGCCGATCGCCCCCATGCTGGCCAAGCTGACCCGGGAGCTCCCGCGCGACCCCGGGCTGTTCTACGAGCCCAAGTGGGACGGCTTCCGGTGCATCGTCTTCCGCGACGGCGACGACGTCACCCTCGGCAGCCGCAACGAGAAGCCGCTCACCCGCTACTTTCCCGAGCTCGTCGATGCGCTCCGACGCGAGCTCCCGGCGCGCTGCGTGCTCGACGGCGAGATCGTCATCGCGGGCCCCCGCGGGCTCGACTTCGACGCCCTGTCCCAACGCATCCATCCGGCCGAGAAGCGGATCCGCCAGCTCGCGGCGTCGACGCCGGCCTCCTTCGTCGCCTTCGACCTCTTGGCCCACGACGACACGTCGCTCATGGAGACGCCGTACGCACAGCGGCGCAAGGCGCTCGAGAAGCACCTGCGCAAGGTCCGCCCGCCGGTGCACGTAACACCGGTCACCCAGGACCCTGACGTCGCGGCCGACTGGTTCGCCCGCTTCGAGGGGGCCGGGCTCGACGGCGTCGTCGCCAAGCCGTCGGACCTGCACTACCTGCCCGACAAGCGGGTGATGCTCAAGGTCAAGCACCAGCGCACCGCGGACTGCGTAGTGGCGGGCTTCCGGACGCACAAGGACGGCGCCGGCGTGGGATCGCTGCTGCTCGGCCTGTTCGACTCCTCGGGGACGCTGCACCACGTGGGTGTCGCGTCCGGCTTCAGCGTGGCGCGGCGGCGCGAGCTGGTCGACGAGCTCGAGCCGTACCGCGCCGACGCCCGGGCGAGTCACCCGTGGGCGGTCTGGGCCGACGCCGCGGGTCGCGCGCCGGGCGGGATGAACCGCTGGAACGCCGGCAAGGACATGACGTGGGAGCCGTTGCGGCCCGAGACGGTGTGCGAGGTCTCCTACGACCACCTCCAGGAGGACCGGTTCCGCCATGCCACCACCTTCGTGCGCTGGCGCCCGGACCGCGCGGCCGCGTCGTGCACCTACGACCAGCTCGACGCGCCGGTTCCCTACGAGTTGGCCAAGGTCTTCGGGTCGACCTGAGGGTTCAGTCCAACAGATCGGGGTCGGCCGCGAGCTCGGCGCGCACCGCGGCCTCCCAGAAGCCGACGAACCCCTCGCCGTCGCTCCCGGCCATGAAGTCGAGGAAGGCCTGCGGGACCCTCGAGTCGCCCGAACCCCCCGCGGCGCGGGCGTACCAGGCATGCTGGCACCGCTGCTCGAGCGCCACCGCCCGCTGGTGCACGGCGCGGGCCGAGCCTCCCACGACAAAGACGCCGTGCCCCGCGAGCAGCGCCATGGAGGACGCACCCATCAGCTCGACGGCCCGCCGGGCGCTCGCGGCGTCGTTGACCGGTCCCTCGTACTCGTCGACCAGCGCGAGGGTGCCGCCGCCGAGCGCCGAGCTCTGGTCCAGGATCGGGGGCAGCTCGGCCAGGTCGGCCCACACGGTGCCGAAGAGCGGGTGGTTGTGCAGCGCCCAGCGCACGTCCGACCGCATCTTGTGCAGCTCGAGGTGGAGGGGGATCCCGAGCGGCACGGGCCAGTCCCCCTCGAGGACGTTGCCGTCGAGGTCGATGCGCAGCACCTGCGCCGGCCGCAGCTCGGCCCACGTGAGCAGCCACGGATTGCACAGCAGCGTGCCGTCGCCGAGGTTGATCGTGATGTGGCCGGCCAGGTGGTCGTTGTAGCCCTCCCGCCACAGCGCGCGGGCCAGGACGACGAGCTCCTCACGCGGGGTCAGGTCCGGCATCAACTTCTCGGCCGTCGGCGTGAACATGGTCTCCCCTTTCAGCGCGGCAGGATCGTGTCGGGCAGCGGGTGCCGGTAGAGGGCCGCCGCGTTCAGGCAGCACATGGCGCGCAGCTCGTCGGCAGGGATGTGACCCCAGCACCGCTCGATCACGGCCTGGGTCTCGGGCCAGGTGCTGTCGCCGTGCGGGTAGTCCACCTCCACCATGATGTGGTCGACGCCGATGGCGTGACGGGTGTCGATGGTCGAGGGGTCGTCGATGGTGCAGAACCAGAAGTTGCGCCGCAGCACGTCGGCGGGGCGCACCTCCCAGCCCCGGCCGTAGCCGGAGCGGTCGACGATGTTCTCCAGGCGGTCGACGAGCATGGCGACCCACCCGATCCCCCCTTCGCTCATGGCGATCTTGAGCGTGGGGTGGCGCAGGGGGTAGCCCGACCACAGCCACTCGGCGCAGGCGGTGAGCGAGAGCTGCCCGAAGAGCGTGGCGCCGAGGTGCAGCGCAGCGATGCCGGCTCCCGGCGGGGCCGGGTTGAGGCCCGAGCTGCCGACGTGGAGCGAGACGACGGTATCGGTCTCGACCACCGCCTCCATGATGGGGTCCCAGTGCGCCCGGTCCCACAGCGAGGGCAGCCCGATCTCGTGGGGCCGCTCGGGGAAGGTGACCGACGTGAAGCCGCGCTCGGCGTTGCGGCGGATTTCGGCCACCGCGCGCACGGGGTCGGCCAGGTAGGTGATCCCGAGCGGCACGATGCGCTCGGGGTGCGGCGTGTACCACTCCTCGAAGATCCAGTCGTTCCAGGCCCGGATGCAGGCGAGGCCGAGGTCGCGGTCCTGCGCGTCGAAGAAGACGCGGCCGCAGAAGCCGGTGATCATGGACGGGAAGTTCACCGAGGCCCACACGCCGTTGATGTCCATGTCGTGTACCCGGGCGTCGACGTCGTAGCAGCCGGGACGCATCTGGTCGAAGCGGAAGGGCTCGAGGCCGTACGTCTCGGGGCGCCGTCCCGCCACCGCGTTCATGCCCACCTGGGTGTAGCGCTCGCCCTCGAACTCCCAGACCTGATGGCCCTCGGCCGTCTCGACGATGCGTGGGGCCCGGTCGGCCAGGGCGGTGGGCACGCGTCCCTCGAACACATGGGCCGGCTCGACCACGTGGTCGTCGACCGAGATCACCGTGTAGCGCACCTCCCGGGGCTCGGGCTCGGGGAGGAACAGATCGCCGGCGGGTGCTGTCTGCACGTCCGGAGTATGCCCGAGGTGCCGCCCCCGGCGCCCGGCACGGTCGCGACCCGGGTCGGTCTCCGCCACACCTGGGAGCACGGGGGCGGTCGGTGCGGACCGGGACGGGTGGGCGGGGCCGGGCATAGGCACGGCGCCGGAACTGTTGGGTTCGGTTGTGAGTGTGGGCACGGAAGTGGTGGTCCTGGCTCTGCTGGCCAGCTGCTTCACGGCGGCCGCGTCCGTGGCCCAGCGGCGCGCCGCGGCCCCGGCGCCCGGCGGGCTGGGCCTGAGCCCGCGTCTGATCGCGTACCTGCTGCACCGCCCGGCCTGGTTCCTCGGCATCGCCTGCATGATCCTCGGCTTCCTCTTCCAGGTCGCCGCGCTGAAGCTGGGCAGCCTGACCCTGGTCCAGCCGCTCATCGCCACCGAGCTCGTGATCGTCTTCGCGCTGATCGCCCTGCACCACCCGCGGCGGGTGCACCTACGCGACTGGCTGGCGGCCTTCGGCATGGTCGCCGGGCTGGGCGCGTTCTTGTCGCTGGCGCGGCCACGCGGTGGCCACGTGCTGCACGCCACCCCTGGCCTCTGGGTTCTCGCCGGTGTGGCCACGCTCGCGGCCGCCGGCCTGCTGGCGCTCTTGGCCCACCTCCCGGGCCGCGGTGGCGCGCCTGCGCCGTCGGGGCGCAAGGCCGCCCTTCTCGGCATCGCCGCCGCCACCGCCTTCGGCTTCGTCGCCGCCGTCATCAAGGAGCTCAGCGCCCACCTCTCCCAGGGACCCGCCGCCGTCTTCTCGAACTGGTCGCCCTACGTGTTGCTGGTCTCGGGGGCCATCGCGTTCTTCCTCGTCTCCAACGCGTTCCAGGCCGGATCCCTGGCCGCCTCGCAGCCCGGCCTGACCGTGGTGGACCCGCTGGTCGCCAGCCTGCTCGGCGTTCTGCTCTTCGGTGAGAGGCTCGACCACCACCCCGCGGCGCTCGCCGGCGAGGCACTCGCGCTGGCGGTGCTGGTGGCCAGCGTGGTGGTCCTCAGTGCGAGCCCGATCGTCCGAGACGAACCGGAGCCGCAGGCGCCCAGGCGGCGCTCCCGCGGCGGAGAGCTGGTTCGCCTGTAGGCGCGTCCTCGCCAGGCGCCGGGTCCCGCCGACGCCGGGGGCTCAGCGCTGGTCGAGGAGCCTGGCCAGCTGCCCGACGCGTGATGGGCGGGTGCGCCGGCGCCGCGTGGCCCGGGCGCAGCCCGTCCAGCGCCAGCTCCAGGAAGCGCAGGGACGGCTTCGATGCGGGCGTGTCGCACAGGTCGGCGATCGACCGCACCGCCTTGAGCACGATGACGACGTCGGTGACCTCGGCGTCGGGTCGCAGCGTGCCCGCTTCCTTGCTGCGGTCCACGATCTCCGCCAACAGCGGCGCGATCTGCGTGAGCCCGGTCCCGCGCTTCGATCCCCAGGGCGGCGCGGAGATGGTGGCGCGCCAGACGCTCGGCACTCCGATGCAGCGCCGCACGAATTCGAACGCGGCCTCACCGGGGGGCGACGTCGGCCAGCACCTCCTCGGCGATCTCGCGCACACGCCGCCGCGCCGCCTCAACGACGGCCTTGAACAGATCGGCCTTGGTGGGGAAGCGCCGGTAGAGCGTGCCCGACGCCGACATCGGCCCGGGTGGCGATGGCCTCCATGGACGCGTCGTACCCCTGCTCGGCGAAGACGTCGCGTGCCGCGACCAGGATCCGCCCCAGGTTCACCTCGGCGTCGCGCGGAGCGGGCGCGCCTCCTCGGCCGCCACCGGCCTGGACGCCGGCGGGGCGCTGCGCCGGGTCACGCCAGGTCCTCGGGTCCGAAGGCGATGGCGCCGACGATGACCTCGGCCTCCGCCGTCGAGCGCGCGGGTGCGTTCGCGCGACGACGACGGGGCCGCTCGGCCGCGTCGGGATCAGCAGCGCGGCCAGCGCGGCCACGACCAGCGCCAGCGCCGCTGACCGCGAAGGCCAGGACGTAGCCGCGCTCCTTGGGGTAGCCGTCCGGGCAGCAGGCCGCTGATGACGAGGCTCGTGGCGACGCCGCTGCCCGAGCGCGGCGCCGATGTTGCGGATGTTGGTGTTCATGCCGGTGGCCACACCCGTCTGCTCGGCCGGCACGGCCTCGATGATCAGGTTCGCCATGCTGGCGAAGCCCAGGGCGATCCCGATGCCGAGCAGCCCCGTGGCGGCGTACATGGTCCACGTCGTGGCTGTGGGCCAGCACCAGGAGGAGGTAGCTCGAGGCGGCGAAGAGCGACCCGGCCACCAGCACCATCTTCGAGCCGACGAGCGCCGAGAGGCGACCGGTCATCGGGGCGACGATCACCATGGCCACGGCGAAGGGCAGCCAGGTAGAGGCCCGACTGGGTCACCGAGGCCCCGAACCCGTACCCGACGTGGGTCGGTGTCTGGGCGAACTGGGGCAGCACGATGAACATGGCGAACATGCCGAACCCGAAGAGCAGGGCGGCGAGGTTCGTGCGTCCACACGGCCGGGATGCGCATCATCTTCATGTCGACCAGCGGCGAGGCGGAGCGGTTCTCCGAGACCGACCCACGACACGAGCAGGACCACGGTGGCGCCGCCGCAGGCCGAGGACCGACGAGCTCCCCCACCCCCACGTCGGCGCGTAGGAGATGGCGAGCAGCCCCGTCACCAGCCAGCCCGACATCAGGACCGCGCCCAGCCAGTTGATGCGGCCCGGCGCCCGCACCGGCGACTCGGGCACGAAGACGAAGGTGGCGATCGTCGCCGCGACCGACATGATCAGCGGGAACCAGAAGAGCCAGTGGTAATTGAGGTGGACGAGGATCGGGCCGGCCAGCACGATCCCGGCGCCGGCCCCCACGCCGAGGATGGCCGACATGACGCCGATGGCGCCCGCCACCCGCTCGGCGCGGGAACTCGTCGCGGATGATCCCGAAGGCGAGCGGGAACACGGCACCGCCCGCGCCCTGGATCACCCGGCCGACCAGCATCACCGGGCAGGGTCGTGGCGAGCGCGCTGACCAACGACCCGACGGAGAGGGCGATCAGGACGGCGACGATGACCTTCTCCTTGCCGACCATGTCGCCCGACCCGGCCCAGGATCGGCGTGGCGATGGCCGCACTCGAGCAGGTAGGCCGTCAGGAGCCAGCTCGCCCCGCTCTCCGACGTGTGCAACGTGTGCTCGAGCTGGGGGATGGCGGGGATGACCAGCGACTGCAGCAGGCTGAAGGCGAGCGCGGCCGTGGCGAGGACGGCGAAGGTGACGGCGTAGTTGGTGTGCGTGTCGGGCCACGGTATGGGCGGTCCCCTGAGACGGAACGATCGGTTCCGGTTACGCTAGCAAAGCGGAATGGCGCCATTCCAGAACGGCGGGGCCCGGTCGGAAGGGAAGACGAACTGCCGAGCACGGACGCGCGACCGCCCGACGGGCGGACCGATGACCGACCTCATCACCCCGGACACAGCCGAGGCACCGAGCGGCGGTCTGTCACCGGTCCCGCTCCTCGCCAACGAACGACCACCAGCTGGGCGGCGCTCTTCATCACGACGCTGGGCATGCTGATGGCGACGATCGACGCCTCCATCGTCCTCATCGCGCTGCCGGACATCTTCCGCGGCATCCACCTCGACCCGCTGCTGCCGTCGAACACGTTCTTCCTGCTCTGGATGATCCTCGGCTTCCTCATCGTCACCAGCGTGCTGGTGGTGAGCCTCGGGCGCCTGGGCGATCTCTACGGGCGCGTCCGCATGTACAACCTGGGCTTCGCCGTCTTCACCTTCTTCTCGCTGCTGCTGAGCATCACCTGGATGACGGGCACGGCTGGCGGCATCTGGCTCATCGTCATGCGGATCTTCCAGGGCGTCGGCGCCGCCATGCTGATGGCCAACTCGGCCGCGATCCTGACCGACGCCTTCCCGCCCGACCGCCGCGGCTTCGCCCTCGGCATCAACCAGGCCGCCGCGATCAGCGGCACCTTCATCGGGCTCCTCCTCGGCGGCCTCCTCGCCCCGATCAACTGGCGCCTGATCTTCCTCGTCTCCGTGCCCATCGGGCTCTTCGCCACGGTGTGGGGCTACGTCTCGCTGAAGGAGGTGGCACGCGGCTCACGCGCCCGCATCGACTGGGCGGGCAACGTCACCTTCGCCATCGGGCTCGATCCTGGTCATGATCGGGATCACCTACGGGATCGAGCCCTACGGGAGGTCGTCCGATGGGCTGGACCAACCCGACCGTGCTGGCCGAGCTGGGGATCGGCATCGCCTTCCTGATCCTGTTCTGCTTCATCGAGGTGCACACCGGACGAGCCGATGTTCCGGCTCCAGCTCTTCAAGATCCGGGCCTTCTCGGCCGGCGTCTTCGCCAGCTTCCTGGGCGCGCTCGGGCGTGGCGGCCTGATGTTCATGCTCATCATCTGGCTGCAGGGCATCTGGCTGCCCCGCCACGGCTACACCTTCGCCGTGACGCCCCTGTGGGCCGGGATCTACATGATCCCCCTGACCGCCGGCTTCCTGATCGGCGGGCCCGCTCTCGGGCATCCTGTCGGACCGCTACGGTTCGCGGCCCTTCGCCACCGGCGGCATGCTCGGGCAGCGCGGTCGCCTTCTTCCTCCTGGAGGAGGTCCCGGTGGATTTCTCCTACGCCGACTTCGGCGTCCTGCTCTTCTTCATGGGCCTCGTGCATGTCGGCTTTCGGCGCCTCCAACCGCACCGGCGTGATGAACAGCCTGCCGGCGGCCGACCGCGGCGCCGGGTCGGGAATGAACACGACCTTCCAGAACTCGGCCCAGGTGCTCTCCATCGGCATCTTCTTCACACTGATGATCGTGGGGCTCTTCGGATCATCTGCCGGCTGCGCTGCGTCAGCGGCCTGACCGCGCACGGTGTGCCGGAGGCGACGGCGCGACTCGATCTCGCACCTCCCGCCGGTCTCGACGCTCTTCGCGGCCTTCCTGGGCTACAACCCGGCCGCCCACCTGCTCGGCCCGCACGTGCTCTCCCAGCTGACCCCGGCGCAGCGCACCACGTCACGGGCGAGCGCTTCTTCCCCGGCCTCATCACGAACTCGTTCAAGGACGGCCTGCACACCGCGTTCAACTTCGCCATCGTCATGTGCCTCTTGGGCGCAGCCTGCTCGTGGACCCGCGGCGGGAAGGGCGCCGCCGGCGCGGACGCGGCCTGAGGGATCTCCGTTCGCCACCTCGCCGGCGCGGGCCCGAGGTCGGACGCCGCTGCTGCGTCGGTGATCCCCCGCTGCGCACTCCGCCGGGATGGATACTGGGTCGAACCGGAACAAGCAAGGGAGGGATGGCGTGGTTGCTCTCGTCGTTGCGTCGACGTTCGTGGTCCTGGTGCTCGGCATCCTGGTGGCGGGACTCCTGCGCAGCCACGCCGACATCCTGCGGTCCCTCCATGACCTCGGGGTGGGGGTCGGCGACCCCGTCGCCGACCGGCTCGCACCCTCCCCGGCCCCCGTCCCGGTGGCGGGCCCCACCGCCGGACCCGCCCTGGGCCCGGCTCCGGCGGTCGCCGGCGTGACCCCGACCGGTGACGCCCGAGCGGTGGCGGTGGACAACGGCGACCAGCTCACCCTCCTCGGGTTCCTCTCCTCGGGCTGCGCCACCTGCGCGGGGTTCTGGCAGGCCCTGCAGGCACCGGACCGCCTGGCACTCGGCGACCGCACCCGTGTCGTCATCGTCACCAAGGGTCCCGACCGCGAGGTGCCGGCCGAGGTACGCGCGCTCAGCACCGGCAGCGTGCCGGTCGTGATGTCGACCGACGCCTGGGTGGACTACGAGGTCCCCGGCTCGCCCTTCTTCGTGCTGGTCGACGGCGTCAGCGGCCGCAAGGTCGGCCAAGGGGTGGCGGGCCACGTCGGGCAGCTGACCGAGCTGGTCCGGCGGGCCGAGCACGACCGTGCCGGGCCCTGCGACACCCGCCCGCGCGGCGGGACCGGACAGGACGGGCCGGCGCGCGAGGCGGCGGCGGACGAGGTGCTCCGCGCCGCAGGGATCCTCCCGGGCGATCCGAGCCTGTACCCACGGACGCTCGCCGACGTCTTCCCCGGCGACGGCGGCCGGGCGACGTAGCCGGAGTGGTCGACGAACGAATGGTTCGGGGCTGACGGGTGGCCACCATCGGCGCGCACGGCATCACGTCACGCGTGCCCGACGGCTTCGAGAGCCGGATCTACGTGCGCCCGTCGACGGTCGGCGCCACCTTCCCCGTGGCGCAGTTCGCCACGTTCCCCATCCCCGACGACGTCGGCGACTTCGGAAGCGGTGCCGTCACGCTCATGGGGCCCTCCGACGTGTTCGCCACGCTCTTCGAATACGGGCCCCAGAGCGTGGGCACCGCGCTGTTCGCCCGGCAGGGCCGGCCCCCCGCGCTCGCAGCGGGCGACTTCTCACCCATGACACTGCGGCGGGGGATCCCCGGGCAGTCCGGCACGCAGTGGTTCTTCACGGAGGCGGGCCGGCCCTTCTGCTTCTACGCCGTCCTGGGCAGCCACACCCAGCGGGGGCTGCTGGTGCCCCGGGTCAACGAGGTGCTCGGCTCCCTCACCCTCAGCCCCGCCGTCCCCGCCGCGCCGTCGCAATGGAATTGACGCCTTGGAGGAATTGACGCCTTGGATGTGATCGGCCTGTACCTCATCGCGTGTGTGCTGCTGGTGGCCGCCGGCCTCGCCAAGGCTGCTCGCCCCGACGACACCGCCCGCGCCCTGGCCGCCCTCGTCCCCGGGCGGGGCATGCCGCTGGTCCGGCTGCGCCTGGCCGTCCGGGCCGGAGCGCTGGCCGAAGCCGCCCTCGGGCTGTTCGCCCTGGCCCTCCCCCGCCCCGTCACCGCGGCGCTCGTCGCGGCCTCCTACCTGTGCTTCGCCGGCGTCGTGCTCGCCGCCCGCCGGCGTGGGGGCTCGCTCGCCACGTGCGGTTGCTTCGGGCGACCCGACACACCGCCCACACTCGTGCACGTGCTGCTCGACCTCGTGCTGGCCATTGCGGCGGTGGTCCTCGCCGCGGCCGCGCCGCGCCAGGGCACCCTGGTCACCTCCCTGGCGCACCAGCCCCGGGCCGGACTCCCACTCGTCTTCGTCAGCGCGGTCGGCGCCTGGCTGACCCTCCTCGCGCTGTCCGCGTTGGGCGAGCTGGAGGGGGCACGCCGCCTGCTGCGGCCGGCGCGGTACGGCGCGGTGGCTTCGCCATGAGCCTGTCGAGCGCGCTCGTGACGCGCACGGCCCGGGTGCTCGAGGGTCACCTCTCGCGTCGCAGCCTGATCAACCGGTCGGCCTTCGTCGGCAGCGCCGTCGCCATCGGCTCCGGCCTGGACCTGGCGCTGAAGCCGGGCACCGCCTACGGCCAGATCTGCGAGTGCGGGAACGCCGGGTGCGACTGCGGCAGCACGTGCTGCTCGGGGTTCTCCGAATTCTGCTGCGCGGTCGGCGGCGCCAACTACTGCCCCGAGAACACGGTGATGGGCGGGTGGTGGGTGGCGGACAACTCCTCGTACTGCGGCGGCCCGCGCTACTACATGGACTGCAATTCCACCTGTACCTGCGCGAGCGGGTGCGGCAGCGGTTTCCCCTTCTGCGCGCCGGGCTGCGACCAGACCGGCTGCGGCTGCGGCTCGCACGGCTGCGACTCCTACCTCACCGGCTGCCTGCAGTTCCGCTACGGCCAGTGCAACCAGGACCTGGCGTGCATGGGCCGCATCGTCTGTCGCGTCGTGGCCTGCGTCCCGCCCTGGCAGGTGGATCCCTCGTGCACGACGGTGGTGGCCGTCGACAACAGCACCGCCGAGCAGAACGAGCCGTGTTGGACGCCGGCCCCGCCCATGCCCCCGTGCAGCTCGGCCGCCACCGACTGCAAGGTCGTGGGCATCGCCGCCAGTGGCGACGACGCCGGGTACGCCGTGTTCACGTCCACCGGGAAGCTGTTCGGCTTCGGCGACTTCCTGAGCCAGGGTGACGCCTCCGACCTCGCGCTCGATGGGCCGATCGTGGCCGGGGCCAGGTGCCCCACCGGGGGCTACTACCTGGTGGGCGCGGACGGTGGCATCTTCGACTACGCCGGTGCACCCTTCCTCGGATCGATGGGCGGACAGCACCTGAACGCCCCGGTCGTCGGGATGGCGGCCACGCCGTCGGGACAGGGGTACTGGCTCGTCGCCGCCGACGGCGGAATCTTCGACTACGGCGATGCGCCGTTCCTCGGATCGATGGGCGGACAGCACCTGGACGCCCCGGTCGTCGGGATGACGGCCACGCCGTCGGGACAGGGGTACTGGCTCGTCGCCGCCGACGGCGGCATCTTCGACTACGGCGATGCGCCGTTCCTCGGATCGATGGGCGGACAGCACCTGAGCGCCCCGGTGGTGGGGATGGCGGCCACGCCGTCGGGACAGGGGTACTGGCTCGCCGCCGCCGACGGCGGCATCTTCGCCTACGGCGACGCCGCGTTCGACGGATCGACCGGCGCCATCCATCTCAACATGCCTGTGGTCGGCATGGCGGCGTACGGCCAGGACGCCGGCTACTGGCTGGTGGCGCGGGACGGCGGCATCTTCGCCTTCGGCGGCGCGCCGTTCCTCGGGTCACCGGCGTGACGGTCGCGCCACGAAAGGGGTAACCATGACCATCCTCCTCGCCCTCGCCGCCGCGGCGATCGCCGTCGTGGCGGCGGCCGCGTCGACGTGGTCGCCCTGCGGGGTCTCGATGCTGTCCACGATCACCCCCCTGGCGGAACGCGCCCGCAGCCACCGCTACACGAGGACGGCGGCCTGGTTCGTGGCCGGGAGCGTTCTAGGTGGGGCCTCGCTCGGCCTCGTGATGGCCGCCCTGGCCGTGGGGGTGCGCGCCACGGGGGCCGACGCGGCGCTGCTCGCCACAGCCGCCTGCGCCGCGAGTGCGCTCGCCGCGGCAGCCGACGCCCGTCTCGGCGGTTTCCACCTGCCCGTCCATCACCGCCAGGTCAACGAGCGCTGGCTCGACCAGTTCCGCCCGTGGGTCTACGGGGCCGGCTTCGGCTGGCAGATCGGCGCGGGGCTCGTCACCTATATCAAGACGGCGGCGCTCTACCTGATGATCGTCCTGGCCGCGCTGACCGCCGACCCGTGGGTCGCGCTGTCGATTGGCGCGCTCTTCGGCCTGGTGCGCGGCCTCGCCGTCCTCCTGGGCCGCGGCATCACCACCGCGCACGCCCTGACGGCGTTTCACCGGCGCTTCACCGGCGCCTGGCCCGTGATGCTCGGCGTCGTCGTCGTGTCCGAGACGGCGGTGGCCGTCGTGTGCGCGTCGCTCCTCTCACCCTGGGCCGCCGTGGCGGTGGTGGCGCTGGGGTCGGGCTGCGCCCTCGTCCGGGCCCGGGGGCGCCGGACCGACACCGTGCAGACCGACACCGTGCGGACCGACACCGTGCGGACCGACACCGTGCGGACCGACACCGTGCGGAACTGACGGGTCCCACTACGCTCGCGCCCATCGCGCCCGACCCCGCGTCACCCGAGGGACCGCCCCTGCCCATCCGGCTCCTGCTGGCCGACGTGGACGGGACGCTGGTCACCCACGACAAGATCCTCACCGACCGCGCCATCGCCGCCGTCCACCACCTGCGCGAGGCGGGCGTCCTCTTCGCCATCACGAGCGGCCGGCCGCCGCGCGGCATGGAGATGCTCGTGGAGCCGCTCGATCTCCAGACGCCGATCGCCGCCTTCAACGGCGGGGAGATCGTGGACCGTGCCATGAAGGTCCTCGAGCAGCACACCTTGCCAGAGGACCTCGTGGTCCCGCTCGCCGAGCACATGGCCTCGTCCCACCTCGACGTGTGGCTCTACCGCGGCGCCGAGTGGTACGTGCGGGACCCGAAGGCGCCGCACGTCGACCGGGAGGCCTGGACCGTCAAGTTCGAGCCCAAGGTCATGCACGGGTACGACGGGCTGACCGACGACGTCGTCAAGCTGGTCGGGGTGAGCGACGACCACGAGGCCATCGAGGCGGCGAACACCGGCGTCTGCGAGGCGTTCGGCGACCACGTCACGGCGGCGGCGTCCCAGCCGTACTACCTCGACGTCACCCACCCCGACGCCAACAAGGGCTTCGTGGCGCAGTACCTGGCCCGGCGCTACCAGCTCCAACCCGGCGAGATCGCGACGATTGGCGACCAGCCCAACGACATCTTGATGTTCGCCCACTCGCGGCTCGGCATCGCGATGGGCAATGCCGACCCGCAGGTGAAGCGGGCCGCACGGCGGGTCACCAAGAGCAGCGAGGACGAGGGCTTCGCGTACGCCGTCGAGCGCTTCGTGCTCCCGGCGGCCGCCCTTACACCCCCCGGTGGTTCTCGAAGCGCGCGTACTGCTTGAGGAACAGCAGGTTGGCCTTCCCCGTCGGGCCGTTGCGGTGCTTCGCCACCTCAATCAGCGCGTCGTCGGCCCGGTCGATGGGCACCTCGTCGTTGTACTCGGACTCCCGGTAGATGAAGAGGACGACGTCCGCATCCTGCTCGAGCGAGCCCGACTCCCGCAGGTCCGACAGCTGCGGCGTCTTGTCCTGGCGGGACTCGAGGTTGCGGGAGAGCTGGGAGAGGGCCACGACCGGCACCTCGAGCTCGCGGGCCAGGATCTTGAGGCCGCGGCTGATCTCGGCGACCTCCGTCTGGCGGTTCTCTGCCTTGGCCCGGCCGGTCATCAGCTGAAGGTAGTCGACGACGACGACGCCCAGGTCGCCCTCGGACTTCTTGAGGCGGCGCGCCCGCGCCCGGATGTCCATGACCGTCACGTTGGGGTTGTCGTCGATGAAGATGGGCGCGCTCGACAACCGTGTGACGGCCATCCCGATCTTGCTCCAGTCCTGGCTGCGGATGCGCCCGGTCTGCAGGCTCTGCCCGTTCACCTCGGCCTCGGAGGCCAAGAGGCGCTGGGTCAGCTCGAGGTGCCCCATCTCGAGCGAGAAGAGGAGCGCCGGGCGCTGGGCGGCCATCCCGACGTTGGCCAGGATCCCGAGTGCGAAGCTCGTCTTTCCCATGCCGGGACGGGCGCCGACGATGTTGAGCGAGGAGGGTTGGAGGCCGAGCAGGATCCGGTCCAGCTCGTGGTACCCCGTTGCCACGCCGGTGATGTGCGAACCGCGTTGGCCCAGCTCTTCGATCCGGTCCAGCCCCTTCCCCAGCAGCTCGTGCAACGGCGCCATGGTGTCGGCGGTGCGCCGCTCGCCCACGTCGAAGACCAGCTGCTCCGCCTCGTCGACCGCCGCCTTGACGTCCTCGGGGACCGAGTAGCCGATGTCGGCGATCTCCCCCGCCACGCCGATGAGCTTGCGCAGCAGCGCGTGCTCCTCGACGATCTCGGCGTAGTGCCGCGCGTTGGCGATCGACGGCGTGTTGGCCTGGAGCGAGATGAAGATGGACGGGTCGCCGACCTGCTCGAGCACGCCCGAGCGCTTGAGCTCGTCGGTCACGGTCACCGCGTCGATGGCCTCGCCCCGCTCCATGAGGACCCTGATCGCGCCGAAGATGTGCCCGTGCGCCGGCTTGTAGAAGTCGGCGGCCGAGCACTTCTCGATCCCGACTGACGCGGCGTCGTTCGACAGCAGCATGGCCCCGAGCAGCGACTCCTCGGCGTCGACGTCGTGGGGCGGCACGCGCGCGCCGCTCGGGGTGAACGGGGCCGCGCGCAGCGGGCGGGGGCGGGTGTCGTCGAAGGCTTGGACCACGGCTCCCCTACTGTGACCTTCTGGGCCTGGGGACGGTAAGCCCCCAATAGATGTGGGTAAGGCTCGCCACCGTGTGGATAAGCGGTGCACGAGCGGTCATCTGCTGTGGACGCGGCGCAACCCGGCTGGAACAGCGATTCGGCACCCCCCCATCGTGCCCGCCGGGTACTTCACGCCATGGGGATGGCCTCCCGAGGTCCTGCTCAGGAGGCGGGGCTCACCTCGACCGTCAGCACCACCTCGACGTCGCGGAACAGCTGGACCGGCACAGCGAAGCTCCCGGTCTCCTTGATGTGCTCGGGGAGGACGACGTTCCTGCGGTCCACCTCGACGCCCTTGGCGGCGCGGATCGCCTCGACCACGTCGGCCGGGCCGATGGAGCCGAAGAGCCGTCCGCCCCCCGCCGCCCGGGCCGCGATCGGGATGACGGCGCCGGCCAGCAGCGACGCCTGGGCCTCGGCGGCGCCCCGGTCCTTCGCCTCACGCAGGTCGCGGCCCCGGCGCATGAGTGCGGCCTGGCCCTCGACGCCCTCGGTGGCCACGATGGCCCGCCCCGCGGGCAGCAGGAAGTTGCGGGCGAAACCACCGGCGACCTTGACGATGTCACCCCGGCGACCGACGCCCGCGACGTCGTCTCGCAGGAGCACCCTCATGCGTCGTCGCCCGGAGTGCCCTCACCCGGAGTGCCGGCGCCCGCACCCGGACTGCCAGTGCCCTCGGCCGCGGCCTCTTCGGCCATCTCCTCGAGCAGCGCGCCGGCCTCCTCGACGACGGCCGCCTCCGTGGCGGGATCCTTGGCCTCGGTGTCGTCGAGCACCTCGACCGAGACCGGCTGACGTCGCGCCTCGGCCGGCAGGGTGTCGCCGAGGGTCCGCTCGGCCCGGTCGCGGCCGCCGCGCCCGCCCGGACGCTCGGTGACCGTGCGCTGGGTGTAGGGCAGCAGGACGAGCTCGCGCGCCGTCTTGATCGCCATGGCCAGGGCCCGTTGGTGTTGGGCGCAGTTGCCCGTCACCCGGCGGGAGCGGATCTTGCCCCGGTCGCTCATGTACTTGCGCAGCATGGGGACGTCCTTGTAGTCCACCCATTCGACCTTGTCCCGGCAGAGCGCGGCAGGGCTTCTTCTTGACCCGGCGGCCGAGGTCCTTCGGGGACCGGCGGGCGGCCGTCCCCCCGCGCTGGTTGTTGCGTGCCATCAGAAGGGCTCCTCGTCGAATCCGTAGCCGCCGCCCGCATCGGCGGCCGGCGTCGGCGCGGGTGCCGGTGCCTGTTGGCGGCCCCCGCCCCCGCCCCGTGCGGACCCCTCGCCGGGACCGCGGCGCTCGTTCTTGGTGATCTGGGCGGTGGCCCAGCGCAGCGACGGCCCGATCTCGTCCGCCACCACCTCGACCTTGGAACGCCGGTCACCCTCCTGGGTCTCCCAGCTACGCTGCTCGAGGCGGCCGGCCACCATGACCCGCGCGCCGCGTGTGATGCTCTCGCTCACGTTCTCGGCCATCTCCCGCCAGCACACGACGTCGAAGAACGACGTCGCCTCCTCCCACTCCTGGGTCTGGCGGTTCTGCCAGCGCCGGTTGACCGCGAGCCCGAAGGTCACGTTGGCCTGGCCGGTGTTGGTGAAGCGCAACTCGGGGTCGCGGGTGACGTTCCCCACGAGGGTCACGCTGTTGTCTGTCGCCATGTCTGCTCCTCTCGTCCTCTCGCCGGCCGGTCAGCTCGCCGCCGGCTCGGCCGTCACGGCCCGGTCGGGCAGGCGCACCACCTTGTGGCGCACCACCTCGTCGGCCAGGCCGAGCATCCGGTCGAGGGCGGCCACGGTCTCGGGCTCCGCGGTGAATTCGACCACGACGTAGTACCCCTCGCGCTTGTGGTTCACCTCGTAGGCGAAGCTGCGCTTGCCCCAGCGGTCGATGGCACCGGGGTTGCCCCCCGTGCTGCGGATGACGTCGAGGGCCCGGTCGAGAACACCCTGGATGACGCTGGGTTCGGTGGTGGCCTCGAAGATGGCCATGACTTCGTAGGGCCGCATGTGCGGCATACCTCCCTCTGGACCGGGGCGTGCCCCGGGCCCCTGGCGGTCAGGAGCAGGGTCTGTTGCGGGCAATCATGCTAGCCGCGTTCAGGCCAGGGAGTCCCCCAGGCCGGCGGGCCCGTGGTAGCTCTCGTCGTCGCTCGGGAACCGGCCGCTGCGCACGTCCTCGGCGAACGCGGCGATCGCCTCCGTGGCGATGCGGCCGACCTCCGCGTACTGGCGCACGAACTTGGGTGGGGTCTCCTTGCCCAGCCCGAGCAGGTCGTGGAAGACCAGCACCTGGCCGTCGCAGGCCGGCCCCGCCCCGATCCCGATCGTGGGGACGTCGATGGCTTCGGTCACGGCGGCGCCGACGACGTCGGGCACCCCCTCGATCACGAAGGCGAAACAGCCGGCCGCGGCCAGCGCCTTCGCCGCATCGAGCAGTGCCGCGGCGGCGTCGGCGCTCTTGCCCTGGACCCGGAACCCGCCCATGGCCAGCACCGACTGGGGCGTCAGCCCGAGGTGTCCCATGACGGGGATCTCGGCCCGGATGATCGCCTCGACGACGGGGAGGCGGGCCCGGCCGCCCTCGAGTTTGACGGCGTGCGCGCCGGCGCGGATCAACCTGGCGGCGTTGCGCACGGCGTCCTCGGGCGAGAGGTGGTAGCTCATCCACGGCATGTCGCCCAGGATCAGGCAGCGCGGTTCGGCCCGCGCCACCGCCGCGGTGTGGTGCGCCATGACGTCGATGTCGACGTGCAAGGTGTCCGGGTAGCCCAGGACGGTGTTGGCGACGGAGTCCCCCACCAGGATGATGTCGGCGCCGGCCTCCGAGACGATGCGGGCGCCGGGCTCGTCGTAGGCCGTGACCATGACGATCGGGGTGGCGCCGTCGCGCCGCTTGCGCGACCGCAGCGTCGGGACGGTGACCACCGGCGCCCCGCTCACCGCGTCGGCGCCGCCTTCTTCGGTCGCTTCTTGCCCCCGCCGGCGGGGTACTTGCGCATCAGGTGGTGCCAGGCGCAGGTGGGGCACACCTCGACCTCGTAGCAGAGGACCGGCTCGGGCCGGCGGCAGAGGGCCTTGAGCTCGGTAGCCGAGCCCGGGCAGCGCCCGCCGGGCGGCAGCTTGGCGCCGAAGACGAAGGTCACCGTGACCAGCCGGCCGTCGTCGCAGATGGGGCAGACCTCCTTGGTGGGCCGCCCGACGTTGCGCGCCGCACGCAGCAGCTCGGGATGGGCGTCGCACACGTCGACCCGCTGCACCTTGCCCCGCTCCACCTCCCGGACCAGCCCGTTGCGGACGATCCGGTACTCCACCTGGGCCGTGACGTCAGGGCTCACCGCTCGAGAGGACGACCTCGGCTCCGAGGTGACGGACACGGCGGCCAGGCTACCCCCCACGCCTGGAAGCGGCACCCAATTCGGGGGCATTTCGGGCACTCGGGTGACCGTTGGGTGATGACTGTGTGCACAGCGCTATATCGAACCGATATACTCATCCGTCATGTTGGATATGGCCATTCTTGGCCTCCTCGAGGAGCGCGACCTCCACGGCTACGAGATCCGGCGCCAGTTGCGCGAGCACCTGGGGCTCCTCGCCAACGTGTCGTTCGGCTCCATCTACCCGGCGCTGACGCGGCTCGAGAAGTCGGGCGCCGTCGTGGCCATCGAGGGCGGGGGCGCCGCCCATGGCGCCCCGACGGCCTCCCCGGCACCCCCCACCGGCTCGCTCAGCGGCGAGCTGGCCGTGCTGCGGGCTCGGCGCCACTCGCCGACCCGGGCCCGTCGGGGCAAGAAGGTCTACCGGATCACCGACGCGGGTCGGCAGCTCTTCGCCGAGCTGCTGGCGGGGGGCGGCACCTCCGACGACGCCCGCAGTTTCGGGCTCCGCCTGGCCTTCGCCCGCCATCTCGCTCCCCAGTCGCGCCTCGCCCTGCTCGAGCGCCGGCGCGCCCAGCTCGTCCAGCGCCTGGGCGAGGCCGAGACCCCACGCACCGACCTCGACGTCTACGCCCGCTCGGTGGTCCAGCACACCACCGACGGCATCGCCCGCGACATCAGCTGGCTCGACGCCCTGATCGCCTCGGAGCGCGCCGCCCTCGCCACCGCCGGCAGCGAGCCCGTGGCATGACGACCCCCCGCCATACCGATATCCGAATCCGAAGGAGACAGTCCATGCCCAGCCCCATCCGCCTCGCGATTGCCGGTGTCGGCAACTGCGCCAGCTCCCTCGTCCAGGGGATCACCTACTACCGCGACGCGGATCCCGATGACGTGGTGCCCGGGCTGATGCACGTGGAGCTCGGCGGTTACCACGTGCGCGACGTCGTGCCTGTGGCGGCGTTCGACGTGGACCAGGCCAAGGTCGGCACCGACCTGGGCAAGGCAATCCACGCCGGGCTGAACAACACGGTGCGCTTCGCCGAGGTCGGCGAGCTCGGGGTGACCGTGCAGCGCGGCCCCACCTTCGACGGGCTGGGGCAGTACTACCGCGAGGTGGTCGACGAGTCGCCCGCCGAGCCGGTCGACGTCGCCGAGGCCCTGCGCGAGGCCCGGGCCGACGTCTTGGTCTCCTATCTCCCCGTCGGCTCCGAGGAGGCCCAGCGCCACTACGCCCAGGCCTGCCTCGATGCGGGGGTCGCCTTCGTCAACGCCATTCCTGTCTTCATCGCCTCGGACCCCACCTGGGCGCGCAAGTTCCGCGACGCCGGCATCCCGATCGTGGGGGACGACATCAAGAGCCAGGTGGGGTCCACCATCGTCCACCGCATCCTGACCCGCCTCTTCGAGGACCGGGGCCTCGCCCTCGACCACACCTACCAGCTCAACTTCGGCGGCAACATGGACTTCAAGAACATGCTCGAGCGCCAGCGGCTGGAATCCAAGAAGATCTCGAAGACCCAGGCGGTCACGAGCCAGCTGGAGGACAACGTGCTCGATGCGGACGACGTGCACGTCGGACCGTCCGACCACGTGCCGTGGCTGAAGGACCGCAAGTGGGCCTACATCCGGATGGAGGGCCGCAACTTCGGCGACGTGCCCCTCAACCTCGAGCTCAAGCTCGAAGTGTGGGACTCGCCCAACTCTGCCGGCGTCATCATCGACGCCGTCCGCTGCGCCAAGCTGGCGCTCGACCGCGGCCTCGGCGGCCCGCTCCTCGGCCCTTCGGCCTACTTCATGAAGTCGCCGCCGGTGCAGTACCACGACGACGAGGCCCACGATCTCGTCGAGGTGTTCGCCGCCGGTGGGCCACAGCGGACCTGGCCCGAGGACTGAGCCTCAAGCCGAGGACTGATCCTCAAGCCGAGGACTGAGCCTCAAACCAGGATGCGCTCCGCCGGGGCGCGCACGCCGACCACGGCCAGGGTCCGGCCCATGCCGAGGAAGCAGCCGCAGCAGATGGTGAGGTCCGCCAGCTCGGCGTCGGAGAAGGCCGCGTGCAGCCGGCCCCAGAACTCGTCGTCCATGGCCAGGTGGTCGAGCGCGAAGCGCTCGGCGAACTCGGACGCCAATCGCTCCCGCTCGCTCAGCTCCGTGGCGGCGCGCCAGTCGGTCACCTGGGCGTAGAACGGCTCACCGGCGCCGGCGTCCGCGCCGCCGCGCGCCCGCGTGTCGCGGCACACGGCGCAGTCGTTGATGAGCGCGATCGTCCACCGGGCCGCCTCGCGCTCGCGCACCGGTAGCTGTGAGTTGCCGTACACCGCCGCCGACAGCTTCCCCATGCCCGCGGCCATCTCGGGGCGCAGCAGCGCCCAGTCGATGTGCTCGCCCATTCCGGTCTCGGGTGCGTCGATCCTCGGCATGGCCGCAACGCTACCGCCGGCCGGTCAGCGTCGCTCGGTCCGGCCGGCCCACCATTGCCACAGGAGCGCCGCCGCCGCCTCCTCGCCCAACGGACCCTCGTCGAGGCGCAGCTCCATGAGGAACGAGAGCGCCTCCCCCACGGCGCGGCCGGGCCCGATGCCCAGCAGCTCCATGACCTGGTTCCCGTCGAGGTCGGGGCGCAACGAGTCGAGCTCCTCCCTCTGGCGCAGCTCCGCGATGCGGGCTTCGAGCTCGTCCATGCGCCGGGCCAGGGCCCGCGCCTTGGACGCGTTGCGCGTGGTGCAGTCGCAGCGGGTCAGTTCGTTCAACAGCGCGAGGTGGGGCCCCGCGTCGCGCACGTAGCGGCGCACCGCCTTGTCGGTCCATCCCAGCCGGTACGTGTGAAAACGGAGGTGCAGCTCGACGAGCCGCACGACGGTGTCGACCTCCGCGGCCGGGTAGCGCAGTGCCTCCAGGCGCACCCTCGTCATGCGCGCCCCCACCACCTCGTGATGGTGGAAACTCACACCACCATCGGTGATGGCGCGCGTGCGCGGCTTGCCGACGTCGTGGAAGAGGGCGGCGAGGCGGAGCAGCCGGTTCTTCGAGGTCTTGTCGACGACGGCGAACGTATGCGCCAGGACGTCCTTGTGCCGGTGGATGGGATCCTGCTCCAGCGCCATCGCGGGCAGCTCGGGCACGAAGTCCTCGGCCAACCCGGTCCGCACGACGAACCACAGCGCCTTCGAGGGCACGTCGACCATGATCATCTTGTCCAGCTCGTCGCGGATGCGCTCTGCCGAGACGATGGAGAGCCGGCCGTGCATGTGCCGCACGGCGGCGGTGAGCGCAGGGTCGGGCTCGAGCGAGAAGCGCGCCGCGAAGCGCGCGGCGCGCAGCATGCGCAGCGGGTCGTCCCCGAAGGAGATCTCCGGGTCGAGCGGCGTCCGCAACCGTCCCGCCGCCAGGTCACTCAGCCCGTCGAAGGGGTCGATAAGCTCCATGTCGGGCAGGCGCAGCGCCAGCGCGTTGATGGTGAAGTCGCGCCGCGAGAGGTCGACGACGATGTCGTCACCGAAACTCACCTCCGGCTTGCGCGACTCCGGCACGTAGACCTCAGCCCGGTGCGTCGTGATCTCGTACACCACGGTGCCCTTGCGTGCGCCGATCGTGCCGAAGCGCGCGCCCTGTGTCCACACGTCGTCCGCCCAGCCCCGCACCAGTCGCTCGGTCTGCTCCGGTCGCGCATCGGTCGTCAGGTCGACGTCCGAGTCTCCCGCCGCCGCATCGGGGAACAGTGCGTCGCGCACGGATCCGCCCACGAGATAGAGCGTGTGCCCGGCTGCCGCGAAACGCCGCGCCACCTCCTCGGTGGCGCTGACGTAGGGGAGGAACCGTTCGGGAACCGACGTGGACTGCACCCGCCCACGGTAGTGCGCCCTCTAGCCTCTCCCTGTGTCGACGCGCTGGGCCGGGACCGCCCTCTGCACGCTCGCGGTGGCCGCAGCAGCCCTCCTCGGCATTGGCGGCGCCGGTGCGGTGGCTCCGTCCGCGCGCCCGGCGGGCGCGGACCGGCCCCTCACCTTGGTCTCGCAGACGCCGTGGGTCACACCCACCCAGCCGTGGTTCAACATCGCGCTCGGCGTCGGGTCCACGCTGGGCGACGCCAGCACGCTGCGCGTGAGCCTGACCTTCTACGGCCGCATGATCGACGCCTCCCAGCTCCAACAGGCGATCGGTGGCGCGCCGACCGCCAACACGTTGCTACGCGAGCCCGACGTTCCCGTGGTGGCCGGGCCCGGCGGCCTGACCGCGTCGGCCTGCGTGACCGTCGTGCCCGAGGCGAACGCCAGCCCGCCCGCCACCGGTCCCGGTGCCTGCGCGGCGGGCAGCAACGAGCCGCTCGTTCTCGGCTGCAGGCCGAACACCGGCGTCTGCGGCGACGTGTACCCCGTCGTCGTGTCACTCCTGCGCCAGGGCTCGAGCACCGCGCTGGAACGCTTCACCACGTTCGTCACCTACCAGGAGCCGGACGCGACGGCCTCGGTCAGTCGTACCGGCGGGCCGCTGCGGGTCGGCGTCGTCGTGCCGGTGACGCCCGCCGGCGCGGTCGAGGTGGCCGGCGAGCTGGCGGCCCACAAGGACGTGCCCACCACTCTCTCTGTGCTCCCCACGGCCGTCAACGCGCTGGAACAGGCGCACACCCGCGACGGGCTGCACGCGCTCAGCCAGCTGGCCGACCTGAACGCGGACGAGGTGCTCGACCAGTCCCTCGTGCCGGTCAACCTGGCCGCGCTCTCGGAGGCCGGACTGGCCGGGGAGATCACCGCCCAGCTCGGCCGGGGCGACGAGGTCCTGCGCGCGGCCGGGCTCAAGCCGGCAGGCGGACCCTGGGTCGACACCGCCTCCAACTTCGCCCAGGGCGACGCCGGCAATCTGGCCTCCGGGCTACAGGTGGCGGGGTCGTCGCAGCTCGTGCTGAACGACGGCGACCTGAGCGCCGGCGGGTTGAGCAACTACACCTTTGCCCAGCCCTTCACACTCGACCTGGGCCACGGGTCCACCATGCCGGCCGCCGCGGCCGACGGCAGCCTCAGCAGCCGCTTCACGGCGCAGCCCGCCGACCCGGTGCTCGGGGCAGAGCAGCTGCTCGCCTCCCTGTCCTTCGTCCATTTCGAGAACGCGTTCTTGAGCCAGCCGCGGGGCGTCGTGGTCGCGCCCCCCGCCGGGTGGCAACCCTCGGCCACGTTCATCGGGACCCTGCTCGGCGGGCTGAGCGGCAACCCCGCCCTGAGCGCGGTCACCCTCAACCAGCTCTTCGCGCAGGTGCCTGTCGGCGGCAACCGCGAGCCCGCGGTCCGCCAGCTCCAGGCCGGCCCCGCCGGGCACGGCATCCCACACAGCGCTGCGCTGCGCATCGCCACGGCCCGCCAGCAGCTGTCCTCCTACACCGCGGCCGTGACCGGCCGCCCGCCCGTGCTCACCACACTCAACGACGCGCTGCTCGCCACCGAGGCGCGCGGGCTGAGTCCCGCCGGGCGCACCGCCGCGCTGACCGCCTACGACGGGGCCTTCACCGGGCAGACCGGGCACATCACCCTCGCCACCGAGCGGACGGTGACGTTCACCGCGCAGCGCGCCGCCATCCCCGTCACCGTGCTCTCGGGGTCCCCGTACCCGGTGACCGTCGTCGTCACTCTGACCAGCGACAAATTCACCTTTCCCGACGGCAACACGCGCCAGCTCCTGCTCGACCGCCCCACCACCTCGGTCCGGGTCACGGCCCAGGCCCGGACCTCGGGGGACCGGCTCCCGATCGACGTGACCCTGCACACCCCAGACGGCCAGCTCGTCCTCGGCCGCGCCGTGCTCACGGTGCAGTCGACCGCCATCTCCTTCGTGGGGGTGGCCCTCACTGTCCTGGCCGGGGCCGTCCTCCTGGCCTGGTGGGTGCGCACGTGGCGCCGGTCCCGCCGGGCGCGCCCGCGGGCCCACTGACGGTGGCTCCCCCCCGCCGGGCCCGGACCTTGCCGCTGCGCACCTCGGCCGCCTACGTGGCGGTCGGCACCGGCGTCTCGCGTCTGACCGGGCTGCTCCGCTTCGTCGCGCTTGCGTGGGCGCTCGGCCAGACCTTCCTCGCCGACTCCTACAACCTGGCCAACACGACGCCCAACATGCTCTACGACGTCGTGCTGGGCGGGGTGCTCTCCGCCACCTTCATCCCCGTCTTCGTCGACCGCCTGGCGAACAAGGAGGAGAAGGAGGCCTTCGAGTCCATCTCGGCGGTCATCACCGTGTCGGTCGTGGTCCTCCTCGTCACCACCGTGGCGGCGCTCGTGGCGGCGCCCTACCTCGTCGACGCGCTCACCGTGCTCGATACGCATGCACCGGCCGCCCACGTCCAGCGCGTCGTGCTCGAGCGGCAGGTCGCCACCGGGTTCCTCCGCTGGTTCGTGATCCAGATCGCCGCCTACGGCCTCTTCGCGCTGGGCGCCGCGCTGCTCAACACGCGCCGCCGCTTCGTGGCGGTGGCCTGGGCGCCAATCGTCAACAACCTCGTCTGCATCGGCATCCTGGTGTGGTTCGGCCTCTGGGCCGGTCACGGCGCGTCGCTGGCCAGCGTGCACGCCCACACATCGCAGCTGGTCCTCCTCGGCCTGGGCACCTCGCTCGGCGTGGTGCTCCAGGGCGTGGCCCTCCTGCCCAGCCTGCGCCAGGCGGACCTCGGCCTGCTCCGCTGGCGCTGGGACCTCCGCGACGACGCGCTGCGCGCCGTGGCCCGGCTCGGCGCGTGGACCTTCGGCTTCGTCGTGGCCAACCAGGTGGCGCTCTTCGTCGTCACGGTGCTGGCCGGGAGCGTGGCCGGCCCCGACCCGGTCTCCTCCTACACCTACGCCTATGCCTTCTTCCAGCTCCCCTACGGCGTCATCGCGGTCACGGTGATGTCGGTCGTCACACCCGACCTCGCCGAGAAGTGGTCGACGGGACAGCGGGGGCCGTTCCTCCACCGCATGACGGGCGGCCTGCGCGCCGTCCTCGCCCTCATCATCCCCGCCGCCGTCGGCATGCTGCTCCTGGCGCGCCCCGCCGTGGCGCTGCTGCTCGGCAACGGCCACAGCACGCCCGCCCAGACGGCGACGACCGGCGCCGCACTGGCCCTGTTCGCCGTCGGGCTGCCCGGGTTCTGCGCCTACCTCTTCCTCGTCCGGGTCCTCCAGTCGATGCAGCGCACCAAGGTCGCCTTTTACCTCTATCTCGTCGAGAACGTGCTCAATGTCGTCCTGGCCCTCGTCCTCGTCCACCCGCTCGGGGTCCGCGGCCTCGCCCTCTCCCTGTCCATCGCCTACACCGTCGCCGCCGGCCTGGCCTTGGCGGTCTTCCGCCAGTGGTTCGGTCGCCTGGCCGAGCCCCAGACCTGGGCGCCGTTGTGGCGCGTCGTCGTGGCCTGCGTGCCCATGGGCGTGGTCGTGCTCGTCGTGTCCAACCTCTCGGGGTCGACGAGCGTCGTCGGGCTGCTGGCCCGGGTGGTGGGCGCCACGCTGGCCGGCGGCCTCACCTTTGCCGCGGTTGTGGTCTGGCTGGGGCGGCGCCACGACGGCCGGCGGCGGCCGCCGCCGGCCCAGGCGCCCAGCCCGTTCGGGCCCCTCGGCGCGGCGCGGCGGGTCTGAGCCGCCGCCTCGGGCCTGCTCGGGCGGCCCCCGTGGCAGACTCCGTGCATGCCCGGCGTCCACATCGTGACCGACAGCGCCTGCGACCTGACCGACCAGCTCGTCAAGGAGCACAACGTCGTCGTCGTGCCGCTGACCATCCGCTTCGGCCAAGAGGAGTTCGAGGACCGTCGTCAGCTCACCCCGGCGGAGTTCTGGGAGCGCTGCCGCGGCAAGGGCGCCCTGCCCGAGACGGCGGCGCCCTCCCCCGGCGCGTTCCAGGCCGCGTTCCAGCAGGCGGTCGACGAGGGAGCAAAGGCCGTGCTGTGCCTCACGATCTCCTCGAAGGTGTCGGCGACCTACGCGTCCGCGGTCACGGCGGCGGACACGTTCAGTTCCGCCCCCGTGCGGGTGATCGACACCTACTCGTTGACCATGGGTCAGGGCCTCTTGGTGATCGCCGCGGCCGAGGAGGCCGCAACGGGCGCCGGGCTCGACGAGCTCATGGCCGCCACCGAGGACCGCATCCCCCGCACCCGCATCTACGGCGTGCTCGGCGGGCTCGAACACCTCCAACGCGGCGGGCGCATCGGCGGGGCCCGCGCCCTGATCGGCTCCCTGCTCAACATCAAGCCCGTGATCCAGCTGAAGGACGGCGAGGTGGCCGAGGAGTCCAAGCAGCGGACCCGTGCCCGGGCGCTGGCCTACCTCACGGCCAAGGTGGCCGCCGACGCACCCCTCGAGCGCCTCGCCGTGGCCGACGGCGCCTGCGACGACTTCTCCGATGTCATGACCTCGCTGGCGGGCATCGCCACGGAGCACCCGCTGCTGCCGGTCGACCTGGGACCCGTGGTGGGCACTCACGCGGGGCCCAACACCGTGGGGATCTGCTACATCGTGCCTGCCAGGACGCACGGGACCGCCGGGTAGTCTCTCGCCGTGGCAGAGAACGATATTTCCGACGTCTTGTCGAACCGTGCCCTCGACACGGTCGACACCGTGGTGGCCACCGTCAACGACCGCGCCATCCGCCCGGCCATCGTGGCCGCCCGCGGCGTCGTCTTCGGCATCATCATCGCCGTCACCGGGATCACCGTCGTGGTCCTCTTCTGCATCGGGTTCATCCGCCTGACCACGATCGCCGGGCACCGGATCTGGGCCTCCTACATGGTGCTCGGCCTCCTCTTCAGTGCGGCCGGAGCGATCCTGTACTCCCGCCGCGGTGTGCCACCCGATGCCTGAGCGGCGCAAGGTCGTCATCATCGGGAGCGGGCCGGCGGGCCTCACCGCCGCCCTCTACACCGCACGCGCCCAGCTGGCCCCCCTGGTCTTCGAGGGCGAGCCCTCCTCCACCAGCGACCAGCCCGGGGGGCAGCTGATGCTGACCACCGAGGTGGAGAACTACCCCGGCTTCGTCGACGGGATCATGGGCCCCGAGCTCATGGGCATCATGCGGGCCCAGGCCCTGCGCTTCGACGCCGAGCTGCGCACGGCCAAGGTCAGCCGCATCGACGTCACGCCGCGGCCCTTCGAGCTGTGGGTGGGCGACCCGGCCGCCGACGAGCCGACGGCGCTGGCCGACGCGCTCATCGTGGCCACGGGCGCCCGCGCCCTCATGCTCGGCGTGGCCAACGAGGACCGCCTGATCGGCTACGGCGTCTCGACCTGCGCCACCTGCGACGGGTTCTTCTTCCGCGAGCAGCCGGTCGCCGTGTCGGGCGGCGGTGACTCGGCCATGGAGGAGGCCATCTTCTTGACCCGCTTCGCGTCCAAGGTGACCGTGGTCCACCGGCGTGACGAGCTCCGGGCCTCCAAGATCATGCAAGAACGCGCCTTCGCCAACCCCAAGATCGAGTTCGCCTGGAACTCGACGGTGACCGAGATCCTCGGGGACACCAAGGTCAGCGGCCTGCGCCTCCAGAACACGGTGAGCGGCGACACCTCCGAGATCCCGGTCAACGGGTTCTTCGTCGCCATCGGCCACGAGCCCAACAGCGCGCTGCTCAAGGGTCAGCTCGAGCTGGAGGCCAACGGGTACGTCAAGACCTTCGACGGCACGACCCGGACCAGCGTCGACGGCGTCTTCGCCTGCGGCGACGTGCAGGACCACTACTACCGCCAGGCGATCACCTCGGCCGGGTCCGGCTGCATGGCCGCCATCGACGCCGAGCGTTGGCTCGAGGAGCGGGGCCAGTAGTCGGGAACAGATGGCGCAGGTGCGGCGTTGCACCCGCTGACAAGGAGATGCGATGAGCGAGAAGATCGAGACCTTTACCGACGCTACATTTGACGAGAATGTCAAAGCCTCGGATGTCCCCGTCCTGGTGGACTTCTGGGCGGAATGGTGTGGCCCGTGCAAGATGATCTCCCCGGTGTTGGAGGAGATCGCCCAGGAGCACGAGGGCAAGATCCGGATCGGCAAGCTGAACATCGACGACAACCTGGACGTGACCCGTCGGTTCGACGTGATGAGCATCCCGACCCTGATCCTGTTCAAGGACGGGGAGCCGCAGGTGCGGCTGATCGGCGCCAAGCCCAAGGGCCAGCTGCTCGAGGAGATCTCGGCCTACCTGTAGGCCTGCCCCTCGTCATCTGGGACCGCGGCCCCGCGGTCGCCGACGTCCAACACCGCCTGGCCGCCATCCTGCCCGGCGCGCCCGTCGACGCCGACGGGATCTTCGGCCCTGCCACCCGGGCCGCCCTCGAGGCCTTCCAGCGGCTTCGCGGGCTGCGCGTGGACGGCATCTGCGGGCCGCAGACCTGGAACACCCTGGTGGAGGCCGGTTTTCGGCTCGGCGACCGCTTCTTGTACCGCCGCACACCGATGCTGCGGGGTGACGACGTCGCCGCCCTGCAACAGCGCCTGTGCACCCTGGGCTTCGACACGGACCGGGTGGACGGCATCTTCGGCGACGCCACGGTCCGCGCGCTCGGTGAGTTCCAGCGCAACGCCGGCCTGCCCGTCGACGGCATCGTCGGGGGCGCCACTCTGCGCGAGCTGTTGCGCCTCGAGAGCCGCTTCCACGAACGCGAGCTGGTCTCGTCCGTGCGCGAGCGGGCCGCCCTGCGCGACGCCCCGCCGACGTTGCGCGGCCGCCACGTCGCGGTCGGCGAGGGCGGTGGGCTCGGCAGCGTGACCGGGGCACTGCGCCGGCGCCTGACGCTCGGCGGGACCCGGGTCACCGAGCTCCACCACCCTGACGACGCGGTGCAGGCCAAGGAGGCCAACGAGCTCGACGTCGACGTGTTCGTCGGGCTGCGCCTCAACGCCACGAGAGCGGTGTGCCGCACCGCCTTCTGGTCGGGCACCCACGACGAGTCGGCGGGCGGGCGCCGGCTGGCCGAGATGGTCCAGGCGGCGGTGCCGGGGGCGCTCGGCGTCGCCGACGCCGGGGTGCAGGGCATGTCGGTGCCCCTCCTGCGCGAGACCCGCATGCCCGCGGTGCTCGTGGAGGTGGGCCCCGCCAGCGCCGTGGTCGAGCAGGCCCCGGCACTCGCCGCCGCCCTGTCGGCCGCGCTCGGCCTCTGGGCCGATGCCTCTTGGGAGTGATTACTGGTAATCAATTGCCCTGGTCTGGGCCCCGGCGCGTCAGTTGGACACCGCCGCGGCCCCGGCGACGGTTACGCGATCAAAGCCTCCCGCAGGTGAACCAGGTGACAATCCACAACGTCATGCACAGGTTGTGGATGAAGCTGAACAGGCCCTTGACAGTTGTGTGAACTATGCGACGCCGCCGTCACCGACCATGGCGCGGTAGATCCGCTCGAGGTCCTCCAGCGTGGCGAACTCGACGACCAGGCGGCCCCGTCGGTTCTGGATGTCGACCTTGACCCGGGTGTTGAGGTAGGTCGAGAGCAGCTCCTCGAGCTCGACCACCCCCGGTTCGGGAAGCTTGCGTTCCGAGGTCCGGCGGGCGCTCGAGTCGGTAGTACCTGAGGTATCACCCTTGGCGGGCACGACCTCCTCGACCTTCTCCGGCTCGGACGGGACCACACGGAGCTCGGCGCCACCCTGGCGGACGAGGTCCTCGACCGCCCGGACCGTCAACCCCTCCTCGCCGATCCGCTCCGCCAACCGCTCCTGGAACGCCCGGTCCGGCGTCCCGAGGAGGGCGCGGGCGTGGCCAGCAGAGATCGTCCGCTCGGCCAGGGCTCGCTGAACCCCGGCCGGCAGCTGCAACAGCCGGAGGGTGTTGGTGATGGTCGCCCGACCCTTGCCCATGCGGGTGGCCACCTGCTCGTGGGTCAGACCGAAGTCGTCGATGAGCTGCTGGTAGGCGCCCGCCTCCTCCAGGGCGTTGAGATCGACCCGGTGAAGGTTCTCGACCAGCGCCTGTTCCAGGCTGGCCACGTCGTCGGCCACCTGGACCAGGACGGGGATCGTCTGGAGGCCGGCCCGCCTCGCCGCCCGCCAGCGCCGCTCCCCCGCGATCAACTCGTAACTCTCTGCTTCGTCCCCCAGCGCGCGTACGAGGACCGGCTGGAGCAGCCCGACCTCGCGGATGGAGGCCGCCAGGGCGGCCATCGACTCCTCGTCGAAATGGCTGCGGGGCTGGAAGGAGTTGGGCCGGATGTGCGAGATCGGCACGACCCGGAGTAAGGAATCCGACTCCCCCGTCGCTTCGCCCGGAATCAGGGCGCTCAGCCCTTTACCGAGTCCGCTGCGGCGCGCCATTGCTCACCTCCTTGGCCAGCTCGCGGTAGGCCACGGCACCCCGCGAGGCTGGATCGAACGTCGTGATGGGCTGCCCGAACGAGGGCGCCTCCGAGAGCCGGACCGTACGGGGGATCACGACCCGGCAGACGCGCTCGGAGAAGTGCGCCCGGACCTCGTTGGCCACGTCGACCGAGAGGCGGGTGCGGGCGTCGTACATGGTCAGCACGATCGTCGTGACCTCGAGCGACTCGTTCAGATTGGTCGAGACCAGGTTCACGTTGCGCAGGAGTTGGCTGAGGCCCTCCAGCGCGTAGTACTCACATTGGATCGGGACGAGCACCTCGTCGGCCGCGGCCAGACCGTTGACCGTGATCAGGCCGAGGGAGGGTGGGCAGTCGATCAGGACGAAGTCGAAGTCGTCCACGATGGTGTCGACGGCCCGCTTGAGCTTCAACTCGCGGCTGAAGGCCGGGACCAGCTCGATCTCGACGCCGGCCAGGTCGATGGTGGCCGGGGCGACGAAGAGGTTCTTGACGCTGGTGGGCTCGATGCAGTCCTCGAGGGGCTGGTCCCGCATGATGACGTCGTACATGGAGAGCTCGAAGTTCCGGGCGTCCACGCCGAGACCCGTCGTGGCGTTGCCCTGGGGATCGAGGTCGACCACAAGGACGCGGTAGCCCTGCTCGGCGAGCGCCGCCCCCAGGTTCACGGTCGTCGTGGTCTTGCCGACGCCCCCCTTCTGGTTCGCGATGGCGATGACCCGGGGCAGCTCGTGGGTGGTCGGCTTGGCACCGTTGAGAAGTTCGGTCGCGTCGTCCCGGATCGTCGGCGACCGCGTGGCCGTGTGCGCTGCGACCTCGGGTTCGACGGTCCGGGGTTCGTCCAGGGCTGCTTCCGGTCCCGGCGCCACGGCGGTCGCCGTTTCGGTGGCAGGCGACGGGACGGGCGGCGGCGGAGCGGCGACCGAGGCCGGCGGAGCGGCCGTTTCGGTCGGCGGAGCGGCCGTGGTCGGGTCGGGGGAGGGCGGGGGAGTGTCGGCCACTACCGGCTCTCGAGCGTGCCGGGGAGTGTCCACGAGGGGCGCCTCGGCCGCGAGCGGTGCCACGACCGGGATCTCGTCGGTGGTGGGCTCGCTCGGGATGTGGGGTGGGCTGTCGGCCTCCACGGGCTGAGGCGGAGGCTCGACGATCAGGCTCTTGACCGGGTCCGTGGACGTTGGTCCCTGCTGCTCCGACGTGTCCTGATCGAACGGACTGAACTTCGGGGGCTTCGGGGCTTCCCTGTCCTTGCGCCGGATGCGCATCAAGCGGGAACTCGGAGTAGCCGCGGCACGGCGCCTATCCTGGCGCGCCGGCGCCCCGAGGTCAAGGGTTGAGCTTGTTTCACGTGGAACCAATAATTGGTTGTTTCTTGCAAATTGGTCTTTTCTTGTCGCCGCCGATGTTTCACGTGGAACAGGTCCCGCCACGGCAGGGGAGCAGGGTGCGGCGTTCCGCTGAGACCTCGCGGCCCAGACCGCTCAGAACAGCGGCCTCTTGGCCGGAACCCCGTTCCGGCGGGGAAAGCGCTCCGGACAGGGCGTCCTCTGTCGGAGGGTGCGGTACTCGAAGCCCTCGTGCACCAGTTCGACGGCCTCCAGACCGAGGAGCCGCAGGGGCTCGGCCGGCCACCGGGAGCCCTCGTCGCTCTCGTCGGTGCCCGCGGCGGAGGATGGCGGTTCGGAGACGACCAGCCACCCGTTTACCCGGAGGAGCGGCGACCCGCACTCGGCAACCACGGCGGGACGACCGAAGGAGCGTGCCAGCACGCCGTCGAAAGCGCCCCGAAGGCCCTCCTGGTGACCGCAGACCTCCGCCCGCTCCTGGAGGACCGTCACCCTGCTCGAGAGCGCCAGACGGTCCACCGCTCGGCGCAGGAAGGCCGTGCGGCGGCGGTTGGCGTCGAGGAGGACCAGATGCGCGTCGGGCCAGTGCTCGGCCACGACGAGGCCCGGAAGCCCCCCTCCCGAGCCCAGGTCGAGCAGGCGGGGCGAGACGGGACCGGCAGCGGCCAGACGACGGGCGACCGTGACAAAGCCGTGGGCGTGCCGGAGTTGTGGCTCAAGGGGGCCCGGACCGAGGAACCCGGCCTCACGGGCCTCGGCGAGGATGTCGTACAGCGGGGTGGGGGAGTGACCTCCCTCGTCGGCGCCGGGCACCGACGAGGCGTCAGCCTGCGGGCGCGATGACGATGTGGCGGTTGGGGTCTTCGCCCTCGGAGCGGGTCACGACCCCCGGCAACTCGTTGACCGCGTCGTGCACCGTCTTGCGGTCCGCCGGGCTCATCGTCTCCAGCGCCTTCTCCTGACCTGAGGCCAGGACCTCTTCGGCAATCTGTACGCTGAACCGCGTGAGCGCGGCCGCACGCCGCTCCCGGTAGCCCGCCACGTCCACCAGAATGCGATCCGTGCGAGAGGGGCACTGGCGCTGGACCACGGCCCGCGTCAGGTCCTGCACGGCACTGAGCGTAGAGCCCCGGGGCCCCACGAGCATGCCGAGGTCGTCGCCGGTGGCCGCAATCTCGACGGTGTCCTCGTCCAGGAGGCGGCACTCCACCGTCCCGTCCATGCCGAACTCTCCCAGGAGGCCGACCAGGAACGACCGGCCTGCCTCACCCTGCTCTTCGAGCGTCATTCCCTCGGCCATGTCCACTGTCTCCTTCGGTTCCGAGCTCCGCTGTGGAGCCCTTTCGGCGGACGGCCTTGCCGAGGAGCCGTTCCTCGAGCCTTCCCGCGACTCCACGCCGGCGGACGCCGACTTGCTGCGATTGCGCCGGCGGCGAGCCGAACGGCTGGTCCCCGTCCCGGTCCTTGGCCCGTCCCCCGACCCGGACCCGGACCCGGACCCGGAGGTCCGCGTACCGGAGCCGTTGGACTCCTCCACGTCCTCCCGCGGGGACCTCGCCGGATTCTCCCGCCCGGAGCTCTCCTCCGAGCTTGCACGTTGGCCGCCCTGTTGGCGCCCTCCCTGGCTCGTCTTGGCCCCGCGGCGGGCTCGCTCACGTCGAGGACGGGCACCGACTGGACGGACCCGTGCCCGAACCCGTGCCTCGACCCGCATGCGGCCGAAGAGCCCGGTCTTGGGCTCGCTCACCAGGATCACCTCGGCATCGCCGACGGCCACTCCCAGTTGGTCCAGGGCGCGCTCGGTTGCCTCCTCGACGGTCTTCCCCGCCACCTCTACCCACTCCACCCGCTATCGAGCCTTTCTCGTCCGTTTCGAACGAGACCGCGGATGTGCCTTCGGCGCCGGAGTCTCGTCCTCGCTCGCGGCCTTCCCGTTCGTCGGCCGCCTTCCCGTCGCCGGCTTCCTGCCGTTGGCGTTGCCCTGGCCGTTCGCCCCCGAGCCGGACTTGGCCGGGGGTGGGGTCTTCTTGGCCGCCGCGGTGCCGTCGGTGGCGGTCGATTTCTTGACCACCTTGGGCGGCGGCGGTTTCTCCTTCTCTTTTTCCTTTTCCTTCGGGGCCGCCGAGCCGATCTCGCGCTCCGCCGCCACGGGACTGACCATCCCGCTTCGGAACATCACTTCCTGCGTCCCGATCCGCATGGCCGACGAAACCACCATATAAATGGTTGCTCCCGCGGGGACTTTAAGGTAAATGAACCCGAAGATAATAGGGAAAAACTTCTGCATTGTTTGCATCTGAGGATTGGCAGCAGCCGCCTGCGGATTGCGGCTGTTCATCTGCCTCATTTGGTAGTACTGCAAGAACATCGCGGCGGCAATGAGCACTAGGTACGGGATCGTCAAAAGCGCCTGGCTTACGCCGTGATGCGAGAGGGGATACGCCGACAAATCCATCCCGAACCACCAATGCATTTGGCCCTTTGAAAGCACCAATGCTGAGTGCATTTGGGAGTGAGTCGGGATATACCTTGGCGCTCCGACGATGGTCTTATGCCCGTTAATCACCACGGTCGCCGTCGTCGACAAACCGCGGATCAGCGTGTAGAGAACGATCAGGAAAGGCATCTGCAAAAGGCTGGGCAGGCAGGCCCCGAACGGGCTGGTCCCGTTCTCCTTGTAGAGCTTCATCATTTCCTGGTTGAGCAGCTCCCGATTCTCCGGGCCCTTGTACTTGGCCTGAAGCTTCTTCATCTCGGGTTGGAGGCGCTGCATGGCCAGCATCGACTTGGTGCTCTTTACGGTCACCGGCGTCAGCGCCAGCATGATGATGACGGTGAGACCGGCGATGGCGAAGCCGTAGTTCGGCCAAATGGCGAAGAGCCCGGCCAGCACCAGGCCGAACAGCTCGAAGAGGGGGTGGAAGATCTCGCCGATGAGCTTGAACAGGGAGTTCTCGGCCAAGAAGGGGTGGATCAGCACGGTCGGCCCGCCTCGTGCGTGTGCACCGGCAGCGGGACCAGGTCAACCCCGCGGGGGCCAAAGGGCCGGCAGCGCACCAGCCGGCGTGCCGTCAGGGCCACGCCCCGCCAGAACCCGTGGCTCGTGAAAGCCTCCACGGCGTAGTTGGAGCAGCTCGGGTAGAAGCGGCAGGGCGACACCCGCCCCGAGGCGGCCCCTTGATAGGTGATGAGGAGTGCCACCGCCACCCGCACCGGTCGGCTCGTCGAGCCGGTCGTGCCGTTCATGCCTTCACCGCCGCTCGCCCGGCTCGCTCCAGCGCGGCCGCCACATCCGCCCGGAGCTCGGACGCGACCAGCTCGGCCGCGCCCGGCTCGAAGCGCACCAGGTAGGACCCCCGCGCCAAGCGGTGGGCCTCCGAACGGACCACCCGCGGGCTCGGCGCCGGAGGGTGTTGCGCACGACGGCGTTGCCACAGCGTCGGCCAATTGCGAACCCCACCTGGGGAAATACCCCGACGACGCCCTCCTCCGCTGGAACGAAGAGCGCCTTGACCGGGCCGCACGCCCCCCGGGCCCGGGAGCGCTGCAGCTCAACGAACGCAGCGCGACTGGTGATCCGTCCGACCGTTCGAGCAGGCACACGAGCCCTCAGACGGTGAGACGGTGGCGCCCCTTGAGCCGCCGTGACTTCACGATGGCCCGCCCCGCCCTCGTGGACATCCGCTTGCGGAACCCGTGCGTACGGGCCCGCTTCCGTGTGTTGGGTTGGTAAGTGCGCTTCACTCAATTCAGCCTTTCGCGACGCCCGAGTGGCAGCCGGAGCCGGTGTGTCGCAGGGTTCATGCCTTGGCATTCGAGTCGAGCCCGGTCTGCGGCGGCGAGTCCTCCCATGTTAGGCGCGATTTGCGGATCGGCTCTAGTCGCGCCGGTCGGCACGGTGTACGTTCAACCAATTACCCGTACCGAGGATCGTTCCGAACATGGTGGCTGGACGACGAGGGGGGAGAAGGGAAGTTCGGCTATCGCAGTGACACAGGCAGGAGATCTCTGGACAAAGTGCACCGGGTCCTTGCGCGACCAGGTATCGGAGAGCACGTGGCAGCTGTGGTTGTCGGGCATCGAGCCGGTGGCCTACACCGACGGCGTGTTCGTTCTGTCGGTCCCCAACGGCCTCATCCGCGAGCGGGTGGAGTCGCGCTACCTCCCCATGATTGAGGACACCCTGGCCAACGAGGCCGGGGTGCCGGTCCGGGGACGCCTCGAGGTGCAGGAACTCGAGCCGGCCCCGGCGGAGACCACGCCCGGCCAGACCCCTGGCCCGCCCCCCGGGGGGCTCCGGGAGGCGCCCGAACCGGCACAGCCGGTCCGGCTCGGGCGCGAGTCCCCCGCGGTCCAGCTCGATTCCAAATTCACCTTCGAGACGTTCGTCGCCGCCTCCTCCAACCGACTGGCCCACGCGGCCGCCCAGGCCGTCGCCGAGACGCCCGGTCGGTCCTACAACCCCTTGTTCATCTACGGCGACTCCGGCCTGGGCAAGACCCACCTCCTCCACGCCATCGGCAACTACGTCACCGAGAACTACCCCCGGCGCAAGGTCCTCTACGTCACGACCGAGACGTTCATGAACGACTTCGTCGACTCCCTGCGGACCTCGACGACCCTGGCCTTCAAGCGGCGCTACCGCGACTGCGACGTCCTGCTCATCGACGACGTCCAGTTCATGGAGCGCAAAGAGGGGCTTCAAGAGGAGTTCTTCCACACCTACAACGACCTCAAGGGCGCCTCGAAACAGATCGTCTTGACGTCGGACCGGCCCCCCAAGTCGATCGAGACCCTCGAGGACCGTCTACGTAGCCGGTTCCTCTCCGGGCTCATCACCGAGATCGACCCTCCGGACCTCGAGACCCGGCTGGCCATCCTGCGTTCCAAGTCGCTCAGCGAACACCAGGAGGTCCCCGACGACGTCTTGGAATTCATCGCCTCCCACGTGAAGGACAACATCCGGGAGCTCGAAGGCGCCCTCACCCGCATCTGCGCCTTCGCAAAGCTCAACAACCAACCCATTTCGCTCGCTCAGGCCGAACAGGTCCTCTCCGACCTGGTCCTGGCCGGAGAGCCACGTCGGATTTCGCCACAGATAATCCTCGACGCCACCGCCGCCAGCTACGGCTTCTCGGTGGAGGCGATCTGTGGGCCGAGCCGTACCCGGCCGCTGGTCACGGCACGCCAAGTCGCCATGTACCTGACCAGGGAGCTCACGGACTACAGCTATCCGGCCATCGGCCGGGTCTTCGGCAAGCGCGACCACACGACCGTGATCCACGCGGTGGACAAGATCGCCGGGCAGATGCAGGAGCGACGCCAGATCTATGAGCAGGTCACCGAGCTGATCCTGAAGATCCGTGCGGGCTCGGCCTGACACTTCCATCCGCCGGCTCGCGGTCCGCCAACTTGTGGTTTGCAAGGGGCAAAGGCTGTGGACCGGGCGGGTCCGGTCTGGGGACGGGCGACGGCATTGTCCCCAGACCCGCACCTCGACCCGAGCGCGTCGCCACGCTGCCACTTGTGGCCCACAGCGCCATGGGGACATCGCCTGCCCGGTCCAGCAGGGCGGGGACCATGTCATCCACAATCCACACCCCTTACTACCTTTACTAAGCATGCATACCCTTTCCCTCGCGACAAAGGGCTGGGGAACCTCCCGAAAGGACTGGCGTCGGTGAAGTTCAGATCCGAGCGCGATGCACTGGTCGAGATGCTGGCAACCGCCAGCCGCGCCGTCGGGGGCCGCGGCGGGTCCTCACCCGTCCTCTTGGGACTGTTGCTGAGCTGTACGGGAAATTCGCTCTGCGTGACCGGTACCGATCTCGACCTGACGATTCAGGTCACCGACGAAGTCATCGGGATCGACGACGGAAGTTGTGTGATTCCGGCGCGCCTGTCGACCGACATCGTGCGCCGCCTGGAGCCCGGCGCGGTCACCTTCGCCGACGACGGTGATTCCATCACGATCACCGCAGCCCGGTCCACGTTCAAACTGCACACCTACCCGGTGGTCGAGTTCCCGCCTGTTGGCAAGACGACCGAGCCCACAACCCAGCTTTCCGAGGTCGCGTTCGGGGAAGCGGTCCGCCAGGTGGTGCGAGCGGCATCGCACGACGACGGCCGGCCGCTCTTGACCGGAGTCCTGGTGGCACCGGTGGACGGATCGCTGCGGATGGTGGCCACGGACTCCTACCGGATGGCGATGCGTGACCTTCCGGGTGCGAACACCATCATTGGTGAGGAGGATCTCCTGGTCCCGGCCCGCGCCCTTTCCGAGCTGCAGCGCCTGCCGACCGGGACGATCGCGGAGGGATCCGAGACGAACCGGGTCGGGGTGGCCGCGAGCAGCAACGAGATCACCTTCTGGCAGGGCAACGTGCAGATCAGCACCCGGCTGCTCGAGGGGCGTTACCCGGACTACAAACAACTGATCCCCGACCACTATCCGAACCGCCTCCACCTGGGCAAGGAGAGCTTCCTGGCCGCGTTGCGCCGGGTCCAGCTCTTGGTCCGGGACAACACCACGCCCGTCAGGTTGTCGATGCGTCAGGGGGGTGTGGACCTCAGCGTGCAGAGTCAGGACATCGGCGACGCGGCCGAGACGGTCGACGGTGACTACACGGGCGAGGATCTGGTCATCGCGTTCAACCCCTCGTACCTCATCGACGGCGTCGAGGCCGTGACGGGCGACGAGGTCATCGTGGAGACGGCGGACGCCTCACGAGCCGCAACGGTGCGCGGTGCCGAAGATGACCAGTTCCGCTACCTCCTGATGCCGGTACGGGTCTCCTGAGCAGGCTTCGGTCGCGGTGAGCGTCCGCCATCTCGAACTGGCCGACTTCCGCGTCTTCCAGGTGGCGCAGGTCGAACCCGAGCCGGAGGGGACGACAGTGATCACGGGTCCCAACGGCACCGGCAAGACAAGTGTGCTCGAAGCCCTGGCGTACCTGGGCACCCGGCGTTCCTTCCGCGGCGCACCACCCGAGGCAATGGTGCGGACCACCGCGACCAGCGCCATCATCCGGGCCCACATCGACTCGGCCGACAGCCCGACCTTGGTTGAGGCGGAGATCCAGCCCGCCGGGCGCAGCCGCACCCGGGTGAACCGCAAGCAGGTGTCGGGTCGGAAGGAGCTCGGAGCCGCCGCGCCGTGCACCATCTTTTCTCCCGAGGACCTGACCATCATCAGTGGGGGACCGAGCGGCCGGCGGGACCTGCTCGACGACGCCCTGGCGATCCTGGACGCTGAAGGCGCCCGGGCGGCCGACGAGACAGATCGCATCCTGCGCCAGCGCGCGGCTCTCTTGCGCCAGTCCGGCGGACGAAACCGCGAGGACGTGGCTGCGACCCTTGACGTGTGGGACCAGCGGCTGGCCGACGCCGGCAAGGTTCTCGTGGCGGCGCGCGAACGGCTCGTGGCCGATCTCGAGGACCCGGTCGGATCGGTCTACGCCCGCTTGGCCGGTGCTGGCGGCCGTGTGCTCGTGCAACAGGGATACACCCGGAGCTGGGAGGGGGACCTGTTCGACGCCCTGGCCGCCAGTCGCACCGACGACCTGCGGCGGGGCGTCAACACAGTTGGTCCCCATCGCGACGACCTGTTGCTCCAGATCGACGGAAGGGAAGCCCGCACGCACGCCTCGCAGGGCGAGCAGCGGTGCCTGGCCCTGGCTCTGCGCCTCGGTGTGCATGCGTTGGTCCGCGCCCGGACGCCGCTGGTACCGACCTTGCTGCTTGACGACGTGTTCTCCGAGCTCGATCCGGCGCGCAGCCGCGCCCTGGTGGGGGAGCTCCCCTTGGGCCAGTCGATCCTGACGACGGCGACGCCCTTGCCCGAGGGGATCGTCGTGGCCCGGACGCTCCAGGTCGAAGCCCTCGGGGTCCGGTGAGCGCAGCCGCACGCCACGAGGGTCCCCGGCCGGTCGGCGAGTCCATGCCGAGGCTGTTGGCCCGTCTCGGGGCATCTCCGACCCCCGCCCTCATGGACGTCGTGTTCACCCGCTGGGAAGAGGTGGTCGGCGCGGAGCTCGGCGGGCACCTGCGTCCGCTGCGCGTGGACGGGAGGGCCCTCGTCGTGGCGGCGGACCACCCGGCGTGGGCCACCCGGGCGCGCATGGCGTCCGCGGACATCCTCTCCCGGGTGCGGGCGCTCGCCGACACCCCGGTCGAACGCTTGGAGGTGGTCGTCGAGCGCGCGTGACCGGGCTGTCACAGAACCCACCGGGGACCGTTCAAGAGTGCCGAATCGCGGCGCCCGTCGGGTAGAATGGTGCGTTCGCATCGAAAGGCCGAAGATGCACCGTTCGGGGATTCGATACGCACCGCGAAGACCGAGGTTCTGAAAGGGCGCGCCTGTGGCAGTGAAGGTTGACGAGAGTCCGGGTAGGGCCGCTGCGTCTTACACCGAGGAGGACATCACCATCCTCGAGGGTCTCGAGGCGGTGCGCAAGCGGCCGGGTATGTACATCGGATCCACCGGTCCGACCGGTCTGCACCACCTGGTCTGGGAGGTCGTCGACAACTCCGTCGACGAGGCGATGGCGGGGCGGGCCACGCGGATCGACGTCACCCTGCTGGCCGACGGCGGATGCCGGGTCAGCGATGACGGGGCCGGGATCCCGGTCGGACCGCACTCCAAGTACCCCAAGCAGTCGACGGCCGAGATCGTCCTGACCACGCTGCACGCCGGCGGGAAATTCGGCGGGAAGGGCTACCAGGTCTCGGGCGGCCTCCACGGCGTCGGGATCTCGGTGGTCAACGCCCTGTCGACGCGGCTGCTGCTCGAGGTGGACCGGGAGGGCCAGCACTGGGAGGCCGAATTCGAGAAGGGGGGCAAGGTCAAGAAGAAGGTCGCCGCGACGGGCCCGGCCCCCAAGGACCGAGCCACCGGCGAGCCGAGGACAGGCACGACCGTGACGTTCTGGCCCGACGCCACCGTCTTCGACGAGACCGAGTTCCGGGCACAGACCATCGTCGAACGGATGCAGATCATGGCCTTCTTGAACAAGGGCCTCGAGATCCGCTTCGTCGACGAGCGGACGGACCCGGAGACGAAGACGACCTTCAAGTACAACGGCGGCATCGTCGACTTCGTCAAGCATCTCAACGCGTCCAAGGAGTCGCTGTTCCGCAAGGTCGCCGCGTTCGACCAGGCCGAGGAGGGCCAGGAGGTCGAGATCGCGCTGCAGTGGAACGCGGGCTACCACGAGTCGATCCACTCGTTCGCCAACGGCATCTCGACCATCGAGGGCGGGATGCACGTCGAGGGGTTCTCCAAGTCGCTGACCAACGTCGTCAACCGCTACGCCCGCGCTCGCAACCTGCTGAAGGAGAGGGAGGACAATCTCAAGGGGGAGGACATCAGGGAGGGCCTCACCGCCATCATCTCGGTGCGGCTGCGCGACCCGCAGTTCGAGGGGCAGACCAAGGCCAAGCTCGGCAACACCAGCATCCGCTCGCTCACCGAGCGGACCACGAACCTGAAGCTGAACGAGTGGCTGGAGGAGAACCCCCGCGAGGCGAGCCAGATCGTGCAGAAGTCGACGCAGGCGGCCCGGGCGCGCATTGCGGCGCAGGGCGCGCGCGACCTGACCCGGCGCAAGTCGGCGCTCGACGGCGCGGGCCTGCCCGGCAAGCTGGCCGACTGCTCTTCGCGCGACCCCCGCGAGTCGGAGCTCTTCATCGTGGAGGGGAACTCCGCCGGCGGGTCGGCGAAGGATGCACGCAATCCCCACACGCAGGCCATCCTCCCCATCCGGGGCAAGATCCTCAACGTCGAACGTGCCCGCATTGACAAGATGCTGAAGAACACCGAGATCCAGGCGCTGATCTCCGCGATCGGCGCAGGACTGGCCGAGGAGTTCGACGTCGCCAAGATCCGCTACCACAAGGTGATCCTGCTGGCCGACGCCGACGTCGACGGGAGCCACATCCGGACGTTGCTGCTGACCTTCTTCTACCGGCAGATGAAGCCGCTCGTCGAGGGCGGGTTCGTCTACGTGGCGCAGCCGCCGCTGTACTCCACGCTGGTAGGCAAGGAGAAGATCTACCTCAAAGATGACGCGGCGAGGGACGCGTTCCTGGCCGAGCACCCGGATCACAAACACGACTTCAACCGGCTGAAGGGGCTGGGCGAGATGGACTTCGCCGAGCTGCGCGACACGACGATGGATCCGGGCAAGCGGTCGCTGCTCCAGATCAACGTCGAGCAGGCCGCCACGGCCGACGAAGTGTGCTCCATCCTCATGGGTGACGACGTGGAGCTGCGGCGCCACTTCATTCAGACGAATGCCAAAGACGTCCGTTTCCTCGACATCTGAGCGGACGGACGGGAAGTAGGGAACACATGCCACGACAGTCGACGCGCGGCTCTGGCCGCGGGGGAGCGGGCTCGGGCGGGGGGAACGAGACCCCTCCGGGCGATGAGGAGCCGGTCAGCGGCTCCATCGAACCCATTGAGATCCAAGAGGAGATGGAGCGCTCGTTCCTCGAGTACTCCATGTCGGTCATCGTGGCCCGCGCCCTGCCTGACGTACGCGACGGGCTCAAGCCGGTCCACCGCCGGATCCTCTACTCCATGTTCGACAACGGGCAGCGCCCCGACAGGCCACACAACAAGTGCGCCAAGGTCGTGGGCGAGGTCATGGGGACGTACCACCCGCACGGAGACTCGGCCATCTACGAGGCGCTGGCCCGGATGGTGCAGGAGTTCTCTCTCCGCTATCCGCTGATCGACGGCCACGGCAGCTTCGGTGGCCGCGGCCCTGACGACGGCGCGGCCGCCATGCGCTACACGGAGTGCCGGCTCGCGCCGCTCGCCCTCGAGCTCATGGCGGACATCGACGAAGAGACCGTCGACATGGTGGCCAATTACGACGGCTCGGCACAGGAGCCGGTCGTGCTCCCGGGCCGCTTCCCGAACCTGCTCGTCAACGGGTCCCAGGGCATCGCGGTCGGGATGGCGACGAACGTCCCTCCCCACAACATGGGCGAGGTGATCGACGCCGCCATCCATGTCCTGCACCACCCCGAGGCCACGCCGGACGAGCTCATGGAGTTCGTCAAGGGGCCCGATTTCCCGACGGGGGCGCAGATCCTCGGCCGCCAGGGCATTCTCGACGCCTACCGGACGGGTCGGGGCTCCATCAAGATGCGCGCGGTCGCCGAGATTGAGGAAGGCCGGACCGCGGACACCATCGTTGTCACCGAGCTGCCGTACCAGACCTCCGTCGAGGTGATCGAGCAGAAGATCACGGAGTTGGTGCGGGCCGGTGATCTCGACGGGATCAGCGGGATGCGCAACGCCTCGGCCAACCAGGAGCCACGGCTGGTCATTGAGCTCAAGCGCGACGCCAACGCCAACGTCGTTCTCAACAACCTGTACAAGCAGACGCCGTTGCAGACCAGTTTCGGCGTCAACATGCTGGCTCTGGTCGATGGTGTGCCGCGCACACTGAACCTCGCCCAGGCGCTCTCGCACTACATCGATCATCAGATCGAGGTCATTCAGCGTCGTTCGGAGTACCGCCTGGAGAAGGCGCGCAACCGGGCCCACATCGTCGAAGGCCTTCTGCGCGCCATCGACATGCTCGACGCCGTCATCGCCACCATCCGGGGGTCGGCCGACCGACCCGAGGCGCGCACAGCGCTGATGGCCGACCCCTTCTCCTTCACCGAGGTGCAGGCGACGCACATCCTCGACATGACATTGGGCCGCCTGACCCGACTCGGCCGCTCCGAGCTGGAAGCGGAGATGGAGGAGCTGCGCGCCACCATCGCCGAGCTGGAGGCCATTCTCTCTGACGACGGCAAGCTGCGCGGCGTGATCGAGACCGAGATGACCGCCATCCGGGACAAGTACGCCAACCCGCGCCGCAGCGTCGTCACCCACGACCCGGGCGAGATGGGGGTCGAAGATCTCATCGACGACGAGGAGATCGTCGTGACCATGACGAGGGCCGGCTACATCAAATCGGTGGCCGCCGCCGCCTTCCGGACCCAGGGCCGCGGAGGCCGGGGTGTCCAGGGGGCCCGGCTCAAGGAAGAGGACCTGGTCAGAGAGGTCGTCCACTCCTCGGCCCACGCCTATCTGCTGCTCTTCTCGAACCAGGGCAAGGTCTACCGTCTGCGTGGCCACGAGATCCCGATGAAGGATCGGACCGCCCGCGGTACTGCAGCCGTCAACCTGGTTCCGCTGGCCCCGAACGAGTCGATCACGGCGATCATCGCCACCCGCGAGTTCTCGGAGGACCAGTACCTGGTCTTCGCGACGGCGCAGGGCCAGGTCAAGAAGACGGCGATGAGTGAGTACGACAAGTCCCGACGCGAGGGCTTCATCGCCATCAACCTGCGAGACGGGGACGAGCTGGTGCGGGTCGTCGCGACGTCAGGACGCGACGACCTCTTCGAGGTGACACGCAACGGCATGACCATCCGCTTCAACGAGGAGGACGTCCGACCCATGGGCCGCGATGCTGCCGGCGTCCGAGGCATCCGATTGCGCCAGGGTGACGTGGTCGTGTCGCTCGATGTAGCGGCGGACGACACCGACATCCTGATTGTGACCGACGCCGGTTACGGGAAGCGGACGAAGCTGGAGCGGTTCAATCGCCAGGCGCGCGGGGGACAAGGTGTTCGTGGGATCCGGCTCACCGGTACCCGGGGCACGGTTGTCGGGGCGTTCATGATCGCGCTCGACGAGGAGATCCTGCTGGTGTCCTCGGGGGGTGTGGTCATCCGGACCGAAGCCCGTGAGATTGCGTCGCAGGGGCGCGATGCCACCGGCGTCCGGGTCATGAACCTCGACGAGGGGCAGACGGTGGCAGCGGTGGCGCGGGTGGCGGCGGAGGCCGACGAAGGCTGACGCACGGCTGACGAAAGCTGACGCACGGCGCTCCCGCGCCGCGTTCAGAAGATGCGGAGCGACGAGATCGGCCAGACGCGGACGTCGACCTTGCCCACGATGAGGGATTTTGTGATGGGGCCCCAGTAGCGGCTGTCGCACGAGTCGGTGCGGTTGTCGCCCATCACGAAGTAGTTGTTCGCCGGCACCCGGTAGGGATGCGCGAGGTTGAAACCGGTGCCACCCGGACCGGGGAACGTGTTGCCCTGCTCCATCGACGGGAGCCACGCCTCGTTCAGACTCTTTCCGTCGACGACGACGTCGTGGTTGGACGAGAGCGAGAGGACGTCGCCGGGGAGCCCGATCACCCTCTTGACGAGGTCGTTGACCTCCGGCCCACCACAGTTTTCGGCGGGTGGTCGGGAGAAGACGACGATGTCGCCGCGGTCGACACCGTGGAGGTGGTAGCTCAATTTGTCAACAAGGATCCGGTCGCCGATCTGGAGCGTCGGCTCCATGGAGCCGGACGGGATGTAGAAGGTCTGGACCACGAACGCGCGCAGGAGGACCGCGACCAGTACGGCGACAACCACCACGATGACGCCCTCCCGGAGCCAGCGGGCGGTTGATGCGCGGGGGTTTTCACTTGGTGCGGTCGGTCCTTCGGCCCCCGGTGGGCCGGCCCCGGGGGGCTCGTCGACGGCGAGCACCGGGTCGTTCGAGTCGGACGTCACCGGACGCAGGCTAGACGGCAGCGCCGGTACTCGGGGTTCAGGCGGGTGCCGGGATGACCGACGCGGTGTCGCGGCCGGACCGAAGCAACGACCCCGGCAGGGCTCCGATCGCGGCACCGTCTCGCACCGTCTCGACTCCGTTGACCAGCACGCGCACGACGCCGTGCGAGCCCGCGAACAGCCGCGGCGTGTCGCCGGGTAGGTCGAAGACGAGACGCGCGGGCTCGGACCCGACGGTGGCCGGGTCGAAGACGAACAGGTCGGCCGCGTATCCCTCGCGCACCAGCCCGCGTCCGCGCAGACCGAAGAGCTCGGCCGGCTGCGCCGTCATCATGTGGACTGCCTTCTCGACGGGCACAAGCTTGCGCCCGCGCAGGCAATCGTCCAGGAAGGCCGTCGGGTAGTTGGAGCCGCACATCCGATCGAGGTGCGCGCCCGCATCGGAGCCGCCCACCATCGCGCGCGGGTCGCTCCAGATCGCGGCGCGCATCGTCCAGGAGTTCTCGTCGCCGTCGTCGGTGTTGGGCCACAGCACAGTGCGCAACTGGTCGGCGAGGACGATGTCGAGCAGGGTGTCGAAGGGTGCAGTGCCGCGCTCGGCGGCGATGTCAGCCACGCTCCGGAAGGCACACCCCTCGTTGGCCTCTGCGTAGGTGTCCCCGATGACGTACGTGCCCCAGTGGGAGAGCCCCCGGAACACGCCAGCCTCCTTGCTGCGGGCGCGCGCATCCAACATGGTGCGCACGGTAGGGTCGGCCAGCTGCTTCTGGCGCTCGTCCTCGGGGAGCCCCATCACGTCACCCCACCCGGGAATCAGGAAGAGCGCACAGTGTGTGCGAAAGCTCATGTTCATCGGGACGAGCGTTGGCATGGTCAAGGCGACGATGCGCCCGCCGGCGCTCGCCGCGGCCGACGAGGCCGAGAGCTGGTGCTCAATGCGCTCGGCCGAGCGGGCGTCGACGGTCAGCACGTTCCAGTTGAGAGGCCGGCGGGCGGTGACGCTCATGGTGGTCATGAGGTCCACTTCCTCGGGGCTGAAGGAGTCCAGACATCCGTTGGTGATGTACTCGAGTGTCGTGCCTTCGTGTGCGGCGACCTCCTCGCAGAAGGCGAGCATCTCCCGGCGGTCGGCGTGGCGCGAGCTGATGGGACGGCCGTCGCCGTCCGAATGGGTACGCGACTGCGAGGACGAGAAGCCCGAGACCGCCTGCCTCGAGTGACTCGGCGAGGAGGGTGCGCATCGCCTCGATCTCGCCGTCGGAGGCCACCTCCGCGGATCGCGCCGCGCCCATCACCTTGCGCCGGAGCGCGCAGTGCCCGACGAGAAACCCGGCGTTGACGCCGAGGCGTCCGTCCAACGCGTCGAGGTACTCGGCGAAGCTCGACCAGTTCCATGGAACGCCATTCTCCAGTGCGGCGAGCGGCATGCCCTCGACCTTTGCCATCATCCGGCGGATGTAGTCGGCGTCCTCCGCGTTGATCGGCGCCAGCGTGAACCCGCAATTGCCTCCGATCACGGTCGTGACGCCGTGCACGTTGGAGGGGGAGGCGAGCGGATCCCAGAAGAGCTGCGCGTCGTAGTGCGTGTGGGGGTCGATCACCCCGGGCACCACCATGAGGCCGGCGGCGTCGAGTTCTGTGGCCCCATGCTCTTCGACCTGGCCGATGGCCACGATGCGGCCGTCCCGTATCCCGACGTCCGCGACGCGGCCGGGCTCCCCGGTGCCGTCGATGAGCGTGCCGGATCGGATGACGTAGTCGAGCATGGGACCTCCGAGGGCGGCCACAGCGCCGGGGCGCCAGGCGGCCAGGATCTGACGACCCGTCAGCTTACTGTCGCGGCCCGGCGTCGCTTCCAAATCCCCTGGTGGGCGGTTTGCACGGTTCGAAGCGGAGTCGGGGGCCGGGGGTGCCGGGGCGATGCCGGTGCCGGAACGACATTTCGGGGCGGTGCGGGCCGACACTGGCGGTCACGATCTGTTGCGGTCGGCCATAGCAGGTGAGGCGTTCGGGACAGCTCGACACAACCCCGCATCGGCAATTGCGGCTACCCGATTGCCGACAATCCCCATTGCAGATCGGCCCCGCGCCCCTCTTTTTACCAGCCTTGTGGATGAACGTTTGTTCCTGCGGAACCCCCGTGAGTACCAGACTCGTCCCCAAGTCATCCACAGCCTGTGCCCGACGCCTTCCTCATCGCATCCCTTCCACCCCTGCCCCCCACGTGCTTTGCTCTGTTCGTGCCTGGACCCAGATCACGAGACGTGGCGTGGCGGCGTCCGTGCTGAACCTCCAGCCGACGGCCGAAGGCGTACTCCCCGGCCAACTCCTGGAGGGCGCCATCCGCGCTGGGTACATCGACGCTGGACGCTTCAAGATCCCCGACGGCAATATCCAGCCCGCCAGCCTCGATCTGCGCCTCGGCGAGCGGGCGCTGCGCATCCGTTGCAGCTTCCTCCCGGGGAGCGACTCGGTGGAACGGAAGCTGAAGGACTACATCCTCGACGAGATCGACCTCCGGGGGGACGGCGCCATGCTCGAGGCACGGTGTCCCTACCTGATTGAGCTGAAGGAACGGCTCGATCTGCCGGCGGGGCTCCGCGGCAAGGCCAATCCGAAGAGCTCGACCGGCCGCATCGACGTCTTCACGCGGGTGATCACGGACCACAGCGACCGCTTCGACGAGATCGCTCCGGGCTACCACGGTCCCCTCTACCTCGAGGTGGTGCCGCTGTCGTTCGCCATCCGGGTGAAGGAAGACCTCACGCTCAATCAGCTCCGCCTGTCCATGGGCCGTCCGTGGCTCACCGACGACGAGGTCTGCCGGGTCCACCTCACCGAGCCCATCCTCTTCAAAGGGGGCGAGCCGTTGGCGGTCGACGACCTCGTGCTCTCGCACGGGCTCTTCCTCGGTCTCGACCTGCACGGCGACGAGCGCGGCCAGGTGGGCCACAGCACCCGCGACAGCGCCCCGCTCCTCGACCTGACCGCGGGTGGGGAAGTCGATCCCGGGCCGTTCTGGGATCCGGTCTTCCGCGAAGACGGCGACCGGTTGGTCCTGTCGCCGAAGCGCTTCTACCTCTTGATGTCGCACGAGGCCGTGAGCATCCCGCCCAACCTGGCAGCCGAGATGACCGCGTACGACCCAACCAGCGGAGAACTCCGCACGCACTACGCCGGGTTCTTCGATCCCGGCTTCGGGTTCGACCCGACCGGAGGCTTCCGGGGCTCGCGGGCCGCACTCGAAGTGCGTGCCCACGACGTGCCCTTCATGGTCGAGAACGGCCAGGCCGTCTGCAAGTTGACCTTCGAGCGCATGCTCGAAGAGCCGATTGCGCTCTACGGCTCCGGCATCGGATCGTCGTACCAGCAACAAGAAGAGACCCTGAGCCGGTACTTCCGGCGATCTCAGGGGTAGCGAGGCTCACCGGCGACGGCCGCACCACGCGCTTCGCGTCCCGTGGAGCGAACGCGCGCGTCGAAACCTCCCGTAGCCCGAACGACCACGTGGACCACCAACGTTGTGAATCACAATTCTTCGGTGACCGCGGGAGTAGCGCCTTGTTCCGCCGTTCTCCCCGCGGGTGGTCCCGCATGGTGCGGGCTTCAGAGTGGGGCTGTGTTGACCCAACACAGAAGGAGCAAGATCATGAGACGGAACCCCTCGAGTGCCGTCGGTGTCGTTGCGTGCGGGATCGTCATCGCGGCGGGTGCGATTGCAGGCTTTGCGCCGGCCGGTGCGTCGACCCCGCCCAATGCCGTTCAATCCGCGGTGCAGAACGTCGAGAGCGCTACTGCGGCGGCGATCGCCCAGGCCGCGACGGCGCCTACTGCGCCGGTCCCGGCTCCCGCCGCCGCCCCGGTCGCCGCACCGGCGACGAACCCGCTGGCGCCCCTCACCACGTTGCCGCTCTCGGTTTCGGTACCGATCACCGCGCCGGGCAACGCGATCGGGAGCACCCCACTTCCCGGGCAGAACACGACGACCGGGACGAGGACGACGACACAGTCGTCGCCTTTGGTCAATGTCAACGCACCGGTGAACGCCTGCTCGATCTCCGTCGGGCTACTCGCCGGTGCACACAGCAGCTGCTCGACGAGTTCGGCCGGGCTGAGCCAGCTTGGGGCCATTGGGACCGTCAACGCGCCCGTCACGGCCCAGGACAACGCGATCGGCCTCCTCGGCCAGGCGGCGTCCGCACTCGGTTTGACCGCGAACCAGTCCTCGGAGTCGACAACGCAGAACGGCGTCATCAATGCAGACGCGCCTGTGAGCATCTGCGCGGTCAATGTGGGCCTCGTGGGCGACACGTCAAGCAACTGCGACTCGTCCGGCACCAACGGATCGACCACGCAGAACGGCGTGATCGACGCAGCGGTGCCGGTCACGGTCTGTGACGTGATCGCAGAGATCGACGGCAACAGCACGGCGAACTGCCCGCAACAACCCAGCACGGTGTCGCAGCAGGGCCAGCTGGCCGACCTGTACGTGCCGGCAACCGTCTGCGGGGTCATTGCACAGGTGTACGGCACGGCCACCGGGATGTGCATGCCGAGTGCGGGCTTCCCGCTCGTCAACGACCTCCCGACCAACAATGTCAGCCAGGGTGCTCCGATCGACGGTGTCGTACCGATCAATGCCTGCAGCGTGGTCGTCGCCGTTGCCGGCAGCGCGACGAACTCGTGCGAGCCGTCGCATCTCGCGACCACTCCCACGGGGAATGTGCCGGTCAACGTGCCCGTGGCGGCCTGTGCCGTTACCGCAGGGCTCAACGGGAACGCGAGCGGCACCTGCACCGGCGCACACTCGACCGGCGTCCCGATCGGCACCGCGGGTAGCCCGGGCACCGGCGTGACGCTGCCCGTCACGGTGTGCGGAGTCGAAGCGGCTCTCGGTGGTAGTGCCAACGCATCGTGCCCCCAATCGGCCGTACCCGCCTCCGCCCCCTTGACCTCGACCTCGCCCACGCCCCCGACCACCGCCGCGACGACCCCGACGTCGGTGCCCGTGAGCCTGGCATCGGCGGCCCCCACGGGGGCACTGACCGCGGCGAGCACGGTGGACCCGGCCGCGTCGAGTGGGGCCGGCGTCCTGGCGACGACGGGGGCGTCGCTCCTGCTCGAAGTGCTCATCGGGGCAGGGACCATGTTGCTGGGCCTGGTGATCAGCCGGCTCGGCCGCCGCAGGACGGACGGGACGCTCTGACAAAGCCGGCGCCTCAGGAGTAGGTAAGGAGCAGGTGAGTGACGCCCGCGATGTCGCTCCCGCTGGACGGATCCGGTGAAGGAAGGAGGGATCGATGTCCACCAGTACAAGGCCGCTGTCACCAGGCTCGAGCAGGTGTTCCTCTCGAGGGAGTTCGAGGACGCACGCGATGAGAGGGTTCTCCACTCGGTGACACAGGCTGCCGGGGAGCTGCCGCCCGCGCGTCGGCTCGAGGACGCCGTCGTCGCCATGCTGCCCACCGTCCCGCGGGAGAGCACCCGTCACCGCGCCATCGCTGCGGCCAGCGGCGTCGCGGCCGCCGCGCTGGTCGTCGCCGGTCTCGCCTCACGCAGCGCGCAGCAGAGGCGCGGGGACATCTCGGCTCAAGGTTCGGGCGCGTCGGTCGAGAGCACACGCGCCCCCATGCTCTTCCGGTGGGCGGTTCCGGCTCTCCGAGTGCGTTCTCGTCGGGCCCTGCCGGCGCCAGTGCGGCACAGGCCGCGTCTTCGGGTCCGAGCGGGGCAAAGCCGGCGTTCCTGACCGCAGCGGCGGCCCAGACGGGACATAACGGACCCCCACCCGCCGTGACGGTCGTCGCGCCGCCCGGGACGACCGTCACAGTGGTCCCACCGCCGGCCGGGTCTCAGAGCGGGCCCCCGAGCTCCGGCGCGGGCGTTTCGACGGGTTCCACGGCTCCTGCCTCTCCTGGGTTCGGCAGTCCGACGGCACCGGTCGTCGTCGGCAACACGGTGACAACGGTCAGCAGTCCCGTCACCGCGACCGCCAACCAAGTCGCGAGCAGTGTGCACGGCAGTCGCCCGCCACCGGCGCGCTCGGTGGCGTCGGAACGACCGTCGCGGGTCTCGGTCAAAGCCCAAATTCCACAACTGGATGACAACACGCGTCAACAACGAAATGACAACACGCGGCGCCCACCAGACCGTCGCCTCTTCATGCTCGCAGGATTGGTGCGCCGGGCGAAGCGCGACACTTTAATTTCCGAGTTCCAAACAACCGTTCAAAGAAATTGCCGCCAGTTTTGCGTGTCGTGGTTCTCACGCGGACGCTGCCGCTATATGGTTGCAGTGAGGGGGTAAGAGGTTCTCGGAGCCTTGGGTTGAATCCCGGGGTCCCGTCAGCAGTAATCCCCTCCTTGGGCAATTCCAAGTGGAGGATCATGGAGGGGTCGACGCCCGATCGGGCTCGTGCTGAAGATTACGCAACTCTTGAAGACGTCTTCGCGTCTCGTACCTTTGGGCGGGCGCGTACGGGGACATCGGCTGCGGCAGCCATCGCCGCAACGGCAGTCGCGACCCCGAGGCCGTACTTCGCGGGGAGTCGCATCGTGGCCTCGCTCGCGATGGCCGCGGCGGCGCTCTCAGTCGTCGGCGGTGTGGTGACCGTCGGCGCGGGGCCGAAGGGCCAACCGGTGACCAGCGCCGGACCCCCCGCCGGTTCCGGTAACGTGCCGGACTTCCAGACCCCTCCGACCGCGCCGGCGCCGGTTCCGTCCGGCGGGAGTGCCTCGACGGCGCGGGCGGGGTCCGGCACCGCGGGCACCCAGTTCATCGGCGCGTCTCCCTTCGCGTCCGGAGGATCACCGGCCGCGAACACCGTCGCCAACAGCGGCGGGCCGTCGGTCGGAAGCTCCGCCCCCACGGCCACGCTCACGGTTCTCAATACGGGTGGCACCACTCCGGCCCCGGCTCCGACTCCGGCTCCGACACCGCCGCCGGCCGCCACCAACACGACGAGCACGACCACCACCACGACGACGCCTCCCACAAGCACCACAACGACGACCGTTCCCAGCCATCCGGTCGGGACTGGTGGCTTTGGTGGTGGCAACGGCCAGGGCAACGGCCAGGGCAACGGCCAGGGCAACGGCCAGGGCAACGGCCAGGGCAACGGCCAGGGCAACGGCCAAGGCAACGGCCAGGGCAACGGCCAGGGCGGCGGCCAAGGCAACGGGGACGGCACCGGCCAAGGAAACGGGGACGGGGACGGGGACAGCGATGGCTCCGGAAGCGGGCCGGTGAACGTCCCCGGTACAGGTCGCGGCGACGGCGGAGCCTCCGATAGCGGCGCCGGCGTTGGCTCCGACGGTTCCAATGCTGGGACGCCCGGTGCGACCAACTGCTTGTCGCGTCCCCACGGGCAGCACCACTGCCCCTAGCCAGGGGATCAGTGTGGACGGCCTTTCGACCAGCTGTACGGGGTGACGGCCGCGGCTGGTAAGCATGCCGGTGCCGGCGAGGTCACGTTCCGGCACGAGCGAGGTCAGCCATGAACTACACGAATCTGGGCACGTCAGGCCTGCGAGTCTCGAGAATCTGTCTCGGCATGATGGGTTTCGGAAACGAGAGTGATCGTCCGTGGGTGATAGGCGAGGAGGCTGCTGAGCCGATCGTCCGGACGGCGGTGGAGGGGGGAGTGACCTTCATCGATACCGCCGACGCGTATTCCGCCGGCGCGAGCGAAGTTGCGACCGGGCGGTTGGTCCCGAAGTTCCTCAGCCGGGACGAGGCGGTGATCGCGACCAAGGTGTTCATGCCGGTGACGCCCGGGGAGAACGGCGGCGGGTTGGGCCGCAAGCACATCCTGTCGGGCATTGACGCGTCGCTGCGCCGGCTCGGGATGGACTACGTCGACCTGTACCAGATCCATCGCTGGGACCCTCGCACCCCGATCGAAGAGACGATGGGCGCCCTGCACGACGTGGTCCGGTCGGGTAAGGCGCGCTACATCGGGGCAAGCAGCATGTTCGCATGGCAGTTCGCCAAGGCGCAGCACACGGCAGAGGCGCACGGTTGGACGAAGTTTGTCTCCATGCAGAACCACTACAACCTCATCTACCGCGAGGAGGAGCGCGAGATGATCCCCCTGTGCCTTGACCAGGGAGTGGGGTGCATCCCCTGGAGCCCCTTGGCGAGAGGGGTCCTGGCTGGCAACCGGACGCGGGACGGTGGTCGGCTCACGACCCGCTCGACCACGGACACGTTCACCGATTACCTCTACGACCAACCGACCGACTTCGACGTCGTCGACGCCGCAGCGGAGGTGGCCGCGGCGCGCGGAGTGCCGACAGCACAGGTGTCCCTCGCCTGGTTGCTCTCCAAGCCCGGGGTGACCGCACCCATCGTCGGATCGACAAGGAAGAAGCACCTGAAGGACGCGCTCGCCGCCGAGGCGCTGACCCTGGGCGCGGACGAGATCGCCTCACTCGAGAAGCCGTACCAGCCGCACCCTGTGCTGGGGCACTTCTAGCCAACACCGCGGGGTGGTCCACTAGGGTCCCCCGGTAGGCGGTACGAGAGATCGGGGGTGGCATGCGGGTCGCGTTGACGGTGGCCGATTTTCTCAACCGGGCCGCGTTGGTCTACGGGCACCGCGTGGCGGTCGTGGACGAGCCGTCGGCGCCCGGTTCGTTCGGTGCGGTCACCTACAACGAGCTGGAGGCGAGGGCGCGTGGCCTAGCCCTGGCGCTCGACGACCTCGGGGTGGCCCATGGCGAGCGCGTGGCCATCGTCAGCCCGAATTCAGCCCGCTTCCTTACCTCGTACTTCGGTGTCAGCGGGTTCGGCCGGATCCTCGTGCCCATCAACTTCCGGCTGACGGGGGACGAAATCGCCTACATCGTCGACCATTCCGGGGCGTCGGTCCTCCTCTACGACGCCGAACTCGAGGCTGAGGTAGGCACCATCAAGGTGAGCCATCGCTTCTGTTTGGGCGGGAATGACGACGCTGCGCTCTTCGCGCCGGCAGCCGCCGGGGCGGCACCGATGGCGTGGGAGCCGGATGAGGACGCCACCTGCTCGGTGAATTACACCTCGGGCACCACGGCGCGGCCCAAGGGCGTGCAGCTGACGCATCGCAACTGCTGGCTCAACGCGGCGATGTTCGGGTGGCACACCGGAGTGGGCGACCGCGACGTGCTCTTGCACACGTTGCCGATGTTCCACTGCAACGGCTGGGGGATGCCCTACGCGGTGACGGGTATGGGTGGCACACACATCGTGCTGCGCAAGGTGGACGGCGAGGAGATCCTGTCGCGCATCGAGCGCCACGGGGTGACGATTCTGTGTGGTGCCCCGGCAGTGGTGGCGGCAATCTTGAGCGCGGCGGAAGCACGTGCCGCCGGCGGCCGCTCGGTGCCCGGCCGAGGCGACGTGCGCATCGTGGTGGCCGGGGCGCCACCGCCGTCGAAGACGATCGAACGGGTCGAGACCGAACTCGGGTGGGAGTTCATACAGATCTACGGGCTGACCGAGACCGCTCCCCTCCTCACCATCAATCGAGCGCGCGCTGAGTGGGACGAGTTGGACCCCGGGCCGCGCTCCCAGCTGCTGAGCAGGGCCGGTGTGCCGGCCGTCGGCGTGCACATCACCGTCGACGAAGAGGGGGAGGTCTTGGCCCGCTCGAATCACGTCTTTGCCGGGTACTGGGAGCAGCCCGCCGAGACCGCGGCAGCGCTCGAGGACGGCTGGTTCCATACGGGCGACGGGGGCTACCTCGACCGCGCCTACCTGGTCATCTCGGACCGCAAGAAGGACGTGATCATCACCGGTGGCGAGAACGTCTCGTCGATTGAGGTCGAGGACTGTCTGTACCAGCACGCCGCGGTGGCCGAGGTGGCGGTGATCGGCGTGCCCGACGAGAAGTGGGGCGAGACGATCAAGGCGTTGGTTGTGGTGCGCGAGGGCGCGACCGTAACCGAGGCCGAGCTCATCGCCCACTGCCGTAGCCGGCTGGCCCACTTCAAGGCGCCGACGAGTGTGGAGATGCGTCACCAGCTCGAGCGCACTGCCACCGGGAAATTGCAGAAATACAAACTGCGCCAGCCCTTCTGGAGCGGGCAGGAGAAGCAGGTGAACTAACCGGCGGTGCCTGGCCGGGGTACCGCGAGTCGCCCGGACCGCTCCTCAAGGACAAGGTGACCGTGCCCGTCGAACGCCGCGGCGACGTCGCCAGCGATGAGCCGGCGCAGTGGGTCTCCCACGATGTCGCGCCGCCAGCCGGTGTCGAGCCGGTTCGGCTCACCGCACAGGAGCTGCGCGATGTCGGCCCGGGTGGCCAGCAGCCCCTGATCGAAGTCGAGGTCATCGGCGATCTGGCGCACCACACCGGAGCAGATGGCGATGGCTGCCGGCGAGGCGGGCGACTCCCGGCCCTCCGAGGGCATCCGTATCTGTTCGGGGGGTAGGGCGATGCCGCGCTCGACGGCCCGGAGGATCTCCGCGGCGCGCCCCTGCGCCAAGTGCCGGCCGTCCACGCCGCGGGCCCGCCGCAGCTCCTCACCGTTGCGGGGCGGTCGTTGCGAAATGGCGAGCAACCCGAGGTCCGAGAGCACCATGCGCCGTGGCCGGTTGGACTCGGCGGCCGTGCGCTCGCGCCACGCCGCCACTTCCTGCGCGACCCCACGGGAGCGGCGCGACATGCTCCGGATGTCCCCCAGCCTCCACCACGCCTCTTCCGGGACGCGGGCCGGGGTGCGGTCACCCAGCACCTCGTCGCATTCACTCAGCGCCCACTCGAGTCGGTCCAGGGTGCGGAGTCGCTCGGCGAGGAGCTGCTGGAGCTCTAGGAGATGCGCGACGTCGCTGACCGCATAGGCGATCTGGTCCGCCGAGATCGGCCGCTCCAGCCAGTCCGAGAGCCGGTCTGCCTTGGGGAGCGAAGTGCCGAGCATCCGCTCGACGAGCCGTGAGAGCGAGGGGGTCGACATGCCGAGGAAACCCGCGACGATCTGCGTGTCGAACACCGTGGCGGGGACAGAGCCGCAGGCGGCCAAAAGAATGTCGAGGTCCTGGGACGCGGCGTGCGCAACCGCGACGCCGGTGCCACTGAACACGGCCGCCAGGGGGGTGGGGTCGACGGCAAGCGGGTCGACGAGGGCCACCCGGTCCTTCCAAGCGATTTGAATCAGCGCCAGGTCGGGGACGTAGGTCCGCTCGGTGTGGAACTCGGTGTCGAACGCGTAGTACTCCTCCGCCGCCACCTCGACGACGAGCGCCTCGAGGCTCCCGGTGTCGACCACCATGGTCGCCGGTGCAGTCACGGGCGGCGGCGGGCGAGCCCGTGGTCAGTTGCGCTCGTCATCGCGGCAGGGAAAGGTGTCTGATGTTCCAGGCTCGTTCGTCGTCGTTTTCGTGATGAGCCCGCACCGGGAAGGCTCGCCGGCTGCGGCCAGAGGAGGCCCGAACCTCGAACAGCCGCGTTGCGCAGGTTACCGCGGCCGATGCCTGCGCCCTCTCGGTCCGTGCACAAACGCACGACGGGGATTACCCGCAACGCAACTGCAACCCAAGATGTGCGCGCTACAGATGGCGCCTGGTCACGCCGAGAACGCATGGAGAACATTTGCCGGGGTGTCGCGCCGGACTCGTGCTCCATCCCTGGTCACGGCCAGCGCTCGGCCTCCCGACGACGAGTGATGGAGTCCGCCGCAGCGGGTCACGGCCGGTAGACTGACGTCCTCACCGGAACGAGTGCTTTGCGTGTGAGGGCGTGCCTGGAGCGCGCATGTCATGACTTACGGCACTGTTACGCCCGGTGGGATTCCGCTATGAGTGAGGAATCGGTAGCGGAGGGGGACAGCGTGAAGAGGGCCAAGGACGAGCTTGGCGGGAACGGTGAGGACGCGGACATCGCGCCGACCGATCGTGATGCGAGGGCCCCCTCAAGCTCCGGAACATCGAATGGCGGGAGCGTCGAGTCCATGCTGCAGGAGTTCAGTTCCACTCGGGCCGACGCGCCGCCGCCTGGACGCGCGCAGCGCACGGGCAAGTACGACCAGTTGTGGCAGCTTTCCATGGCCGATCCATACACGGGTCTGGCGAACCAGCTCCTTCTGCTCGACCGCCTGACCCAGGCGTTGGTGCGGCGGCGACGCCACGGGGGCGAGGTGGTGGTGTGCCACATCGACCTGGACAACCTCGGCGAGATCAACCTCGACCTCGGCTATACCACGGGGAACACCGTCCTGTGTGAGGCGTCGCGCCGCCTCACCTCGGTCCTTCGTGCCGAGGACACCGTTGGCCGGATCGGGGGAAGCGAGCTCGTCGTTGTCGTGACCGTGAACGACGAGCAGGCGGTCGGCCCGCTGATGCGACGCCTGCAGCACACACTCGACGAGCCGGTCATGGTGGGCGGACAGGACATCCGGCTCCACTCTTCTCTCGGGGTGGCTATTGCCGTGGACGCCGAGTCCGCGGAGGACGTCCTCACGCGGGCCGACCGGTCCACCCGCGTGACCAAGCGCTGACACCGGAGTCAACGGCTCCCGGGTGCCACGTCGCGCCTTCGGCTGATGACCTCGGTACGGCCTTGGTTGGTCGATGCCTGCGTCAGTGTCGATCCCGCACTTGCATCACGAATCGTCAGCGCGGAACCTGCGGTTCTCGATTCGGGTGCGTGGAGCACGGTTCGTGCGGAATCGGGCCAAAACGGGACATCGGAAAGGGCGACAGACTGGCCGTGGCACCCCCGGGTTGCTCATCGCCATTCGCAATGCAGTTTCGATGTCTGCGGGCACAGATGGCCTCCCCTTGGCCCATATCCCAGCTTGTACGGCTCGCACCCCACCGGGGCCGCGTGCCTAGGCACAGTCAGAGTGTTCGGGTCCTGCCTGCCCATCGTGCCTAACGATCGTTGGGGGTTCCTGGCGCACGATAGGGCGTATCGGCTCTATCCAAAAGGGGAATATCGGCTCTACTCCCCTCGCCCAATTCCGGCAAAATTATGTCGCGATGTCGATGTACAGCGAATTGCTCGGCGGCCTGTGTGCCGACGTGGACCCGTTACCGCTGCCGAACTCGCGGGATGAGCTCGTCGTCATTCTGTTGCAGTGCCGCCGACGCCTGAACGGGCACAACGCCGCCGAGCACGTCATGGCGGAAGACCTGGCGCTCGAGCTCGATCACGACCGCATGCTGCTGCGCCTGTGTACCGCGATGGGCATTGAGAGCGACCCGAGCCGGTTCGCGAACCCGCTGGCCGAACGCCAGCGGCTCGAGGATCTGCTGCACATTGCGGGCGTCGACTTCCGCACCCTCGACGACAACCGTCGGGTCAAGGTCGCCTAACACCGGTCGGCGCCGCCGCTCAGGACTTGGGATTGGTGGCCTTGCGCTCGGCCAGGACGGCGGCGTAGACGGCCGCCTCGGTGCGGCGGCGCATTCCCAGCTTCGACAGCAGGCTCGAGACGTAGTTCTTCACCGTCGCTTCGGCCAGGAAGAGCTGCTCGGCGATCTGCCGGTTGGACTGGCCCTGGGCGATCAGCTCCAGGACCTTGCGTTCCTGGGGGGTCAGGACGGTCAGGCGAGACTCTGCTTCCTGGTCCTTTCGTAAACGGTCGAACAATTCTTGGGTCAGCACGGGGTCGAGCAGGGACATGCCCTGGCTGACCCGTCGGATGTCGCCCAGGAGGTCCCCGCCCCCGATCTCCTTCAGCACGTAGCCCGAGGCCCCCGCCATGATGGAAGAGAAGAGAGCATCGTCGTCGGAGTAGGACGTGAGCATCAGGCAGCGGACCTGTGGCGCGACCGACTGGATCTCGCGGCAGACCTCGATCCCGTTCCCATCGGGGAGGCGGACGTCGAGTATGGCCACGTCAGGCTCAAGATCGCGGATCAGCTTCAGGCCCTCTTCGGCCGTCCCGGCCTCGCCCACGACATCCATGTCCCCCTCGCCCTCGAGCAGCGTCCGCAGGCCCGTCCGGACCAACTCGTGATCGTCGAGGACGAACACTCGAATCCCCATGCGCCCAATATGCCACGGGCGCAGGCACGGGTCCGACCGTGGCGGCCCCCGTTTGGCGTTCTCCGGTGTTCGCAGACCCCACCCGCATCTATCCTGGCGGGCCGTGCAGCCCTTCGACCGCATCGACGATCCCGTCAGGCTGCGACGGCTCGTGCAGGCAATTCTCATCCTCGATGGCGAGCTGCATCTGCCGGTGGTGCTCCGAAGGATCATTGAAGAGGCGTGCGACCTCGTCGACGCGCGCTACGGGGCACTCGGCGTGCTGACCGAGGACGGTCGGGCACTGGACCAGTTCGTCACGGTGGGCCTCAGCGACGAGGAGGAGCAGGCCATCGGCCCACGCCCTACCGGTCGGGGCGTCCTGGGCACGCTCATCGCGGACGAAAAGCCGCTCCGGCTGGCCAATACCGCCCACAGCCCCGACAGCTTCGGGACGCCGGCCCATCACCCCACCATGACCACTTTCCTGGGGGTTCCCATCCGGGTCCACGGCGAGGTCTACGGGAACCTGTACCTGACCAACAAGAAGACCGCAGCCGAGTTCTCCGATGTCGACGAGGAGCTTGTGCTCGCACTCGCCATGGCGGCGGGCATCGCCATCGAGAACGCCCGTCTCCACGGACTGGTGCGCGATCGCGCGCTGACCGAGGACCGGGACCGGATTGCCCGGGACCTCCACGACTCTGTCATCCAGCGCCTGTTTGCAATCGGGCTGTCGCTGCAGGGAACGGCACGCCTGGTGGAGAGGCCCGAGGCCGTCATGCGCATCGGGGAAGCGATCGACAAGATCGACGACACGATCCGTGAGCTCCGCAAGGCGATCTTCGACATTGAGCTCACGATCAGCAAGGAGGGCCTGCACCCCAAGGTTCTCGACCTCGTGCACGAGCTCCGCCCAGTGCTCGGGATCCACCCGCAGGTCTCGTTCAGCGGCCCGGTCGACGTTGTCGTGACCGGTCCCCTGGCCGAGGAGGTGCTGGCCGTCCTGCGGGAGGCGCTGACCAACGTCGGCAAGCATGCCCGGGCCTCACAGGTCGTGATCACGGTGGCGGCTGGTGAAGAGCTACGCCTCGTCGTGGCGGATGACGGACACGGCATGAGCGGGCCGCCCACAGGACTTGGCCTGAGGAACATGCGCCAGCGCGCGGAGCGACTCGGCGGCGGCGTCGAGCTCGGCACGTCCCGAGAGGGAGGCACCCGGCTCACATGGCACGTGCCGATCGGCGTGGCGGACGACGGCTCCACGGCGGGGCGACCGCTTCCTGAGGGCTCGGTCCGGGAACGCTGAGAGGCGGCGAGCCGACTCTCAGGAGATCCCCGGATTAAGGCCAGTCATTGCACCTGCGGTCGCCCCGATGACCGCACGGAGCAGACCTCCGCGAAGCCGTCCTCGATGCAGCCGGCGAGCTTCGGGCTGTCCGGGACGGCCGCGACGTCTGCGGTCACGGTGATGCAGACCCGATCCATCGTGGAGATCAGTGACACGCTCAGGGCGGCCCCCGAAGGAGGCGACACGGCGTAGATGCCCTGCACCGCCGCGCCGGCCAGAGTGACGGCGAAGGGGGGGCCGGGGATGTTGGTGACGCAGACGTCGTTGCCCAGCAGCATCGACCCCCACAGTCCGCGGGCGACAACGGACGGCAGCGCGCTCAGGCCGGTGGCGAGCACGTCGCTCACCGACAGCCCTGGGGCGTTCTTCCACTCCTCGGCCACCCGCCTGACTTCGGCGACGGAGTCGGCGACATCGGCGTGGGTGGGAATGACGAACCGAGCGGGAACGAAGTGGTTTCCCCCGGCCTGATCGCCTTGCGTGCGGACGTTCACCGGCATCAGGGCGCGAAAGCCCGGGGACACAACCCCGTGCTGCTCGTGGTAGAGAGCCAGACCGCGTATCACGGATGCGACGAACACATCGTTGATCGTGCCGCCCCACGCCCTCGCGGCCTGTTTTACCGTCTGGAGATCGAGGTCGAAGACATCGGCGTGGCGCCGGAAACTGCGCCCGGTCATGATCGGAGAGAGCGGCCTGCCAGCCGGCGCCATGAGCCTGGCGACCGACGTGCCCAGCTCGGCCAGCCGGCCGAACGAGCGGAACGGATGCAACACCGCGTCCATCGCATCGTCGACCAGCCGGACCGCGTCGGGCAGGTCCCCCATGCGCGGCAGTTGCGACCGTCCGCCCTCCTCCGCCTCAGGCACCGTACGCACCCGAACGCCGGCCCGGGCCGGCGCATCGAAGAGGTGGGCGAGGACCGCGAGGCCGCCCACGCCGTCAATAAGCGAGTGGTGGACCTTCATCACGAGGGCGGCGGCGTCCGCGTCCACGCCCTCGACGAGTACGGCCTCCCAGAGGGGCAACGCCGGATCGAACCCACTGGTCGCCATCGTTTGCGCCAAGTCGAGGACGTCCCGCAGCCCACCGTGGTCGGATAGGCGCATCCGCCGCAGGTGGACGTCGAGGTCGAAGTTCTCGTCCGGCACGAACTGGGGCCGGCCCCGGCCCGGCGCCCGGTTGACCGCCCTCGACCGGAGGCGGGGCACGATCTCGGTCAACGAGTCCACACGCGCCCGAACCTCGGCCCAGCCGGGCGTCGAGTCGAGCACCAGCAGCGCCACGATGGTCGGGCGCATGACCGGATCGGCACTGATCGTCCACAGCAAGGCGTCGGACCCGCTCATGGTGTCGACGCCCTTGGTCGTGTCTGTCTCTGCCATCACAGACCCCTTTCACGAGCGATTCTGCGACCGGCCCGGAGGGGACTGTAGGGCCGGAAGTCCTCTCTTGGAGGATCCCTGGCGACGGCTCCAGGTTCGCCGGGGCGGGTGCCGCGGACAATGTGTCCTTGGACCCTCCAGATCCACCCGAAGTGGCCCTAGCATCAGGGAGTGAGCCTGACGCCGAGGCCGGTTCCGGGGGGAGCGCTGGGGGGCATGGGGCGAGCACAGCGCGGGAAAGGGGATCGAACATGACCACGACTGCGGTGACTGCACCAGTTCCTGGCCGGCAGGGCCTCGCAAATGCCTTCGGGAGGCGACAGCTCTACAAGTACCCCGACACCTGGCCGAGGCTCGGATATCTGTCGATCGTCGTGCTGACGACGATCATGCTCTACTACCTCTACTACGTGGAGGGCGCCGTCACACCGTTGATGCTGCCCTACTACCACATGTCCTTCCAGTACTTCTTGTACCTTCTGGTGGTCTCGAACGCCATCGGGGCCTTCAGCGCGTTCATCGGGGGCCTCTCCGACAAGATCGGCCGGGCCAACCTGACGATCTACGGGACCCTTGTCGTCGCGATCATTCAGCTCTTCGCCATCCCCCACATCACCGAGAAGTTCTGGTTCGCCGCCTCTTACTGTGTGATCGGGTTCGTGGAGGGCATCATCCTCGTCTCGACGCCGGCGCTGATGCGCGACTTCTCTCCGCAGATGGGTCGCGGAGTGGCGATGGGGTTCTGGGCGCTCGGTCCCACCATGGGCGCCTTGGCGGCGAGCCTGGTGGCCACGCACACGTTGAGCCACCTCGCGCCGTGGCAAGACCAGTTCATTATCTCGGGCCTGGTCTGCCTGGGCGTCGTCATCATCGCGTTCTTCTTCCTCCGCGAGCTCTCCCCGCAGTTGCGGGACCAGCTGATGGTGACCGAACGCGAACGCGCCCTCGTGGAAGCGCGGGCCATGGGCATCGACGTGGAGAAGGCGACTTTCCACCCCATCCGTTCCATGATGAAGCTCGACCTGGTCACCTCATCGGTTGCCATCTCGGTCTTCTTGCTCTTCTACTACGCGTCCGTCTCCGTGCTGACGATCTATTGGGTGGTCATCTTCAACCGCTCCACGCCTGATGCCAACGGCATCAACGTGTGGCTTGCGGCCTCCCTCTCGATCGGACTGGTGATCGCTGGGGCGCTGTCGGATTGGGCCCGGGTCCGCAAGCCGTTCATGCTCGTCGGGGCGATCTGCGCCATGGTGATGCTGGGCTTCCTCATCGTCCAGACGGGCCACCCGCATACCGGCTACTACTCCAACGTGCTGGTGATCGTCCTGCTGGCGGTATCGATCGCCATCGCTTACGCGCCATGGATGGCGAACTACACGGAGCAGGTCGAGTCGCACAACCCAGCACTGACCGCGTCGGGCCTTGCTATCTGGGGCTGGATTCTGCGTATCACCGTGGCGCTTTCGTTCCTCGTGCTGCCCTACGTGATCACGACGTCGACCACGCTGGTGGACAACCAGACCGCGGCTACAGCGCTTCAGGCGATCAAGGCCGCGGTGCCTTATGCGCCCACCACGACACCGCCTGCTTGCAACCGAATTTCAGCACCCGCCTCGGTGATCAGCGGGTTGCAGGCCACGAAGGAGGTCGGGCCGCAGACGCTGGCCACCGTCCTGGCCTCCTGCAACTCGACGCACAACCTCGGTTCGGCGCTGACGGCCGCCGGGGGCCTGTCCAATCCCCAGGTCCAAGGGTTGCTCGCCTATCAACCGCTGGCGCTCGCGATAGAGAATGGACAGCCGGTGAGCCAGGCGCAGATCAGCACAAAAGTGGGCGCGCACTCGCAGAACCTGGCCGGACTCCTCGTCGCCGAGCAGAAGCTCGTTCCCGCCCAGAACGCGTCGGCCGGTGAATGGAAGAGATGGTGGACCGTCTGCCTCATCGGGATGGGGGTCTTCGCCGTTCTCACGTTCACGATGCGGGGACGTTGGAGTCCGCGGGCCGCCCGTCGCGATCTCGAGGAACACGAACGCATGGTCACCGAGGAGCTAGCCAAGCTGGCCCGGGAGCCCGCGTCGGTGGCGTAAGGGCCGATTCATCCGGCCCATCCCTCGCAAAGGGCGCGCCAGTATTCCGGCAGTAGGGTTTGGTCGTCGTCAAAGCTGGGAGGGACAATGGGTCTTGCACTTGAGGGGCTACGGGTGATCGATGCGGACACCCACCTGACGGAGGCCCATGATCTGTGGACCAAGCGCGCCCCGGCCAAGTACAAGGACCGGGTCCCGCACGTGGTCGACGTCGAGGGCAAGCCCATGTGGTACGTCGACGGGGCCGAGCTCGGCTTCGCCGGCGGCGGCGGCGTCATCGACCGCGAGGGCGGGAAGGGCCGCGCCCTTGAGGCGCTCTACGAGTGGACGCAGGACAAGATCCACCTCGGTGCGTTCGACACCAAGGCGCGGATCGACGTCATGGACGACTCGGGCATCTGGGCCCAGATCTGCTTTCCCAACTCCATCGGCCTCGGTGGTCAGGGGATCTCCGACGTGGTGAAGGACCCCGAGCTGCGCCTCCTATGCGTGCAGATCTACAACGACGCCATGGCGGAGGTGCAGGCCGACTCGGGACAGCGCCTGTTGCCCATGCCCGTCCTGCCGGCGTGGGACGTGGATGCCTGTGTCACCGAGGCGAAGCGGGTGGCGGCACTGGACCTGCGCGGGGTCAACATCACCTCGGACCCCAACGACGTCGGCGGACCGGACCTGGCCAACCGCGCCTGGGACCCGCTGTGGGAGGTGTGCGCCGACCTGAAGCTGCCGGTGCACTTCCACATCGGCGCCAGCCTGACCACCATGACCTACTTCGGCACGTACCCCTGGGAATCACAGGACGAGGACACGAAGCTCGCCATCGGCGGCACGCTCCTGTTCATCGGCAATGCCCGCGTCGTGACCAACATCATCCTGAGCGGCATGCTGGACCGTCACCCCCAGCTGAAGATGGTGTCGGTGGAGAGTGGGGTCGGGTGGATCCCCTTCATCCTCGAGGCGCTCGACTACGAGATGTCCGAGAATGCGCCCAAGCAATTGGCGGACATGTCGATGCTCCCGTCGGAGTACTTCCGCCGGAACCTCTACGCCACCTTCTGGTTCGAGAAGAACAACCTGCCGGCGCTCGTCGCCGCCGTGGGGGAGGACAGCATCCTGTTCGAGACCGACTTCCCGCACCCCACCTGCCTCTACCCCAAACCGCTCGACACGGTGGCAGAGAAGATGTCGACCCTCGACCCTTCGGCCCAGCGCAAGATCCTGGGCGAGAACGCCGCCAAGCTCTACCGCATCTGAGGGAGCGCGCGCCCGGGTCGCGGCACTGCGTGCAGCGGTTCTTGCCCTGGACGGCCACCCCTCTGGTCGTGGCACCCATCGCCGGAGCAATCTCGGACAAGGTGGGTGCGCGGGCTCTGGTCGTACCGGGGCTTGTGCTCCAGGGGCTCGGCTTCGCCTGGATCGTCTCGCTCGCTGCCGGCCACTCCGATTACGCGAGTTACGTTCTCCCGTTCGTGATCGCTGGCGTCGGCATCTCGATGGCCCTGCCGAGCGTGACCGCAGGGGGGCTGAACGCGGCGCCACCGGAGCTCCTCGGGAAGGCGGCCGGAACACTCAACACGATGCAACAGTTCGGGGCGGTGTTCGGCATTGCGATCGTCACGACGGTATTCAACTCGAAGGGAAGCTTGGGCAGCGCGGCATTGGTGACAAGTGGGTTCAAGCCCGCGCTCGCGGTCTCGGCGGGCATCTCGGTGCTCGGCGCCGTCGCGGCCACCGGGATGCGACGGTCACGTCGGGCCCAAGCGCTCGAGTCCGGTGCGAGTGCCGTCGCCCCGCCTCGGGAATTTGCTGCGGCGCTCGAGGCGGATTGAGCGGGCGAACCGAGCCGCAACGGACCGAGCAGCTACCGGATTCTTCGGATGGCCGCAGCAGTTGGAACCTCGATTGACCCAGGATGCAGGGTGGCCGCCAGGGCCTCGACACCCTCCACCAGGCGCGGCCCTGGACGTGAGAAGTACGCGTTTGCGTCGACGGCGTAGATGGCGTCAGCAGATCGGAGTTCCGGCCTATTGAGAAGACCCTCTGCCTCGACGGCGGCCTGTTCCAAACCGTATCCGCAAGGCATGAAGACGACCACGTCGGGCGACGCTTCCTCCATCTGCTTCCAGGTGACACGGACAGAGTCGGTGCCTCGGTTGGCGAGGACCGGCTCGCCGCCCGCCGTCTCGATCATCTCCGGTACCCAGTGACCGCCGTTGAAGGGCGGATCGGACCACTCGAGGGCGAACGTTCGCGGCCTCTGCAACCCCGCAACGGCCTGCTCGACGTGGGTGAGGCGGCCTGCCAGCCGGTCGACGAACTCACGCGCCACCGACTCTTTGCCCGTGACCCGGCCCAGCTCGATGACGCAGCCGAGCACCTCGCTGAGCGAGCTCGGGTCCATGGACAGGACCTGCGCCTGACAGCCCAGAAGCTCGAGCGCCTCGTTGACCTTTCCCGATGGCACCGCGCAGACGGCGCACAGGTCCTGGGACAGCACCAGGTCCGGTTGCAGGTCCCGCACTGCGACCTCGTCAAGCCTGTAGATGGGTTCCCCATCGCCGAGGCTGGCGCTGACCAGTCGGTCCACTTCCGCGGGCGTCGACGCCGCCGGAAGCGCCGACACGGACACGATGGGCTTGAGCCGGGCCGCCGCCGGCCAGTCGCACTCGTGAGTGACCCCGACCAGATCCTCCTCGAGGCCCAGTGCATAGACGGTCTCAGTCGCCGAGGGCAGAAGGGACACGATCCGCATCGCCAGAGTGTGCCCCACTCTGAACAGGCAGCGCACCCATGGTGTCTCCGCTGTCTTGACACATCCCAGTGGTCTGTCTGGTCTGTGGGCGAGGGGGGACTTGAACCCCCACATCCTTTCGGACACAGGAACCTGAATCCTGCGCGTCTGCCAATTCCGCCACTCGCCCGAGCGACCGGCCAACAGTAGTCCCTGGGCCGCCGCCCCCAATCCCCGGAGGCTTAGGTGACCAGGTCAGACGCATGCCGAATCCCTCCTTAGCGCAGCGGACCGGTAATCTCTTGAGGACCATGGGACTCCAGCAGTTTGAGGAGCGCCTCGAGCGTCTGGTGGAGGGAACGTTGGCCAAGCCGTTTCGAAGCAACCTCCAACCGGTCGAAATCGGCCGCAGGCTTACGCGCGAGATGGACCTGCACCGACGCGTGGGGGTGCGCGGCTTGATCGCGCCCAATTCCTTCGCCGTGACCCTCTCCCCGGCCGACGTCAGCCGCTTCTCGAACTTCATCGACGCGCTGTCCCGCGAGCTCTCCGATGCTGCCCGCGAGCACGCCCGCATCGAGGGCTACTCGTTCGTCGGTCCCGTCGAGGTGGAGATCTTCGAGGGCTCGAGCCTCAAGCCGGGGCGCTTCACGGTCACGGTCGACGTGCACGAGAGCGAGGACGGGGGGTTCCTGGCCGAGCTCGTCCTGCCCGACGGCAGACGGGTCACCCTGGGGTCAGAGCCCCTGGTGATCGGCCGGCTCCCCGAGTGCGACGTCGTGCTGCCCGACTCCAACGTGAGCCGGCGCCACGCTGAGCTGCGGCGCAAGGGTGACGGTGTATTCGTCACCGATCTCGGGTCCACCAACGGCACCAAGGTCAATGGCACCCTGGTCCGTGAGCACCTCCTCGCCAACGGCGACGAGGTCAGCGTGGGGTCGACGAAGCTCATCTTTGAAATGTCGTGACGGCACCGGGTCCGGTGGCGGTCCTGGTCGCCACCCAGAATCTGAACGCGGTCCTCCGCATCATGCAATGGGGGGTCATCGTGCTGATCTTCCTGTTCTTCCTGCGGGTGATCCGCGCCGTGTGGGTCGAGATGAGTCCGGCAACCATTCGCAAGACCCGGTCGGAGCGTCGCCAGGAGCGACGCCAGGAGCGTTCGGCCGCCCGGCCCCCCGACCGGCCCCGCGAGAGCCGGCGCCGCCAGCTCTACCTCAAGGTGGTCCAGCCGGACGCCGAGGCGGGGCGTACCTACGACCTCGACGACGAGCTCACCATCGGACGTTCACCGGGGTGTGGCGTGGCAATGCCCGGAGACATCTACACCTCAACGCTCCACGCCCGGCTCTTCCGTCGCAACGACCAGCTCTGGGTCGAGGACCTCGGCTCGACCAATGGGACGTTCGTCAACTCCGAGCAGATCAAGCAAGCGGTGCGTCTGGGCAAGGGCGACCTGCTCCAGATCGGGTCCACCGTGTTCGAGGTCTCCCGGTGACCGTGTTGCGGTCAGGCTCGGCCACCGATGTCGGGCAGGTCCGCACGATCAACCAGGATCTGCCACTCGAGCGTCCGAATCTCTACGCGGTGGCCGACGGCATGGGAGGGCACGTCGGCGGAGAAGTGGCAGCCCGGGTCGCGGTCGAGACGCTCGAGCAGGCTTTCGAACGGGCACCCACCGTGGCCGGGTTGCGTGACGCCTTCACAGAAGCCAACACGGCTGTGTGGCACCAGAGCCAAGCCAACGCCGACCTCCGCGGCATGGGAACGACGCTGACCGCCATGGCGCTGGTGGGCGGCGCCGGCGGACGGGACGTGTTGGCATTGGCCAACGTCGGCGATTCGAGGGCCTATGTCTTCTCCGAGGGAGAGTTGACCCAGGTCACCGCGGACCACAGCCTGGCCGAGGAGCGGATGCGTCATGGCGAGATGTCCGAGCAGGAGGCGGCCGTGCACCCGCAGCGGCACATCCTCACCCGGGCCCTCGGCGTGTCCTCCGAGGTGGAGACGGACATGTGGGAGCTCGAGCTGGGTGTCGGGGACCGCGTGCTCATCTGCTCGGACGGCCTGTCCAACGAGGTCGGGATCGACGAGATGGAAACCGTTCTTCGTACGGTGGCCGACCCCCAGGATGCCGCCCAGCGACTGGTCGACGTGGCCAACGAGCACGGTGGCGCGGACAACATCACGGTGGTCATCGTCGACGTCCAGGTCGGGGCGGGCGGCGAGGCGTCGGGTGCGATGGTGACCCCGCTGGGTCTCGGCGCCGCCGCAACTGTTCCCGCTGCTCCGCCGACCGCCGGCGTGCCGGCAGTGCCGCCGGCGTCGGGCGGTGAGGACCCCGGCGGGCAGTCCGCAACGGGTCCGGCGGGGTCGCTCGGCTCGACGGCGAGCACGACGGTGCGTCCTGGCGCGCGCATGGACGACACCCTCGCACCGGGTTCCCAGCTCCTCTTCGGCGGCGAACCGACGACGCTGGCAGAGTCTGGGCCACGCAGTGACGAGTTCCTCCTGGGCACGACCTCCATGCCGGTTGCCCGCGCCACGACCCGGGTCCCTCCCATCCCGTCGCCGCGGGCAGACGTCCCCGAGGAGGAGAGTTGGGGCGCCCGCAGGCGACGCATGGGGATCCCGCGCCGCATCACGCCGCGTGTTGTGGGCTTCGTCCTCCTGATGGCGGCGGTGCCGGTCGCGGCCTATTTCGTCCTGCGCTGGTATGCCTACGACAACTGGTTCGTGACAGCGCAGGGCAACCAGATCGTGGTGAAGCAGGGCCAGCAGGGCGGCGTGCTCTGGTTCCATCCAAAGATCGTGGATCGGACCTCGTGCACAGTGAGCCAGATCGCCCCCGACGCGGTGGCACCCGTCAGGGCGGGCGTCCAGGAGCCGTCGCTCAGCGCGGCGAAGAGGTACGTCCAGACGATCACCGCGACGACGACCACGACCACCACGACGACCACGACGGCGCCATTCGGCCAATCGAAGCCGTTGTTGCCCACCACGACCACGACGGCACCGACGACAGCCTGCACGCCCACCCCGTGACCGACGCGTTGATACTCCGTCGCCGAAAGCTCCCAGCGTAGGCTCAGGGCGCCATGCAACCCGTCGAAGAACCGCGCACGTACTCAGGGCGATACGAACTGACCCACCTCATCGCGCGAGGCGGGATGGCACAGGTCTACCGGGCCATGGACCGCCAGCTCGATCGGCCCGTCGCCCTCAAGGTCCTTTTCCCCGAGCTCTCCATCGATCGCACCTTCGTCGAGCGCTTCCGCAGAGAGGCTCAGGCGGCCGCCAACCTCTCGCACCCCAACATCGTTCCCGTCTTCGACTGGGGTGAGGACGACGGCTCCTACTTCATCGTCATGGAGTACGTCGAGGGCCGCCCGCTCTCCGCTGTGCTGCGCGATCCGCAGCGCCTGCTGCCGGTCCAGATCGCCATGATCGGAGCCGGCGTCGCTGCCGCACTGGCCTTCGCCCATCGACACGGAGTGATCCACCGGGACGTGAAGCCGGGCAACGTCTTGATCACGCCCGATGGGGACGTCAAGGTGACCGACTTCGGCATCGCGCGGGCGGTGAACACCGAGGAGAGCCTGACTCAGACCGGCGCCGTCATGGGAACCGCGGCGTACTTCTCTCCCGAACAGGCAGAAGGAAAGGGGGTCGACGCACGCAGCGACATCTACTCCCTTGGCGTCGTGCTCTATGAGATGGCGGTCGGCCGCCCCCCCTTCACCGGTGATTCACCGGTCGCCGTGGCGTCGAAGCACGTCCGTGACGCGCCCGTCCTGCCCCGGGAGGTCAACGCGGCGGTGCCAATGGCATTGGAGGCCATCGTCATGATGGCCATGGCCAAGAACCCCGACGACCGGTACCGGTCGGCGGAGGAGCTCAGGGCCGACCTCCTGCGTTTCGCGGATGGACGTCCGGTGGAGGCGGCGGACCCCGGCGTCACCTCGATGATGACCGCGGTGGGGGCCACCACCCAGGCGCTCCCCACCGCAACAGGGCGGACCATGGCCGTACCGGCTGCGCCCGGGCCGCCCCCCGAGGACCTCGAGCGTAAGAAACGCACGCGGCGCCTCATCGCCCTCCTGATCGGACTTCTCGTCGCGCTCGCCGTCATCGCCTTCTTCCTCCTGCGCTCGCTCGGGGTGTTCGGTGGCGACGTGAAAGTCCCCGACCTCGTCGGCCTGACGACCGCCGCGGCCACCCAGACCCTGCAGAACGACAATTTGACTCTGGGGACCACTACGTTCCGGACCAGCACGACCGCCAAAGGCCTCGTGCTGTCGACGAACCCCAAATCCGGGGCCTCGGTGGGCAAGAACTCGGCCGTCAGCCTCGTCGTGAGCAACGGGCCCAACATCCCCATCGTGGCGGTGCCCGACGTCGTCGGGGATGCGCTCGCCACCGCGATCCAAAAGCTGGGCACCGCCAACCTCAACTACACCGTCAAGACGATCTCCAGCAACCAGCCGCAAGGGACGGTGTTGTCCCAGATCCCGTCCGCCGGATCCCATGTCAGACAAACGGTCCCGGTGCAGCTCACCGTCTCGGGGACCCAGACGTCGGTCTTGGTCCCGAGCGTGCTCGGGCAGTCGCCGACCGCAGCGGGCGGAACGTTGGCCCGGGCCGGTCTCACCGTCGGGAGCCAGTCGAGCGAATGCTCCAACGGGTATGCCAGCGGGCAGGTGTCGGCCCAGAACCCGGGCGCCGGGGCCAGCGTCCCCCCCAACACGCCGGTCAACGTGGCGGTCTCGAACGGGCCGTGCGTGCAGGTGCCCTCGGTCATCGGGCAGTCACAGAGCTCGGCCTCGACCGCCATCAGTGGCGTCAACCTGGTGCCGAACTTCACGACGGACACGACGTGCGCCAACGGGGCCCAGCCCGGGACGGTGGACAGCCAGACCCCTGCCGGGGGAGCTCAGGTCCAGAGCGGCAGCACAGTCAACATGAGCGTGTGTTCACCGGCCACGACCACGACCACGACGCCGTCATCGACGACGTCGAGCACTTCCACCACAACGACGAATCCTCAGTAGCCGGATTACTCAGTTGCGATCGCCGGCGCGCGCCGGTGCGCCGAGCTGCCCGAGGAAGTTGGCCAGCAACGCGGGACCCGACGCCGTCAGGACCGACTCGGGGTGGAATTGCACGCCCTCCACGGGCAGCGTGCGGTGGCGCAGTCCCATGACGACGCCGTCCGTCGAGGTGGCCGTCACTTCCAGCGCGTCGGGCACCGACTCGGGTCGAACGACCAGGGAGTGGTAGCGCGTGGCAACGAAGGGGTTGGGCAGCCCTGCAAAGAGGCCACTGCCGTTGTGGTGGATCTCGGAGGTCTTGCCGTGCATGAGATGGGGGGCGGGGACGATCTCGCCGCCGTAGGCCTCGCCGATGCACTGGTGCCCGAGGCAGACGCCGAGGAGGGGGATCTCCCCGGCCAGGCTCCGGATCGCCTCCAGGCTCACACCGCCGTCCTCCGGCCTCCCGGGACCCGGCGAGATCAGCACAGCCGCGGGATGTTCGGCGCGGATGCCCGCCACGTCGATGGCATCGTTGCGGAACACCACCGGATCGGCGCCGAGCTCGCCGAGCTCCTGGACCAGGTTGTAGACGAAGGAGTCGTAGTTGTCGACGACGAGCACCCGAGGTCCCATGGGGCGACGATCGTACCGGACCACCGCCCGGAGCCCGCCACCGCACCTGGCTAACCTCTCACCCCGTGGCAACGAGCACCAAGGGCCCAGGGGGCGCCTCGCGCAAGGGAAAGTCAGCCTCGGGGCGCGCGTCCAAAGTCGGCCGCTACAAGACACCCGAGGAAAGCGGTCGCTACACGGCGCCGATACCCAAGAGCGTGCGTCACAGCCCGTCGTGGTTCGGCGCTTTGATCCTCGTGTTGCTCATCGGCGGCGTCGCCGCGATCACCGTCAACTATCTGGCGCACCTGCCATTCCTCGCGCATGGTTCGCCGTGGGGTCTCGTCATCGGCCTGGCGATGATCTTCGCGGGCTTCCTGATGGCCACCCGCTACCACTGACGACCGCCCCCCACGGTGCCGTGCTGCGGGGCGGGCACCCGCCGCAAGCAGCGCCGAATGCCCCCCCTTCGAGTCAGCCCAGCCGCTCGATGATGGTGGCGTTGGCCAGGCCGCCGCCCTCGCACATGGTGAGCAGCCCGTAGCGGCCATTGGTGCGCTCCAGCTCGTTGAGGAGCGTCGCCATCAACTTGCCGCCCGAGGCGCCCAGCGGGTGTCCGAGGGCGATGGCGCCACCGTTGGGGTTCACGATCTCCATGTTGGGGTGGTGCTCCTTCTCCCACGCCAGGACGACCGACGCGAAGGCCTCGTTGATCTCGACCGCGTCGATGTCGTCCAGGGTCAGCTTGGCGCGCTCGAGCACACTGGTCGTCGCGGGGATCGGTCCCGTGAGCATCGTGACCGGGTCGACACCCGCCAGCGCGAACGCGTGGAAGCGAGCCCGCGGACGCAGCCCCAGCGCGTTCGCCTTCTCCTCGCTCATGATCAGCACGGCTGAGGCCCCGTCGGTGATCTGTGAGGAGTTCCCGGCCGTGACCTTGCCGCCCTCCTTGAAGGCGGGCTTGAGGTTGGCCAACGCTTCCACGCTGGAGTCCGGCCGGATGCCCTCGTCGGCGGTCAACCTCTCGTCGGTGTCCTTGCCCTCGTCGTCGCGCACCGTGACCGCCACGATCTCGTTCTCGAACCGACCCTCGGCCGTCGCGCGTGCGGCGCGCTGGTGGCTCTGGACCGAGAAGGCGTCCAGCGCGTCGCGCGAGATGTCCCACTGGTCGGCGATCATCTCGGCGCCGATGCCCTGGCCGGGCAGCCCGGTCTCGGTGTAGCGCTGCATCATGCGGGGCCCGAAGGGGTACCCGAGCTCGCGCACGACCGAAGACCCCATCGGTGTCCTCGTCATTGACTCCACCCCGGCGGCCACCGCGATGTCGTAGGCCCCGGCCATGACCCCCTGGGCGGCGAAGTGCACGGCCTGCTGCGACGAGCCGCACTGGCGGTCGACGGTGGTCCCGGGCACCGACTCGGGCCAGCCCGCCGCCAGCACGGCGTTGCGGCCGATGTTGAGCGACTGCTCGGCTACCTGCATGACGCAGCCCATGATCACGTCGTCGACCTGGGCCGGGTCGAGCTGGTTGCGCTCCGCCAGCGCATTGAGAGCCTCGGACGCCAGATCGACGGCGTGCCAGTTGCGGAGCTTGCCGTTGCGCTTCCCGCCGGCTGTCCGGACGGCGTCAACGATGACTGCGGTGGTCATGGTGTCTCCTCCCAATCCGGCAGGCCGATGGGCGCCCCGACGGTTCAGATCGCGCGACATCCTAGCTGTCATCGCACTGCGGTCCATCGGGCCCGAGTCGCTCGGGGCGCACCGCGCCAGCCCGGTATGGTCTGCCCCAGATGAGCCGCACCGGAAAGGACATGGACCGTTGGTTGGGCGACGGAGGAATGCCGATCATCACCCACGTTGGTGGCGCCCTCACGGAGTACGGCGTTGACGGGGAGGACCTGGGCTGGGTCACCGGGACCTTCACTCCGACTGCGATGGCCTCGAATCCGCACGGGATCACGCAAGCCGGCGTCCATTCCCTCCTCCTCGATGCGTGCATGAATTTCGCCATCAACGCCGCCCTTCCGGGTAAGGCCCGCACGCGTGGCACGCTCGAACTGAAGACCGAGTGCATGCGCCCGGCCATGAAAGGCGACCTCTACATGCTGCGGGGCGAGGTGTCCCGGATGGCGAAGCAGATCGCCTATGGCGAGGCGACGGTGCGCAGCGCCGACGGCGTGCTCGTCAGCCGGGCCACGGGGACCTTTCTCCTGCATCGACCCGACGCAGAGCCCGACCCGGACCCCGCCGCCTGATCACCATCGCGTGCCGTCCCCCGGACCGGGGGTGTGCCTGATCTGTTGCGGCCCGTCGCCGGGCAGCCACGGCGTCTGCTTCGCCTGCCGCTGGGTGGGGCGCCGCCTCGCCGTCCCCCTCGCGCCGGTGTTCCCGGTGCGTCTGTGCCCGCTGCCCAGTCCCCTCTACGCCGTGTTGCTCGGTTACAAGGAGGCGCCCGTCGGGGAGGCCCGACGCCGCTTCGCGCCGATGGTGGGCGCGCTGGTCGGCAGCTTCCTTGGGTCTCACGCCCGCTGCCTCGCCGCGGCCGCCGGTGGCGCGCTCGAACTCGCGCTGCCCGTCCCGTCGACGGCACGACCCGGTGGGGCGCCACTCGACGGAGTCGAGGGTCTGGCCCGTATCGTCAGCTCTGGCATTCCCGGCGTGCGGTGGTCGCCTGAGGTGCTCGCCCGTTCCCGTGCACCTGTGGGTCACATGCGTCCCGACGGCCGCGCCTTCGAGGTGCCTGCCGCCGCGCGCGGGCAGTCAGCGGCCGCCGCACGATGCTCCTCGACGACACCTACGTGAGCGGCGCCCGGGCCCAGAGCGCGGCGGCGGCACTCCGCGGCGCGGGTGCCCGCGCAGTCGTCATCGTCGCGCTCGGGCGGGTACTGCGGCCGGACCGCTCACCCGCGCACGCCGCCTTCCTCCGCCGTACCCGCATCCAACCGGGGGCCGACGCGGGTGACGCGGCGCCTCGGTGTTGCCGGTGCGTTCAGACGGGTGCGGCGACCGAATAGCGCACGCCGGTCAATTCCCTCCGAGGCCCGCCACAACCCGGCCGCCAGCTCCGCGTTGCGGGCGCGTCCCGAAGGCTGGGCGACGCGGGGCGGGCCCGACAGCCCGAAGAAACGGGCCGGGCCGATGTACTGCCCCGATCGGACCGAAGACGAGGTGGCGGCGCAGAGAATCGGCAGGGCACCGGCCGCCGTGGACTGCCCGAACGTCCTCCCGGCGGTCCGCCCGAGCTTGCGCCGCAGGCGGCTGCTTCCGAGCGCGGCGCCGTTGCCCGCCAGGTTGCTGCGCGTCCAGCCGGGGTGCGCTGCGAGGGCCAGGGTGCGCAGGTCCGCCACCTCGAGGCGGCGGCTGAGCTCGCCGGTGAAGAGGAGATTGGCCAACTTGGACGTGCCGTAGCTGACCCAGGTGTTGCGCGGCGCGGTGCCGGCAACGTCGTCGAGCCGAAGCCGGCCGGTGCGGTGCATGTGGGAGCTGACGGTGACGATGCGCGAGCGCTCGGTCGTGACGATCCGGTCCAGCAGCAGGCCGGTCAGCGCGAAGTGGCCGAGATGGTTGGTCGCCATCTGCAGCTCGAAACCGTCGGCGGTCTGGTGGTAGGGAGCGCCCATGACGCCGGCGTTGTTCACCAAGATGTCCAGGCGCGCGTGGTCGCTGAGAACCGTGCTCGCAGCGCGGCGCACCGACACGAGGTCAGCGAGATCGAGCGCGAGCAGCTCGAGGGAGGACCGGTCGAGCTGGCTCTCCAACCTGTCGCGGGCCTGGCGTGCCCTCTCCTCGTTGCGGCAGCCCAGGATCACGTGGGCCCCGTGGTCGGCCAGGGCCTTGGCGGTCTCGTAGCCGATGCCGCTGTTGGCTCCGGTGACCAGCGCGACCCGACCGGTCAGGTCACCGATGTCCTGCGTTCCCCAGGTCGCGCTCCCCGTCGCCTCGCTCCCCGGAACGGGGGTCACGCGTTGCCGATGTGGTCAGCGGGGACGGTGCCCAACTTGCCGGCCTCGAAGTCCTCGAAGGCTTGGATGATCTCGGCCCGGGTGTTCATGACGAAGGGCCCGTGCGCGTAGACGGGCTCGCCGATGGGCTGTCCGCCGAGGATCAGGACGTCGAGGGCGGGATGGCGCGACTCTTGCGTGGTGTCCGCCCGGAGGGCGAGAGCGTCGCCGGTGCCGAAGACGGCCATCTGACCCGTGTGCAAAGGCCGGGCCTCGGATCCCACGCTGCCGTTTCCGGAGAGCACGTACGCCAGCGCGTTGAAGGCGCGAGGCCATGGGAGGACGAGCTCGGCGCCGGGTTCGAGCGTCGCGTGCACGAGCGAGATGGGCGTGTGGGTCGCGCCGGGTCCCTGATGACCGGCCACCTCACCAGCGATCACCCGGACCAGCGCTCCGCCGTCGGGCGAGGTCAAGAGCAGGACGTCGCCTGCTTCGATGCCCTGGTAGCGAGGATCGAGCCACTTGTCTGCCGCCGGCAGGTTGACCCAGAGCTGAATGCCGTGGAACAGCCCTCCGCTGGCAACGAGCTGATCGGGGGGCCGCTCGATGTGCAAGATGCCCGACCCCGCCGTCATCCACTGCGTCGAGCCGTTCGTGATCAGGCCGCCTCCACCGATGGAGTCCTGATGCTGGAAGGTGCCGTCGATCATGTAGGTCACGGTCTCGAAGCCCCGATGGGGGTGCCAGGCCGTGCCCTTGGGCTCGCCGGGGGCGTACTCCACCTCGCCCATCTGGTCCATGTGGATGAAGGGGTCGAGCTCGGCGACCGGCACCCCGGCGAAGGCGCGCCGTACAGGGAAACCTTCGCCTTCGAAACCACGCGGGGCGTCCGTGATGCGCTTCACCGTGCGGATGGCGAGGGGTGCGGCGGGCGTTTCAATGCGCGGGAGCACGAGGTTGTCGGGGACGGTCACTGCAGGCATGGCGACCTCACTTTCTGCTACGTCGGCTCACTCCTCGGGCCTTTGCCCTCGGGACAGATCTCGCCGGCCGGACGCTTGTGCAACACGGGGAAGTCGGGTTCTGTTCCACACGGTGGCGGTCCTGCGGTCTGCCTCAGGAGGCGTCGAGCCGCGCGACCTGCCCCGGCGTCAGCGCGACGTCTGCCGCGGCGGCCGAGGCCACCGCTGTTGCCGGCCGGCTGCTGCCGGGGATCGGGATGACGCGGGAGCCCTTGGCCAGCATCCAGGCCAAGGTGACCTGCTGCGGGCTTGCCCCCACTTCGGCTGCGACCTCCGCGAAGGCGGGGTGCGTCTGCTCGATCCGATCGGCCCGGCCGATGCCGCCGAGCGGGCTCCAGGGGATGAACGCGATGCCCAACCCGTCGCAGTGCCGCAGTTCGCCCTCCGAGGAGCGGAAGCGAGGCGAGAACTCGTTCTGCACGCTGACCAGGCGGCCCCCCAGCACCCGTTGCGCCTCGTCGATCTGTGCCACCGAGGCGTTGGAGACGCCGGCCATCAGGATCTTGCCCTCGTCGAGCAGGTCGGCCAGGGCGCCGACCGATTGGGCCCAGGGCACCGACGGGTCCGGCCGGTGGTACTGGTAGAGGCCGATGGCGTCGACCCCGAGCCGCTTGAGCGAAGCCTCGCAGGCTTCCTTCACGTAGGCCGGGTCCCCGTGCACGGTCCAGCTGCCGTCGCCGGGGCGACGGTGCCCCCCCTTGGTCGCCACCAGCACATCGTCGGTTGGACCGCCGTATGCCGCCAGGGCCTCGGCCACCAGCTCCTCGCCGTGACCGTGCTCCTGCACCCCGAGCGAATAGGCGTCCGCCGTGTCGATGATGGTGACGCCGGCGTCGAGCGAGGCGTGGATCGTCGCGATCGCCTGCCGCCGGTCCGGCCTGCCCTCAATGGAAAGCGGCATCTCGCCGAGGCCGATGGCGCTCACCGTGCGGTCACCGATGTGGCGCTGCTGCATGGGATGTCCTCCTGGCGGTGGTGCGGGCGTGGGTGGTCCATCAAGGACGCCCCCATCCCGTCTACTACCCGACCAGGTGGAACGCAATCCGGCAGAGGAGGGTGTCGCCGGCGATCGGCCCCGCGTGAGCGGCCCGCGTGCGCAGGGTCTCCCGGTCGGGCTCACCCGCCCGGCGGACGTCGGCGTCGGATATGCCCGCAAAGGGGACCAGCTCGACGGTGTCCACCTCAATTTCAGCCAGGCCGACGCGGTAACGCCCACCAACCTTGGCGTGTGACCTCCGCCAGAGCCGGAACGTCACCGTGATGTCGCCGCCGGCAATGTCGCCGTGCAGTTCCTTGCTGAACTCCACCGAGCGCACCGTAGAAGCTGTTCTGACGAGAGTGAACGTTGGGTGGTAACCCGCACAATACGGCCACAACTACAGCCGAAATTCCGTGACAGTCCCGGCCGGTGTCCGATTGACTTTTCGTAGGGAGTGGAGGGGACGTGCTGCACGCTCGTCCCGTCGGAGGAGGCTGTGTCGATGGTCTGGAAATGGGTGCTCGGCGCTGTCGCCGTGGCCGGCTTCGGCCTCGGGGTCGTGGCGGCGGGTTCATCGCCCAGGACCGTGCCGCATCGGGCACCAAGTGCCCAGGTGCAGCGGCTGTACCGCACCGAGGTGGCGTTGAACGCGGCAAGAGGCCCACCTCCAGGCGCTCCTCAACTCCGAGCGCGCCGGACTGGCCAAGCGCCCGGCGGGGCCGACGACCGTGTCAACGCCGCAGGTGCAACTCATCTCGGGCCCCCCTCCGGCACCGTCGCCGGCACGAAGCGCTCCTGTTCCCGCTCCGTCGGTGTCGTTGCCGGTGTACGTCGCGGGGCCCACCACCACCACCACGCAGCCCACTCAGGAGGCGACGACCACCACCACGGAGGCGCCAGCGCCACCACCACCACCGCATCAGACGACGACCACGACAACGCAACCTCCGACGACGACCACGACGTGCCCGAGCGGTGATGGCGGTGGCACGGATGACTGACGGACGGTCGAAGGCCAAGCGCCGTCGCAAGGCGACAGTGCCGGGCGTCGTCGTGACGGCGGCCACGCTCGGGACGACCGGCCTCGCATTCGCCTACTCGATCAACACGGCGCCCTCTCAGACCGACAAGACCGCGCCGCCCTCCGCCGTCACCGGGGAGATAGCCCGCGAACTGGCAGGCATCGCGGAGCTGCACGCGTCGATTTCGTCAACCGAACAGCAGATCAAAGCACTCCAAAGCGGCGCGTCCGCTCCTGGCCAACCCGGTGCGTCACGCTCGGCAACACCCGGCGCGGCGACCGTCGGGACCAGCGTCTCTGGCACATCGGCCACGCAGGTTGCGGGCACCACCGGATCGCAGTCGAGTACCGGGACCGCCGGACCATCGGCTCCTGCAGCGCCAGCCCCCTCGGCTGGCGCTGCCGCGCCGACAAGCGCCGCGCCTGCCGCTGCTGCACCGGCACCATCGGGTTCTGCTCCCACTCCGGCGCCGGCGCCGGCGTCCACTCCGGCGCCCGCGCCGGCTCCTGTAACCACTCCGACGACGAACCCCCCCCCGCCTCCGCCGCCCGTGACCGCCACGACCGGGGCCACAGCCTGAGGAAGCGTGGTCGGTGACTGCTTCCGGGACGGTGCTGGCCTCCACCCGCGCCATGGCGACCGACGTGTCCGTGCACGGGACCGGTGCGTGCGCCGCGACCGCAGCGCGCGCCGCCCGGAGGGCACTGCAGATGTTTCACGATGTGGACGCGACCTGCACACGGTTCGATCCTGCGAGCCCCCTCATGCGGATGAACGCCCTCCCCGGTCGGTGGCACGAGGTGCCCGAAACCCTGTTTCTCGCCGTGCAGGAGGCCCACCGTGCGCACCAGCGAACGAAGGGCCGCTTCGATCCACGTGTGCTGCGCGACCTTGTGGATCTCGGTTACGACTGCAGCCTGGCCTTCGAGCGCGGAACCGTAGCGACCACCCGCAAGGGGATATCTCGGCGACCCGCGGGACCGTGGAGGCCCCGTTTCCGGGGCGGCCCGCACCCTCGACTGCACATCGGCGACGATCCGGTCGACCTCGGTGGCATCGGCAAAGGGCTTGCCATCCGGTGGGCTTCGGCGCGGCTCGAACGTGATGTCCCGGAGTTCCTCATGAATGCGGGTGGCGACATCGCCTGCCGCGGCGGCGGGCCCGAGGGGGACGGGTGGCGGATCGCCGTGGAGGACCGCGCGGGTCCGATCGCCCCCTTGCGGTTATCGCCCTGACCGACAAGGCCTGTGCAACGTCGTCGATCCGGTTTCGGCACTGGCGGTGTGACGGCCAGACCGTGCATCACCTCGTCGACCCACGATCGGGGCGGCCCGGCGGCACGGGCCTCCTGGCAGTGACGGTCGTCGCGGCGGACCCCGCCGAAGCCGAGGTCATGAGCAAGTCGCTGTTCCTCGAGGGCCAGCACGGCATCGCGGAGGTGGCGTCGCGGGCAGGCACCAGCGCGTTCTGGGTCGCATCTGACGGCCGGACAGGCGAGACCCCGCGCTTCGGCGAACATGTGGTGTGGAGGGCGGCGTGAGCCCTCCCACTGCGCACCCGCGTTGGGCCGAACCGGCGCCCCCCCCTTCTGTACAGCAGCAAGCCGAATCCGTCGGCCACCAATTGCTCTCCAATACAGTGTGGGTCGGCGTCGTTCTCGCCGTCTCGGTCGGCGCCGGCTATGTCTTGGCCCAGCACAGCCCAGGGCTCCTCCACGACCGGATGCTGCCGTGGATCCTCAGTCGCTGCCTGGGTTTGGCTGCCTATGTGGCGCTGTGCGCCCTGGTGGCCCTCGGCATCTGGTTCCGCCATCCCTGGCGAGTTCACCGACGGACGCCGGGACCCCAGGCGCTGTTGCGAGCGCATGTCGCCCTCGCCGGGAGCACGGTCGTGTTGCTGGCTGGCCATGTCGCTGCGGTCGCCCTCGACTCCTTTGCCCACGTCGGCTGGACGGGCGCCTTCGTCCCCTGGCACTCGCAGTATCGGCCTACGGCGGTTGCACTGGGGTCCATGGCCATGTACGGCATCATCGTCGTCGCGGGCACCGCCGCCCTGGCCGGCTCCATCGCCCGGCGCGGTCTGGCTACCGATCCATTCGACCTCGGCCGTCATTTTCGGCCTCTGCCTGGCCCACGGTCTGCTGTCGGGTAGCGACAGCCATGTCCTCTGGGGGATGTACGCCATAACAGGACTCGTTGTCGCCCTTTTCCAGGTCTCCAGGATGATGGCCTCGCCCGCAGAGATGGCAGAAGCATGGTGACTGCGCCGAACGAGGCGGAGCCGCGCACTTCCCGAGACAGGTACGTGGTGGCGCGTCTCGGCGATCCCGACGGGCTGTTGTTGGCGGGTCCGCGCGTGGAGGAGGGTGCTGAGGTGCGCGAGGCGTACGAGGTCCGGATGGGGACTCTGCCGTCGTTGTCCGGCGACGAGATCTTCCGCGAGCTCCACGACAGCGGTCTCCAAGGGCGCGGGGGAGGCAGTTTCCCGCTTTGGCGCAAGCTTCAGGTGGCAATCGAGTCTCGCGGCGAACCCCTACTGGTTGTCAATTGCAGCGAGAGCGAACCGGCCAGCCGTAAGGACTGGACGATCTGCTCCTTCCGACCCCACACCGTGGTGGAGGGTGCCGCGGCCATCGCCCGGGTGCTCGGAGCGGCAGAGGTGGTCATCCACCTCCACCGGTCGGCACGCGAGCCGAAAATGGCGTTGTGCAACGCTCTGATCGAACGTGGATCGCCGGACGGCGACCCGGCCTGGCGGATCTCCTACGGCGCCGACGGGTATGTCGCCGGGGAGGCCAGCGCTGTGGCCAGGCAGCTGCATGAGGGTGTGGCGCTTCCTCTGTTCACCTCTGGCCCGCTGGCCCGACGTGGACCGAACGGGCGGCCGACGGTGGTCTCGAACGCCGAGACAGCCGCCCAGGTCGCCATCGTCCTCCGGCTCGGTGCGCAGCGGTGGCGCGGAGCCGGGACCGCGTCGTTGCCCGGGCCACAACTCCTCACCCTGACCAGAGGGATGGGTACCGAGCACATGGTGGTCGAACTCCTCGGACAGGCCACGATCGGCGCCATCCTTGAGTCAGGAGGGGTCGACGCACCCCCTCAGGCCGTGCTCGTGGGCGGGTATGCCGGGACGTGGATCCCTGGTGACGCCGCGTGGCACACACAGATGGAGCCGAGCAGCCTGCGGGCGTTCGGGGCTGCCCGGGGATGCGGTCTCATCGGGGTGCTGCCCCACGGCGCCTGCGGGATCTCAGAGACCGCCCGTATCGTGGCGTACCTGGCCGGCGAATCGGCCGGTCAGTGTGGTCCCTGTGTCCACGGGCTCCCGGTTCTTGAGGAGGGCATGCGCGCGTTGGCGAGCGCAACCGGGGTACGGCGGGCTCTCCGCCGTATCCGCCAAACGGCTGAGGCGTTGCCGGGAAGCGGCGCCTGTAGCCACCCTGACGGGGTCGCCCGCCTGGTGGCCAGCGCCCTCGATGTGTTCAACGACGAGCTGGTGCGACATCGCAAGGGCGCGCCGTGCCGTCCGGTGAACGGACATTGGTTCCCGCTCGTCACTACCGGAGTTCCGTCATGAACGTCGTCGTCCGCGTGGACCCGACGTGTTGCCGTGGACACGGCATCTGCGCACTGATGTTCCCCGACGGCGTGGAGCTCGATCGTTGGGGCTACGGGCGCCCACTCGACGTGGTGCCCGGTGGAAGGCGGAGTCTGGCGCAGGCCAGGCGCGCGCAGCGGGCCTGTCCGAATGGCGCCATCTCTTTCACGGTCGAAGAGCACGAGGCGCCCGCCCCACACCTGTGAGGCTCGACGTCAGGACTGCCAGGCCCTGACCTAGTCGATTCTCATCGTGGCGGGGAGCGGCGTGGTCCCTGGCTCGAACGAGTCGCCGTTTTTCGTGCCGAGGGCCGAAGTAGAGGTGAGAAGAAGCGCCCCGACACGGGCGACGTCGGTTTCCCCGCGCCGGCACAGGTGAGGTGCCCGCGGGAGACCAACCGCAGTTGCTACACCACGGTTCGAACGAGCTCGTGCCCTCAGGCCACGACGCCCTCGACCGCCAGCTCCAGGATGGACTCGGTGCTGTAACCCAGACTGGCCAGCACCTCGTCACGATGCTCGTTGAACTCGGGCGCCCGCCTGGGTGTCGCGGCGGACCCACTGAACTGGACCGGTGCCGTCACGAGGCTGAACGGGATGCCGGCCGCGTTCACCGTCTCGAGCACGTAGCCGTTGGCCTCGACCTGGGGGTCCTGGACCGCCTCGAGGGTGTCTTGCGCCACGGACCACTGGCCGTCGAAACCGGCCAGCCGCTCGCGCCACTCGACCAGCGGTGCAGATGCGAAGACGGTGGCGAGAATGGCCCGGGCGGCGCCGGCGTTCGTCGCCAGCAGCTCGTGGGATGCAAACCGCTCGTCGACGATGAGGTCCTCGCGCCCGATCGCACGGCATGCGCCGGGCCAGTAGTGAAACCCCTGCAGGCATGAAAGGGCAATGAAGCCCCCGTCCTGGGTCCGATAGGTGCCGACGAGCGGGTTCGACGGACCTCCGGCGCCCGAACCTGCAGGAGGTGGGCGCCATGGCATACCCAACTGGAGCGAGAGCGCCACGGTGGGGCCCATGGCCCACAGACCGACTCCGAGTAGCGAGACATCCACCGTGAGCGCTTCGCCTGTGCGCTCACGGTGGAAGAGCGCGCCCATGATCCCGCCGGCGATCGTCATACCGCCGATCGAGTCCCCGTACCCCGGACCCGGTTGCACGGTCAGGCTCTCCGCGTCGCGCGGCGTACAGCCCATGGCGCTTCCGGCCCGACACCAATAACTGAGAAAGTCGTAACCACCACGATCGGCATCGGGACCGCGCTCGCCGCCTCCGGTACCGGCGACATAGATGATGTTCGGGTTGTGGGCGCGAATGTCATCCGCTTCGACGCGCAGCTTTTTCCGGACCGCCGGGAGCTTGTTGGTGAGGAACACGTCGCACGTGGCGGCCAGTTGGTAGACGACCTCCACCCCCTGGGGCTTCGTGAGATCGATCCCGACGCTCTTCTTGCCGCGGTTGGAGTGTTCCAAGAGGACATGGACGTCACCCCCCATCTTCATGACGCCGCTCGAGGCCAGACCTCGCATGGCGTCGCCTCGCTCGACGTGCTCGATCTTGATCACCTCCGCACCCCAGTCGGCCAGGATGGCCGAGGCGGACGGAACGAACGCGTGCTCAGCCACTTCAAGGATGCGCACACCATTCATGATGTCGGTCATGGACATTTCCCTTTCTTCCGGTCCGTCCCGGAGAACGGCGGCCGACGGACCTCTTGGACGGGGAACGTTATCCATCTAGCCGCGACGCAGCCGTACCCGTACTTCTGAACACCCCACAGTGGCGCCCTTCCGCCGGATATGACGACCGCTATCGTCTCGACAGCGACCACTCAATCCCGGGCGAGCCAGTCGCAGAAGCGAGTCGTCATCCGGACCACAATGTTCGAAGAGGAGAGGGCAATCGAACGATGGCGGTGACCGCTTCACGAGAACAACGCTCACCGCCAGGGGCAGAGGTGACGCGGGTTCTCCCCGTCGAACGCTACGGCCTCATGGTCATGATCGCCGTAGGCCTTGCCGTCGCGCTCTACCTTCGCCTCTGGTTGCTCGGTCACGCGGGACTCAATTCGGACGAGGCTGCCGTCGGACTGAACGCACTCCAGATTCGTCACGGACACTTCTCCGCGTTCGTCTGGAGTCAGACGTACGGCGGCGTCGAGCCCTACCTCGTGGCGTTGATGTTTGCCGTCTTCGGCTCGTCCGCCTTCGTTCTCAATGCGACACCGGTGCTTCTCGCTGTGGTGGCTGCGACCGTGGTCTGGCGCATCGGCCTTCGACTGTTTCCTGCCGCTGCCGCGATGACGGCGGCAACGCTCACCTTTGTGTGGCCGGAATCAAGCTTGTGGAATTCCACGAAGGAGTACGGGTACCACGAGATCGGCTTGGTGCTGGGACTCCTCGTGATCTGGGAAGCCGTCCGGATAGTCCAAGCGGCAAAGTTCGACGGCAAGGACGTCGTTCGGGATTGGGTGTTGCTCGGCCTGGCCATCGGCGTCGGCTGGTGGGCCACGCCCGAAACGCTGTATTTCACCCTGCCCGCCGTGGTCGTCGTCGCTTTCAGCCTTCGAGTGCACGGCGGCCGTGCAATTGGCACACGGGTCCTTGCCGTGGTGACCGGCGCCGTCGTGGGTGCCCTTCCTTGGATCGTCGCCAGTCTGAGGGTTGGATTGTCGGCCTTCGGAGCGAAGACCCCGAGTCCCGTCCCCTACCTCACCCGGTTGTCCACCTTTTTCACGCATGTGCTGCCCATGCTCCTGGGTCTACGCATAGAAGGCGCGGGCCAGTGGGAGGTCACCCCGGTCGCGGGAGGACTACTCGTCGCGCTGCTGCTGGCAGGCCTGGTTGCGGCGATGATCACGGTTGCTCTTCGCGTTCCGGATGCACGGGTTCTCGTCGGGAGCTTGGTCATCTTCCCCTTCCTGTACGCAGCCTTTCCGACGTCGTGGTTCTGGAACGACGGGAGATACGGCATCGCCCTCGCTCCGATTGCGTCGTTGGTCGGGATCGGAGCGCTCTGGCAGGTGGCACGGGCGCGAGTCGCGCGGTGGATAACCGTTGCAATCCTCGCCGCTGTGGTCGCCAGCACCGTGGTCGCGGTCGACGCGGGATACGGGGGTTTCTCCAACGTGTCCCGACTTTCGGATTGGCGTGCCAACCCCAATTCGGCCGTCACCGCCCTGAGTGCCAAGCTGCAGGCTCTGGGCATTCGAGACGTCTACGCGGGGTACTGGGTTGCCTACGACCTGGCCTTCGTGTCCGCCGGTCGGATTGAGGTCGCGCCGATCGTCAACGACCGCGATCCGGCTGAATCGAAGGCGGTCGCCGGAGCCGCCCGTGTTGGCTGGGTGTTCGTACCCGCGGCGCACGTCGGAGAGGTCGCGGGACAGGTCGGCTCGACCACCGGTCTCGACCCGGTTGTCGTCGACGAGCAGACACTCGCGTCGTGGATGACGGCCAACGGGATCCGCTTCCGCACCACGACGGTGGGGCCTTTCCTTCTCGTGCTTCCGGATAAGAACACCTGGCCGCAGGGCTTACTCGGCCCCGACCGCACTGGCTGACCTCTGTGTCCTCGCTCCGGCGCTTCGTCGAAGTCCTGGACAAGCTGCGATGATCTGGCCATGGGGAGTCTGGAGGGCAAGGTTGCCATCGTGACCGGTGGCGCCGGGGGCATTGGCGCGGCGACGGGACGAGCGATCGCGCGAGAAGGTGGGTCCGTGGCCGTCGTGGACATCGACGGGGATCGAGCGGAGGAGGTCGCGCGGGCCATCGGAGCGTCGGGAGGGGAGGCGGTGAGCGTCGGCGCGGATCTCTCGGACGAAACGGCGGTGAAAGCGACAATCGAGACAATCGTTGGTCACTTCGGGCGTGTCGACGTGCTCCACAACAACGCCGCGCTGACGGAGTCCGAGTTCTTGTCGCGCGATACCCAGGTCACCGAGCTCGCGCTCGATGTCTGGGAAAGGGCAATGGCGGTCAACTTGGGCAGTCAAATGCTGATGTGCAAGCACGTCATCCCGGAGATGGTCAGGGAAGGGGGTGGCTCCATCATCAACATGTCGTCCGGAGCGTCCCTCAAGGGTGACCGCACCCGTACCGCGTACGGAGTCTCCAAGGCGGGGGTCAACACGCTCACGATGTACGCGGCAACTTCACACGGCAAGCAGGGAGTACGGGTCAACACCATCGTCCCCGGACTCATCATCACCGACGCCGTTCGCGCCCATCTGACCGAGCGGATGCTGGCCGGGCTCGGACGGGCGACGCTCACGCCCTATGTAGGAGAGCCCGAAGACGTCGCCAACCTCGTCGTCTTTCTCGCCTCGGACCAGTCTCGCTACATCACCGGGCAGATGATCGCTATCGATGGCGGCATGTCGGCCCATGTCGGCTCCGCCGGACACGACGACGAGTAACCAGAGGTGTCAGGATGGTCCGAGGACGTAGGAGCCGTTCTCGGGGTTGTGGTACCAGCCGCTCGAGGCCTGGGTGCCGCCGTCGACATGGATGGTCTGGCCCGTGACGTAGCTCGACATCGAACCGGCCAGGAACACTGCAGCTCCGGCCATCTCATCGACGTGGCCCGGGCGACCCATGGGAACCGTCAGGCCGAAGCGCTCCTCAGATCCGGGAGGCGCCACTGCCGCGATGCCCTCCGTGAGCGTGATGTCCGGCGCCAACGCGTTCACCCGGATGCCGAAAGGAGCGAGCTCCAGTGCCGCAGTCTTCGTGAAATTGATGACCCCGGCCTTGGCCGCTGCGTAGGCGGCATATCCCGGAGCCGCCCGGACGCCTTCGATGGAGGTCACGCTGATGATGCTCCCTCCGTTCCCCGCCTCGACCATGGTCCGTGCCACGCGCTGGGTGCAGAGGATCACGTGCTTGAGGTTGGCGCGGTAGAGCGCGTCCCAGCCGTTCTCGGAGGTCTCGAGGATGGGCGAGAAGAAGACGCCGCCGGCATTGTTCACCAGGATGCGCACCGTCCCGAGCTCAGCCGTCGTGCGGGCGAGGGCCGCGTCGACTTCGTCCGCGTTGCGGACATCGGTCACCAGTCCGAGGCCCCCGACCTCCTTCGCTGCTGACACCGTCGTCTCTGCGTCGCGTTCCCAGATCGCCACTCGGGCGCCAAAGGCGGCGAGCCCGCGGGCGATGCCGCGGCCGATTCCCGCCCCGCCCCCTGTCACGACGGCTACCTGGTCGTTGAGCAGCACTGATGCCGGGACCATGGACACAACATCACCTGCCCTTGTTATCGTCGGGATTTCGAAGCGACGGAACACGTCGCACTTACGGAGGATAGGTCGTCATGCCCAGGATAGAACCGATCCCATTGGACGAACTCGGCGACGAGCCCCGACGAATCATCGAAGAGGGAGTCGCGGACGGCACCTATGCCACTCCGATCCCGCTGCAGATCTTCGCCTACAAGACGATGCAGCTGCAGATGACCAATGCGGCACGCGGGGTCATGGGCAAGCAGACCTTGCTCGGGGCACGGATCGTCGAGTTGATCCGCATCCGCAGCGCGCAACTGGGTGAGTGCCAACCCTGCATGCAATCACGAAAGCACGACTCCATCACCGACGAGGACGTCGCCTGTCTCATTGCGCCCGGAGGATCACAGCTGACCGAGCAGGAGCGATTGGCGGTGAACTTCTTGGACCTGCTCTCGGCCGACCACCATGCCATCGACGACGAGGTGTATCGGGAACTCGGAACCGTATTCACCGCCGCCCAAATCGTCGAGCTGGGGTTCACGTGCGCGAACACGATGGGGGTGCACCGCTTCATTCACACCCTCGACGTCTTCGGCACGAGTCCCCCGGTCATCGAGTACAGCCAGGACCAGGTCGACACCGCCTATGCCGAGGCACCACAGCTCTCGACATGACCGAGACCGTCCTCGTCACCGGAGCGACCGGCCTGGCCGGTGCCAACATCTGCAAGTTGCTCGTCGAGCGAGGCGACAGAGTACGCGCTCTCGCCCGTCCGACGGCTGACACAGAGCCACTCGTTGCGCTCGGCGCCGAGGTCGTGCCCGGCGATGTCACCGCCGCCGACGACGTCCGGCGCGCCGCAACGGGAGCCGATGCCGCCATCCACTGTGCCGCGCTCTTGGGTGGCGCCAGCCAGAACCTCCCCGACTTCGAGGCCGTGAACATCCAAGGGACGAAACATGTCCTCGATGCGGCCGAGGCTCTCGGGATGCGCCGGGTGGTCGCCGTCAGCACCGGCACGTTCTTCGACACGAGCGGCGGTCTCGAGCGGGAGGACGCCCCGGTGACAAAGGAGCCAAGCTCGGATCCCTACACCATCACGAAGATGGCGGCGTTCGAGGACGCCATGGCGCGGGCAGCCGCCGGGCAGGATGTCGTGAGCACGCACCCGGGCGCCATCTTCGGCCCCTCGCCCGTGGCGAGCAACGCGCTCGGCCGGACCAGCTTCAACCGGGTCCTCCAGTCGGCGCTCCGAGGGCGCGTGACGAGATATTTGACCTTCCCGGTCAGCTGGGTCTTCGCCGAGGACATCGCACGCGGATGCATCCTGGCCCTCGACCGGGGTGTCTCCGGCGAGCGCTACATGCTCGACGGCCAACCAGAGGACGTGGTGAGCACAGCGGCGGCGTGCAACCGGATCTGCGCCCTGGCCGGCGTTGACCACCGGGTCGAGGACGTTGCGCCGTCGAACGATCCGGAGCTACTCGAGGTCTTCGGTCCGACCCTGATGGCGATCGCCTTCAAGGCGGCGTCGGCAGGAACGGGCCGTGGCGAGCTGAAGGCGTCGAAGACGTACAAGAGGCTCGGTTACGACCCAATCAGTCTCGACGAAGGGCTGATGCACACCGCTGAGTGGCTGCGCGAGATCGGCCGCATCGACTGACGAGGGCAGACCGGGTCCTCGTCGTACGATGGCTGGGACAGACGGCTGGAGTGGACATGCCCAAAGCGAAGTTCGTCGTGTACACGCGCCCGAAGAGCCCGGACCAAGAGGACGAGTACAACGAGTGGTACGACAACACGCACATCCCAGAGATCAGAGCGCTCCCCGGCTTTGTGGACGCCCGCCGGTTTAAACGGAGTAGCACGACGACAGGTCCCGAAGGAGTGGATTCCAGCCTTCCCGAGTACATGGCCATCTACGACCTCGAGGCCGACGATCTCCAAGCCGTCTTCGATGTGCTTTCCGAGGCGGTGGCCGCCGGCACCCTTCATTTGGCCGACGTGATCCAGACGGATCCATTGCCGCGGGCCGGTGTCTATGAGGAACTCGAAGGATGAGCCGAGCCGGATCGTCGCGACACCTCTCGGTGGGTGCGCCGCCGCCGCTCTCCGATTCGCCGAGAAGCATTTGTCATTGAGGAGAGCTGACGGAGGCAGAGCATGAGCGATCGGGCGGAGATCTCCGCGCTCGTCCACGCCTACGCCAGCCGGCTCGACGCCGGCGATCTCGACGGCGTGTCTGCCCTGTTCGAGCACGCCACCTGGCGCTCCGAGTCGACTGGACAGGTGCTTCGAGGGAGAGCGGAGGTTCAAGCGGTCTACGAACGCGTGCGCCTGTACGGCGGGAGGCCGCGCACCAAGCACGTCATCTCGAACCTCCGCATCGACGTGGAGCCCGACGTGGGCCGTGCGGCGGCCGAATGTTGCTTCACGGTGCTCCAGGCTGTAGATCCCGGTGACCCGATCCACATCGTGCTCTCTGGTCGCTATGTCGACCGGTTCGAGCGGATCGCCGGGGTCTGGCGCTTCGCCGATCGCTTGTTCGTCGTCGACCTCACCGGGGACCTGACGAGGCACTTCTGGTGAAGTTCGGTTTTGCCGTTCCCGCCTACGGGCCGAACGCACAGGGGGCCGAGATCCGGGATCTGCTGGTCGCCGGGGACGAGCTCGGCTTCGATTCTGCCTGGTTCCCCGACCACATCGCAGTGCCCGACTACGCGACGCGCAATGTCTCCCCGCCCTTCCTTGAGCCCTTGGCGGCATGCGCGTGGGGCCTCGGCCTGACGAGCCACCTGCGCATGGGCACCGACGTGCTGGTCGCGCCCTATCGGCATCCGCTCCTGGTGGCCGCGACCATGGGAACACTGGGGCGACTGGCCGGGAACCGCTTGATACTTGGCGTGGGCGTGGGCTACTTGAAGGGGGAGTTCGAGGTGCTTGGCGCGGCTCCTTATGCACGGCGTGGAGAGGTCACCGAGGAGTTCCTCCGCGCCCTGCGCTCCCCGCCTGAGGGGTACTCAGTGGTGTCACCCCTCACGCCGGTGCCCGTCTGGGTTGGCGGCAACGCCGCACGTGCGCAGCGCCGGGCCGCCCTTCTCGGCGACGGGTGGCATCCGTTGTGGATGCCGGACGTCACCTATGCCGAGGCCCGCCGGAAGATCTTGGAGGAGCGGGCACGTGCGAACCTGGTCGGGCCGTTCACGTTCTCGTACAGCTGTCCTGTCACGCGGCTCGTTGCTAGACCCCCTGCGTCGTGGGAACGGCGAGTGCCTCGGGCACCGAGAGGCTCCGAGTTCCGCTATGCGCCCGAAGCCTGGGTTGCTGAAGACAACCGACCTCGGTTCACCGGCACGGCCGGCCAGTTGATCACTGATCTCCGACTTCTCGAGGCGGCTGGCGTGGAGAGCGTCACCCTCCGATTCGGAACGAATGACGTCGCTGATCTCGAACGCTTTGCGAGAGAGGTACGTCCTGCGTTCGATCCCTGAGTGGCATCGGAGTCTGCTGCCCTCTGGTTCAGGCTCCCCGCGACGCCTCACCAGCAACAGTTCGTCACCCACGTCGGCAAGCTGGCACCGCCAGGCGTGATGACCTCGTTCCTCTCGGCGGATGAGTGGTGCCTGGGCTCTCGAGGGTACGGCACAGGCGGGTGAAGAGCGCTCCTGATGGGTCGCCGGCGGTGGATGTTGGGCCGCTGTAGGATCCTCCGCCCGAGGGCAGAGGCCGAGGGTGTGGTCGGTGCGCTCGTCCGATTCCTTCGATCCGGCGCCGGACGGAGCACGGGGAGGCGCCGACGAGTGACAGGAGCGATCGGGACGGTGACATCGACATGCCGCGTCGCCCGAAGGTCACCTTGGCACTCTGCTGCGGAGATCGTGGCCGCCGTCGCCCTCGTCATCGCCATCGTTTTCTCGGGGGGCTCGGCCGCTATTTCGCTGGTATCCCCGATTCATTGGCTGCGGGGGTCGGCAGCCGCCGCGGGGGTGGACTGCCAGCCTCCGAGTGGCTGGGAGTCCACCAAGGCGGTGCCGGTGCCCGGCGTCGCGTCCGACTTCGATCTCACGTCGTTCGACGGCACCACCATTCGGATCCACTGGTTCCCCGACCCGTCGGCGGACGGAGGAGCCCGACCAACGGTACTCATGGGCCCCGGCTGGGGTCAGTCCGGTGACACCGACACGTCCCAGGCAGGGATCCAAGGCGCCCTGAGCATCGCCCAGCTGTGGCAGGGCGGATTCAACGTGCTCACGTGGGACCCCCGAGGGTTCGGACATTCCACCGGGGTGGCCGAGGTCGACAGCCCGAGTGACGAGGGTCGGGACGTGTCCGCCATGATCAACTGGGCGGCCCAGCAGCCTGGCGTCGAGCTGGAACGTCCCGGGGTGCCCAGAGTGGGCATGGTCGGCGAGTCCTACGGCGGAGGCATCCAGTTCGTGGCCGCCGAGCGCGACTGCCGGATCGATGCCATCGCCCCCACCATCGCCTGGCACTCACTTGGCACCAGTCTCGACAAGAACCAGACCCCGAAGGCGGGGTGGGGGAACATTCTCGAACGCGTGGCCTCGACGGCCAGGCTCGATCCGGAGATCCCCGCGGCCGACCGTGAGATGAACACGACCGGTGTCATCGACGCCCGAGCCGCCTCCTTCTTCGAGGACCGAGGGCCGGCACAGTCCCTCTCGAGGGTGAAGGTCCCGACCTTGATCCTCCAAGGCACGGTCGACGACCTGTTCACGCTCGACGAGGGGATCGCAAACTACGAGGCGCTCCACAGCCAGGGAACCACTGTCTCGATGGCATGGTTCTGTGGGGGGCACGGGGTCTGCCTGACGGCCCCGGGCTCAGCGATCGAGGTGGGTCCCCTCTCGCTGAGCTGGATGCGGCGGTACGTGGCCGGTGACACCTCGGTGCAGGTGCTCAAAGGATTCGCCTTTGTCGATCAGAGCGGCACGTCGTACGCCGCCCCCGGCTACCCGCTGCCCCGGGGAGTTCCGATCGTGGCCACCGGTTCGGGCAGGCTTACCCTGGAGGCCGGCGGCGGGTCCGGACCTCCGATGGTCGCCGCCAATGCCCAGGCAGCCAATGTCGTCGATGCCGTGGCCTACCCCGTCACCCCGGCCCCCGCGGCCAACGCACTGAACATCGCCGTGCCCATCGCGCGGGGCGCCGCCGTCGTCGGCGCGCCGATGCTCTCGATGACCTATTCGGGCAGCGCCGCGCCAGGCACGCGGCCCACCCGCGTGTTTGCCCAACTCGTCGACCCGTCCAGCGGGATCGTCGTCAACAACCAGGTCACGCCCATCCCGGTCACGCTCGACGGCAGATCCCACACTCTCGCGATCCCACTCGAGACCGTCTCCTACACCGCGAAGGCGGGTACTTCGCTCGAACTGCAATTGGCGGCCACGAGCGTGGCCTACATCACCCCGCGACTCGGTGGTTCCGTGGCCTTCTCGCGGGTCGTCTTGGTCCTGCCGACCGTGAAGGGCCTCAGCGTCCTCCAGCAAGGCTGATCATCTTTCGGGCGCTCGCCATGGACGGGACACGGCCGGTGGCGATGCGAATCGCTTCTCTGATGGTGGGGCTAAGCAGGTCAAGGACGCCGAAGGCGAGAATGGACAGGAAGCGAAGCAAAAGATTCGTTGCATTGACGCCTCTGTGACTCCTCCGAGCACCGGTGCGGCTCGTTGCTTGGCGTTGCCCGATGGCGGCAGAATCGGGGGCGTGCCAACTCGATCCCACGGATACCTGACCGTTCGTTCCGATCGGGCACCCCCGGCGGTGGAGAGCCTCCGGTTAGACGGATGGGTACTGCTCCAGGGAGTCTTCACCGGGGAAGAACTCGCAGCGCTTCGCGCGGACGTCGAGCGGGTCTTCGAGGAATACCCACCAGACGATCGGGGAGATCCGCCCGAGCAAGCGGCTCCATTTCGCTACGAGATGCTCAATCGCAGCAGCCTTGTCCAGCGGGCCATCGGCCACCCGGAGATACTCGAGATCGTCGAGTTCCTCTTGGGTGAGGATTGCCACGTGATCGCCAATACGGCGTGGTGGCAACAACCGGGCGACAACGAGCATCTCGGACGCTTCTGGCACATCGACAGCGGACCGCACGTACCTCGTGATCCGAGCGTCCCTTGGGATCCAAGAATCCCTTATCCCGTGTTCGCGATCGCTGCCCACCTCTACCTCCGGGATTGCCCGATCGACGCCGGTCCGACGGGTGTGATTCCAGGAAGTCATACCTCGGGACAAGCGCCTCCCAGGGAGAGACTGGCCGACGACGCCCTGGAGTGGGAGGGTCGCGGAGCGGTTCCGGTTGTGGCCCAGTCAGGTGACGTCGCCCTCTTCGTCTCGGACATTTGGCACAGACGACTGCCGCTGGGATCCGAGGATCCCGGTCGGATGTTCGTTCAGTGCCATTACGGGCGACGCGATCTCGCCCAACGCATTCGACCCACAGCCGTTGTCAACCACCTCTCGGCGGAGGCATTGGCACGGGCGAAGACACCCCGGGAGAGGACACTCGCTGGGATCCATCCCTTGGGGTTCTACGACGGCTGACGGTCCCGATTGTTGCACCCATACCCGAATGTTCACGGGAGAGTGAGCCTAGGGCTCCGCGCGCGCTTCGGTAGTGGGGCTAGCTGGAATCGAACCAGCGACCTCAGCATTATCAGTGCTGCGCTCTAACCGGCTGAGCTATAGCCCCCGATGGCCAACGTCCTTGGAGGAAGGTTGAGGTTACACGACGGTCCCTCGATCGTTCATCCGCCGTCAGGACGAGGTCAGCCGTTGGCGAGCGTGGACGCGACCAGGGCCGCAAGGGCGTTGGCGCCGGGACCGTCGATGCCGAGGTGCGTGCCGTCCCCCCCGAACCACTGCGGGTTCTGTGCGGCCAGTGTGGCCCAGTCCGCGACGACGACATTGTGGAAGCGGGCAGCGCCGCTGGCGAGCACGGCGTTGTTGGGGTCCTGCCAGGATCGGTCGACGTGCACGTTCACGAACACCACTCTCGATGCTCCGCCGAGGATGGCCATCATGTTGTTGAAATCGGCGTCGGTGATCGGGCCGTTCGTGCCGAGACCGACGATGACATCCGCGCCGAGCTGACCGTCGCCCTTCAGTGTCTGAAGGATCGCCTCCCCGTCGGACCACTGCCGGCTTACGGCCGCATCCACATTGGCACCCGGGATGGAGGACTTGAGCGGGTCTTGGTAGTCGAGCATCACCGAGTCGCCTACCGCGGTCACCTGACCGGCCACAAAGCCCGGTCCCGCCGGTCCCGGTATCGGCGCGGCCGTGGTCGTGGTCGTGGAGGCCGGATCGCCCGTTGGTTCGGTTGTGGTTGGTCTCGGCCTGTTCGGGGCGGCGGCGGTCCCGCTGCCGAGCGGGCGGGACGGTGGCGACGTGGCCGATCCCCTCAGGGCAATGAACGCACTGAGGGCAACGGCGACAGCGACGAGCGCGAACGCGATCGAGAGTATGGAGCGCGATGGTCGCCGCCTGTCGGTCGCCGCGTGCCGGGCCATAGCCAACAGTTTCGCTGTTGTCGCGGGACGCGGCTATCGCGCCTGATTATTCCGGTATCGCACGATCCTCCGGCCACAGGCGAACGGAGGTCGACTGGCTCGCGGTGGCCAGGAGATCTCCGTCCTCGGACCACAGGAATGCGATCCCTTGGGCGTACCCGTCGACCAGCGCGTGGATCCGGATGTCGCACAGCACCCATTCGGTGGGCTTCAACCGCACGACCCGCAGCGTGTTGTCGAGACTCCTGCCCATTGCACGGCGACCAAGGGGCTGTGAGACGGCTCCAGAGAGGTAGTCCCCGACGATGGCCAGGGTGGCGGCAGAAGGCGCCAGGTGGCCCGGCACCCGCGCCCAGAGGGCCGAGTCCGGGCTGCCCGGGGACCCGTCCATCTCCTCGAAGGCCAGCCCGCTGGCGGTGCGCACCTCGATGCTGTCCATGATGGTGTTGCGGAACACTTCGGGTAGGAATCGCGGCCGGCCGCGGTCGGGGGGCGGAACGTCTGGCGGCGTGACCCACACGCCACCGAGCGCCAGATCGCCGGTGTCACCGAGGGCTGCATTGACCGTCAGGATCTCGCGGCCATCGACTCTTCCGACGGCGCGGCCCTGAGTCACGTGTCCACCGACAGCGGCGAGTGTGACCTGCCATTGCATCTCCGTGTCGACCAGCGCGTAGGACAGGTATTGGCCGGTCGCCCAGACCGTTTGGCGCCCGGACGCCGCCTCCAGCGCGACGAGCGCCGCCCCGAGCCCGCATCCTCCGAAGAGAAAATTCCCCGGTGTCGCTAGTTGCCTGGTGACCGGCATACGCCAGTGCAGATCATCGCCATCGGGCTCCATGCCCAGGAAGGTCCGTGCGTCCACGGGGGCGCACCCTAGTGGGGCGGCGTGGACCACCCGCACGAGCTCGTTCCCGTCAAGATTCGACGCGCTCCAGCCCGCTCACGTCGGGATCCGGTCTCACGACCCCCAGGAGGTCAGGGTCGCACAGCGCCGTCTGCCTACAATTGCCAGTCCCACGGCCAAACGTCGAGTGTCGCGTGCCAGGCTCGTCGTTCCTGCATGGGGGTGTAGCTCAGCTGGAAGAGCGGCGGCTTTGCAAGCCGTAGGTCGAGGGTTCGAGTCCCTTCACCTCCACTGGCCGGCCGGCCTCGGCCGTTCCAGCTGCTCCTGGCGCGCCCTTTGCACCCGAACGGCGTGCTTCGCGCCACGGTGGCACCGCCAGCCTCGGCTGAGAGGAGCCGGACCCTGGCCCTGTGCATGCTCGGGGCCGCCTCGAGTCGGGGTCTGAGATCCGCGCGACACAGTGTGCTCGTGCACGCCGGCTCGAGCGCCTCAACTCGGGGGCTAGATGGCACCCTCCGAAGACAGTGCATTGATCTCGTCCCACGTATATCCGGCTTCGAGCAACACCTCCTCGGTGTGCTGTCCCAATTCGGGGACATGACCCTGAGCCGTCGGGGCCGGTTCCGAGAATCGCACCGGTGGCCTGACGACGCGCACCTCGGTGTCGCCCCGGCCGGCGTCCCTGGCGGAGGCGATATAGCCGTTGGCCTGCACGCCAGGATCGTCGACCACCTCCGCATGGTTCCGCACCGGGGCAAAGCGCAGACCTGCCGCCCCCAGCAGTTGGCACCACGCGGCAGTGGACTTGTCTGCGAAGACGCCGTCAAGGATCGGCCAGAGTTCGGCCTTGTCCTCTTCGTAGTACAGGAGATGGTGAAAGCGATCGATCAGGTCCGGCCTTCCGATCGTTCGATAGAAGAGGTCACGAGCTGGGCCTGCGGTGCCGACGATTGCGATCCACCCGTCGGAGGTCGGGAAGACGCCGTAGATTCCGGGAATCATGGGATGACTGCGGCGACTCGGCCCCGAGACCTGCCCCGACATCAGGTACCGGGTGAACTCACCGGCCTGGGCCCACACCTGGCCCCCGAGGAGCGAGGTCTCAATCAGCTGGCCCCGACCGGTGCGCTCCCGCGCGTAGAGCGCGGCGAGAACGCCCGCCAGGAGATTCTGACCGGCCATGTGGTCGGCCACGGTCGCCCCGATTGGACTGGGATCGGTGCCGTTGCCGCCCGTCGTGCTGATGAGCCCGCCCGCAGCCTGTGCACTCAGGTCAGCACCTTCGCGCGCCGCGTCGGGGCCTTCTGATCCGAACGAGGAACCCATCGCATAGATGATCCGCGGGTTGCGCGTGGCTGCGTCCGCGTACCCGAGGCCCCAGTCGTCCATGGTGCCGGGCTTGAAGTTGGTGATGACGACGTCGGCCTGCTCCACAAGTCGGAGGAACACATCACGGCCGTGCGGTACTCGCAGGTCGACCGTGGCGCTTCGTTTGCCCCGGTTGTAGGCGGCGAAGAAGGCCGAGCGCCTGTCCTCGCGGCTGATCGGGAGCCACCGGCTCTGGTCGCCGAACCCAGGCAGCTCCACCTTGATCACCTCTGCACCCCACTCCAGCATCGTGAGAGACGCCTGAGGCCCCTGGACGAGCAACCCCGCCTCCAATACCCGGACTCCGTCGAGCAGGCCCACCCCTGCACGAGGCTCCGATTGTTCGCCGCCAGGGTTCATGGGCCCAACGATGGTTCTTTCAAGAGGGAAGGTCAAACGGCGACAACGGTCATACACGAGCGAGCACGGTCGACAGCGCCGTCGTTCGCCACGCCCCTAGCATCCGCGCGTGCTCGCTCTGTTGCTGGTCGCGCTCTCGGTGGGGCTGGACAACTTTGGCGCGGCGGGCGCTCTTGGGATCTCGGGTGCCGGCTCCCACCTTCGCCTCAAAGTGGTGGTGGTGTTCGGCGTCTTCGAAGCGGGCATGCCGTTGCTCGGTCTCCTTCTCGGCGACTCCATCGCCGCCGGACTCGGTGGTCACGCCAATCTGTTGGCCGGTCTCGTGCTCTGCCTGGCCGGAGTGTTCGCCCTGGTGCAAGAGCACGGCGCCGGCGATCGGACGACGAAGACCAAGTCCCCACCACCGAGCCGGGGCTCCTACGGCTGATCATCCTCGCTGTCGCCCTGAGCATCGACAACCTTGCCATCGGCTTCGCCCTCGGCACGTCCCACGTCAACGTGGTCGTCGCCGCGGTCGTCATCGGGGTTGTCAGTGTGGGTCTCACCCTCGCCGGCCTCGAACTCGGCCGGCGGCTGGGGTCGCGTCTCGGCCGTTGGGGCGAGCGCACCGGCGGGCTCCTCTTGATCGCGGTCGGTGTCACGATCGCAGCGGGCGTGTTGTGAGCGCGAACCGAGCACGACAGGGCTTCGGGATCGACTCGCGGCGCGCCGTCCGCTTGCACGGCACCGCGGTGCCGGACCCCGCTGGCGCCGGTTCTCGTGCAAGAGTCCGGTGATGCAGGGCGCACCCCGAGATCGCGTCCTGCGTCTGTACGACGAGGGTATCGACGCGTTCGCCGCGTGCACCAAGGAGCTGGACCCCGGCGGCTGGGCCAGCGCCGCCTGCGGGGAGTGGACGGCAGCTGAACTGGCCCGCCACGCGCTCGCGGTGGCGCGTTGGTACCACGCCTGGCTGGACCGGGCCGAGCGAGGGGACGCGGACCGGCCGTTCGGCGTCGCGGAGCTTGCGCCCAGGAACGCCGAGGCGGTCGGGTCCATGGCCGGGCTCGGTGGCCCTGCCGCGGTGGCGCAGTTCGTCGAGAGCGCCCGCGCCTACCGCGACCGCCTGCCCCCGGTGTGGGACCTGCCCTTCGGGTACCCGCGCGGCACGGTCACCGCCGGCCTGCACGCAGGGGTGGCGGCCGGCGAGTGGCACCTGCACGCATGGGATCTGGCGCGGTCCCGCGGAGGGGGGCACCGGCCCTCTGACCCGGCCGCACTGTACGCGGCCGCAGGGGCGTGTCTCGCCGCCGCCGAGGGAGGGAGCCCGGGGGCGGGTGGCCGCGCTGCTGGTCCCCCTCGGGGCCCGTCTACGTCCGTGGGAAGCGCTGCTCAGGCGCTCAGGGCGAGCGCCCGGGCCGGACGACTGACGTCAGCGCCAACCGACGCGCCGCAGTACGTGCGAGCGGCATCGGTCAGCACGCAGGTGCTCGAAGGTGCACGCCGCCTCGCACTCGGGCTCCGGCACGCACCCGCACCCGATCGCCTGACCGTGACAGGCCGGGCACCGTTCCATGGCGCAACCGGGATGGTGAACCCCGCCCATCGGTGTCCCGCAGTCACGGCACTCCTCCGGCTCGTAGCGGTGCCTCGGCCGGGGCTCCTGGCCCCAGCGGATGGGGGAGTAGGCCTTGCCACGGATCATCACGGGGTCGGTGAGGCAGCTGATCCCCTCGGTCATCTCGCCGCCGCAGTGCGCACAAATGGCCATGACCCTCCTTTGGTCAGCCCACGAAACCGATCATCCCAGGCGCGCGTGACAGCGGCGCGGATGGCCCGCTCGGATTGGGCCGGGCTGCCCTACGCTTCGCCCATGACGACTGCGGAGAGAGACAAGGGGCACGCGATGGCCGGTTCCGGGTTGCTGTCGGGCAAGGCCTGCGTGGTGTCGGGTGTCGGTCCGGGCTTGGGCCGGCAGGCGGCGCGGGCGCTCGCCGCCCAGGGCGCCGATCTCGTGTTGGCGGCCCGCCGCCAGTCGACGCTCGACGACGTGCTCGCCGAGGTCGGGGACATGGGCGCCCGAGCCATCGCCGTACCGACCAACATCACCGACCCCGAGGCGTGTGCCCGCCTGATGGCGGCCGCCAACGAAGAGTTCGGCGGCGTGGACGTGTTGGTGAACAACGCGTTCCGGGCCGACGTCTTCCAGAGTTTCGAGGACGTCGATCTCGGCTTGTGGCGCAAGATCATGGACGTGAACCTCTTCGGCTCGCTGCAGATGACCAGAGCCGCCCTACCCTTCCTCCGCGCCCGCGGCGGAGGCTCGGTGGTGATGGTGGCGTCCATGGTGACCCGCCAGCCGCAGCCCGCACAGGGCGGGTACGCCATTTCGAAAGGCGCATTGCTCACCGCCACCCGGGTGCTGGCCTACGAGCTGGGCCCGTCGAAGGTCCGGGTGAACGCCGTCGTCCCCGGCTGGATGGCCGGGCCGTCGGTCGACATCTACATCGAGATGACGTCGAGCGGGCGGGGCGTGGCACCGCAGGTGGTCGTCGACGAGCTCAACGCGCGGGTCCCCCTCGGCCGGATCCCCAGCGACCAGGACGTGGCCGGGTCCATCGTGTACCTGGCTTCGGACCTTTCCCGCGCCATGACCGGCCAGGCGCTCGACACCAACGGCGGCGAGATCTTCGCCTGACGCCGGACGCTCAGGCGCCCTCGCCGCCGCTCGGCGTGCACGAGCGGGGATCCCAGGGCTGGAGCGGCTCCACCGTCGGGGTCGGGGGTGCGAAGGCGCTGCTGGACGACGAGGCCGCGGTCGTGGTCGTCGTGCCGGCTGCGGCCGGGATGGCGACCGTCCCGCCCGCTGACGTCGGGGTGGTCGAGGCGGGTGGCGGGTTCACGCTGAAGTCCGTGCCGGTGACAACGGTGACCTGCGAGCCGGGCTTCATCTGGGTCGGGTCCACGGCCATGATCACCGCGCCCGACATGGTGTTGGCGACCGCCTGGGCCGCGGCCAGCTCGGCCGGGGTTTTCGACGAGTAGTAGACGACTGTCTCCGCCTCCTGTCCCACCGGAGCGCTGTCGCCGATCGTCCCGATGTGGAACCCGAGCGCCTGCAGGCTGTTTGCCGTGTCGGTCGCTTGGTTGTAGGCGCCCGATCCGTTCATCACCGATACCGTCACCGTCGAAGGAGTTGGGAGCGCTCCCCCGGTGTAGGTGTCGTCGCTGCTCGACTTCAGTCCGAGGAATTGGTCAATGGTGCCGTGATCCGTCGGCTGGACGGGGAACTCGATGTCCCCGTAGCTGCCCCCCTTGTAGGTGTAGCTCCCGAACTGGTCCACGGCGACCGGTACCGTCAATTGCGGCGCCGCGTTCACGTTGACGCTGTGGAACCCGAGCACCAGGCTGATCATGTCGGTGGCCGAGAGGCCCGAGTCGACGGTGAGCTGCCCGACCACTCCGGCCACGAGCTGTTGATCGGTGATCGGGTTGCTGAGCCCCTTAGCCTTGACGGCGGCTGCCAGCACGCGCAGGAACTCATGATCCCGCCGGATCCGCGCCAGGTCGCTCTGGGGTTCTGGCGTCCAGTAGTTGGGATCGGTCGTGGTGGTGCCCGGCCCCTTGTGGAGGAGATGGCGGGCCCGTACGACCTGCAGAGCCTGGGTGCCGTTCAGCGCGATGCAGCCGGTGCTTTGGATGTTGAGCCCCGAGTAGGCGTCGAACACGGGTTCGGGAAAGTACATCTTGATGCCGCCGAGCGCGTTCACCACATTGATGAAACTGTCGAAATTGAGCTCGACGAAATGCTGAATCGGGATCCCGAAGTCCTCCTCGATGGCCTTGATGAGCTGATCGGGTCCCTGGTAGAGCGCGGCATCAATCTTGTTCGCCCCCTCGGAGCGGGCGTTGGGCACGAAGAGGTCACGCGGGATGGACAGGATCGAGAGCGTGTTGTTCGCCGGGTTGAGGTGCAGGATCATCACGACGTCGCTGTTCACCCCGTTGACGCCCTGGGAGCAGAGGCCGTAAGCGGGGTTCTGCACCTTGAGGGCGCAGCGGTCCGTCGACCCGATCATGAGGATGTTCTCGGTACCGGCGTCCGCGCCCTTCACCGGGGCCGAAGTCAGGTTCTTCAAGTCGATGCGGTGGATCTCGTGATTGAGGTACCAGCCGTAGCCAGCTGCCGCGCCGGCGAGGAGCACGATCACGAGCAACAGGGTGCCCCCGACCCATGCCGCTGTGCGCCTGCCCGAACGCTTCTTCTTGGGGGCGGCGTGCGCCGGGCCACGGCGCGCCGCGTCCGCGTCGGTGTCCTTTTCGCGCCTGGCACCCCGCTTGCCCCGGCCGGCCTGCTCGGCCTCGTCGATCTGCCGCCCCAGCTCGTGCAGGCCCTTTTCGACGGGGTTGTCGACGGGGTTGTCGACGGGGTTCTCGACTGGGTTCTCGACTGGGTTCTCGACGGGGTTGTCGACTGGGTCGGCGACCGCGTTGTCGGCGACGGCATCGACCGCGTCGGACGGCGTGACGGGGTTCGCGCCCTCGATCTGCTGTCCGAGTTGGTGCAGGCCCTTGTGGACTGGGTCGTTCTCAGGGTTGGGAGGGCTCATGGTGGCGCAGTGTTCTGGTTGACGTGCGAACCCTGGTTCTGGTCGACGCCCGTGCCCCCTAGATGGCTCCGGATTGGGCGGCCGGAACGAGGGCAAAGCCTAGCCAGCATGGCCGGCGAATGGCAGTCACAACGGAGCGAGGCGTCGGTCACCTCTGCCAGCCTCGCGGTCGCGGCGGGGCCCGCCCGGACAGCGTGGCGACGACGCCGGGCGACAGGGTGTGGAGCGTCGGGATGCAGCGCGGAGTGCGGCGCGTGCGGTCCCGTCGGCCCCGGATGTCACACGCCGACGGCCCGGATAAGTATGTATCATTACCTTCGCATGCACGTAGATAGGCGGGACCTCCAGATGCCTTCGGAGGCACAGGTGTCCGCGGCGACCGACACCTTCCGGCTCCTCTCGGACCCCACCCGCATCAGACTGCTGTGGGCCCTGCTCCAGGGGGAGTCCTCCGTCTCGTGCCTGGCTGACCTCGTTGGTGCCTCGCCCACGGCAGTCTCTCAGCATCTCTCCAAGCTGCGCTGGGCCAAGCTGGTGAGCGTGCGGCGAGAGGGCACGTTCGCCTACTACTCAGCGGCCGACGAGTACGTGGCGCAGCTGCTCGCCGAGGCGCTCTACCGCGCCGACCACCGGATGCTGGGTTTGCCTGACCACCCCACCCGACTCCGCCCGCTGCACGAGGCCCCGCCGAGGACCACCCGCTATGCCAACTGAGCTGATCCACCTCTCGGGCATCCTCAAGCGGCCGCTCGTCGACGCCAAGACGGGCGACAAGCTCGGTCGCGTGCAGGACCTGGTGGCGCGGATGGATGGCAGTCCGCACCCGCCCATCGTGGGCCTGGTCGTGAAGATCGGTGGGCGTGAGCTGTTCGTGCCGGCCCGCAAGATCTCCGCCATCGAGCCGGGACGCGTCACGTTCGACGGCTCCAAGGTGGACCTGCGCCGCTTCGAGCGCCGGCCCGGCGAGCTCCTGCTCGCCAAGGACCTCATGGCGAGACACCTGATCAACGTGGTCGGGGGCCGGCTCATCCGGGCCAACGAGATAGAGCTGAACCGCACCGACACCGGGTGGGAGGTCGTCGGGGTCGACCCCACGGCCCGTGGGACACTGCGCCGGCTCCTGCCCGGTCGCCTCGGCCAGCATTCGGGGGCCGGCGCCATCATCGACTGGGGCAGCATCGAGCCCTTCGTGTCCCACGTGCCGAGTGCCCGTCTCCGCATCCCGTACCGCAAGTTGGCGCGGCTGCATCCAGCCCGGATCGCCGACCTCGTGGAGGCGGCCTCGCACGAGGAGGGCGAGGAGATCATCGAGGCGGTGGGCCAGGACCCCGCGCTCGAGGCGGACGTCTTCGAGGAGCTCGACCCCGAGCACCAGGTCGAGTTCGTGCAGGAGCGCTCGGACGAGGAGGCCGCCCAGCTCCTCGGGTCCATGGCGCCCGACGACGCCGCCGACATGATCTCCGAGATCGACCAGGAGCGGCGGGCTCCCATCCTCGACCTACTTCCCGAGCCGCAGCGCCGCAAGGTGCGCTCGCTCCTCCACTACCACCCCGAGACGGCGGGCGGCCTCATGAGCCCGGACTTCTTGGAGATGCCAGGCACGACGACGGTGGAAGAGGCGCTCGAGGCGATCCGGGTCAGCACGGTGCCCCGCGAGGCCCTCTCGGTCGTGTTCGTCTCGGACCCGGACGACGGGCGCGTCATCGGATCCGTCCCGGCCGTGCAGCTGATCCAGAGCCCGCGAAACAAGACGCTGTCCGAGGTCGCCACGACGGAACTCGGGCACGTGCATCCCGATTGGGACCTTGGCGGGACGGTCCGCAAGATGTCCGACTTCAACCTGACCGTGGCGCCCGTGCTCGATCCAGAGCACCGGAATATTCTGGGTGTCATCACCGTCGACGACGTGCTCGAGCTGCTGCTGCCGTCGGGGTGGCGGCGTGACTTCGGTCTGACGGCGGCAGAAGAATGACAGTGTTCCGTCGACGAAGACCCGCCTCCCAGGCGCGTCCGTAGCGCTCCCCGATCGCCGCATCGGCTCCCGGTCCGTACCCACCGGTGACCACATCGGCTCGGAGTGTCCGTTCGCACGCGTCACCGCCCGTCGTTTCGACGCGTGTGGACTTCTCCGGTTCACGGCGCGGAGGCCCTGAGAAGACCCAAGACCCCGAGCAGCGAAGGAGGTGAGACATGTCCGAGACTCGGGAGCCCGACGGCCCGACGGCCGTCCTCGACGAAGCGCACATCGGAGACATCCAGGGCGCATTCGGCACGATCCGCCAGCACGACACCGGTGCACGCCGGTCGTGGACGGCTCGCCTCCTGACCCTGCTCGCGATCATGGGACCAGGGCTGATCGTCATGATCGGCGACAACGACGCCGGCGGTGTCTCCACCTACTCGCAGGCGGGCCAAAACTTCGGCCTCACCCTGCTGTGGACCCTGCCGCTGCTCATCCCGGTGCTCATCGTGAACCAGGAGATGGTGGTGCGCCTCGGTGCCGTCACGGGTGTCGGCCACGCCCGCCTGATCAACGAGCGTTTCGGCCGGTTCTGGGGAATGTTCTCCGTCGGCGACCTCTTCATCCTCAACTTCCTCACCATCGCCACCGAGTTCATCGGGGTCAGCCTCGCCCTCGGCTACTTCGGGGTCAGCGAGTACTACTCGGTACCCATCGCCGCCGTCACCCTCGTCGCCATGACGGCAACGGGAAGCTTCCGGCGCTGGGAGCGGTTCATGTTCGTCTTCATCTTCGCCAACTTCCTCGTCATCCCTCTGGCGTTCATGAGCCACCCGACGGCCGGGCCCTTTTTCAAGGGTCTCGTGACACCGGGCGTGCACGGGGGCTTCAACTCCACCTCGGTGCTCCTGATCATCGCCATCGTGGGCACGACGGTCGCCCCGTGGCAGCTGTTCTTCCAGCAGTCGAACATCGTCGACAAGCGGATCACGCCCCGCTGGATCAACTACGAGCGCGCCGACACCGCCGTCGGGTCGCTGGTCGTCGTGTTCGCCGCCGCCCTCCTCATGGCGGTACCGGCTGCCGCCTTCGCCCACACGCCGCTGTTCGGCCAGTTCACCAACGCCGGCGGCGTGGCCGAGGGCCTGAAGCACTACGTCAGCAATGCAGCGGGCACCATCTTCGCCATCGTGTTGCTGAACGCCTCCATCATCGGTGCCGCCGCGGTGACCCTCTCCACCTCGTACGCCTTTGGGGACGTCTTCGGCGCCCACCATTCCTTGCACCGGAGTTTCCGCGACGCCAAATTCTTCTACGGAGTGTTCAGCGCAATGGTTGTCCTCGCCGCGGGCATCGTCATCATCCCCGGCGCGCCACTCGGGGTCATCACGACCGGTGTCCAAGCTCTTGCTGGCGTGCTGCTCCCCAGCGCCACCGTATTCCTCCTGCTGCTCTGCAACGACAAGGACGTGCTGGGCCCCTGGGTGAACCGTCCCTGGCTGAACGTGGTGGCCATCGTCATCATCTCCGTCCTGTTGATGATGTCCTTCGTGCTCATGATCACGACGCTCTTCCCGTCCATCAACGTCAACGACCTCGCCCTGGTGTTGGGTGGGATCCTCCTCGTCGTCTACGTGGTCGGTGGCATCGTGCTGCTGCGCAACCGGTCGGTGCGCCCGCTCGTTGCGGTGATGTCGGGCGAGCAACGGGCCAACTGGCGCATGCCACCGCTCAACCTGCTCACCCGCCCGAAGTGGTCCCGCGGCCGGCTCTTCGGTATGTGGGCGCTGCGCGCCTACCTGATCGTCGCCGTCGTCCTCCTACTGGTGAAGGCGATCCAACTCGGCCTCCACGGCAAATGAGTTGAGGTCACCGCCCGCCGCGACCGGCGGCGCCCGCGTCGACAAAGGCGCGGGTGGGATGATTGGCCCTCACATGGTTGCGCGAAGTGCAGGTCTGCTGTTGTACCGGATCGATGACGCCGGTGGTGCCGAGGTGCTCATCGCACACCCTGGTGGGCCGTTTTGGGAACGGAAGGGCTACGGCTCGTGGTCCATCCCCAAGGGGGAGTACGACGAGGACGAGGACGCGCTCGCTGCAGCCTTCAGGGAGTTCGAGGAGGAGACGGGTCTGAAGGTGCCGCACCACGATGCCCTCTTCCTCGGGGAGTTGCGTCAGCCAAGCGGGAAACGCGTCGCGGTGTGGGCACTGGAGGCCGACCTCGATATTTCCGGGGCGGTGAGCAACACGTTCGAGCTCGAATGGCCGCGCGGTTCCGGGAAGGTGAGGGAGTATCCCGAAGTGGATCGCATCGAATGGGTCCAGGTGGGCCTCGCCCGAAGAATGCTCTTGAAGGGCCAGGCCCCCTTCCTGGACCGCCTGCTCGAGGCCATCGGTGTCGGGGGCGGATTCCCGCGGGAAGGGGCGACTCCGCCGTCACAGGAGTGACGAGCGGAAGGATCGGACGTTCTCGCAGCTTGAGTGGCCATTTGCTCGCCCTCGGCAGCGGTGCCGCAGGGTCGAACGGGGACTACGGTCTCAGAATTAGTACTTTCGGCTCTATAAGGGGCGGCGGGTGGCGGACCGAAGGAAGAAGCGAGGCAGTGGGATCGGCCGCCTTGGGGGGACGCCATGGAAGAGCACGACGACCGGGCGCGGGCCCGGCGGCCCCGGCGCCGATTCTTCGTGCGAGCGTTCATCTTCCTCGCCCTCGCCGCCGTCGCCCAGGCCAGCGTGGCCCTGCCGCCCGGGCCCACCGAGCCGGGGTTCTACTGGGCGAGCCTGGCTGTGCTCGTGGCGTGCACCCTGTCGTTGCTCCTGCCGTGGGGTCGCTTTCCCCGCTGGGCCGTGCTCGTTCCGACTTTGGCCTACCTCGTCTCGGTCACGCTGTTGCTGATCTCGGGCGGCACCAACCCGAGCGTCCAGAGCACCGCGGGCGGTCTCTCGGCGCTGGTCCTGCTGCCGGTCCTCGGCATGGCCCTCTACTACCCGGGTTCGTACGCGGTGACCGTCATCGGGGCCGCCATGGTCAGCCTGACGGTCGCCGGCATCGCCATGCAGAGCAGCGGCGCCACCGATCTCCGCCGTCTCTTCCTGTGGACTGCGGTCTCGGTGGTGATGGCGGTCACCATCCACCACCTCCGCGTCAGCCTCGAGAGCAAGGTGCGCGACTCGACGGACCTCGCGCGCGCGGGCCGTCTGATGAACGGCGCGACGCAGTCGCTGACTTCGCTGCGCGATCCGATGGAGGTGATCTCGGAGGGAACGAAGGTGATGACCGATGTGGTTGGATCCGGATTCAGCGCCGCCTGGTACGTGCGGGTGAGCGACGGCGTCGTCATACAAGAGGTGGTGTTCGACGATCACGGATCACTTCCGACCAGCTACCTGCTCAGGGACGACCCGTATGTCGGAGAGGTCTGGGACACAGGCACCCCGCTCGTGGTTGACCTGCACCGTACGGCGATGGGCCCGACGCTCCGCGCCATCACCGACGACGTCGCTCTCGTCTACGCCGCCTTCATCCCCATTGCGGTGAACGGGCAGCTGCACGGCCTCATCAGGATCGAGCGACGCGACGCCATGGTCTCCGAGGAGGTCTTCTCCCGGTGCCGCGCCCTGGGCAACGTCGTCGAGCTCGCGCTCGGCAACGCGATCGCCCACCAGGAGCTCGAGATGCAGGCCAACACCGATCCCCTGACAGGGTTGTCCAATCGTCGGGGCCTTGCGCTCTACCTCGACGGTGACCGGCGCCGGAGCGCCGTGTGCATCCTCGTCCTGGACATCGACGGCCTCAAGGGCATCAACGACGACCACGGACACGACGTCGGCGACAAGATGCTCATCTCCGTGGCGCGGGCCGCGTCGGGCGTCCTGCGCCACGGCGACCTGTTGGCGCGGACGGGGGGTGACGAGTTCGTCGCCGTGGTGGCCGACGCGGACAAGTCGGACGCACGTCGGGTGACAGACCGGATTCAGGACGCAGTGTCCCGCGTGAAGGTGCAAGGAGTGCGGACCACCGTCAGCATCGGATTTGCGTGCTGCGGGAAGAACGGTGACGTCGACCGGGTGCGGCAGCTGGCTGACGAGGCGATGTACCAGACGAAACGCGTGGCGCGCCGCTCGCACGCGCGGCAGCCCCGCCTGCGGGGAGGCCACGACTTCGTGACCCCGGACCGCTGAGCCGGCGGGGGCCGGGCGACGGCGATCAACGGGTGTCGGTCAGCCCGTCACCCGCCAGGGCGTGCTGCGTCCCGAACGTGAGCCGCCGTCGCAACCCCGCCACGTCCCGCGTCATCCCGACGAGGTGAGTCGCCACCCGCCGACGTGTGGTAACAGAAGGGATGAGCAACTAGACGAAGGGAGATGCCAATGAGCTCACCTGGATTCATTCAGATCATGGAGTTCACCACACCCGATATCGATGCCGTCCTCGCGGTGACCGAGGAGTGGAAGAAGGCGACCGAGGGGCGACGCACGGCGCGTCACGAAATCGTCACCCGCGACCGGAACAACGCTGACCGCTACAAGATCATCGCCTTCTTCGACTCCTACGAGTCAGCCATGGAGAACTCGAAGCTGCCCGAGACGCAGCAATTCGCGGAGAGGCAGGCCGCAGTGCTCGCGGACATGTCGTTCGCCGACCTCGAGGTGATGGTCGACGCCGATCTTTGATCCGACTGTGGGCCTGCCATGCGGGCCGCCGTGCCAAGCGCCTCCAGAGTCGGGCTGCCCGGATTTGAACCGGGGACCTCTGCGTCCCGAACGCAGCGCGCTAACCAAGCTGCGCCACAGCCCGTCCACCCCCCGAGGGGAGCAGCGAGCCACACTACCGCGGCGTCAGACCGCGGCTTCCCCGCTCCCGTTGGCCGCGGGGTCGCCACCCGAGGTGCCGCCGCGTGCGTCCGCATCCTCTGACCCGGTCGCGCCGCCGGCACGGGTGGCGACCACCTGCGCCACCCGCCGCTTGTCCATCTCGACCACGCGCAGGTTCCAGTCGCCGACACGGACCTCCTCGCCCTCGCTCGGGATGTGACCGAAGCGCTCGAACAGGAGGCCACCGAGGGTGACGTACTCGCCTTCGGCGATGTCCATGCCGAGACGCTCGCGCACGTCGTCGACGTTGGTCTGGCCGTCGATCAGCCAGCGGGTGTTGTCGACCCGCACGATGTGCGCTTCGTCTTCGACGTCGAACTCGTCGTGCAGGTCCCCCACGAGTGGTTCCAAGAGGTCCTTCACCGTGAGCAGTCCTGCGACACCCCCGTACTCGTCGACCACGACGGCAACGGCCCGCCGGTGCTTGCGCATGTCGGCCAAGGCCTCGAGGACTCCGAGCGACTCGGGGAGGAAGTAGGGCTGGCGGACCTTACGGGAGATCTCCAAGGGGCTGGGGTCGGTGGCGTCCCTGTCCTTCGGCTCGCTCCCCTCGCCGCGCCGACGGTCGCCGGGGGCCCCTCCGCCGGTCCGGAAGATGTCGTTGACGAAGAGGATGCCGATCAGGTCGTCGAGGTCGTCGTGGACCACGGGGAAGCAGCTGTGTCCCGAGCTTCGCACCGCCCGCGCGATGTCCTCCGCGTGGACCGGAATGGTCAGGTAGGTCACGTCGACCCGCGGCGTCATCACCTCCCGCACATCCATGTCACGGAGGTCCGCCAGCGCCTCGGTGATGATCCGCTCTTGTTCCGATGCCTCCGACCCGGGGGGCTGGCCACGCCGGCCGGCCCCGGTTCGGTCGTCGCCGTCCGCGGAGCGACGCCACGGCCGGCGCGATCGCTTGGGGGGCTGGCGGTCCCGAGGCTCCTGTCGGTGCGACACGGCTGCGCCGGTCAGGGTCTGGGCTCGGGTCCTGCCTGCAGCTGGGGTCCGGCGCCCACCAGCACGGGCACGGGCGTGTACGAATCGTCGTAGAAGGTGCCGTCGTCCAAGAGCGCGGCCACGGCGCGCCGGAGGCGCAGCGGGTCGAGCGGTTTCACCACCCAACCTTCGGCGCCCGACCGGCGGGCGAGGAAGACGTCGGGCCGGCGGTCCAGAAGCATGAGCACCGCGATGTGGTCCAAGGCGTCGTAGGACTCCTGGAGGCGCAATTCCAGGCACACGGCCATGCCGCCCATGTTTCCCATCTGCATGTCGACAATGACCAGATCGGGGGACACGTCGGCAACGAACGCCACCACCTCGGGACCTGAGGTCACCGCGCGCACCTCGACGTCGGGCCCGCTGATGACGGCCTCGACCTCCCGGCGGAGCGTGGGCGCGTCGCTGGCGACCAGGATGGTCTGCACCGACCGGACACTATCGGACCCGTCCACGCCGAAGGTAGCCCGGGCCGCGATCCCGAGCGGGCCTCAGACGAACAGGTGGTCGGCCGCCCGCCGCAACCCGCCCAATTCGTGCACGTCCTCCCCGAAGAGGGGGATCAGTCCGACCGGTGCCGGCGACACCTGCGCGGCCAGGCCGGAGAATGCTGCGTGTTCTCGTGCCGCCAGCGCGTTCAGCTCGACCAGGTTGGCCTCGAGGGCCTCCATGGCGGGCACGGCCGGAGTCGGAGCGGGGGGTTCGCCCTCGACAGGCCCGAACGAAGGCGCGATGCGGTTCACGACCAGCGCGGCGACCGCCACATCGCGCTCGCCCAGTTTCTCGGCGAAGAAGCCCGCCTCGGCGATGGCGTCGGGCCGGGCCGTCGTGACCAGGACATAGGCCGTGGAGGGATCGGCGAGCAGCTCGTGGACCGCGGCGGCGCGGCTGCGGAACCCGTCCTCCATTCCCTCGAAGGCCTGGAAGAAGGCGACGGTGTCCTGCACGATTTCCGCGCCGGCCACCTTGGCGATCGTGCGGAGCAACGCCTGCGTGGCCATCCCGATCGCCCGCAACGACATCCGGGTCGGCACCAGCAGCGCCCGGAAGAGACGGTTCTCCAAGAAGCGGGTGAGACGGCGCGGTGCGTCGAGCAGGTCGAGCGCGTTGCGTGTCGGCGGCGTATCGACGACGACCACGTCGAACTCATTGGAGTGCACCAGCTCGTAGAGCTTCTCCATGGCCATGTACTCCTGCGTGCCCGAGAGCGCACCGGCGAGGTTCTGGTAAAGACGGTTGGCCAGGATCGACTCCGCCTGCTCCGTCGTGCGCGCGTAGCGCTGGATGAGGTCGTCGAACGTGCCCTTGGAGTCGAGCATCAGCGCGTACAGGTGACCGGGCCAGTCCCCGTCCACCTCGGTCGGCGTGTTGGGCAACGATTCCACTCCGAGCGCGTCGGCCAGGCGCCGGGCCGGGTCGACGGTGACCACGCAGGACCGTCGGCCGGCGCGGGCCGCCGCCAGGGCGAAGGTGGCCGACACGGTCGTCTTGCCGACGCCCCCCGACCCGCAGCACACGATGACCGAGCGCTCGGCGACCAGCTCCGGCAGCGTCGCCGGTCTTTGGGTCCCAGCTGAGCCGGGGCTCGCGGCCGCAGCTCCCTGACCGGTAGCCGCGCCCGCGGACCCGTCCGCCGCGGCGGTCGAGCTCATCCTGCGCCTTCGGCCACCAGCGCGCTCACCGAATCCGCCAGCGCCTCGGCCAGGCGCTCGGTCTCGGCGGCTCCGATGTGCTCGGTCTCGAGCGCGGGGACGAGGAGTTGGGGGAGAGGCAGGTCGCGGCGCAACCGCTCGACCTGCTCGGCGGACACGGCGTGGCGGGCCAGGCGGAAACGCCGGGCCTCCTCGAGCGCCGCCAGGTGTCCGGGCTCGAGCGTCGCCCCCGCCGCCGAGGCCACCTCGGGCGCCGGCCGCGCCAGCCCGGCAGGCTCGGGGTCGCAGGCGTTGACGATCACGGGCCCCAGCTGCACGCCCGCCTTGTCCTCCAGGGTGTAGGCCGACTCGATCGTCTCCGAGACCGGGAGCTCCTCGGGGAGCGTGACCAGGATGACCCGGCAGCGGGCCGGGTCGCTGAGCAGGTCGACCACATCCTGGGCCTGGGTGCGCAGCGGGCCGCCGCGGGCCGCGTTCACCAGCCCGTTGGCGGAGGTCAGAAACGTGATGGCATGGCCGGTGGCCGGGGCGTCCACCACGATCAGGTCGGCCACCGCCTCCCGCTCCAACTGCTTGACCTTGCCCAGGACCAGGACGTCGCGGATGCCCGGGATCGCCGTCGACACCACGTCGAGGACGCCCGAGTGCGCCAGTCGTTTGGACACCCGCCGCAGGCCGTGTTGTTCGAGATACTCCATGAGCGCATCGTCAGGCGTGAGCCTCCGGGCGCGCACCGAGCCGGTCATGCGCCCCGCGCCGCCGGGCTGCGCCGGCGCCAGCAGCATCTCCTCGTAGCCCAGGTCCTCCCGCCCCCCGAATGCGCCGGTGATGCCCGATTTGCCCTCGAGCTCGACGATCAGGACCGACTTCCCGGCTCCGGCGGCCATCTTGGCCAGGGCCGCGCTCATCGTCGTCTTGCCCACGCCGCCCTTGCCGGCGACGACGAGGACGTGGCTTTGTGCGCAGAAGGTACCCACGTCCATGCCGGGCCGAGCGTAGTTGCCGTGCTCGCGCCGCAGATCGACCGCCGTCCAAAGACCCTGGTCAACCCCCTTGAAAGCGGCCACCCTCGGCGGTAGCTTGACCCACGCAGTGGGGATCCGAGGGGCCCATCGGGGGGTTTCATGCGCCAGGGAACAGAGTCGTGGCAGTTGAAGGCAGCGTGCAGGGGACCGCAAGCCGCGGTGTTCTTCCCCCCGTCGCATGCCGAGCGCAAGGAGGAAAAGGCCTCCCGCGAGATCCGCGCCAAGGCGATTTGTGACGAGTGTCGCGTGCGCGGAGAGTGCCTGGACTACGCCATCAGGATCCGTGAGCCCCATGGGATCTGGGGCGGCATGAACGAGGTCGAGCGCAAGCTGATGCTCGACCGCCGCGCCAGCTGAGCATTCCCGAGACCTCCCGCCTCAGTGCGGGCGTGCGATCTTCAGCACATCGTCCGCGGCCAGGACGCCGTGGGACTCGCACACGGTGCCGGGCCTGTCCCCGTCCACCGAGCAGATGGCGGCGGTGATCTCGTTGGCAGCAGACACCACCGCTTGCGTGAGCGGGCTCGCCGCCACGGCGAGGTCCCCGGCGATCTGGTCCTGTGAGAGACCGGCCAGGACGCCGGGAGCGAAGGCGGCGCCGCCGAGGACGTAGCGATTCGCGACGTCCAGGAGCGAGAACGTCGTCGCGCTCGTCCCGTACGTGGCGATGGCGGCGGACTGCCGGGCGTCGGGCCTCTCGAGTCCGAGATACCGCGCGCCCGTCGGGTTCAGCGCGCTGTAGCGCTCCACCGCCTGAAGGACGACCCAGCGGCTGTGGTACGACACGTTCCAGAAGGTGAAGGTCGACAGGTTGGCGAACGCCGTCGTCGAGCTCGACTGCATGACGCCCAGCTGGTCGAACGTTCCGAAGCGGGACAGGGCGAGGATCAGGGGCCAGCGCTCGGCCGCCGCGTAGGGTGCGAATTCGGCGCCGTAGAAAAACACGACCGGCTCGCCGTTGGCCGTTGCCCGCCACAGCGGGGAGCCCGGCGCCGCCGCCGGCTGCGGCGGCGTGACGGGGTTGGCGGGCGACGTGACCCCGACCGCGTCGTAGACGGACGCGGGCACCGCCGCCACGCTGGCGACGAGCGAGGAGGGTGCCGGCGTGAACGTCTCGACCGTCGACGAGGACGTCGGCCCCGAGTTGTCGCGCACGAGCACGAGCGTGCCCAGCAGGCAGATGGCCGCGATGATCAACCCCAGAGCCAGGTAGCGCCGCGGGACGTGGCGCAGCGAGGGTGTCGGCGCGGGCTCGGGGGCGGGCTGGCTCATGGACCGGGTCAGGTTAGCCAAGGGGTGCCCACGCTCCGGGGGCGCCGACTCCCGGTGCCGGTACCCTCTGCGGCGTGCCTGCATCGGCTTCGCCACCGCCTGCCACCTCCGGTCCGTCCGAGGTGGAGATCCGCCCCGCGGCCACGGTGATGCTCGTCCGCGACACCGCGACACCGGCGGGCGCGACCGCGCTCGAGGTGTTGATGGTGCGGCGGAACCTGCGCTCGGACTTCGTCGGCGGCGCCTATGTGTTCCCCGGAGGCGCCGTCGATCCCCTCGACGGCGGCGCCGAGGCGGAGGCGCTGTGCGCGGGGCGGAGCCACGCTGAGGCCAACGCACTCCTCGGTGTCGAATCCGGGGGCCTGGCCTACTGGGTGGCCGTCGTGCGCGAGACCTTCGAGGAGGCCGGGCTGCTGCTGGCCCGGCGCGAGGGCGGCCCCCGCCTGCTGGCCGGAGACCCCGGCGAGGAGGCTCGCTTCGCCGCCGCCCGCGCCGAGGTCAACGCCGGCACCCTCCGCTTCCTCGACTTGTGCCGCGACGAGCGCCTCCACCTCGGCGTGGGCGACGTCCACTACTTCGCCCACTGGATCACCCCCCGGGGCGCCCCGCGCCGCTATGACACCCGGTTCTTCGTCGCGGCGGCACCCCCAGGGCAGATCGCCGCGCACAGCGCCGGTGAGACCATCGCCGAGGTGTGGATCACGCCGCAGGACGCGTTGGCCCGGCATCGGGCCGGTGAGATCGAGATCATCTTCCCGACCATTCGCTGCCTCCAGGCCATCGGGCGCTTTGCCTCGAGCGTCGAGCTCCTCCAGGCGGCGGAGCGGGCGTCGAGCGCGGTCCCCACGATCGAGCCACGGGTGGTCCCCGACGGGAACGGGATGCGCATCGTGCTGCCGGGAGACCCGGGCTACGAGCAGGCCCCCGTGCCCGATCCCGGCGACGGCGAGGCCAGGGGCGACTTCAACGAGGCAGTGCGTGCCGTCTCCATGAAGGCCAACGAGGAGGGTCCCGACGCCGCGCCCGGCCCACGCCCCGCGCCCGTCCCCCCTGCCGGACCGTGATCCCCGCGGTGCCGGACTTCGGCCTCGGCCCGGTCCCCGAACCGGGCCGGGCCGACGAGGTCGCACCGGGCGTCCGACGGCTTACGGCCCCGAACCCGGGCCTGATGACCGGGCCGGGCACGAACACCTACCTCGTCGGGACTTCCGAGCTCGTCGTGGTCGACCCCGGCCCCGCCGACGAGTCCCATACCGCCGCCATCCTCGATGCGGCGGCGCCGCTGGGGCCGGTCCGCACCATCGCCGTCACGCACACCCACGTCGACCACGCGCCGGGTGCCGCCGCGCTGGCCGCCGCCACGGGAGCGCGCGTTGTCGGCTTCGCGGGAGCGGAGGGCTTCGAGCCCGACGAGCGTGTCGGAGAGGGGTGGACCGTGTCATTCCCCGGTCCCGGTTCCGCCGGCTCTCTCACCCTGCGCGCGCTGCACACGCCGGGCCATGCCTCGGACCATCTGTGCTGGCTGGTCGAGGAGCACCGACTCGTGCTCACCGGTGACCACGTCATGCACGGCTCGACGGTCGTGATCCGGCCACCCGACGGCGACCTCCACCAGTACCTCGCCAGCCTGGCCCGCCTGCGCGACGCACCGGGCGTCGCCACCCTGGCCCCGGGCCACGGGCGGCTCATGGACCACGTGGGGGACGTCGTCGACGCGCTGATCGCCCACCGTCTCGGCCGCCACGAGCGCGTCGCGGCCGTGCTGGGCCGGCACGACGGGGGGACGGTCGACCTGCTACTCGGAGAGGTCTACGGCGACGTCACGGACCGCCAGCTCCCGGTCGCCCGGTTCTCGTTGTGGTCCCACCTGCGCGCGCTCGGCCAGGAGGGCCGCGCCGTCCTCCTCGACGCGCCCGAGGGCGAGGACACCATCGAGAGCCGCTGGGCCGCCGCCTGAGCACAGATCCGAGGGACCCGGCCCGCGCGCCCTCAGCCCGCCTCGGCCTCGCCGCGGACCACGGCCGCCTCCACCCGTTGGACGAGGCGGGCCGTACAGCCGTCGGCCTCGATGAGCGGCGCCACGTCCTCGGCAATCGAGCGTGCCATCTCGGCGAAGACGTCGGCGAGCTCGCCCCCCGCCGCCGCGACCGGCCTGCCCGCATCGCCGGCCTCGGCCATGTCGGGATGCAGCGGGATCGAGCCGACGAGCGGCACGCCGAGGCTGTGTGCGAGGCGCTCCCCGCCGCCGGAGCCGAACAGTGCGTACGTGGTGCCGTGCTCGCAGGTGAAGTCGCTCATGTTCTCGATCACGCCTGCCACGCGGAGGTAGCCCCGACGCGCCATGTCGGCCGCCCGGGCGGCAACCTTCTGCGCCGCCACGGGGGGAGTCGTCACGACGAGCAGCTCGGTGCGGGGAAGCAGCCGGGCGAGGCCCATCTGGATGTCGCCGGTGCCGGGGGGCAGGTCGATCAACAGGTAGTCGAGGTCTCCCCAGTGGGCGTCCTGGAGGAATTGCTGCACGGCGCGGTTGAGCACGAGGCCGCGCCACATGATCGCCTGCTCCTCGTCGGCGAGGAACCCCATGGACAGGACCCGCACGCGTCCGGAGCCGACGGCCTGCTCGAGCGGCACCATCTTGCCCTGGCGCGCCTCGACGTCCCCCTCCATGCCCAGGAGACGGGGGACCGAGAAGCCCCAGATGTCGGCGTCGAGGATCCCGACGGTGAAGCCGCGCCGGGCCAATGCCACCGCCAGGTTGACCGTGACCGACGACTTGCCGACGCCGCCCTTGCCGGAGGCGATGGCGAGGACCCTGGTCGTGGCCGGCACCGCGGTCTCCGGAGCGTCCTCCCGCGCCTTCCAGCGGGCCCGGGACATGACGGCGGCCCGCTCTTCGGCGTCCATGCTGGCCACCCGGACCTCGACGTCGCGCACCCAGTCCAGCGCGGCGACGTGCCCCCGGACATCGCGCTCGATCTGGGACCGCAACGGGCAGGCGGCGATCGTGAGGGCGACGTCGACGGTCACGTCGTCGCCGCTGACCGTGACGGCCCGGACCATGCCGAGGTCGACGATCGTGTCGCCCAGCTCGGGGTCGATGACCGCGCGCAGGCTCTGGAACACCTGGTCTGTCCGCGGGTCGGGACGCGTCTCGGCCGCCGGTGGCGGGGGTGGGGACCCGGAGGTCATGTGGCGATTCTACCTGCGTGGCGACGAATTCCGGCCCGACCGTCTCCGTGTGCCCCGGGCAGCCTGGCGCCGGTAACATGGTCAGCGTCGGTCGGGCGCGGTGGCGTCGCCGCCAACGAGGAGGAACCCAGTGACCACACTCTCAACTTCCGTCAGTATCGGCAAGAAGCCGGCACCGGTGACCCTGAGTGACGACGCCACGAGCAAGGTGGCCGAGCTGCTGGCGCAGGAGGAGGGCGAGAACCTGGCGCTGCGGGTGGCGGTCAAGCCCGGTGGGTGCTCGGGCTACAGCTACGAGATGTTCTTCGACACCGAGGTGATGCCCGACGACGTCGTACGCGAGTTCGGCTCGGTCACGGTCGTGGTGGACTCGGCCAGCGCCGAGCTGCTCTCCGGCTCGATCCTCGAATTCAGCGACGGGCTGCAGGGTGCGGGCTTCCACATCACCAACCCCAACGCCACCCGTACCTGCGGGTGCGGATCTTCGTTCAGCTGAGTCGCGGCCGGACCGGGCATTCGCCCTCCTGAGCGATTCCGGCACCACTCCCAGTAGGTCCCGCGGCGGAAACCCGCCGGCCGAAACGCCCCCCGCCGCGGACGTTCGCTTCAGCCTGAACGGGTCCGAGGCGTCCGTCGCCGACGGGATCTCCCTCCTCGATGCGCTGCGCGAGGAGTTCGGCTGCTTCTCCGTCAAGGACGGCTGCAGTCCGCAAGGTCAGTGCGGATGCTGCACCGTCTGGGTCGACGGGCTCCCGAGGGTTGCCTGCGTCACACCTGTCCGTCGCGTCGCCGGCCGCGCCGTCACCACGCTCGAGGGTGCACCGCCCGCGGTCCGCGACCGCTGGTCGTCCGCCTTCGTGGCGGCCGGGGCGAGCCAGTGCGGCTTCTGCACGCCGGGCATCATCATGCGGCTCGCCGCCCTCGGCGGTAGCGATACCGGGTCGCCTCCGACGCGCCGGGACATCGAGGGGGCGCTGCGGGCCCACCTGTGCCGTTGCACCGGATGGCAGTCCATCGTGGAGGCCGCGTCCGACGCGCTGGGACTCGATGACCCGGCCCGTCCGCCAGACCTGGAGCCGCGCGACCCGCTGCGCGCGGCGTGGCGATCGGAGATCGAGGGGCGCACCATGCAGAGCACGGGGCCCGACGTCGTCCTGGGCGGCGGAGGGTTCGCCGACGACTCGGGGCCGCCCGGTGCGCTCGTCCAGCTGGGTGCCGGCGCACCACTGGCCCCCGGGGTCCGGGCCGCGCGGGCGGCCACCGGACGCGTCCAGGGCCGGAACAGCACGGTGCCCCTGTCGTACCCGGTCGAGGTGCCGTCGGGCGACTGGGCGATCACGCTGCAGACCACCTGGGTCGAGCCTGCCTACGTCGAGCCCGACGCCAGCTGGAGCAGGCCCGGCGGCCCCCCCGCCTCGCCGCTCGGCAACGGAGGCGCTTTCGGCGGGAAGGAGCGCAGCCCCGTTCCGGCAGGCGCGCGGGAACTCGCGGACGAGGCCGGCGAGGCCGTCCGCGTCCTGTGGCGCCGCGAAGACGTCGTGCGCCGTGCGCCCAAGCGTCCACCCTTGGGGCTCGGCCTGCGCGCCGATGGCACCGGCGTCGTGCGCGTCGGCCGCACGGAGGGCTCCGCCGACCTGGCTCCCCTGACGGCCCGCCTGCGCGCGGTGTGCCCGGGCGTGCGTGTCGAAGAGGTCGCGGTGGCCGGCCCGCCGGTGGCGCCCCAGCCGCGCGGTGCCGGGTGGGCAGAGGTGCTCGCCGCCCTGCACGCGCGGCACGCACCGCCGGGTCCACCGGGCGCGGGTCACGCCCTGATCGTGCTCCCGGGTGCGGGTCGGGCCAGCGTCGACCTCCGCCTCGGCGACGGTCCGCGCGGCCGCGTCGACGTCGACGTCTGGGCGGGCGAGGTGCTCTGTCCGGTCACGCTGCGCTCGTACGCGCTGGGTGCGGTGCACCAGGCGCTCGGGATGGTGTGGAGCGAGGGCATCGCCGTGGACGCGGCCGGCGAGCCCGTCGACCTGACCATCCGCTCCTTCGGCATCCTGGCGGCGCGCGACGTGCCCGAGGTGACGGTGCGGCTCCACGAGGAAGAGGGCTGGCCGGTCAACGGCTCCGATGCGGTCTTCGTCGCCACGTTGGCGGCGGCATGGATCGCCGAGGGGAGGCCGCTCCGGTGGCCGACCCGTCGCGCGGCGTTCCGCGCCCCGCGGCATGACGTGGCAGCATCAGCCGGTCGAGAGGAACGCGCATGAGCCCAGCGGTCGGTCCCTATTCACCTGTTCGTCGCGTCGGCGACTGGGTCATCACCTCGGGTCAGGTCGGCCTCGTCTCCGACGACGCGGGCGGTGCAGGATTGGTTCCGGGCGGTACCGTCGCTGAGCTCCGCCAGGCGCTCCAGAACGTGGCCGAGGTGCTCGCGATCGAGGGGGCGACACTGCCCGACGTGGTGAAGACCACCCTCTATCTCGTCGACATGGGCGACTTCGCGGCCGTGAACGAGGTGTGGGTCGAGTACTTCGCGCAGAACCGTCCGACCCGCTCTGCGGTCGCGGTGGCGGCGCTGCCGATCGGAGCCAGGGTCGAGGTCGAGGCCTGGGCCTACGCGCCCGTCGTCTGAGAGGCCGGGGCGACCGACGGCGACGCGGCGGGCCCGGGTGCAGCGGCACCGTTGCGCTGCGCCACTCCGGGGTGCCAGGCCACCTGACCGAAGCGGTACCCGACGGAACGCACCGTCTGAATCAGGTGGGCGTGCTCCTCGCCCAACTTGGCCCGCAGGCGACGAATGTGGACGTCGACCGTCCGCGCCCCGCCGTAGTACTCGTAGCCCCAGACCCGGCTGAGCAGGGTCTCGCGGGTGAAGACCTTGGCCGGATGGCCGGCGAGGAAGCGCAACAGCTCGTACTCCATGTAGGTCAGGTCGAGGACCCGGCCCGCCACCGCGGCCTGGTAGGTCTCGAGATTGAGCATCAAGGGCCCGTACTCGATGATGTCGGGACGCATGCTCTGCCCGGTCCGCCAGAACAGGTGCTGCAGGCGTGCCACGAGCTCCTCGGGCCGGGCGGGCAGGACGCAGAAGTCGTCGTAGAGGTCGTCGCGCAGCAGCAACTCGCCCACCTGTTCCGCTCGGATGGCGAGGAGCAGCGGTGCCAGCGGCACCTCGCGCAGGCGGAGGTGGCGGCAGAACGCCACGGCGGCGGTCATGTCCGCACCTGCGACGACCAGCGCGCCGGAATAGCCGGCGGCGCGGCCGTCCGGACCGGGCTCGGCGAGGTCCTCGGGTCCCGCGACTCCGTGGTGTCCGAGACCAGCGCTCTGCAGCGCGAGGGCCACCTCGGCGGGCAGATCGGCAGGAAAGCAGAGGAGGGGGTCCATCAGTTCGTCGGTGTCAGAGCAGGGGGAGGTACCGGTCGAGCTCGTACTGGGTGACCTGGGCCTGATAGGTGTCCCATTCTTCTCGCTTGTTGCGGATGAACCACTCGAAGACGTGGTCGCCTCAGCGCGTCGGCCAACAACTCAGAGCCTTCCATCTCGTTGACGGCGTCGTGCAGGCTGGAGGGCAGCGACTCGATTCCCTTCTTGGCCAGCTCCTTCGGTGTCAGGGTGAACAGGTTCTCGTCGGCCTCGGGCGGCAACGGGTAGTCCTCCGCGATGCCGCGCAGCCCGGCGGCGAGGATCACCGAGAAGGTGAGGTACGGGTTGCACGCACTGTCGGGCGCCCGGTACTCCAGGCGGGTGGATTCGGCCTTGCCCATCTTGACGACGGGCACCCGCACGAGTGCCGACCGGTTGTTGCGCGCCCAGCTGACGTGGACCGGCGCCTCGTACCCGCCGATGAGCCGCTTGTAGGAGTTGACCCACTGGTTGGTCACGGCGGTGATCTCGTGGGCGTGGTGCAGCAATCCGGCAATGAACCGCCGCGCCACCTCGGAGAGCCCGTAGCGGTCACCCTCGTCGACGAAGGCGTTGCGCTCGCCTTCCCACAGCGAGATGTGGGTGTGCATGCCGGAGCCCTGCACACCCGCGAGCGGTTTGGGCATGAAGGAGGCGAAGACCCCCTCCTGGCGCGCCATCTCCTTGATCACCATGCGGGTGGTCATCACGGTGTCCGCCATGGTGAGGGCGTCGGTGTAGCGCAGGTCGATCTCGTGCTGGCTGCGCGCGTCCTCGTGCTGGGTGTGCTCGACGGGGATGCCCATCTCCTCGAGCATGAGCACGGAGCGCCGCCGCAGATCGCTCGTGAGGTCGGCCACTGTCAGGTCGAAGTACGAACCCGAGTCGAGGGTCACCGGCCCGCGCATCGGGTCGGCGTCGGCGAAGTAGAAGTACTCGACCTCCGGCGAGGCGAAAAACGTGTAGCCGGCCGCACGGGCGCGCTCGAGCATGCGGCGCAGGGCGTGCCTGGGGTCCCCCTCGAAGGGGGTGCCGTCAAGGTTGGCGATGTCGCAGAACACGCGCGCCACCTGTGCATCGTCGTGGTGAAACGGCAGCAGCTGGAACGTCTTGGGGTCGGGTCGGGCCAGGACGTCGGCCTCCTGGACGCGGCTGAACCCGTCGATGGCCGAGCCGTCGAAGGTCATCCCCTCGTCGAGCGCATTCTCGAGCTCGGCGGAGGTGATGTTGAACCCCTTCGGGGTCCCGAGCACGTCGGTGAACCACAACTGGACGAAGCGGATGCCCCGCTCCTCCACGGTCCGGAGTACGTAGTCCCGCTGGCTTTGCACCGCACAAGCTTCGCACGCGGGCGCACCGCGCTCGTCCAGGGACCAGGTCGGGCCCGCCTCTTCGGGACCGCCCGGACCACCATTAATCTGGAGCGATGCCGCACCTGCGCCTGGCCGCCGCACAGCTCAACACGGTGGTCGGGGACCTCACGGGCAACGTCGAGCGGGTGCTGGCCGCGCTGGCGGCCGCCGAAGCGGCGGAGGCGGACATCTGCATCGTGCCCGAACTCGCCATTCCCGGCTACCCGCCCGAGGACCTCCTCCTCAAGCCGGGGTTCGTGGCCGACAACGTGGCCGCGCTCGAGAAGGTCGCGGCGGCGACCCGGCAGTGTGCGGTGGTGGTCGGATACGTGGGCGCCGCCCGCGGCGGCGTCGGGCTCGCCAACGCGGCGGCGGTGTGCGCCGGCGGGCGGGTGGTGGGGGTGTACCGCAAGCACTACCTGCCCAACTACGGCGTCTTCGACGAGCAACGGTGGTTCCTGCCCAGTGACGAGCCACCCTCCCTCTTCGGTGTGGCCGGAGCCTGGGTGGGCGTTTCCATCTGTGAGGACGTCTGGTTCGACGACGGCCCGGTCGCGCAGGCCGGCCGGGCCGGGGCCGACGTGGTCGTGAACCTCAACGCATCGCCGTACAACCGTGGCCGGCGGGCCGAGCGCCTGGCGATGCTGTCGCGCCGCGTAGCAGAGGCCGGGTGCGCCATCGCGTATGTGAACCAGGTGGGAGGCCAGGACGAGCTCGTCTTCGACGGCGACTCCCTCGTGGTCGGCCCGGACGGCACGCTGGTCGCCTCGGGCGCGCAGTTCGCGGAAGACCTCGTGGTCGTCGACCTGCCGATCGGCCTCCACCAGCCGCACGCCGTCACCGAGTTGCTGCCGCGGATCTCGGTCACCCAGCCCTACCGGGCCGAGCGGCCCGCGCGGGAGCCGGTGCCTCCTCGCCCGCCCCTGGGCGACCACGCCGAGGTCTACTCGGCGCTCGTGCTCGGCACGCGCGACTACCTGCGCAAGAACGGCTTCTCCGAAGCGGTCATCGGCCTATCCGGTGGCATCGACTCGTCGCTCGTGGCCACGGTCGCGGTGGACGCCTTGGGTGCGCAGCGCGTGCACGGGCTCGCCATGCCGTCGCGCTATTCGAGCGACGGCTCACGTCACGACGCCGGCGTGGTCGCCGAGCGACTGGGCATCGACCTCAAGGTGGTGCCGATAGAGGAGGCCCACGTCGCCTTCGCCTCCATGCTGGCCCCCGTACTCGGTCGCGAGCCCTTCGGCCTGACCGACGAGAACCTGCAGTCGCGCCTCCGCGGCGTGCTGCTGATGGCGGTCTCGAACGCCAAGGGGTGGATCGTGCTGACCACGGGCAACAAGAGCGAGATGGCCACCGGCTATTCCACGCTGTACGGGGACTCGGCGGGCGGGTTCGCCGTGATCAAGGACGTGCCCAAGACATTGGTCTACGACCTGTGCCGCTATCGCAACACGCAGGCGGTGCTCGAGGGCCTGCCGGGACCCATCCCCGACAGCGTGCTCGACAAGCCGCCCTCGGCCGAGCTGCGTCCGGATCAGCGCGACGACCAGTCGCTTCCTCCGTACGAGGAACTCGATCCGGTGTTGCGAGGCTACGTGGAGCGCGATCGCACAGCGGCCGACCTCGTCTCGGAGGGTTTCGATCCGGCCGTGGTCGACCGCGTCGTGCGCCTCGTCGACGGCGCCGAGTACAAGCGCCGGCAGATGCCTCCGGGCGTGCGCATCACGACCAAGGCGTTCGGCAAGGACCGACGCATGCCCATCACCAACCGCTACCGCTCCTCGGCGCTCGAGGAGTCGGGGGGTGGCTGAGGAAGCATGCGGCGCCTCCTCGGGATCGTGGAGGGGCATCGACGAACTGGCGAGCCTGGTGGGCGCCTACGCCTGGCTCGAGCACCGGATCTTCCAGTTGACCGGCGCGTGGGCGTCGGCGCCGGACCGGGATGCCGGCGCCGCGCCGGAGGCCGCGCTGCGGGTCTGGTGCGCCGCCGTGTCCCGGCACCACGGCGAGCTGGCCGGCCGCTGGGCCGCACGGCTCCCGGTGCGGGCGGGGGTCGACCCGGCTGCCCTGGTGGCCGCGCCGGTCGGGCCGCTGGCGGGGGCGCTCGACGCCCTGGCTGCCGAGCCCGACCTGCAGGGTCCCATCGCCGCCATGGTCCGGACGGTCCTCCCCCGGCTCGACACGACCTATCTGGCTCACCTGGCGTCGGCCACGCCGGTCTGCGAGGCGCCCGTCATGGACGTCCTGGCGGCAGCCCACCACCTCCTGAGGGGCGAGATCCAGGACGGCCGACCTCTCAGCCAGGGGTCGGCCGGCGTTCTCCACGCGGGCGTGGAACTCGGGAACGCGTACGAACGGGCGTTTGAAGAAACTCACGTTTTCCCTGCTGTACGCCCATCTTGACAGTGCGATTACACTGTCTCCGCAGCCCACGTGCGCCAGGAACGGGTGCCGGACTGTGTAGACGAGCGCCTGGCGGGGTCCCCCTTGCCGAGGCCATATGGGACGGAAGGTTCGGCGACGATCTTGGCGAAGGAACGAATTGAGCGCGACGACGAGGATCTCGTCCGACTGTATCTGACAGACATCGGTCAGTACCCGCTGTTGACCAAGGACGACGAGGTCAGGCTGGCCCAGGCCATCGAGGCAGGCCGGGCCGCCGAGGCGGACGCGGCCAAGGCGCCCAAGGGCCTGACCACGGCGAAGAAGCGTGAGCTCCGCCGCGCCGTCATGGAGGGCGAGCAGGCGCAGCAGACCTTCGTGCAGTCGAACCTGCGGCTCGTGGTCTCCATCGCCAAGAAGTACCAGGCCTCGGGACTGCCCCTGCTCGACCTGATTCAGGAGGGGAACCTCGGCCTGATGCACGCCGTCGAGAAGTTCGACTGGCGCAAGGGATTCAAGTTCTCCACGTATGCCACCTGGTGGATCCGCCAGGCGATCACCCGGGGCATCGCCAACACGGGACGGACCATCCGCCTGCCTGTGCACGCCGGCGACACCCTGGCCCGGGTGCAGAAGGCCCAGGCGCGGCTCGAGCTCAAGCTCGGCCGCCCGGCCACGCTGGCCGAGCTGGGCATCGAGGTCGAGATGCCCGAGGACAAGCTCGTCGAGGCGTTGCGCTTCCGGGCCGAGCCGCTGTCGCTCTCCGAGCCGCTGCGCGAGGACGGGGACGCCGAGCTGGGTGACGTGGTCGAGGACCGCTCCGCCGAGTCACCCTTCGAGGTCGCCGCGGTGTCGCTGCTGCCCGACGAGATCGGCCGGCTCCTGTCCCCGCTCGACGAGCGGGAGCGCGAGATCCTGCGCCTGCGCTTCGGGCTGGACCGGGGTGAGCCCCGCACCCTCGAGGAGGTGGGCGAGCACTTCAACCTGACCCGGGAGCGGATCCGCCAGATTGAGGCGCGGGCCATGTCGAAGCTGCGCCATCCCTCCTCGGACACCGGGGCGCGTGATCTGCTGACCGTCTAGCCGCGCCTAGGCTTCACGGCCATGAAGAAGCTGATCGTCCTCGCCCTGCTCGTCGCCCTCGGCATCATCGCCGCCCGCCGCCTGCGCGACGCATAGAGCGCTGGGGGACTCCCGCTAGGCGGCGCGCCGGCCGGTCGGCCCCGGCGCGTGACGGGCGCGCAGACCGCGCCGCCACAAGATGAGTGCCGCGCCGGCGACGGCGAGGCTCGTCGTCACCACCGGCGTCGTGCGGCCGACCCGGTCGCGGAGGCGGATCGGCTTCGTGAAGTTGCGCACCTCCCACCCGCGCTTCGCGCGCCACTTTGGCGAGGGCGCGGTCGGGGTTGACCGCCACCGGGCGCCCGACCGCCTCGAGCATGGGGAGATCGGTCGCCGAGTCCGAGTAGGCGCTGCTGGCCCCGAGATCGATGCCGGTGCGCGCCGCCAGCTCGCGCATGGCGGTCGCCTTCGAATCGCCGTAGGCGTAGAAGGCCATGCGTCCGGTGTAGCAACCCTGCTCGTCGACTTCGCCCCGCGAGCAGATGGCACCGTCGACTCCGAGGAGGTCCGCCAGGGGCAGCACGATCTCTTCGGGCGATGCGGACACCAGGTACACACGGTGACCCGCAGCGCGGTGCAGCTCCATGAGCTCGAGCGCCTCCGCGTACATGATCGGCTCCATCGTCTGGAGCATCGTCTCGCGGACGATCTGGCGCACCTGGGCCCGGTCCCAGCCCTTGGTCACGGCCAGCATCGATTCGCGGACACGCACGAGACGTTCCTCGTCGGCCCCGAAGTAGAGGTAGATCAGCTGGGAGATCGCCGCCCGTGCCACCAGCCGTCGGTTGATGAGCCCGCCCTTTAGGAACGGTCGCCCGAACGCGGCGATGGAGGCGCGGTCGATGACGGTCTTGTCGAGGTCGAAGAAGGCCGCCTCCATATATCTAATGGTACGGCCGACCCGAGCCCCTGCTTGAGCACGCGTGACAAATAGAGGACGAGGGCGCGAACGTTCGGTGCCCTTGAACTGGGCCGTCGCGGGGGTTGCGATCTGGTTTCGTCTACGCGTGCTGGTCCGCGATGAAGAGTGAATGGACCGCGTCCTCGGCGTCCGCGGCGACGAGGACGAGCACCTCGTCGCCGGACTGCAGCGTCGTATCGCCCCGGGGGACGATCAGGCGGTTCGCCCTGACCACCGCCACCACGACCGCATCGCGGGGGAACGCGAGATCGGCGATGGCACTGTCGTTGGCCGGCGAGTCTTCGGCCAGGGTGATCTCGACCAGGTGCGCGGAGCCGCCCTGGAACTGGAGCAGACGCACGAGCGAACCGACCGAGACCGCCTCTTCGACGAGGGCGGTGAGGAGCTGGGGGGTCGACACCGACACATCCACACCCCAGCTCTCGTTGAAGAGCCATTGGTTCTTGGGGTGGTTGACCGCGCGCCACGACGCGGGGCACGGCGAACTCCTGCTTGGCCAGCAGCGAGATGACGAGGTTGTCCTCGTCGTCACCGGTGGCCGCGACGACGACGTCGACCGTGGCCAGTCCGGCCGCGTCGAGCGAGGAGACTTCGCACGCGTCCGCGGCAATCCAGGTGACGTCGAGAGTGGGGCGCAGGCGCTCCACCTGCTCGGGATCCTGCTCCAGGACCAAGACGTCGTGGCCGTTGGCGTGCAGATCGGCCGCGATGGCGGTGCCGACGCTTCCCGCCCCGGCGATGGCGACCTTCACGAGCCGTCCTCGCCGCCGGCCAGCTTCCGGTCGACGCGTCGAGACCGCCGCAGGAGTCGTCGAGGACGGCGAAATGGAGGATGTCGCCCTCCTGGCCCACCAGCTCGCGAGCATCGAGCCGCGGCACGCCGGCACGCGTCACCGCTACGAGGTTGAGACTTCCCGGCTCCTCCAGGTCGCACAGTCGGCTTGCCGGCCCATGCGTCGGGGAGCGAGCGGTCGATCAGCGCGAAACGACCCGTCGGGTCGGACCATTCGGCCGCGTCCTCGTCGGGCAGCAGGCGCCGCCGGACCTGGTCGATGGTCCAGGTGACGGTGGCCACGGTGGGGATCCCGAGGCGTTGGTAGATCTCGGCCCGCCGGGGGTCGTAGATGCGGGCCACGACGTTGGGGATCTTGTACGTCTCCCGCGCGATGCGCACGGTGAGGATGTTCGTGTTGTCCCCACTGGTCACCGCAGCCAGCGCGCCGGCGTCCAGCGCCCCCGCCTTCTCGAGGTCGTCGCGGTCGAAGCCCGATCCCACGATGCGCGGCCCGTCCCAGTCTTTGAGACGCCGGAAGGCCCGGGACGACTTGTCGAGGACGGCGACCGAATGGCCCTCGGCGCTGAGCGAAATGGCGAGGCCCGATCCCACGCGGCCACACCCGACGACGATGACGTGCACACCACAGTGCAACACGCCGGGTCGGGTCGCGCAAAGTTGCCCGTTCCGAACCTGTGCCTCCCCCAGAGCCCGATCCCGACGGTCGAGGGTGACGGCGTGGGGGACGCTGCAGCCCATGATTTACTGAGCGGATGGAGGAAGCCGGAGTCAGGGGTGACGATTTGGGGGAACCGTCGAAGGCTGGGATCGGCGCCCCGACAGCATTGGTGACGACCCCCCGGAAGCGCGGATGAACCTGCTGCTTCCACGCTGGCTCAACTCGACCTGCCCGAGACACTCCGCATCAAGAACCGATTGCTCGGGCCGCCCATCGCCACCGAGCGGCAGTCGACCGAGCGTCTGGGGAAGCCCACCGCGCTGGCAGTCCTGTCCTCTGACGTGCATCTCGTCATCCGCCTACGCCACCGAGCAGATGCTTCTTCCCCTGGTGCCGATCGTGGGCGTGGCCGCCTTCTCGTTGGTCGTGCCCATCAGCTCGCCTATATTCGTCCTCGTCTTCGTGACCCTCTCCTATCTCGAGGTGGTCAGGTGTACACGAAGGCCGGGTGGCGCCTACGTGGTGGCCCGCGAGAATTTCGGTCCCAACGTGGCTCAGGTGGCTGCCATGCCGCTGCTCATCGACTACACCCTGACCGTGGCGGTCTCGGTGGCGGCCGGTGTGGCCGCGGTCACTTCGGTCGTCCCGAGCACTGGCTCTGCGACGGATCGCCATCCGTGGGCCTGGTCTTCCTTCTCTTGTATGGGAACCTCCGCGGCATCCGGGAGGCCGGACGCACCTTCGCCGTCCCCACCTACTTCTTCATCGCCAGCATGGTGTTGCTGATTGCCCTCGGGATCTACAAGGCGGCAAAGGGTCACTCCACGCCCATCCGATCGTCGGGCATCTAGGGGTTCGGTCGCCCACGGGTCGGCGGGAGCGGTCTCCTCTACGGAGCTCGGCGTTATGTCGCTGCTCCGCGCATTCGCCATCGGGGGGTTCGGCGCTGACCGGAACTCGAAGCCATTTCCAACGGGGTCAGCGTCTTCCGGAGCCGGAGTCGCGCAATGCTCGGATCACCATGGTCTGATGGCCACCATCCTCGGTTCACTTGTCCTCGGGGTCTCCGTGCTGGCTTCGATGACCCACCCCGTGCCCTACGTGTCGGGCACGCCGACGGTGATCTCCCAGATAGCCAAGTACGTTTACGGAACCAACGGGCTCGGCGGGGTCGGTTTACGACATGCTCCAGATCGGGACGACCTATCCTGATCCTCACGGGCGGCCAACACGAGCTTCACCGGGTTTCCCGTTCCTCGCCAGCTTCGCGGCCGAGGACCGTTTCTCCCTCGCCAGTTGACGAAGCGTGGCCACCGTTGGTGTTCTCGAACGGCATCATCGTGCTCACTGTTGTCTGCGCTCGCCCTGCTCCTCGTCACGGGGCTCGAGTGGACAGCCTGATGCCGCTGTACGCCATCGGCGTGTTCACCGGCTTCACCATGGCCGGGGCCGGGATGGCGAAGTACCACCTGAGGCACCGGGAGGACCACTGGAGGCGGCGCACTGGCCATCAACGGCACAGCCTCGGTGCTTCCTTTGTTCGTGTCTGGTGATCATCGCCGTGGCCAAGTTCAAGCCAGGGCGCCTGGGTCATCCTGTCGTCCTGCCGCTGGGTGTACCTCGTCCTATCTGCGGCTGCATCACCAGTACGCGGACGAGGAGCACCAACTCGAAGACGGGCGCGGCCGAGGCCGCGAGCACCGGTCCTCAATCGGCACGTCGTCGTGGTGCTGGTCGACCGCTTGGACATGGCCACGGCACGGGCCCTTCAGTATGCCCGCACGCTCAACCCTGACGAGCTGCGTGCCGTGCACTTCACGTGGACAGCCGGGTTTCGGCGGAGCTCGTGGCCGAGTGGGGTCGACTGGGACTCGCTCGATTGCCGCTCGACGTCGAGGAATGCGAAGACCGGCGGCTGGGCCGGGCCGGCTCGAACTCGCCGCCGAGACAGTGGCCGACCAGGAGACCGAGATGACCATCTTGCTCCCTCGACGGGGATTCGCGACCGGGTCTGGCATCGCCTGCTCCACGATGGCACGGCCGACCGGATCGCCGCCGGGGTCGCACAACTCCCCACGTGAGTGCCACCGTCGTGCCCTATCAACTCACTCGGTGGCTGGTTCTCCAAGCGGGGCGTTCGTACGGCCGATCGTGAGCCAGCAAACCACGGGCCGGCCACCGCGGGTGACCGGGACCCGCTCCGATCGCTCGCTCGACGGGGCGGACGGAAGGGCCGCCGAGCGACAGGAAGCGGTCTCTTCCTTCGAGAGGCTCACCGCCGATTCGGACGTGGCCATGCCGGGGCGACCACGCCCATCGGCCAGGTGGAGTGGCGTCAGCGCGTTCGGATCGCAGGGCGGGTCAAGTCGGTGCGCACCCAGCCCCGGGCCGGCACCTCGAACCTCGAGTGTGTCCTGGCCGACGGCACCGGCAAAATTCTGTTGGTCTTCCAAGGTCGGCGCCAAGATCGCGGGCATCGAGCCCGGGGCACGCCTCGTCGCCGAGGGCATGGTCGGCGACTGGGCCCGCCGGCAGGCCATTCTCAACCCGGCGTACGAGCTGGTGCAGGCCAGCTCCGAAGCAAACGTCCGAGCCCGAGTGAACCATCGAAACGACCGGCGGGACCATCAACCGGCAGGACCATCAAATTGCCCGCTCCGGCGCCAGTCGCTAACGTGCCCCCCGGCCCGGCGACGGGTGCGCCTTTCCCGGCGCGCCCTCGGCCCGGGGTGACGACATCGAATGCAATGGTGCTGAGCGCTGCCGCACCGCACGGAGGGCGGCACCTCCGACCCCTCTTCTTCAGACGGACAGGAACAGAAAGGGCACACCGGGAATGATCAATCTCCTCGCAGCCGAGGGTGGCTACCAGGCCTTCCACCTCGGCGGGGTGGACAAGACCTGGCTGTACATCTGCCTGATCGCCGGCGTCGTCGGCATCGGCGCCGGGCTCCTGCTCGCCCGCAACGTCCTGGCCGCCGACCAGGGCACGCCGAAGATGAAGGAGATCGCCCAGGCGGTGCAGGAGGGGGCCCAGGCCTTCCTGGGCCGGCAGTTCCGGGCCATCGTGATGATCATCGTCCCGCTGGCCATCTTGATCTTCTTCACCGCCACCAAGGTGGTGAAGCCCGACGGGGGGATTGCCCTGACGTTCCAGCAGGACGGCATCTACCGGGTCATCTGCTTCCTGTTCGGCGCCGCCTTCTCTGGGCTGACCGGTTTCATCGGCATGAGCATCGCCGTACGGGGCAACGTCCGCACGGCCGCCGCCGCCTCCAAGGGCGGCGGCATGGCCGAGGCACTCCGGGTGGCCTTCCGCACGGGAGCCGTGACCGGCATGCTGTGCGTGGGCCTCGGGCTGGCCGGCGCCACCGCCATCGTCCTCATCTTCCAGAACTCGGCCACCGCCGTGCTGATCGGGTTCGCCTTCGGCGCCTCGCTACTGGCCCTCTTCATGCGTGTCGGGGGCGGCATCTTCACCAAGGCGGCCGACGTCGGCGCCGACCTCGTCGGCAAGGTGGAGGCCGGCATCCCCGAGGACGACCCGCGCAACGCGGCGACGATCGCCGACAACGTGGGCGACAACGTCGGTGACTGCGCCGGCATGGCGGCCGACCTCTTCGAGTCCTACGAGATCACCATCATCTCGTCGCTCATTCTCGGCTATTCGGCCTTCGGCTCCATTCACCTCAATCCCACCCCGGCCGTCCTGTACCCGCTCATCGTCCCGGCCATCGGCATCTTCGCCTCGCTGATCGGCGTGCTCGTGGTGCGGGCCCGCCAGGGCGACCGCAATGCCCTCGCGCCCATCAACCGTGGCTTCTGGCTGGCGGCGCTACTCACGGTGGTCGGTGCGTTCCTCGTGGCCCAGTACTACGTGCACGACCTCAAGGTGTTCTGGGCCGTGCTGACCGGCGTCGTCCTCTCACTGGTGCTCAGCCAGATCACCGAGCAGTTCACCTCGACCGAACGCGGGCCGGTCAAGGAGATCGCGGCGTCGGCCCGCACCGGCCCGGCGACGACCGTGCTGTCGGGCTTCTCGATCGGCCTCGAGTCGTCGGTCTGGGCCATCGTGGCCATCGCGATCGCCCTCGGGGTGGCCATCGGGTTGGGGAACAGCAACATCGAGCTCACCTTCTACTTGATCGCGCTGATCGGCATCGGCCTGCTGGCCACGGCCGGCATGGTCGTGTCGGAGGACAGCTTCGGTCCGGTGTCGGACAACGCGGCAGGCATCGCCGAGATGTCGGGCGAGTTCACCGGCGAAGCCGAGCGGGTCATGGTGAGCCTCGACGCCGTCGGCAACACGACCAAGGCCATCACCAAGGGTGTGGCCATCGGCTCGGCCGTGATCGCCGCAGTGGCGCTGTTCGCGGCCTTCATCGAGACGATCAACTCGCAGCTGAACCTGCACCTGCGGGCCAACCAGCTCCTGGTGTCGCCCTTCACCCAGATCAACGTCTCGAACCCGAAGACCTTCATCGGGCTGCTCATCGGCGGGTCGATCGGCTTCTTGTTCTCGTCCCTCGCCATCCGGGCCGTGGGCCGTTCCGCCGGGACGGTCGTGCTCGAGGTGCGCCGCCAGTTCCGCGAGCACCCGGGCATCATGGACTACACCGAGAAGCCCGAGTACGGGCGTGTCATCAGCATCTGCACCGCCGCGGCACAGCGCGAGCTCGCCACCCCGGCGCTGCTGGCGATCCTGTCGCCGGTCATCATCGGCTTCGGCATCAATTACTTCGCGTTGGGTGCCTTCCTGGCCGGCACCATCCTCACCGGCCAGCTGCTCGCCAACACGCTGTCCAACTCCGGCGGGGCGTGGGACAACGCCAAGAAGTACATCGAGGACGGCAACGAGGGCGGGAAGGGATCCGAGGCGCACAAGGCCGCGGTCATTGGCGACACGGTGGGCGACCCGTTCAAGGACACGGCCGGGCCCGCGCTCAACCCCATGATCAAGGTCATGAACCTGGTCTCGTTGCTCATCCTGCCCGCCGTGATCTCGCTGCGGAACGACACCGGGGCGCGCCTGGCCATCGCCGGCGTGTCGCTCGTGATCCTGCTGGGTGCACTCGCCTTCTCCAAGCGGGGGGCCGAGGCGATGGACGCCGATGCGGCAGATTCGACCCCCGCTCCCACAGCGGTCGCCTCGGTCGATTGACCTGCTCAGCGGCCTAGGGGCCGGTTCCCCAATGGACCCGCTCCAACGCCCCGCCCTTGACAGGCGGGGTGACGGACCCCCACTCTGACGTGACCATGCCCTCCCTTTCCCCATTCCGACCGGTGCCCCGCGGGGTGTGCCGTGGGTAAGGCGCTCGTCATCGTCGAGTCGCCGGCCAAGGCGCGCACGATCAGCGGCATGCTCGGCCCGGACTTCATCGTCGAATCGTCCGTCGGCCACATACGCGACCTGCCGCGCGGGGCGGACGAGGTCCCGGCCGCGTTCAAGGGGGAGTCGTGGGCGCGTCTCGGGGTCGACGTCGACAACGGGTTCAAGCCGCTCTACGTCATCTCCGCACCGAAGAAATCGGTGGTGGCCAACCTCAAGAAGTTGTTGAAGGGTGCCGACGAGCTCTACCTCGCGACCGACGAGGACCGTGAGGGCGAGTCCATCGCGTGGCACCTCTCCGAAGTGCTGTCGCCGACCGTTCCCGTCAAGCGCATGGTGTTCCACGAGATCACGCCGGCCGCCATCGCACGCGCCGTCGACGAGTGGCGCGACCTCGATCGCCGGCTCGTGGACGCGCAGGAGGCGCGCCGCATCCTCGACCGCCTCTACGGCTACGAGGTGTCGCCGGTGCTCTGGCGCAAGGTCATGCCGAGGCTCTCGGCCGGCCGGGTCCAGAGCGTGGCCACCCGGATGGTCGTCGAGCGGGAGCGCGCAAGGATGCGGTTCCGCTCCGCCACCTGGTGGGGGGTCGAGGGCACCTTCACCCGCGCCGCGTCGAGCTTCGGGGCCACGCTCGTGGCCCTGGGCGGCGAAACCGTCGCCACGGGCAAGGACTTCGACGACCACGGTGAGCGGACGGGCAAGGGGAGCGTGCGCGTCCTCGGCGAGGACGAGGCGACGTCGGTCGCGGGGGCCCTGGCCGGCCGGTCCTTCACCGTCAGCGCGGTGACCGAGCGACCGTTCCGGCGGTCGCCCGCCGCACCGTTCATGACCTCCACGCTGCAGCAGGAGGCGGGACGCAAGCTGCGCTTCAGCGCCCAGCGCGCCATGCAGGTGGCCCAGCGCCTCTACGAGCAGGGCTTCATCACGTACATGCGTACCGACTCGACGACGCTCTCGGACCAGGCGCTCACGGCCGCGCGCACCCAGGCCCGGGAGATGTACGGCGACGCCTACGTGCCCGACGGGCCGCGGCGCTACGAGCGCAAGGTGAAGAACGCGCAGGAGGCGCATGAGGCCATCCGCCCGTCCGGTGAGAGCTTCCGCACCCCGGATCAGGCGGCACGCGAGCTGTCGGGGGACGAGCTCCGCCTGTACGAGCTGATCTGGAAGCGCACGGTGGCCTCGCAGATGAACGACGCCACCGGGACGAGCGCGCAGGTCCGCCTGACGGCGGCGGTCCCCGAGGGCCTGGCCGAAGGGCAGGAGGCGGAGTTCTCGGCCAGCGGGCGTGTCATCGCCTTCCCGGGGTTCTTGCGCGCCTACGTCGAGGGCGAGGACGACCCGGAGGCCGAGCTGGCCGATCGCGAGGTCGTGCTGCCCACGCTCGCCGTGGGCGATGTCGTGGCGGGGAGTGCCTTCGAGCCGGGTTCGCACGCCACCCAGCCGCCGGCCCGCTACACCGAGGCGTCGCTCGTGAAGGCGATGGAGGAGCTCGGCGTCGGGAGGCCCTCCACCTACGCCAGCGTCATCGCGACCATCTTGGACCGGGGCTACGTCTGGAAGAAGGGGACGGCACTCGTTCCGAGCTTCACCGCCTTCGCCGTGGTGGGGCTCCTCGAGCGCTACTTCGGCGACCTGGTCGACTACGGCTTCACGGCGGCGATGGAGGACGACCTCGACGAGATCGCCGCCGGTCGTGAGGAGGCGCTGCCCTGGCTGACGCGCTTCTACTTCGGCAGCGCGGAGCCGGGTGCGGCCAACGGGCACGGGGACGAGGTCGAGGTGGCCGGGCTCAAAGCCACCGTCGCGGCGCACCTGAGCGAAATCGACGCCCGCGAGATCAACTCGATCCCGCTCGGCAACGGCACCGACGGCGAGCCCATCGTGGCCCGGGTCGGTCGCTACGGGCCCTACCTGCAGCGGGGGGAGGACCGGGCGTCGGTTCCCGACGACATGGCGCCCGACGAGCTGACCATCGAGCGGGCGGAGGAGATCCTGGCCGCGCCCTCCAACGACCGCGTGCTCGGCACCGACCCGGAGAGCGGGCTGGACGTGCAGGTCAAGGCGGGCCGGTTCGGGCCCTACGTCCAGGTGGGCGAGGTGACCGAGGGCGGGGAGAGGCCGCGTACCGCCTCGTTGTTCTCGTCCATGGAACCGGCGACACTGACGCTCGAGCAGGCACTCGAGCTCTTGCGCATCCCGCGCACGGTGGGGACGGACCCCGAGACGGGCGAGGACATCGTGGCGCACAACGGGAGATTCGGGCCGTATCTCAAGCGCGGGTCCGACACGCGCAGCCTCGCGAGCGAGGACCAGCTCCTCACCGTGACGCTGGACGAGGGGCGGGCACTGTTCGCGCAGCCCAAGCAGCGCCGGGGCCGGGCCGCGGCACCGCCGCTGCGGGAGCTCGGCACCGACCCGACCACGAATCTCCCGGTGGTTGTGAAAGAGGGACGCTTCGGCCCCTACGTGACCGACGGCACCACTAACGCGAGCCTGCGCAAGGGCGATGTCGTCGAGTCGATCGGCATGGACCGAGCCTCAGAGCTGCTGGCCGAGCGCCGGGCCGCCGGACCGTCCAAGAAGAAGAAGAGCGCGAAAAAGGCGGCCCCTGCCAAGAAGAAGGCGGCGGCGAAGAAGGCCGGGACCGCGAAGAAGGCCGGCGCTGTGAGGAAGACCCCGGGGACCAAGAAGGCACCGGGTGTGACCAAGGCTGCGCCGACCGACCCCTTCTGACATGGGGGCCCGGGGTCGCCTGATCGCGCTCGAGGGCATCGACGGGTCGGGCAAGTCGACGCAGGCCCGTGCCGTCGCCGACGCGCTGGGGGCCCAGCTCACCCACGAGCCCGGGTCCACGCCGGTAGGCGTTCGGCTGCGCCAGCTCCTCTTGGCACCCGAGGCGCCACCGTTGTCGCCGCGGGCCGAGGCGCTGCTGATGACGGCGGACCGGGCCGAGCACGTGGCACGGGTGATTGAGCCGGCGCTCGCCGGGGGCACGTGGGTCGTCACCGACCGCTTCTCCGCGTCGACCATCGCTTACCAGGGCTACGGACGCGGCCTCGACGTTCCCGCGCTCACCGGGCTGGTGGCGTGGGCGACCGAGGGGCTCGAGGCCGACCTGTCTGTCCTGGTCGACGTCGGCGTCGAGGTGGCCGCGGCCCGGATGGCCGCGGCGGGCGACCGAGGTGGCGCGGACCGGATGGAGCAGCTGGGCCCGCAGTTCGCGACCCGGGTCCGCAATGGCTTCTTGGCCCAGGCGGCCGCGGACCCCGGGCGGTGGATCGTCGTGGACGGCGAGACGGAGGTGGAACCGTTGACGGCGCATATCGTGTCGTCCGTGCGCGAGCGTCTCGGCGAAGCACCGGCCCGAGCCCGGTGACGGGGAAGCACCCCGTGCCGGCGCTCTTCTCCGGCATCGTGGCGCAGGAGGAGGCGGTGGCCGCGTTGCGCGCGGCCGCGGCCAACCCCGTCCACGCCTACCTCTTCCGCGGCCCGGGCGGCAACGGAGGTCTTGCGGCGGCATACGGATTTGCGGCCGCGCTCCTGTGCCCCGACGGTGGGTGCGGCGCATGCGCCACCTGCCGCGCTGCGCTGGCCGGGACGGACCCGGACCTGCACATCGTCCGCCGGAGCGGCGCGTCGGTGTCGAAGGAGACGCTGCGCCAGGTCGTCACCCTGGCCCAGCGGCGTCCGCTGCACGCGGCGCGCCAGGTGATCGTCGTCTCCGACGTGCACCTCGTGTTGGACCGGGCGCCAGTCCTGCTCAAGACGCTCGAGGAACCTCCCGGGGAGACGGTCTTCGTATTGCTCGCCGACGACGTCACACCCGACCTGGTGACCATCGCGAGCCGGTGCGTCGAGATCCCGTTCCCTCCGGTGCCCCGCGAGGTTCTGGTGCGCCACCTCGTCGAGGCCGGGGTTCCGCCCGACACGGCAGCCGTGGTGGCTGACAGCAGCGGGGGCAATCCCGAACGGGCCCGCGTCATGGTCGACGATCCGGACGTCGCGGCACGGGTCGCGCTGTGGACGTCGGTGCCGCGCGAGCTGGCGGCGTCAGGCATGACGGCGGCGGGGCTGACCCGGCGCGTGCTCGAGTCGGCTGACCGCGCGGTGGAACCACTGCGCGCCGCCCACGCACGAGAGATCGACTCGCTGGCCGCGGCGGCCGCGGAGATGGGCGAACGCGGCTTGCCGGGTCGCAAGGAGATCGTGGAGCAGCACCTGCGGGAGGAGCGCCGGTTCCGCACCGACGCACTGCGGGCGGGCCTCGGCGTGCTGGCCCGGGCCTACCGCGACCGCGTCGCGGGCGCCGCGTCGGGACAGGCCGTCATGGTCGCCGACGAGGACATGCGGAGTGCGGTCGCGGCGGTAGGGCTGATCACCGAAACGGCCGTCGCGCTCCCTCGCAACCCGAACGAGGCGTTGTTGTTGCAGTCGCTTTTCGTGCAGTTGTCGGCGCTGGCGGCCTGACGGCGCACGCCGGCGGGGCGTCGGAAGCGGGCGACCGATCGGCAGCGTAGAGTCACGCCGACGAACACCGACTCGGTTACGGGGGTGAAGGCATGGTGGCCGTCTTCCGCAGGGACATCCCGGCGGCGCGGTTGAGGAACGCGCCGCGTCGTGATGACGCCAGGCTCGTTGATCACCGTGCTCCAACCGGCGTTGGAGCACTGCCTAGCATCTAGGGACCACCGAAGCGGTCGAGGAGGACTGTCATGTTGGGGACCGATTCTGGGAGGGGGTCGACTCCCGCCGCGATCCCCCTCGAGATCCGCGTCCTCGGCCCCGTCGAGATCGTCTGGAATGGCCGGCCGGTCGACATCGGTGGTGTGAAGGCGAGGGCGCTGGTCGCCCGTCTCCTCATCGACCGCGGCCTCGTCGTCTCGGTCGACCGCCTGGTGGATTCCCTGTCGAGAGACCACGAAGGCGGGGGCGCCGAGATCGCGCTGCGCTCGACCATCTCGCGTGTGCGCAAACGGCTGCGCGACGCCGGCGTGCCGGGAGACCCGATCGTCACCCGGGCCCCCGGGTACGTGCTGGACGTGGCCAACGAGGCGACCGACGTCTTCCGGTTCGAAGGCCTGGTGGCGGAAGGCCGCCGCCAGCTCGCCCGGCGCCGCCCGAGTGAGTCCGCCCGCTTGCTCAAGGAGGCCGAGGACCTGTGGCGAGGATCGGCCTACAGCGAGGTGCGTGACGAGCCGTTCGCCCGGGCCGAGGCCCGCCGCCTCGAGGAGCTGCTCCTCTCGGCGGCAGAGGCGAGAATCGATGCGGGCTTGACGATGGGCCTCCATCAGGCCCTCGCCAGTGAGCTGGAGTCCCTGACCGGTGCGTACCCGCTGCGGGAGCGACTGTGGTCCCAGCGCATGCTGGCGCTTTACCGCGCCGGCCGGCAGGCCGAGGCGCTGCGCGTCTTCCAGGACCTCCGCGCCCTCCTGGTGGCCGAGTTGGGCATTGAGCCGGGCCACGACATCTCATGGTTGGAGCACGCCATCCTCACCCAGGACCCCGCGCTCGACTTTCCGGTCCCGCCCGAAGCCGGCTCCGGCTCGCCGGCCGACGCGCCGGCTGCGACGTCCCCTCCCCGCTCGCGCGCCGCGGTGCCCGTTCGGCACCACGAGAGCCCGTTCGTCGGCCGCGAGCGCGAGTCGGCGCTTCTGCGGGACTGGTGGGCCTCGGTGCCCGACGGCGGCGGGCGCCTCCTCCTCGTCGACGGAGACCCCGGCATCGGAAAGACTCGCCTCGTCGTCGAACTGGCGGCCACCGTGGAAGCCGACCGGGGGATCTGGTTGTGGGGGCGGTGCGACGAGGACCACGTCGCACCCTTCCAGCCCTTTGCCGAGGCTCTCGGCCGGTACTTCCAGCTGCCCTCGGCCGACTGGATCTCACACATGCCGGACTGGCAGCTCGCAGAGCTGTCCCGGCTCGTGCCCCGCCTGGATGAGTACGCGCCTCCGCTCGAGGCGGGCAGCGGCGACGCAGAGGGCAGCCGCTTCCGATTCTTCGAAGCAGTCGCGGCCACGCTGAACGACCTTTCGGGCGCCGGACCAACCCTGCTGGTGGTCGACAACCTGCACTGGGCGGACCCGCCGACGCTGCTGCTGCTGCGCCACGTCCTGCGAAGCACCAACGACGAAAGGCTCGGGGTCATCGCGATGTACAGCGACACCGAGGTGCCGCCCAACCACCCAGTCCGTTCGATGCTGGCGGACTGCCGGGCAACACTCCCCGTCGAGACGGTGCACCTGCGGGGCTTGAGCCCGACGGCCGTGGCCGCCCTGGCGCGCAACTGGCCCAAGGCCCCGGTGGATCTCGTCCCCCAGCTCTGCCGGCTGACCGACGGCAACCCGCTCTTCCTCGACGAAATGCTCCGGCAATTCGGGTACCGCGAGGAAGAGGCCGACGAGGAGAGTGACGCTCCCGTCCCGACGAACCTCAGCCCGACCGAAGCGATCCGCGAGTTGGTGGCCCGGCGCGTCTCGCGGCTGCCGGAGGACGTGATCTACCTGCTGCAGGTCGCCGCCGTGGCGGGCCAGGAGTGTGAGGCGGACGTCGTGGCGGAGGCCGCCGACCTCGATCCCGACCGCCGGCTCGATGCCTTCGATCTGGCCGAGGAGTGCCGCCTGCTCCGCCGCATCGGAGACGGCTTCCCGGGCCGTTACGCCTTCAACCACGCGCTCGGTGCGCGACGCGATCTACGGCGAACTCCTGCGCGGTCGGCGGGTGAGCTATCACCACAAGATCGCGGTCGCCATCGAGCGGACGCGCGCGCACGAGCTCGACAACTACGTCGACGAACTGGCCTATCACTTCTACATGGGAGCCGCGCTGGCGGACGGGGAGAAAGCCGTTCGTTACTGCCTCGCGGCGGGAGAACGCGCGCTGCACCTGCTCGCCTTTGAGGAGGCTCAGGGTCACTTGGCCCGAAGTCTCGCGGTCGCCGAACAGTTCGTCGCCCATGACCAGGTGGCGCGCTGCGACGCGCTCGTGGCTCTGGCGGAGGCGCAGAGCCGGGCCGGCGACGCCGCGCAGGCCGACGCGAACTTCAAGAAGGCCGCCGCAATCGCCCGCGTCTTGGGCGACGCCGGTCGCCTGGCCTCGGCCGCGCTGCGTGCCGTGCCGATGAGCTTCCACGGCATCGTGACGGCGAGCGAGGAGCATCGGCAGCTGCTGGAGGAGGCTCGTGCCGCGCTGCCCGGGCGGGACTCCCACCTGCAAGCCATGGTGACGGGGCGGCTCGGGCTGGTCATCTTGGTCGACCCTGGGCAAGGCGTCCAGAAGCGGTCCCTCACCCTTAACACCGAGGCGGTCGCGATGGCGCGGCGCCTCGGCGACCGCAGTGCGTTGGGGTATGCGCTCAGCGCCCGGATGCACGCGTTATCCGGCATCGGGTCGGCCCCGGAGCGATTGGCCACCGGGACGGAGCTCGGGGAGATTGCGGACGACACCGGCGACGAGCTCCTGGCGCTGCACGGACACATGTGGCGCGTCCGTGGGCTCCTGGCGCAGGGCGATGTCGATGCCGTCAGCGAGGAGATCATGCACTTCAGGGCGCGGGAGACCGGACCGGTCCATCCGCGTGAGACCTCCTTCGCCTGCTACGTCGCCGCCATGATGGCGCTCGTTGCGGGCGACTTCGAGACGGGGGAGAGCTCGGCCGGGGAGGCCATGAAGGTGGCTGCGGGCGACGGCGGCGAGGCGTTGACCTTCTTCGGGGGCCTCATGATCTGGACGTGGTGGCAGCGCGACGAGCTGGCCTCGCCAGAGAGTGGGTTTTGGGAGATGGCGGCGCAGGCTCCGGCCGCCTACCCGACCGTTCGGGCCATCCTCGCGCTCGCCCATGCCGAATCGGGGGAGAGCGAAGCGGGGCTCGCCGCGCTCCGCTCGCTCTCCGATCTAGGACTCCTGACTGCGGCGGAGGACCGGACCGAGGGCGTGTCGTTGGCCATGGCGGGCGCCGCCTGCAGTGTCATCGGCGACGAGTCGCGGGACATCGCATCGCGTCTGTACGAGGAGATGCGCCCGTACGCAGGCACGGCCATCGTGACCCGGGCCCCGGTGACCGGGTGCCTCGGCCCCGCCGACCAGTATCTCGGCCTGCTGGCAGGTGCGACCGGTGACAACGCGCTGGCCGAGGTGCACTTCGAGGCCGCGCTCAGGATCGCGCGCCGGATGGTGTCCGCACCCTTCGTGGCGGCGGCCGAGGTCGAGCTGGCCCGGACGCTGCGCCGGCGCGGCCGTGAGGGGGAGCGGGCGGCAGTGCTGTTGCGCAACGCGGAGGAGTCGGCGTTGCGTATGGGGTTGTGGCGCGTGGCGCGCATGGCAGCCGAGCCGGGTTGACGCCCGGTCAGTCGAACGGGGTGTCGCCTTCGCCGGCGCGCTCGCCCAGTGCGGCGGCGACCTGGGAGTCCATCGTGCGCAGCCGGCTGGCCATGCTCTTGAGCAGAGCGTCGCGGAAGCCCGGGATGTCGGCCATCGCGGCGAGCTCACGCGGTCCGATGATGAGCACGTCGAGCTCCGACAGCGCCGTCACCGTCGCGGTGCGAGGACCGGGGTTCAGCGCGGCCAGCTCGCCGAAGAAGTCGCCCGGGCCGAGGGTGTTCACCCGCCGGCCCTTCTGGCTCACGGCCACGGTACCGGAGAGAATGAGGAAGAACTCACGGCCGATGCGCCCCTCGCGCGTGAGGACCTCGCCTTCGCCGACCTGGATCCGCTCGGCCAGGCGGGCCACCTCCCCCAGTTGGATCTCGGTGCAGGCGCGGAGCTGGTCGACGGCCTTCAGCCGCTCGACCGTCGCCTGACTCCCGTGGGTGGCTACCACGAAGCACATCCCTTCCGAAGTGGTGCAGCCCCTGCTGCAACCGACAAGGGTACCGGGGACTCTGGGCCGCAGGGCTTGCAGCACCGTTGCACCGTTGTTGCAGGGCCGGGCCCGGATCACGACTCGGGACTGCCCCGTAGGTTCCAGCTGGCCCGCTCCAACACCCGATCGTTCGTTTGGCGGTCGCCTCCGTCGCGAGGGCCGGGCCGAGCTCGGCCAGGGGCTCCTCGGTGTCTCGCGTACACTGCTCACCGTCGTCCGGCCCGGCGTCGCGGGATCCACGCCGAGGTCAGGGCGTCGCGGCTGCCTGGGTAGCTCAGTCGGTAGAGCAGCGCACTCGTAATGCGCAGGTCAGGAGTTCGAATCTCCTCTCAGGCTCCAGTTGTGGCAGTCCAGTTCAGAGGGTCTTGCGGTTGAGTCGACCGATGTCAGGATCTGTGTCCGTCCCAACAACTGCCGTTTTGACGTTGACCGCCACGTACTCCAGACAGCGTTCGCGGAGTTAGCCGAAGCCGGCTGACGCCTCGGGGATGGCGCCATTCAGCCGGCTGATCTGGGCCGTCCGGATCGACAAGAAGTCGACCCGTGGCGGACAGAACACGCCGGCACTGACCGGCCGAGCTGGGGCTGGTTGGGAACGGGCCAGCTGATCACCGGCATGACGCCGGGGTGGAGACGCGATCCACCCCCCGGTCAACCCTTGGGCTGACGCAAGATCGCCCTTCGAGGCAGACACTGACGCCATGACACTCCCCGAATACCTCCTCAACCTCTTCCTGGTCGCTCTGGTGGTCCTGCAGGTCCGGGGCCACAAGGTCACCAAGGCCCGCCTGGTGTTCCCCCTGGTCGTGACCATCTGGGTCTGCACCTCCATCCTGCGGGGCATCCCGACCGCCGGCAACGACCTGGTGCTCGTGGTCGGTGGCGGGGCGCTCGGCGCCACCTTGGGGACCCTGGCCGCGTTGGCCACGACGGTTCGCCGCGACGGACCCGGCGCCTTCGCCAAGGCGGGTGCCCTTGCAGCCGTCTTGTGGGTGGCAGGCATCGCCGCCCGGGTCGGCTTCTCGTTGTGGGTCACCCACGGCGGTGCACCGACCATCGCCCGGTTCAGTGCCGCCCACAACATCACCTCCGGAGCAGCCTGGGCCACGGCCTTCATCCTCATGGCCATGGCCGAGGTGGCGACCCGGACCGCGGGCCTCTACGTGAAGGCTCGTCGCTCTGGCGCCGTCATCGAGCGCGGCGGATTCGTAAGGTCCCTGGCGCCGGCCTGAGCCTCGGAGGCGCCGGGACCAGCGTGCGAGTGGGATCATCTTGTTCGTGGGGCTGGCAACCCAACTCCGAGCGCAGCTTGGGACCAGGACAGAGCGCATGCTCAGCGCCGCTCGCCTGGCTGCCCTTGCCGCTCTCCTGTTGGCCACGGCGAACCAACGGGCTTCGAGCGGCGTGTCGGCGAACCACCCGATCAAGTCGGTACTGATGGTGTGTGCCGGGATCGGATGGCTGGGCTGGATGGCCAGCCGCCGGCGCGGGGCCTCGGATCGCACGACGTGGTGCTTCCTTGCCCTCCTGGCTGCGTCGGGGGCCGCGCTTGCGGCGTTGGCGCCCAATGCCATCACCTTCATGGCCGTCGCCGGACTCGCTGCTGGGATCGCGTTCGAGGGGCTAATGGCAGCGGGTGTGGGAGTGATCGGCGTGGGCTCGCTCGTCGTGGCGACGTCAGCGGTGGGCAGTCCCAAGGTCCTTATCGCCGAGGGTGCGGTCGCGGTGGCCGTTGGGCTCATGGTCGGCGCGAGCCGGCGTCAATACGCACAGCGGACGTTTCAAGCCGAGCAGCTCCTGGCCGAACGGGTCCGGGCCGACGCCGAGCGGGATCGAGCGGCAGCGCTGGCCGAGCGCAACCGCATCGGACGTGAGGTCCACGACGTGCTGGCCCACTCGCTTGGAGCACTCTCAGTCCAATTGGACGCTGCCGACGCGCTCTTGGAGAGCGGCACCGATTCGACACGAGCGCGCGTGCTGGTGCAAGGGGCTCGGCGGCTTGCCGTCCAGGGCTTGGAAGAGACCCGTCAGGCGGTGCACACGCTGCGCGATGAGCCGGTGGCCCTGGCCGAACAGCTGGCGTCACTGGCCGCTCGCGACGACGCCGAGCTGGTCGTGACCGGTGTGCCCCGTCCACTCGCATCGGAGGCCGGATTGGCGCTCTACCGAGCCGCTCAGGAGGCCGTCACGAATGCCCGCAAGCACGCACCCGGTGCGCCGGTGTCGATCCATCTTGACTTCGATCCGCACTCCACGACCCTTACGGTCACGAACGGACTCTGCCCTGACGCCAGCGCAAGCGAGCTGAGGACCACGGGCGGGGGCTTCGGCCTCCAAGGCATGCGTGAGCGCATTGAGCTATTGGGTGGACAGGTCGTGGCCGAGCCGAGCTCGTTGGGTTTCACTGTTGAGGTGGCGGTGCCGGAATGAGGGTCATCGTGGTGGACGATCAGACGGTCGTCCGCGAGGGTCTCGTCACATCGCTCGAGACCATGCAAGGAGTCGAGGTGGTCGGATCAGCCTCAGACGGTGAAGAAGCCGTCGAAATGGTGGCATCGCTGTCCCCGGAGGTCGCGCTCATGGACCTGCGCATGCCTCGGATGGACGGGGTCGAGGCCACGAGGCGCATCCGCGCCGACCATCCCGAAACCCAAGTGGTAGTACTCACCACCTATGCCGATGACGAGTCCATCGTCGGGGCACTCCGAGCTGGGGCGATCGGATACCTCACCAAGGACGCCGGCCGCGATCACATTCGCCGCGCCCTTGAAGCTGCCGCGTCAGGCCAAGCGGTCCTAGACCCGGCGGTCCAGACCCGACTCGTCGAGGTGGCGACATTGCCAACAAAGGGGGCCGGGAGCGGTCCGCTGCCCGACGGGCTGACCGAGCGAGAAGCCGAAGTGCTCATACTGATCGCTGCTGGGCGCTCCAATGCTGAGATCGGGAGGGAGCTCTTCGTCAGTGAGGCCACCGTCAAGACCCATGTGAATCGAATCTTCGCCAAGACCGGCAGCCGAGACCGTCCCCAGGCGATCGCCTACGCGCATCGTCGAGGTCTTGTCGGCTGACGCCAACGCCGCAGCGCATTGTCACCGAAGTGCCCAGATCGGGCCGTTCCCCGGCAGGCAACAGCCGCGAGCGGCGTTACAACAACCAGAAAACTCAAGTCAGCGAATGGGCGATTTTGTCCCGACTTTGTCCCAACATTGGGTCCCAGCCTGTCCGATGAATCCCAGCCGGTCCTGCTCCGACGACTCCGGGGGCCTGCGACCACGGAGAGGCACTGAGCGAGACCGAGCGAAACAACGAGAGATGCGATCGACCTCTCTCGTAATGCGCAGGTCAGGAGTTCGAATCTCCTCTCGGGCTCCAGTTCAAAGGTTCACTCGGTCGCACCGAGGGCACGGACCAGGTCTCGGACTGCCGATCCTCGTCGGGCACCCGCCCCTCCCTGCCTTTTCTGGGTTCCCTTCGACTGATTGGCGTCCCGAGCCGGGCCAGGATTGACCATCCTTCGCTCGTTCGCACTGTGACTCGACTCATCGCTACGCCGCCGACTGGGACTCCGGACTACGCAGGAAGATCGTGACCCCAAGGCCGATGAAACCGATCGCCGCCACCACGATCATGGCAAGGGCATAGGAGCGCGTCGGGTCGGTCAGTCCGGAAATGAGAATGGTGCCGGCAATAGCGGTACCGAGTGACGAGCCCAGGTTCGACACACAGCGGGACAGCCCAGAGATCTCGCTCTGCTGGTCTTCGGGAAAGGCGGACTGGACCACATTGACTGAGGGAGTGAGCATCACCCCAAGGCCCAATCCGATGAGCAGCAGCCCGGGCGCGAAGGCCCATTCGCTCGGCGAGTGCTTCACGATCAACAAAAGGAAAACGACACCTGCGATCGTGGTCACAAACCCGATCAGGATCAGCGTTCGCTGCTGGAAGCGCTTCGCCAGTGCGCCGGCAGCAAGAGAGGACACCAGGATGCCTATGGTGGCCGCAGTAAAGATCACGCCGGTCTTGATCGCGCTGTATCCCCGCACAACCTGGAGATAGGCGCTCACGACGAACGACGTGCCCATGAGCATCAGCCACTGCACGTTCTGCGTCACGAGCCCGAGATTCGACGTGTGGTTGCGAAAGAGCTTGGTCGAGAGCAGCGCCTCTTTCCCCACGCGTTCCCGGCTCCGGACCCAGGCGAAGAATCCGAAGATGATGAGAGCCCCGGCAACGATGAGGAGCGCGCAGAGGACCAGGTTGTTGTCGGCCGCCATGATCCCCACGACGAGTGTCACCAACCCAACCGCCGACAAGATCGCCCCCACCGTGTCGAAGGGACGAGTCGGGTCGGCCGGGAGCGGATCATGGATGCGGCGACTCATGAAGACGATGAGGACGACCACGATTGCTTGGAAGACGAAGGCAGCGCGCCAGGTGACGGTCGTGGTGATGAACCCCCCGATCAGGGGACCGGTGGCGGCACCGATCCCACCCATGCCGCTGATGATGCCGAACGCCTGGGCCCGCGACCTGAGGTCGTGGAAGAGCATGGTCGTGAGGATGTACACGGGCGGAATGAGGAGGGCCGTGCCCACCCCTTCGAGGATCGAGTTCCCGAGGATCAGGACTCCCAGGCCAGGGGCGGCCGCACTGAGCACCGCGCCGACCGCGTAGATGGAAAGGCCCATCGTGAAGCAGCGTTTTCGGCCCCATCGATCAGTCAATTTGCCGCCGGGGATCATGAGCGCGGCCATGACCAGCAAGAACAGAGTGATCGCGATCTGGACGCCTTGGACCGTGGTGTGCAGATCTTTGCTGATGTCGTTGATCATGACGTTCATGTTGGAACCAGCGAAGCTGCAGATGAACTGGGCCAGGGCAAGCGGAAGCAACATGCGCCGCAGTGACGGAGCCATCCTCCCGGTCTCGACGGGGTTAGCCATGGCTCAGTCCTTCCACCCCTTCCACCCACGGACTCGGTGAGCGTCTGGAGCGCGCGATATCGCCCGATCGACCATCGAGTTGTCGACCGAGGTCAGTGCAGGGGCGATGAACCAAGCGGGTGAAGGCCTGAGGAAAGCTGCCGGCAATCTCGACATTCGCCATCCGCGTCAACCGAGGGACTATGTCGTCACTTCCCGACCGCCGTAGGCGGCAAGTCCGTAGATAACAAGGACGCCGACCAAGATGTATGTGAGAGACCACACGGGGTAGAAGGGCATCCACCAGATCGCGCTGATGGCAAGGATCGCTCCGGCAAACATCCCGATCCATCGGCTGAACTGCGACCGTGCCAGGACCCCGAATGCGCAGAGAATCAGCACAATGGCGACGATGAGGTACACCCAGCCGTAGGTCTTCAGGCTATGGCCGAAGATTGCATCCTCAAAGTTCTGGGGGAGCGCGCCGTGGTAGCGAAACGCCCAGATGGCGTCGAAGACCCGCATGATGCCCGCGACTCCGAGCACGACCGCGGCGAAGAGGAGCCAGCCTTGACCCTTCTCATCCATGGTTTTCTCCTTTCATTGTGCTCACCGTTCGTTACCGCAGCGAGATCACTCTCCGGTTTCCTGCAGCCGTTGCGAGAAGAACTCCAAGGCCTTCTTCGTCTTTGTTTCCTGCTCACCACTCAAATCGATCTCGCGCTCCATCAGGAAGATCCGTAGCTCGGTTGCTACCTGAAAGGCATCGGACGGAGGGCACCTGTTCGACAGTTCAAGGATCATGGAGTTGTCGGGATAGAGCCAGAGCTCCGCAACAAGCCTTGCCTACCACCGCGTCCCTGACGTCGCCCGGGTCGAGTGTGTGCTTCATCGATCCCGAGCAGACGTAACCGCCGGGCATCGCATCGACCTCGACGCCAAAGTTCGGTGAGACGCGTAGCTCCGGCGAAAGTTGCTCCGGATCGACCGGGCGAAGCTTGACGACCGAGTCGTCCCCCTTCCCCTGGACCCGCCGTCCGCGAACGACGACGCCGCACTTGTCGAGTGTCAGATCGGGCGAGTCGAAGAAATAAATTTGACGAATCTGGTCGTCGAGGGGATCGACGCCGAGCGCCGATCCGGCTCGGCTCCGGTCCGACAGCGGCATGGTCAACTTCAGTCCGACGGTATCGGCGCCCTTGGTCAATGCGAAGAAAGCGGCGCGTTGTTCGTCCGTCAGAGTGGGAGCAACGGCAATCGACCCCATGGGTCCTCACCTCCCCGGATCCTCGGACCCCCGAATTCGTCTGTTCTCGACTCTACTCCCGCTCTCATCTCCACTGAATGTTGGAGCCGCAAGTCCGAGTAGCGATGATTGCTCGGCGCCTGCACGCTCCACCTCGCCAACGCCGAATAGGTCTCCAAGCCTCATGCATCGACGCTCAATCGCTCGGTTTGTAAACTGAGGTCGTCTCCCTGGGAAGTGGCTGGGAGCGGGAAGGTGGCCCGTGGCGCCCGCGATTGGAGCGGAGTAGCTTTGCTTTCACGGAACGTCCACCGACTCGAAAGGTGGCCTCATGACGGAAGACGAAGCGGGCGCCTTCGGCCCAATCAGCTACCTGATCGTCGAGTTCCCCGGCAACAAGATGACGGGCGAGGGGTTCGCCGCTCTTCTCGACCTCGTCGACCGAGGTGTCATCCGGATCCTCGACCTCATGTTCGTGACCCGGGACTCCGATGGCTCGATGCGCGCGCTCGAACTCCAGGACATCGACCACGACGGACAGTTCGATCTCGCCGTCTTCTCGGGCGCGTCCTCGGGCCTGCTGGGCGAAAGCGATCTCTCTGAGGCGCGATCAGTGATCGAACCTGGGTCGTCGGCCGGGATATTGATCTTCGAGAACCGCTGGGCGACACCCTTTGTCCAGGCGTTGCGTCGTGGCAATGCCGAGCTCGTTGCTGCTGGCTATATCCCCCAATCCGACCTTGTCGCGGCTCTCGACGCCGCCGAAGGCTGATCCAAGAAACAAAGGACAGGACCATGCCGCTTCTCCGAGGTATCGCACGCACCGCAGCGATCGCTGGAACCGCTACTGCCGTGTCGAACCGCGTCTCGCGTCGGCAGCAAAACCGGTGGGCGCAACAGGACGATCAACAGTACGCGCAACAGCAGCAGTACGCCCAACAGCCGGCGCCCGCACCTGCTCCAGATCCCATCGCGCAGTTGAAGGACCTGGCCGACCTCAAGTCTCAGGGCATCCTCACCGAGGCCGAATTCGAGGCACAGAAGGCCAAGGTCCTCGGGTCCTGAACCGGTCCCGAGGGGGATGGCTCTGGGCCGAACGGCGAAGTGAGCCACGAATGACCCCTGTCGACAAAGGTGACACCTCTGCCACCATCGATGGAGATCCTGGCGCAATCGAGGACCATGATGATTCGGTGAACGTGCTTGCCGTTGTCTCGATTGCGTTATCCGGACTGGGGTTCCTCACCCTGCTTCGATTGGCCGACCGGAGAGACCGGACCCCGGCAAGGGCACTTGGCCTGTTTCTTGTGACTTGGCTCGAAACAATCAGCGGAACGGTGCTCGGCCTCGTGGCGTCAAGCCGGGCCACCGACTCAGAGCAGCCAGGCAAAGGGTTGCTTCTCGGAGCCTCGGGAGCGGTGCTCGGTATCGTCACCGCCGTCTTGAACTTCAACTGGATGAGGACGAGGCGCAGCCCCTAGTGCCGGCTGCGCCTTCCCCTGGACCTCCCTCGTAATGCGCAGGTCAGGCGTTTGAATCTCCTCTCAGCCTCAACACAGCACGTGATGGCGCGAGACCACAGCCACCCGGAACTCCATCCCGGCGCGACGAGCCGGGGCGCCCGGTACCTGGCAGGATCGTCCGGTGGCTGACAGCCGACCGACCGCCGGTCGCGGACCGCTCGACGCGGCCGAACTCGCGCTCGCCGCCGTCATGGCGGGCCTCACCGTGGTGATCGCGATCGTCGGGTCACTCGTCCCACACGCCGGTCCGGTCGGAGTCCTCGGGGCCGTTCCCCTGGCGATCGTCGCGCAACGCACGCGGCTCCGAGCCCTGGTCGCGAGTGCCTTTGCCGCGGGAGCCGTGGGGTTCATCGTGGCCGGCCTGGGACCGGTGCTGGTGGTCGTCGTGTGCGCCACGGTCGGGGCCGTGGTGGGTGACCTCAAGCGGCGGCGGCGCGGGACGCCGTGGGTCGTTGGCGCCACCTTCGTCGTGGCGCCGGCCTTCGGAGCACTCGCGGTCGGCTTCTTCGCGGTCTTCGCCTCGGCTCGCCGCCTCACGCTCGACCAGGTCCAGATCGCCACGAACGGATTCACCGGCTTCCTCCGACACGTCTCGCTCGGCTCGTTCGCGACCTGGTGGAGCCATGCCGTCGACGTGATGCTGGCCCACTGGTGGCTGACCGTCGGGCTCCTCACCGCCGCTGCGGTCGCGTGTGTGATGGCGACGGCGTGGATCTGTCTCGGCGCGGTCCTGGCGCGGCTCGCATGGGTGTCGACCGTCAACCGGTTGGCCCTCGCCGCGCACGGAGGTCCTGAGGAGTCCGACCACATCGCGCCGCTCCCGGTCCGCCTCACCGGTGTGTCCTACCGCTACCCGCGTGCCGATCACGACGCACTCCGTGGCATCGACCTCACGATCGGAAGTGGCGAGTTCGTCGCCGTCGTCGGCCCGAACGGGTCGGGCAAGTCGACGTTGGCTCGACTGCTGGCCGGCGTTCCTCCCACCGGCGGCGACGTCCACCGGCCGGGATCGACCGGCCTCGGTCGAGGGGGCGGCGTCGCGCTCGTGGCGCAGCGACCCGAATCCCAGATTCTCGGCGTCCGCGTCGACGACGACGTCACGTGGGGACTGCCCGAGTCCGAGCGCCCGGATGTGGCCTCCCTGCTCGCCACGGTCGGGCTGGGGGGCATGGAAGGGCGCGACACGTCGACGCTGTCGGGAGGTGAGCTCCAGAGGCTGGCGGTGGCCGGCGCACTGGCCCACCGTCCGGCACTGCTCGTCTCCGACGAGTCCACGGCCATGATCGATCCCGAAGGAAGCCATGACCTCATGGAGGTCCTCAGGCGCCTGCCGTCCCAGTTCTCCATGACGGTCGTCCACGTCACGCACAGGGAAGCCGAGGCGGCGATGGCCGACCGTGTGATCCGCCTCGAGCACGGGTCGCAGGCGCCGGGCACCATCGCTCCGGCGGTGACCCGGATCCGCGCGCGACCGCCGATCGCTGGTGATGGCCAGCGTGCCCTTCGCCCCCTCCGCGACCAGTCCGGGATGCGTGGCGGGGACCCATTCCGGTGTGTCCTCCGCGCGGGGTGTGAGCCACACCTATGCCCCCGGAACACCCTGGGCACAGCCGGCGTTGCGCGACGTCGACCTCGCGATCAGTGAGGCGGACGGCGTCCTCATCGTCGGAGAGAACGGATCGGGCAAGACCACCTTGGCCTGGGCGCTCGCCGGGCTGCTGAAACCGACCTCTGGCGTGTGCGAATTGGACGATGAACCGGTCGTCCGCCGGGTGGGGCGGGTGGCGCTGGCTTTCCAACATGCGCGCCTGCAGCTGCAGCGACCGACGCTGTTGTCGGACGTCCGGGCGGCCAGCGGGGCCGGCCGAGCGGAGGCCGAGGAGGCGCTGACGCTGGTCGGCCTCGATCCGGAGCGCTTCGGTCCACGGCCGGTGGAGCAGTTGAGCGGCGGGCAGGTCCGCCGCGCCGCCTTGGCCGGCCTGCTGGCGCGCCAACCGAGGGTGCTGATCCTGGACGAGCCACTGGCCGGCCTGGACGAGGAGGGCCGTGCCGGCATGCTCGAGCTCATGACGGGACTGCGCCACGAGGGCCGCACCCTGGTCGTCATATCGCACGACCTTGACGAGCTCGGCCAGGTCTGCCCGACGACGGTCGAGCTCGTCGGTGGCCGCGTCGTTGCGGCACCGGAGAGACGGCCGACACCAGCCCTCGATGAAGTGGGGGTCACCTGATGGGCATCGGTGTGCCGACCGCACGGCGCCGGTCTCGGCAGCCGGGGACCGTGTACGTGCTTCGGCTCGTCCCGGGTGCGAGCCCGATGCACCGGCTCTGGGCCGGGACGAAAGTCCTGGCGGTCGTCGCGATCGTCGTCACCCTGACGCTGGTCCCAAGCTGGCCCTGCATCGCGTTGTTCGCCTCGCTGGACCTGGTGGCGGCCCGGTTCGCCAAGATTCCCCGCACGGTCGTGCCGCGGCTGCCAGGGTGGTTCTGGGGATCGCTCTTGATCGGTGCGCTGCTCGCGTTGGCTGCGGGCCGCCCGCCCACGCTCGCCGTCGGGCCGGTCCACGTCGGCTTCGGGTCATTGCTGACGTTCCTGCGCGCCGTCGCCTTCGGGGTTGTCCTCCTGGCCTCGTCGGCCCTGGTGGCCTGGACCACGCCCCTGGGCGATCTCGCTCCCGCGTTGAGCAAGCTGGGAGCCCCCTTGCGCAGGCTACGGGTGCCGGTCGACGAGGTGGCGGTCACCGTCGCCCTGTGTGTCCGTTGCCTGCCGTTGCTGGTCGACGAGATGCGCACGCTGCTCGCGGCGAGGCGGCTGCGGCCCGCCCGCCACGGTCGGTCGATCACCGAGGACTCCTCGGACGGGAACGGACTCGTACGACCCGCCAGGAAGTTCAGGCGGGCGATGCGGCGCGTGCTCGCCGAACCCGCCGATCTCCTCGGGGCGTCCTTGGCCGTGTCCATGCGACGGGCGGGCGAGCTCGGCGAAGCGATCACGGCCCGCGGTGGCGTATCCGCCGGTGTCGGCACCCGGGCCGGACCAGCTGCCCGTGACGCCATGGCGGGAGCCGTGGTGGCGGCAGCGTGCCGCGGCCGCGCTCGTCCTGCACTTCGGGTAGCCGGCAACTCAGGCGAACGAGTCCATGGCGCGCAGCGCAGCGAGGAGCTCCTCGCGCAGGCGCCCGGGACGAGGCTCCCGGTACAGGGGACCCGTGCCGTCCGCCAGGAGATTCCTGATCAGGGCCACGCCGCGCACCTCGACCGGGCCGGCCCCATCGAGGTGATCGACGACGGCCGCAAGCTCGCCGCGCGCCCGCGCCACAGCGTGGAGCGCCAAAGGCGCCCGGAGCCGCCTTGCCGCGGGGGCCCCGGACGCCGCACCGATCTCGGTGAGACTGTGCGCCAGCTGTCGGCGCTGCTCGGGGCGGCAGAGGTATCTGGCATGCACCGCGAGCGCGACGCTCGACTCCGGGGATGCGCCGGCGACGAGCTCCCGGTCGAGTGCCGGCCTCCGTATCCGGGCCACGAGGCGGTCCCGCACCCGCACCCGCTGCAAACCGAGACCGGCACCCTGCTCGAGCACCACGATCGTCGCCGTTCCTGTATGCCCTGCGTGCGTGACCACCTAAAGCAGTATGAACGTCATTCCAAGACCAGTCAAGTGCATTTACCGGTCACTCGGGCTACGATGGGGGTCGATGGCTCTGCCTGCCTGGGTCCCGGAGAACGAAACGAAGCCCGCACCCATGCCGCTCCTGGTCGTGCAGTCCTTCGTGAACACCTGGGAGGCGGACGCGGGGACCGATCTGCTGGGCGATCCGGAGGCTACGGCGCGGTGGCTGCACGAGGCGGGGCTGCTCGGCCGGCCTGCTGCGGATGAGCCGGAGATCGCCGCGGCGCCCGCGCTCAGGGAGAGCATCCGCGCCCTGCTCGTCCACAACGGCGGCGGCCCGGTCCCGGAACCGTCCGAGCTGGAGGTGCTGCGCGCGCTCGCAGCGAGGTGCCGGCTGATGCCCGTCGTCCGGGCTCCCGGCACCGTGGAGCTGCTGCCAGGCGATGGGGTGGGGATGCCGTGGGTCGCGAGCCTGCTCCTCATCATCCGCGACGCGCAGGGGGACGGCACCTGGGACCGGCTCAAGGCGTGCCGGAATCCCGATTGCCGGTGGGCCTACTACGACCGCTCCCACGCTGGTCGCGGCGCGTGGTGCGATATGGCCGTGTGCGGGAACCGGATCAAGAACCGCAACCTCCGCTCGCGCCGCTCGGGCTCCGATGCCCGGCCCGCGGCGACGGTGTCGGCCCGCCCCTGATGGCCGCCACCGTCCGGGTCACCGTCGACGACAAGGTCGGGACTCTGGCGCTGGACAACGTCGCCAAGCGGAACGCGCTGGGGGCCGGAACGGTCGCGGAGCTGTTGCAAGGCTTGAGCGAGTTCGAGCGCCGAGGCGTGCGGGCGGTCGTCATCCGGACCATGAGCCCGGTCGACGTGTGGTCCGCCGGCCACGACATTGACGAGCTCCTTGTCCGCGGCGTCGACCCGCTCCCGTTCGCGGACCCGCTCGAGGAGCGGCTCCGGGCGGTCCGCGGGTACCCCGGAGGGGTCATCGCCATGGTGCACGGGACCGTATGGGTGGCGCGTGCGACCTGGTCCTGAACTGTGACGTGGTCGCCGACGGGACGGCCGCCTTCGCGGTGACCCCCGCCCGCCTGGGCCTGCCCTACTCGGCGTCGGGGATCCAGTACTTCTTGGCGCGGCTTCCGCTCAATGTCGTGAACGAGCTCATCATGACGGCCGACCTCATCCCGGCCGAGCGCGCCTACGAGGTGGGGACCTTGAACCAGCTGGTGGCAGCCGAGGTGCTCGAGGACCGCACCTACGAGCTGGCGCGCACGGTGCGGAGCCGATCGGGCGAGGCGATCCGCGCCTACAAGCTCCAGGCGACCACGTTCGTGCGCGCCGTCGCACTGTCGGCACAGGACTCCCAGCGGATCAACCAGCTGCGACACGACGTCTATTCGCGCGACGACGTTTATGCGGAAGGCATCACGGCCTTCCGCGAGAAGCGGCCGCCGGATTTCGCCTGAACGCTCCCAAGAACTGTCGGACGGGCTAGCGCACCAGTGCGGCCAGTCCCAGCCCGAGCGGCGCCAGGAGCCAGCCCCAGCGCACGGCAGCCACGACCACCTCCGATCGGTACCCGTAGAGCACCGCGAGCTGGATCGGTTGGAACGACGGGGCACTGAGCCCGCTCAGGACGGCCACGACGATGAGCGGCGTCGACCCGGCCAGGGAGGCCGCCAACGCGACGAGCAGGTAGAAGGCGACCCGGACGCCGGTCAGCCATCCCCAGCGGCGGATGGCGTGCTGCGGGCGGGCGACCGAGAGGTTGTGCGGATGGATCACCGAGCCGGTGAACAGCGCTGCCCCCGAGAAGGCCAGCAGGGGGCCGGCCAGGATCAGGACGTCAGCCGTCCACGACGGTGCCGGGCCCGCGAGGTGGAGCGCGAGCCCGACCAGCGACGCCAGGATCGGGGACTGGTCGACCCACGAGGTGGCGCGGCGCTGGCGGTGTGGGGCGTCCCGGCGCATCAGGTGGACCTCCACGGCGCCCCAGGCGGTGGTGAGCACATTGGCCAGGACGGCGATCATCGTCCCGGTCGATCCGGCGAAGGCCGTCGCGGCCGGGACGACCCAGAAGCCGCTGTTGGGGCTGACGGCCCATGCCTCGAGCGCCACCTCCCCGACACCGCGCCGACCCCGCGTGGCCATGGTCGCCCCGAGCATCAGCCAGAGTCCGGCGGCGAGGGCGACGGGCCCGAGCAGCTGGGTGGCCGACGTCAGCCGCCACGCGGCGACCAGCGACAGGGTCGCCGACGTGACCAGGATCTGGGCCCGCAGGACGACAGGCCAGACCCGCTGCGTGCGCGCCCCTCCCTTCGCCGCACCCCAGCCCAGCAGCCCACCCGCGAGGAAGCAGACCAGGCTGAGCACGCACTGATTGTGGCCGCTGGCCGGCGGCGGGCCGGCCGATTGACTCGCGGCAGCGACGGGATAGTGTGCGCCGATGCACACTCAACGGATTCGTGAGGTGCTAGCTGAGGCGATTGTCGGGCGTCGTTTGCTATCGCACCCCTTTTATCGTCGCTGGGAAGCGGGCTCGCTGTCGGGGCGCGAGCTGGCTTCGTATGCGGAGCAATACCGGCACATCGAGCGGGCACTCCCGGGCACGCTGTCGACCATCGCGGGCGCGCTCCCACAAGGGAAAGCACGTGACTTGGTGGAGGCGAACCTCGCCGACGAGCTTCGGTCCCCGGAGCCCCACGCGGAGCTCTTCGAGTCCTTCGCGAGTGCGGTCGGTGCCGCACCCGACGTGCGGGCGACGCCGTCGACGGCGGCGCTGCTGGCGGTGGTGCGCACGACGGCGTCGAACGACCCTGCCGCCGCGCTGGCGATGGTCGCCGCCTACGAGGTCCAGGCAGCGGATATCGCAGGCTCCAAGTCGGACGGGCTGCGCCGCCACTACGGGCTCGACGCGGAGGGCACCCGCTTCTGGGACGTGCACCGTACGCAGGAGGTGGAGCACGCCGGTTGGTCGATGGAGGCCCTGGCCGAGCTCGGCGCGGACCCCGACGTCGTCCTGGCCGCCGCCATCGTCTCGGCGGATTCATGGTGGCTGTTCCTCACCGAGCGCGAGGAGCTGGCCCCCGCGGGCGCACACTGAGCAGCGCGTTCAGCTGAGCGTCCCGCACCTGGCGGCGGCCGCCGCGAACGCGGTGGCGCGCTCCCGGTAGTCGGCGAACCGCCCGAAGCTGGGTGCCGCGGGAGACAGCAGCACGACCCCACCCGAGCTGGCCCATCCGAACGCGGCTTCGACGGCCTCTTCGAGGCTGGCCGCATCGACCACTTCCACCCGGCCGTCGGCCGCGTCGCGCACCGCCGCCCCGATGCGCGGGCCGTTGTCTGGCATGGTGACGACGAGCGTCCACGCGGTCCGGGCCGCGACGGTGCGGCCGAGCGGCGCGTAGTCCAGCCCGCGGTCGTGACCGCCGACGAGCAGTGCGACGGGTTCGTCCGCGAAGGCGCGCAGCGCGGCCTGCGTAGGGAGCACGTTGGTCGAGAGACTGTCGTCGACGAACTCCACCGCTCCAACCGCTCCGAGCGAATGACAGCGGCTCGGCAGTCCGCCGAAGCCTGCGGCAGCTTCGGCGAGGCGCCCGGCGTCCGATGCACCGGGGATGCCCAGGGCGGCGAGCACGGCGCGGGCGATGGACGCGTTCCTCGCGTTGTGTGGTCCGGGCAGTCCGAGCGCCGCCGACCAGGCGGTGTCGCGCTCGACGTCGGACGCGCTGATCCAGCGCAGATGCGGCCCGAGGAGCGGGGCCTGGGCGCGGAGCTGATCGTCCGAGCCGTCGGCCAGCGCCAGCGCGACGCCCGGCTTCGTGCACAACGAGAGCTTGTCGGCGTAGTAGCGCTCGACGGTCCCGTGCCAGTCGAGATGATCGGGGGACAGGGAGGTCACCGCCACCACCTCGGGCGCACGCCACAGATCGGGGACCTGGAAGCTCGATGTCTCGACGATCCAGAAGTCGGGCTCCGGCTGCGCCGCCGGGTCCCAGGGCGGTTGCCCGATGTTCCCGCCCGCCCGGGCGCGGTGGCCGAGTTGGGTCAGGAGGTGCACGGCCAGCGCCGTCGTGGTGCTCTTGCCCTTCGTGCCGGTGATGCAGGCGACGCGCGTCGGATCCGCCTCCTCCATGAACAGGCCGAGCCCGCCGCAGACGGGCACGCCGGCCGCCTCGAGCTGCCCCACCTCGGGTCGGTAGCGACTGATGCCGGGGCCCTTCACCACCACGTCGCAGCGCAGGAGCGCGTCCAGGCCCCCGCAATCCGTGGCCAGGACCTCGAGCCCGTCGAGGGCGGGCGCGGCCGGCGCGTCGTCGACCAGGATCGGCATGCGGCCCATGGACCGCAAGCGCCGGATGCTGGCCGTGCCCTCGACGCCCAGCCCCCAGACGCCGACTGACGCGTCAGCGAGCGCGGACCAGGAGATCGGCTGGCGCATAGCGGTCCGGGATGCGGTGGGTGCCCCTCGGCGCGAGCAGGGCCGCCACGTCCGTGCCCGTAGGGGCCGTGGGCGCCGCGGCGTCGAGCTCGGCTCGTAGCCGGTGGAGGACCGCTGTGGCCGCACGGTCCTCCCGGTCGGCCGCCAGCAGCGCAGCCGCCCGGCACTCCTCGGTGTCACCGACGCATTCGAACGGCTTCGCGTCGGCCGCCAGCCCGAGGAGAGCCCGGAATCGACTCTCGTTTGCGTCGTCTTCGAGGGGCTCGTTGCCGGCGAACACAACACTCAGGTCGGAGCGCTCCATGAAGGGCGCGAGCACGAGGTCGACGAAGCAGCATTTGTCGCAGCGGCCGCACCAGTGGTCGAGTCGCCGCACCGGATCCTGGTGGAAGGCGCGGTTGCAGCTGCGAAAGACCCCGTGGTACTTGGTGAGGTGTGAGAAGCGCTCGGACACCCACAGCTCCGCGCGGGCGGAGGTAGGAGAACACGGAAAGGCCAGGACCGAGCGTGGCGAGGACCAGCTCACCGAAATCGCGTTCGAACTCTTCGCCCTTGGACCATTGGTGGTTGACCGGGTGGCCGTCGTCGACGAGCGTCGGCACGGACGCCGACCACTCGTTGGAAAGCACCACGGCGTCACGGTGTTCGAGCACCGCGGCGACGACTGCCGCCGCGGTGATCACGGCGGTGACGGGCACGTGCCCGTTGAGGAACCCGAGCTCGGCCGAGCGGCGCACGAGGGGATCGATCTCGCGGGCGATGCGGGTGACCGGCAGGCCGGTCACGGCCGCCCCGTCCTCAATGGCGGCGAAGCAGTCGCCGGGCGGCGCGACGACGCACAGCGCGGCTCCGGGGTTGTCGGCCGAGAGCGACTCGACCGTCACGATGGAGTCGATGCCGCCGCCGAAGGGAATGAGCGGGCGACCCCGGTCTGAGCCAGGGTCGTACGGCGCGGGCGCAGCGGAGGCGGCGTCGGGCCCCGTCACCCGCAGGCCGCGCAGGTCCAGACCGTTGCGGTAGGCGAACTCGGCGAGACCGCCGAGGTAGTAGCCGGTGAGGAAGCGTCGTTCCTCCGGCGTGGTCGGCAGGTCCAGCTCGATGAGCGGTGCAGCCGTCGTCTTGTAGTACGACACCCCCGCCAGCAGGTAGAGGAGGCGCACGGCAGCACGGACCGCAGGGTCGTCCCAGTCGCCCCCGGATTCGAACGTGAAACGTTCGGTGAACGCGTGGCCGCCGGTCGCGTAGCGACAGGACACGACCGAGCGTGCCGGATCGATCGCGAAGCCGTCGTAGCGGAATTGGTCGTGGGAGGGCATCGCAGAGGTCGCCCGGCCGTCCGGGCCTTCCCATGCTACGGCGCCGGTAGCCGGGTGCCGGTCTCAGTCCACGAGTCGCGCCAGCAGGCCGAACCTCCCACAGGGTCGTTGGGCTCGATCGGAGAAGTAGGGATCGTCGTCGGTCGTGGCCTCGCTGCCCACGATGTGCTCGGGGCTGACACCCCCCGCGAGGAGCTGTTGGCGGTTGGCGGCGTCCAGGTCGACCAGCCAGTGGCCTGGACCGTCGGGCCGCGCCACGGCGGGCTCGAGTGGCGCGGGGCGCACGGCATCGGCCAGCGCGCGCTGCACGTCTTCGGAGACCTGGTAGCGCGCCGGGTGGACGGCCGGTCCGACGAACGCCACCACCCGCTCGGGGCGGGCGCCGCGGTCGCGCATGGCAGCCAGCGCCGCAGGCACCGCCCCGGCCGCCGTGCCGCGCCAGCCGGCGTGGACGGCGGCGAGCACGCGCGCGACCGGATCGACCAGAGCCAGGGGGACGCAGTCCGCCACCAGGATGACCAGGGTGACGCCGGGCGACGCCGTCACGAGGATGTCGGCGTCGGGCACGGCGTCGTCCTCCGAGGTGATGCCGCGCCCGCAGTCCTCCCGACCGACGAGCACGGCCCTGGTGCCGTGGACCTGGCGGGCGAAGACCATGGTGTCGAGGCCGACACCGAACGCGGTCGCCGCCCGCGCCCGGTTGGTCGCCACGTCGCCGGGCCGGTCGCCCACGTGCAGTCCGAGGTTGAGCGTCTCGTAGGGCGGCCGCGACACACCGCCGTACCGGGTTGTGACGGCGACTGCCGCTCCGAACCGGGTCGCCTCGTTCCACGGGACCAGGGGAACGGGAGGGAGCTCGGGCACGGCACGCGACCCTACCGAGCACACCGCGACGGGCCCCCTCCGCGCGGTCTCTCGAGTTAGGACGCCTCGCTCTCGTCCCACACTGTGGTGGGCACGACCGAGAGCAGTGGCCGGCGTGGGGGCCGCGCCACGGATGGCTGCAGCTCGGCAAAGCCGTACAGCTCGGCGGAGTCCGTGCCGGGCTCGCTGACGGGATCGGACGATCCGCTCGTCGCGGCCGGGGGTCCTGGGATCTCGAGCACCGCAGCGAGGGACCGGCCGGCGTCGAGCGCATCGAGGAGGATCCGGAGCGATTCGAGAGAGAAGCCCTCGTCCTGGAGCCGGAGGACGGCCGAGAGGCGGTGCCGGTGCCGGGCGCCGTAGACGCCCGTCCGTCCCCGCAGCTCGGGGTGGGGCAGCAGGCCGAGCGTCTGCAGCGACCGGATGCGCCGGGTCGTGGTCCCGGCCGCTGCGGCCAGCTCGTCGATCGTCATCCCCGCCGGATCTTCCGTGCCCACTTGTTCCGTGCCCACTTGACAAGTATGACACATACTCATGTAACATCGAATACCGTCATACACGGCCAGGAGAGAGGTGTGAGCAATGGGACTGAATCTCGATGCGGTGGGGGCCGTCTCCGAGCCCGCCGAGCGGTCGTGGGACCACAAGGACGCGCTCTTGTACGCATTGGGCGTCGGCACGGGCGCGCTCGACCCGACCGGGTTCGAACTGGACCTGACCACCGAGAATTCGGTCGGGATCGCGCAGCGGGTCCTGCCCACCTTCACCACGATCGTCGGGCAGGGCGGGGGCGCCCGGGCCTCCCTCGGTGACTTCGACCCGGCCATGCTGGTCCACGGCGAGCAGGCCATCCGGCTGCACGGCGAGATCCCGACAGAGGGAACGGTGTCGACCACGACCACGGTGGCCGGCATGTACGACAAGGGTTCGGCCGGCCTCGTTGTGCTCGAGAGCGAGTCGCGCCATGCGGCGAGCGGGGAGCTGGCCTTCACGAGCCGGAGCGCCCTGTTCATCCGGGGCGCCGGCGGCTTCGGCGGCCCGCGGAACCCCGAGGGGGACGAGGAGAGCGCGCGCGCGGCCGAGCCACTGCCGACGCGCGAGCCCGACGAAGTCGTGACCTACGGGACGCGGCCGGACCAGGCGCTCCTCTACCGCCTCTCGGGCGACCGCAACCCGTTGCACTCCGACCCCACCTTCGCCAAGCGGGCCGGGTTCGACCGCCCGATTCTGCATGGGTTGTGCACGTACGGCTTCACCGGGCGGGCCCTTCTCCACGCCGTATGCGCCTCGGACCCGTCACGCTTCGGCGCCATGCGGGCCCGCTTCTCCAAGCCGACGCTGCCGGGCGACACCTTGACCGTCTCCGTGTGGGAGACCGGCGCGACCGATCCGGGCTCCTACCGGTTCCGCACCGAGACCCAGCGGGGTGAGACCGTTATCGACGCGGGGTTGTTCCGGCTCGCCTGAGCCTGAGCCGCGTCAGCGGCAGCTGGCGCAGACGCCGAGGACATCGAGCCGGTGGCTGTGGGGCTCGAAGCCCTCGGCCGCCGCCAGCTCGTCCACCGTGACCGACACCTGCCGCTCGAATTCGGTGCTCGGCGTGACGTCGGTCACCTTGCCGCAGCGCACGCAGAGGAGATGGTGGTGGTGCTCAGTGAGGTCCTCGGCCAGCTCGAAGCGCGCGAACTCGTCGCTTGCCGCCACCCGGCGCACGAGACCGGCCGCCTGCAAGTCGGTCAGGTGGCGGTACGCGGAGCTACGCGGGAGCTCGGGCAGGCGGTCGCCGATGTCGCCGATGCTCACGGGGTGGCCGGCGTCGCGGAGGAGCTCGATGACCAGCGCGCCGTCCCGCCGTGTAGCGCTGCTCGATCAGCCGCAGGCGCGCCTCTGCCACCTCGTGGAGGGCGTCGTCGAACTCAGGCGAGGACATCACGCTCCGCACGGGTGCCGCGCGCCGGCGGCGGGCGGCTCGAGGTGACGGCCACGGCTCGGCTCAGTGCTCGTCGTAGTGGCCCTCGTGCACGGCGTGACGGTGTCCGTCGTGCACGTAGTCGACGTGGTCCTCGTGAGCCACGGCCTCGTGCCCGCAACCCTCGCCGTGCACGTGTGCGTGCTCCGAGTGGGCCACGTGGACCAGCGGTCGCTCGTCGTAGTGGCCCTCGTGCGCGCAGTGGGTGTGCCCGTCGTGGATGAAGTCAACGTGGTCGCCGTGCTCGACGGCCACGTGGCCGCATCCCGTCCCGTGCTCGTGAGGGTGGTCTTCGTGGACGGTGTGCTCGCTCATGGTCGTTCACTCCTTACTTCGGGGCTGTGTTGGGCTTCCTGGCTGTGTTGGATCGCGTCGTTGACGATGTGGGCGACGTGCTGGTCGGCGAGCGAGTAGGTCGCCTCCCGGCCGCGCCGTTCCACCTCGACGAGCCGTGCCCCCCGCAGCACCCGCAGGTGTTGCGAGACGAGGGGCTGGCTGAGCTCGAGGCGCTCGACCAGCTCGCTCACCTGCAGCGACTCGTTCGCCAGCTCCACGACGATGGCCAGCCGCGCCGGCGCCGAGAGGGCCTTGAGCAGGTCCCCGGCGGCGACGTATCCCGCTGCGGCGGCTGGCACGCAGATATATAAGCACATGCTGATGTATTTATGTCGAGTAGATGCGGCCGTGGTTGATTTGTATTGAGACTCAGTCTCAGTATATGTTTGGGCCATGAAGACCCTGCCCACCGATCCGACCCCGTGGCGCCCGCGGTGGCGCCGTGCCGTGCTGTCCCTGGCGTCGGTCGCCCTCCTCCCGGTCGGCGCCGGTGCCCTGGCCACGGGCTGGGGGGCGCATGTCGCATCGGCCAGCGCGCCGGCGGTGATCAATGCCATCGGCGCCGAGAACGAGTACGCCGACGTGCTGTCCCAGATCGGCGGGAGCTACGTGCACGTCTCGTCCATCCTGGACAACCCCAACACCGACCCCCACACCTTCGAGGCGAGCCCGAGCGTGGCGCAGGAAGTCAGCGCGGCCCAGCTGATCGTCCAGAACGGCGTGGGCTACGACACGTTCATGAACAGGATCGAGTCTGCCTCACCCAACGGCGCGCGCAAGGTGATCGTCGTGCAGCACCTGCTCGGCCTTCCCGACGACACACCCAACCCGCACCTGTGGTACGCCCCCACGACCATGCCCAAGGTGGCGAAGGCCATCGCGGCCGGCCTGTCGGCGCTCCAGCCCTCCCACGCCGCCTACTTCCAGGCCAACGTGACGAAGTTCGATCGGTCGCTGCACCCGTGGCTCGCCGCCATCGGCGCGTTCAAAGCGAAGTACGGGGGGACCACGGCCGCGACGACAGAACCGGTCGCGGATTACCTGTTGACGGCCATGGGCGTGCACAACCTGACGCCGTTCCACTTCCAGGCCGACATCATGACCGGCGTCGACCCCGCGCCCCAGGACATCACGCTCGAGGACGGATTCTTCACGAAACACGAGGTCAAGGTGTTCTGCTACAACCAGCAGGTCGTCAGCTCCCTGACCGGCTCCATCCGCATGACGGCCGAGCACGCCGGTGTCCCGGTCGTCGGGGTGTACGAGACGATGCCGACCCCCGGCTATGACTACCAGACATGGATGCTGGCCGAGGTGCGGGCGATCCAGGCGGCGGTGACCAACAAGGTCTCCACCGAGCACCTGTGATCGACGTCCCCGCCCCGGCCGCTCCGGCGGCACCGCCGGCACAGCCGGCGTCGGCGGTGAGCACGGAGCCGGTGCTCCGGGTGGAGCACGTCGGAGTCGTGCTCGGCGGCCGCACGATCCTCGACGACGTCACCTTCGACGTCGGCGCCGGTGAGTTCACGGGCCTCATCGGGTCCAACGGCGCCGGCAAGACCACCTTGTTGCGCGTGGTCCTCGGGCTGCAGCGGGCCAACGCCGGCCGGGCCTTCATGCCCGGCGCCCCCGGGTCGCGCCTGCGGCGGGCGACGGGTTACGTGCCGCAGAAGCTGCTGCTCGATCCCGATGTCCCCGTCCGGGCCCGCGACCTCGTCGCACTGGGGATCGACGGGAACCGCTTCGGCATCCGGCTCCCGTCGCGGGAGCGACGGGCCACCGTCGACGAGATGCTCGTCGCCGTCGGCGCCGAGGGCTTCGCGGACGCCCGGGTGGGCACCCTGTCGGGAGGCGAGCAGCAGCGGGTCATGATCGCCCACGCCCTCATCAGCCGGCCCAAGCTCCTCCTCCTCGACGAGCCGCTGGCCAACCTCGACCCGGCGAGCGCCCACGAGATCGTCGTGCTCCTGCACACGCTCGCCAGCGAGCACAAGGTCGCCGTCCTGCTGTCCGCCCACGAGATGAACGTGCTGCTCCCGGTGATGGACCGCATCGTCTACGTGGCGGGCGGCAGGGCGGCCAGCGGCACGACGGACGAGGTGGTGCGGCCCGAAGTCCTGAGCTCGCTCTACGGCTACCACGTCGACGTCTTGAACGTCCACGGCCGCGTCATCGTCGTGGCGGGCCCCGGCCGCGAAGATGACGCCGTCCTGCCGGTGGACCCCTCGCAGGAAAGGCGCTGACCGGTGGGGTGGCTCTTCGAGCCGGGGTTCTTCTCGAGCGCGCCCGTGCACACCGCGCTCGTGATCGGCGGGGTGGTGGCCGTCGTGTCCGCCGCCGTGGGCATCTTCACCGTCATCCGCGGCCAGTCCTTCGCCGGGCACTCGCTCGCCGACGTGTCCACCGCCGGCGGCTCGGGCGCGCTGCTGCTCGGGCTCAGCCCGCTGACCGGCTTCCTCGGCGGCGGCATCCTCGGCGCGCTCAGCATGGACGCCTTCGGGGCCCAGCGGGCGCGGGGGCGGGACGTGGCCACCGGCATCGTGCTCGGCGCGGCCACCGGCTGCGCCGCGCTCTTCCTCTACCTCGACACGACGACGCACGCCATCAACGGCGCCACCCAGCAGATCCTGTTCGGGTCCATCTTCTCCATCGATTCGGGGACGGTGCCCGTCGTCGTGGCCTGCAGCGTGGTGGCGCTGGGCCTCGTCGCGGCCACCTACCGGCCGCTGCTGCTCAGCTCGCTCAGCCCCGAGGCGGCGGCGGCTCGGGGCGTCCCCGTGCGGATCGTCGGCTCGCTGTTCATGGTTGCCCTCGCGGTGGCGGTCGGCCTCTCCGCCCTGGCCATCGGCGCCATCCTCTCGACGGCCCTGTTGATCGGCCCTGCCGCCACCGCATTGCGGTTCACCCGCCGCACCGGCGCGGCCATCGCGATCGCGGCGGCGCTCGGCATCGCCACCACCTGGCTCGGGATCCTCCTCGCGTACGACAGCTACTCGTGGGGCTCGTCCCAGAACGGGCTCCCGGTCAGCTTCTTCGTCGTCACCATCGACGTCGTCCTCTTCGTGGGCAGCGGGATCACGCTCATGGCCGGCCGGCGGTTGCGCAGGCGATAGGGCGTCATGTTCTCCGGGTTCATGGCCAACGCGTGGGCCGCGGCCACCGTCGTGGCAGTCGTCGCCGGCGTCGTCGGCTTCTTCGTCGTCGTGCGGGGCGACTCCTTCGCCGCCCACGCCATCCCCAACGGCGCCTTCGCCGGCGCGGCCGGTGCCTTCTGGCTCGGCCTCAACACGCTGCTCGGCCTCGGCGTGTTCGCCGCGCTGGCCGCCGTCGGCATCGGCTCGCTGGGCGCACGGCGCCGCCGCGACGTGGCCACGGCGCTCGCCCTCGTGATGATGCTCGCGCTGGGCTCGCTGTTCCTCAGCCTCAGCGGCGGCTACGAGCCCGAGGTCTACGGTCTCCTCTTCGGCGAGGTGCTCGGTGTCAGCACCACCGAGCTGACGCCGCTGATCGCGGTCGGCGTCGCCTGCGTCGCCGCGGTCGTGATGCTCTACCGGCCCCTGCTGCTCTCGTCGACCGTCCCCGACGTCGCCGAGTCGCGGGGCATCGGCCCGCTGCGCATGGAGATCTCCTTCCTCCTCGTGGTCGCGGCGGCCACGACGGTCGCGCTCCCCGTCGTCGGTGCCCTCCTCATCTTCAGCCTCATGATCGGCCCCCCCGGGGCGGCCCGGGCCTTCGTGAACCGGCCGGGACCGGCCATGGTGCTGTCGGTGGGCCTGGCGCTCCTCACCGCGTGGACGGCCATCGCCAGCGCCTACCTGACGAACTGGCCCGTGGGGTTCTACGTCGGCACCTACAGTGCGGCGTGCTTCGCGGCGGGCCGCGCCTGGGTGGCGCTCGGCCGTCAGCGCACGCGGCGCGCCCCGCCGTCAGCCGCCGAACAGCAGCGAGTAGTCGGCGCCCCGGCGTAGATGGTGGCCGCCGTCGACGCCGAGGGTCTCCCCGGTCACGAACGAGGACTCGGGCCCGAGGAGGTAGCGGACGGCCGCCGCGACGTCGTCAACGGTCCCGACGCGACCCAGCGGCATCTGGGCCAGGTAGTCGTCGAGGAGCGGCCCCCCGGCCGTGATGAAGGACATCAGCTCGTCGTCGATGATCCCCGGCGCCACCGCGTTGACGCGGACGCCGAGCGGGCCGAGCTCCTCCGCCGCGGTCTCGGCCAGGAAGCAGATGCCGGCCTTGGAGACGCCGTAGGCCCACAGGTACGGGTGGGGGAACCGGCCCGCACCCGAGGACATGAGGACGATGGACGCCGGGCCCACCCTGGGCCTCCATGGCGGCGCCGCCCTGCTTGATGCAGTTGACCGAGCCCATCAGGTTGAGGTCGATGGTGGCCCTCACCGCGGCCACGTCGGCGGTCAGGATCGAGCCGATGTGCAGCGATCCGCCCGCGCAGGCGAACAGCCCGTCGATGCGTCCGGTCGCCTCGCGGGTCGCCGCGACCGCCGCCGCGACCTGTTCCTCCACGGTGACGTCGGCCACGACGTGGCGCGCGGTGGCGCCCTCCGACGCGAGGGCGGAGATGCGGGCGCACGCGTCGACGAGCTTGTGCTCGGTGCGCCCGCAGATCGTCACGTGCGCGCCGTCAGCCGCCAGGCGCTCCGCCGTCGCGAGGCCGATGCCGCTTCCGCCGCCGGTGACGAGGATGGACCAGCCGCCGATGCCGGTCGGCCCCGACCCGTCGGCCATCAGACGGGACCGGCCCCCACCGGGGAGCTCGGCGTGAAGACGACGGGCATCTCCTCAATGCCCGAGATGAAGTTGGCCGCCCGCCGCGGCAGCGCGGCACGCTCGGTGGCCAGGCGCAGGTCGGGCAGGCGGGCCAGCAGGCGCTCGACCATCACGCGGAGCTCGAGCCGCGCCAGTTGGTTGCCCAGGCAGAAGTGCGCGCCGAAGCCGAAGGCCATGTGCGGGTTGGGGCTGCGCGTGATGTCGAACGTGTCCGCGCGCTCGAAGACCGCCTCGTCGCGGTTGGCCGAGGGGTACAAGAGGAGGATCTCCTGGCCGGCGCGGATCTGCGCCCCGGCGAGCTCGACGTCACGGGTGGCGGTCCGGGCCATGTTCTTGATCGGCGACACCCAGCGCAGCATCTCCTCGACCGCCCCCGCCATGAGGCCGGCCGGGTCGGCCGAGAGCTGCGCCACCTGGTCGGGGTGGGCCAGCAGCTCCTCGACGCCGCCGCTGATGACGTGGCGGGTCGTCTCGTCGCCCCCGATCAGGATGAGCAGCGTCTCGTGGACCAGCGAGTCGTCATCGAGCGAGTTGCCGTCGATCTCGGCATGGACCAGGACCCCGACGAGGTCGTCCGCGTTCTTGCTGGCGCGGCGGTCCTCGAAGACGGGGTGGATGTACTCGGTGTACTCGACGAACGCGGTCGTGGACTTCTCCATCAGGGTGGGGTCGGGGGCGCCCAGCGCCTTGAGCATGTCGTCGGACCACCGCAGCAGGTCGTCGCGGTCCTCGGGCGCGACGCCGAGCATGTCGCCGATGACGATGATGGGCAGCGGCGCCGCGAGCTCCTTGACGAAGTCGCAGCTGCCGCGCTCGCAGACCTTGTCGATCAGCGCGTCGCAGATCAGCCGCAGCTTGTCCTCCTGGTCGCGGACCCGCCTCGGGGTGAAGCCCTCGGAGACGAGGCGCCGCCGACGCACGTGCTCGGGCCCGTCGAACTCGATCATCATCGGCAGCGGCCCGAACTTGGGCCGGATGCCCTGGGCGCTCGAGAACGACTCGGTGTCGACGGAGGCCTGTTTGACCGCCGCATAGCTGGCTGCCGCCCAGAGGTCGTTGGCCTGGTCGTAGTACACGGGTGCGTTGGCCCGCATCCAGGCGTAGGCGTCGTGCGGCTCCCGCCCGTAGAACGCGCCGCTCATCAGGTCGATTCCGAGACTTGGGGGCGCACTGGTCACGGCGGAGACGATATCCATCCCGGGGTGGATAGGGTTGACCCGTGGCAGACCAGGCGACCTTCACCGACGTCGCCATGGAATTCATGCCGGGCCTGTACTCGGCCGCCCTCCGCATGACCCGCAACCGGGCGGACGCCGAGGACCTCGTGCAGGAGACCTACCTCAAGGCCTACCGCTCCTACGGCTCCTTCACCGAGGGGACCAACCTGCGGGCCTGGCTCTACCGGATCCTGACCAACACCTACATCAACTCCTACCGCGCGGCGCAGCGGCGCCCGGAGCTGGCCGACGTCGAGGACGTCGAGGACCTCTACCTCTACAAGCGCCTCGCCGGTTCGGGCGGGAGCGAGCAGGGGCGCTCCGCCGAGGACGAGGCGTTGGAGCGCTTCACCGACGAAGACGTGAAGGGGGCCCTCGAGGCGCTGCCCGAGGCGTTCCGGATGGCCGTGATGCTGGCGGATGTCGACGGCTTCAGCTACAAGGAGATCGCCGAGATCACCGACGTCCCCATCGGAACGGTGATGAGCAGGATCCACCGGGGAAGAAGGGCGCTCCAGAAGGCGTTGCACGATGTGGCAGAGGCGAGAGGGCTCGTCGGCAGTGTGCCCGGGGGGTCGAGCGAATGAGTGAGGACGTGGGCGCGGACAGGAGCACGGAGCAGGGTGCCGCGGTGGATGCGGGCGGGCTGTTCGGCCCGTCGGTGGACTGCGAGGAGGCGGTCCACGAGTTGTACCACTACCTCGATGGCGAGCTCACCGAGGAGCGCCGGACGCAGATCCGCGTGCACCTCGACTGGTGCGGGCCGTGCGGTGGCGCAGCGGAGTTCGAAGCCGAGCTGCGACAGGTGATTGCGAGCCATTGCAGGGATCGGGTGCCCCAGAGCCTGATCGACCGTGTGGCCCACGCCATCGACGAAGAAAGCCGCCAGCACCACGGCAAACACTGACATCACTCCGGCCGTCCCGGACGTCGCCGTCGGCGGACCGGTCATGGTGGACTGGGCCCTGGCCGAGCGCGTGGCGGCCGGCGCCCTGATCCTGAAGCCCGCGCCCGCTTCGTACCGGTCCAGGGACCTGCAGGCCCAATTCTCCGAGCTGACGGCGCGCGCCGAGTCCTTGGTCAGCGAGGCGACCGGACTGCACTCGGCACACGGGACGGCGCGCGCCAAGGTGACGGATCGTCCCGGCTGGGCCGCCGCCAACGTGCGGTCCATCGAACGCCTGGTCGGTCCGGCCCTCACGGACCTCCAACGCAAGCGCGGCGGCAAGCTCGGCGGTCCTTCCCTGGTGGTCGGGCGCACCGTGGCGGGAACCCAGCTCGGCTTGATGCTCGCCTACATGGCGACGCGGGTGCTCGGCCAGTACGACCTGCTCATCAACGACGAGGCGCCCGAGGATCAGGACCTCGTTTCCTATGTGGGGCCCAACATCGTCGCGGTCGAGGAGCAGTACGGCTTCGCGCCGAGCCAATTCCGGCTCTGGCTCGCGTTGCACGAGGTGACGCACCGCCTGCAGTTCACCGCCGTGCCCTGGCTGCGGGACCACTTCGTCGGACTGGTCTCCGAATTGCTCGGCCCGCTCTCGGGCGACCCGGCGGGATTCGCCGAGATGGTCCGCCGCGCCACCACCGAGCTGCGCGCCGGGCGCAACCCGACGAAGGAGGCCGGGGTCGTCGGGATGTTGGCCACGCCCGAGCAGCGGTTGGCCTTGTCGAAGATCTCGGGGATGATGAGCCTGCTCGAAGGCCACGGCGACGTCACCATGGACCGCGCCGGCGCCGCCGAGGTGCCGGGCGCCGCCCACTTCTCCAAGGTGCTGCACGAGCGCCGGACGCAGGCCCGCGGGCTCACGAAGCTGATGTCGAAGCTGCTCGGCCTCGATGCGAAGATGCGCCAGTACGCCGAAGGCGAGCGCTTCGTCGAGTCGGTGGAGACGGCCGGCGGACCGGCGCTCCTCGCCCGGGTATGGGAGGGGCCCGAGTGGCTGCCCACCCTCGAGGAGATCCGCGACCCCGCGCTCTGGGTGGACCGAGCCGGTGGATGAGGACGGGCCCACCACCACCACCGAGGCCACAGCCTTCGTCTCCGACCTCCTGACCCGGTGCACCTTCCCCCCGCCGGGGACCCCGCTGCCGTGCGCGGTCTCGGGCGGCGCTGACTCGCTTGCGCTCCTGGTCCTGGCCCGGGCGGCGCGGTGCGCCGTCACGGCGATCCACGTCGCGCACGGCCTGCGCGCCGGCTCGGATGACGAGGCCGCGGTGGTGGCCGCGGCGGCGTGCCGGTTCGGGGCGCGCTTCGAGAGCCACCGGGTGACGGTGGCGCCGGGCTCCAACCTCGAGGCCCGGGCCCGGGCGGCCCGCTACGCCGTGTTGCCCGACGGCGTGGCGACCGGGCACACGATGGACGACCAGGCGGAGACGATCGTGGTGAACCTCTTGCGCGGTGCGGGCGCGGACGGTCTGGCGGGGATGGTGCCAGGCCCGCGGCACCCACTGCTCGGCCTCCGCCGGCACGAGACGCACGCGCTGTGCGCCGCGGTGGGGCTCCATCCGGTGTGCGACCCGAGCAACGACGACCCCGCCTTCGTGCGCAACCGCGTGCGGCACCAGCTGCTGCCGCTGTGCGCGGCGGTGGCGGGCCGCGACCCCGTGCCCGTGCTGGCCCGGCAGGCCGGGGTGCTGCGCGACGAGGTGACGCTGCTCGACCAGCTGGCGGCCGATGGGTTGCCCGACCCCGCCGACGCGCGGGAGCTGGCGCGGGCGAGCCGGCCGCTGGCGCGTCGCGCCCTCAGGCGTTGGCTCCGTGACGAGCTCGGCGACCAACATCCCCCGTCGCTGGCGGCCGTGGAGCGCACCCTGGCCGTGGCGCGCGGCGCCACCAAGGGGACCCAGCTCCCGGGCGCCCGGCGGGTGCGGCGGACGGGCGGCCGGCTGCGGGTGGAGCCGGAGCCGGCCGGTAGTGTCACGCCGGTGACCCTCGACGAGGCCGGAGCGGGCGTCCCGACCTGGGCCGAGCCCGACGTGGGAACCATGTTGGTCGACCCGGTGCGGCTGGCCACCCGGGTCGCCGAGCTCGGCGAGCAGATCACCGCGGACTACGCCGCGGAGCCGCCCCTGCTGGTGGCCGTCCTCAAGGGCGCCATGCTCTTCCTGAGCGACCTGTGCCGGGCCATCGAGCTGCCGGTCGAGGTCGACTTCATGGCCGTGTCGTCCTACGGCAGCGCGACGAGGACGTCCGGCGTGGTGCGCATCGTCAAGGACCTCGACTCCGAGCTCGACGGGCGTCACGTGCTCGTGGTCGAGGACATCATCGACAGCGGCCTCACGCTCAACTACCTGCGCCGCTACCTCACGGCCCGCCAGCCCAAGAGCGTGGAGGTGTGCGCACTGCTGGTCAAGGAGGGTGAGCAGCGGGTCGATCTCGACCTGCGATACATCGGCTTCACCATCCCGCCCGAGTTCGTCGTCGGCTACGGCCTCGATGTGGCGGAGCGCTACCGCAACCTGCGCGGGGTGTACCTCTACAAGGGGGAGGAGCCGTGAGCGTCGACGTCGAACGGGTGCGGGCGGCCGTGTCGGAGCTGCTCGCCGCGATCGGGGAGGACCCCGAGCGCGACGGGCTCGGGGCGACCCCGGTCCGCGTGGCGGCCATGTACGAGGAGCTCTTCTCGGGCCTCCACGACGACCCCGCCCGGCACCTCGAGGTCACCTTCGCGGCGGAGCACGACGAGATGGTGATGGTGCGCGACATCCCGTTCGCGTCCCTGTGCGAGCACCACCTGGTGCCGTTCCTGGGCAAGGCCCACGTCGCCTACATCCCGGCCGAGGACGGTCGGATCACGGGGCTCTCCAAACTCGCCCGGCTCGTCGACGGGTACGCCCGCCGCCTGCAGGTGCAGGAGCGCATGACCACCCAGATCGCCGATGCCATCGACGGCGCCCTCTCGCCGCGCGGCGTGCTGGTCGTCCTCGAGGCCGAGCACCTGTGCATCGCCATGCGTGGTGTCAAGAAGCCGGGCACGGTCACCGTCACCTCCTCGGTGCGCGGCCTCTTCCGCACCGACGTGGCGACCCGCGCCGAGGCGATGCAGTTCATCCGGGGCCGCTGATCCGGGTGGGGCCGCCCCCCGGTTCCGGGAGGCCGCTCGTGATGGGCGTCCTCAACGTCACGCCGGACTCCTTCTCCGACGGGGGGCTCTACGACACCTTCGAGGAGGCGGTGGCCCGGGGGCTCGAGATGCTGGCCGAGGGCGCCGACGTCATCGACGTGGGCGGGGAGTCCTCCAGACCCGGTTCCGACCCCGTGCCGGCCGGGCTCGAGCTGGCCCGGGTGGTGCCCGTGGTCGAGGCCCTGGCCGGCCCCGCCGCCGCGCGTTGCGCCCGGGTCTCGGTGGACACGGTCAAGCCCGAGGTGGCCGCGGCCGCGGTGACGGCTGGGGCCAGCCTCGTCAACGACATCTCCGCCTCGCTGTGGGAGGTGGCCGCCGCGACGGGCGCGGGCTGGGTCGCCATGCACATGCAGGGCCGACCGCGCACGATGCAGGACGACCCCCGCTACGGCGACGTGGTCAAAGAGGTGCGCGAGATCGTGCTCGAGCGGGCCCGGCGTGCCCTCTCGGCAGGCGTGGCCGAGGTCTGGGTCGACCCCGGCATCGGCTTCGGCAAGACGCTGGCGCACAACCTCTCGCTGCTGCGCCACCTGCCCGAGTTGGTGGAGGCGGCCGCCGCTGCGGGCTGCGCCGGGGTGGTGGTCGGCACGAGCCGGAAGCGCTTCCTCGGGTCCCTCGTGGACGGCGGCCGGGCCGGGGAGCCCGCGCCGGTGGCCGAGCGGGCCGAGGGTTCCCTGGCCACCGCGGCGGCGGCCATGGTCGCGGGGGTGGGCATGGTCCGGGTCCACGACGTGGCGGCCGCGGTGCAGGTGAGCCGGCTGTATGGTCCTGCCGCATGAAGGGCAAGTGGGCCGCCGGCATCCCGCCGCGCAACTTCACCTGGGTGATCAAGGACCACCTGGCCGCCAGCGAGCGGCCCGGCGGGTTCTCGAACAACCACCGCCGGGTCCGGCGCCAAGAGGAGATCATCTGGCTGCGCGTGCAGGGGTTCGGCCGCGTCGTCTCGCTGCTGCCGTCGCCGCACAACCTGGCCGCCTACGACGAGGAGGGCCTGGCCTGGGCCCACTACCCCCTGGAGCGCTCGGGCGACCCGCGGCCGGTCCTGGCGGCGTGTTACAGGGACATCGACGAGTCGCTGGCCGCCGGCCTGCGCATCCTCGTGCACCAGGACGAGCTGGGCGACCGGGTCATGGGGGTCCTGGCGGGGTACCTCGTCTGGTCGAGGCGCATCGCCAACCAGCCCCAGGCGGTGGCGCTCGTCGAGCATGTCGTGGGGCACGCCATGGGCGAGCCCGGCCGCGAGCTGCTCTCAGAGCTGGAGGGCATGCCGGCGCGCCACCAGGCCCCGTGAGCGGCCGCATCGAGATCCAGGACCTGCGGGTGACGGGGGTGCACGGCGTGCTCCCCGAGGAGCGGGAGCGGGCCCAGCCCTTCTCGGTCGACATCGTGGCCTGGGTCGACATGGAGGCCGCCCAGAGCAGCGACGACCTGGCCGACACCGTCGACTACGGGGCCCTGGCCCAGACGGCGGCCGACGTCGTCGGCGGGCGCTCGTACCGCCTGCTCGAGGCCCTCACCGGCCGCTTGGCCAGCGCGCTGCTGATCGTGGACCCCCGCCTCGAGGCGGTCGAGGTCACGGTGCGCAAGTTACGGCCGCCTCTCGCTCTCGACGTGGGCTCGACCGGGGTCAGGGTGCGGCGCTCCCGCTGATGCCCCGACCGTGACGGGCGGGCCGGCACCGCCGCGACGTGCGTTCATCGGGCTGGGCTCGAACCTGGGGGACCGCCGGGCGCTGCTGCGGGCGGCGGTGGAAGGCCTGGAGGCCGCGGGTGACGTCGTGGCCGTCTCGCCGCTCTACGAGACCGAGCCCGTCGGAGGCCCCGAGGGCCAGGGACCGTACCTCAATGTGGTCGTCGAGCTGTCGACCGGCGACACCCCCCGGGAGCTGCTCGAGCGCTGCCGCGCCCTCGAGGCGGCGGCGGGTCGGGTGCGCACGGTGCACTGGGGCCCGCGGACCCTCGATGCCGACGTCCTGTGGGTGCAGGGGTGCGAGGTCGACGAGCCGGACCTCACCGTCCCCCACCCGCGGTTGTGGGAACGACGCTTCGTGGTGCAGCCCTTGGCGGACCTGGCGCCCGACCTCGTCACATCGGAGCAGCTCAGGGCGTCTGGTGGGGACGTCGTCCCTGTGGGTAATCTGTAGGGACGTATTTCAGATCGACCGTAGGCGAACGGCACCCGTCAGGGGCTGGAACGCCGAAGGAGGTCAGATGCACTCCATCCGGATCATCGGTCCCGGTCGGGCCGGCACGTCCCTTGCCGCCGCGCTGTCGGCGCGCGGGTGGGCCTTCTGCGGGTTCGCCGGGCGGGGCGACGACCTGTCGGGCGCGGCCCACGGGGTCGACGTGCTCGTCATCGCGACCCCCGACGACGCCATCGCGGAGGTCGCCGCGGCGGTCGAACCCGTCGCGGGGACCACGGTGGCGCACCTCTCCGGATCGCTCGGGCTCGACGCGCTGACGCCGCACCCGCGGCGGTCGGCGCTCCATCCGCTGGTGCCCCTGCCCAACGGCGAGGTCGGCGCGGCGCGGCTGTGCTCCGGTGTGACGTTCGCCGTGGCGGGTGCGCCGGCGGCCCGCGAGATCGCCGAGTGCCTCGGGGGCCGCGTGGTCGAGGTCGCCGACGGCGACCGGGCGGCCTATCACGCCGCGGCCTGCATCGCGGCGAACCACGTGGTCGCCCTACTGGGTCAGGTCGAGCGGGTGGCGGCCACGGTCGGGCTGGACCTCGAGTCCTTCCTGCCCCTCGCCCGCGCCGCCGTCGAGGACGTGGCCGGACTGGGCGCCGGCGCGGCACTGACCGGTCCGGCCCGTCGGGGCGACTGGGCGACGCTCAGCCGCCACCTCGATGCGTTACCCGAGGGCGAGCGCGCCGGCTACCAGGCCGGGGCGGCGCTGGCGACGCGGCTCGCCCAGGCCGACGCCGCCGATCCCGCGACGCCGACGGTGCCGGCGACGCCCGCCGTGCCGGCGGCGGTCTAGGGAGGCGAGCACGATGGACCTCGTCGAGACCGTCGCCGGGTGTCGCGCTCTGCTTGACCACGCCCGTGCGGCGGGTGGGCTGGTCGGGCTGGTGCCGACCATGGGCGCGCTGCACGACGGCCACCGCTCGCTCATGGCGCGGGCCCGCGCCGAATGCGAGGTCGTGGCGGTCAGCATCTTCGTGAACCCCCTGCAGTTCGGCGACCCCGAGGACATGGAGCGCTATCCGCGGACGCTCGAACGCGACCTGTGCGTCTGCGCGGAGGCCGGCGCCGACGTCGTCTTCGTGCCGACGCTGCGCGAGATGTACCCGTCGTGGCCCGCCGCGCCGTCGACGACAGTGTCGGTCGGCGACGTCAGTGACGCGTGGGAGGGCGCAGCGCGCCCGGGCCACTTCGACGGCGTCGCCACCGTGGTCGCGAAGCTCTTCGCCATCGCCGGCCCGTGCCGCGCCTACTTCGGGCTGAAGGACTTCCAGCAGCTGGCGGTCGTGCGCTGCCTGGCGCGCGACCTGGCGCTGCCGGTCGAGGTGGTGGGGTGCCCGATCGTGCGGGAGGCCGACGGGCTGGCCCTCTCGAGCCGCAACGTCCGCCTGTCCGCCGACGAGCGCGCGGCGGCGACCGTTCTCTCGTCCGCCCTCGCCGCGGGCCGGGCCGCCGTGGCCGGTGGGGAGCGCTCGGGCGCGGCCGTGGGCCGCGCCATGCGGGCCGCCGTGGCGACCGAGCCGCTCGTGCGCCTCGACTATGCCGTGGCGGTCGACGCCGGCACGCTCCAAGAGTCCGACGCCATCGACGATCCGCAGGCGGTGCGCCTGTTGGTCGCGGCCCAGGTGGGCCCGGTGCGGCTCATCGACAACAGCGCCGCCCTCGAGGCGGTCGACGACGTCCCCGCCGTACCCGACGCGACCGACCAGGTCCGACGACTCGAAAGGATCGGTTGAGCCGATGCGCCGCCACATGATGAAGTCCAAGATCCACCGGGCCACGGTGACCGACGCCAACCTGCACTACGTGGGCTCCGTGTCCATCGACACCGAGCTGATGGCGCTGGCCGACATCCTCCCGTACGAGCAGGTGGCCGTCCTCGACATCGACAACGGCGCGCGCTTCGAGACGTACGCCATTGAGGGTGAGCGCGGCCAGATCTGCCTCAACGGCGCCGCGGCGCGTCTCGTGGCGCCCGGCGACAAGGTGATCATCATCACCTACGCCGACTACGAGCGCGCCGAGCTCGACGAGTACGTGCCCCGCGTCGTGCACGTCGACGGGCGCAACCGGGTGATCGACGAAGCGTCGGCCCGCCTCGATGCCGAGCTCACGCTGACCGAACCGGCGTGACCACCGGCGCCCGGCCGGGACCCTTCGACGTCCTGGTCCTGGGCAGCGGGGTGGCCGGGCTGTCGGCCGCCGTGCGCCTGGCCGGACCCGGCGCACCCTCCCTGTCCCTCGGCGTGCTGACCAAGGGTGCGCTGGCGCAGGCGGCGACGCGCTGGGCCCAGGGAGGGGTCGCTGCGGTGCTGGGCGGCGACGAGGACTCGACCGACCTCCACCTGGCCGACACGCTGGCGGCGGGCGCCGGCCTCTGCGACGAGGAGGCCGTGCGCATCCTGGTCGACGAGGGGCCCGGGCGCGTCCACGAGCTCATCGCGCTCGGCGTCGAGTTCGACCGCGAGGCGACGGGCACCCTCGCCCTCGCACGTGAGGGTGGCCACTCCCGGCCGCGGGTCGTCCACGCGGGCGGGGCGGCGACGGGGGCGGAGGTGGAGCGAGCACTGGTCGACGCCACCTACCGTTCGGCCAGCGCGGTGCTCGAAGGCTGGTTCGCCCTCGACCTCCTCGTCGAGGGCGGGCGCTGTGTCGGCGTCGTGGCACTGCCGCCCGGTCGCGCCGGCGGCCCGGTCGAGGTGCGAGCCGATCATGTCGTGCTGGCCACCGGTGGCGCCGGTCAGCTCTTCTCGGTCACCACCAACCCGCCCGAGTCGACCGGCGACGGCGTGGCCATGGCGCTCCGGGCCGGCGTGCCGACCGCCGACGTCGAGTTCGTCCAATTCCACCCGACGGCGTTGCACCACCCCGCCATGCCGCGGCCCCTGCTCTCCGAGGCGCTGCGCGGCCACGGCGCGCTCCTGCGCGACAGGGAGGGCGAGCGCTTCGTCGACGAGCTGGCGCCGCGCGACGTGGTGAGCCGCGCCATGGCGGCCCGCATGGACGAGCAGGGCGTTGACCACCTCTGGCTCGACGCGACCGGCCTCGAGCGCTTCCCGGCGCGGTTCCCCACCATCGCCGCCTCGCTGTCGTCGATCGGGCTCGACCCCGAGCGCGACTGGCTCCCGATCGCGCCGGCGGCGCACCACCTCTCGGGGGGCGTGGTCACCGACCTGTGGGGCGCCACGGCGTTGCCGGGATTGTGGGCGGTGGGCGAGGTGGCCTGCACCGGGGTCCACGGGGCCAACCGGCTCGCGTCCAACTCGCTGCTCGAGGGCATGGTCTTCGGGGCCCGACTGTCCGAGCGCATCGCCTCGGGGGTCGAGGGTCCCGAGGCGAGTGGCGCGCTGCGCGCCGTGCTCGGCGACGACCCGATCGACGGCATCGGGTGCACCGTGGTCGAGCGCCCCGCCCCGCCGGCCCGGCCGGGCGCCGGCGGACCGGCGGACCTCGACATCACGAAGCTGCGTGACACGTTGCAGCGCGCCATGACGCGCGGTGCCGGCGTCGTCCGCACCGCTGACTCCCTCGACGGCGCCCGCGCCGTCGTCGAGGACATGGCGGCGGTGTTGGGCGACAGCACCGTCTCGGTCGGCGCCGGGGAGCTGGCGAACATGCTGGAGCTGGCGGCCGCGCTGTTGGCCTCGGCGCTCGTCCGCACCGAGAGCCGGGGCTCCCACCTGCGGCGCGAGTACCCCGACACGGAACGGTCCTGGCGGCGGCGGCTCGTCCACGGGCAGGTGCCTGCCGGGGTGTCGGGTCGCCCGTGACCGGGAGCGAGAACGAGCGGGGCGAGGCATACCTCCGGGCCGTCGCCGACGCCGTCGACCGGGCCCTGGCGGAGGACCTCGGCCCCGAGGGTGACCTGACGGCGGCGCTGGTGCCGGCCGACGTGCGCGCACGCTTCGTGCTGCGCGCCCGCCACGGCGGCGTGCTGGCCGGCAGGGAGTGCGCCACGCGGGCGTTCGCGCGGGTCGACCCCGGGCTCGAGCTCGAATGGCGCGCCATCGACGGCAGCGAACTGTCGGCCGGCGACATCGTGCTGGAGGTGACGGGGCGGTTGCGCCCCATCCTCACCGCCGAGCGGACGGCGTTGAACTTCCTTGGTCACCTGTCGGGCATTGCGACCATGACGGCGCAGTTCGTCGCCGCGGCGCACGAGCGCAACCCGTCCGTCGAGGTCCTTGACACCCGCAAGACGACTCCGGGTCTGCGCGTCCTGGAAAAGGCGGCCGTCCGGGCCGGGGGCGGGACCAGCCACCGGGCCGGGCTCTCCGACGCCGTGCTCTTCAAGGACAACCACCTGGCCGGGACGAGCATCACCGACGCGGTACACCGGGCGCGGGCGCTGTGGCCGGGGCGGCTGGTCGAGGTCGAGTGCGACGCCCTCGACCAGGTGGCCGAGGCCGCCCGCGCCGGGGCGGACGCCGTGCTGCTCGACAACATGGACCCCGGGACCGTCGTGGAGGCGATCGGCGTGGCCCACCTGGACGCGGCGGGGCCCATCCTGACCGAGGTGTCGGGCGGCATCACCCTCGCCACCATCGGCGCCTACGCGGCGGCGGGCCCGGACCGGATTTCGGTCGGAGGGTTGACCCACTCGGCCCCGGTCCTCGACCTGGGCCTCGACCTCGTCTGGACCGATGCGCGCGGAGCCGAGACGACGACGGCGGGAGCGGACGGACGCGCCGAGGCGGGGGGCTGAGGCGTGCTGCTCGTCATCGACGTCGGCAACACCGAGACCGTGATCGGCCTCTACACGCGCGACGACACCGCGACCGTGCCCGTGGTCGAGGACAGCGTGGGTGTGGGCATCGGGACCGAGCACGATCCCACCGCGCCGCGCGGCCTCACGCACCACTGGCGACTGTCCACGGTGCCCACCCGCACGCCCGACGAGCACGCGGTGCTCCTGACCCAGCTTCTCGACCTGGAGGGCCTCGACATCGCCGCGTCCGTCTCGGGCATCGCGGTGAGCTCCTCGGTGCCGCAGGTCACGGGGGAGCTGCGCCAAATGGCCTCACGCTGGTTCTCCGGCGTGCCGTGCGTCGTGCTCGGCCCGGGCACCAAGAGCGGGATGCCCATCCTCTACGACAATCCCAAGGAGGTCGGTGCCGACCGCATCGCCGACGCCGTCGGGGCCTACGACCTCTACGGCGGACCCTGCGTGGTGGTCGACATGGGCACCGCGACGACGGTCGAGGCGATCAGCGCCAAGGGCGAGTACCTGGGTGGCGCGATCACACCCGGTGTGGCGATCAGCCTCGACGCCCTCTACCAGCAGGCCGCGGCGTTGCGGCGCGTCGAGCTCGTCGAGCCGCGCAGCGTGATCGGGCGTTCGACCGTGGAGTCGATCGAGTCGGGGACGCTGTACGGGTTCGCCGGGCTCGTCGACGCGCTGGCGCGGCGCTTCATGGAGGAGCTCGGCCCCGCCACCGTGGTGGCCACCGGAGGGTTCAGTTCGCTCATCGCGCCGTATTCGGACACCATTGAGCACGTGGAGCCCTGGCTGACCCTGCACGGCCTGCGCATCGTGTACGAGCGCAACGTCAATTGATGCGCACGCACCGTTTCATCCGCGCGCACCGTTTCATCCGCGCGCACCGTTTCGTCCGCGGGGGCAGTTCGTGAGCGAGGACAGCCCGAACATCCCGTATCGCTTCGCGCGCACCCACGAGGCCGCCGCGGTGATCGAGACGTGGTCGTCGCTCGCCCCCGGGGAGGAGTCCGGCGTCGCGGTCGGGGTGGCCGGCCGGGTGATGCTCCTGCGGGACATGGGCAAGGCCGCCTTCGCGGACCTGCGCGACGCGTCGGGATCGGTGCAGCTGTTCGCGCGATCGGATGACACCGAGCGCTTCGAGGAGTTCACGAAGCTCAACCTGGGCGACTGGGTCGGGGTCACCGGGGAGGTGCTGCGGACCAGGCGGGGCGAGCTCTCGGTGAAGGTGGCGTCGTGGGAGCTGCTGGCCGAGGCGCGGCGCAACTTCGGCGACAAGTGGCGTGGCGTGAGCGACGTCGAGACGCGTTACCGCCAGCGGGAGGTCGACCTGTGGGCCAACGAGCGCTCCCGCCAGCTGCTGCGTCTGCGCAGCGACGTCGTGCAACGGATGCGCCAGCGCCTGTGGGACCAGGGATTCGTAGAGGTCGAGACGCCACTGCTGCAGCCGATCGCCGGCGGCGCGACGGCGCGGCCCTTCGTCACGCACCACAACACGTTCGACGTCGACTTCTACCTGCGCGTCGCGCCCGAGCTCTACCTCAAGCGCCTCGTCGTCGGCGGCTTCGACAAGGTGTTCGAGATCGGCCGCAGTTTCCGCAACGAGGGCATCTCGCCGCGCCACAACCCCGAATTCACGACGCTCGAGCTGTACCAGGCCTACGCGGACTACACCGACACCATGGTCGTCTTCGAGGAGCTGGTGGCCGGCCTGGCCTCCGACGTCCTCGGCACGACCAAGCTCAGCTACGGGGGCCGCGCGCTCGACCTGACGACGCCGTGGCGGCGGGCGCCGATGACCGCGCTCATCGCCGAGGCGACCGGGTTCACCCTCGACGTGCGCTCGCCACGCGCCGAGCTGGCCAAGGTGGCCGCCGAGGTCGGCATCGCGGTGGACGACGCGTGGGGGCCGGGCAAGATCCTGCTCGAGATCTACGAGAAGACCACCGAGCCCGAGTTGTGGGGCCCGGTGTTCGTGATGGACTATCCGGCCGAGGTGTCGCCGTTGGCGCGGCGACACCGCGACGGGCCCGAGCTCGTCGAGCGCTACGAGCCCGTGGTGGCGGGGCGCGAGCTGGGCAACGGTTTCACCGAGCTCGTCGACCCCGACGACCAGCGCGCCCGTTTCGAGGAGCAGGCGGCGAAGGCCCGCGCCGGCGACGAGGAGGAGTCCGTCGAGATCGACGAGGAGTATCTCCGCGCGCTCGAGTACGGGTTGCCGCCCACCTCGGGCTTCGGGCTCGGGGTCGACCGCCTGCTGATGCTCTTCGGCGACGTGCCCAACATCCGCGAGGTCATCGCCTTCCCGACGCTGCGACCGGAACGGGGCTGACCGCCGTCCGGCCGGGAGCGGGTTGCCTTCCTGCGGGTCCTCTTAGGGTTCTTTCGGGTTTCCTTACGCTTCGGGCGTTTCGCTCAAAGCTCCATGACAGTTCCCTCACATCTCGCACCCAGGCTGGTCGGTGCCGCCAGCACGGCGGCGCAACGTGCAGAGTGCACAGACGTCCAAGGAGGACCCATGCTTCGCAAGCTCATCGCAGGAACCGCGGTCGCCGGTGCCTTGACCTTCGGCGCAGCCGGCATCGCCGGTGCGTCGACGACCCCGAGCACCCCGAGCGCCACGAACGCGGCGGCCAGGTGCGCCAAGCTCCCCGCGCTCGTGACCAAGGTCCACACGCTCGAGGCCAAGGTCAGCGCGTGGCTGCCCAAGGCCCAGGCCCGTGAGGCCAAGGCGAACGCCAACGGTCACACGAAGGTGGCCGACGCCATCGCCAAGCGCATCACGCGCGTGCAGAACCGGGAGAACACTGTCAACGCCCGCCTCGCCAAGGCCCAGGCGGCGTGCGGCACCACCGCCGGCTGACCTGTCGCAGCGCTCGTTGTGGTGAGGGGCGGTCCACCAACCGGGAGACACCGGGCGGTGGCCGCCCTCTCACGCGTCAGCCCGGAAGGTCGCTCAGGAGCTCGGCGACGAGGCGGGTGAGTCCCGCCCGGAGGTCGGTCTCGCCGATCCCGGTGGCGGCGTCCCGCGCGTCGTCGACGTAGGCGCGGGCCCGACGCACCGCATCGCTGATCCCCCGCGACTCCATCACGATCGCCCGGGCCTTGTCGCGCTCGGGCTGGGCCAGCGGCTGCCCGAGCAGCGCGCGCAGGTCGGGTCCGGCGTCGGGATCCGCAAGGGCGACGAGTGCCGGGAGTGTGTAGATGCCCTCGGCGAGGTCCTGTCCGGCCGGCTTCTGGAGCTGTCCATCGGTGGCGGTGATGTCGAGGATGTCGTCGCGGATCTGGAACACCATGCCGAAGCAGTGCCCGAACTCCGTGCAGGCCTCGACCTCGGCGGTGGGCAGTCCGCCGGTCAGCGCGCCGATGCGGCACGACGTCGCCGTCAACGCCGCGGTCTTGCCGCTGATCGACGTGAAGTAGTCGTCGTGGCTGCGGTTGATCTGGAAGGCCGAACGGACCTCGGTCACCTGGCCCTGGCAGAGGCGCCCGAGGGTGTCGGCCAGCAGCGCGGCGATCTCGGTGCCGAGGCTCGCCGCGATGGCGGCGCTGCGAGCGAGCAGATAGTCCCCGGCCACGATGGCCACCAGGTTTCCGAACCGGCTGTTGACGCTCTCCACGTTGCGCCTGATGGTGGCCTCGTCGATGACGTCGTCGTGGTAGAGCGAGGCGAGGTGGACGAGCTCGACCGCCACGGCGCCCATCAGGTCGTCCTCGGTTGCGTCCCTGCTTCCCGCCGTGGCCGTGGCCAGGGCCAACAGCGGCCGCAGGCGCTTGCCTCCGGCCGAGATGAGGTGCGTGGTGACCTCGTCGAGGAACCCGTCGCCGGTGACGACCGATGCGCTGAGCAGGGGCTCCAGACGCCGCAGTCCCTCTTGCAGGCGGGGCAGGCCGAGGGCCTCGGTCGGATTCACTCCCCGAAACGTTAGGTCAAGGCCCCATAAAGAGGACAAACGCCGGAGACCAGGGGAAGGAAATCCCCTGCACCGGGGTTTTCGCGTCTAGATCCCGCCGGCCCAGGCTGCGGCGTGTTCAACTAAGGCCACAGGTACACTGGGCCGACAAGCAAGAGGAGCAAGGAGAGGCGGTCAGGGTGTTCGAACGTTTCACCGACCGGGCACGAAGGGTGTTGGTGCTGGCGCAGGAAGAGGCGCGCCTGCTCAATCACAGCTTCATCGGCACCGAGCACATCCTTCTGGGGCTCATCCACGAGGGCGAGGGCGTTGCGGCGAAGGCGCTCGAGTCCCTGGGCATCTCCCTCGAGGCGGTGCGAGAGAAGGTCGAAGAGACGATCGGCATGGCCGGCACCGCGCCGAGCGGCTCGCCGCCGTTCACGCCGCGGGCCAAGAAGGTTCTCGAGCTGTCACTGCGCGAGGCGCTCCAGCTCGGCCACAGCTACATCGGCACCGAGCACATGCTCCTCGGTCTCGTGCGCGAGGGCGAGGGCGTGGCGGCGACCGTGCTCGTGAGCCTCGGGGCGGACCTCGGCCGGGTGCGCCAGCAGGTCATCCAGCTCATGTCGGGCAACCAGGGCAAGGAGTCCGTCGGCGCGAGCCAGGGCGCCAGCTCGGGCGACAGCCCCTCGGGCTCGCCGGTGCTCGACCAATTCGGCCGGAACCTCACGCAGCTGGCCCGCGACGGCAAGCTCGACCCCGTTATCGGACGTGCCAAAGAGATCGAGCGCGTCATGCAGGTCCTGTCGCGCCGCACGAAGAACAACCCCGTCCTCATCGGTGAGCCCGGCGTCGGCAAGACCGCCATCGTGGAGGGACTCGCCCAACGCATCGTGTCCAACGAGGTGCCCGAGACGCTGACGGGCAAGCAGCTCTACACGCTCGACCTCGGTGCCCTCGTGGCGGGCAGCCGCTACCGCGGCGACTTCGAGGAGCGCCTGAAGAAGGTCCTCAAGGAGATCCGCACGCGGGGGACATCGTCCTGTTCATCGACGAGATCCACACCCTGGTCGGCGCGGGCGCCGCCGAGGGTGCCATCGACGCGGCCTCCATCCTCAAGCCGATGCTGGCGCGGGGTGAGCTGCAGACGGTGGGCGCGACCACCATCGACGAGTACCGCAAGCACCTCGAGAAGGACGCTGCTCTCGAGCGGCGCTTCCAGCCGGTCAAGGTGGACCAGCCGACCGTCGCGCTGACGATCGACATCCTCAAAGGCCTGCGCGACCGCTACGAGTCGCACCACGCGGTCAGCATCACCGACCAGGCGCTCGTCGCCGCGGCCAACCTCGCCGACCGCTACCTCGCCGACCGCTACCTGCCGGACAAGGCGATCGACCTCATCGACGAGGCGGGCAGCCGCCTGCGCATCCGCCGCATGAGCACGCCCCCCAACGCGAAGAAGCTCGACGAGGAGATCACGCGCCTGCGCGCCGACAAGGAAGCCGCCATTGAGAAGGGCGCCTTCGAGCAGGCCAAGAAGTTGGCCGAGCAGGAGAAGGAACGCCTCGACCGCAAGGAGAGCCAGGAGGCCGAGCTGCGCGCCGAGGGTGTCGACCTCTTCGACGTCGTGGACGAGGAGGTCATCGCCGAGGTGCTGGCCGCCTGGACGGGCATCCCCGTCTACCGGTTGACCGAGGAGGAGACCGCCAAGCTCCTGCGCATGGAGGATGAGCTCCACAAGAGGGTCATCGGCCAGGAAGAGGCGCTCAAGGCGCTGTCCCGTGCCATCCGGCGCACCCGCGCCGGGCTGAAGGACCCCAAGCGGCCCAGCGGTTCGTTCATCTTCTTGGGCCCGACCGGCGTGGGCAAGACCGAGCTGGCCAAGACGCTGGCCGAGTTCCTCTTCGACGACGAGGACGCGCTGATTCAGCTCGACATGTCCGAGTACATGGAGAAGCACACGGTCAGCCGGCTGGTGGGCTCGCCCCCCGGGTACGTCGGGTACGAGGAGGGCGGCCAGCTCACCGAGGCCGTGCGGCGCAAGCCGTTCTCGGTCGTGCTCTTCGACGAAGTGGAGAAGGCGCACCCCGACGTGTTCAACACGCTGCTCCAGATTTTGGAGGACGGGCGCCTCACCGACGCCCAGGGCCGGACGGTCGACTTCAAGAACACCGTGCTGATCATGACGTCCAACCTCGGCACCGCGGATCTGCGCAAGTCGAACATGGGCTTCGCCAAGACGTCGGAGGCGGTGACCTACGAGCGGATGAAGGCCAAGGTCGACGAGGCGCTCAAGGCCCATTTCCGGCCCGAGTTCCTCAACCGGATCGACGAGGTCATCGTGTTCCACGAGCTCTCGCGGGCCGAGGTCACCGAGATCGTCGACCTCTTGATGTCGCGCACGGTCAAGCAACTGTCGGACCAGGGCATCGGCCTCGAGCTCACGCCCGCCGCCCGTTCGCTCCTGGCCGAGAAGGGCTACGACCCCCAGCTGGGTGCACGGCCGCTGCGCCGGGCGATCCAGCAGATGGTCGAGGACCCGTTGTCCGAGCGCATTCTCTGGAAGGAGTTCAGGGTCGGCGAGACGATCGTCGTGGACGTGGAGGAGTCACCCATCGACGGCGAGGGACCACAGCTGAGCTTCACGGCGATCGAGGGGATCCAGCCCCCGCCGCTCGAGCTGGCCGGCGCCGGCGCCGACGCCGAATAGCGGGGCTCCGCCCCACGGCAAATCGGGGGCTCAGCCCTCCCAGCAACTCAGCCCTCCCAGCAATAGGAGAAGACGCCGGGTCGCACCGCGGTGTCGCGCCCGAGCAGGTAGGCCTGGAAGTGCGGGTCGTCGGCGCGTACGGGCGCATACGTGAGGCCGAGCGGTGCCGCGGCTCGGAAGCCGAAGCGCCCGTAGTAGGCCGGGTCCCCGAGCAGCACCAGCACCGGCCAGTCCCGCGTCGCCGCCTCGGCGATGAGGGCGTGCACCAGCGCAGAGCCCGTCCCTCGACCTTGGTGCGCCGGCGCGACGCAGACCGGCGCCACCCCGGCGACCGCCGCCCCGCGCCCGTCGAGGCGGCCGGGTGCGGCCTGCAGATGGCCCACCACAGCGCCGGCGTCGTCGGCCACCAACTCGATGAGGGAGCGCGGAGGACAGGTGGCCCAGGTGCGCCGCACGATGGCGAGCTCTTCGCGCGCGTCGCGGGTGTCGTCGGAGAAGGCCCGGGCGACGACGGAGAGGATCGCTTCCGCATCGCCCTGGCGTGCGGGCCGGATGGTGGTCGCGGTCATGGCAGCCGCACGCCGACCGAGACGAGGTGGTGGTCCGACAGGCCTCCGCACGGGACGACGGCGGCGCGCCGGGCCACGAGGCCGCGCACGAACAGCCAGTCCAACCGGATCGGCACGTGGTCGGGGAGCGCGCCGGAGTCGTGCGCCGTCGTCGGCGCGGCGACGTTGGCGTCGGTCCATTCGAATCCGTGCGCCCGGGCCACGTCGAAGAGCGGTTCGTAGGGCACGGGCCACGAGAAGCGAGCCGGATCCCTCCGGCGCATCGCGCGCACCAGCCGGTGGTCGAACAGCTCGGCATAGCTGGCGCCGAGCGTGTTGCAGTCGCCGCCGACGACGGCCGGACCGCCGTACGCCCGCGCGTCCACCACCCCCAGCAGCGCCTCCATCTGCTCGGCGCGGTGTCCGGGGTCACCGCGGTTCTCGAGGTGGGCCGACGCGACCTCCACCGCGACCCCGTCGATGGCGAGCGTGGCGACGACGGCCATGCGACCGCCGACGCGGGGCTGCGGCGAGTCGGTCGCGAACCAGCCGAGGCCGGTGTCAGGCAGACGGACGACCCCCAGGTCGCCCAAGGAGGCCCGGGTGACGATGGCGTTGCCGTGGAGGCCGGACCCGTTGTGGAGGTCACCCGCCTCCCGCTGTTCCGCGGCATCGCCGAGGCTGAGCTCGACGAACTCCACGCCGAACGCGTAGCCGGCACCGAGGTCCTTCGCGATGGCGGCCGTGACGTCCACGTTCCCCGTGCGCGCCATACCCGTGTCCAGCTCCGAGAGGAGGCAGACGTCGGCACCGGACTCCCGCAGGCGCAACGCCAACTCGGTGGGACGGCGGCCACGCTGGACGTTCCAGGCCGCCACGCGCACCCATCCCGTGAGCTCCGCCGACCCGCCGCCCACCCGGTCGACCTCGTGGAGGCAGCGGAGCTCGGCGAGCAGCCGCCGGTGGAGGTCCCGGTCGCCGAGCCGCCCCGCCCAGCGAGCCCGCTCCGAAGCTGCCGGCGATTCCATGACCCGAGCTTCGCACCGGATCCGGCGTGCCGTCTGGGACCGGCACGGGCGATGTGTGACACCCCGTCCCTAGCGTGCGGCCATGGTCACGGCACCCCACCCACGCGCCCGTTCCGATGTGCGCTACCTCTGCACCGCCTGCGACGCCACCTCGCTGCGCTGGGTGGGCCGGTGCCCGAGTTGCGGGGCGTGGAACACGTTCGGGCCGTCGGCGCGGGTCCGAGCGGGGGCAGCCGGGGACGGGGCTCCCGCGGTGGCACTGGCCGACATCTCGACCGAGGGGGCGCGCCCGCTGCCGACCGGTGTCAGCGAGCTCGACCGCGTACTGGGCGGCGGGGTCGTCGCGGGCTCGGTCACCTTGTTGTTCGGGCCGCCGGGCATCGGCAAGTCGACGCTGCTCTTCCAGGTGCTCTCGTCGGTGGCCGCGTCGGGGGTCGACGTCATGCTCGCCTCGGCCGAGGAGTCGCTCACGCAGGTGCGCGGGCGGGCGTCGCGCATCGGCCTGGTGCCCCGCCACCTCCTCGCGCTCGAAGGACCCGACGTCGAACAGATCGAGACGGCGGTCGAGCGGCACCACCCGGCGCTCGTGGTCGTCGACTCACTCCAATCCGTCTCCGACCCCGAGCTGGCACACCCGGCGGGCAGCCTGGCCCAGGTGCGCGCCTGCGTCGAGCGCCTGACCCGCATGGCGAAGTCGAGCGGCGTCCCGCTGCTCCTGGTCGGCCACGTCACCAAGGATGGCGACCTGGCCGGGCCCCGGGCGGTCGAGCACCTCGTCGACACCGTGCTCTCCTTCGACGGGGACCGCCACCACACGCTGCGCGTCCTCACCTCGGTCAAGCACCGCTTCGGGCCCACCGGCGAGGTCGGCATCTTCGAGATGCGCGACGACGGGTTGCGGACCGTGCCCGATCCTGGACCGCTGATGCTGGGGGACCGCATGGCCGGCGTCCCCGGCAGCGCGGTGGTGCCCGTGCTCCAGGGGCGCCGCCCCCTCGTGGTCGAGGTCCAGGCGCTGGTCGGGCCGGGCACCGCGGGCGGCGCGTCGCGACCGCACACCCTGGGCCTCGACGCCGCCCGGGCCAACCTGCTCGTGGCCGTCCTCGCCTGCCGCACCGCCGTGGCCGTGCCGGCCGGGGCCGAGTTCTTCGTTGCCGCGGTGGGCGGCATCTCGGTGACGGAGCCGGCCGCCGACTTGGCCGTGGCGCTCGCGTTGGCCTCGGTCCTCACAGAACGCGCGTTGCCGCCGGACCTCGTCGCGTTCGGCGAGCTCGGGTTGGCCGGGGAGGTGCGCCAGGTGCCCGGCTCGGAGCGGCGCCTGGCCGAGGCGTGGCGCGCCGGTTTCACCCGCGCGCTCGTCCCGACCTCCACCCTGACGGCGGGCGATGCCGGGACCACGGCCGCGCCGGCGGGCCTGGTGGTCCACGGTGTGCGGACGCTGGCGGAGGCCCTGGCCGTGGCTGGTTCGGAGGCCGGATCGGAAGCAGGGCCGGGTACGATGCCCGGGTGGCCGACGGTGCCGGCGGCAGCCAGCCTCTGAACGACGCGCTGGCGATGATCGCGCCGGGCACGGTGCTGCGGGAGGGTCTCGACCGCATCCTGCAGGCCAAGCACGGGGCGCTGATCATCGTGGGCGACGACCCCGCCGTCCTTTCCGTGTGCACCGGAGGTTTCCTCCTCGATGCGGAGTACACGCCCCAGCGCCTCTCGGAGCTCGCCAAGATGGACGGCGCCATCATCCTGGCGGCCGACGCCTCTCGGATCGCCCGGGCCAACGTGCACCTCGTCCCCAAGGCCTCCATCGCGACGTCGGAGACCGGCACGCGCCACCGCACCGCCGAGCGGGTGGCCCGCTCCATCGACGTGCCGGTCATCGCCGTCTCCGAGGCCATGGCGACGATCGCCGTCTACCGCAACGAGCGCAAGCACACGACGCAGTCGGCCGGCTGGCTCATCGACCGCTCGAGCCAGGCGCTGTCGACGCTCCAGCGCTTCCGCGTCCGCTACGACGACGCGCTGTCCACCTTGACCCGTCTCGAGATGGAGGACTCGGTCTCGGTGCGCGACGTCGTCGCCGTGCTGCAGCCCGGCGAGATGGTGCGCCGCATCGCCGAGGAGATCGAGAGTCACCTCGTCGAGCTCGGCTCCGACGGCCGGCTCATCTACCTGCAGACCGAGGAACTGAACGCCGGCGTGGAGAAGAGCCTGACGCTCGTCCTGCGCGACTACACCGACGACGCCGGCATCGGCCGCCTGCGGTCGCTCTCGCCCGATGCCCTGATGGACCTGCCCAAGGTCGTCGCCGCACTGGACCTCCCCGCCTCCGACGACCAGCTGTACGCGGCGCTGGCACCCCACGGGTACCGCCTCCTGCACCGCCTGCCCCAGCAGCTCTCGGGGACCCTCATCGAGCGGCTGGTGGGGCGGTTCGGCTCGCTGCCCGAGATCCTCTCCGCCTCGGCCACCGAGCTCGAATCGGTCGACGGCATCGGCGCCACGACGGCCCGCCACATCCGTGACGGCCTCGCCCGCCTCGTCGAGACCAGCATCTTCGAGCGCTACGAGTGACGCCGGGACCTGGTAAAATGGTTGGTCGTCGTCGGGCGGACCGGGCCCGTCATGGCAACCTCTCATCAGCAGCGCCCGCACCTCTGTATGCCCGTGCGGGCGGACCCGGTCCACCCAAGGAGTCGTGAGTCCTGTGCCCTTCAAGGTCGGAGACAAAGTCGTCTACCCCCATCACGGGGCGGCCGTCATCGAGAAGCGTGAGACCAAGGTCGCGTTCGGCGAGAAGAAGGAGTACCTGGTCCTGCGGCTCGCTTACGGGGACCTCATCCTGAACGTCCCCGCCGACAACACCGATGGGGTCGGCCTGCGCGAGGTCATCAACGACGAGGAGGTCGAGGAGGTCTTCGCCGTGCTGCGCAAGAAAGAGGCGCGCATGCCGACGAACTGGTCCCGGCGCTACAAGAACCACTCGGAGAAGCTGCGCTCCGGCGACATCTACCAGGTGGCCGAGGTCGTGCGGAACCTCTCCATCCGCGACAAGGACAAGGGGCTGTCGGCAGGCGAGAAGCGCATGCTGCAGCGGGCCCGCCAGATCCTGGTGTCCGAGCTGACCTTCGCCTTGAACGTGGACGAGGAGACGGCCGAGGAGCGCCTGAACGAGGCGCTCACCTGATCGACCGGCCCGGTCCCACCGTGACGAAGGTGTGGTCGATCGTCGTGGCCGGCGGCGCGGGCTCCCGTTTCGGCGACCGGAAGCAGTTCCGCTCGCTCGGCGGCCGCCCGCTGCTCGAGTGGGCCGTCGAGGCGTGCCGGCCCTCGTCCGCCGGTGTCGTCCTCGTGCTCCCCGCCGACCTCGATGATGCGGACCACCACGGCGCCGACGCCGTCGTCGCCGGTGGCGCCACCCGGGCCGACTCGGTGCGCTGCGGGCTGGCCGCCGTCCCCGACGACGCGCAGGTGATCGTGGTCCACGATGCGGCGCGACCGTTGGCTTCCCCCCGGCTCTTCGACGCCGTGATCACCGCGGCGGCCGCCGACGGTGTGGACGGAGCGGTGCCCGGAGTCCCGCCGAGTGACACGATCAAGGCGGTGGACGGCGCCGGCAGGGTCACGAGCACGCTCGATCGCAGCACGCTGGTCGCCGTCCAGACGCCACAAGCCTTCCGCGCCGGCGTCCTGCGCCGGGCCCACGCGCATGCCGACCCCGGAGCCACGGACGACGCCATGCTCGTGGAGGCGCTCGGGGGCACCGTGCGTGTCGTGCCGGGTGAGCCAGCCAACCTGAAGATCACCGACCCCGACGATCTCGGCGCCGCGGAGCGGCTGCTGGCGTCGAGGGGATGAACGTGCGCATCGGCCAGGGGATCGACATCCACCGCTTCTCCGAGGACCCGCACCGGCCGCTGGTGCTCGGGGGCGTCGTGATCGAGGGAGCGCGCGGCCTCGGGGGTCACAGCGACGCAGACGCGGTGTGCCACTCGCTCGCCGACGCGGTGCTCGGAGCCGTCGGCCTGGGCGACCTCGGCCGGCACTTCCCCGACACCGACCCGGTCTGGGAGGGGGCCGACAGCATGGCGCTTCTGACCGCGGTGGTGCAGTTGGCCGCCGGGCAGGGCTACGCCTGTGCCAACGCCGACTGCACGATCGTCGCCGACACGCCGCGGCTGGCGCCGCACACCGCGGGCATGGTGGACCGCTTGAGCGGGGTGCTCGGCGCTCCCGTGTCGGTCAAGGCGACGCGGGCGGAGGGGATCGGGGCGCTCGGTCGGGCCGAGGGCATCGCGTGTCTCGCCATCGTGTTGATGGAGCCCGTGTGAGCCGCCGTCCTCCCCGCACCCCGGCGCGCCGGCCCGATCCGCGCCAGCGGAATGCACAACGTGATGGCCAACGGGGCGGCCAGAGGGGCGCTCAGCGGGAGGACGGGCGCGGGCGCCCGCGTCCGGAGGCCCTGAGCGAGCTCGGCGGCGACCAGGTCGAGGGCCGCCGGGCCGTGCTCGAGTTGCTCGCGGTCGGGCGGCGCACGGTGCGCCGCGTCATGGTGGCCGAGGACCAGGACCCCTCCCCGCTGCTCGACCGCATCGAGGAGTTGGCCGTCCGCCTGCGGGTCCCCGTCGAGACGGTGCCCCGCGCCCGGCTCGACGCCCAGGCCCGCACCGAGGCACCCCAGGGCGTGCTGGCGCTGGCGCGCCCGCTCGACCCCGTCCCGCTCGATGTCCTGTGCCGCCCGGGCCGGGGCGCGGCGCCGTTCCTCCTGGTGGCGGCCGGTATCACGGACCCGAGGAACCTGGGCGCGCTCCTGCGCAGCGCCGAGTGCGCGGGCGTGACCGGCGTCGTGCTGCCCCGTCACCGTTCGGCCCGGCTGTCGCCCACGGTGACCAAGACGGCCGCCGGGGCGATCGAGCACCTGCCCTTCGCCGTCGTGGGCGGGGTGCCGGCCGCGCTGAGCGAGCTCCGCGACCTCGGCGTCTGGTCGATCGGTCTCGCCGGTGAGGCGGAGCAGTCGCTCTACGACCTGCCCCTCGGTGACGGCCCCGTCGCGCTCGTGGTGGGTAGCGAGGAGAAGGGGCTGGCGCCGCTCGTGCGCCGGCGCTGTGACCTGGTGGTCGCCATTCCCCAGCACGGCGCGCTGCCCTCGCTGAACGTGGGCGTGGCGGGTGCGGTCGCCTGCTTCGAGGTCGCCCGCCAACGCGCCGCGGCATCGGGCTAGAGGCGCCGACGAGGATCCTCGATGCCCTCGCCGGCGACGGCGCGTCGGACTACCGGCTCAGGTCGCTAACCGATTCCCACCACCGGGTTATTGAGCTTGAGACTTCCGGCCGAGCCCGCGAACTGCGCATTGCCGAAGGTAAAGACTCCGCCGTCGGCCGCGGCCAACAGATAACCGTTGTTGTCCGGCGTGATCTGGCCTCCGACCACGGGCTGGTTCAGGTGGACGCCGCCCATCGAACCGAAGAACCCGGCAACGCCGTACGTGAACACGCCGCCGTCGGCAGCGAACAGGTCGTAGCCGCCTCCGGTGGAGGTGGCCGCCCCGCCGACGATGGCGGCGTTCAGTGGGCTCCCCCCGTGCGAACCGTGGAACGTGGCGTCGCCGAAGGTGAAGACGCCGCCGTCGGAGGCGAACAGGTCGTAGCCACCCCCGCTCGGAGTGGCGGACATCCCGACGATGGGTTTGTTGAGGTGGATGCCACCCGTCGAGCCGTGAAACACGGCGTCACCAAAGCTGAAGACACCTCCGTCCGCTGCCACCAGCCAGTAGCCCCGGCCGTCGGGCGTTGGAGCCATGCCGACGATGGGTTGATTGAGGTGCGTCCCACCCGTCGACCCGTAGAAGTTCGACGTTCCGTAGCTGAAGATGCCGCCGTCGGCGGCCACCAGCCAGTACCCGGGTCCGACCGGATTGGAGGCGATGCCCACCACCGGCTGATTGAGGTGGGTGCCTCCCGCCGATCCGTAGAAGCCGACGGCGCCGTACGTGAAGACGCCACCGTCGGAGGCCACCAGCCGATAACCGCCCAGATTGGCGCCCAGCTGGCCGGCCGGATTCGGGTCGGAGACCCGGACGACCTGGCCGCTGATGCCGGGGGCGGGCCCGCTGGCCGGGATGACTCCGAAGTTGGACGCGTACACGGAGCCGTCCCTGGCCACGGTGATGCCGAGCGGGAACTCGAGCCCGGCGCTGGCCAGCGTGGTCCGGGTGCCGTTGGCGTCGATCCTGATGATCGCTCCGGGCGCCGGCAGGCCAGGGCCCGAGGCCGCAGGGTCGAGAATGCCGGCGGTGTCGATCTCCATGACCAGCAGCCGACCGGCCTGGTCGAAGGCGATGCTCCCGATCATGGTGAGGCCACTGGCGTAGACCGTCGGCGTCCCACCCGGGGCGATGCGGTACACGTTGACGTCCCCGACGTCGTTGCCGGTGCCCGGGCCGCCGACCCCGCCCAGCTCACCGACGTAGAGCGCCCCGTCCGGCCCGACGGCCAAGGACGTGGGGACCGGCTGGGCCATCACCGTCCCGCCGGACGTCGGCTCGGGGATCAGGGGGAGGACGGCCAGCGTGGAGATCTGCCCCGCCGCGTTGACGAACAGGACGTCGTTGCCGGCGGCATCGGCGACGGCGAACCCGCCGTTGTAGGCCACCAGGCCGTAGGGATCACTGTCGATGGCGGGGTCCATCGGACCACCCGATCCGGCTCCGTGGTCGGGGTTGTTGGCCGCCTCGTAGGGGCCGAAGCTGGCCACGGGGGTGGGCGTCCCGCCGCTGAAGTGCGTGCTGATCAGGTCACCGAGGAGGGCACCCGCCGGGCCGTAGGTCTGCTGCCCGGTGGTCGGATCGATGTTCTGGTTCTGGATGACGGCGTAGAGCCTGCCGTTCACGACCTGGACATCGGCCACGCCGCCACTGGGCGTCCCGCCCGGAGGAGTCCCGACCGAAGGCAGTCCCCTGACGATCGGCGTCACCACGCCTTGAGGCGTGATCTTGTCGATGGTGCCCGAGTTGTTGGCACAGGCGGGCTCCGTTCCCATGACGCAACCGGGCCTGATGACCCCATCGCCGGCCGCAGCCACGTACAGGTCCCCGCCGGGAGCCACGGTCAGGCCGTGGGGCTGATTGAGGCCAGAGGCGACGACCTGCAGCCCGGGCGTCCTCGGGGCGACGGCATGGGCCAGAGCTCCCGGCGCCCGCCCCGGTCCACTGTTGGCCGGAGAAAAGTCCAGGTCCTTGGGCACCGGAGCCGGCGGACGCCGCCACTCCCACTCCACTCGATCCCACCAATGCGGCCGCCATGATCGCGGTTGCGCACGTGCCAATACGCCAAGCTCGAGATCCACTCGCCATAGGACTCCCCGTTTCCGAACCAAACTCGTAAGTCGGGTCCTCGCCTCATGTGATTCGGCCCCTACCTCTAACAGACCCAGACGGGACCGTAAAGCGACATGAAGTCGCGTCGACAGTGACGAAGACGGGCGCCGGGGCGATCGAGCGCCTGCCCTCTGCCGTGGTGGGCGGGGGTGCCGGCCGCGCTGAGCGAGCTCCGCGACCTCGGGGTGTGGTCGATCGGTCTCGCCAAGACGGAGCAGTCGCTCTACGACCTGCCCCTCGGCGACGGCCCGTCGCGCTCGTGGTGGGCAGCGAGGAGAAGGGGTTGGCGTCGTGCGCCGGCCCCGTGACCTGGTGGTCGCCATTCCCCAGCACGGCGCGCTGCCCTCGCTCAACGTGGGCGTGGCGGGCCTGCTTCGAGGTCGCCCGCCAACGCGCCGCGGCATCGAGCTCGCGCCGACGAGGATCCTCGATGCCCTCGCCGGCGACGGCGCGTCGGACTATGGCTCAGGTCGCTAACCGATTCCCACCACCGGGTTGTTGAGCTTGAGACTTCCCGCCGAGCCCGCGAACTGCGCGTTGCCGAAGCTGAAGATTCCGCCATCGGTCGCGGCCAGCTGATAGCCGTTGTTGTCCGGCGTGATCTGGCCTCCGACCACGGGCTTGTTGAGGTGGACGCCGCCCATCGAACCGAAGAACCCGGCGACGCCGTACGTGAACACGCCCCCGTCGGCAGCGAACAGGTCGTAGCCGCCCCCGGTGGAGGTGGTCGCCCCGCCGACGATGGCGGCGTTCAGTGGGCTGCCCCCATGCGAGCCGTGGAACGTGGCGTCGCCGAAGGTGAACACGCCGCCGTCGGAGGCGAACAGGTCGTAGCCACCCCCGCTCGCGGAGGCGGACATCCCGACGATGGGTTTGTTGAGGTGGATGGCTCCCGTCGAGCCGTGGAACATGGCGTCACCGAAGCTGAAGACCCCTCCGTCCGCCGCCACCAGCCAGTAGCCGCGGCCGTCGGGCGTGGGAGCCATGCCGACGATGGGCTGGTTGATGTGCATCCCACCGGTCGACCCGTAGAAGTTCGACGTTCCGTAGCTGAAGATGCCGCCGTCGGAGGCGACCAGCCAGTACCCCGGCCCGACCGGGTTGGAGGCGACGCCCACCACCGGCTGATTGAGGCGGGTGCCTCCCGTCGATCCGTAGAAGCCGAAGGCGCCGTACGTGAAGACGCCACCGTCCGAGGCCGCCAGGCGGTAGCCGCCGAGATTGGCGCCCAGCTGCCCGGCCGGACTGGGGTCGGAGACCCGGACCACCTGGCCGCTGATGCCGGGGATGGGCCCCCCGCTGGCCGGGATCACACCGAAGTTGCTGGCGAACACCGAGCCGTCCTTGGCCACGGTGATGCCAAGTGGGAACGTGAGGCCGGCGCTAGCCAGCGTGGTCCGGCTCCCGTTCGCGTTGATCCTGATGATCGCTCCGGGTGCGGGAATCCCACTACCGCCGGGACCGAGCGCGGGGTCATTGATTCCGGCGGTATCGATCTCCATGACAAGTAACCGTCCGGCCTGGTCGAAGGCAATGCTCCCGATCATGGTGAGGCCGCTGGCATAGACGGTGGGCGTCCCACCGGGAGCGATGCGGTAAACGTTGACATCCCCGACGTCGTTGCTGGAAGCTCCGCCCAGCTCTCCGACGTACAGTGCCCCATCGGGCCCGACGGCCAACGAGGTCGGGACGGCCTGGGCCATCACCGATCCACCGCCCGACGGCTCGGAGATCACGGGGAGCACGGCCAGGGTAGAGATCTGGCCGGCCGCGTTCACAAAGAGGATGTCGTTGGCGGCGGCGTCGGCCACGGCGAACCCACCGTTATAGGGCACGAGGCCGTAGGGATCGCTGTCGATAGCCGCCTCACCGGAAACCGGCGGGTTGACTTGGTCGGGGTTGTTGGCCGCCTCGTAGGGGCCGAAGCTGGCCACGGACGTGGCCGTCCCGCCGCTCAATGGGGCGCTGACCAGGTCACCGAGGAGTGCGCCGGCCGAGCCGTAGGTCTGCTGCCCCGTGGTCGGGTCGATGTTCTGGTTTTGGATGACGGCGTAGATCTTGCCGTTCACGACCCGCACGTCGGACACGCCGCCGCTGGCGGATCCGCCCCCGGGATTGCCCACCGAGGGCAGCCCCGTCACCACGTGGGTCACCGCACCCTGGGGCGTGATTCGGTCGATGGTGCCCGAGTTGTTGGCACAGGCCGCCTCGGCCCCGGTCGTGCAGCCGGCGCCGACCACGCCGTCGCCGACCTCGGCCACGTACAGGTTCCCGTCGGGCCCGATCGTCAGGTGGTGGGGCTGATTGAGGCCCGAGGCGACGACCTGCAGCCCGGGCGTCCTCGGAGCGACGGCATGAGCGGCGCTTCCTGAGCCTGCTCCCGTCCATTGATGGCCCGAGAAGAGCCCGGGACCCTGGGCACCGGACCCGGTGGTCGCCGCTCCGACCCCACTCGCTCCGACCAATACCGCCGCCATGATCGCGGTTGCGCACGTCCCGACACGCCAAGCTCGAGATCCACTCGCCATAGGATTTCCCCGTTTCCGAACCAAAGTTGGTATTTCGTAGTGATTTCGGTCATTACCTCTAACAGACCCTGACGTGACCGTAAAGCGACATGAAGCTGGGTCGATGAAATCGTAGGGACCACTCCGCTTCGGCTCCAGGGTGAAACCACGCACTCGGGCGTCGTGCTAGCACCACCGACCCACGCAGGCGCGGCGCTGCCGTTGCGCTCGAGGCTACCCCGGACGGCACACGCATGACGACGTCAACGGTGCATCACCCGCTCGCCCGCCACCGCGCGGGCGGAGTGGCGACTCAGGTCACAACGACGACGTCGCGGCAGTCACCTCGGACGTGCAGAAGGCGCACCGGCGCGCCGCGACCGGGATGTCGCTCAGGCACTCGGTGCATTCGTGCGTCTCGGGCTTTGTCTCCTCCTTGGGCACCAAGTTCAGCCGCTTCATCAGCGCGGTCAGCGGGACGACGACGGCGAAGAAGACGACCGTTGCGACGATGAGGAACGAGACCAGCGCGTTGAGGAACGAGCCGTACTTGAACGTGGAGTGGTTGAGGGTGAACGTCAGGTTGGCGAAGTTGGGTTTGCCGAAGATGGCGGCGATCAGCGGCGTGATCAGGTCGGCCACGAAGGCCGTGACCATTGCCGTGAAGGCGACGCCGACCACCACCGCGACGGCCAGGTCGACGACGTTGCCCCGCAGGACGAACTTCTTGAAATCCGAAAGCACCGGCACCTCCCTGCTCGCATTGCGACCGTGTGAGGGCCCGCACCCGCTCACGCATCGCTTCGGTGGGGAGCCCGAGGCAGGAATCGAACCCGCGACATCTTCATTACAAGTGAAGTGCTCTACCAACTGAGCTACTCGGGCGCTGTGCCCAGGCTACAGGCCGCCACCCTCGCCCGGGCGACGAGCCCGAAAGGCTTGCACCGGGCGCGGGCGCACGGCAGGCTGGACCCCTAGTGACGAACGAGCGGCCGCCATCGGGGACGTCGGGCTCGCTCTCGGTTGTGCGAGCGGCCGCGGTCCTGATCCTCTTCGTCGTCGCGGTCGCCGTCCTGGTGGCCGTCGGGACACGACCGAGCGTGAGCGGCGAGCCGGTGACTGCGCCGACGACGACGACGCCCACCACGCCCACCACGCTGCCGGGCGGCGCCACGACGACCACCGCGGCCGGCGCCGCGACCACGACGACCGCACCGCCCGCGACGACCACGACGCCGACAACGTCGAGGCATCGTGGGGGTCACACGACGACCACCACCGTCGCGCCCACCTCGGTGAGCGTCGTCGTGGCCAACGCCACGCATGCCAACGGTCTGGCGGCCCACTACACGACCGTCATCGGTGGAGGCGGTTGGACGATGAAGACGCCCGTAGACGCCGCGACGTCGGAGACGACGTCGTCCGTCTACTACGCGCCAGGCTTCCAGCAACAGGCGGCAGCCATCGCGACCGCCATCGGCGTCAAGCCGGCGCAGGTCTTGCCGCTCACGGCCGCCACTCCGGTCAGTGGCGTCACCGGCAGCGACGTGGTCGTGGTCATCGGCCAGGACCTGGCCGCGACGTCCGGCTCCTGACGTTGGCCGTCGCGGGCGACGCCGCGGCACGTCTCCCCGCGTTGCTGCGGCCGCTCGCTGCCGACCCGAGCCGCGGCGCCCTGTTCCTCGACTTCGACGGCACGCTCGCCGCCATCGTCGCGGACCCGACCGGAGCGAGGCCGCTGCCGGGCGTCCCCGCGCTGCTCAGCGAGCTCGCCACGTTGTTCGCACTGGTCGCGGTCGTCTCGGGCCGACCGACGGGCTTCTTGGCCGAAGTGCTCGGCGAGCCCGAAGGCGTCACGCTGGCCGGCCTCTACGGCCTCGAGCGTGCCCTGCGCGGCCCCGAGCGCGCCACCTGGGCGGCGGTCGTCGACGAGGTCGTGCGCGAGGCGAGAGCCGAGGCACCCGAAGGTGTGTACGTCGAGCCGAAGGGCCTAACGGTCACGCTGCACTGGCGCGGCGTGCCCGAGCACCGGGACTGGGTCATCGCGTTCGCGGCGCGCCAGCACGCGCAGCGCGCCCTGGCGGTGCACGAGGGCCGCCACGAGCGCGAGTTGCGGCCCCCGGTCCGGGTCGACAAGGGGACGGTCGTGGGCGCGCTCGCAGCCGAGCACGCCGGGCAGCTCCTTGCCGTGGCGGTGTTCGGCGACGACATGGGCGACCTTCCGGCGTTCGCGGCCGCCGGCGAGCTGACGGCGCCCGACGGCCGGCCGCTCACGGCAGTCAGGGTCGCAGCCGTCGACGCCGAGAGCCCGCGCGAGGTGGCTGCACAGGCCGACCTGACCGTGCCCGGCGCGGCCGGCGCCGTGGCGCTGTTGCGGACCCTGGCCGACGCCGCCGGGGGCACGACCGAGCGCGGGGGTCCGCGAGCCGTGTGACCCGGGGACGTAGGGTCCGTCGTCACCTCGATGCCTGCTCGTCCTCCAAGGGAGAACCACACCATGATCCGACTGGTCCGCCGCGCCGTCCTGAGCGTCACGCTGCTCGTCGGCGCGACCGCTGGATCCGCCGCCCTGCTCGCCGGTGGCGCTTCCGCAACGGCGCCCACCGTGCCGGCGCAGGTCACCGCATCGAGCTGGACGCCCACCCCAGTCCCGCAACCATCGGCGGCGACGGGCAGCTACGGCAACGGTGTGTCGTGTGTGACGTCGACGTTCTGTATCCAGGTCGGGCTCCAGCTCGTCTCCTCCCAGAACCAGGCGCTGATCACGCAGTGGAACGGTTCGTCCTGGGCGGTCGCGCCGAGCCCGAGTACCGCCGGCTCGACCGACACCAGCCTCAGCGCCGTCTCGTGCACGAGCACCTCGTTCTGCGTGGCGGCCGGGCTCCAACGGCAACCGTCGGCGCCGGAGCCCTTCTTCGAGCAGTGGAACGGCACGGCCTGGTCGGTGGTGCCCGCCGTCATTCCGGCGGGGTCGACCGGCGCGTCGTTGGCCGGGGTCTCGTGCACGAGCGCCACGTTCTGTGTCGCCGTCGGCGGCCAAACCGTCTCCTCGGTCGTCGGCCCTCTGGTCGAGCAGTGGAACGGCACGGCCTGGTCCGTCGTGACGACCCCGAATCTCGCCGCCCCGGGCAGGACGACCTTCACCGGGGTGTCGTGCCGGAGCACCGTCTTCTGCATGGCGGTGGGGTACCAGAAGGGTGACACCCAGACCCTGGCCGAGATGTGGAACGGGACGATGTGGACGGTCGTGACGAGCGCGAACGACCCCGCGGGGACCGTGAGCGAGTTCAACTCGGTCTCGTGCGCCGGGGTCAGCTTCTGTGCCGCCGTCGGCCAGAGCTTCGGCGGCTCCATCACGGTGCCGAGTGACAACCTGGTGGCGCTCTGGACCGGCTCCGCCTTCACCATGAGCCCGGCTCCGAACCCGTCCACCGGCTTCGGGGGCGCACTCGACGGCGTGAGCTGCTTCAGCGCCACGTCGTGCACGACGGTGGGCCAGACGTTTCTGAACTCCGTCGGGACCGGGAGTGACACCCAGGGTCAGACCTGGAACGGTCAGTCCTGGACCATGGTGTCGACGCCCAACGGACCCGTCTCGACGACCCTGAATTACCTCACCGGCGTCGACTGCCTGACCGATTGGGCCTGTGTCGCGGTGGGGGACGCCTACGACGGCACGAACGACCACCCCCTGGCCGCCTGGGCCCCGATCGCCCGCTCGGGCTACCGATTCGTGGCCTCAGACGGCGGCATCTTCGCCTACGGGGCCGCCGCCCCGTTCCTGGGGTCGCTCGGCGGGACGGTGCTCAATCAGCCCATCGTCGGCATGGCCGTCATGCCCGCCGGCGACGGCTATTTCCTCGTGGCGGCTGACGGCGGGGTCTTCTCCTACGGGTCGGCAAGGTTCCACGGCTCGACCGGCTCCGTACACCTCAACAAGCCGATCGTCGGGATGGCGCTGACCGCCGATGGGGAGGGGTACTGGCTGGTGGCCTCGGACGGCGGCATCTTCGCCTTCGGCGACGCCCAGTTCTACGGCTCCACCGGGTCGATCGCACTCAACAAGCCCGTTGTGGGCATGGCGGCGACGCCCAACGGGCTCGGGTACCTCCTGGTGGCCTCCGACGGTGGGATCTTCAACTACGGCAACGCGCGATTCGCCGGTTCGACGGGCTCGATCGCACTGAACAAGCCGATTGTGGGCATGGCCGTGACGACGTCGGGGGGCTACTTCCTGGTGGCCTCCGACGGCGGCATCTTCGCCTACGGCGGAGCGGTCTTCGCCGGCTCGACCGGCTCGATCCACCTCAACAAGCCCATCGTCAGCATGGCCGTGGCGGCCAACGGCTACTACCTCAGCGGGTCCGACGGCGGCATCTTCGCCTACCCGACTTCGGGTGGTCCGCCGTTCCTCGGTTCGACGGGCTCGATCGTGCTCAACAAGCCCATCGTCGGCCTCGCGTCGTAGCGGGACCGCTCACGGCTTGGATCGCTCACCCGGCTCGAGCCGCCGCCAGCTGGTCGGCCCACCAGTCGGCCGACGTCCGGCCCCGCACCGACGCCTGCAGCGCGGCCGCCCGTTGCGACCGCTCGGCCGTCTCCATCGAGAGCGCCGTGTGGAGGGCGGCGGCGGTTCCCGACACGTCGAAGGGGTTGACCCCGAGGGCACCGCCCCCCTCGAGCGCCAGCTCCTCCCACGCGCCCGCCTCGCGCGAGAGCACGAGCGCGCCGCCGGCGGTGTTGAGCAAAGGTCCCTCCTTGGCCACCAGGTTGAGCCCGTCGCGCACGGGGTTGACGAGCAGGACGTCGGACAGCGTCAGCGCGGCGAGCGAGCGGGCCCGGTCGTCCTGCACCGAGAGCACGATGGGCGTCCACCCCTCCACCGGGTCCCCGAAGGCGTGGTTGATCCGCTCCGCCGTGTGCACCACGTCGGCGCCGTAAGCGAGATACTCCGCCAGTCCCTGCCGGCTCGGGTAGGCGAACGCCACGTGCACCACCTGGCCGCGCCACTCGTGATGGGTGACCAGCAGCTCCTCGAAGGCCAACATCCCGCGCACGATGTTCTTCGACGGCTCCATCCGGTCGGTCCGCACCACGATCCGGCGCCCACCCACCTCGGCCCGCAGCGCCGCGGCGGCGGCCGCGCACTCAGCCGAGGCCGCCTCCTCCGTGAGCACGCCGGCGTCCGGCCCGAGCGGCGCCACGAACGTGGGCGGGGCCTTCCGGCCGGCCGCCTCGAAACAGTCGGTGAAGGCGGCCTCCCACTTGTGGCAGTGGAACCCGCACGCCGCGTAGCCGGCCATGCCGTCGAGCAGCTCGGCCACGACCGCGTCGGGCAGGACCTCGAGCATGGCCGGCGCCGCGAAGGGCGTGTGCAAGAAGTGCACCAGCCGCAAGTCGGGGCGCTGTTCGGCCAGCATGCGGCCGAGCAGGGAGAAGTGGTAGTCCTGCACCAGCACGGCGTCGCCCTCGCCGGCCCGCGTGGCGACGACATCGGCCATGGCCCGGTTGTAGGCCCGGTACCCCTCCCAGGCCTTCCACCAGTGCCGGTCGAAGCGCGGCCGGTGCGGGAGGTCGAAGAGGTGGTGATGGCAGTACCACAGGGTCGTGTTGGCGACGACGTCGTAGGCCATCCGATAGGTGTCGTCGTCGACGACCACGGGCACGAGGTCGAGGCCGTCCTCCTGCATGAGGCCCCGGGTGACGGCCTCGCGGTCCGCCGCGCCCATCGTCACCGAGGCCCACGTCGTGCCGCTGCCCTCGAGCAGCCGGTGCAGCGATGAGGCGAGGCCCCCGCCGGCCGGCACCGGCACGAGGGACCCGTCGCGCTCCTTCCGAAAGGTGAGCGGTCCCCGGTTGGAGACGACGATGGTCCCGCTCACGTCGCCTTCACGCCCGAGGCGGGAGCGATGCCGGGGAGACCCGCTCGAGCGCGGCCCGCAGGACGTCGACCGCCTGGGGGCGCAACTCGTGGAGGGGCCGGTTGCGGTGGATGCGCTCGCCGAGGTCGACCTGGGCCAGCCGGTCCGGGCCCAGGCTCTGGGCCAGGTCGATCAGCAGCCCCAGCTCGACGCCGTAGCCGCCGGCAAAGCCGAGCTTTTCGAAGACCCAGCGGTGGGCGGCCGTCTCGCCGGCCAGGGGCTGGCGCACCCACGAGAGCTCGGGGAAGAGCAGCTCGAGGATGGGGCGGGCCACCAACTCGGTGACGCGGCCACCGCCGGTGGGGTCACCGTGCAGGGGCCGGGTGTAGGAGCCCTTGACCAGGGCGATGTGGTCGGTGGTCAGCAGCGGCCCGAGCAGCCCTGTGACAAAGGCCGGGGTCGTGTTGGCGACGTCGGCGTCGAGGAAGGCAACGAGGTCGCCCGACGACGCTCCGAGCGCCGCCGCCATGGCCTGGCCCTTGCCGCCGGCCCCGCCCGGGCCCGGCACCACCCGCGCCCCGCGTCCGCGGCCTGGGTGGCGGTGCCGTCGCTCGATCCGTCGTCGAGCACGATCACCTCGTCGACCAGGCCGTTGCCCCCGTGCCCGGCCAGGAACGGCTGGACGACCGCCCGCACGACCGATCCCACCGTCGAGGCCTCGTCGCGGGCCGGGATGCACACCGACACGGTGCGCTCCGAGCGCTCCTTGGCCGCGAGGACCCGCTCGGTCGGGAAGTCGCCGTGCCGATAGGTGTGCGCCACGCCCCCGATTCAAGCAGCCCCGCTGCGTTGAGCGGACCTGCTCCAGGCGCTACCATGGTGGCCATCATCCAGAGCGACTGAGGGACGGGCCCGTTGACGTCGCGGCAACCAGTGCGGAGCACCTGGTGCCAATGCCCGACCGATGAGGAGGACCCATGGTGGATTTCGTCACAGGCCTGCGCTGTCGTGAGTGCCAGCGCCCATTTCCAGCCGAGGCGTTGCACGTGTGCGACTACTGCTTCGGGCCGCTCGAGGTGGCCTACGACTATGAGCGGATCGCGGCCACGGTCAGCCGGGAGCGGATCGAGGCGGGGCCCCGCTCCATCTGGCGCTACCGCGACCTGCTCCCGGTCGACGACGAGACCCCGGTGGACCTGGGCGCCGGCTTCACCCCGCTGGTCCGCGCCGACCGCCTGGCCGCCGAGCTCGGGCTCGGAGAGCTGTGGATCAAGGACGACACGGCCAACCCCACCGGCTCGTTCAAGGACCGGGTGGTGTCGGTCGCCCTGACCAAGGCACGCCAACTGGGCTTCAAGGTCGCCGCGTGCGCCTCGACGGGCAACCTGGCCAACTCGGTCGCCGCGCACGCCGCCCGGGCCGGGATGGACTCGGTGGTCCTGATCCCGCACGACCTCGAGGGCGCCAAGGTCACCATGACCGCGGTCTACGGCGGCACGGTGATCGCCGTCGAGGGGACCTACGACGACGTGAACCGCCTGTGCGCCGAGCTGACCAGCGAGCGCCCGAGCTGGGCCTTCGTCAACGTCAACGTGCGCACTTACTACGCCGAGGGCTCCAAGACCTTGGCCTTCGAGATCGCCGAGCAGCTCGGCTGGCGGGCCCCCGACCACGTCGTGGTCCCGATCGGGTCGGGCAGCCAGCTGACCAAAGTGGCCAAGGGCTTCGCCGAGCTGGGAAAGGTGGGGCTGCTGCCCGAAGAGCCGGCCGTGCGCGTCTCAGGCGCCCAGGCCGAGGGGTGCTCGCCCGTGGCCACGGCCTTCGCCGAGGGCACCGACGCCATCCGTCCCGTCAAGCCCAAGACGATCGCCAAGTCGCTCGCCATCGGCAACCCCGCCGACGGCTGGTACGCGCTCGAGGTCATGCGCCGCTCCGGGGGCTCGTGTGCCGCCGTCACCGACCACGAGGTCGTCGCGGCCATCGGGCTTTTGGCCCGCACGGAGGGCATCTTCGCCGAGACGGCCGGCGGCGTGACGATCGCCACGCTGTCCAAGCTGGCCGCCTCGGGTGCCATCCGCCCCGACGAGCGGGTGGTGGCGCTGGTCACCGGGCACGGGCTCAAGACGGTGGAGGCCCTGTCGGGGGCCGCCGGCTGCAGTCCGACGGCAACGATCGTCCCCACCCTCGACGCCTTCGACGCCGCCCTCGACGCCGCCGGTGCCCGCGCCACCGGGGAGCTGGCGCGATGAGCGTGACCGTCCGCATCCCCACCCAGCTGCGCACCCTGACCGGTGGGGCCGGCGAGGTCGAGGTGGAGGGGGCCTCGGTGGGCGAGGCCCTCAAGGCCCTCGACGCCGCCCACCCCGGGCTGGCCGACCGCCTCTTCGACGACGCGGGCGGGCTGCGCCGCTTCGTGAACGTCTTCCTGGCCGACGAGGACGTCCGCTTCCTCGACGGCCTGGCCACGCCGGTCGCGCCCGGTCAGACGCTCTCCATCGTGCCCGCGGTCGCCGGGGGCTGACCTCCTCCGCCCTTGCGCCGGCGGCGCAAAGGTGGTTTGCTTGTTAGCACTCACAAGACGAGAGTGCTAATGGAGGAATAGACCAGATGGCCAAGATCATCGCCTTCCAGGAGGACGCCCGCCGCGGCCTGGAGACCGGCATGAACAAGTTGGCGGACGCGGTCCGCGTCACCCTCGGCCCCAAGGGCCGCAACGTGGTGCTGGACAAGAAGTGGGGCGCCCCGACGATCACCAACGACGGCGTGTCGATCGCCAAGGAGATCGATCTCGAGGACCCCTTCGAGAAGATCGGCGCCGAGCTGGTCAAGGAAGTCGCCAAGAAGACCGACGACGTGGCCGGCGACGGCACCACCACGGCGACCGTGCTGGCCTGGGCCATGGTCCACGAGGGCCTGCGCAACGTGGCCGCCGGCGCCAACCCGATGTCGCTCAAGCGCGGGATCGAGTCCGCGGTCGAGACAGCGGTGGGCTCCATCCGAGGTATCGCCAAGGAGACCGAGTCCAAGTCGCAGATCGCCCAGGTGGCCTCCATCTCGGCCGCCGACACCGAGATCGGCGAACTCATCGCGGAAGCCATCGACAAGGTCGGGCGCGACGGCGTCATCACCGTCGAGGAGTCGCAGACCTTCGGCATGGACATGGACCTGGTCGAGGGCATGCGCTTCGACAAGGGCTACATCGCCCCCTACTTCGTGACCGACCCCGAGCGCATGGAGGCCGTCCTCGAGGACGCCCAGATCCTGCTGGTGGGTTCGAAGATCTCGGCCGTGCGCGACCTGCTCCCCGTGCTCGAGAAGGTCATGCAGGGCGGCAAGCCGCTGCTGATCATCGCCGAGGACGTCGAGGGTGAGGCCCTCGCCACGCTGGTCGTGAACAAGATCCGCGGCACCTTCCGCTCGGTGGCCGTCAAGGCCCCGGGCTTCGGCGAGCGCCGCAAGGCCATGCTCCAGGACATCGCCATCCTCACGGGCGGCCAGGTGGTCACCGAGGAGGTCGGCCTCAAGTTGGAGAACGTGACGCTCGACCTGCTGGGCACGGCGCGCAAGGTCGTGGTCACGAAGGACGAGACGACCATCGTCGAGGGCGGAGGTTCCGAGTCCGACATCAAGGGCCGGATCAACCAGATCAAGACCGAGATCGAGAACACCGACTCGGACTACGACCGGGAGAAGCTCCAGGAGCGCCTGGCGAAGCTGTCCGGCGGCGTCGCCGTGATCAAGGTCGGGGCCGCCACCGAGGTGGAGCTCAAGGAGAAGAAGCACCGGATCGAAGACGCCGTCTCGACCACCAAGGCCGCTATTGAGGAGGGCGTGGTCCCGGGCGGCGGTGTCGCCCTGCTGCGGGCCCAGACCGCCATCCTCGAAGGCGCGGAGAAGCTCGACAGCGACGAGGCGACCGGTGCCCGCATCGTGGCGCGTGCCGTCGAGGAGCCCTTGAAGCAGATCGCGGTCAACGCCGGCCTCGAGGGCGGGGTCGTCGTCGAGAAGGTGCGCAACCTCAAGGGGGCCCACGGCCTGAACGCCGCCACCGGTGAGTACGAGGACCTGTTCAAGTCCGGCGTGATCGACGCCGCCAAGGTGACCCGCTCTGCCCTGCAGAACGCGGCCTCGATCGCGGCGCTGTTCCTCACGACCGAGGCCGTCATCGTGGACAAGCCCGAGGAGGACGCGCCCGCCATGCCCGGCGGCGGGATGGACGACTACTAGAGAACGTCTACACCGTCACAAAGGCCCTGTTCAGGGCGCGTCGCGGGACCCTTTCAGGGCCCGTCACGAAGGCCCTGTTCAGGACATTGGGGGCGACGTGCCACCTCGCTGTCACGGTGCTGCAACAGCGCTTGTCGACACTGGGAGCGCCTCACCCCCAACCCGAGGCTGACCGTGCGCCCGGCCGAAAGGTCGGGCGCACAGTCTTCTCTACACTGAGGCGTGGCCCTGACCCCGACGACCGGCTGGGGAGTCCTCCACCTCTTCTGCCGGTTGGCGCCCGACTTCGACGCGAACGCCCTGCGCAAGGCCGTGAGCGCCGCCGAGGCGGACGGCTACCAGGTCGTCCCGGTGGCCGTGCTCGGGCACAAGGCGGACCTGGGCCTGATGGCTCTCGGCCCGGACCTCTGGCGGCTGCGACGCCTGCAGAGCGAGGCCACCGCCTCGGGCCTCGTGCCGGCGCAGTCGTACGTGTCGCTGACGGAGATCTCCGAGTACGCCGCGGGGATCCCCGACGCCCTGCGCGAGGCGCGGTTGTTTCCGCAGCTTCCCCCCGAGGGCAAGGCCGCCTTCTGCTTCTACCCGATGACCAAGCGCCGCGGCGAGGGGCACAACTGGTACGCGCTCGACTTCGCGGCACGTAAGGAGCTCATGCTGGGTCACGGCAAGGTGGGGCGGACGTTCCACGGTCGGGTGCTCCAGGTCATCACCGGGTCGACCGGGCTCGACGACTACGAGTGGGGCGTGACGCTCTTCGGCGTGCACCCCGACGACCTCAAGGAGTGCGTCTACGAGATGCGCTTCGACGAGGCCTCGGCCCTCTACGCGGAATTCGGTCCCTTCTACACGGGCATGGTGGGCTCGCTCGAGGACGTCCTCGCCGCGGTGGGGGCCTGACCGCCGCCGTGGCCGCGTGAACGCGTCCCTCGAGTGCCTCGAGGACGAACTGCGCCGGCTCGGGCGCGTGGTGGTGGCGTTCAGCGGCGGCGCCGACTCGTCGCTGTTGGCCAAGGTGGCCCACGACACCCTGGGCCGTGCCGCGGTGCTCTGCGCGACGGCGCTGTCCCCCTCGCTGGCGGGTGCCGAGGAGGCTGACTGCCGCGCCCTGGCCGCCGAGTGGGGCCTGCGCTGGGTGGGGGTGCCCACCGCGGAGATGGAGGACGCGGTGTACGTGGCCAACGGCCCGGACCGCTGCGCCCGCTGCAAGACCGCCCTGATGGCCGCCCTCGGGCCCCTGGCCGCCGGCGAGGGCGCGACCGTGATCCTCGGGGTGAACGTGAGCGACCTGGGGGACCACCGCCCGGGCCAGGCCGCCGCGGCGGCCGCCGGCGCCAGCTTCCCCTTTGTCGGAGCCGGCTTCACCAAGGACGACATCCGGCAGTGGTCCCGCCGGCTCGGCCTGCGCACCTGGGACAAGCCCGCCGCCGCCTGCCTGGCCTCGCGGCTGCCCTACGGCACGCCGGTCACGCTGGGTCGCCTGGCCGCGGTCGAGGAGGCGGAGTCCGCGCTGCGCGCGCTCGGCTTCGGGCAGCTGCGCGTGCGCCACCACGGGGAGGCCGCCCGGCTGGAGGTCGAGCCCGCTGCGCTGGACGAGGTGGTGGCGCGCCGGGACGAGGTCGTCGCCGCCGTGCGCGCCGCGGGGTTCACGTTCGTCGCGGTGGACCTGGAAGGATTTCGCTCGGGCAGCCTCAACCGCGTCCTCGCGGCCGGGGGCCCCATGGAGGAGGAGCGGTGAGCCAGGTCCGGGTCAAGGTGAAGCTGACGTTCCCCGAGTCCGAGGTGCGGCGGGCGGTGCTCGCCACCATGGTCCGCCAGTTCGACGTCGAGCCGAACATCCGGCGGGCCGACGTCGAGGAGCACCGGGGCTGGATCGTCTGCGAGGTCGACGGTGCGGCCGCCCAGGTCGAGGCCGCGCTCGACTGGCTCCGCGACGAGGGGATCACAGTGGACCTGTTGGGGGACGTCCTCGAAGGCTGATTTCCCTGACATGCGGCTTCCCTGACATGCGGCTTCCCTGACATGCGGCCCCGCCGACGCGGGCCGGCGTCGCGAGGTACAGACGCCTACGGCTGGTCCGGGGTCCGCGGCACGGTCCAGCCCGCCGAGGAGACCTTGCGCGGCTCGTAGAAGACGCAACCCTCGGGACACCCGAACGGCAGCGGATCGTTGGCGTCGACCTTGCAGCGCTCGAGCCGGTCCCCGCGGGGCGTCGTCCGCATCACGTAGTGGCGGCAATCCTCGTTGACGGCCATTCCCCATTCTGGCCCAGCCGGCAGGCGCGGTAGCGTCACGGCCCGTGGACCCCACCGACGAGCGCGACGTCCCCCTCAAGACGCTGCTGCGCTGGAGCGAGACCCTCTCGGGCATCGCCCGCACCGGGCTGGGGTTCACCGAGAGCCTCTACGAGCAGGAGCGTTTTGAGGAGATCCTCAAGGTGGCCGCGGACATCAGGGCTGAGGCGGACGGACAGGGTGACGACCCCGACGCCAGGGGCCTGGTGCAGGAGTGGCTGGCGACGGTGGGCAAGGGAGTGCCCGGCTACATCACGCCGAAGGTCGCCGTCGGCGCGGCCGTCGGCAACGACCGGGGCGAGCTGCTGCTGATTCAGCGGGCCGACTCGGGCATCTGGCTCTATCCGACCGGGTGGTGCGACGTGGGCTACTCGGCCGCCGAGATCGTGGTCAAGGAGGTCGAGGAGGAGACGGGCATCATCGTCGAGCCCGTCCGCCTCATCGCGGTCCTCGACGGCCTGCGCCTGGGCTTCACCCGGGTGCCGTTGTACTCGCTCCTCTTTTACTGCCGGGCCCTGGGCGGCGAACTGTCCCCGCACCCGCTCGAAACCCGCGACGTGGGCTGGTTCACCCGCGAAACGCTGCCGCATCCCCTGGTCGGCTCGGATCGCTGGGGCGAGCACGTCTTCGCGGCCATCAACGGTGAGCGACGCGACGTCCTCTACGACAGCGTGCGCCAACCGATGTGGCGGGGAGACTCCACTTCGTCGTGATCGTCGTCGAGGCCGCCGCATCCGTGGACGACGACCTCTGTGCGGCGGTGGCGCTGCTGGTGCCACAGCTCTCGCGGTCCTCGCCGCCACCGACCCGCGCCCAGCTCGAAGGCATCGTCGCCGCGCCCGGCAACACGCTCTTCCTCGCCCGTGATGGTGGTCGCATCGTCGGCATGCTGACCCTGGTCGTGTTCGCGATCCCGACCGCGGTCCGGGCTTGGATCGAGGACGTGGTCGTCGACGAGGGCTCCCGGGGCAGCGGTGTCGCCGCCGCCCTCGTTCAGGCCGCGCTCGACCGGGCCGGCGCCCGGGGCGCACGCACGGTCGATCTCACCTCGAGGCCCGACCGCGAAGTCGCCAACCGCCTCTACGTGCGCATGGGGTTCGAGCGCAGGGAGACCAACGTCTACCGTTACCAACAACCCCCCGACGCGACGACCGCCGCTCCTGCCTGAGGCAGGCGCGCCGACGACCAGGCGGACGGGATCCGCCCTTCGCGCCGCGGGGCTCCGCGTCGCCTGAAATTCTGCCCGGGGAGACGCGGAGGTTGTCATGAGCGGCAACGGATGGCAGGGCCGCAACTGGGTGCTCGCCGCAATGATCTTCGCGGTCTCCATGACGTTCATCGATCAGACGATCGTCTCCATCGCCGTGCCGAACATCCAGCGCGAGTTGGGCTTGACGTCGACCGGGGTCCAATGGGTCGTGAACGCGTACCTCATCGCTCTGGCGGCGCTGTTCGCCCTGGGCGGCCGGCTGTCGGACATCTTCGGCCACACCAAGATGTGCGTGATCGGTGTGATCGTCTTCGTCGGGGCCTCCACCATGTGCGGCTTCACGCCGAAGGGGACCTACGCCGAGGCCTGGATCGTCGGCTTCCGCGCGGTGCAAGGTGCCGGCGGCGCCCTCATGTTCCCAGCGGCCCTCGCCATCGTCGTCAACACGTTCCCGCTGCGCGAGCGGGGTAAGGCGCTCGCTCTCTTCTTCGGCATCGCCGGGGGCCTGACCGCGCTCGGACCGATTCTCGGCGGCTATCTGACCGAATGGACCTGGCGGGCCATCTTCTGGGTGAACATCCCTGTCGCCCTGATCGCGCTGGCGCTGATCGCCGCTTCGAAGCCGAAGACCGAGTACCGACGGGCACGCATCGACTACCTGGGCGCCGTGCTGATCGCGGCGGGCATCGGGCTGAGCATCTTCGGCCTGCAGCAGTCCGTCCCCTGGGGGTGGAGCAACCCGTGGACCTGGATCTGCATCGTCGGCGGCCTCACCATCATCGCGTTCTTCGTCTTCGTCGAGCTGCGAACCGAGTCACCGCTCATCGCCGTCACCATCTTTCGCATCCGCGCCTTCAGCGTCGAAAACGTGGTGCTGATGATCTCCATGATGGCCTTCATCCCCATCTTCTTCTTCTCCAGCGAGTACGCCCAGATCGCCCTGCACAAGACGGCGTCGGAGGCCGGGCTCTTCCTGCTCTTCTTCTTCCTCGGCTTCGTCGTCGCCGCCCAGATCGGCGGTCGCCTCCTCGACAGGGAAGGGGCCAAGCGCGCGGTCGTCGTCGGGTGCGCCATCGCGGCCATCGGATTCGGCTCGTGGGCCTCCAAGGCAACGGTCCTCGACTTCGGGCAGCAGCGGATCTGGGTCGTCGTGGCGGGGGCCGGCATGGGGATGATGCTCGGGCCGGCCAACACCGACGCGGTCAACCGGGCCGGGAACCTCTCGTACGGGGAGGCGACCGGCATCACCCAGACGATCCGCAACTACGGCGCCAGCCTCGGCCTGGCCGCGCTCGGCACCATCCTCTTGACCACCTTTCGTTCGCACCTGACGGCCACGCTGAGCTCCATGGGTGTCCGCCACGCGGCGACGGTGGCCGACCGCATCTCGCAGTCTCAGCAGGGGAGCGGGTCGGTGTCGAGCATCCCGCACTACGTCTCGGTGGACTTCGCGCACGCCACCCAGGTGGTCCTCTACGTCATGTGCGGGATCATGGCCGCCGCCGGCGTGATCGCACTGTTCGGGCTTCAGCGCGGACGGCAGGAGACCGTGCCGCTCGATACAGAGCCCGTCCCCGAGGCCGCCGCGAGCTGAACGCGGTCGTCGCGGACGGCTCGTCCCGGTCGAGGGCGAGGGCATCCGCGCCTGCCGGTCGGACAGACCCGTAACCTTGCGGCCGGTTGCTCGTCTCTTCATGGGTGGTCGAGACAGGAGGCAGAGCGTGGCGCACCACTCCAGGAGCATCGGGTCCGTGGCGGCCGCCCTCGCGATGGTGGGGGTGCTCGCGACCGGGTGCAGCGTCGTCAGCAAGGTCCGCAACGCCGTGCACAACGTCGAGGGCAACAAGGCGACGATCGACTCGTTCACCCAGAATCTGCAATCTGGACAGAGCACGGCGTTCGCGGCCACCTACTCGACGACCGGCAGCGCGCCGGCCACCGTCGTGTACGCCGTCGATCCCTCCAGCGGCGGACTGGCCTTCCACGACACCCAGACGGGCGCCAACGCCTCCAACCTCCAGCTGATCGTGAACTCGTCCGGCGAGTACGCCTGCAGCCAGAGCGGCTCGGGAGCGGCCTGGTCCTGCGAGAAGCTCGGCCAGACCGCCGCCGCCTCCCAGAACAAGATCTTCGACCTCTACACGCCGGCGCACTGGATCGGCTTCCTCAAGGGGGTCTCGCTCGTGGCCGGCCTGGCCGGCGACAAGGTGACGTCATCGACCATGTCGCTCAACGGTTTCACCATGAACTGCGTCGACCTGGTCGCCCCGGGCGTGCCGGGGACGAGCACCGTCTGCAGCACCTCGCAGGGCATACTCGGTTACGCGAAGGTCGCCTCGGACTCGACCAGCTTCCAGATCACGAACTATTCGACGTCGCCGTCCGCCTCCTGTTCCAGCTCCCGCCGGGAGCGACGGTGACCACGCCGACGACTTGAAGCCCTCCCGGACGTAACCGGGGCAAGATGACCGGATGACCACCTTCATCACCCGCTACGACACGTCGGGTTCGGGCGTTCGCCTGGCCGTGAAGGACCTGATCGACATGGAGGGCGAGCCGACGACAGCCGGCTGCCGCGCCGTCGCGCGGCGTGCCCTGCCGGCGAGCAGCGATGCCGCGTGTCTGGCCGGCAGCCGTGCCGCCGGAGCGCGCATCGTGGGACGCACCAACCTGCACGAGCTGGCGCTCGGCGTGACCGGCGTGAACCCGTGGTACGGGACGCCGAAGAACCCGCTCGACCCACGGCTCGTCCCGGGCGGCTCGTCGAGCGGATCGGCGGTGGCGGTCGCCACACACGAAGCCGACGTCGCCTACGGCAGCGACACCGGCGGCTCGGTGCGCATTCCCTCCGCCTGCTGCGGCACGGCCGGTCTCAAGACGACGTGGGGTCGGATCTCCCTCGAGGGCGTCTGGCCGCTCTCTCCCAGCTTCGACACCGTCGGGCCGATGGCCCGCGACGTCGCGGGGCTCGTGACCGGCATGGAGCTGCTCGAGCCCGGCTTCACCGTCGCCGACACGGCGGCCGGCGTCACCATGGCCCGGTTGCCGATCGACGCCGAGCCCACCATCACGGCCGCCATCGACCGCGCACTCCAGCTCGCCGGTTGGGACTGCCGCGAACTGCCGGTGCCCGGGTGGGACGAGGCGACCGCGCAGGCCGGCCTCCTCCTCGTCGTCGAGGCGTGGCATTCCGACGCCGCCCTGGTGACCGACGACCCCGACGGTATCGGCGCCGACGTGCGCGGCCGGCTCCAGCTCGGTGCGGCCTTCGACGACGCCGTGGTGCGCGCCGCCTGGCAGGCCCAACGCGACTGGCAGGCCACGCTCGAGCGGATCTTCACCGAGGTCGACATCCTCGTCACCCCGACGCTCACGATCTTCCCGCCGCCCCTCGACGACGGGGACGACCTCCTCGTCTCTCGCTGCACCCTCCCGGTGAACCTGGCCGGGGTTCCGGCCCTCTCGCTTCCCGTGCCCACGGGCGGCCCACTGCCCGCAAGCATCCAGTTGATCGGGCCCGCCGGGAGCGAGGAGCGGCTGCTCGCGGCGGGTGCCCAGCTCGAGGCTGCGGTCGCCGCCGGCTGACCTCCCGGGGCGCTGGAGCCCGTTGGTCCTACTCCACCTCATCGAGGAGACAGCGCGCCACGCCTGCCCTGTACCGGTCAGCCCTCGGCCATTGTGGCCAGGATCTCGTCGATCATCGCCACCGTGGTGTCGGGGTGGAGGAAGGCGAAGCGGGCCACCGTCTCACCCTCCCAGGTCGTCGGCGTCACAAAGCCGATCTGGTCGTGGAGCAGGCGGGCCGACCAGGCGTCGTAGTCGTCCTTGCGCCATCCGGGCCGCCGGAAGAGCACGACTGACAGCCCGGGTTCGCGGACCAGCTCGACGTGGGGCGACGCGTCGACCCGCTCGGCGGCCCGCTGGGCGATGGCGAGGCCCGCTTCCACCGCGTCGCGGTAGGCGTCGAGGCCGTTGACGGCCATGGAGAACCACAGCGGCAGCCCACGGGCCCGCCGCGTCAGGTGGAAGGCGTAGTCGCTCGGGTTCCACTCGTCGGGGTTGTCGCTGTGCAGCACCTCAAGGTACTGCGCGTCCTGGGTGTGGACGGCCTTGGCCAGGTTGGGCCTGCGGTAGACGAGGGCGGCGCAGTCGAAGGGCGCGAAGAGCCACTTGTGCGGGTCGACGATGAAGGAGTCCGCCCGCTCGAACCCGGCGAACTGGGCACGCGTCGTCGGCGCGAACAGGGCCGCCGCACCGCCGTAGGCACCGTCGATGTGGAACCACAGGGAGTGCTCGACGGCCACGTCGGCCACCCCCGCCAGATCATCGACGATGCCGGCGTTCGTGGTCCCTGCCGTGGCCACGACCCCGATGACGTCGTCGCGCCGTGGGTCGTCACGCAGCGCCGCCCGGAGAGCCTCCCCGGTGAGGCGATGGTCACGCGTGGGCACCGTCAGCATCCCGACGCCGAGCACCTGGAGCGCCTTGCCGACGGACGAGTGGGCGTCGTCGCTCAGGGCCACGAGCGGGTGCCGCGGGGCTTCGGCGTGGCGTCGGTGCGCCGCGGTGTCGTGGGCCACCATGAGCGCCGACAGGTTGCCGGCGGACCCGCCGGCCACGAAGCAGCCCCCGGCGCTCTCGGGAAAGCCGGCCTGCGCCGCCAGCACGGCGAGGGCCTGGTTCTCGGCGACGACGACCCCCGCCGCCTCGAGCCACGAGGTGCCGTGCAGCGACGAGCACGAGACGAACATGTCGAAGAGGAGCGACGCCTTGGTGGGTGCGGCCGGGATGAACGACAAGAAGCGAGGGCTGTCGCACGAAACGACCGCCGTCGCGAGCTTGTCGACGAAGAGCTTCAGCACGTGCGCCGCGTCGTTCCCCTCCGGACGCATCAGGCCGTCCAGCTCGGAGTGGAGCGACTCCACCAGTCCACCGAAGTCCAGCGCAACGGGGTTCATGGAGAGCCGCTCGCGGCAGGCGGCGAAGATCAGCTCCGCCATCGCATCGTCGTAGTGGAACATGTCGGCGGGCATCAGGCCGGTGATCCGTTCGGGTCGGGCGCGGCGCGCCGGGCGACACGCCAGGCCTCCTCCGCCCGGCTGGAGACCTCGTGCAACGAGGCCCCCGTCTTCGCGGCGACGGCCGCGACGTCGTCGAACTCCGCCTTGGCGCGCCCGCCGGTCACCTTCATCCGGACGCTGATCCCGTCGACCGTGACCTGGTCCATGTGCCGGGCAAGTGGCCAGCGCTCGACGACGGTGGACCGCACTCCCATCGTCCCGGTGACCCGTTCGATCTCGGTGCGCAGTGCAGCGACCAGCGCGGCATCGGTCAGCACGTGCAAGACCTGGCCCGGGCGGCCCTTCTTCATCGTGACCGAGCTCACCCAGGCGTCGAGGGCGCCGGCCTCGAGGGCGGCCGCCACCGCGTGCCCCAGCTGTTCGCCCGTCACGTCGTCGAGATTGGTCTCGAGCACGACGGCGGGTTGGCCCGGACCGACGGCGGTCTGCCGGGCGCGCCGCCCGATCACGACCTGGGTGCAATTGGGCAGGTCGTCCATCTCCCCTGCGCCCCCACCGAAACCAGACGCGGTGATGGTCATGTCGGGGAGCGGTCCGAACGAGGAGCACAACGCGGCGAGGAGTGCGGCCCCGGTCGGCGTCGTCAGCTCCAACCGGGTATCGCGTCCGTAGGTCGGGATGCCCTCGAGCAGGCGGATGGTGGCCGGGGCCGGGTTGGGAAGCCACCCGTGGGCGCTGCGCACGGTGCCGCTCCCCGTTGCCACCGCCGAGGCGCTCACCTCGTCGACCCCGAGCACTTCGAGTGCGGCCGCCGTCCCGACGACGTCGATGATCGCGTCGTGCCCGCCGACCTCGTGGAAGTGGACCTGCTCGACCGGGCGCCGGTGCAGCACCGACTCGACGGAGGCGAGCAAGCCGAACACGGCCAGCGCGCGTTGCGCCACCCTCGCCGGGAGGGCCGCCTCCTCGATCAGCGCCGTGATCGCCCCATGGGTGCGGACGACCACGTCGTCGCCGGCGACGACCGCACGCGTGCAGGCGACGCCTCCCCGCATGCCCGTCTCGAACCGCAGGTCCCAACCGGGAAGGGCGAGCCGGTCGAGCAGCCCGCGGACCTCGTCGACGTCCGCCCCGGCGTCGACGAGCGAGCCGAGGGCCATGTCGCCGGCAATGCCCGCGAAGCAGTGGAACCAGGCGACCGCCGGTGCGACGGGCTGGGGCTCGGTCACGGCAACAAGCGGGCGATCGCACAGGCCGCGCCATACCCGTTGTCGATGCCGACGACCGTGATGCCCGACGAGCAGGCGGAGAGCATGGACAGCAGCGCGGTGACGCCCTCGAGCGCAGCGCCGTAGCCGGTACTGGTGGGCACGGCGATCACGGGCGCCGGCGTGAGCCCACCGACGACGCTGGCCAGGGCGCCCTCCATGCCCGCGATGACGACCACCGCGTCGGCCATCGCGATGGTGTCGAGCTCGGCCAACAACCGGTGCAGGCCGGCGACGCCGCAGTCGGCCAGCAAGGTGGGGACGAACCCGAGCGCGCCGAGCACAGCCGTGCACTCCGAGGCGACGGGGAGGTCCGCCGTGCCGGCCGTGATGACCACGACGGTGCCCGCCCGCCGGGGCGCCGGGCGGTAGACCACCGTCGAGAGGGCGCCGCTGTCCGAAATCGCGCCCGGGCCGAGACCGAGGCCCGCGGCGGCAGCCGACGCCGCCTTCATCTGCGGCTCCGTGGCCCGCGTGAGGAGCACGGGGCCGTCGCCCCCGCTGAGCAGCTCCGCGACGACGGCCGCACAGTGCTCCGGCGTCTTGCCGGGTCCGTACACCGCCTCGGGCATGCCGAGGCGCAGGTCGCGGTGGAGATCGACCCGTGCGAATCCCAGGTCGGTGAAGGGCAGCCTGCGCAGCTGCCGGACGGCGTCGTCGGGCGTGCAGTGTCCCGAGGCGACCTGCTCGACCAGCGCGCGCAGCGAAGAGGCGTCCATGACCTGCTCTATCCTGCCCAACTGTGAACCCCCCTGCGACCACGGTGGCCTACTTCGGCCCGGCGGCCACCTTCACCCAGGAGGCGTTGCTGACCCAGGCCGACCTGGCGCGGGCCGATCTGACGTCGCTCGGTTCCATTCAGGGGGTCCTCGACGCCGTGGCGGGGGAGGAGTTCGACCTCGGATTCGTGCCCATTGAGAACGGGATAGAGGGGACGGTCAGCGCCACCATCGACGGCTTGATCCACGACGTCGACCTCCACATCCAGCGCGAGGTGGTCATGGACATCCACCTCCACCTCATGGTCCGCCCGGGCAGCGGACTCGCCGACATCCGCTCCGTGTCGTCGTATCCGCACGCCCTCGCCCAGTGCCAGAAGTACCTGGCCCGTGAGCTTCCCAAGGCCGAACAGCGGGCGGCCAATTCCACCGCCGACGCCGCCCGGCTGCTGGGAGAGGCGGGCTCGGCGGACGAGGCCGCCATCGCACCACGACTGGCGGCGGAACGCTACGGATTGACCATCATCGCGGAGGACGTGGAGGATCACCCCGACAACCAAACCCGCTTCGTCCTTGTCGCCAAGACCCTGATCCCGAAGCCGACGGGGCACGACAAGACCAGCATCGTGTGTTTCCAGCGCGCCGACCATCCCGGCAGCCTGCACGGCATTCTGGGCCAGTTCGCGGCGCGCAACATCAACCTGACGAAGCTCGAGTCGCGGCCCACCAAGCAGGGTCTGGGCGACTACTGCTTCGTGATCGACCTCTCCGGCCATCTCGGAGACGAGGTCGTGGCCGATTGCCTGCGCGATCTCCACGCGGGCCTTGCCGGGGTGAAGTTCCTCGGCTCCTACCCCGCGGCGGGCGAACACGGGCCGGAGCAGAGGCGGCAGGCCGACGCTGCCTGGCAGGCCGCCGACGAGTGGCTGGGCGGGTTGCGCCGATCTATGGACTGACCGGCGTCGCCGAGTGGGCCAGGGACCCCGGGAGGCGGCGCGCGATCACCAGCGCCATGACTGCGGCCACCGCAGCCACCGCGAAAGCGATGAGGACACCGCCGGCAACCGGCCGCGTCCCCGCGAGACTGCGGCCACGGCAGCACCTCCGACGCCGACCCCGAGGGCGATGCCGAGGACGTCGGCGAGACTCAGAGAGGCCGACGCCCAACCCAAGCGCCCGGCCGGAGCGGCTCGGAGCATCATCAGCGACGTGGGCGCGTAGCTGAGCCCCATCCCGAGGCCGGCGGCGGTCCAGGCGACGAATGCCTCCCACACCGGCACGCCGGGCCGGAGCTGCCACGCCATGCCGGCCGTGCCGACCAGGATGAGCACCAACCCGGTCCGCACCAGACGTGCGCCCTCCCACTTCTCGTTGAGGCGGGCCTGCACCCATGAGCCCGCTGTCCAGGCGAGCGTCGACGCGGTGACGACGGCGCCGGCCATGGCGATCCCGTGATGGCGCACGGTCGTGATGGTCAGCGTGACGTAGGCGTCGGCCCCGAAGAAGGCGAACGTCAGCAGGCCGCGACTCAAGATGGTGGCCGGCAGTCCCGGTGCGGCGCGCAGCGTGCCGGGGGGCAAGAGGCGGCGCAGCGACGCCCAGCCGACGAGCGCCCCGGCCGCCGCCAAGCCAACACCGACGGGCACATTGCGCGCGCCGAGTGCACCGAGGAAGAGGGCGGCGCCCACCGCGGCGCGCACCGCGTCGCCGACCCGGTGTTCGTCGGTGGGGGGCACGCCGGGCCGACCGAGGCGGACGAGCGCCGGCACGGCAATGGGTCCGGCCACTGCCACGAGCGGCACCAGGCCGAGGAACACCCAGCGCCAGCCGAATAGGTGGGCCACCGCGGCCGCGACGCCGGGGCCGAGGACGCCAGGGACCACCCAGGCGGTGGACAAGACGGCCATCATCCGGGCCCGCTGGACCTCACGCAGGCTCCGGCCGATGGCCACGTAGGCCACCGCCGGTACTGCTCCCGCGCCGAGACCCTGGAGGCAGCGCCCGGCGACGAGTACCCACATGAACGGGGCGAGGCCCGCCACGAGCAGGCCGGCCGAGAACAGCACCAATCCCGCGACGTAGGGGCGGGCCGGTCCGTGGCGGTCGGCGGCGCGCCCGGCGACGACGATCCCGATCAGACTGGTCAGCTGAAAGGTCGAGAAGACCCAGCCGTAGAGCGCCAGCCCGTTGAGGTCACGGGCCACGACCGGCATGACGGTGATGACGGCCAGCGCCTCGACGGCGACGAAGGTCACGGAGAGGACGAGCCCGAGCGTGAGGGCGCGGCGATGGGGCGCCCACAACCCGTCGCGCGCGGCTGCCCCGTCCATCGCGGCGAGACTACGGCTACGGGACGCTGGTACTCTGCGCCGGGAGGGCCCATGGCGCTGCAAACCATCGACGTCGATCAGCATCTGTTCGAATCGAGGACGACCTGGTCGGAGCACATCGAGCCCGCGCACCGGTCCGATGCGCTCTCCATCTGCGACGACGAGGCCGGATGGCCCTGGTTGACCTGGCGGGGCAGCCGGCTCACTCCGCTCGAAGTGCCCATCCCCGAGCGTTCGACCCTGATCGGCCAGGACCGGCTGCGCCGGCTGCGCGGGAGCGCGCGCCGGCGTCGTTCGACGACCTGGTCCCGGACTCCTACCACCTCGCCGGGGCCCGCCTGTCGTCGCTCGACGGGTTCGGGCTCGATGCTGCGGTCATGTTCCCGAACTACGGGCTCCTGTGGGAACAGCGGCTGGCCTCGGACCGTGCCGCGCAGCGGGCCAACGCCCGGGCCTACAACCGCTTCGTGGCCGAGATCTGCGGCGAGGGTGACGGGCGCCTCTTCGGCGTGGCGCACCTCCTGCTGCACGATCCGCGGTGGGCGGTGGAGGAGATCACGCGGGTGCGGGCGCAGGGCATCCGCCTGGCCATGGTCGCCCCGGCGCCGGTGGACGGGAAGCCGCTGTCGCACCCCGACTTTGATCCCGTGTGGGCTGCGTTCAGCGACGAAGGCGTCGCGCCCGTGTTCCACGTCTCGGAATTCGAGAGCCCGTTGCACCCCGCCTGGCGCGTTGGCGAGCAGGAGGACGGCGAGCAGCTCTTCGATTCCATCTTCTTGTACCTGGCGCCGGCGGTCGCTCTCGCCAACTTGATCCTCAACGGCGTTCTCGAGCGGTTCCCGCGCCTGCGCATCGGTGTTGTCGAGCTGACGGCAAGCTGGGTGCCGAGCTTCTTGCTGCACATCGACGGAGCCTCGGACTTCTACACCCAGCGGCACGGCGAGCCGTTCCGCGCGCTCTCGGACCGTCCGTCGGAGTACTTCTTACGCCAGGTCCGGGTCGCCTCCCTGCCGTACGAGATGCCGAACCGACTCGTCCCGAAGGTGGGCGACGACACGTTCATGATCGGAAGCGACTGGCCGCATGCCGAGGGCGTCGCCGACCCCATGGCGGCTGCGGAGCGGGCTGTGGCCGGGCTGACCGGCCCCGCTCGGGCGAACATCCTGGGAGCCAACGCCGCCTGGCTCCTCGGCTTGTGACCATCGACCTCGAGGCCGCCGCTGCGGAGCGGGAACGCTTGCGTACGACCTACCTCCAAGAGGTAGGGCGACGGCCGACATCGACCGCCCGCGGCGTCCACCATTTGGCGCTGCTGTGCTCAGACGTCGAACGGACGATCCGCTTCTATCAAGAGCTCTTGGGCTTTCCGTTGGTCGAGCTCTTCGAAAACCGGGACTACCAGGGATCCACCCACCTCTTCTTCGACCTGGGGCACGACAACACGCTGGCGTTCTTCGACTTTCCCGGCCTGGGTCTCGGTCCCTACACCGAGGTGTTGGGCGGGTTCCATCATCTCGCCATCTCCGTCGAGCGGGAACGGTGGGACGCGGCACGGGCCCGGCTGGAAGAAGCCGGCGTGCCGACCCAGGTCGAGAGCGAAGTCTCCCTGTACTTCTCCGACCCGGACGGTGCGCGGCTGGAGCTCATCGCCGAGGACCTGGGCTCCCTCTACGGCACACCGCTGCACTGATGGTGGTCACCGGCCTGGCCAACTTGGCCGTCAAGGTCTCTGACCTCGAAGCCGCCTGCGCCTGGTACGAGGCGGCCGGAGCGGCCGTGTCCGAGCCCGTCGCATGGGAAAACGGCCGTCGGGCAGACGTGCGGCTGGGCGCCCTGGATCTGACGCTCTTCACACAGGCGATCTACGAGGATGCCTGCGCGCTCCCCGACGAGGGGTTCTTGCACCCGGCGCTCTTCGTCGACGATCTCGATGCGGAGCTGGCGCGCCATCGGGTCCTCTGGGGCCCGAGGACGGTGAGCGGCGCGTTCGGCACCCGTCGCATCGCCTTTGTCGAGGCGCCCGGCGGCATCCGCCTCGAGTTCATGGAGCAGGTCGAGGAGCCTTCAGGCTGATCCGAGACGACAAGTCGTGCTGGCACGACCCGGGTCGAGCGGCCAGCACCCTTCAGGAGAGGCGCGAAGTCGCGGACAATGGTCCCGTTGGCGCGTGGAAGGGCAGGTGGGTGCTGCACAAGGGGCGACGCACGTTGAGCAGCTCCCCCGCACGAGACGACCGGTCGTGACGGCCGGAGACCTCGGCCTGGCCGGGTACCGGTTCCGGACGACGCTGGGTCAGCGCTGGACGGGCTACCTGACGATCGTCGTGCTATTGGGCCTCCTGGGCGGCGTCGCCATGGGCGCCATCGCCGCGGCACGGCGCACCCAGGCCGCCTTTCCGGTGTTCCTGGCGAGCACGAACCCCTCGAACCTGGCCCTCGTGACCTCGAATTGGCAGCAGGGACAGCCCAACAGCGCCGGGTACAGCCTCGCCGGCGAACGCCTGGTGGGACGCCTGCCGCTGGTCTCCCACGTCGCCAACGACGAGAACCTGAACGGACAGCCCCTCACCCGGACCGGGAACCAGATTGAGAACCCACCGGGCGCAACCGCGCTCGGCATCAGCACGCTGAACAATTACGGCAGCCTCGACGGCGAGTTCACCAGCCAGAACCGCGCCACGGCGGTGGAAGGACGGCTGCCGGACCCGAGGCGGGCCGACGAGATCGCCCTCGCGCCGATCGTGGCCCAGGCGCTCAACGTGCACGTCGGCGACACGATGCCGATCGGGTTCTACACCAACCAGCAGACGACCTTGCCGGGATACGGCACCAGCGCGACCTTCAACGTCAAGCCCTACCGGAAGATGATGATGAAGGTGGTCGGCCTGGTCGACTTCAACAGCGTCGTCGTCGTCGACTCGCTCGAGGTCACCGGTACCGCGAACATCTTGTACTCCGCGGCGATGACCCGCCAGCTGCTCGCCTGCTGCGTCACCAACGTCACTACGGACCTCCAGCTGGTCCACGGCAACCGCGACGTCCCTCGGGTCGAGGCGGAGATCGGCCGCGTGGCGGCGGCACAGGCCCTCGGCGGGCTGTTCATCGGCGTGCAGCCCGACGTGTCCGCGGCCGAGCGTGCCATCCGGCCGGAGTCCATCGCGCTGGCGGTCTTCGGCGGCATCGCCGCGCTGGCCGCCCTCCTCATCGCGGGCCAGGCGATGGGCCGCCAACTCCGGCTGACAGGCGAGGAGCGCCAGATCGAGCGCGCGCTCGGTGCGGGCCCGGTCGCCATCGTGTCGGACGCGGTTCTCGGCCTCCTGGTCGCCGTGGTTGCCGGCTCCGTGGTCGCCTTCGCTCTCGCCGTCGCGCTGTCGCCGCTGGCTCCGATCGGCATCGTGCGCGCGGTCTACCCCGATCGTGGCGTGGCCTTCGACTGGCCGGTGCTCGGACTCGGCTGCGCGGCCTACGTGGTCGTCCTCGGTCTGCTCGCGGTTGCCATGGCTGTTCGTCAGGCACCCCATCGGGTCTCGTTGCGTGACGCCCGTCCGAACCGGATCTCGCCGATGGTGCGGACGGCCGTCAACGCGGGGCTTCCGGCACCCTCGGTGGAAGGCATCCGGTTCGCCGTGGACTCGGGTGGTGGCCGCAGGGCGGTGCCGGTGCGCTCGGCCATCGTCGGGACGCTGATCGCCGTGATCGTCGTCGTGGCGACGGTGACGTTCGGGTCGAGCCTCAACGCCCTCGTCTCGCATCCGGATCTCTACGGGTGGAACTGGGACTACGAGTTGACCGGAGGTGGCGGCGTCGCTCCCGTCCCCGGGCATGCCTCGGCGGCTCTGCTCGACCGGGACCGTTCGGTCGCGGCGTGGTCCGCCGTGGTGTACGGAGGTGAAGCCTCCATCGACGGGCAACTCGTGCCCGACCTGGGACAGCGACCGGGTGCGGCGGTGGCGCCGCCCGTCCTGTCGGGACACGGACTCGAATCGTCCGGCCAGATGGTGCTCGGAGGGGAGACCCTGGCCGCCCTTCACGAGCGAATAGGCGACACCGTGAGGGTGCAGATCACGCCAAACGACTCGCGGCGGCTGGTCATCGTCGGCACTGCGACCATGCCGGTCGTCGGGATCCAGCTGGGCGGGATCCACCCCTCCATGGGGACCGGCGCGTTGATCCCGGCGTCCTTGATCCCGAACGCGGTGTCCAACGTCAACAACGTGACCCCGTACGGCCCGAGCGGAATCTTCGTGCGGATGGGCAACGGAGTGAACGAGGCGGCATCGCTGAGCGCGTTGGACAGGATCGCCAACGAGCTGACCACCCCGACCAACTACGGCGTGGCCGTACTGACGGTGCAGCGCCCGGCAGAGATCATCAACTACCGGTCCATGGGGACCACACCGGCCATCCTCGGGATCGGCCTCGCCGCCGGGGCCACGATCGCCCTCAGCCTCACGCTCATCGCTTCGGTCCGGCGCCGGCGGCGCGATCTGGCACTGCTCAAGACGCTGGGCTTCACCCGTCGGCAACTGGCGGCCACCGTGGCCTGGCAGGCCAGCGTCGCGGTGGGCATCGGGACCGTGATCGGCATCCCGATCGGCATCGTCGTGGGCCGCTCGCTGTGGGACGTCTTCGCGCACCAGATTGACGCCGTCGCCCAACCCTTCGTCCCGGGGCTGACGATCGCCGCCATCGGCGTGGGGGCCTTGGTGCTGGCCAACCTGATTGCCACCGTCCCCGGTCGCATTGCCGCCGACACACCGACGGCGCTCTTGCTGCGCGCGGAGTGAGGGGGCAACCTGTCCTCGGCCTCAGGGCCCGCCCTAAGCCTCCTCGAGCTCCAGAGCCTTGGCGGTGGCCTTCTCGCTCACCCTGACGGGCTCGCCGATCTGACGCAGTGAAGGGAGCGTGGCCATGGCGACCGCGGCGGTGGCCGCCAGCACGACGGCCGCCACGGAGAAGGCGAGCGCGTAGCCGTCGGTCAGTGCCGCCGCAGTGTGGGCTGGCGTTGCCGCCACGCCAGTGAGTTTGCCCGAAGTGCGGTTGGCCGCCAGCGTCGCAAGTGCGGCGAGGCCGACAGAAGCGCCGACGGTGCGAGACGTGTTGAGCAAGCCGGATGCGAGACCCGCTTCCTCCCGCGGTACCCCCGCTGTACCGGCCACGGCGATCGGCGTGACCGCGAGACCCATACCCAGCCCGATGAGAACGTACGGGCCGAGGAGGTCCGTCACGAACGTGCTCCCGGTCGAGATCTGGGACAGCCACGCCAGTCCACCCCCCGCCACCAGCGTGCCGAGGAGGATCAGCGGACGAGGGCCGAATTTGGGCACCAGGCGCGCCGTCACCTGCGCCCCGGCGGCGATGAGCACGGTCTGGGGCAAAAAGGCCAGACCCGCCTGGAGCGGGCTGTAGCCCAGCACGTGTTGCATGTAGAGCGTCTCGAAGTACCACGAACCGAACAGCGCCCCGAACATCATCAGCATCACGACGTTGCCTCCCGACACCGAGCGCGACCGGAAGATGTGGAGCGGGACGAGCGGCGCCTTCGATACGCGGGCCTGGAGGAAGAGGAAGACGGCGATGAGCACAACCGCGGCGGCCAATGGCACCAGGACCTGTGCCGACCCCCACGCGTAGGTCTCGGTGCGCACGAGTGCGAACACCAGCGCCACCAGGCCCGCTGTCACCGTCACCGCACCGGCGAGGTCGAGGTGACGGTGCGCCATGTCCGCGCGTGACTCGGGGAGGTCCCGCCGAGCCGCGACGAGCGCCACGGCTCCGACCGGCACATTGACGAACAGGATCCAGCGCCAGCTCAAGAAGTCAGTCAAGATGCCTCCGAAGAGCGCCCCGGCGGACGCGCCGGCGGCGGACACCGCACTCCAGACTCCCAGCGCCTTGGCGCGGGCGGGCCCCTCTGCGAACGTCGATGTGAGGATGGTCAGGGTGGCGGGCGCCAGGATGGCCGCACCCAGCCCCTGCAGAGCCCGGGCAGAAATCAACCAGGCCTCGTTCTGCGCCAGGCCGCCGAGAAGGCTCGATGCAGTAAACACGGCGAGGCCCACCATGAAGATCTTTCGGCGACCAAAAAGGTCGGCTGCTCGCCCGCCGAGAAGGAGGAACCCGGCGAAAGTGAGTGTGTACGCGTTAACGATCCATTGGAGGTTCGACGTGCTGAAGTGCAGATCGCGCTGGATGGACGGGAGCGCGACATTCACGATGGAGGCGTCCAGTACGACCATGAACTGGCCGATGCAGACGATACCGAGGACGACCCACGACGGAACGTACCGACCTGGCTCGAGCTCGACGGCGGTGCTCGCCCTGGAGTTTACGGACATGGGTCTCCCTCTACACTCAGCGTTCGGATCCTCGGCGCCCCGTCGGAGCGTGCAACGCCATCCGGCTATGCGCTATTCCCGACCGGGAGGACCGAGACAGCGGGCGGTGCGGCGGATTCGGACATTGATCCGTTTGTCTTACAACGAACGGGTCCGGCGCGATTCGACACGGAGGATCAAATTTCTTACACACCGACACGTTCTAGCGGCGGGGTGTGACAGGCTCAGCGAGATGACGGAGCCGCCCCCGTCGGCCTTCTCAGGTGGATCTTGCACCCGGTGTTCCCCAAGCCCCTACAGCGAAGATGCTGGCCCCACATATCCCATTCAGTCGGTGGAGGTGGGAGCCCGTCACGACGCGCGGAAGGAGGTCGAGAAATTTCGGCCGCGGTGTCGAATTGCGCCAGGCCCGTTCGTGTGGACGGTGCCCCCCGGTGCAGGGCCGGACGATGTGTCGATGGCATGGGAAAGACGAGAAGCGAAAGGATCTTCACATGAAGCAGTACCTCTTGAGTGTTCCGATGATCGACGGCGCACCGCCCCGACCTCCGGCAGACACGCAGAAGGCCTACGAGCAAGTTTCTCGGTTCAACGACGAATTGCAGGCCGCAGGTGCCTGGGTCTTCGCCGGCGGACTTCAGCCGGCGTCGTCCGCGACAGTGGTCCGGGCTGAAGGAACGGCGGTCCTGGTGACCGACGGGCCGTTCACCGAATCCAAGGAGCACATCGGCGGAGTGTGGATCATCGAGGCCTCCGACCTCGATGCGGCGTTGGCGTGGGCGGTGAAGGCCACCCGGGCCTGTGGCGAGCCCGTCGAGGTCCGACCCTTCCGGGAGAACCCTGCCGGCTGAGGCGGGATCGGGTGATGAAAGAGGATTCCCGCGATGTCGAGCGCGTCTTCCGTGAAGAGTACGGGCGCGCGGTCTCCGTTTTGGTTCGGGCATTCGGTGACATCGACGTGGCCGAGGACGGGTTGCAGGAAGCCTTCGTCATCGCATCGGAGCGCTGGGCGGCCGAGGGATTACCAGCGAGCCCGGCCGGGTGGATCATCACCACGGCACGAAACCGGATCATCGACCGCGTGCGACGCGAGTCGTCGCGGGACGACCGTCAGGCCCAGGCCGCGCTCCTCCATCAACGCGACGAGCTGGACGAGGAATTCTCGGTGCACGACGACCGTCTCCGCTTGATCTTTACGTGTTGCCACCCGGCGCTGGCGCCGGCGGCCCAGGTCGCGCTGACGCTGCGCCTCCTCGGCGGGCTCACGACGCCCGAGATCGCCCGCGCCTTCGTCCTCCCGGAGCCGACAATCGCGCAGCGCATCGTCCGGGCCAAGGCAAAGATCCGCGACGCCGCCATCCCCTACCGCGTCCCGAGCAGCGCCGAGCTGCCGGACCGTCTTCGGCCAGTGTTGGCCGTCATCTATCTCATCTACAACGAGGGGTATGCGGCCAGCGCCGGGGTCGAGTTGGTGCGAGAGGACCTGTGCAGCGAAGCCATGCGTCTCGGAAGGGTCCTCATGACGCTGATGCCCGACGAACCCGAAGTCACTGGTCTCCTCGCGCTCATGCTGCTGATCGCCTCGCGGCGACGCGCTCGTACCGACGGCGAGGGTTCGATGGTCCCGCTGCGGGACCAGGACCGCCGCCTCTGGGACCCGCAACTGATCGCCGAGGGCCAACAGCTCGTGCGAGCCTGCCTGCGGCGCAACGTGCCCGGCCCCTATCAAGTCCAGGCCGCAATCAACGCGGTCCACAGCGACGCTGCCAGCGCGGCGGCGACCGACTGGCGCCAGATCCTCGTCCTCTACGATCAGCTGCTCGCCTACGACCCGTCGCCGGTTGTCGCGCTCAATCGGGCCGTTGCCCTCGCCGAGGTCGAGGGTCCCGGTGCAGGGTTGGCGGCCGCGGACGACCTCCCCCTTCAGGGGTACTACCTCTACCATGCGGTCCGCGCCGACCTCCTCCGTAGGGAAGGTCGCCGCTCCGAGGCTGTCGCAGCTTATGAGGCCGCCCGCGCCCTGACCGACAACGAAGCGGAGCGTTCCTTCCTCCAGAAGGCCCAGGCGTCGGCGGTCGACGCGCCCGGCGGGTGACAGACTCGAGCCCGTCATGAAGGTGCACCTTGTCGACGGGACCTACGAGCTCTTCCGGCACTTCTTCGGCGCGCCGCCCCATCGCAACGCAGCCGGAGAGGAAGTAGCGGCCGTGCGGGGCGTCGTCGGTTCGGTCCTCCAGCTTTTGGCTGACGGAGCCACTCATGTCGGCGTGGCCACGGACCACGTCATCGAGTCCTTCCGCAACGACCTTTGGCCCGGTTACAAGACAGGTGCCGGGATCGACCCGGACCTGTGGTCCCAGGCCTGGCCCCTGGAGGAGGCGCTCGTGGCGCTCGGGGTGCTGGTGTGGCCGATGGTCGACCTCGAGGCGGACGACGCCCTGGCGAGCGGGGCCGAGGTCGCCGACGACGACCCGGCCGTCGACCAGGTCGTCATCTGCACCCCGGACAAGGACCTCGGGCAATGCGTGCGCGGCACCCGGGTCGTGCAGCTGGACCGGCGCAAGGATGCGCTGATCGACGAGGACGGTGTCGTCGCAAAGTTCGGGGTCGGCCCGACTTCCATCCCCGACTACCTGGCCCTGGTCGGCGACAGCGCGGACGGCTTCCCAGGTTTGGTGGGATGGGGCGCCAAGTCGGCCGCCGCCGTCCTTGCCCGCTGGAGTCACCTCGAGGACATTCCTCCCGACCCGGCCGACTGGGAGGTCGCCGTGCGGGGCGCGGCCAAACTGGCCGGCGTACTCAAGAAGAGTCACGACGACGCGCTCCTGTTCAAGGACCTGGCCACCCTGCGCGTCGACCGATCACTGCTGGCGCGCGTCGAAGAGCTCCGGTGGCGAGGCCCGACCCGCGACTTCGCACGGGTGTGCGCCGATATCGATGCGCCGGGGCTGCTCAGGCGGGCAGAGGCTCTGGCGGCGGACCAGACTCGGTGAGCGTGCGAGCGAACAAGGACACACTCAGGACAGAAGTGGACGAATTGCTCCGGCATCGACCCGGTTGGAGGTTGCAGGCGATGTCGACGCCTGGCCTCCCACCCCAGTGGTGCTTCGGATCTGGTGGTCAGGCCGACCTCAGCATCGCCATCGACGGGGATTCGATCAGTGTCTATGTGATCGAACAGGACCGAGACGTCGCGTTGGGTGGCACCGAGGAATTGGTCGCATGGTTGAAGGCGAACAAGCCCGAAGCGTTCAAGGATCCCAAGGAGAGCGCTGGCGGCAAGCTGAAGCGCGGGCGCCTGTTCGATTGGGAATAGCGCCATCGGCGGGACACTTCGGATCCCAAAATTAGGTTCGTTTGGCCTGATCGTCTCGAGGTCAGACGGCGCGGGTCCGTCGACAGACTGGCGGGCTGCAACCAGTTTGCAGCCCGGCGCGAACCCCGCCGCCACCTGCCCCGACAACGATTGACGGCGCACCAGCCAGGGGGGCGTGAGTGGGTGATTCCGATCGAGAGCTCGCGGCCCGGGCCGGTGACAAGCATCGGTCGTACCGCGTGGTCGCATTGCTGAGCAGAGGGCTCGACCGGGCTCTGGAGTCTCGCCGGATCGACTGGGCAGCCATCGTCTACGGGGTGTTCGGCGTCTTCCTCGCGTGCGTCGTCGCACTCCTCGTTGCTCATCCCCAGGGCCGGATTTGGACCTTCTTCTTCAACTGGGTGATCGATGGATTCGAGGTCCTGGTCGCTGCCATGTGCCTTGCCCGCGCCATTCGGGGTGGCACGATCCGACCGGCGGCTGTGGCCCTGGGTCTGGGACTACTGGCCTGGGCCCTGGGCGACGTGGTCTTTACGGTGCAAACGCTCGGCGGTGGGAATCCCCCGACGCCCTCGTGGGACGACGCGCTGTATCTCTTGTTCTACCCCCTGACCTACGTCGGGGTAATCCTCATCCTGCGGTTGGGAGTGCGGAAGGTGCCCTTGGCAACGTGGCTCGACGGCGTCGTTGCAGGCCTCGGGGCGGCCACTGTGACCGCAGCCTTCGTGTTCGAGACAATCGTCCGGTCGGTTGGCGGATCACCGGCACAGGTCGCGACGAATCTGGCGTACCCCGTTGGCGATCTCTTGCTTGTTGCCCTTGTCGTGGGTGCCCTGACCATCCTTCCCACGTGGCGCAACCCCCAACTCCTCGTCCTCGCCCTCGGTTGCGGCATGCTGGCGGTGGGCGACACCGTGTACCTGTTCCAGTCTTCGGCGGGGACCTACCAGGTCGGGACTCTCCTCGACGCCACGTGGCCGGTCGCCATGGTGCTCATCTCCGCGGCTGTCTGGCTGCGTTCTGCTCCTGCGGCTGCCGCGGCTCCTCAAACCTTCCAATTCGTTATCCCCACCGTCGCCGCTGCCTGCGGGCTGGCGGTGCTTTACGAGGGCGGCCTCGGCCACGTCGGATCGGTCGCGGCCACGTTGGCCCTCCTCACCCTCGTGGCCGTGATGGGGCGCTCGATGCTGTATTTCTGGGACCTTCGACGTCTGAATCAGTCCCGGGAACGCGAAGCGATGACGGATGAACTGACGGGCCTGGGGAACCGCCGGTACCTGATGACGATGCTCGACAACTTCTTTGACACGGAATCGGCGGACCACCTCGCACTCTTGTTGATCGATCTCAACCACTTCAAGGAGATCAACGACTCGTTTGGCCACCAGGTTGGTGACTGCATCCTTACGATGCTTGGCTCGCGGCTCCGTAATGTTCTCGCTGTGTCAGATAGCCTGGTCCGCCTCGGCGGGGACGAGTTCGGCATCGTCTTGACCGGGGAGAACGCACGTCGGCCCACTCTTCTCGCGGAGAGACTGACGACCGAGCTCGAGTACCCCTTCGCTCTGGAGGTGGCGAACCTGCACGTGAGTGCCAGCATCGGCATCGCCGAGGTACCCGACCATGCCGGTACGGCATCCGAATTGTTGCGCTGTGCGGATGTCGCCATGTACCGGGCGAAGGTGTCACACCGCCCATTCGATGTGTACGACGGGGCGACTGACACCGGCCTCAGTCGGATCAAACGCATCGAACAGTTCCGCGATGCGATTGACAGCCAATTGCTCGAGTTGTACTTCCAGCCCCAGTTCGACCTACGGACCGGTTTGGTCCCTGCAGTCGAGGCGCTCCTGCGCTGGCCTCAATCGGGTGCGGACATCCTTCTGCCGGCGGGAATTCATTCCCTTGGCCGAGGAGGCGGGGCTCATGAAGCCGATTGCCGAATGGGTTCTCGAGAACGCATTGGCACAATGCGCCCAATGGCATGCTGCAGGGAATCCGGTGTCGATTTCGGTGAATCTCTCCACGACGAACCTCCTCGATGTCGACCTACCAGACCGGATTCGTTTCCTCCTGGCCCGCCACCGCCTGGGGGCAGAGTTCCTCGTCCTGGAGTTGACCGAAACGACACTGATGAACGATTGGCGGAGATCGCGAGATATCGTCCAGAGGCTGCACAACCTCGGGCTCACGGTGTCGGTTGACGATTTCGGGACCGGTTACTCATCGCTCGCGTATCTGAGCGAGCTCGCGATCGGCGAGATAAAGATCGATCGGGCCATGATTGAACGGCTTTCTTCGACGAGCAATCGCAAGGACGAGGCCATCGTCCGGGCCTCCATCGAACTCGGGCATTCATTGGGCGTCCGGGTGATTGCCGAAGGGGTGGAGGACGCCAAGACCTTCGAGCTGCTGGCATCCTTGGGATGCGACCTTGTCCAGGGCTACTTCCTCGGCAGGCCGAAACCGGCGCGTGACCTCGTCTTCCCCTCGGCGAATACTCGCCCGCTCAATGTCCGGGAGCTGAATGGAGGGCGCGCGCACCAAGCGGAGAGCCCGTAGCGACCCCTCGAGCTCTTACCGGGTGCCGAATGTTCCCGCCACGTCGACACCGAGATCGGGAATCGGCTGGTCCGTCGCGAATCGGTAGAGGATCGTCCGCATATACATCCCCGCCGCTGCCGCGTACATCGTTACGCCGACGAGCAGCGCCAAACCAATGACGGCGACCGGGATCCCGATGAAGTAGGCGTGTCGCGCGATGCCGACGGCACCCACCACCAGGATCGCCATGGCTCCCAGCGACAGACCCAAGAAGAGCACGCCGAAGCGCAGGCCACCGCGGGCAATCGTGCCGAAGCGCGCCTTCAGGACTGAGGAGGACCTCTTCACGGCTTCTATCGGTCCCACGTTCTCAAAGGCAAGAATGGGTATGACGAGGAAGGTGGCAACGGCCCAGGCCAAACCTCCGGCGAAGGCGAGCAACCGCCCGAAGACCCCGAGCCTGTTCTCGAGCGCACGGATGGCCGTCCCCACCACGGCCGACAGCAGGGCCCACTCGAAGATGACGCTCCGTCGCCCCCAGGCTTGCGCAAGCGAACCACTGATCGTCGGGGTACGGCCCTCGATGCGATCGGTCGCAGCGAAAACGAGGGCCACGTTGAAGATCACCGTCGACGCAGTGGCAACGACTGAACCGCAGGCAAGAGCGAGGAGGAGGGCAATCCCCTTGTGCCCCAGGGACAGCGCGATCGGAGCGGCGACCGCCAGGAACACGATGACCGAGGTGACGGTGGCCATGATGGGGAGCCAGATCATCTGACGGTCTTGCCGAAACAGCTTCAGTGAAGCTCTGAGGATCGCCTTGCCGGTTGGATTCGTCGCAGCCATTGGTCCGCCCCTCTCCATTGGTCCCGACATTTCAACACAGGCCCTCGTCGAACTGAACAGTTGTTGTCCGTCCTGTGGGTTTCCGAGCCCGAAGGACCCGCCCGATCGTCAACTCCGAAGTCGGTGGCGCCGACGCCGGCGAGCGATCCAAAGTCCGCCCGCGAAGATCAGCACGGCCGCGACGGGAAGCATCAGGGTGTTGGGGACCTCGGGTGTCTGGACCCCCATGGCCGTGTAGCAGAGGATGGCGCTCTATTCCGTGTTCAGCCAGGGACCCAAGATGGTCGCCCGATCGCAAATCTGATCTGCGCCCGTACCATCCAAGGGGACGGCGTAACTGAAATGGTCTGTTCCCCCGGACGGACCCGGCTCGTGCTCCTGGCTCAACGTCTTCGAGATCTTGGAGCCGATCTTCACGCAGTCGAGCGTCCGCGCCGGGGGATAACCCCCGAAGTCCTTCGGGTTCCAGGTGATCGTGACATTGATCGTCTGGCCCGGGGCCACCAGGCTCCCGTTCGCTCCGGCCGATGTGACCTTCACCAACGACCCAGTCGGAGCTCCGTCGAACACGCCGCCGGACCCGCCGCCGGACCCGCCGCCGGTGTCATTCTGTGGGATTGACTGGAGGTGCTGTCCGTCTTGGCCGTTCTGGCTGTCACCCGCGCCGTCCTTGTCACCGCTGCCGTCGCGGTCACCCCCGCCGTCGTTGTCACCACTGCGGTCAGGGTCACCTACGCCGTCGGTGGCGACCCTGCACTGAGCTCCGCGCATCGCGGCCTGCGACGGGACATCGTTACGAAGAGTTGCCGTGATGGTCGGCGCGCCGGTCTCGGCCGCCGCCGCTTGCGAGGAGAAAATCAACCCTGCGATCGCAACGACGACACCAAGTGACAACCGCGTGGAGCTGGCCCGCCATGAATCCACGGTCGCTGATGCTACGCCGGGATCAGGGAGCGCGAACTCACAGTGATCACGGGATGAACGTTGCGTGACGGCAGTGCGACCTTCGGGCGCGGAAGGCGTAAATTCCTTCCATTTCCTTCCAATTCCTACTTTCTTCCTTATTCCTTAGTCCGACCGCCCGGTGTCGCCTAGGTCTTGACAGAACCAGACATGTAGGCGCTTCGACGCGGGGGCTGAGAAGATCCGCACAATTTTGCCCGGCTGCTCCGAGTCGCACTTCACACAAGCGGAGGGAGTGGGATTCGAACCCACGGAGGCTTGCACCTCGCAGCTTTTCAAGAGCTGTGCATTCGTCCGCTCTGCCATCCCTCCAGACGGATCATGCTAGGTGCCCCTGCTGGCCGCATCGCCGTTTGTCCACTCGGCCAACTCGACCACGAGGCCCGGCCCGTCGAGGAACACGAGGCGCCGGTCGTGAAAGTCGAAGACCTCGTTACGCGGCGTGACCCCGTGCTCGGCGAGGTGCGCCAGCATGGCGTCGAGGTCGCTGACCCGGAAGCAGACGTGGCTGAAGCCGGTCCGCGTCAGCGTGCCGGCTCCCGCGTCGACAGCGGCGGCGGGACGGTGGAAGCGGAGGAGCTGTACCTCCTGATGGACGGGCGCGCCCTCCAGCACGAGGGTCACGTGGTCCGCCTCCCAGCCCGGGATGCCCATGTAGCGGGAGATCTCCTCGCCCGAGGCCACCACGGCGATCCGTTCGACGAAGCCGAGGAACCCGAAGAATCGCTTCGCCTCGTCGAGGTCGGCGACCACGACCGTCATGTGGTCGAATCCTTCGTTGCACGCGCCCACGCCCATGCCAGCGGTGCCCTCGCTAGCCCTTGGCGGCCTGGTCCCGCGCGTCGCGGGCCCGGCTGTGCAGCCTCCCCCGCGTCGCCTGGTCGAGGATCACCTTGCGCAGGCGCACCACCTTCGGCGTGACCTCGACGCACTCGTCCTCGGCGATGAACTCCAAGGCGTGCTCCAGGGAGAAGAACATCGCCGGCGTCAGCCGGGCGAACTCCTCGGCCGTCGATGAGCGCATGTTCGTCAGCTTCTTCTCCTTGGTCGGATTGACGTCCATCTCCTCCGCCCGGGCGTTCTCCCCGACGATCATGCCCTCGTAGACCTCCTCGGACGGGCCCACGATGAGCGTGCCGCGCTCTTGGAGGTTCATCAGCGCGAACGTTGTGGTCAGGCCGCGCCGGTCCGCGACCATGGACCCGTTCCGGCGGGTGCGGAGCTCCCCGTGCCACGGCTCCCAGCCGTCGAAGACATGATGAAGGATACCGGTCCCCCTGGTTTCGGTCAGGAACTCGGTGCGGAACCCGATGAGGCCACGGGCCGGGACCTTGTAATCGAGCCGCACCCAGCCCGTCCCATGGTTGACCATCTCGAGCATGCTGCCCTTGCGCAACGCCAGCAGCTGTGTCACCACGCCGAGATACTCGTCGGGTGCGTCGACGCTGACCCGCTCGACCGGCTCGTGCACCTTGCCGTCGACCTCCCGGGTGACGACCTGAGGTTTACCCACCGTGAGCTCGAAACCCTCGCGACGCATCGTCTCGACGAGCACGGCCAGCTGGAGCTCGCCGCGCCCGAGCACTTCCCACATGTCGGGGCGGTCCGTCGGGGCCACGCGGATGGCCACGTTGCCGACCAGCTCGGCGTCCAAGCGGGACTTGAGCAACCGAGCCGTCAGTTTCGTGCCGTCCGCGCCCGACAGGGGTGACGTGTTGATGCCGATCGTCATGGCGAGGCTGGGTTCGTCGACGGTGATGGCGGGCAGGGGGATCGGCCGATCGGGATCGGCCAGCGTCTCGCCGATCGTGACCTCGGCCAGGCCCGCGACGGAGACGATCTCACCGGGCCCCGCGCGTTCAGAAGGGACCTGTTCGAGCGCCTCGGTCACGTAGAGCTCGGTGATCTTGGCCTTCTCGACCGTCCCGTCGAGGCGGCACCAGCCGATCGCATCGCCCTTCGTCAGCCAGCCGTTGTGCACCCGGCAGACGGCGAGCCGGCCGAGGTAGGGGGACGCTGACAGATTGCAGACCAGCGCCTGGGTGGGCGCGTCGTCGTCGAACGTCGGGGCTGGGACGCGTTCGATAATGGTCCGGAACAATGGCTCGACGTTTTCCCCCTCGACGCCTTGGTCCGTACTGACCCAGCCCGCCCTGGCGTTGGCGTAGAGGATCGGGAAGTCGATCTGGTGCTCGTCGGCGTCGAGGTCGAGGAACAGCTCCTCGACCTGGTGCACCACCTCGCCGATGCGGGCGTCGGCCCGGTCGACCTTGTTCACCACGAGCACGACGGGGAGCCGGGCCTCGAGCGCCTTGCGCAGGACGAAGCGCGTCTGGGGAAGGGGGCCCTCTGATGCGTCCACCAGCAGCAGCACGCCGTCGACCATGGTCAGTCCACGCTCGACCTCGCCCCCGAAGTCGGCGTGGCCGGGGGTGTCGACGATGTTGATCTTCACCCCGCCCCAGCGCACGGCGGTGTTCTTCGCCAGGATGGTGATGCCCTTCTCCCGTTCGAGGTCGCCCGAGTCCATGACCCGGTCGGTCAGCTCCTGGTGCGCGCCGAACGCGCCGGTCTGGCGCAAGAGGGCGTCGACCAGGGTCGTCTTGCCGTGGTCGACATGGGCGACGATGGCGACGTTCCTGATGTCCTCGCGCGTTCCCATGGGGAATGCAACGATAGAGGAACCCGGGAACCTCTCAGGCGGCTGATCGCACGGGCGCCCTGGCACCGGCCAGGACCAGCGCCACGGCCTCCGCACCTAGGGTGAGCACGGCGGGCTCCGGATCGACCCGTACGAGGTGACCGGAATCGGGCCACCACCCGACCACGCGCCCGGGCACGGCACCGCCCCGGGCGCGCAGCGACTCGACCAGGGTCACGAGGGCGAGCTCTGCCCGGACCGAGCTGCGGCGGGGACCGGACAACACGACCAGGTGGGACAGCGGCGTGCGCACGTCAGCCCGGCCGCGGAGGGCCAGGAGCGCTGAATGCGGGCTGTCCCACCAGCGATCCCGCCCGAGGACAGGCCGGGCAGAGAAGGCTGACCAATCGAGGGCGCACCACAAGCGGGTCGCCCACGTCACCGCTTCGGCAGCAACCGCTCCACGAGCCGCCAAAGACAGCCCGGCGAGCCAGCGGTCGAGCTGCGAGACGGACGAGCTTCCTTCGCGCACCCAGAGGGACGATTCGGCCAGCCTGGCCTGCACACCGTCGGCAGGTGAGCGGGCTCGACCGGCGACGAGGAGGCGCACGGCCGCCAGTCCCAGGGCGCGTCGCGCGGTGCGGGCGGACCAGGCGAACGGCTCCTGGTCGACCCGATCGCCGGCTTCACCGCACAGTGCGGCGCGGACGTCGTGATCGGTGACCCGGAAAGGACCCGTGGCGCCGCGCCGGACGGCAAGGTTGGCGAGTGTCGACTTCGCGTCCGCCAGTGCCGCCAGCCAGGACGCGGCGTCGACTGGCGGCACCGGCGCCACCAGCTCGCCGGTCAGGCGGTCAATCATTGACAGCGGTCTCGCCGGTGAGCCACGCCGTGATGTGTGAGGCGATGGCCCGGAGGTGCTCCTCGCGCACGTCCTCGACGCCGTAGCGACCAGTCGACGATTGAAGCAGCGCCAGTCGGAACGGGGGGGTACCGGTACGCAGAGTCTCGAGCAACGCGAGATAGTGCAGCGACCGCCGGTGCCAGGCCCAGGGCCCACCACCGGTGGCGAGGCCCAGCGCGCACAGCGAGGCGGTGCCCGGTTGCGGCAGGCCCACGATCAAGTCGAAGACCCCGTGCAGCACAACGCGACCGCCGGCGAGCGGCGTCGCCACCCGATCGTCGGTCCGTGGCATCCACCCCGGTGCGAACCGGGGCACCTGGCCACGCAGGTTCCCCGCGTGCAATGCCACCGCCTCCGCCAGCGCAGACCGCGCAGAGGAGCGTAACGACTCGACGTGGTGGACCACGGCGGCTCCTTCGCCGGCGCGCAGCGCCTCGAGCGCGTCACACAGCGGGTCGTCGATGTCCCCCGTGTGCACGAGCTGGCGGAACAGCGCGTGGACGAGACGGGAGAGGACCACCTCTTCGGAGAGGCTCTCACCCTCGTCTCGTTCGTGGTGTCCCGTCGGTGAACCGAGCAGCTGACGAGGCCCGAGGAACAACGTCGAGGCGTGCTCACCTCGGCGGGAAACCATCTCGTAGGCAGCGTCCTCGAGCCAGGCCCGCAATCCGCCGGCCAGGCCGGGGTCGAAGCGCGGTCGCGCCGAGGCATCCCCCCGCAACAACGCGAGGACGTCTCCCCCCGCCCCACGATCGACCGGCCCGGGCGGGGCCGGGCGCACTGTCCGTGGAGCGGTGAGGACCATCGCAGCAGTGTGCCTACGGGGTGTGACACCTCGTCGGTCCCCCGGCCCTACCCTGACGAGTGCACATGGCACCCGCCCTCCTCCCGTCACCTCCGTCCACGGACGCCGCCTTCTTTGCGATCTTTGGGATCTTCGTCGTCGCACTGGTGGCCCTCATGGTGATCGTCATCGTCTGGGCGGTGCGCCACGACCTCGCCGGACGGCAGGCGTGGCGGGAACGTCAAGAGGCAAGAGGTCAGCGGACCGCCGCCGCCGCCCCGGGCGACACCGTGAGCGATGCCCGCACCGACGGCGCTGCGCCGCCCACCTGGTCCGAGCGGATCCGCGTTCGATGGGCGCAGCGGCGCGGGTCCGCGGAGCGACGGCACGGTCCGGCCCCGCGGCGGACGGCATTCGTGCTCGCCGGTGGCGGGAGTCGCGGCGCGGTCCAGGTGGGCATGCTCGATGAGCTCGTCCGTCGTGGCATCCGCGCCGACTGCGTCTTCGGAGCATCGGTCGGCGCAATCAACGGTGCCGCGTACGCCGGGAACCCGACGCCCGAGGGTGTCGAGCACATGGCCCGGGTCTGGCGTGACATCAGGGGGACCGACATCTTTCCCCGCGGCGCGTTCGACGGGCCGTGGGCCTACTTGCAAAAGCGCGCCTCGGTGCATGCCAACACGGGCCTGCGGGCGATCGTCGAGTCGGGAGTCGACTACGAGAACCTGGAGGACGCCACCATCCCCGTGGAAGTGGTGACGACGTCGCTGACCGACGGGAGGGAGCGCTGGCTGACCCACGGACCCACCGTCGAGGCCGTTCTCGCCTCCTCGGCCATCCCGTCCATCTTCCCTCCCGTGACGATCGACGGCGACGTGCTCGTCGACGGCGGCGTGGTCAACAACGTGCCGATCAGCCGCGCCCTGTCGGCGGGATGCGATCGCGTCTACGTGCTGCTCTGCGGGCCGTTGCACTTTCACCCGCCCCCGCCCCGCCGCCCAGCGGAGGCGGCACTCACCGCATTCTTCGTCGCAATACACGCCCGCTTCGTGCGCGAGCTCGCGTTGCTGCCATCGGGCGTCGAGGTCATCGTCTTCAGCGGTGGCGGCGAGCCCTCGGGCCAATACCGCGACTTCTCCGCCACGGGGACCCTGATTGAGGAGGGGCGAGCCGAAGTCGCCGACGTCCTCGACCGCTACGTCGGGACCTCGCACGACCTCGCGCCAGCGCCCACCGCCGCACCGTGACAAGGGATCGTTACCTCCTCTCCAACGACGCCCCCGAGGCCATGGATCGCTTCACCGCCTTCGCCGCTCTGTTCGACCCTTCGACCTTCAGGCACCTCGACGGACTGGGGCTCGACACGGGTTGGCGCTGCTGGGAGGTGGGGGCGGGCGGGACGACGGTGGTGACCCATCTGTCCGAACGGGTCGGACCGGGTGGGCGGGTCGTGGCCACCGACATCAACCTCTCCTGGGCCACGGGTGCGGCCGCGCCAAACGTCGAGGTCCTCGAGCACGACGTCGCAGCCGACCCCGCCCCCGCGGGGCCCTTCGACCTCGTCCACGCCAGACTCGTTCTGGTGCACGTGCACGAGCGGGACACCGCCCTGGCCAACATGTTCGCCGCTCTCCGGCCGGGCGGTGTGCTCCTCGTGGAGGACGCCGACCCTGCGCTCCAGCCGCTCAGCTGCCTGGAGGAGCTGCAGCCCGAGGAGGTGCTGGCCAACCGACTGCGCCGGGGCTTCCGAGCCCTGCTCACCGAGCGTGGGGTCGACCTGGCCTATGGCCGCTCCCTGCCGCGCCGGCTCCGGGCTGCAGGCCTCGTGGGCGTGGCGGCTGACGCATCCTTCCCGGTCAGCGACCCCGCCTGTAATCAGCTCGAGATCGCGACGGTCAACCTCGTCCGGGACCAACTCCTCGACCACGGGATCGCCACCGAGGACGAGATCGCCCAGCACCTGGCCAACGTGGCCGCGGGGAAGCTCGATCTGGCCCAGCCGCCCATGATCGCCTGCTGGGGCCGTCGCCCCGCCTCGACCTGACCGTCCCGGGCGGGACCCGCGTTCGGCGGTCACGACTTCCTGGTGAAATGGGGACCGTGCCCGACGCCTCGCCCGAGTCGCTCTTCCACCCCGCCGTCGCCGGCTGGTTCGCCCGGCGCTTCCCTGCGGGTCCGACACCGCCCCAGGCCGCAGCCTGGCCTCACATCGCGACGGGCCGGGACGTGCTGGTGGCCTCGCCCACCGGCTCAGGCAAGACGCTCACGGGATTCCTCGTTGCCATCGACGCGGCCTACCGGGCCGCCGAGGCGGGCGCCCGCGCCGGGGGCGCCCCCGAGGTGCTGTACATCTCGCCGCTCCGCGCCCTGGCCGTCGACGTGCACGAAAACCTCCACGTCCCGCTGTCGGAGATCCGCGAGGAGGCGGCTCGACTCGGATACCCCGATCCGGGGCTGCGCATCGCCGTGCGCACCGGCGACACGCCGCCGGCCGAGCGGGCCGCGATGAAGAAGCAATCACCCGATCTGCTGGTCACCACGCCAGAGTCCCTCTACCTCCTTCTCACTGCGCCGTCGTCGCGGGCATTGCTGCGAGGCGTGCGCACGGTCATCGTCGACGAGGTGCACACGCTCGCCCGCGACAAGAGGGGCAGCCATCTCTCGCTGAGCCTCGAGCGTCTCGATGCGCTCGTCTCCGAGAACGGGGGGCACCTGCAGCGCATCGGGCTCTCCGCCACCCAGCGTCCGCTGGACCTCGTGGCGCGACTGCTTTCTGGGATCCACGAAGGCCGTCCCGAGACGGTGATCGTCGACTGCGGCCACGCCCGCGACCTCGAGGTGGCCATCGAGCTGCCGTCTACGGAGCTCGAAGCCGTCATGAGCGGTGGGCAGATGTCCGACATCCTCGATCGCATCGCGGAGCACACCCGGCATCACCGCACCACCCTGGTGTTCGTCAACACTCGCAAGATGGCCGAACGGGTGGCCCACCAGCTGGCGGAGCGGTTGGCCGATGACGGACCGGAGCGCAACGGTGACGTCGACGCCTCGCTCCTCGTCGCCGCCCACCACGGCAGCCTCTCGGCAGCGCGGCGACGCATCGTCGAGACCCGCCTGCGGGCGGGCGACCTCCGGGCGCTGGTGGCGACCGCGTCACTCGAGCTCGGGATCGACGTCGGCCCGGTCGAGTTGGTGTGCCAGATCGGATCGCCCCGGGCGATCGGCACGTTCCTCCAGCGAGTCGGTCGAGCCAACCACCATCGCGACGGGACACCCGCCGGCCGGCTCTACCCGACGACCCGTGACGAGCTCGTCGAGTGCACCGCCTTGCTCTCTGCGGTGCGCGAGGGCCGTCTGGACCTGCTCGAGCCGCCTGTCGCCCCGCTCGACGTGTTGACCCAGCAGCTCGTGGCGGAGGTGGCGTCCACCGACGAACGCGGCGTCGAGGCGATGTGGGAGATGACCCGACGGGCGGCTCCCTATGCGGAGATGTCCCGAAAGGACTTCGACGACGTGGTGGCGCTGGCAAGTTGGGGGATCGAGACTGGTCGCGGACGCCGGGGAGCCCACCTGCACCACGATGCCGTCAACGGGCGGCTACGGGCGCGCCGCGGCGCGCGGCTGGCCGCGCTCACGGGTGGTGGCGCGATACCAGAGACGGGGGACTACCGGGTCGTGCTCGACCCCGACGGGGTCACCGTCGGCTCGGTGCACGAGGACTTCGCGGTCGAGGCGACGGCGGGAGACATCTTTCTTCTCGGCACGCACTCGTGGCGAGTGGCCAAAGTGGAGGTGGGGACCGTTCGGGTCCACGATGCCGGCGACCTGCCCCCGACGATCCCCTTCTGGCTGGGTGAGGCCCCGGCCCGCACGGCCGAGCTCTCCGAGGCCGTCAGCGATCTGCGGTCCGCACTGGAACCCCCGCTCCTCGCCGGTGACGGCGAGGGCGCGCGCCGTCTCGTCCGCGAGCGCGCCGGGGTGTCCGCCGAGGTTGCCCAGCAGGTGGTTGCCTACTGCGCCGCCGGCCTCGCCGCGCTCGGCCATCTGCCAACGCGCGAGCGCATCGTCGTGGAGCGCTGCTTCGACGACAGCGAGGGGTCGCAGCTCATTATCCACGGGCCTTTCGGCGGGCGGATCAACCGGGCGCTCGGCCTGGCCCTGCGCAAGCGGTTCTGCGTCTCCTTCGACTTCGAGTTGCAGGCGGCCGCGGACGACGACACCGTTGTCCTCTCGCTCGGGCCCCAGCACAGCTTTCCGTTGACACGGGTGCAATCCATGCTGACGAGCGCCAAGGCGGCCGAGGTGCTGACCCAGGCCGTGTTGCCGCACCCCATGCTCGGGGCCCGCTGGCGTTGGAACCTCAACCGTGCACTCGTGCTCCCGCGTATGAACGGCGGCAAGCGCCGGCCAATCCATCTCCAGCGCATGGAGGCGGACGACTTGCTGGCGGCCGTATGGCCGGGCCTCGCCGCGTGCCAGGAGAACGCTCCGGCTGGACCGGTTGGGGTGCCCGATCACGTGCTGGCCCGCCAGACCGTCGACGACTGCCTGCACGAGGGGCTCTCGGTCGAAGGTTTGGTCGAGGTGTGGGGCAAGATCGAGTCGGGCGAGATCGCGGTGCATGCCGTGGAGTCCTCGGAGCCATCCCCGTTCTCCCATGCGATCCTGAGCGGTCGCCCGTACACCTATCTCGACGATGCGCCGCTGGAGGAGCGTCGCACCCGTGCGCTGTCACTGCGACGCGGCCTGGGCGAGATCGGTCCCGGTGGGCTGCCGGTGCCCGCAACGGAGCTCGCTGCCCTCGACCCCGACGCGGTGGCCCTGGTGCTCGACCAGATCCGTCCGCGTCCTCGCGATCCCGATGAGGTACACGACCTGTTGCTCTCGTTGGTGGCAGCCCGGCCCTGTCCGGACTGGTCCGACTGGTACGAGGCGCTGGTCACCCAAGGCAGAGCAAGCCTGCTCGATGGCTGCTGGGTGGCGACCGAGCGCGCAACGGCCGCGGCTTCGCTCCGGGATGACGACGACGCTGCCGCGGCCTGCGTGGCGGGCCACCTCCAGCTGGCCGGGCCCGTGACGGTCGACCAGCTCGTTGCCGACACCGCGCTCCCCAGTGGTGCACCCATGGGCGCGCCGCTTTCGACAAGCCGTGCCCGCACCGCCCTGGCCCGGCTCGAAGACAGAGGCTCCGCCATTGAGCTGCCCGACGGTCGCTGGTGCGCCCGCAACCTCTTGGTGCGGCTGCACGGCGCGAGCCGCAACAGGCGGCGCGGCATGGTCGATGCGGTGCCGATCGCCGATTTCGTCCGCTTCCTCACGCACTGGCAGCACGTGACGCCCGACAGTCGCCTGGAGGGTCGAGCTGGGTTGTTGGAGGTCCTCGAACAGCTGCAGGGGATTGAGGCACCGGCGGCGGAGTGGGAGGCGCAGATCCTTCCGGCTCGCGTGACCGGGTACGACCCTCGATGGCTGGACGAGCTCTGCCTGTCCGGAGAGGTGGCCTGGGGACGTCTCACCCCGAGGGCCGAACGAACCGGGCGCAGCGGCACACCCTCGCCGGCCACCCCGCTCGCCTTCGTGGTGCGCGACGACCTCGAGACGATGCTGCGCGCCGTCCGGGCCGGATCCGTCGCGCCCGAGCCGGAGGTCGGCGCTGCGGCAGATGTGCTGGCCGCCTTGCGGGTGCGAGGCGCCTGCTTCCGCCCAGAACTGGCCCCCCTCACCGGCAGGCTCCCGGCCGAGGTTGACGAGGGGCTCTGGGACCTTGTCGCCCGAGGCTTGGTGACCGCCGACGCCTTCTCGGCTGTGCGGGCGCTGCTCTCCGCGCGCGATCGCTGGCGGACGCGTACGGTGCGGCGTCCCTCGGGGCGGTTGGCCCGCCGGCGGGCGCCAGTGGGATCCGGCATCGGTGAGGGCCGGTGGTCGCTCCTTCCCGGGCCCGAGGTGCTCGGCGAACCGGTCGTGGACGACGGCGTGCTGGTGCCGGGCAACGAGGCGCTGGCCGAGGCGGTGGCCCATCAGCTCCTCGCGCGCTGGGGCGTCGTCGCGTGGGAGCTTTGGGGACGAGAGTCTTTCAAGGTCCCCTGGCGAGAGGTTGTTTGGGCTCTGCGCCGCATGGAGGCGCGCGGGCTCGCACTCGGGGGGCGCTTCGTCGCCGGACTCTCAGGTGAGCAGTACGCGCTTCCGGAGGCCTTCGACGAGTTGCGGGCGGTGCGCCGCCGCAGCACCGAGGGCGAGCAGGTGGTGGTCGCCGGTGCCGACCCGCTCAACATGACGGGGTCGATCATCGGCGGAGCACGTGTGCCGACGCGCCGCAACCAGCGAGTGGTGTACCGCGACGGCATCGTCGTCGATCACCCCGAGGCCGTTTGACCCCGTGTTCCCCAAGCGGACGATCGACCTCAACGCCGACGTCGGCGAGGCGCCCGATGCAGACGGCGTCGAGGTGGAACGCGCACTCCTCGCTCAGGTCACGACGGCCCACATCGCTTGTGGCGGTCATACCGGCGACGCCAGGTCCATGGAAACGACGGTCGCGGCGGCCCTCGAACACTCGGTCCGGGTCGGGGCACACCCCTCGTACCCCGATCCGGGGGGTTTCGGCCGCCGCCCGATTGAGATCGACCGCAACGAGCTCCGCGCTTCGCTGAACGAGCAGCTGCGGGCGCTCGGCCGCGTCTGCCGTTCGGCCGGCACCGCGGTCGAGTCCGTCAAGGCGCACGGGGCGCTCTACCGAGAGGTCGCCAAGGGCGGTGCGGTCTACGAGGACTTTCGCGACGTGCTCCGCGACAACTACGGCGAGAACACCGCGGTGGTGCTGCCGTCGGGTTGTCGCGCCATGGCGATGGTCCTGCGCGACGGCGTGGCGGCGAGCGAGGAAGGCTTCTGCGACCGCGCCTACCGGCCCGACGGGTCCCTGGTCGATCGCAGCGCGGCGGGCGCAGTCCTGAGCGACCCGGAGGAGGCGGCCGCGCAGGCGGCCTGCCTCGCCCGCGGCGCGGCGGTGGCCGTCGACGGCAGCGTGCTCACCTTGTGGGTGGACACGCTGTGCATCCACGGCGATACCCCGGGCGCCGAGACGATCGCGACCGCAGTCCGTCAGGCGCTGGCGGGAGCGGGGATCGATGTGGCCGCACCGGCGCGTGCGTGACGCGCTCCATCCCAGATGGGGAGGTGCGGCCCCTCGGTGACCGCGCCTTCCTGATCGGGGTGGCCGACCCGGCGTCCGGGCGGGCGCTGGGCCGGGCGTTCGAGGCGCGGCTGGGCGACGCGGGCGCCGTCGAGGTGGTATGTGGTTTTACGACGGTCATGGTGTCGCTGGCCGACCACGACCTCGAACCCGGGTCGCTGCTGGCTCTGACGGAAGACATCCTTGCCAACGCCGCACCCGGCGGCGGGGCTGAGGACCTCAGGGAGCTGGGCCGCGTCCTCACCATCCCGTGCGCCTTCGACGGCCCCGATCTCGAGACGGTCGCCGCCGCGGCCGGATGCTCTCCCGGCGAGGTGGTCGCGCTCCTGACGGAGAGGGCGCTGACCGTCGCCGTGGTGGGATTCTCGCCGGGGTTCGCCTACCTGGACGGGCTTCCCGATCAACTGGGCGCGGTGCCGCGCCGCGCCGCGCCGCGCCCGGTCGTGCCGGCGGGCTCGGTGGCACTCGCCAACGGCCATGCCGCCGTCTACCCGACCGCCTCGCCGGGCGGGTGGCAGCTCGTCGGCCGTACCGGCTTTCCCCTCTTCTCACCCGAGCGTCCCCCCTATGCCGTCCTTACGCCAGGGGACCAGGTCCGCTTCAGTGTGGCGGGCACCCGCGACTCCCTCAAGCCGGCTCCGGTGCGGGCGCCCAGTTGGCTCCCGCCCCCTGCGGCCCGTTGCGTCCTCGAGGTCGTGGCGCCGGGTCTGCGCGCCGTCGTGCAGGACGGCGGCCGGCGGGGCGTGGCCGCGGTGGGTGTCCCGCACGCCGGCCCCGCTGATGGCGTGTCCTTTGGACTTGCCAATCGGCTCGTCGGCAACGCGACGGGCTCGGGCGCGCTCGAGCTGACGGGTGGCGGGACCCGGCTGCGTTGCCGGGCGGCGTGCCACGTCGCTGTCGTGGGCGCCGCACCCGCGCTCCGCGTCGACGGCACGGCAGAGCCGGCGGGCCAGGTCCTGCCTCTGGTCGCGGGCCAGGACCTCCAGGTGGGGCCCCTCAAGCTCGGTTGTCGCACCTATCTGTCGGTCGCGGGGGGTTTCCTCGGGCCCGAGGTGTTCGGGAGCAGCGCGAGCGACGAGCTCACGGGACTCGGCGTCGGGCCGGTCCAGCCCGGGGCGCGACTGCATGCCGGCCCGTGGACACCGCCGCTCGGAGACCATGTCGTGGCCGGTGCCGCCACCGAGATCGCCGGGGGTGGGGTGCCGGCGGAGCTGCGCGTCGTGCCGGGTCCGCATCCCGAACAGTTCGAGCCCGACGCGCTGGCGAGGCTGGCGGCAACCGTCTTCCGCGTCATGCCCCACAGCAACCGCGTCGGGATCCGGCTACGGGCGGAGGGCCGGGCACCCAGCCTGCGATCGGCAGGGAGCGCGACCGGCGAGCTCGACTCGCAGGGCGTGGTGACCGGAGCGGTGCAGGTTCCACCGGACGGGGACCCCATCGTGCTGATGCCCGACCACGCGACGCTCGGCGGTTATCCGGTGCTGGCGGTCGTGGCGTCGGCGGATCATGGCCGCCTCGGTCAGTGCGCGCCGGGCACCGTTGTCCGTCTCGTCCCCATCGACCTGGCGTCGGCGAGCGTCGCGGCCCGCGCCTCCCGCCGCACCCTCGAGCGGGCGGTGGTCGGGCACTACCCGCTCGCGGTCGATTGACCACGCGTCGCGCGACGGCGCATCAGACGAGCAGCTTCACCGCCGTCCCGACGCCGATGACCACAACGACGGCCCGGAGCGCGGGCGCCGGGAGGGCGAGAGCAAGGCGGGCGCCGACGTAGCCGCCGAAGAGGCTGCCGAGCGCCAACAGCCCAACCGCCTCCCAGGCCAGCCCGCCGTGGATGAGGAACACGACGGCTGCGATGCCGTTGACGACCATCGAGAGCACGGCACGGAGGCCGCTGGTGTGGGCGAGGGAGATGGGCAGGGCGAGGCCGAGCACGGCGAGAAACATGACGCCCATGGCCGCACCGAAATAGCCGCCGTAGACGGAGGCGGCGAAGACCCCCGCGACGAGGAGCACCGGCCGGGTGCGGGGATGGACGGAGCCACGGTCGAGGGCACGCCGCAGCACCGGTTGGGCGGCGAAAAGGGCGGCGGCCCCCAGGACGAGCCAGGGGACCACGCTGTCGAACGTCGCCGGTGACGTCGTCAGCAAGAGCAGGGCGCCCGCGATCCCCCCGGCGAGGGCGAAGGGGGCAAGGCGGATCAAGCGCCGGGTCTGGTCACCGATCTCGCTGCGGAAGCCGGCTGCGGAGGCGACGTAGCCCGGCCAGATCCCGATCGTGTTGGTGATGTTCGCCGTGAGTGCGGGGTAGCCGAGCGCGAGCAGGATCGGGAACGAAATCAGGCTGCCGCCGCCGGCCACGCCGTTGAAGATGCCGGCACCCACGCCACCCAGGAGGATCAGCACGACATGGGAGGCGGGCATGCAGCGCAACAGTACGGGACCGCAGCCTTGGTTCCCCATCCTGCGGGGATCCCGAGCCGTGTGCGGCAGGCGCCGACAACGGGCGTGTTCGAGGGCGGATTTTCACAGCTCGCGCAAGATCGGGTCGACGCGCCCGTTTCAGATGCAACGGGTCCGGCGGACCGCCGCCGGGCCGGCCTTCGGGACCTCCTTCGTTCCCCCCTCCGGTCTCGGGGCCGGCTCTGCGGCGGCCGCAGGAGAAAGCGAGATCTCAGAAGGATCGAGGGGGTGGAGCAGACCCAGCGGGAACCGGGCGCTGCGGGCTGCTCGGAACGGGACGGCGGAATCCCGGTCCGAGTGGCCGCGGCCGGCAGCGGCACGCATCGACCAAGGAGCACGGGCCAATGAGCACGGGCCAATGAGAACGGGCCAATGAGAACGGGCGCCTAGTCTGCGGGCGCCGATATCGTCACGGTCGAGCGCCGACCGTGACGGCGTCCCGAGTCATCCGCTCACTTCAGGAGGTCCGATGGTCAGGCTCACGTGCCTGTTGCGCCGCAAGGCAGGTCTCAGTCCGGCGGAGTTCCACGCACACTGGCGGGAGGTCCACGGACCGCTGATCGCGGCCAGCCGGAGCGGGAGCCACGTGGTCCGCTATGAGCAGCACCCACGGGCGTTGGAGGACTACACGGGCGACGACGACCCGGGTTTCGACGGGGTGACGGTGCAGTGGTTCGAAACCCTGGACGCGTACCGGGCCCACATGACGGAGCCCGACTTCCCCGACATCTGGGTCGACATCGAGAGCTTCCTCGACACAGACAAGTTGCACTTCATCCTCACCGAGCACCCGCAGGTCGTCATGGGTGACGACGCGGGCTCATTCCCCCTGGCCTGACTGGGGCGGGGGGCCCAGAGCGGCGAGGCCGGACGGCGCGGCCGGATGACCCGGTGGGTCCGAGCTCGGTGCAGGCGGCGCCGCACTCTCGGGCTCGGGCAGCGGTTGTGGCACGGCGCGCAAGGTGCCGCGCACTGGCGGCCGGGCGGCCTCGGCCTCCGCGCGGCGCCGCTCCATGAGCTCGACGAGGTCACGCCACTCGCGCCCGGCGATCCGGGGCAGCTCCTTGGGGAGGCGGCGCAGGAACCGCTCCACGTCACGCCGGTGTCGCTCCGCCATGCCGCCCATCACGAATACCGTCGCGGGCGGCAGGTGGGCCTCGCCTGTGGCCAGGTCCGCGAGCTGTATCGAGGCGACCTCGGCGTCCTGCATGAGACCCAGCTCGTCCTGAAGCGCGGTGAGCTGCCGGACGAACCGGGCGGTGCGGCCGCCGTAGACCTCCGAGCTGAATTCGAGTGCGTAGCGGAGCCGCTTGCAGCGGATGCGGAGGCGGTGGAAGTCAGACACCACGCCCGATCTCTTGGCGCGTCTGGCTGCCTTGGCGACGGCCCCATGGCGCGCCACAACGAGGTCGGGCATGGCGATCACCGCCGGGACCCTCGCCGCCAGCGAGCGGCGCGCCGGACCTTGTTGCACCATCGCGGCCAGTCCACGGTCCAGGCGTTCGAAGCGGACCGAGTCCAGGCCGCTGAGCATCGCGTCCCGGGCGGCGTCGCGTTCGCGCTCGAGCAGCGTGGTCAGCTCCGCCAGCGGATCGTGATGGAGGGGGCGGGCGCCCGCACTCCAGGCGACCGTGGCGGTCGCCATCTCCGCCAAACCCTCCTGTTGCACGTCGAGGTCGCGTACGCCGCCGAGCAGGCGGCCCAGCCAGCCGAGCTCCTCTCGGAAGACCTGGGCCCGTATGGGCAGCACCTCGGCGAACAACGCGAGCGCGGCGCGCAGACGTCGCGTCGCGACGCGCATGTCGTGCAGCTCTTCGGGATCCTCGCCCAGCCGCGTGCCCGGTTCCTTCTCGCGGAGCACGGCCAACTGGCGGCGAAGCACGGCGAAAGCCAGATCGCCCATCGTCGACGATTCGGAGATCGTGGTGGAGCCGAGGTCGGGCGATCCCGGGACCTCATGGCCGAGGGCGAGCAGGCCGGCCTCGAACTTGGAGAGCTTGGCCGGTTGGAGCCCGCACGAGGCGCGCAGTTGTTCGACCATCGGCGCCAGCGCATCCACCCACTCGGGGCGCACCTCGACCTCGACTCGCCGGAGCTTCATCGGCCGCTGTCCGGTGCCAACGACGATCATGGTGTCGTCGAGAGCGACCTCTGCCGCATCGACGCCACCCACCCGCAACGCAAACGGCCGTCGGCGTGTGCGGACCTGGAGCACCTCGCGCAACGGGCGCGAGCCGACGATGGCCCGGACGCGGCGCCCCACGGGGCCCTCGGCACCCAGCGCGCTGACGCCGGGCGGGGGGAGCACCTCGGTGACTTCCAACCGCTGGCGTAGTCCACTTGTGTCGGCCGGGCGCATGTCCTTCAGCGTGACTTCGTCCTGACGGCCGCGATGCCGCGTGCGGACCACGAACCCGGCGCGGGCCATGCGCCAGTCGTCGGTGTCGAGATACGAGTCGACCAATCGCCGCGGCGTTCGGGCCAGCGCGGTGATGGTCCCGCTGCCGCCGGTCTCGACCGCGAGGGTGGGAAGAGAGGCGAGCCAGCGTTCGACCGGCCGCAAGTCGAGGGCATCGAACTGCCATTCGATCTCGACGGGGTCGCCTGCCGGGCCCGGCCCTTCATCCCTGGAATCGGCCACCGCGCTCAGGCTACAGCGGGTCTTCCGCACGGGCGCCGGCCCTGTCCGGTCGCCACCGAAATGGGTGCGCGATTGCCGCCATATTGCGAGAGGACGGGGGTAATCTGCCACCTAGTGGCGCGACGAACGATGACTGCGGAACTCCCTTCCCCGACAGAGGTCGTCCAGGCGGCCGGCGGGCTGGTGGTGCGCCGGCCGGGCGAAGCGCTCCAGATCGTCGTCGTGCACCGGCCGGAGCAACACGACTGGTCGTTCCCCAAGGGCAAGCTCGAGATCGGTGAGACCCTGGAGATGGCCGCCCTGCGAGAGGTGCGTGAGGAGACGGGCATGTCCTGCCGGCTGCTGCGCTTCATCGGCCACACCGAATACGTGGACCGCAAAGGTCGTCCGAAGGCCGTGGCCTACTGGGTCATGGCGGCCGAGGGGGGGCATTTCACACCCAACGCCGAGGTGGACGAATTGCGCTGGCTGAGCCTCGAGGATGCAACCCGTATCCTCTCCTACCCCCGTGATCAGGAGCTCGTGGCGGTGCTCATGGCCGCTGACCAGGTAGAACCGCTGATCTAAATCCTTTCAAAATTTCCTCAATTTTTGCGTTTATGGCTCCCGGGATCGGGAATAATGGGGGAGCGATCTACCGCCTGATCGCACTGCCGGCGTGCGTGCCCCAGCCGAGAGCTCCAGGACCTATCGCCAAGGGCCCTGTGACAGCGCTTTGACGTCAATCGGCTGGGGCACCGTCGGCGCCTCCAGTGATGTCCGTGGAGGCCGCGGCGCGTCGATCCGTCCCGGTCGGAGCGCCCTCGTGGACGATCTCCTCCGGGCCTGGTCCCGCCGACAGCTCAGGCAACCAGGACGGCGGCGCCGTTGACGCGGTCGTGGCGCAGGTCGCGCAGCGCCGCGTCGGCCTCGTCCATCGGGTAGGGGGTGACCGACACGCGTACGCCGATGCGGGCGGCCTCGGCGAGGAACGCCTCTCCGTCCGCGCGTGTGTTCGCCGTCACGCTCCGCAGGGTCCGCTCTTCGAAGAGGTGCTTCGCATAGTTGAGGACGGGGACGTCGGTGAGGTAGATGCCGGCGATGGCGAGCGTGCCGCCGCGGTCGAGCGCAGCGAGGGCAGGCGGTACCAGCGTGCCGACCGGGGCGAAGAGGATGGCCGAGTCGAGGGGTTCGGGCGGTACGGCATCCGCCCCTCCCACGCTGGAGGCCCCGAGCGCGAGCGCCAGCTGCTGCGCCTCGAGTGACCGGGTCATCACGTGGACCCGAGCGCCCCGGGCCAGCGCGACCTGCGCGGTGATGTGCGCCGAGCCGCCATAGCCGTAGATGCCGAGGCGCCCGCCATCGGGGAGATCGGCGCGCAACAAGGCGCGATAGCCGATGATCCCGGAGCACAGCAGCGGTGCTGCTTCTTCGTCGCCGAACTCCTCGGGCAGCGCGTAGGCGTACGCCTCGTCGACCACCACGTACGGCGCGTATCCCCCGTCGACGTCCCAGCCGGTGAAGCGCGGGTCGAGGCACAGGTTCTCGCGCCCCGACAGGCAGAACCGGCAGAGGCCGTCGGTGTGGCCGAGCCAGGGCACGCCCACGCGGTCACCTTCGCTCCAGCGTGCGGATCCGGACCCCAGTTGCTCGACGATGCCCACGACCTCGTGCCCCGGAGTCACCAACCGACGGCGCGGCGCGAGGTCGCCCTCCGCCAGGTGGAGATCCGTCCGGCAGACGCCGCAGACGCGGACGCGCACCAGGACCTGGTGGGGCCCGGGCTGGGGGACGTCCTTGTCGACCCGGACCAGCGGGCCGCCGTCGATGGGGCCGGGCCGGTCGACGGCCCACGCCTTCATGAGGGCCGGCATCGGTCTCAGCGTAGGACGTGCGCCGGAACCTGCCAATGGACCTTCGGCCCTATGTGCAGGCCGCCAAGACGGTGAGGCTGGACCCCTAGCATGGACACGAACGAGGAGACTCCCATGCCCGTCCTCTCACGGGCCGCTGCGAACGAGGCGGATCCGGACGGTTACCCCCATGATCTCGAACGAGACGTCGCAGGCGACGGGGGGCTGCGCTATCACGTCCGGCCGATCCGGCCCGACGACGCTGAGCGCCTCGTGGCGTTCCACGAGCATCTGTCGCCCCATTCGGTGTACCTGCGCTTCTTCACCTTCCATCCGACGCTGTCCAAGGGAGAGGTCGAGCGATTCACCACGGTGGACTACGTCGACCGCCTGGCCCTGGTGGCCACCGTCGACGATCGTGTGATCGCCGTGGGACGCTACGACCGGGCTCCGGGGGAGACAGAGGCGGAGGTGGCGTTCGTGGTCGCCGACGAGTACCAGCACCACGGCATCGGGTCGCTGCTGCTCGACCTGCTGGCCCGTGCCGCGTGGCAGCGCGGCGTCGAGGTCTTCAGAGCCGAATCCCTGGCCGAGAACGGCGCCATGCTCGAGGTGTTCCGTCATGCCGGGTTCCCGGTCACCTCCAGCATTGAGTACGGAACCGTGACGCTGCAGTTCCCAATCGCTCCGACCGATTCCCATCGGTCTACGCTGCCGGACCGCGAGAAGGTGCGATGGCTCCCGCCGGGGACAACGGCGTGACGACCCTAGTCGTGGCCGGACCTACCGGGATCTCCGAACACGACGGCGGTCCGTACCATCCGGAGCAGCAGTCAAGGCTGTTTGCGGTCATGGAGGGAGTGCGCGCCCTCGGGTTGGAGGACGAGGCGGAGTACCCCGCGGTCCGTGAGGCATCGCTCGACGAGCTCTGCCGCGTGCACTCGCCGGCCTACTTGGCTGAGCTCGAGGCGTTCTGCGCTCGGGGAGGCGGAGACGTCGACCCGGACACCTACGCCCGACCCGACTCGTGGACCGCCGCTCGCCGCGCCGCGGGAGCGGGGCTGGTGGCGCTCGCCGAGCTGGACCGGCGGGGCGACGGCGTCGCGTTCGTTCCGGTGCGGCCTCCCGGCCACCATGCCACTCCCGACCGGGCGATGGGGTTCTGCCTCGTCAACAACGTGGCCGTCGCCGCGGCCTCTCGCACCGCAATCGGTGAACGGGTCTTGATTGTCGACTGGGACGTGCACCACGGCAACGGCACGCAGGCGATCTTCTGGGACGACCCCGACGTCCTCTACGTCTCGACCCACCAACACCCGCTGTTCCCCGGCACGGGACGTCCCGACGAGGTCGGGGGTCCCGGCGCCCCAGGCCTGACGCTCAACATGCCGTTGCCGCCGGGTGCGACGGGCGACGTGGTGCGTGCCGCTATCGACGAGGTGGCCCGCGGCACCATCGAGGATTTCCGCCCCGACTGGGTTCTGGTCTCGTGCGGGTTCGATGCCCATCAGGCCGATCCGTTGGGCGAGCTCGAGCTGTCGGGCGGGGACTTCGCCGAACTCGCCCGCGTCGTGCAGGAGTTCGCTCCCAGACCCGGGCGCCTGGCCCTCTTCTTAGAGGGCGGCTACAACCCGCTGTCGCTCGCGTCCTCGGTCGAGGCGACGCTCGGCGCGCTGCTGGGGGTGCAGGGTCACCGGCCCGCGACCACGTCCGGTGGGCCCGGGCTGGCGCAGCTCCGCGCCGACGACACCGCGCGGCTCCGTGCCATCGACCATGTGCACATGGAGGTCGGCCCGTGACGGTTCCCGTCACGATCGCGGTCGGGTACGACGGATCGCCCGACGCCGGTTGCGGCGTGGCCTGGGCGGCCCGGGTCGCGGACGCACTGGGCGCCAGGCTGCACATCGTGCACGCCGTCGGGTTGCTCGAGCACGCCGGGTTGGCAGGTCACGTCGGCGTGGACGGTGACGCGGCCGTGGGGATCGCGCTGGAGGCCGGGATTGATCCCGGCGACGTCGAGTGGTCTGTCGTCGACGGCGACCCGTGCTCGGCGCTGCTCCGCATGGCCGAGGGCCCAGAGCGGGCCGCCATGCTCGTGGTCGGCTCCCGGGGATCGGGTGCCCATGCCGGCACGCTGATCGGCAGCACGAGCCTTGAATTGGCCGAGCACGCGCGGGTCCCCGTGACAATCGTGCCGTCCTCCTACCGGAGCGACTGAGCGGGCTCCGCCGGCGTCATCGCACCACCACCACCGAACAGGTGGCGTGGCGGGTGCAGTACTGGCTGACCGAACCCAGCAACAGCCCCTGGAAACCTCCGAGGCCTCGGGAGCCGACGACGAGCAGCTGAGCGCCCGCGGCCGCGGCGACGAGCGCCGGGGCCGGCGCCTGCTCCACGGTCTCACCGCCTACAGGGACCCCAGGGGCGACGACGGCCACGCGGGCCATGGCGCGGTCGATCGCCTCCTGTGCGCTCCGGCGCACGTCGTCCACGGTGGTGGTGAAGGCGTAGCCGAGCGCCATGGGGAACAGCCAGGCGGAGACGAGGCTCAAGGAGGCCCCACTTCGCTCGGCCTCGGCGGCGGCCCACTCGAGAGCACGCTCGGAAGCGGGCGAGCCGTCCACGCCCACCACGATCCTGCGGTCGCCGGCCATCGCCTACGAGGTCGCCCTGTGCACCACGACCGGGCAGTGCGCGTTCGTAGCGCAGTACTCGCTGACCGAGCCGAGGAGCATCCCCACGAACTCGCCGTGGCCCCGGCTGCCGACTACGAGGAGGTCCGCTCCCTTCGAGGCCTCGACCAGGATCGGCGCCGGGTGCCCCCCCACGACCCGGGGGTCGACGCTGAGGTCGGGGTGGGCGGCCCGTACGGAGGCGACGGCGCCTTCGAGCGCCCGCCGGACCTCTTGCTCGGGGTCGAAGTCGTCGGGGACGGGCACCGCCCAGCCGTAGCTCGACGGCCACTCCCACGCCATCACGATCTCGAGGCTGCTCCCGGTCAGGTGAGCCTGGCGGGCAGCCCACGACAGCGCGTCGAGAGAGGAGGGGGAACCGTCCACGCCCACTACGATCCGGCGCGGGACCGGCGACTCTTCGGGTGTCATTGCAGTCGCTCCTCTTTCAGATGATGGGACGGTCCTCGGCTGGCGCGGCCGGTCAGGTGCCGAGCGGCACCTTCCAGGTCAGCGCGGTCCCCCCACCCGGGGCGTCGTGAACGGTGAGGGTGCCATCGAGCTTCTCGGCGCGGCGCCGCAGGTTGGGAAGTCCGTGGCCGCGGCCGCCGGCCGCCTCAGCGTCGGTGAGGCCGACGCCGTCGTCGGTGATGGTCAAGCAACAAGATGTCTCGTCCACCGCCACGAGCACCGTCGCCCGGGTCGCGTGGGCGTGTCTGCCGACGTTGGTCAAGGCCTCCCGGAGGGTCGCGAGCATGTGCTCGAGGACCTGGCCGGAAAGGGAGTAGTCGACCGCTCCTTCGAACGTCAGCCCGACCTCGAAGCCGACGACGGCGTTGAGTTCCCGCACGAGGGCCACGATGTCGTCGCGGATGCCGCGGCTTTCGTCGCCCATCCCGAGCTCGTAAATGGTGGAACGGACCTGGGTGATGACCCGGTCGATTTCCGAGACCGCGCCGCCCAGCTGGTTCGCCGCGGCGTCGGGTAGCCGGGCCGCGATGCCCTGCAGGGTGAGCCCCAGCGCGAACAGGCGTTGGATGACCGTGTCGTGCAGGTCGCGGGCCATGCGATCGCGGTCCTCATACACGGCGGACCGGCGGACGCGGTCGTGGAGCCGGGCGTTCTCGATGGCGATGCCCGCCGCGAGAGAGAGCGCACCAACCAACGCGACGTCGTCACTCGTGAATTCGGACCATCCGAGCTTGTCCGTGAGGTAGAGGTTCCCGTAGACCTCGTCGCGCACCTTGATCGGCACGCCGAGGAACGACCCCATGGGCGGGTGGTTCGGCGGGAAGCCAAAGCTTTTGGGATGGCTGCTGATGTCGGTGACGCGCAACTGTTGCGGGTCCGCGATCAGCAGTCCCAGGACGCCACGGCCCATCGGGCGGGTACCGATGTCCGCCTCCTCCTCCCGCGTGAGCCCCACCGTTATGAATTCCGAGAGGGACTGCTTGTCCTCGGCCAGCACGCCCAGGGCGCCGTAGCGCGCGCCGGTCATGGAGCGGGCCTCCTCGACGACGCGGCGCAGGACCTCTGGCAGCTCCAGATTGGCCTCGATGAGCAGGGTGGCCTCGAGAACCCTCCGGAGCTTGGTCGGATCCTCTATCGAACGGAACGGCACCGTGATCAGCTTACCCAGGCCCAAGTGCGGCTCTCCGGTGAAGCACCGGAGCCGAGCCCGAGATGGCAGGATGGGCGTCGTGAGCGTGGGTGTCTTCCTCCTCGACGATCACGAAGTGGTCCGGTCGGGCTTGCGCGCTCTGGTCGGGGCCAGCGGCGACATCGAGGTGGTCGGTGAGGCGGGCACCGTGGCCGACGCCCTGGCCCGGATCCCGGCCACCAAGCCCGACGTGGCCCTCCTCGACGTACGGCTCCCCGACGGGAGCGGCGTGGAGGTCTGCCGGGAGGTCCGGTCCCACAACCCCGAGATCGCCTGCGTCATGCTCACGTCGTACGCCGACGACGAGGCACTCATCGCGTCCATCATGGCGGGGGCGGCCGGCTATGTCCTCAAGCAGGTGGGCAGCCTCGATCTCCTCGACACCATTCGGCGCGCCGGGGCCGGTCAGTCGTTGCTCGACCCGGCACTCACCGAGCGGGTGCTCGCGCGCTTGCGAGAGGGACCCCAGGTCGACCCTCGCCTCGCCAGCCTGACCCCACAGGAGCGCCGGATCCTCGACCTCATCGCTGAGGGTTACTCGAACCGCCAGATCGCAGAGACGATGTTCCTGGCCGAAAAGACGGTGAAGAACTACGTGTCGAACCTGCTCTCCAAGCTGGGTATGGTACGCCGCACCCAGGCCGCGACGTTTGCGGCGCGGCTCGACGAGCACGCGGCTGAGGTAGCGCGGAAGGACGCGACCGGCACCTGAGGCCGGACCGCCATGCCCTACCGGGGGACCGGGGACGGCTCCCCGTCGCCCATGGACGGCTCGAGCCGGAGCCCGCGGTCGCGCAGCACCATCTCCAGTCGGGCCCTCTCCAGCTGTGGCTGTTCGAAGCGGTCGGGGTCGGACTGCATGGCAACGAGACGGGCCAGTCGGATGAGGGCGACGTCGTAGGCGACCTCGAGCGCGAGGACAACGAAGACAGCATCGGGATCCGCCGGGGGCGGAGCGCTCTCGAGCTCCGCGCGGCACCGCAGCACCGCGTCGACCGCGTCGTCTTCGGTCGCGACCGCCGGTTCCGGCGGGCACTGACCCATCGCGGCGCTGAGAAGTTGGGTGTACATCGACATGAGGCGACTCCAAAGTGACTGCACCAGCATGAGCCACCGGTCGCGGTCCTGGCAGGGCCAGAGGTCACATGAGGAGCACCCGGAACGGCCCCATCCAACGTGTGACCTTTGGCCCTACACGTCGGGCACCATCCCTCCGACACTCGGAGGCACCGGGATGCGGCGGCGAACGGCAGCCCGGACAGAAGACAGAAGGGAGCCAGCCATGCCAGCCCTTGACGAGCGGCGGTCGCAGTGGGATCGGCGTCCTCCCCACGTGGAGCGGTCGATCTGGGAGTCCGAGCGCGCCTGGCGCAACGACGTGGCGCTCGAGATATGGATCGATGTGACCGTCGTACCTGTGGCCATGCGGCTCGAAGGCGTCCTGGACGAATCGACCGGCGCCAACCTCGTGGACGTGGTCAGCGACTGCATGTCCGCGGGACGATGGGACTTCTTCCTGGACACCAGTTCCCTTCAGATCGCCCGCTCGGGTTGGGCGGTGATGCATCGATTGCGCGAGCAGGTCCGTGCCGCCGGCGGCCGCCTCCACTGGGATCCCGCCACGGTCGCGTAGCCGGCGGACGAAGTGACGCACGACCGCAAGATCCCGCCTCCGCGGGTCGTTGAGACCCCATTTCAATCCTCGTCTTCGTCGGTGACCGGGTCTACAAGCTCCGCAAGCCGGTCCATTTCGATTTTCTCGACTTCACCGACCGCACGGTCCGGGCGGCGGACTGCCGGCGCGATCTGATGGCCGTGAAGATAGACGTCGGGCCGTCGGCAACGAGGATCGAAACCTCGGTCGGCACGGCGGCCGAGGTCCTCTCGTCGGCGCTCCAGGCCCTGGGCGGGGTGCTCGGCGGCACGGTTGAGGGGACTTAGGTCCTTCAGAGATGAGACGTTCGACCCCAGGTTCAGGCTTCCGGGCGCGGTGCAATAGGAATAGCGGCACGCGCCGCCCAGAGCACAGGAGAGTGCCATGTACCAACCGACGTCACTCCAGGCCACGCGCAAGACCCGTCGCACGCCCAGACCTTCGCTCAGCCCCTACCTCCTTGATGAGATCGGGTTGACGCTGGCCGAGATCCGCCAGACCGCGAGCGGGGAGCACATCGGTGGAAAGCCGATAGCGCGGGTGGGACGGACCCGGGGAGCCGAAAGGGTCCGTCGGGCTGAGGACGTTCGGCCCTATCTCCTGCATCCGATCAGATGCAGGCTGATCGCAGGATACGGAACAGAGATCGGAGGACCGCCATGTCGGAGGTTGCATCGGGTACCCCAGCAGTCCCGGAAGAGGAGACGGCAGAGGTGATGGAGTCGGTGAACCGCACACTTGAAGAGTGGCGGGCCCGGATCGACGAGCTCAAGGTCCAGGCGGAGCTGGCCAAGCTCGACGTGAGAGAGCGAGCAACCAAGCAGCTTGAGCTGGCGCAGAACGTGTGCCTTGCCGCGTTCTCGAAGCTCTCGGATGCCCGCCACGATGCAACGGCCAACGCCGACACGCTGCGGGAAGGGTTCCAGCAGCTCCTGCAGGACATCAAGAAGGCGTTTGAGGCCGCCCAGGCCGTCATCACCCGGGGTTGAACCAGCATCCCCGCCGGCCGCTCAGTCGGGCTGGGGCGGCCGCGACGCGTCCTTCCCGCTGTGCAGCATGATGTCGGCGAATTTCCGCGTAGAGGGCCATCGGCTCCTGGGAGCGGACGAGCACGTCGAAGAGCTCGGCCATGGAGACGACGCCGCTGGGGCGCTCCGTCATATCGAGCACCACGAGATGGTGGATACCGAGGCTGACCATGAGCGCGGCGGCCTCGGCGACACTGGCCGAGGGGGGTGCCCAGTTCGGGTGCTCCGAGGCCACAGTGGCGATCTCGTCCTCGGGCCGCGATCCTCGGGCCAGCCCGCGGACGAGGTCGAACTCGGTGACCACACGCAGAGGCGGCTCCTCCAAGATGGCGCACGAGGCGCCGTCACGGACCAGGGCTGCCGCGACGACGGCCACGGTGTCCGACGTGGAAGACGTCGGCGGGCGCAGGTGCATGCCGCCGAGGGTCGCGTCGAGGCCTTCGAACGAACGGTTGCTCATGGGATCCCTGCCGTTGGTTGCCACAGAGGGCGGCGGTTCCGTCGCCCTCGCCGAGAGTAGCGGGGCATGCGCGCCGCCGGGGAGGGGGGTCGGGTGCACCCCCGGCTCCCGGCGCACCGATCCCAGCACAACACGCCGGAATTGGAAAATGGCGACCGAGGGGGGTGGCCGCCATTCTCCAAGCACCGTTGTCTGGGAAGAGGAGGGTGTCCCAATCATTGTGCTGACCGGGCCCCCCATGGGGGTAGAGCCAAAAGTAACGGATTCCCGGCCCCATGCGGTCGTGCGACAGGACCAAAGACCGTGGTCAGGAGCAGCGGCCGGATGCGAGAGTAGGGGTCATGCCAGTTGTGTGCACTGCGGAGGAATCCGTCGCGATGATCCGGCCGGTCGACACGATGGGATTCGGTTTGGGCCCCGCCAACCCAGACACCTTCCTCACGGCGTTGGGTGCCCGGGACGATTGGCAGGACCTGCAGGTGGGGGGAGCGTTGTGCCTGAACTTCTACGAGGTCTTCACCAAGCAGGGCGTGACCTATCGCTGCGGCTTCTTCGGGCCGGCCGAACGGCTGCTTCACGCGATGGGTCACCACGTCGAGCTCGTCCCGGGGGGCTTCCGCCAGTTCGCGCCGATCCTGGCCAGGTTCTCGCCGCGCGTCATGGTGGCGCAGGCGGCCCCACCAGACGACGAGGGCAGGGTGAACCTTTCGCTTCACCTGGGTGCGACCCGGCCCGAGCTTATCCGGGCCGGTGAGGATCCGGACCGCCTTCTCATCGTCGAGGTGAACCCTAACTTGCCCCGCACGAAGAGTCTGCTCCCGGAGTTTGACAACACGATTGCGCTCGACGTCGTCGATGTGCTCGTCGAGACGAACGCGGCCCCATTCGTGCTCGCCGAGCCACCGACCGACGAGGTGGACGAGGCGATCGCCCGCAACGCCCTGGCGTTCGTAAAGAACGGGTCGACCCTGCAGACCGGCATCGGCGCCATCCCCAACGTCGTGGCCACGGAGCTCGCGAAGGGGCCGCTGGGCGGATTCGGCATCCACTCCGAGATGTTCACCAGCGGCCTCATGCGACTGCACCAGGCGGGCAAAGTGACCAACGACGCCAAGGGCGTCTTCGACAACGTCTCGGTCACGACGTTCGCGCTCGGGACCGCGGAGCTCTACGGTTGGCTGGACGGCAATGCCGACGTCGCTTTCCTCCCGGTCGAGACGGTCAACGACCCCACGATCATCGCCCGGAACACCAACCTGGTCTCCATCAACGGAGCACTGTCGGTTGACCTGTACGGCCAGGTGGTGGCCGACAACATCGGCGGCAAGCAGATCTCGGGTGTCGGCGGGCACGAGGATTTCGTCGCTGGCGCGGAGTTCCACCTCGATGCGCACTCGCTCATCTGCCTCCATTCGACCGGCGTCCACGAGGGTGAGGTCGTGTCGCACATCGTCGGGCTGCTCCCCGAAGGATCTGTGGTCTCGACACCGCGCCACCACACGGGTGTCGTCATCACCGAGTACGGCGCGGCGGAGCTCACGGGCTTGACGGTGAGTGAGCGCGCCCATCGGCTGGTCGACATCGCGCACCCTGACTTCCGGGCGGACCTGCGCAAGGTGGCCGACCAGCTCGGACGAGCCTGAGCGCGTCGCCTCCCGACCAAGCAGAGTCCAGCTGCGGTCGGCCCGCTCGGTGCTAGGCCACGAGCTTGCGAGTCAAGTCGGTGGCGGCAAGCGGGGGAGCTTCGGCCACGACGCGGTGGATGAAGCGGCGGACGTGACGGAAGGCCTCCCGGCTGTCGTCGGCCCAGGGCATGAGGATCGGGAAGACGTGGAACATCCCCTCGAACTCCCGGGCATCGACGGGGACACCCGCCGTACGGAGGCGTGCGACGAAGCGTCGAATGGGGTCGCGGAACATCTCGTCGCCTCCCCAGGTGACGCAGGTGGGAGGAAAGTCGCCCAGGTCAGCGCGCAACGGAGCAAGGGGTGCACTGGAAGCATCGGTCCCGTGGAGGTATGCAGCCGTCGGGATGTTCCATGGCAGGATGTCGCGGTCCGCATTCTCGGTGACGGATGGCTCGTCCAGGCGTAGGTCGACCTCGGGCGAGAACAGCACCAATCCCGCGGGCCGGACCGGCTCGACGTGCTCGGGGCGTTCGAGAAGCAGCGTGTTGGCCAGTCCGCCACCACCCGAGTCGCCGGCCAGGAAGATGCGCTCGCGCGGTATGCCCAGGGCGACGAGCTCCGCGTACACGGCCGAAGCGTCCTCAACCCCGGCCGGATAGGGGAACTCCGGGGCCAGCCGGTAGTCGGCGACGAACGTGGCGCACTCGGTCTCCCGGCACACCCGCGCGGTGAAGAACGCGTACATCGTCGGCGACGTGCCGATGTACCCGCCCCCGTGGAAGTAGAGGATCACCCCGACGGGTCGGCGGCGGCGAGGCACATAGAGGATGCCCGGGACGCCACCGAACTCCGTGGCATGGCTCTCGACGTCGAGGGAACGGACAAACGGCGGCATGATCAACTGGCAGATCTCGTCCAACACGAGTTCGAGCGACCGGAACTCGGGAATGCGCAACGACGAGGCGAAGCCCATGAAGGAGCGGATCACCTCTCGGGTGACCGAGATTCCCAGGTTGGGCAGGAGCGAGGAAGGACCCTCGAACGGACGGCGGAACGGCACTCGTGCCAACGCCGTCGCGAGCTGTTGCGCCAACAGCGACACGTCGAGCGCCGTGATGGCAGCCGGTGCGGTCTGTACCTCCGGACGGTTGCCCATTGCCATTACGTCCCACGCTCCCGAAGCCCACAGCCGGCCTGGCGCTGTCGGGGTCAAACTTAGAACCAGATGCGAACAGGCAGCCACGCGTGTCCGCTTCCTTGCGCCGCCTCACGATGATGGGCCGTGGTGGGCACGCCGGAGCCAGCGGACGAATCCGTCCGCATACAATATACTTACGCGTCCGGGCCGGACTTACTGGGCTCGCCGCTGTACCGAGTCGACAAGGAGAAGCGATGACGAGCTGGCTGGGTCAGTACTGCCTCAATGTCGCGGACCTCGAGCGCGCGGTTGCCTTCTACACATCCCTCGGCCTCACGTGCACGAGCCGGACCGAGATCCCCGATGCGTTCGAAGCGATCGTGGAGAACGCGTCGGGCGGCTCGAACTTCCAGATCGCTCAGCAGAAGAACCAGTCAGGTCCATTGGACCTCGGCACGGGTTTCTGGAAGCTGTACCTCAACACCCACGACCTCGATGCGACCTTCGAAGACGCCGTCGCGCATGGGGCGACCGTGGAGTCAGCGCCCCAGCGGATGGAGCGGTGGCCGGTGAGTATCGCATTCGTGCGCGACCTCGACGGTTACCTCGTCGAGTTGGTGACACGTCATCCCTGGCCCGACAGCGTGCCGGCGATTGGACCCTGGCTTGGGCAGTACTGCCTCAACGTCACCGATATCGAGGCCTCCATCGCCTTCTTCGAGCTGATGGGCCTTGACTGCACGAGCAGGACTGAGATCGAGCATGCTCACGAAGCAATACTGGAGAACCAAGAGCGCGGGTCGAAGCTGCAACTGGCGCAACAGCTCGACCAAAATGGCCCGATCCGAATGGGTTCGATGTGGAAGCTCTACGTGCACACCGACGACTGCCAGCGCCTACACGATGCGGCGGTTGGAGCGGGGGCCCGCTCCATCATGGAGCCCACGCACCTGGATCGTTGGCCGGTCACCATGGCCTACGTCGAGGGGCCCGACGGCTATCTGGTCGAGCTGGTGCAGCGCGACGCCGAACGACAACCCCAACCGCTCGAAAGGAGCTCTCCGCCATGATGCGATTCTCCGTCCTGTACCCCGCCACCGATGGTGCGGACTTCGACCACGAGTACTACCACGCGAAACACGTACCGCTCTGCGCGGACACCTGGAAGCCAGCCCGGGTGGAGATCGACCGAGGGGTCGATGGCCCCTACGTCGCAGCAGTGCACTTTCTGTTCGACTCGGCCGAGGCCTTCCAGGCAGCGCTGGCCAGCGAAGGCACCGCGGCCATCACGGCGGATGTCGCCGCATACACCCAGATTCAGCCGGTTATGCAGATCAGCGAGACATTCTGAGCTGTCCACCCGAGGGCGCGGGACCCGAGTTACTCAGAGGCATCCTTTCCGCTCCTCGTCCGCCACGAAGTCAGACGGCCTGACGGACCGCGTTCCGCTCGTGGAAGAGGTCCACGACCATCTCCGCCTGGTGGCTCAGCATCTTTTCGTACTCGCGGGCAGCCTTGTCCCCGTCGCCCTCGCGGATGGCCTTGACGATGGCGGCGAGACCCTTTCGCTCGGGCTCGACCGCCCTCGGAACGAGCACGAAGAACGGCCCGGGAACGAGACGCGACATGGCACGAAGTACGACGGTGATACGAGGGGAGCGGGCGGACTCCACCACCGTGCTGTGGAACGCGAAGGCCAGCTCCTCAATGCGCACCAGGTCATCCGTCGCGCGCATCTGCTTGAGAAGCTCGGCCAGCCTGGCGACCGTTTCGGGATCTTGGCGTTGGGCGGCGCGCCGAGCCGCGAGCCCGTACACCAGACCGAACAACTCGAAGTGATCACGGATGATCTGCTCGTCGAACGCGTTGACGAATGTGCCGCGGTGCAGCTTGGTGGTCACCCAACCCTCGCGTTCGAGGGCGATGATCGCCTCGCGAATCGGTATCCGGCTGACGCCCACGGCCTTGGCCACGGCGTCCTGGGGCAGGCGCATGCCCTCGTGCAGCTGCCCATCGAAGATCAAGCGGCGGATATAGGCGGCCGCCTGCTCGCCGCTGCCCTTCCGGACCACTGCACCGGGTGACGCAGGTATCGAGCCGTCTTCGGAGTTCACCTCATCGGCCGATCGTGACATTGATACATCATATTCTCTACAGAATCCCGAACGGGCACTTCCGCGGCACGGTCGCCGGCTGCGCCATCGCCGACGGCGGGATTTCCAGGGCGGGCCGGACGACGGCGCACACTCCCTGGCGGCCCACCCGCGTCCCTCTCGCCCGTGGCCGTCTGCCCCGGGGCGGGGTGGGCCGTGGGCGACCAAACGCATAAGATATCTGATATCCGGAATCCTGCCGAAGGGAGGGCACCAGTGGTCCATGCCGTCGAGGTCGACCAGGCCAGCGCGAGTGACGAGGCCCTGGCGCGGATTCCCCCGATCGTCGACCTGGACGCTCACGTCGTGGAGCCGCCCGACGTCTGGTCGAGCCGCCTGCCGGCCCGCTTCCGGGGGGCCGGACCGCACATCGAGCTGTTGCCGGCCGGTGTCCCGAAGCTCGTCGGTTCAGGCTACGTGGAGGAGCCCGGAACCGACGGTCCCGACGTGGCCTGGTGGTGCTATGAGGACCACCGGGCCTCGCTCAAGCGCACGATCGCTGCAGCCGGTTTTCCGAGGGACGAGATTCAGCTGCGAGGCGTCCGCTACGACGAGATGCGTCCCGGGTGTTGGCGCGTACGCGAGCGGCTCGAGGACATGGACGTCAACGGGGTGCAGGCCCAGTTGTGCTTTCCGAACTACCCCCGGTTCTGTGGTCAGCAATTCCTCTGGGGCAAGGACCGGGACCTGGCGCGCCTGTGCGTCGAGGCCTACAACGACTGGATGGTGGAGGAGTGGTGCGGGGAAGCCGGCGGACGGCTGATACCCCTGTGCCTCGTTCCGTTGTGGGATGCCGAGCAGGCGGCCGCCGAGGTGACGCGCAACGCCGAGCGCGGCGTGCGGGCGGTGGCGTTCACGGAGCTGCCGACGTACCTCGATCTGCCGAGCCTGTACTCCGGTTATTGGGATCCCTTCCTCGCAGCATGTGAAGACACGGGCACGGTGGTGTGCATGCACATCGGTTCGGGTACGAAGACGCCGCAGGCCTCACCCGACGCCCCGGACGCCGTCGCCGCCACCATCCTTTTCGGCAACAGCGTGGCGAGCCTCGCCGACGTCCTCTTTTCGGGAACCCTGCACCGATTCCCGGATCTGCGCCTGATGTACGCCGAGGCCCAGATCGGCTGGATCCCCTACGTCTTGGAGCGGGCCGACGACGTCTGGATGACCCACCGGGGCTGGAGCAACTCGCAACGGGACTGCCCGGCGCTGCCGTCCAGCTACTACGCGCGCGGGAATGTCGTGAGCTGCTTCTTCAAGGATCCCGTGGGCATCACGTTGCTCGACGAGGTCGGGGTCGACAACGTCGTCTTCGAGACGGACTATCCCCACTCGGACAGCACGTGGCCCGAGTCGCGCCGGGCTGCGGCCGAGCAGTTCGGCCACCTCGATCCGGTGGCGATCCGGAAGATCGCCCGACAGAACGCAATCGACCTGTTGGGCCTCACACTCTCGGATCCGTAGCGCGGGCCCACCGAACGCGGCGGCCGTCGCTACAAGAAACGCAGGCCCGGTGTCGCCACGCGGAAGACGTCGGTGGCCAATGCCTTTCCGAGCTGCGCGGCGTCCCAGCGTTGCTGCCCGGACGCAACCTCGGCACCCTCCCGCCACCCGTGCATCCAGATGACCCGGTCGTGAATGGACCGGATGACCTGCCCGGTGATCATCTGGGACTCGTCGCTGGCCAGCCAGGCCACGAGGGGAGAGCTGTTCGCCGGGTCCATGGGCTGCCACTCCTCTGCGGGCACCTCGTCGGGCTCGACGACGGGGGGCGCTTGGGGCATCGTGCCCGTCAGCCGGGTCGCGCCCGCGGGGCCAACCGCGTTGGCGGTGACGCCATAGGCACCGAGTTCCTGGGCCAGGGTGAGGGTCAAGCCGACGATGGCGGCCTTCGCCGAGGCGTAGGCGGTCTGGCCGAAGTTGCCGGTGAGCCCGGCGCCGGACGTGGTGTTGATGATCCGGCCGATCACTCGATCGCCGGACTTGGCTCGGTTGCGCCAGTGGACCGCACCGTGATGGGAGCACGACCACGTCCCGCGGAGATGGACGCGGATGACAGCGTCGAAGTCGTCGGGCTTCATGTTCCAGATCGCCGCGTCGCGCACGATGCCGGCGTTGTTGACCAGGATGTCGAGCTGGCCCCACCGCGTCACTGCGGTGTCGATCAGGTGCCCCGCCTGTTCGTGGTCCGCCACGTCGCCGTAATCGGCGACCGCCTCGCCACCCCGGTCGCTGATCAGGCCCACGGTCACATCCGCGTCACGACCAGCGCCCTCGCCGTGCACCGACGACCCGAGGTCGTTGACCACGACCCGGGCTCCTTGCCGAGCCAATTCGAGCGCGTGCCCCCGCCCGATGCCGTGCCCGGCGCCCGTGACGATCGCGACCTTCCCGTCGAGTAATCCCACGTCAACCTCCTTGATTGGATAAAAGATACATGCGATTCGGAGGGTAAACTGCGGGGATGCGCGGCATTCTCGGACACGGCACGTACATCCCCTATCGCCGACTCGACCTGTCGACGGTGGCCGAGGTGGCCGGAGCGGGGGGCCGCAAGGGCACCCGGGCGGTGGCCTCCTACGACGAGGACGCGACGACGATGGCGGTCGAGGCCTCCAGAGCCGCCCGTCGCGCGGTGCCCGAGGCAGCGATCGAGTCTCTGTGGTTCGCGACGGTGTCACCGCCGTACCTCGACAAGACGAACGCGTCGGCCGTCCACGCCGCTCTCCGCTTGCCCGAGGAGTGCGGCTCGTACGACGTGATCGGGTCGGTCCGCGGTGCGATGGGGGCGTTGCGGGCCGCGGCCGCCCAAACGGGACCCGCGCTGGCCGTTGCGGCGGACCTTCGCGCGGGCTTGGCCGGCGGCCCGGACGAGGCGTACTTCGGCGACGGGGCGGCGGCGCTCGTCGTCGGCGACGAGACCGACGGCGCCATCGTCGCAGAGCTGGGCGCGTGGGTTTCACTGACCGACGAGTTCGTCGATCGGTGGCGCCGTCCCACCGAAGAGCGTTCACGGGTGTGGGAGGAGCGCTTCGGGGAGGTGCGGTACGGCGCCATCGGCAAGGACGCGCTCGACCGCCTGTTCAAGTCGACCGGAACGGGACCCGAGGACGTGGACCATCTCATCGTCACCGGGACCCACAGTCGTGCGTGCCGCGCCGTGGCCCAGCGGTCGGGGGTCCCGGCCGATCGCGTGGTGGACGATCTCGGCGCGGTCGTGGGCAACACGGGAGCGGCCCACCCCTTCTTCCTCCTGTCCGCCACGCTCGAACAGGCGGAGCCCGACCAGACGATCCTGCTCCTGGTGCTGGCCGACGGCGCCGAGGCGCTCATGGTCCGGACCACGCCGGCGGTCGGGCAACGCCCAGCCGGTGGCTCAGTGGCCCGCCAGCTCAAAGGCGGCGCACCGATCTCCTACGGCCGGTACCTGTCCTGGCGGGGAATGCTGCCCGTCGAGCCCCCACGGCGCCCCGAGCCTGCCCGCACGTCCTCGTCTGCGGCGGCCCGGTCCGTCCCGTGGAAGTTCGGTTTCGAGGGTTCGCGGTCCCCCGACGGGTCCGTGCACCTCCCACCCCTGCCGGCCGACGGTGTGCACCTGGCCATGGCGGACGCGCGGGGGACGGTGACGACCTTCACGATCGACCGGCTCTCCTACACTCCGAGCCCGCCGATGGTGTTCGCCGTCGTCGACTTCGACGGGGGAGGTCGGGTGCCACTCGAGTTGACCGACGTGGACGCGGCGGAGGTCCGGGTGGGCGACGTGGTGGAGATGGCCTTCCGGCGGCTCTCGACCGCCGACGGGATCCACAATTACTTCTGGAAGGCACGACCGTACCGGAAAGGCGACGACTGATGGGCTCGCACGGCATCAAGGACAAGGTGGCCATCGTCGGCATGGCCTGCACGAAATTCGGTGAGCTCTGGGATCTCGGGGTCGACGAGCTGGTTCTCCAGGCTGCCGAGGGCGCATTCGATTCCGCCGGCGTGTCCCGGGCGGACGTCGACGCGTACTGGCTGGGGACGGCCCAATCGGGCATGAGCGGCCTCCTCGTCTCCCGTCCGCTGCGGGTGAACGACAAGCCGGTCACCCGGGTGGAGAACTTCTGCGCCTCCGGGTCGGAGGCCTTGCGCCAGGCGGCCTATGCCGTCTCCAGCGGAGCCTACGACGTCGCCATGGCAATCGGGGTGGAGAAGTTGAAGGACTCGGGCTACCAGGGCGCCAACGCCTTCCCGGTGCCAAGTGACGGTACGAACCGCACTGTCACGGCCGCCGCCATGTACTCCATGATCGTCCCCGCCTACGCGAAGCGGTATGGCATAAGCGTCGACGAGGTCAAGCAGGCACTGGCCAGGATCGCCTCGAAGAACCACGCGAACGGTGCGCGCAATCCCCGGGCGCAGTTCCGTAAGGAAATGAGCGTCGAGCAACTCCTCGCCATGCCGCGTATCGCGGGTGAGCTCTCGGTCTTCGACTGTGCGGGCGTCGCCGACGGTGCCGCGGCTGCGGTGGTCGTCCGGGCGGAGGACGCCCACCAGTACTCGTCGTCACCGCTGTTCGTGAAGGGGTTGTCGTTCGTGGTCGGCGACGGGAGCGGCGTCAGCGATCCCGACTACGACTACACGACCTTCCCCGAGGTCGTCGCTTCGGCCACGGAGGCGTACCGTCAAGCCGGAATCACCGATCCCCGTTCGCAACTGGCCATGGCGGAGGTGCACGACTGCTTCACGCCCACGGAGCTGGTCCTGATGGAAGATCTCGGGTTCAGCGAACGCGGCAGCGCGTGGAAGGAAACGCTCTCGGGGTCGTTCGACCTCACCGGCGACCTGCCCGTGAATCCCGACGGCGGGCTGAAGAGCTTCGGACACCCCGTCGGGGCATCGGGTCTCCGGATGATGTTCGAGGTGTGGCTCCAATTGCGGGGTGAGGCGCCCGAAGACCGGCGCATCTCGACGTTCGGGGCGCGGAACCTGGCGCTCACCCACAACCTCGGGGGATACCCCGGCGAGATGGTGTCCTTCGTCTCCATCCTGGGTACCGAAGGTCCCGGTTCCTGAACCTCCGCCCCGCGAGCCGCGGCAGCCGTTGGAAGCACGACTGCCGACGTGGGCGGGACGGGGCCGGCCGAGTGCTAGGCAGCTCCCGTCCCGGCGTCGGCGTGATCGGACGTTCCGTTGTTGATCGGAGAGCCCGGCGCAGGCTGCGCGGGTCCCAGGTAGGCGGAATGGAGCACCGATTCCACGTCGGCTGCCGCCCCCGTCTGCACGACGCGTCCGTTGGCCATCACGATGGCCGAGGAAGCGACCCTCAGGGCCGTGCGTGCGAACTGCTCCACGACCACGACGGTGATGCCATCGGCGGCGAGCTGGACGACGTGATCGTACAACTCGTCGACCACGATGGGCGCAAGCCCCATGGAGAGCTCGTCGAGCATGAGCAGCCGCGGGCTCGTGGCGACGGCGCGGGCGAGTGCCAGCATCTGCTGCTCGCCGCCTGACAGCGTGCCTGCAGGCTGGTCGCGTCGATCCGCCAGGCGGGGAAACCGTTCGAACGCGCACTGCTCGACGTGTCGTCGTCCCGAACCGGTGTGGGTCATCACCCAGAGGTTCTCCCGGACGGTCAGATTCGGAAACACGCCGCGCCCTTCGGGAATCAGGCACAGCCCACGGCGCGCCAGGGTCGAGGTGGATCCCACCCGGACCTTGTCGCCGGCGAAGCGGACCTCCCCCTCCGTCGGGCCCATGATGCCGGCCGCCAGGGCGAGAAGAGTCGACTTCCCGGCGCCGTTCGCACCCAGGACGGCCGTGACCACACCCTCCTCGAAGGTGGCGTCGACCCCGTGGATCACCTCGACTTCCTCGTAGGCCGCCCGCACCCCGCGGAATTCCAGCAGCGGCTGATCAGACATCGGCCGTCGCCCCGGACGCGGTACCGAGATAGGCGGCCTGGACATTGGGGTCGGCCCGAACCGAGGACGGCGTACCGTTGCAGATGACGCGGCCGTAGTCCAAGACGCACACGGTGTCGCACACGTTCATCACGAGCTCCATGTCGTGCTCGACGAGCAGAATGGCGAGTCCGTCGTCGGCGAGCTGCCGGAGGACCACCGAGAAGCGTTCGGTCTCCTCACTGTTCTGCCCCGCCGCTGGCTCGTCGAGCAGCAGCACCCTGGGTTTCGTCGCGAGGGCGCGGGCCAGTTCCACCAGGCGGCCCGTTCCCGTCGGCAGAGTGTCGGCGCGGTCGTGGGCCACGGGGGTCAGGCCCAGCCGGTCGAGCAACTCCTCACGCATCTCATGGATCGTTCTCGACCTGGCCTTCACGAACCCGCGCTGGGCGATGGACGCCGCCACCCCGATGTTCTCGGCGACTGTGAGGGTGCCGAAGAGCTCCAGACGTTGGAACGTGCGTCCGAGCCCGAGTCGGGCCCGGCGATACGAGGACATCCCGCGCAGATCCCACGCGTCGAGGCGCACGCACCCGGCGTTCGGACGCTGCATGCCCGTGACCACGTTGAACAAGGTCGTCTTCCCGGCGCCGTTCGGACCGATCAATCCGGTGACCGAACCCTCCGCGGCGCTGAGGGACACCTCGGAGAGTGCCGCTAAGCCGCCGAAGCGCACGGAGATGTTGTCGACCTCAAGACCCACTGGTACCTCCGGCACCCGAGAGGGCGGCCAGCTGGTCGCCCGTTGTGTCGGGGCTCTCGTCGGCTGCTGCGTCCGCGAAGAAGGCGTCCCGCTTCTCCTTCGAGCGGCGTTCGGGGAGCCCGAACGCTGGCGGCGCGATCCTCGCCCGGTAATCGGCGACATACGCCGGCACCGGGAGCAACGCGAGATCGACCACCAGGATGATCGTCATCGTCCAGTTACCGATCGCACCTCCCAGCCGGAGCGCCCAGGCCGCGCCGAAGATCGCCACGATGCCGGCGAGCAACCATCGCCGCCGCACCACGGAAAGCCAGACAGGGCGGATGCTGCCGGGAATCGTCCCGTTGGGGGTGGTTCCCACGCCGATGCCGCCGAGGCCGACGAGGACGAGCGGCAACTGTGTGAGCGAAGGAAAGAGATTGGTGAACATCGGAGAGCCCTGGTACAGGCCTCCGATCCCGGCGGCACCGAACGAGGTGAGGCCCATGATCACCATGACCAGGAGCACCGAGAGCCCGTTGAAGAACTGGAAGACGTCGGGGGCGGCGCTGCCCAGGGCCATGCCGTAGACGCCACCCCCGATCCCCGCGAGCGCGGCCGAGAACGCGAAGACCCCGACCAGAGAGGCTCGACCGTTCATGCCCAGGGTGGCGCAGGCGGCAGGGCTGTCCTTCATGGCCAGCAGCCGCTGTCCGAATTCTGATCGTCGCAGCGCGACGACGACCACGGTCAGGATCGCGAAGGCCACCGACCCCGCGATGAACTGCGAGGTCTTCGATGTCAGAGCGGCCGAACCGATGTGGAAGGGAGTGAAGACGAGCGACCCCGAACCGAATGGTGCGTAGGGATGCCCGAGCAGGCTGAAGGAGGGGAGCGGGAAGACCCAGTTGTCCATGGTGATGGCGAAGGCCGCCGTGGCGAGGGCGAAGTAGATCCCCGACAACCGCAGGGCGGGAATAGCGACAACGACGCCGATCACCGCGCACACCCCGGCCGCGGCGAGCAACGAGAGAGGGTTTCCCTGGGCGCCGATGTGTCCGACCACGGACGCCCCGATGCCGGCGAACGTCATCTGGCACAGCGACAGGCGCCCGGCGTATCCGACGATGGGGATGACCGAGAGCCCGACGATGGCGAGCCCCCACATGCGATTGAGGCTGAACAGATCGGCCGTCGAGACGGTGGTGGCCAGGAAGACGGCCGCCAGGACCGCCCCCACGCAGAAGAGGGCGGTGCCGTTCCAGGTGGGTCGGAACGCAAGCTCCCGGCTTCGGAGCTGGCGGTGCCCGCGCAGGCGGGACTGGGGCAGGACGAGGAGGGCGATGAAGAGGATGATCGCCGGCACGGCGTTCTCGAAACCCTGGATGTAGGGGTTCTGGGGTAGGTACGCAACCGAGTAGGCGATGGACAGGCCGAGGATGATCGCGCCCACGAAGGTCATCGGGATCGAGCGCAGACGCCCGATGACCGACGCGGCGTAGGCGTTCACGATGAGCAACGTCAGTGCGGACGCCGACAGCGTCAGAGTCGGTGCGATGAGGATTCCGGCCAGTGCGGCCAGCATCGACCCGATGATCCAGGCATTCCTCGCGTTGGCGACGGCACTCGACCCGTTGAGCGACGTCAAGTTCTTGTCGTCGACGCTCGCCCGCATGGTGACCCCTATCCGCGTGCGGTAGAGGAACAGCCGCAGCCCGACGGCAACGACCAGCGCCAGGATCAAGACGGTGACGTCGTTGTAGGAGATGCGGATTGAGCCCAGGACCAACGTGTCGTTGTTGAACAGAGGGGGAAGGGCTCGATACGTGGTGGGGTCCCAGATCCATTGCGCCAGGCCCAGGAACATGAGCGCGATGGCGAGCGTCACGACCAATTTCGACGCCTCCGACACTCCTTCCAGGCGCCGCATCACGGCCGCCTCGATCACGATCCCGATGACGGGCGCCACCACGAAGAGGCAGACGAGCAGCGAAACCAGGACGGGCCAGCCCCAGCCGATGCTCATCTGCCAGTAGGCGAAGGCGCAGACCATCCCGATCGCGCCGTGGGCCCAGTTGAAGATCCCGGTCGTCGTGTAGGTGAGGGTCAGGCCGCTCGCGGTGATCGCGTAGATGCCCGCTGCGGCCAATCCGCCGATGGTGAAAATGATGAAGTCATGCACAGCGGTCCCCCACCCAGATGTTCAGTCGCGAGGCAGGGTAAGACTATCCAGCGTCTGCGTGTCCCCGCGGCCTGCCGAACCCCTGGTCACAAGGACGCCAGTTGCTGCTGCTCCTGCCGGGTCAGGTGGACGACGTTCTTCGGGTTGCAGTTCCAGATGGACTGGGTGGGCCGCGTGATCGTCTTGTCGTAGACGAACTTGTCGCCCTGGGCCCGGAGGAGGGCGAAGCACGGCGACGGCTGGGGATTCTGGTTGGAAAGGGTCAACTGCGCCACCGGCGCCTCGATGCCCCCCGCACTCCAGTTCTTCTCGGCTGCCGCATGGTTCAGGACACACGAGACCGTCAGGTTGGTGCCGCAGGCCGACGCTTCCTTGGCCCATAACAGCCACGATTCGGCGCCCTCCTCGTGGTCGAAGTTGACGGCGTCGCCCTTGGCGTAGGTGTGCATGACATTGACCAGCTGCTGGGTGGCGGGGTTCTGCGACGCCATCTCGAGCGGCCACCATGACGTCTCGACGTAGATCGGGGGGAGTCCGGGGTTGGCAGCGACGCCCTTGGCGGTCGTGGCGTTGTAGAACTGGACCCCGAGGGCGACGAAGGCGGGCTTGTAGCCGGCGGTCGTCATGGCCTGGAAGTAGGGGGTCATGTTGGCGGTGTCCGCGGGCCACAGGGCCTGCACCCCCTTGGTCTGGGCCTCCGAGACGTAGGGCGCCCAATCGGTGACGGTGATCGGCGGTTCTTGGAAGTCGACGACGTGCCATCCCTGACCCTCGGCACCGAACTCGAACTTCATCTCGGGTTCGAGGATGGATGCATTGTTTCCACCACCAAAGCTGCTCTTCTTGACGGCCTGGGGGTACGCCTTCGCCAGTGCCCCGAACCATCCCGAGGTCACGGTGTTCGTATTGATGCCGCTCGGGTCGACCTGCAGCGAGGCGAGATCCGAGGCGTCGGAGACGACATAGCCGCTGATCTGGCCGAGCCCGCACTGCACACGAATGGGGACGGCGGGCTTGTCGAGCGCCATGCCACCACCGACGGACATGAAGTCGCTCTGGCAGGCCGACTCGGTCTGCTGCGCCGCGTTGAACAGCGCGGCGTCACGATCGTCGATCACGATATGACGCCCGTTGATCCCCCCCGAAGCGTTGCACCACGCCGCGAAGGCCTTGGCGAATTGGACGAACTCCACTTCGAGTCCGGGCTCGATCGAGCTTGCGGCGTCGTTGAAGACGGCGATGTTGATGGTCTTGCCTCCCACCCCGCGTACCGAGGAGGCACCGCCGGGCCCCGGTTCGCAGATCTTGCCCACACCCGGCCATTGGCCGTTCGCCGAGAGCGCCAGCGTGCGACCCGCCGACGTTGCGGCGGCGGCAGACGTCGACGAGAGTGCGACGCACGTCCCGCCGAGCACCATGGCCGCGACGACCATCGGCAGCGCCGTACGTCGCAGATCGAGGACCCCTCTTCGCAGCACTCGCAGCACTCGCAGCACCTCTGTCCTCCTCGGATCGTTTTGCGATCGGGTCATTCACACAGCGCCCCGACAAACGGGCGTCGGTTCAAGGAGGTAGGAAGAGCGAGAGAAGCCGATGCGCCGGACTGCCGGCGACCCTGGCCTTCGGCTCGTACCCCCCGGAACTTGCGATCAAATATGTTATATACAAGTTTTCCGGTGGCGCAAGAGAGCCCTGCGCCGGCAGCTCAGGCCGTGGCCCGCTCTGCCAGGTCCCCCATCTCGACGCCTTTCTGCTTCCGCTCGAAGCGACCGTGGTCGAACGAATGGATGGCGACGTCATGCCCCTTCGCCTCGTCGCGCAGGGCTCCCACCGTGCACCGCTCCAGCGCGCGGTGCGCGAACGGGTCAAACGAGTACCACCCGCAGGCGTTCTCGTAGGTGATGCGGGCCAGCTCCCGGTCGGGCACGCCCGCGGCGACCCGGGCCAGCTCCTCGGGTGCCTCGGGCCACGAAGAATCCGAGTGCGGGTAGTCGCATTCCCAGGCGATGTTGTCGAGTCCGATGAGGTGTCGCAGTTCGAGCCCAACCGGGTCGGCGATGAAGCAGGTCAGGAAGTGCTCCCGGAAGACGTCGCTCGGGAGCCGGTCCCCGAAGTCCTGGCCCGTCCACAGCCGGTGCATGTCGTAGGTGCGGTCCAGGCGATCGAGGAAGTACGGGATCCAGCCGGTGCCGCCCTCCGAGAGCGCGAACCTGATGTCCGGAAACTCCTTCGGGATACGAGACCACACAAGGTCCGCCGCGGCCTGACAGATGTTCATCGGCTGCAACGTGATCATCACGTCGACGGGCGCGTCGGGCGCCGTGACCGCCAGCTGGCCGGACGAGCCCAGGTGGATCGACACGACGACCCCCTCGTCGCAGACGGCCCGCCAGAGCGGATCCCAGTGCGACGCATGGAAGCTCGGGTACCCGAGCGTGAACGGGTTCTCGGTGAACGTGATGGAGTGACAGCCCTTCGCGGCCACGCGTCGGACCTCGGCGGCCGCCAGCTCCGGATCCCAGAGCACCGGAAGAGCCATCGGGATGAACCGCCCGGGATACGAGCCGCACCACTCGTCGATGTGCCAGTCGTTGTAGGCCTGCAGGACGGCGAGCGCCAGCTCCTTGTCCTCGCAGGCGGCGAACAACCGGCCGCTGAAGCCGGGGAACGAGGGGAAGCACATCGAACCGAGCACCCCGCCCGCGTTCATGTCCTTTATCCGCTCGTCCACGTCGTAACAGCCCGGGCGCATCTCGTCGAAGGCGGTCGGTTCGATGCCGTACTCCTCCTTGGGCCTCCCGGCGACCGCGTTCAAGCCGATGTTGGGGATGACGGAGCCGTTGAATACCCAGACATCAGACCCGTCGGCCTTGCGCTCCACCTTCGGGGCGGCCTCGGCGTAGCGAGCCGGGAGCCGACCCTCGAACATGTGCGGCGGCTCGACGAGGTGGTCGTCGACACTCACGAGGATGAGGTCTCGAGCGTTCATGCTGCATCCCTCCCTGGGGCGGACCGGCGGGCGGTCAAACCGATTGCATAAAGAATACCGGGCTCGCCGTGGGCCGCTGCTGGCGCTGCGCCACTCACTACGGTGGCTCGATGCGCAGGGTTAGCGGCGCTCGTAGGCGATCCCTGCGGTCTCGACGTCCCAGGTGCCGTCCGTCACTCCCTCCGTCCGCAGTTCGCGTTCGAGCACGCGGCCGACCGGGCTGCGGGGGAGCACGGCGCGGAACTCGATGTAGCGGGGCAACGCGAAGTACGGCAGTCGATCGATGCACCACCGGAAGAGCTCCTCCTCCGTGACGGTCGCACCTTCCTTGATCGTCGCGGTGATCTTGAGGTCGTCCTCGGTCATCGGGCTCGGGACGGCATGGACGGCCACGTCCGCCAGGGCGCCGTGGCCCATCAGGATGCGCTCGACTTCGAAGCTGGCGATGTTCTCGCCACGGCGCCGTAGGTAGTCGGCCTTCCGGTCGACGAAGTAGAGGAAGTGGTCGTCGTCGACCCGTCCGATATCCCCGGTGTGGTACCAGAAGTTACGGCTGGTGGCGACGGTCTCGTCCGGGCGGCCCCAGTAGCCCTCGAACATGACGTGGGGGCGCTTGGGCCGGATCACGATCTCGCCGTCGATACCGGTCGGGACCTCGTGATCGTCGTCGTCGAAGATGCGCACGTCGAAGTACTGGTCGTTGGTCACGCCGGCCGCATTGGGACGGTTTTCGAAGCCGGGCGGCTGCCAGGAGATCAGGCTGGCCTCGGTCACGCCATACGCCCCGCTGAACGTCTGAAGGCCGAACCGGTCGCGGATCACCCGGTCCACCTCGACGGGCAGTGGTGCCGCCCCGAGCAGACGCAATGACCGGTTCGCCTCGGGCCGGCCCGAGTTGGGCATCTCGGGTCGGTCGACGTCGTGGGCCAGCAGGTAGGCCATCGTGCCCAGCGTCGAGGTGATGGTGGCGCCGACTCGGTTCATCTCGGGCCAGAACTGCGAGACCGAGAACCGCCGATAGATCGCGGCCCGTCCTCCATAGACCAGGGCCCCGACGATGGCCGTGGCCAGCGCGTTGAAGTGGTACATGGGGAGCGGTGTCCAGACGACATCGTCCGCGGTCCGCCGCCAGCAGATCCCGATCTGGCGCGCCAACGCCTCGTGGTAGTTGTGGCTCAGCATGCAGCCCTTGGAAAGGCCGGTGGTGCCGCCGGTGTAGATGAAGGTGGCCAGGTCGGCTGGACGGATGCGGACGCTGGGAAAGTCACCCGACCCGTTCATCAGGTCGTCCCAGCGGTGGACGGTCACCCGACCCAGACCCGACGGTTCGTCGGCCTCGGCCACCGTGCTCCCGGGCTCTACGTCTCCGGCATCGTCGACGACCACGACGTGCTCGAGGGCGGGGACCTGACCGATGATCGCCGCGACCCGGGGGAACAGACTGGCGGCGACGACGAGGACGCGCGACCCGGAGTCGGTGAGCTGGTGTGACAGGTAGTCACCTTTGTAGGCGGTGTTGATCGGCACCGAGATCCGGCCGCCGCAGGCCGTGCCCGCCCACGAGAGGAGGGCGGTGGGCGAGTTCTCGACGAGCGTCGCCACCCGGTCGTGTTGCTCGGTGCCGAGCTCCACCAGCGCGCGACCGAACCTGCCCGCGCTCTGCAACACGTCCCGTGCCGAAAGCTTGACGCCGCCGATGTCCAGATACTCGCCGTCGGGGTCCGCAGCCACCCGCTGTTCGAACAGGTCGAGGATGGTCGACTGGTCCTCGCTCGTCCAGATGTGGTCGGCCACTCGTGGTCACTCCCGTGGGGTCGGAGGCGGATGATTGCGGCGGGATATTATATGTAACTCACGGATGGAGAACGAGCGACGGCCCATGACGGACAACTTGGCCAACCTGTTGTTGGACCACCCCTTTGCCGGCGACCGGGACCTCCTGTGCACGATCGACGGGACGGTGACGGCCGCACGCGCTCGTGCGATGGCGCGTGACACCGCGGCCCGACTGCTCGCGGTGGGGCTGGAACCCGGTCACGGCGTGGCGGTCCGCCTGGCCACCGGGCCTGAGCTGGTCACCACCATGGTGGGAATCTGGCTCGCGGGCGGCGTCTTCGTCCCGATCAACGACCGCTCTCCGGAGGCCGAGGCGCACCATGTCCTCGAGACCATCCGACCGCTCGTCGTCCTCGACGACGACGGTCTGCACACGATGGAGGATCCGGCACGCCACGACGACGGGGTCGCGTTCGTCACCTGGACATCGGGTACGACGGGTCCTCCCAAGGCCATCCTGCAGTCGCACGACGGCTACCTCGAACTGCTGGACCGCGTGCTGGCGCCGCTCCGGGGGAAGGAGGCCACCCGGGCGCCCGACCGGGAGCCGACGCCGAACCTGGTCCCCGTGTCCGTGGCGCTCAACGCCGGGATCTACAACGTGTGCTTCGGGCTCCGCGCGGGTGCCGCGGTGGTGCTGATGCCGCGCTTCTCCACGACGGACTTCTCGCAACTGGTCCATCGCTACCAGGTGCGATCCACTGTCCTGCCGCCGGCCGCCATGGTCATGCTGACCGCGGACCCGGCGGTGACCGACCTCACACCCCTCCGATTCGTTCGCAGCATCACGGCGCCGCTGTCGCCGCTGGCCGCGCGCCGGTTCATGGACCGGTTCGGCGTGACGGTGCTGAACAGCTACGGCCAGGCCGAGGTGGGGGAGGTCATCGGATGGACCGCGGCGGATGCTCGCGAGCATCCGGAGAAGCTGGGCGCGGCCGGGCGACCGCACCCCGGGGTGGACATCGCCGTGATCGACGAGGAAGGCCGCCCCGTCGCTGACGGTGCGGTCGGCGAACTGCTGGTCCGTCCTCCCCGCATGGCGGCCGGGTACGCGGGTGGGGCGAAGCTGGACGATCGGGTCGACGCGGAGGGCTTCGTCCGCACGGGAGATCACGCACGGGTCGATCCCGAGGGGTTCGTCTGGATCGAAGGTCGCACGTCGGATCTCATCAACCGGGGCGGGAACAAGGTGTTCCCCGAGCAGGTGGAGGAAGTGCTGCGCCTCGACCCGGGCGTCGCGGAGGCAGCGGTCGTGGCGCGGCCGGACGAGCGCCTGGGCGAGGTGCCCGTCGCCGTCTTCGTCGGTGACGCCGACGAGGCGGCGCTCGCCGCGCTGTGTCGAGCGCATCTGTCGCCGTACAAGGTTCCCGTGGACTTCTACCGGGTGCGATCGCTCCCCTACAACGAGGTGGGCAAGCTGTTGCGCGGCAAGGTCGCCCAGACTCTCCAGTCGGCGCCCGTCGTCGACACGCCCAGCCGCGGCTGAGGCGGCTGGGCTACTCGGACCAGCTGTCGTCGCGGTCGCTCCGGGACGGTTGGCGGTCTGTCCGCAGGGGGCCGAGGGGGGCGTCCACCAGGAGGATCCGCTTGAAGTCGGTGACGGCGTCGCGTTGGCGCCTGCGCCAGGTGTCGTCGCGGCGGAGGCACGCCTCGGCCTGTCCCCACTGCTCCCAGCCGGGGATGGACCAGATCAAGAAGGCCTCGTCGTCGTGCCGCAGGGCGGTCTCCCACCCGCCGAGGAGACTCCAGCCGAACCCTTCGTAGAAGGAGCCGCCCGCCTCCCGGGCCAACTCCAAGAAGTCGCGGGCGGTGCCCGGAGGCACCGTCACCTGGTCGTGCGCGTAGGCCACACCGCCCGCTCCCCGCGCACAGAGGTCCGTGATCGTCTCGGACCACGGGGTCGGGACGAGGATCCGGTCGAATCCGCCCGAGCGCATCTCCGCCGCCGCCGCCCACCAGCGTGCCAACTTCGGGTCTTGGAGCTCGGCGTGGCTCAGCTCGTGTCCGAACGACGCAGCCAGGCCATCCCATCCGTCCTCTTCCCACATGTTGACGACCGTGGGCCACGGTCCGGTCGAGCCGACGACGCCCCACACGCCGTAACACAGCTGGTTGCGCTCCTCCTGGGCGATGGGGCTCCAGTTGGCCGTCATGTGGTGCATGTAGCGCGCGCGGCCGTGACCGGTGATGTCGATGAGCTCGTGGATGTAGACCTTCTCGTTGGGCGCGTTCTCGTTCACCTGTTGGCCATTTCAGAGGGTGCCCGCTCAAGTGAGTGGCACCAGACTTCATATAATATGCGAGTCGTGGCCACCGAGGGCTCAATAACGGACGACGGGATCGCCCGACTCCGGTCGCGCATCGGTATCCCCGAGCCACATCCCGTGCCGCCGCGCTACACCGTGCCCGGAATCGATGCCTTCCGACAGGTTGCCGAGGCCTACGGTGACGACAATCCGCTGTGGGCGGACGACGCGTACGCGTCAACGACCTGCTGGGGTGGGGTGCTGGCGCCGCCCCCGCTGGTCGGGGGGACTCCCTGATCGGTGTCGACGAGGTGACCGAGGTGCCAGAGGAGCACCGTGAGCTCATGCGCGGCGACCCGCTGCGCGGGGTCCACGCGTTTTACTCGGCCAGCGCGCGGGAGTGGTGGGCTCCTCTGCGCCCGAATCAGTCGGTGACCCGCCGCAACGCGCTGGTCGGGGTGCTGGACAAGTCGAGTGACTTCGCCGATCGGGCCGTGCACGAGTGGACGGCACAGGTGTTCCGCCGGGCCGACGGCCCGGTCTTGTCCGCCCAATACCGGTTGATGATCCGCACGGAACGGACCAAGGCGCGCCAGCGGAAGAAGTACGACGCCGTCGAACTGCGCCCTTACGAAGACGAGGAGATCGCCGCCATCGAGGCACAGTACGCCACGGAGCAGCGCCGCGGCGAGGAGCCGCGCTACTGGGAGGACGTGGAGGTCGGCGATGCGGTTGGCCCCATGGTGAAGGGGCCTCTGACCGTGACCGACATGATCTGTTGGCACGCCGGCATGGGGATGGGCCTCTATGGCGTCAAACCGTTGCGGTTGGGCTACCAGAACCGCACCAGGATCCCCCGCTTCTTCCAGCGCGACGACCTCAACGTGCCCGATGTGATGCAGCGGGTGCACTGGGACCCCGAATTCGCCCGGCGGAGCGGCAACCCCACCACGTACGACTACGGGCGTATGCGCGAGACATGGCTGATCCACCTGTGCACGGACTGGATGGGTGACGCGGGGTGGCTCTGGAAGCTCGACTGCGAGTTTCGCCGGTTCAACTACGTGGGAGACACGCAGTGGCTCTCCGGGTCGGTGACGAACCGCTACGTCGCCGAGGGCGGGCGCCCGGCGATCGACGTCGAGCTGACCGCGACGAACCAGCGCGGCGAGCTCACCACACCGGGGCATGCCACCATCCTGCTGCCGAGCCGTCAGCACGGCCCCGTGCGACTGCCCGACCCTCCTGGGGGCGCGCGGGACCTACAGGAGGCGCTGCAGGCGATCAGCGACAGGTACGTGGACGGATGAGCGACGCCGAGGTCACGAGTCCCTACCGCTCGATCGAGGGGCTGCGGGTCGAACAGGTCGGTCCGGTGCTCGAGCTCGAGATCGATCGCCCGGCCAAACGCAACGCCCTGACCGATCCCATCGTGCAGTCGATGATCGCCGCGCTGTCCGCGGCGGGACCCGACGAATCGGTCCGGGTGGTGCTGCTCGGGGGGACTGGCGAGCACTTCTGCTCGGGATTCGACATCGTCGGGCGCAACGCGGGCGACGCGCGGCCCCGGGTGGGGAGCATCCAGCGACGCCTGCCCACCGAAGCGCACCGGCTGATTGAGCTGTTGGTCACGACGCAGACTCCCGTCGTCTGCCAGGTGCGCGGGTGGGCGGCCGGGATCGGGCTGCACCTCGTCCTGGCGTCGGACTTCGCCGTCGTCGAGGAGTCGGCGCGCCTGTGGGAGCCCTACTCGGAGCGTGGCTTCACACCCGACACGGGCGCCACGTGGCTGCTACCCCGACGCGTCGGCGAGGCCCGGGCCCGGCAGATGTTGATGCTCGGCCAGGCGGTCACGGGCTCCGATGCGGCGGCGTGGGGAATGGTGCACAAAGCGGTGCCCGGCGACGAGCTCGCGAACGAGACGCGCTCGCTGGTCGATCGGCTGGCCGGGGCACCGACGGTGACCATCGGGCTTACGAAGTGGCTCCTGCACGCAGGCTCCACGGCCCCACTCCCCGAGCACCTGCAGAACGAGGCGCTGGCGATGGAGCTCTCGTCGCGCAGCGAGGACTTCCGGGACGGGCTCGCCGCCTTCAAAGAGAAGCGGCCGCCGAATTTCTCGGGCCGATGAGCGCAGGTACCGGGGCCCCTCCCACGCGCGGGACGACTGGCGGTGGGCCCGGATTCGACGGTTGACGACGTCCTCTGTGCCGTCCGTGACTGGGTACGAGACGTCGTGCCGACCAGTTGGGTCGACGCAGGCCGGCGGGGCGGGGCGGCCGAGGTCCGCAAGGTGCGCAGCCGGTCGCAGTACGAGGCGTGGTATCCGTCGTTCGGTGCGTCGGGGCTGGTCGTGCCGACCTGGCCGGTTGCCTACGGCGGCCTCGACATCCCGGGCGACGTGGCGCGCCGGGTCGACGAGGAGCTGCGTCCGTACAACCTGGGTCGCCTGAACCCCTTGGGACTGAACCTGGCCGCGCCGGCACTCTTTGCCCATGGCACCGAGGAGCAGCGGCTTCGCTTCCTGCCTCCCATCGTGCGCAACGAGGAGACCTGGTGCCAGCTCTTCAGCGAGCCGGGCTCCGGGTCCGACCTGGCGTCCCTCGCCACGCGCGCCGAGCGCGACGGCGACGACTGGGTGGTCAGCGGGCAGAAGGTGTGGACGACGTGGGCCCACCAGTCCAGCTTCGCGGTGTTGCTGGCACGGACGGACCCCGATGTGCCCAAGCGCGCCGGCATCACCTACTTCCTGATCGACCTCCGTCAGCCCGGTGTCGACATCAGGCCGCTGCGGCACATGGGTGGTGAGATCGACTTCAACGAGGTGTTCCTCGACGGCGCGCGGGTCCCGGATTCCCAGCGGGTCGGCCCCGTCGGAGGCGGCTGGAAGGTGGCCAACGCGACGTTGTCGGGCGAGCGGCAGATGGTGTCGGGGTCCGGTTCCGGGGGGGTCGACCGGATCGGGGGTTCGGGCGCGGACTCACTGGTCAGGCTGGCGAAGCGGTTGAGCACCGAGGGGAAACCCGGTGGGTGGGACAACCCGGTGCACCGGGACGAGGTGATCCGGCTGTGGTGCGAGGAGCGGGTGCGCGAGTGGACGAACCTGCGCGTCAGGGCGCAGGCGCGTGCGGGGCGGTCGCCGGGTCCCGAGAGCTCAATCGGCAAGGTGCACCAGGGAGGTCTGAACCAGCGGATCCAGGCGATGGCGGTGAACATGCTGGGCGCTGGAGGGACCGCCTGGGTCGGAGGTGGCGGCTCGTGGGCCGACTCGCTGCCGTACGAGGTCCGGGGCATGTTGCGGAGCCGCGCCAACACGATTGAGGGCGGCACGACGGAAGTCAACAAGAACATCCTGGGCGAGCGGGTCCTCGGTCTTCCCCGTGACCCCGACCCCTGGCAGGCGCGGCCGTGGCGCGAGGTGCCGCGCAGCTGATGCCGGAGGCCTCGGTGCTGGTGGAACGGGAAGGGCCCGTCGGTTGGCTGGTGTTCAACCGGCCCGAAGCGGGCAACGCCATGGACGCCGCGATGCTCGACCGGCTCGAGGCGGCCTGGCTGGAGCTCGACCGGGACCCCGATGTGCGCGTCATCGTCAACACAGGGGCCGGACGGGCCTTCCAGACCGGTCTCGACGTCGTCCAGCTGGCCCGCGCGCCCGAAGCACTGCGCAAGCAGTCCGGGCGCACGCGGCGCGGCGAGTTGCGGATGACGGCCTGGCAGAACGGAGTCTGGAAGCCCGTCATCGCCGCCGTGAACGGGGTCTGCGCTGGAGGTGGCCTCCACTTCGTCGCCGACGCCGACATCGTGATCGCGTCCTCGGCCGCCCAATTCCTCGATCCTCACGTGTCGTTGGGCCAGGTCACCGCCTACGAGGCGATCGGACTGGCCCGCAAGATCCCCTTCGAGGCGGTCATGCGGATGGCGCTGGTCGGCCGCCATGAGCGGCTGTCGGCCGAGCGGGCCCTCGCCCTCGGCATGGTGAGCCAGGTGGTCGACCCGCCCGAGCGCCTCCGCGCCGAGGCCCAGGCCCTCGCCGAGAAGATCGCCCGCAACTCGCCGGCCGCCATGGCAGCGACCAAGCGCGCCCTGTGGGGCGCGCTCGAAGCCGGGTTGACCGATGCCAGCAAGGCCGGCGCGCAAGAGCTGGTCTCCATGTGGGGCCACCCCGACCAGGAGGAGGGCCCGCGCGCCTTCGCCGAGAAGCGCGAGCCGCAGTGGCAACCGATGAGCCCGGCCGCCGGCGCCACCACGTCCGCAACGCCGGGGCCGAACACGGAGGTGCAGTGAGCTACCCGACTCTCGACACACTGATCCTCGAGCGGCGCGGGCCCGTCGGATGGCTGATCAACAACCGACCGGACCGCCTGAATGCGATGAACGCTCACATGCGTGACGAGTTCGAGACGGCCTGGAAGGCGCTCGACGGCGACCCCGATGTCCGCGTCATCGTCCATACCGGCGAGGGGAGGGCCTTCCAGACCGGCGTCGACGTCATGGAGATCGCACAGGATGGCATCGGGTTCGAGCGCTATCGCAAGTCCACGGAGGAGTTCGACCTCCACTTCACCGCCTGGCACAACCGGGTGTGGAAGCCGGTCATCACCGCCGTGAACGGGATCTGCGCCGGAGGGGGCTTCCACTGGGTGGCCGACGCCGACATCGTGATCGCCGCGTCGGACGCGCAATTCTTCGACCCCCATGTCTCGGTCGGTCAGGTGGTGGCCATGGAGGCGATCGGCGTGGCCCGCAAGATCCCCTTCGAGGCGGTCATGCGGATGGCGCTGGTCGGCCGCCATGAGCGGCTGTCGGCCGAGCGGGCCCTCGCCCTCGGCATGGTGAGCCAGGTGGTCGACCCGCCCGAGCGCCTCCGCGCCGAGGCCCAGGCCCTCGCCGAGAAGATCGCCCGCAACTCGCCGGCCGCCATGGCAGCGACCAAGCGCGCCCTGTGGGGCGCGCTCGAAGCCGGGTTGACCGATGCCAGCAAGGCCGGCGCGCAAGAGCTGGTCTCCATGTGGGGCCACCCCGACCAGGAGGAGGGCCCGCGCGCCTTCGCCGAGAAGCGCGAGCCGCAGTGGGCGCCGCCGACGCGCCCGGCATGACGGGCTCGCTGCGCAGCCTGCAATGACCGGCCGCCCGGCCGTACAGGTTCTGCGTCAGGCAATCGCGGCGGCCGGCGTCACGGCGGCGTACGGCCGACCTCTGCCTGGCCTCCGCGTGGCGGAGGTCGACGACGCGCAGGACGCCCTGTTGCTGTGCTACGCCCATCGGGCCGTGCACGGCGCGCCGGCCATCGCACACCTGGGCGACGGCCGGATCGTGGTCGTCGGCCCCAAACCAGCGCTCGGCACCGACGCGGGGGCGGAAGACCGAGCTTCGGAGCTGTCGCTGCCGGAGGGGCGACGGGTCATCGACCAGCCGGACGAGCTGCGCGCGCTGGGGCCGGCTGTCGCCGAGGCCGTCGACGGGAAGGGAATCTGTGTGGACCTCGACGTCGACCTCGGCTCGCCTGTCCGGGACGGCGCCGTGGACCGCCCGCCCTCCGCCGACCAGTGGCCGGAGCCCGAACCGTCCCTGCTCGCGGAGCTCGCCGCCGCGCAGAGCGTCGTCGTGCTGGCAGGACCCGATGTCGTCCGGCGACGAAGTGTCGGAGGTCTGCGCGCGCTGGCCGCGGCCGGGAGGCTCGGAGTACTCAACACCTGGGGCGCCAAGGGGATCTTCCCGTGGCGGAGCCACCACCACTGGGCGACCGTCGGCCTGCAGGAGCTGGACTTCGAATTGGGCGGTCTTCCGGGCGCCGACATGGTTCTGGCCGTGGGGCTGGACGAGTCGGAGGCCCCCCGGCGGCTGTGGGCCCAGTTCCCGCACCGCACCGTCACCCCGGAGCTTCTCGGGCCTCTGGCCGAGCGCTGGGGAGAGCCGCGGGGGGCGTTTCCCGACATGCCCCCGCTGCGCGAGCGGTTGGCCGCCGTCACCCAGGCCGGCTGGGCCAGCACCGCATCGCCTCTCACGCCGTCGTGCGCCACCCGCAATTACGCCGAAGTGTTCGGGCAGGGCGGGTTGGTCGCGGCGGACCCGGGGACGGCGGGTTTCTGGGTCGCCCGCACGTTTGCGACCACCCGGCTCGGGACGGCGTTCGTGCCGGCCGAGCCGGTCCGGGGCTGGGCCGCGGCCTGCGTTCTCGTGGCGCGCCTGGCGGCGCCGTGGCGCCCGGGACTGGCGGTCGTGGACGGACCCGTTGACCGCCGCACGCGCGCGGTCCTGGAACAGGCCGCGCGATTGGGCGTCACGATCGATGTCGAGGCATGGCACGCAGAAGGAGATTCGCTCGACCCGGACGCACACCTGGCGCGGTTGGCCGCTGGGACAGGAGGCGGGGATGACGTCACCACCCTGGCCACCGACCACCGTCAACTGGAGGAGATGATCGCGGTGGCCGGACCGGTGCGGGCATGGACGCGGGACGAGTAAGACGCTCGCACGACGGCGTCACGCGAACGGATATGCACACGGGCACTCACGGCGCCTTGATGCGAGGTTTCGCTAGCGTCCTCGACATGCCGCGCACCGTGGGTCCGAGCGTCGAGTCGGCCATCGCGGGCCTGGCACGCTCGTTCGAGGTCGTCCTGGAACGACAGGACCTCACGATCCAGAAGTACCGCGTGCTCGCCTACTTGTCCGGGAAACCGGGCTCACCTTCGGAATTGGCCTACCGGCTCACCGTGCAGCCCCCGACGGTGACGCGACTCGTCGATGGCCTCGTCCAGCGCGGCTTCGTGGAACGGCGCATCGACGAGGGGGACCGGCGGCGCAGCACCATCGTCCTGACCAGGGACGGTCGGCGCGCGCTGACGCGGGCGAACGCCGCCATCCGCGAGCCCATGGACCGCATCGCCGCCCACCTGAACGACGAGCAGCGGGCGGTGGCTGAGCGGGGCCTGCTCTTGTGGAGCGAGGCCATGGGCCGCTACTGGCGATCGACGCACCCGGACGCGCTTGACCCTGGTCGGGCGGGAGGAGATACTTAGCTTAAGCGAAGGAAATGGGGAGAGCGATGGCTGGTGCCTTCGACGGCCTGTGCGTCTTGGAGCTGACCTGGGGGATCGCCGGGCCCATGACCGGCATGATGCTCGCCGACCAGGGCGCGAACGTGACGAGGATCGAGCCGCCCCACGACCCCTTCGCAGGTCATCCGGGCTCTCGTGTGTGGAACCGCGGCAAGCGGAGCGCCGCGCTCGACCTCTGTGACCATGCGGCGCGGCAGGCCTTCCTCGCCCTCGCCGATCGCGCCGACATCGTGCTCGATTCGTTCCGGCCCGGAGTGATGGAGCGTCTCGGCGTCGGCTCTGACGAGCTGCGCACACGGAACCACCGGCTCATCACCTGCTCGATCACCGCCTATGGCCGCGGCAACGAGCACAGTGACCGACCGGGCTACGAGGCATTGGTGGCGGCGCGCACGGGCTCCCAATGGGCGCAGCGGGGCGGCATCATGTCGACCGGTGATCTTGGGTTGCCCGAGGTCGAGATCCCCGAAGGCGCCGAGCAGGCGGCGCGGGCGGACGGCCCGATCTTCAGTGCCTCGCCGTGGATGAGCATCAACGGCTTCTATCACGCCACCCTCGCCATCGCCGCGGCGCTTGTCGCGCGCGAGCGCACCGGTAGCGGGCAGCACATCGAGGCTTCGATGTTGTCACGTGCCGCGTTCGCGCCAACGACATCGCGCAGCGGTGGCGCGCTCGGCGGGAGCTGGATGAACCTGCGCGGCGCCCCCCGGGGCCTCTTCGAGTGCAAGGACGGCCGCTGGGTGCATCAGTGGCCGATCAAGCCGCTGTCGATCATTCAGGCCGCCGAGCACGACCGGCTCCTAGACGCTCCGCCACCTGAGTACTCCCACCGGCGCATCGACCCGGCCCGCATCGGCATGGAACCCGAGAACATCATCGTGCTCTTCCACTACCTGCCCTTGATGCAGGCCGCGTTCCGGAGGTTCAGCGCAGCGGAGTGGTGCGACTGGGGCGACCGCGTGAAGGAGGGCGTTCAGGTCGTCCGCACGCCCGAGGAAGCGGTCTCGGACCCCAGCCTCTTGGAGGACGGGTGCGTCGTCGAGGTCCGGGACCCCGAGTTGGGGTCGATCCGGCACCTCGGCGTCATCACCGAGCTGAGCCGCACACCCGGCGGAGTCCGGGGCCCGGCGCCGCGGCGCGCCGAACACACCGAGGCCGTGCTCGGTGAGGCGGCACGACCGGGTCATACGGAGTCGGCAACGCCCGCACCCCCCTCATCCGTCGGGCCGCTGGACGGCGTGCGAGTTCTCGACATCGGCCTTGCCCTGGCTGGACCCTACGGCTCGTCGCTCCTGGCCGACCTGGGCGCCGACGTCATCAAGATCAACGCACCCTGGGACGGCCCCTGGCTCGAGACGGGGATCGGTCAGACCGCCAACCGGGGCAAGCGCAGCCTGCTCTTGAACCTGGCCCGATCCAATGGACTCGCGGCCTTCCACCAGTTGGTGGAGACGGCGGACATCGTGACCCACAACATGCGCTGGGGCGTGGCCGAGCGGCTCGGTGTCGCCTACGAGGACGTGCGGCAGTACAACCCCTCGGTCATCTACTGCGCCAGCCGCGGCTTCGACCGGGCCCGGTCCGCCGCCAATGTGCCGGGAACGGACCAATCGGGCTCCGCACTCGCCGGGCAGGAATGGGAGGACGGCGGTTGCTGGCGCGGCGGCCGGCCGTTCTTCGGGACGTCGATGGGCGATCTCGGCAACGGCTTCCTCGTTGCCATCGGCTGCCTCGAGGCCCTCTACCACCGCGCCCGCACCGGCGAGGGCCAGGAGGTGGGGTGCTCCATCCTTGGAGCGTGCCTGGCCACCTCGTCGGGCACGTTCGCCTTCCCCGACGGCTCGGGTCCCGCCCGCCCAAAGCTCGACGGACTGCAGCTCGGTTTCAACGCTCTGTACCGGCTGTACGAGACAGACGGAGGATGGATCTGTCTGGCCGCCGTCACCCCGGACCACTGGCAGCGGCTCTGCACCGCCCTGGACCGGACCGACCTCATCGTTGACGACCGATTCGCCGATGCCGGGGCGCGTGCGGCCAACGACGACGATCTGTGCAAGCTGCTCGGGGACGCGTTTGCAACTCGCAGCGCGGCGGCGTGGTTCGAGGCACTCGACCGGGCCGGGGTGCCGATCGAGATCTCTGCGCCCGGCTTCGTCACCTCCGCGGTCGACCGACCCTTCCTGGTGTTCTCACACACTCCCGCCACGGTGTTGGGCGAAGCACCCCGACTCGGAGAGCACACCGACGAGGTCCTGGCCGGGTTGGTCCTGTCGGACGACGTCATCGCTGCCATCCACGACGAATGCGCGAACCGCGCACGAGCCTGAGCCACCGAATCGAGGAACCATGGACCAGAAACTGATCTCCGCCGACTCCCACGTGCGCATCACGGAGGACTGGGTCAAGGAGCGGCTGCCCCACGAGGCGCTTGGTTCATACGAGGTCGCCGTGAAGACGCTGGCCGAGTTCGAGCTCGAACAGCGTGGCGGTACCCGGATGAGCCTCGACGACTTCGGCGACATGGCCCCGGGTGCGAAGGACCCGGGCTACTGGGACCCGCAAGCCCGTCTCGCCGCCATGGACCGCGATGGCGTGTACGCCGAGGTGCTCTACTCCGAGCTCAGCGCCTTCAGACAGTTCCATCTGGCCGGCGAGCACTGGAAGGAGGTGGCGCGGGCCTTCAACGACGCGCTGGCCGACTTCGCCGCGGTCAATCCCGATCGCCTCGTTGCCAGTTATCAACTCCCGATCATCGACATCGACCACGCCGTCGACGAGGTCCACCGCCTGGCCGCTCTGGGCGCCCGGTCCGTCCAGCTCCCGAACTACCCCGCCGAACTCGGCTTCCCCGACTACCACGAAGCGGTGTACGACCCCCTCTGGGCGGCGCTGTCGGAGACGAACATCGCGATCAGCCAGCACCTCGGCATCAAGAACTCGCTCTTCGACGTCTACCGCCGCGACCCCACGCCTTTCAAGAGCATCTTCACGTCACTGCCCGGGCTGATGATCGTCGAGAACGTGTCCTTCTGGATCATGACGGGCCTGCTCGACCGCTTCCCGCGGTTGCGGATCGTCTTCGTGGAGCCCGGCATCGAGTGGATCCTGATGTGGTTGCGCACGCTCGACGGCATGTGGAAGCGCGGGCGTGACCGGATGTTCCCGGGCGTGAGCCGGCTGCCCAGCGACTACTTCAAGGAACAGATGTTCCTGACCTTCATCGGGGGCGACACCCATAGCCTGGCCCTGCGTCACGAGGTCGGAGTCGAGAACATCATGTGGTCGACCGACTTCCCGCATCCGGCCTCGACCTGGCCCAACTCGGCCAAGGTCGTGGACGAGGTCTTCGCTGATATCCCCGCCGAGGAGCGTCAACTGATCGTGGCCGGCAACGCAGCGCGGGTCTACGGGCTCTCCGCGTGAACGCTGGCAACGCGGAACTCAGGCGCCCGACCCCCGTTCTCACCGCCGACAACGCCTTCTATTGGGAGGGGGCGGGTCGGGGAAGGCTGGTCATTCAGGCGTGTGGGGCCTGCGGAGAGCTCTGTCACCCACCCGCTCCGTTGTGCCCCGCCTGCCACAGCCCGGGCCGCATCGCCAAGGAGATGTCGGGTCGTGGTCGTGTGGAGAGTTTCATCGTCGTGCACCATCCACCGAACCCCTGGTTCGAATTGCCGGTCGCCGTTGCGACGGTCGAGCTCGCCGAGGGCCCGCGAGTGATGTCGAATGTCTGTGACGTGCCGATGGAGGAGATGGAGATCGGCATGGAGGTCGAGGTGTTCTTCGCTCCCACCGAGGAGGAGGGCATTGGCGTGCCACTGTTCCGTCCTGCGGGGACCGCCTGATGCGGAGCGTGGCTGCGGTGGTGGGCATCGGCCAGACCGAGTTCTCCAAGGACTCGGGCCGGAGCGAGCTCCAGCTCGCGGCCGAGGCGAGCCTGACAGCACTGGACGATGCGGGTCTCGGCGTCGAGGACATCGACGGAATGGTGACCTTCACGGTCGATCCGACCGACGACGTGGACCTCATGCGCGTGCTCGGCGTCCGCGAACTGTCCTACAGCGTGCGGTTGCCCCACGGCGGCGCCGGATCCGGTGCGACCGTCTTCGCCGCGGCAATGGCTGTGGCCACCGGTGCCGCAACGCACGTGCTCGTCTACCGCGCGTTGAACGCGCGGTCCGGCCAGCGTTTCGGTCGAGCCCGCAACCCGCAACAGACCCCCGCGACGGGCACGGGCTGGGGATTCGCCAACTGGGCTGCGCCGTACGGAGCGTTGAGCCCAGCGGCCCTCCTCTCCTTGCAATTGCTGCCCCAGATGCGCGCCCACAGGATCACGAACGAGGACTTCGGGCGCTACGTGGTTGGCATCCGTGATTTCGCCGCGACCAACCCCGACGCGTGGTTCTACGGGCGACCGCTCACGTTGGAGGACCACCAGGCATCGCGTTGGATCATCGCGCCCATTCTGCGGTTGTTCGACTGTTGTCAGGAAACGGATGGAGGTGTCGCACTCGTGGTGAGCAGTGTCGAGCGGGCCCGTGATCTGCGGCAGCCACCGGCGGTGGTCCTCGGGGCGGTCCAGGGTGTGGGCCGGCCAGGCGACAGTGCCGACCGCGTGTATTCCATGGCAGGAGTCGGGCCCGAGGACATCGACGCAGCCATGATCTACGACGCCTTCTCTCCCCACGTGTTTCAGAGTCTCGGGGCTCTGGGATTCTGCAAGCCCGGAGAGGTTGGCGACTACGTAGCGAGCGGCGCCATTGCGCGTGGCGGAAGTCTGCCCGTCAACACGAACGGCGGGCTCATCGGCGAGGCCTATTTGCACGGTATGAACCTGCTCACCGAGGCGGTCCGGCAGATCAGGGGTATCGCCGTCAACCAGGTCCCCGACGCAGGCCACGTGCTCATGTCCTCCGGAACCAACACGTGCATTCTGGGCCGTCCGTCCTGACGGCAGTCAGCCCCAGTCCCGAAACCGGAACTCAGCGCGGGGTGCCCGGTTTGGCCGCGCCGCTCAGGTCGTTGAAGTAGTCACGATCACTCTGGTCGGGCGCTCGGCCGACGTGGGTGACGGTGTCGACGTCGGCCGCTTCGCTCCGGAGGGCCTTGACGGTGCACCGCTCTCGGGGCCGCGCGCTGAACGGGTCGAATGAGAAGTGGTGCATGGCGTTCAGGTGCGTGATCTTGTCGATCTGATCGTCCGTGAGTCGTGCGAACTGCGCCTCGTTGACCTCCGGAGCGTGAGGCCACGAGCTGTCCGAATGTGGGTAGTCGGATTCCCAGCAGACGTTGTCAATGTTGAAGTGTTCGATCAGGCTGATGCCCACGGGGTCGTTGATGAAGCAGCACAGCACCCGGTCCCGGAAGACGTCGGCCGGCCCGGAGCCTTCTGGAAAGGAGTGTGCCGTCCAACCGGAGTGCCGCTCCTGAATGTGCTCCGCCCGCTGCAAGAAGTAGGGGATCCACCCGATGTCCCCCTCGGTGAGCGAGAAGCGCACCTCCGGGAAGCGCCACCAGAAGTCGGCCCACATCAGATCGCCGAGCGAGTAGATGGAGGCAGTCGATGAGAGGCTCATTGGCACAGAGGCCGGTGCGTCAGGGGTGGTCGACGCCGCCTTGGACGACGAGCCGACATGCAGGCACAGCACCGTCGCAACGTCAGAGCAGGCGGCGAACAGCGGGTCCCAGTAGCCCGAGTGGATGGACGGCATACGCAGCGCGGCGGGGTTCTCGGAGAACGTCGCCGCGTGGCACCCCTTGTCGGCGAGGCGCCGCACTTCTTGTGCCGCCTTGTTCACGTCGAACAGCGGAAGGATCCCGCACGGGATGAATCGCTCGGGATAGGCGGCACACCATTCATCGATGTGCCAGTCGTTGTACGCCTTGATCATGATTTCGTTCAGCTCCGGGTCCGGACCCTCGTTCAGGACCTGGCCGGAGAACCCCGTCCAATTCGGGAAGTTCAAACCGGCGAGTTGACCTCCGGCTGACATGTCGCGTACCCGCTCATGGACGTCGTAGCAGCCGGGGCGCATGTCGCGGTAGTTCGATGGGTTGACATTGAACATCTCGCGCGGCTTGCCCGCCACCGCGTTCAGGCCGAGATTCCGGCCCCTCTTGTCCCCGTACCACCACTGTTGGAACCCGCGTTCGTCTGTGACCACGCGGGGCGCCCGGTTCTTGAACCGGTCTGGAACGTGGTGCTCGAACATCTCCGCCGGTTCGGCGATGTGGTCGTCCACGCTGACCAAGATCATGTCGTCAGCCTGTCTCATGGCCGCTCCCTTCAGTGCTCCAGTTGTCCGGCGACCGCCAGCAGCGGCTCATGCGCCCGCGAGCCGGTCGCCGATCACGTGATGTTCCCGAAGATGGCTCCGCTCGTCCGCACCGACACCCAGTTCTTCGAGCACCTCGTCGTTGTGCTGCCCGAGTGTTGGCGACGGGCGACGGAGCCAGTGTGCGACGTGCCTGAAGCGAAACGGAAACATGGGGATCGGATGCGCTCCCGTCACCGGATGGTCCTCCATTTCGAACAACGTGCGGAACCGCATTTGGGGGTTGCGGGCGACGTCGCGTGCGGCGATGACGACCTCGGATGGCACCCCTGACGACGAAAGAAGGTCGCTGACATCTTCGGCGACCAACGTTGCGGTCCAGGCCTCCAATCGCTCGTCGATCAGATCGTGCCGGCTCCGGCGCCCCGTCGCCGACGCGAGATCGTCGGCGACCGCCCATTGCGGCCGGCCCATGGCGCGCACCAGAGCGGACCACTGGCCGTCGCTCTCCACCGCGATGGCGACCCAACGGTCGTCGCCCCTGCACCGATACACCCCTTGCGGGGCCGCCGTGGGCCCCCGGTTTCCCTCGCGGCCCGTCGCCTCGCCGACCGCGGAGTATTCGACGATCTGCTCGCCCGCGACATTGAGCGCGGCCTCGACCATCACGGATTCCACGAGGGATCCCTGGCCCACCCGGTCGCGCTTCATGAGGGCCAGCAGCGTCGCCACCACCGTGTGCATCCCCGCGATGGGGTCGCACGCGCCACGGACCAGCGTTGGCGGGCCATCGGGGAATCCCGTCCGCCAGGCCATGCCGCTGACCGCCTCCATGGTCTGGGCAAAACCGGTCCGGTCCCTCCAGGGCCCGTCGAGCCCGAACGCCGGCATCCGGACCATCACGAGCGCCGGGTTGCGCGCATGGACCGAGTCCCACGTGAGCCCGAACTGCTCCATCACGCGGGGGGTGTAGTTCTCCACCAGGACGTCGGCCGATTGGAGCAGGCGATGGAACAACTCGACACCGTCCGCCGCGCCGAGGTCGATGGTGATCCCACGTTTTCCGATGTTGACGGAGTGGAAGATCGGGCCCCATTCCCACCAGCCATCGTCGGGCGGTCTGCGGACGCTCGTCAGCCGCATCTGGTCCGGCCGTCCGACCGATTCCACCTTCACCACGTCGGCGCCGAGGGCCGCGAGGGCATTCGTCGCCGAGGGTCCGGCCCACCACGCGGTGCAGTCGACGACGCGAATCCCCGCGAGCGGCAGCTGCCGTCCCATGGTCGAGACCGGAGGCGGATCCGCATGGGCCGGCCATTCGACCGCACCGTCGTGCTCGCCGAGAGCGGGGGCTGGTGAGAAGGGCCGAGGGGCAGAGCCGGTGACGCGGTACGGGACCCGAGGCTGGACGAACCGCCCGGAGGGTGAAGGAGCAAAGACCTCACGATCGCGGAAGTGCTCGAAGGCGAGGACTCCGGCCGCGTCCAAGACGGGCGCCGCCGGAAGGCGGAGCACGGCCGCCTCCTCCAGAACCTGCGCGGTGGAGCGTTTGTCGGTGTGGTGGCGGACCGCGCCCAGGAACTCGTCGCGGCGCGCGAAGCGTTTGGCGACCTGCGACAACTCCGTGTCCGCCATGAGGTCCGGGCGCTCGATCATGACGAGAAAGTCCTGGAACTGCTGGGCGCTGTTCGTCGTCACGACGAAGTACCCGTCGCTCGTCGGCTCGACCGACGGCACCTCCACCGTGCGTCCGGTTCCCGACAACGGGGGCCAGCCGAGAAACGAGGCAAAGACCGAGGGGTACGTGACCATGGAGACGGCCATGCAGTCGAGGATGGCCACGTCGACGTCCTCGCCCAGCCCGGACCGCCGAGCTTCCCTGAGCGCGGCCAGCGCGGCGAGGCAGGCATAGGTCCCGGCGACCCATTCCCCGATCCGCCCTCCCGCGGCAAGGGGAGGGCCCTCGGGCAGCCCTCGCTGACCGATCGAACCGCACGCCGCTTGAAGCGTGAACTCGGTCCAGGGCCGATGGGCCCAGGGGCCTTCACGACCAAAGGGCGTGATCGTCACGACGACGGCCCTGGGATTCGCCCCGTCGAGGCGGTCAAGGTCACCGGCGACAGTGCTGAGGATGATGTCGGCGTTTTCGGCGAGCCCGTCCTCTCGCAACACGGACCTCTTGGACGCGTTGAGGAACTCGAAGAGCGCTCCGGAGCGCCAGGCCCGCAGTGGATCACCGTCAACCCCTTCGACCTTCACCACGTCGGCACCGGCGTCGGCGAGGAGCTTGGAGCAATAGGGGCCGGCGATGCCCGTTGTGAGGTCGAGCACGCGGACTCCATCGAGGATGTGGCGCGTCGTTCCCCGGTCCGTGCTCACTGCTGCAGCGCTCGCAACCGACCGTGCTCGGTCAGGTCCCAGGTCTCCGCGTCGTGGAAGAGAAGGGCGACGGCGTCGCTCAGCGCACGCCTGACGTCCCGGATGCTGGAACGCCCCGAGGACCAGGCGCGCAGGGAGCTGTCGAGGACGGAATCGAGGACCCGGACGATGCGGACGGCCTCGTCCGGTGGAAGATCTGCCAGCAGGTCCAGGTACACGTCGGTCGTCACTGCATCGAGCCTGGCCAAGACATCGCGGGCGAAAGGCTCCTCCGACATCTCCAGCCGGCCTATCAGCCGCGCCAGCTGTGGTCGGCGCTCGAACGCCCGGACGGAGCGCAGGAGGGCCTCCTCGACCCGCCGCGCCGGTGTGGCGTCCGCAAGGGGGCGATTGGTCACGCTGGCCTTGAGTGACGCGGCCCACTGGACGAGCGCCTCGGCGAACAGGTGCTCCTTGGACGGGAAGTAGTGGTACAGCGTCGCCAACGCGACCGCGGCGGACTCGGCCACCTCGCGGACCGAGATCCGCTCGTAGTCGCGCGTCTCGAGGAGGCTGAGCGCTGCATCGAGGACGCGTTGGCGCCGGGCGGCCTGCCGCGTGCTCAATCCACCCAGCGCGGCTCCGGTGGTGCCATCTTCCACTCCCGTGACCACCTTCCTGCGCCGGAGCCTCGGGCCGGCGCTTTGCGGCGAGGCTTGCTAGAACCAGAATCTAGTTCTAGTATGCACCAATCGGCGCCGGTCCGCCGGGAGGGGGGATGCCCTCCGAGCCGCCGGCCGCCCCGACATGGGAGGAGCAGCCTTGGGAACGCCAGGGAACGTGGGGGTCGTCGACACGATGATCGGCTTCCCCAGTCGTGACATGAGGGAGGTCTACCGGTTCATCACCCAGCAGACCAAGGACGTGCAGTCCAAGGAGGAATTCGCCTTCCCGGCCGAGTACATGTTCAAGGACGTGCCCGAGCGGAAGCTCGAGGGTGCGGAGGACCCGATCGGCGTCACGCTGAGGGAGATGGACCTCTGGGGGGTCGAGCGCGGGATGATCGGAGTGGGCGACCCCGAGGGCGTCGGCGCCGACGCTCTCAAGCGCCATCCCGACCGGTTCATACCCTCGTCGTCGATCGATCCCAACGAGGGCATGAAGGGCATCAACCGTCTCGTGTCCCAGTACGAGACCTTCGGGGTCAGGGCCGTCGGCGTGTTCCCGGCCGGCACCTTCCCCCAGGTGCCGATCAACGACAAGAAGATGTACCCGATCTACGCCAAGTGCGTGGAGCTGGGTATTCCGCTCTTCTGTTGTGCCGGCGTTCCCGGTCCACGTCTCAAGGCGGCCTGCCAGCACGTCGAGCTCATCGACGAGGTCATGTTCGACTTTCCCGACCTCGTGTTCGTGACCCGGCACGGCTGTCAGCCCTGGACCGAGCTGGCGGTGAAGCTCATGTTGAAGTGGCCCGGACTGCACTATTCGACGAGCGCGTTCGCGCCCAAGTACTACCCCCAGGACATCATCGACTACGCCAACACCCGCGGCGCCGACAAGATCATCTACGCGGGGTACTTCCCCATGGGGCTGTCGCTCGAGCGCATCATGACCGAGATGCCGGGCGTGGGCTTCAAGGACGACGTCTGGCCCAAGTTCCTCCGCACGAATGCCCTGCGCGTCCTGGGGTTGTCATGAGCTCGACCCTCGACTACGGCGTTTTCGACGCGGACAACCATTACTACGAGGCGACCGACGCCTACACCCGCCATATCGACCCCAAAATGGCCAAACGGGCCATGCAATGGGCCGAGATCGACGGTCGCAGGCGCCTCCTCGTGGGCGGGAAGGTGAACCGTTTCATCCCCAACCCGCTCTTCGACCCGGTGGCCAAGCCCGGCAGCCTCGACGAGTACTTCCGGGGGCGCAACGCAAGCGCGAAAGACATCCGTGCCCTCTTCGGGGAACTCGAGCCCATCCACCCCGAGTACCGCGACCGCGACGCCAGACTGCGGGTCATGGACGAACAGGGCCTCGACGGCTGCCTCCTGTTTCCGACCCTTGGCGTCGGCATGGAGGAGTCTCTCGCCGGTGACCCTCCCGCACTGGTGGCGGCCTTCGGCGCCTTCAATCGTTGGCTCGAGGATGATTGGGGCTACGCCTACCGGGAGCGCATCTTTGCGGCACCAATGCTGACCCTGGTTGACGTGGATGCGGCTGTCGCCGAGCTCGACCGCGTGCTCCAGGCCGACGCCCGCATTGTGTGCGTCAAGGGTGGCCCGGCGCACACACCCACCGGCCTCACGTCGCCCGCCGACCGACGCTTCGACCCCTTTTGGGGCCTCGTCAACGAGTCGGGCGTCACGGTCGGCATCCACTCCGGCGACGCCGGCTACGCGCGGTACCTGGCCGACTGGGAGCCCCAGGGGGACTTCGAGGCGTTCCGCCATTCGCCACTGCGCATGGTGCTGAGTGCGGATCGCCCGCCCTACGAGACGATGGCGGCACTCGTGTGCCAGGGCCTGTTCGATCGGTTCCCCCGAATCAGGGTGGCCAGCATCGAGGCGGGTGCCTCCTGGGTCCCCATCCTGCTCAAGAAGCTGGCCAAAGCGTACGGGCAGATGCCCAGCGCCTTCGCCACCGACCCGGTGGAGACCTTCAGGGACCACGTTTGGGTGGCACCGTTCTACGAGGACGATCTGGGCGCCCTGAAGGGCGAGCTGGGCCTCGACCACATCCTCTTCGGGTCGGACTGGCCCCATGCCGAGGGGCTGGTCGAGCCGACGTTCTTTGCCGACGATCTCCGCCGGCACGGTTTCGACGACTCGGAGATCCAAAAGGTGATGGCCGAGAACGGGTGGGTCCTCACCCGACGCCGCTGACGCGATCTCGTGGACTTCGACGACACGCCGGCGGAGGCCGAGTTCCGCACCGAGGCGAGGTCGTGGCTCGAGGGCCACGCCGCACGCCGGGTTGAGTCTGGAGAGCCCCGAGTCCCCGTTGCCGACGACCACGCCCAGGCTGACCACGTGCGGGACTGTCGAGCGTGGCAACGGGCCCTCTACGGCGCCCGCTGGGCGGGGATCACCTGGCCCGAGCGATTCGGCGGAAGGGGCGGCACCGCCATGCAGCAGATCATTTTCTCGCAGGAGCAGGCCCATTTCGACGTGTCGACCGGTGCGCTGACAGTCGGCCTGGGCATGGTGGGTCCCACCCTGATGACCTGGGGCCGGCCCGATCAGCAGGACCGCCACCTCGAGCCCATGCTGCGCGGCGAGGAGATGTGGTGCCAGCTCTTCAGCGAGCCGGCGGCGGGGTCGGATCTGCCCGCGTTGCACACCCACGCCGAGCGGGACGGGGACCAATTCGTCGTCAACGGTCAGAAGGTGTGGACGACGATGGCCCAGTACAGCGACTGGGCCATCCTGCTCGCACGGACCGACCGGAGCGTGCCGGGACGAGGTGGGCTGTCGTACCTCCTCCTCGACATGACGACGCCCGGAATCGACGTGCGACCACTGCGGCAGATCACGGGTGTGGCCCACTTCAACGAGGTGTTCCTGACCGACGTCCGCGTGCCGGCGGCGAACCTGGTCGGGGCCGAGGGTGAGGGGTGGAACGTGGCCCGCACGACGCTGGCGGCCGAGCGGATGGCGATCGGAGCGGGCGGTGGCACGTCCTTCGCCGACGTGGCGGCGCTCTGCCGGGAACTGGGCGGCGTGCGCGACCCCGTGCGGCGGCAGGAGGTCGCCGCGGCGTACATCGGGTTCGAGCTCCTGCGCTACCTCGGCCTCCGTGTCCAGACGGCGCTCTCCCAGGGCCGAGCGCCCGGAGCCGAAGCCTCCCTCCTCAAGCTGGCCTTTTCCGGCCAGAGCGCCCGCCTGGGGAACCTCGGCGTGGCCCTGCTCGGCCCATCGGGTGCCGCGTCCGACGGCCGGGTTTCGGCGGCCGGCTTCTGGCGGGACCGGTTCCTCGCCCAGTGGTCCTCGCGCATCGGCGGGGGCACCGACGAGATCCAGCGCAACCAGATCGGCGAACGCGTCCTCGGCCTCCCCCGGGAGCCGTCAGGTCAAATACAATATCCAACATGACATCCACAGCAGCGGCTGGCGCGGACCTGCGATGGGACCCTCTCGATGCCTCCTTCAAGACGGATCCTCATCCCATCTGGCGGCGGCTGCGCGACGAGGCTCCCCTGTACCGCAACGAGCAGTACGGCTTCTGGGCGCTCAGTCGCTTCGAGGACGTGATGACCGCGCACATGGACCCGCGGACGTTCAGCTCCGCACACGGGACGGTGCTCGAACAGATGACCGAGCAGCCCACCGGCAGCATGATGATCTTCATGGACCAGCCGGAGCACACGGTGCTGCGCCGGCTGGTCTCCCGGGCCTTCACGCCACGCCGCGTGGCGGAGCTCGAGGAGTCGGTTCGGGACCTGTGCCGCGGTCTGCTCGATGCGCAGCGCGGTCGCGACGGCTTCGACTACGTCGCCGACTTCGGCGCGATTGTCCCCGCCAACGTCATCGCCATGCTCCTCGGGGTGCCCGAAGCCGATCGTTCCAGGGTGCGGGAGACCATCAACACGATCTTCCACATAGAACCCGGTGTGGGCATGGTGAACGACGTGTCGGTGGGGGCGATGATCGAGCTCCACACCTACATCACGGACCAGGTGGCCGAGCGCCAGCGCACACCCCGGGACGACATGTTCAGCGACCTGGCGACAGCGGATCTCCTGGAGCCCGATGGGTCCCACCGGACGCTGACCCTCGAGGAGAGCGCCAACTTCGGCGTCCTCCTCGTCGCCGCCGGCACAGAGACGGTCGCCCGCCTGCTGGGGTGGGCCGGCTCGGTCTTGGCCGACCATCCCGACCAACGGGCCGAGCTGGCGGCAGACGGGGCGCTCATCCCCGGCGCGGTGGAGGAGCTGCTCCGTTACGAGGCACCGTCGCCCGTCCAGGGGCGATGGAGCACCGCGCCGACGGAGTTTCACGGGACCGTGATCCCTCCCGACTCGAAGGTGCTGCTGCTGACCGGTTCCGCCGGCCGGGACGACCGCGCGTTCCCCGAGGCGGACCGGTTCGACATCCACCGGAAGGTCGACCAGCACCTCTCCTTTGGCTACGGCATCCACTTCTGCATCGGGGCCGCGCTGGCCCGCCTGGAAGGCAGGATCGCCATTGAGGAGACCCTGGCCCGGTTCCCCGACTGGGGGGTCGAGCGCGAGAAGAGCTCCTTCCTCTTCACGAGCACAGTCCGTGGCTACAGCAATCTCCCGATCACCGTGCACACCGCGGCCTGAGATCGAACGTCCCGTCGGGTGCGACTGGCCGTCGGGGGGTCAGGCGGTGAGAGTTCCCTCCGCCGTGGCAATGGATGCGCCGGGTTCTTGTGGCGGTGCACCGGATGCCGCCCGATCCATGATCGGGCGCCAGGCCTCCCCCCGCCGCGCTGCGATCCCGACGAGCACGGTGGTCAGCTGGTCTTCGAAGCGCGTTCCCACGTTGATGGGGGAGACGGCCAGCAGTGCCCGCACCCCGGCGAGCTCCTCGGGAGGCCGCGTGGCGACCATCCGGTGGAGGTCGACCATCGTCGAACGTCCCCCCGCTGCCGCCCCCCGGTCGCGCAGCTCGTGGGCCGCCGCCCCGACGGCGTAACGGGCAACCGTGTTGAAGGCGCCCATCGCGTCGAGCGGGTCGAAACCAGCCCGGCCCAGCACCTGAATCACAGAATCGACGACGGACACCAGGGATTCCCACCGGAGCGCGCCAGTCAGGTACTGAGTGAGGACCTCGGGCTCCTCGACGAAGGACAAGTACACGTGACGCGCCCACTCCCGCAGCCACTCGTCCCAGTGCTGGCCGTAGTCCTCGGGCGTCGGCAGCCGTGAAATGGAACGCTCCGCGGCCAGTACGAGCAGCTCCCTCCGGTTCCGCACGTGGTGGTAGAGGCCCTGCACGCTGACGCCGAGGTGGTCCGCCACTGCCTTCATGCTGATGCCGCCGAGCCCGAGCTCGAGCACCGCGTCGGCGATGGCGGCGCGGTCGATGCGGGCCGGCCGGCCAACCCGTCCCCCCCGGCGACCCGACGCCATCAGGAGGTCGCGACCAGAGCGGAGCCGTGGACCTCGTCGCGTGACGGACCGATCCGCGCGGCCAGGTTGTTGAGACGGCTCACGTCGAAGTCGTACACGAGGGCCGCGGTGAGCCCGAGCATGCGCCTCGCCTCATCCGTCGGCACGTCTCGGAACGACTCGGTGATCGATCGCCGAGTATGGGGCCACGTCCCCTCGGGGTGCGGAAAGTCATTGCCCCACATGAAAGCCCCGATCCCGATCTGATGTCGCTGCTCGATCTCCTCGCGGCTCGGGGTCGATGCGCCGACGAAGATATTCGTGCCGAAGAATTCGCTCGGGGCCCGGGAGATGGTCTGGTGGAACGCGTTCCCCATCTTCTCCGTGTTGTGGCCGCCGACGAACTTCTCGTCCATGCGCTTCACGATGCCCGGAATCCACCAAGCTCCGTCCTCGGTGATCGCGAACCGCAGCCCGGGGTGGCGTTCGAACACGCCGCCCCACAGCATGACCCACAACGGCCGGGCCGCCCACCACCAGGCTTCGGTCGCGTAGATCGCGATCAGCCCCGGGGCATCGACGGCGATGTCGCGTGACGCACCCCCGGAGTGGACGTGCACGACCATGCCGTGGCTCTCACAGGCCGACCACACCGGCTCGTAGCGCAGGTCGTTGTACGACGGCTTGTCGACCCAGACCGTTGGGATCATGATCGCCCGGAACCCCGCCGCCGCCAGCCGCTCGATCTCGGCCACCGCTGCCTCGATGTCGTGGAGGATCGGGACCGTGGCGACTCCACAGCGACGCTCCGGGCTGGACGCGGCAGAGCTCCTCGAGCCAGCGGTTGTGGGCCACGGCTCCCGCCATCACGAGCTCGCCGTCGAGGTCACCGGCTGAGCCCAAGCCCGCGTGGAACGGAGCCGACGCCGCGCCGGCGAGAACGTCGGCGTCGGGGAAGATGACCTCGCCTGCGACCCCCTCCTTGTCGAGCTCCGCGTCTCTCGCCACGGGGTCCCAGGAGGCGCGGCGTCCCCCATCACCCGTCTCGGCTTCCCACTTCGCCTCGAAGTTCCCCGCTTCGGTCATCGCCGACCGAGCGCGGTTCATCTCCTTCACCATCTTGAGGTCCTCGTCGAACGCAGGGCGGTACTTGGGATCGAGGTAGTCGCGGTATCGCTCAGCCGGTGGGCCGGCGTGCGTGTCCGACGAGATCACGAGATAGCGGCTGGTGTCGGTGTGGTCGCTCAATGCAGGGTCTCCTTGCTGTCTCGAGGGTCGCGAGGGGCGCCCAACCTCGTGGCCGCTAGTCGATGGCCTTGGCTGGGTCCGAGTAGAACTGCTGGCACCACTCACGGTGGTCGAGGATGCTCCGTTCGTCCTTGATGACCACCGGTCGCTCGACGTACCGCTTGTTCTCCCAGATCGGGATGTCCTGGCTCACTCCGCCCAGGAACGACTCGGCGATCCCCTTGGCGGCACCCGGACCGCTCGCCCTGGGGGTGATGAAGGTCCATCGGACGTGGACACTCTCCTCGTCGATCGGGGTGGTCGACGTGAAGAACGTCATGACGTCGGTCATGCGCAGGACACCCAGGCCGAGACCGAATGTCTCGCGGATGAATTGACCGTCCATGCCGACGACGCGCTTGTAACCGCCCTCGATGAAGACATCCTGTTGGGGGACGTCGCCTGTGCCGTGGACGAATTGGAAGTGGGCCGCATCGTGATTGTTCTCGGCCATCTCCTGGCAGGCGGTTCGAACGACGTACTCCGCCGTGTAGGGCTCACCCCAGTCGGGATCGGCAAGCTCGGGCACCTCGGGGACGTCGTAGAAGGGGCTCTTCCCCTCGAGGTGATGCCACGCCCAGATCATGCCGTTGCGCTCGAGGGTGGGATAGGCGCGGATCGCAGCCTTGCTCGGGATGTGCCCCGAATCCAACCCGTACGGGATGTGTGAGCAGCGACCGGTCTCGCCGTCGTAGCACCACCCGTGGAAGGGGCATTGGACCGAGTCGCCGGTGATCTTCCCGCCGACACCGATGTGCGCGCCCAGATGCGCGCAGTATGCGCTCGTCACCCGGGCGGAACCACTGGTCGTCCGGAACACGATCAGATCTCTCGCGAAGTAGAAGACCGGAAGGATCTCCCCGACGTCCACTGCCTCGGAGGGCGCGACGATGAACCACCCGTTGGGAATCGGAAACGGAAAGCGTGGTGCCCGCTCGCGCCGGACGGACGGGCGCCTGCTCGGGTCAAGGACGAGCTCCACGTCGCGCGGCATGCCCGCCGAGGGATCCGGGGCGGCGGGGCCAAGATCCCCGGTTGCGTCTCTCGTGCGCACCTCGGTCATGGCGGACCCCCTTGGATCGTGCCCCAGCCATTGCCGCGCCGGGTTTTCGTATCTATTATCAAAACCACTACGGGAGTAGATGTCAAGCTGACGGGCAATCGCCACGAGAAGGGGAGGACGGATCCATGAAGGACCTGCGTGACAAGGTGGCCGTGGTGACCGGCGGGGCCAGCGGGATCGGGCTTGCCTTGGTGCAGGCCTTCGTGAGGGAGGGGATGCACGTCGTGGTGGCGGACGTGGATCCCGCAGCCCTCGCAGCGGCCGAGGCGCAGTTCGGCGACTCCGACAGCGTGACCGTGTGCGCGACCGACGTCACCGACGCCGCGTCGGTGACGAGGTTGGCGGGCACCGTCTACGAACGCTTCGGCGCCTGCCACGTCCTGTGCAACAACGCGGGCGTCGGCGCTCCCAGCGCGAAGGTGTGGCAGACGACGCCCAATGACTGGAGTTGGGTCTTGAGTGTGAATCTGACCGGCGTCGTCAACGGCATCCACGCCTTCGTCCCCCGCATGCTCTCGTCCGGCGAAGAGGGTCATGTGATCAACACCTCGTCGTCGGATGGCCCGATCGCACCGCTCCCCTCTGCTTCGGTGTACGCGGCCAGCAAGGCCGCTGTCTCCGTGCTCACGGAATGCCTCGCGGCGCAGCTCGTCGAGGAGGGAGACCTGGTCCGTGCGTCGGTGTTCTACCCGTCGGGTGGGCTCTTGCGCACCGGCCTGTGGACCTCCGAGAGGACCCGGCCGGCGGACCTCGCCCGCGAGCGGCCCCGCGAGACCGAGGCCATGACCCCCGAACGACTCGAGGAAATGGCACAGACGGCGGGGCGCGAGCTGCGCTGGCAACCGCTCGACGAACTCGCCGCGCTGGTCGTCGACGGGATCAAGGAGAGCCGGTTCGTGATGATGAAGGATGCCGCTGACGCCGCCGAGACCTTGCGGTCTCGGTCGGATGCCTTCGCCGCGTGCGCGCTCCCGACGCCCGTGGCTCATCTCGGATGATGGCTGAACCCATCGACCACGAAAGGACCGATCATGTCTGACACACACGAATACGCCGAGCGTCTCTTTCCCGAGCCCGTCGATCTCGGGATCGCTGAGCCTGACCGCGCTGTCTCCTCGGTCGAGCACGGGACGCGGGCCCATCTCGAGGGGAGTGGTGGCGACGCCACGACCTGGTACGAAGGGACCGGCGCGGCCAGCGACCAGGCGGTCCAGAACATCACGATCTACCCGCCGACGCGCGGCGTCACGACGCAGGGTGACGCCTTCGAACCCGTGAAGATCGGCGTGCTGATCGACATGGACCTCAATCAGCTGCTGGCCGACTGGATCGACCCCACGATCCTTGCCATCGAGGACGCCCTCAACGAGGGAGTGTGGGCGCGCTCGCCCGTGCAGCTGGTGATCGCCGACGCCCGCGGATTGCCCCGCGAGAATTACAAGAAGGTGATCGAGGGCTACCGGTGGCTTGTCGAGCAGGGCTGCGTCGTCGTGTTGGGACCGATGATCTCGGACAATTCGCTGGTCTTGCAGGAGACCGCGAACGAGCTCGGCGTGTCCTGCCTGGGTTGGACCGGCGCCCGCCGGTTTGCCTCCGAGTACTGCTTCACGGTAGCCAACGGCGACGTCCCGACCGAAGGTGTGATGTGCGCCAACTGGCTCCATCAGCAGGGCCTGACCAAGGTGGGGCTCTTCTGGGAGGCGGGCTCATCAGGACGCGACTACGCCGACTTCTTCCGCGACGAGGCCATTCGCCTCGGCCTGACCATCACCCGGGAGGTCAAGCTGGAGCCCAATCCTCGCGATCTCCAGGCGCACTTGGAGGCCATGCGGGAGGCGGGCACGCAAGGCCTCTACTACGGCGGGTACGGGTACGCCTCCTACCACTTCGGTCCGGCGTTGCAGGCGCTCGGCTGGGACCCGCCCCGGATCATGGGGACCGCGTTCATGTTCTACTCGAACAAGAATCAGTGGGGGGCAGGCATCGAGGGCTGGCACGGGATCGATCAGCTCGGCGAAGACGGAGCCAACCCCAACTACAACGCCATGGTGCAGCGCTTCACCAAGCGGTTCGGGCGCGAGGCGCGTAACGTCGTCGTCGCACTGGCGTACGACACGGCCCGAGTCGCCATCCACGGCATTGCGAACGCCGACATTCCCGAGCCGCGCTGGGTGCGAGACGGCATCGAGCGGATTCGTTGGATGCCCGCGACGAACGGTGGTCCTTCGACCTACATCCAATTCGGCCCCGGAGACCACAAGGGGTACAAAGGCGACTTCCTGACCATTCGGGAATTGCGCGGCGGTGCGCTGCACTTCGGCGGCTACTTCCGGCCCGAGTGGCCGTCGAACGCCGCGCCGTGAGGCCGCCGTGCCGCGGCGTCAGCCTCCGAGCGGGTGGAAGTAGGGGAGGGCGACGGACTCCGACGCCGCCTGGAACGTGACCTCGAGCGCCATCCCCTCGTGCAGGTCCCGCGGGGCGCAGCCCACGACGGCACTCAGGAACCACCACCCCTCGTCGAGCGCGATCACCGCGGGCACGTAGGGCACGACGAACGACTGATGCGGTGGACGCCACACCACCGTCCAGCTGTAGAGCGACCCCCGCCCGCCGCTCGGCTCCCACCCCAGCGTCGTCTGACGGCACTGGGAGCAGGCTGCGAACGCCCGCAGGGCGCGCGCGCCGCAGTGCGTGCACCTCGGCAGGACCAGCCGTCCCTCCCGGCACCCTTCCCAGAACGGGTGTGAACGAGCGGACGGCACCGGGAGAGGGATGCCGGGCGGCTGGGGGACGAGCATGGGGGCCCCCGTGGTGCTCACGGCCGGGCACTCCCCAGGAGGATGACGTCTGCGAAGAGGGCGCCTGATCCCCCGTTGGAGCACAACGCCACTTCCGCGCCGGCGACCTGCATGCTCGGGCAGTCACCGCGGAGCTGGCGGACACCACGGGCCACCCGCTGAAACTGCTGGGCCGCCACCCCGGGGTGGCTGAAGGACATGGTGCCGCCGTCCGTGGTGACCGGGAGGCTCCCTCCGGGGCTGATCGCCCCCGACTCGACCATCGGCCCTCCCTCACCGGGCTCACAGAACCCGTAGGCCTCGAGCTGCCGGATGATCTCGAAGGAGAAGGGGTCGTAGATCTCCGCGACGTCCACGTCCGGAGGCCCGAGCCCCGCCATCGCGAAGGCGGCGCCGGCGGCGTGGGCCCCGACCCGCCCCGCCGGCTCGCCGCCCGGTCGAGCGGTGTAGTCCCACACGGGCGCCACCGTGTACGCAGGGCCGTAGCTGTCGCTGCCACAGCCCAGGATCCAGACCGGGTTGTGGTGCTCCAAGGCCCGGTCTGCCCCCGTCAGGACCAGGGCGCAACCACCTTCGGAGGTGGTGGCGCAGTCGAGGAGGTGAAAGGGCTCCGCGATGAGCGGTGAGGCCAGCACGTCTTCCGCGGTGAAGGGTCCGCGCCCGTGGTACACCGCTTCGGGGTTGTGGTGCCCGTTGGTCCGGATCACCGCGGCAGCGGTGGCGAGTTGGTGTTCGGTGGTGCCGAAGCGGAGCATGTGCCGCCGGGCCATGAGGGCGAATTCGGCCGCAGTGAACAGCCCGAAACCCGCCACCAACTCGTTGGGTGGCGTCGTCCAGGGCGCCGACACGGTATCGGCCAGCAGGCCGGCGCCACCGGCCAGGACGAGGACAACCCGGCATTGCCCCGAGGTGATCAGCGTGGCGGCGTCGACGATCGTCGGGATTCCGAGGCCGCTCGGACGGCGGACGCAGGGCCCGAGGCCCAACTCCAGCACCGCGTCGGCGGCGGGTCCCCCGACCACCCCGTCCACGTCGCGGGCGTCGATGCCCGCGTCGTCGAGGGCGCCGAGGGCCGCTTGCAACGCGATCGACGAGGAGTCGTGCCCTGGCAACCGGCGAGCTTGAGGGGTGTTGTGGACGCCGACGATGGCGACGTCGCGGAACGGATGGCTCACCGCCGCCAGGATGTCACGCCGGCGCGGTGGAGCGGAGCCGGAAGCGCTGCACCTTGCCGCTGGCCGTCAGGGGGAGCTCGTCGACCAGGACAACTGAACGCGGCACCTTGTAGTTGGCCATGTTGTCCCGGCACCACGCGATGATGGACGCCTCGTCCACTTCAGCGCCACCGCGGGGGATGACGTAGGCCCGCCCGACCTCGCCCAGGCGTTCGTCGGGGACGCCGACGACCGCGACCTGCCCCACACCCGGATGGGTGAGCAGGATCCCCTCGATTTCTGCGGGAAAGGCATTGAAGCCGCCGACGATGAACATGTCCTTCTTGCGATCTGTGATGCGCAGGTTCCCGTCGGTCCCGACGAAGCCAATGTCACCCGTCCGTAGCCAACCCTCCGGGTCGATCGCGGCGGCTGTCGCCTCCTCGTCGTCGAGGTAGCCGAGCATGACGTTGAAGCCCCGTACCAGGATCTCTCCGGGCTCCCCCTCGCCGAGCACCTCTCCCGCGTCATCGACGACCTTCACCGACACGCCGTCGAGCGGCTTCCCCACGGTGGTGGCGATGACCTCGGGGGGATCGTCATAGCGGCACACGCTGACCGTGCCCGTGGTCTCCGTGAGCCCGTAGGCCGTGACCACCGTGGCAATGTGCAGGTCGTCGCGCATCCGCCGGATGACCTCGACGGGCACGGTGGCGGCACCCGTGACCGAGAGTCGCACGGTCGAGAGGTCGAACGAGTCGCGGTCGGGGTGCTCCAGGATGGACTGGAAGACCGTCGGCGGGCCGGGCAGCACGGTGATCTTCTCCTCGGCAACCTGGCGCATGACGACAGAAGGGTCGAAGACCGCATGCGGAAGGATGGTCGACCCGCGGAGGATGCACGCCAGGACCACCGACTTCAGGCCGGCGGTGTGGGAGAACGGGTAGACGCACAGGTACCGGTCGCCGCGACGCAGGCCCACCGAGTCGGACCAGGCGACATAGGTGCGCACGCTCGGTCCGTGGGCCAGCATGGCGCCCTTCGGAGCCCCCGTGGTACCGGACGTGAAGATGATGTCGGCCACGTCCTGCGGTCGCACCGTCGGCCATGATCCGTCGTCCCGCCCGTCAGCGTCACCCCGCCGCACGAAGTCTGTCCACGGCGTCGAGTCGGCGCGCTCCGGACCGTCCGTCACCACCCTTTCCGTCAGTGCGGGCAGGTCGGCGACGTCGTCGAGCAGGCCTAGGAGGTCGGTGTCCAGCATGTCGGTACTGCCGAGAAGGATGCGGGCACCCGAGCGACGCAGGACGTGGGCCGCTTCGGTGCCCTTGAACCTCGTGTTCACCGGTACGAGGACGGCACCCGCCAGGTACACGCCGAAGCTCGCCGCAATCCACCGGGCGCTGTTGGGTGACCAGAGAGCAACCCGGTCACCCTGTCCGACGCCCGACGCCATCAGCGCCCGAGCCACGATGCGAGCCTCGTCCCGGAGGCGGACGAAGCTCCAGCGTGTGGTGCCGTCGACCACGGCCTCTTCGTGGCCGAAGACGTCAGCGGCTCGGTCGAGCGCCTCCGGAATGGTCGACGGTGGCGCGAACTCGGTGGCCGGAGGGGTCATGCCACGACGCCGTCCGTGCGCAGGGAAGCCACCTCGTCGGCGGAAAGACCGAGCTCGCGCAGCAGGATCTCGTCCGTCTGCTCGCCGACCCAGGGCGGCCGGGTGTCTTCGGTGCCGGGAGCCGTGTGGATGCGGATCGGGTTGCCCGGAACGAGCACCGGAGGCTCCGCGCCATCGACCCGTCCGATGCCGGAGAGCATGTGGTGCGCGAGGACGTGCGGATCTGTCACCAGCTCCTCGTCGAGCAGGCACGGACCTGCGGCGATGCCGGCAGCCGCCAGCGCCTCGCAGGCCTCCTCCCGGGTCTTGTCGCCCGCCCACCGCTCAATGGCCGGTCGCAGCACGGTCTCGAGATGGTCCATCCAGCCCTGGCGGTCGGCGAGGCGCGGGTCGGTCGCCCATTCGGGGCGGCCGACGATCTCGGCCAGTCGCTCGAAGTGGTGCTCGCGGCCGACCTGCACCACGAACCAACCGTCCCCGGCGCGGAATCCATGATTGATGACCGGCCCGGTGTCGCCGTTCTTGAGCCCCATCGACCAGAAGTTGGCGACGATGTCCGTCATTGCGATCACGGAGTCGAACATGGCGACGTCGACGTGCTGCGCCCGGCCAGTCCGGTCGCGCTCTCGCAACGCAGCGAGGATCCCCACGACGGCGAAGAGGGAGGCGCTGATGTCGCCCAGTGCGCCGACCGGTGAGGCAAGCGGCGGCTCATCGCCCACCCGTTTCATCTCGTAGATGCCGGACATCGCCTCGACGATGGCCGCAAACGCTGGGCGGTCGCGATACGGCGACCCGGTCACGCTGCCGAACCCCGAGACCGAGGCGTAGACACAGGTGGGATGGACGGCGACGACATCGCCGAAGGCGAGTCCCAGCCGGGCCATCGTTCCCGCGCGGAAATTTTCCGCGACCACGTCGAATCGCGGTGCCATATCGAGCACCAGCTGCCTTCCACGATCTGTCTTCAGGTCGATGCAGATGCTCCGTTTCCCGAGGTTGTTGCGCAGGAAGGTGGCGCCGAGGCCCCGGCCCTCGGGGTCGGGGATGGACGGCTGCGAGGCCCGGCCGAGCTCACCGCCAGGAGATTCGACCTTGACCACATCGGCGCCCAACCGAGCCAGGAGCTGCGTCGCAAAGGGGAGCGCCTGCATTTGTTCGAGCGCCAGCACCCTGATGCCGACGAGGGGACCGGCGGGACGGCGCTCCGAGGGCTCAGCGGCCACCTGGATCACGATTGGATATCATATCTGTTCTGGCCCAGGTTCTCCCCGCCGGCGCGGCCGGACGGAGGGTGACATCGTGTCGTCTGCGACTCGAGCCTTGGGTCGGTACCGGGGAGGACAGGGGCACCTCTGATGCAAAGAGGAAGCGAGGCACGCCAGCGTGGCAGGTTCAGTGCGGCTCAAGATCGATGGCGCGGTGGCGACCATCACCAACGACAACCCGGAGAAGCACAATGCGTTCGACGACGCGATGGACGCGCAGTTGTTCGACGTACTGGCCCACCTGCGGAACCAACCCGAGGTGCGGGCGATCGTCTGGCGGGGAGAGGGCAAGTCGTTCTCGTCCGGGAGGGACGTCGGTGCGCTCGGTGGCGCGGACAGCGGCCTGACGCACCACGACCTCATGCGCAGGGGCCACATGGGAATTCGCGCCATCTTCGAGCTCGATGCGCCCATCGTCGTCGCCCTCCAGGGCTGGGCAATCGGCGCGTCCTTCCAACGGGCACTCCTCTGCGAAATCCGGGTGGCCGCCGAGGGCGCCCGCTTCATGTTGCCGGAGGTCGGGCACGGCGTGATCCCTGACACCGGCGGGGTGGCTCGGATCTTCCAGATCTGTGGCGCCGGGGTCGCGGCGGACCTCGTCCTGACGGGGAGGGTGATGACCGCCGAGGAGGCTCTGACCCATGGCATCGTGTCCAGGGTGGTGCCGCCTGACAAGCTGGACGATGAGGTCCGTGCCATCGCGGACAAGATCGCGGAGGCTCCGGCCATCACGGTGCGCACCGCCCGAAGGATCCTGGGGCACCTGGCGCTGCCCGAAGTCGTCGACTCCATGGACGAGGAGATGATCGCGCAGACCTTCATCGCCGGATCACACGACATGGCGGAGATGCGGGCGGCACGGGGCGAGGGTCGAACGCCGGTCTACCGGGGGAGCTGATCCATGCTCGGACTTCCCGCACCACCACCGATTGGAGCCAGCGCCCTCCCGCCCGGCACCTTCGACTCCGTACCCGTGATGATCACTGGCGCAGGGACGGGGCTCGGAAAGGCCATCGCAATCGAATTCGCTCGTCTCGGCGCCTGCGTCGTCATCGCGAGCCGCAAACAGGAGCATCTCGACGCAGGCGCGGAGGCTGTCGCGGATGTCGGCGGCCGGGTCGCAACGGTGATCTGCGACATCCGCGAGCCCGAACAGGTGGCCGCCGCCTTCGATGCCGCGCAGCGTGCCTTCGGGTTGCCCGCCGTGCTGGTGAACAACGCCGCGGCCAACTTCCCGGTTCCGGCCGAGGACATGTCGCCCAACGCGTGGCGAACCGTGGTGGACATCACCCTCAACGGGACCTTTTACTGCTCCCGCGAGTTCGCCCGTCGCCACATCGGCGCCGGCATGCCGGGTTCTATCGTCGACATCGGTGCGTCCTATGCCTGGACGGGTGGGCCAGGTTTCGCCCACTCCGCCGCCGCGAAGGCAGGCGTCAAGTCGATGGTGGAGACATTGGCCGTGGAGTGGGGGCCGTACGGAATCCAGGTCAACGGGCTCGTCCCCGGCCTCTTCCCTCACGAGGACATGACGGCCGACATCAAGGGCAACCTGGATCGGACGTCGGACAAGGACCTGTGTCAGCCGGCGCTGCGCGTCGGGTGCCTCCGCGAACTGGGGTGGGCTGCGACGTTCCTCGCGTCGCCCTACGCCCGGTTCATCTCGGGCCACGTGTTGGTCGTCGACGGGGCGAACTGGCAGCGCCGGACCCTGACCAACCCCCCGGTCGTCACGGTGCGCGACCAGATGGGTCGGGCGCCGTTCGACCCCGGACCCGCCTGATCGTCGCGTCCCGGGTCGGTACGGAGGCGACGTTGGGCACGCACGACCTGCTCTGGTCGGGACCGATCCTTCTGCCCGACCTTGGAGGCAGGGGATGAGTGATCGCGGGGCTCTCGTTCACGTGGACGCAACCGACGGTGTTGCCACGATCGTGCTCGACGACGTGGGCCACCGCAATGCGTTGTCCTGGGCGATGGTGTGTGCAATCACCCGCGCCGTCGAGGACGCCGTCCACGCGGGCTGTCGGGCACTCATCTTGACCAACACGCCACCCGTGTTCTCCGCGGGAGGCTCCGTTGACGACCTGCTTGTTCCGAAGGCGCCGCTCGAGGACATGTACGGAGCGTTTGCCGCGCTCGCCGCGGCACCAATGCCGACCGTCGCCGCGGTCGACGGCGCCGCCGTCGGCGCCGGCATCAACCTGGCGCTCGCCTGCGACCTCACCATCTGTACACCCCGCTCGTCCTTCGACGTGCGATTCCTCGACGTGGGGATCCACCCCGGCGGCGGCCAACTCTGGCGCCTCCGCCAGCTCCTGGGCCGACAGGGTGCCGCTGCGCTCAGCCTCTTCGGTGAAGTCCTCACCGGTGAGGATGCCGCCCGGCGCGGCCTCGTCTGGCGCTGCCTCGAGAGTGCTGAGCTCCGCGGGGAGGCCGAACGTCTCGCCCTCCGAGCGGGCCGGCACGACGTCGAGCTCACCGCACGGGTCAAGCGCACCCTCGATGCCACCGCCGCGATTCATGACTCGGAAGCTGCGGTGGCGGGGGAGCTGGAACCTCAGCGTTGGTCCATGGATCGCCCGGCATTCGTAGAGGCCCTGGCCGAACTGCGAGAACGGCTCGGGAGGTCGTCGTCGTAACATGCCGTGCGCGGGGACAGCCGGCAAGGGTGGCCGCCGCCAGCCGCGCGCCTCGAGGAAATGGGAGGGCCCGTTGGCTGGTCAAGGCACAGACGAGGAGGTGGGATGAGGTCGATCGCCGATGCCTGGTTGGCACGTGCCGGTGACACGAATCCCGGCCTGAGATTCGGTGACCTCGAGTGGTCCTGGGGCGAAGTGGTCGACGCGGCCCTCCGGCGCGCCGCGTTGTGGACTCGGTTGCGCACGCCCGGCCCACCGCATGTCGCAGTGCTGCTCGACAATGTGCCCGAACACGTGTGGTGGCTGGGGGCGTGCGCGCTGTCCGGGGCGGTGTTCGTGGGAGCCAATCCCACCCATTCGGGTCCCGGTCTGGCGACGGAGTTGGCCCATACACGGTGTCAGCTGCTGGTCACCGACCGGCGGCACCTTGCGTTGGTCGAGGGGCTGGACCTGGGCCCGGACATCGGCATGGCCGTGGTGTCCAACCCGCGCGTCGTGGTCGTGGACACCGACGCGGCGATCGACTGGCCGTCGCCGGCCGAGCGAGATCTCCCGGACATCGGCCCCGACGCGCTCGGCTACCTCATCTTCACGTCCGGGACGACCGGGACGCCGAAGGCCTGCCGTTGCACGCAGGGGCGCATGGTGTTCGTGGGTGCCGTGCTCGCCGAGCGCTATGCGTTGGGGAGCGACAGCTGTTGCTACTTGTCCATGCCCCTGTTCCACTCCAACGCGTTGATGGCGGGCTGGGCGCCCGCCGTCGTCGGTGGCTCGACGATGGCGTTGCCGACCGGTGGTCGCTTTTCGGCGTCAGGCTTCCTCACGGACGTGCGCAAACATGGCGTGACATATTTCAACTACGTCGGGCGTCCGTTGTCCTACGTGCTGGCGACGCCGGAACAACCCGATGACGCCGCCAACCCGTTGCAGTTCGTGTTCGGCAACGAGGCTGCGCCGGGTGATGTCGAGCGTTTCGCACGAAGGTTCGGATGCGACGTTTCCGAGAACTACGGGTCGACCGAAGGAGGGGTGGCGATCTCGAGGACGCCAGGAACCCCAGAAGGCGCTCTGGGACCGGCTCCCCCGGGAATCCAGGTTGTCGACGCCGATGGCCAGGAGTGCCCGGTTGCCCAGTTCGACCAGTCGGGCCGCCTCAACAACGCGGACGCGGCCATCGGAGAGATCGTGTCGACGAACGGGTCGCCCAACTTCGAGGGCTATTGGGAAAATGAAGAGGCAGACCAGAACAAGCTGCGCAACGGCTGGTACTGGACGGGGGACCTCGCGTACAAGGATGGAGACGGCTATCTGTGGTTCGCCGGCCGGGCCGACGACTGGTTACGGGTCGACGGAGAGAACTTTGCGGCCGCTCCGGTGGTCAGAATCCTGCAACGCCATCCCGACGTCGTCATGGGAGCGGTCTACGCGATCCCCGACCCAGTGGTCGGCGACCAGGTCATGGCCGCGCTGCAACTGCGGCCCGGCGTCGCGTTCGACGGCGAGGGGTTTGGCCGGTTTCTCGCCGGCCAGCGGGACCTCGGCCCCAAGGCGGTACCCCGGTACGTGCGCGTGAGCGATGCCCTCCCGACGACGGCGACCGCCAAGATCCTCGTTCGCCAGCTCCGTGCCGAGGGCCTCGCGTGTCCGGACCCGGTGTGGGAGCTGGTCGCCACGGGGCCGGTTCGCTACGCAGGCGGCGACGGCATCCCGAGCGCTCCATGACCGGCGAGCCGCCTGTCGCGGTGCTGGTGCACGGCGGCACGTTCACGTCAACCATGTGGGACGCGGTGCGGTCCCAGATGACGACGCCGTCGATCGCGGTCGATCTGCCGGGTCGGCGCTACAAGCCGGCAGACCTGGCCGACGTCAGCCGCGAGGACTGGGTCGCCTCCGTGTGCGAGGACGTCGCGGCGGCCGGCCTTTCGGATGTCGTCCTCGTCGGCCATTCATCCGGTGGGTACGTCATTCCAGGGGTGGCCACCGGACTCGGCAGGCTCCCGGGCGTGTCACTGCACGCCCTGGTCTTCGTCGCCTCCACCGTGCCGGCAGAGGGTACACGGCCGGTCGACTACCTCCGGGAGGATCTCCGCGTGCTGGCGATCGACCACCGTGGGGCGGTGCTCGACGGTGCACGCGGGCGCACGCTCGGGGGGCTGAAAGAGGGTGAAGCACCCATCGACACCGTGTTGGAGATCGTCGAAAACGGTCCGCGCATGGGCTTGGAGGCCCCCCGTCCCTTGTTGGCCGAGTTCAGCTGGGCCGGGTTCCCGTCGGAGGTGCCCCGCTTCTTCGTTCGCTGCCTGAAGGACAAGGTCATCCCACCCGATCTCGCCGATACGATGATCGCGAACATGGGGGGAGCCACGGTCGTGGACCTTGAAGCGGGTCATCGAGCCTTCGATACGCACCCCGGAGAGCTCGCATCGATCATCGATCACATCGCGTGTTCCGGATAGCGCCCGCCCCTCGGGACGCCACCGCGCGCCCGCCGTCCGGGTTTCGCCGCCGCTCCTCGATCGCACCGACGGATCCGTGAGCAGCCGACCCGCGCTCTCCGAACTGGTGGCACCGGACCGGAGCGCCGTGCTCGTGCAGGAGCTCCAGAACGGAGTGGTCGGTGCGGAGGCGGGGCTGCCGGCGCTGGCGGACGCCGTTCGGGCCACCGGCGTCATTGAGCGGGCGGCCTCCGTCCTGAGGGAGGCGCGCCAGCGGCGCGTTCCGGTCATTCACTGCACTGCCGAGAACCTGCCGGCCGGGTTCGGGACGAACCACAACGCGCGATTGTTCGACAGCGCCCGCCGTCTCGGGCTGGAGAACCGCCCGGGGTCGTCGTCGGTCGCTCCTGTGGCGCCGCTCGGTCCGGCCGCCTCGGACCTCGTCATCCCGAGGCTCCACGGACTCAGTCCCCTGACCGGATCTCCGCTCGACGCCCTGCTGCGAAATCAAGGCATCGAGTGCCTGGTCGTCATGGGGGTGTCGCTCAACCTGGCCATCCCGAACCTCGTGTTCGACGCGGTCAACCGTTCGTACCGGGTCGTGCTGGTGGCAGATGCAGTTGCGGGTGTCCCCATTGACTACGGGCGCCAGGTGATTGAGCACAGTCTGTCCCTCGTGTCCACAGTCGTCGTGGCCGACGAACTCATCGAAGCCTGGGCCGTTACGGGAGTGGAGACGCAGTCATGAAGGAACCGACCAGCTACCTGTGCGATCGGGTGGAGATCGACGACCTCCTCATTCGGTATGCGTCGGCCATCGACGGGCGCGCATGGGACCTGTTGGACAGCGTCTTCACCGCTGACGCCGATCTGGACTATCGGTCCGCGGGCGGCATCATGGGCGCCTACCCAGAAGTCAAGGCGTGGTTGGCCAAGGTGCTTCCGATGTTCACGTGGACACAGCACCTGATTCTGAATCGAGCCGTCGAGCTCGACCCGACGGGGGACAGCGGTCGATCGCGGGCCGGCTTTCTCAACCCGAATGGTCTGAGCGTCGGCGACAAACCCTGGCTGTTCACCGTCGGGGGCAACTACCACGACCGGCTCGTCCGAACCTCCGACGGGTGGAGGATCGCGTCGAGATTGGAAGAGACGCTCTGGTGGGCCAACCCGATGCCCGGCCTGCCCGAGGAGCCCTATCCCGTCGCCGATGGATAGCGCGGAGGCGTCTCGCTTCGCGGATCTGGCCGGAAAGGTCATCATCGTGACCGGCGGCTCCCAGGGTCAAGGAGCCGCGGAGGCCCGCGTGTTCGCCGGAGCCGGAGCGAAGGTCGTTGTCGTGGACGTGGCGGATGAGCCCGGCGCCCGAGTGGCCGACGAGATCGGAGCGTCCTACTTCCATGCCGACGTGTCGAATCCATCGGACTGGCGGGAGCTGATGGCCTCGATCATGGATGCGTACGGCGGGTTGGACGTGCTCGTCAACAATGCAGCCGTGCACCGGGTCCGCTCCATCGAAGAGGAGAGGGTCGAGGACTTCGACCGGTTGATCGCCGTCAACCTCCGCGGAACGTTTCTGGGAATCAAGGCTGCCATCGCCCCGATGCGCGCGTCCGGGGGTGGGTCGATCGTCAACATCGGATCGATCGCCGGGATCCGCGGCTTCCCTCTCCACGCCTCGTACGGGGCCTCCAAATGGGCGATCCGGGGCTTGACGAAGACGGCGGCCACCGAGCTCGGACCAAGTGGGATAAGGATCAACGTCGTCCTTCCCGGAATCATCGATTCACCGATGGCGTGGGGCGGTGGACAGATGCCCGAAGGCACCACGTTCGGGCACCTGCCGTTGGGCCGGGTCGGAGAGGTCGACGACGTCGCGCACGTCGTGGCCTTCCTCGCCTCGAGTGCCTCCGCCTACATCACCGGTGCCGAGATCACGGTCGACGGCGGCGCCACGCTCGGGATCACGGGGCAACGGCAGCGTTGAGGTCCGTCGACGCGCCGGCTCCCTCGGGGCGCAACCCGCCCGGCGAGCAGCTCAGGAGAAGGTGTAGTGGCGACGGTCGACGTTCCGGGTCCACTCCCAGTACAGGTCCAGCGGCCACGGCGACAAGGTGAACACCCTGCCCGCAGGGTTCTTGTAGTGGCTGTGCTCGATCGAAGGGTGTGACCACACGAGCTGGTCGATCTCGGCCTGGTACCGCGCCGCGTAGGAGGCATGGGCTGTGCTGGTCACCTCGCAGCGTCGTGCGCCCGAGGTCAGGGTCTCGCGGATCGCCTCCAGGGCGTAGTGCACCTGGAACTCGGAGTGGTAGAAGAGGCTTGCGCCGGCCGCGAGGTTCGTCCCGGGACCGTAGGCGCAGAACAGGTTCGGGAAGTTCGGGATGGTGATGCCGAGGTAGGCGGTGGGTTCGTCGCCCCACTGGTCGCGGAGGGACACACCGTCGCGACCAGTGAGGTGCATCGAGGCGAGGTAGTCGTTGTGGCGGAATCCGGTCGCATAGCAGATCACGTCGGCGGGATAGTGGGTGCCGTCCGCCGTCACGACTCCATCGGGCACGATCCGATCGACGGCCGTACGGACGAGCTCGACGTTCGGCCGCTGTAGGCACCGCAGCCACGACCCGTCGTCCTGCAGGACGCGTTTCCCGAGTGCCGGGTAATCGGGCACGACCTTGGGCGCCAGGTCTGGGCGCTCAGCGATGAGCGACGTCATCCATCCGAGGAGGGCCCCCGCCCGCTTGGCGTGCACCGCGTTGATCGACCGACCGGTTGGGTCTTCATGCGTCGGGTCGATCCGATAGGGATCGACCCCGGCCGCGATGCCGGCGAACGTCATGATGAAGCGGTACCAACGTCCGTAGAAGGGCAGGTGCCGGAGGGCCCACTTGTCTCCCGGCGGCACCGCCGCGTGATACAGGGGGTTGGGGATGATCCACTCCGCGGTGCGCTGAAAGATCGTCAGCCGCTCCACCTGGCCGGCGACGGCGGGGCCGATTTGGAAACCGCTCGCACCCGCGCCGACCAGCGCCAAACGGGTTCCCGCCAAGTGCAGGCCCTCGGGCCACCGGGCCGAGTGGAAGGAGGGCCCGGCGAAGGCGTCCATGCCGGGGAGGTCGGGAAGTTTCGGGATGTTCAGCGAACCGACGGCACTGATGACGAAACGGGCCTCGACGCTTTCCTGCGTGCCGTCCGCCCGGGCGAGATGTGCGCTCCATCCGGCGCGTTGGTCGTCCCAACGCAACTCGGTGACAGTGGTGTCAAAGCGGCAGTGCGGGCGCAGGCCGAACTTGTCGACCGCGGCGGTGAAGTACGCGCGTAGTTCCGGCTGCTGGCAGTAGAACTCGCTCCAATGGTCGGCGGGCTCGAAGGAATAGCAGTACTGGTGGCTGCCGACGTCGACACGGGCGCCGGGGTAGCGGTTCTCCCACCACGTGCCGCCCGGACCCGGGTTCTTGTCAACGATCGTGAAGGGCAGGCCGGCCTGCTTCAGGCGTATGCCGGCGAGGATCCCAGCCATTCCGCACCCGATGACCAGCACCGGAGAGTCCTCCTTGACCTCTCGAGCGATCTCGTCACCCCACGCGATCGCGCCGGTGTCGCCACCCGCGAACTGCAGGTCGTCGAAGAACAGGCCTGCGAGCGGACCGTCCACGGGCCGGCACCCGAGGAACGCCATCATTTCCAGCAGCACGTCACGGGGCAACTCGTGCGGCACACAGCCGGCGTCCCGATAGGCCGCGATCGGCGGCAGAGCCCGGCGACACGCCTCGGCCCGCTCCTCGGCCGGAATCCCGCTCTGGATGTCCAGCGACATGGCCAGGCGAGGCCGAATATCGCCGCGGATCCACGCAGGGTCGCCGGTCATGTGCACCAGCGAGCACAGAAGGGCCGGGATGCTGCAGTCCTCGAGCGCCCCAGCGATCGTCGAGTCGGAGTCGGTGAACGGCTCACCGGCGTGGGGGTTCCGGTTCATTCCTTCCTTCTTCTTGCCGTGACCTCGTGTGCCGGGTCCAACCGATGATCCAACGATCCGTGGCCCCATTCGGTCAGACGGACGCCTCTCTCGGGTGTCAGGAGCCTACGGCACCCCGCCGCCACAGCACAGCCGAACCCAGGCGTCGCGCCGTGACCGGATCGGTGCGCCTGCAGCCGCTGACGAACAAGCCGAACACGGCTTGGTGGCCCTGAGACAGGTCGGGCGTTGCTAGGCCCCGTTCACTTTCGCCAGCTGTGCTGCGCTCAGGTGCACGACGTTCTTGGGGTTGCAGTTCCAGATGGACTGGGTGGGTTGCGTGACGGCCTTGTCGTAGACGAACTTGTTGGGTTCGGCCTGGAGCAGGGTGAAGCACGGCGATGGTTGCGGGTTCTGATTGGACAGAGCGAGCTGGGCCACCGGTGCCTGCATGCCGCCGGCACTCCAATTCTTCTCGGCCGCCGCGTGGTTCAGGACGCACGACACCGTCAGGTTGACGCCGCAGGCCGACGCCTCCTTGGCCCAGAGGAGCCACGACTGCGTCCCCTCCTCGTCAAAGAAGTCGACCGGGTTGCCCTTCGCGTAGGTGTGCATGACGTTGACCAGCTGCTGGGTGGAGGGGTTCTGCGCCGCCATCTCCAGCGGCCACCATGACGTCTCGACGTAGACCGGCGGGAGGCCGGGGTTGCTGGCGACCGCCTTGGCGGTCGTCGAGTTGTAGAACTGGACTCCGAGGGCGACGAAGGTGGGCTTGAAGGCGGCAGTGTTCATCGCTTGGAAGTACGGTGTCATATCAGCGTCCGACGCGGGCCAGAGAGCCTGGACGCCCTTGCTCTGCGCCTCCTCGATGTAGGGCGCCCAGTCGGCGACGGTAACCGGCGGCTCCTGGAAGTCGACGACGTTCCAACCCTGGGCCTGCGCGCCGAACTCGTATTTGAGCTCGGGTTGGAGGGTTGACGGTGTGTTCGATCCACCCATACCGGCCTTCTTGACCGCCTGTGGGTACTTCTTTGTGAGCGCCCCGAACCAGCCCGCACTGACGGAGGTGACGCTGAGGCCAGTCGGGTCGACCTGCAGGCCCGCCGCATACGATGCGTTGGAGACGACGTACCCGCTGATCTGGCCGAGACCGCACTGTTCGCGCACGGGAACCGCCGGCTGATCGAGCGCCATGCCGCCCCCGACCGCCATGAAGTCGCTCTGGCACGACTGCTCGGTCACCTGTGCGGCATTGAACAGTGCGGCATCGCGGTTGTCGATCACGATGTGGCGCCCGTTGATGCCACCTGATGCGTTGCACCACGCCGCGAATGCCTTGGCCTGTTGCGGGAATTCCGCTTCGAGGCCCGGAATGATCGTGTTCGAAGCGTCGTTGAACACGGCGATGTTGATGGTCTTCTGGCCAATCCCGCGGACGGACGATGACCCGCCCGGGCCCGGTTCGCAGATCTTGCCGACTCCCGGCCACTGCCCGTTGGTCGCCAGGGCCAACGTCCGGCCGGCTGATGTTGCTGCGGCGGCCGATGTCGACGAGACCGCGACGCACGCCCCCGCGAGCATCATGGTCGCGACGGCCAGCGTGAACGCCATCCGTCGAATGTGAACAAGTCCTCCCTGCGGCACCTTCGCTACCTCCCCGAACGCTCCTCGAGCGTTTGCGATCGGGACATTCAATCAGGGTTTCGCACGAAATGTCAGTCGGCCGGAGGTTGCCCGTCTGGCCGAGGGCCTTTGAGGCTCACGGTCGTTCGGGAGGTGACTGAGCCGCGGTGGCATGCTGCAGGCGCAGGGTGGTCGACCAGTCGATGGAAGAGAGAGGAACGGGTGGATGGAGAGAATGCTCGAAGGGGTGAGGGTCATTGAGGTGGCGGCGTGGGCGTTCGTGCCCTCGGCCGGTGCAGTCCTGGCCGACTGGGGGGCCGACGTGGTCAAAGTGGAGCCGCCGACCGGCGATCCGATGCGTGGCCTGATCAGCGGCGGGATCGGTGGTGACGGCGGCCCGTCCTTTCCCTGGGAGATCTGGAACCGCGGCAAGCGCAGTATCGCCCTGGACCTGACGCACGCGGAAGCACGCGAGATCGTGTTGAAGGCCGCCGCCGAGGCCGACGTGTTCCTCACCAGTTACCTGCCCTCCACCCGGCACAAGCTCGGCCTCGACATCGATCAGATCAGAGCGGTGAACCCGTCCATCGTCTATGGATGCGGGACCGGGCAGGGCCCGCTCGGTGACGAGGCGGACAAGGGCGGGTACGACTCAATCAGCTTCTGGGCACGCGGCGGCGTCGCCTCCACCATCACGCCACCCGGGTCCGAACGGCCCATCGGGCAGCCGGGCGGGGCCTTCGGTGACTCGTTGAGCGGGATGGCCCTGGCCGGCGGGATTGCGGCGGCTCTTCTGCGGCGCACGCGTACGGGAGAGGGTGCCATCGTGGATGTTGCCCTGCTGGGGACGGCAATGTGGTCGCTGCAGATGTCGATCGTCGGGGCTGCGGCCATGATGGCCCCGGCCCGCAGCGGGAACGGAGGCGGGGCGCCGAAGGCGCCCGCCGGTATTCAGCTCTTCAATCCTCTCGTCAACAACTACAAGACGGCGGACGGCCGTTGGCTGTCCCTTTGCATGCTGCAGCGCGACCTGTACTGGGACGGTGTGCTGGTTGCCCTGGGCCGCGAGGATCTGCGCTCTGACGAGCGGTTCACCACACCGGAGGCCCTGGGGTCGCACATCGGCGAGGCGATCACGGAGCTCGAAGCCGTCTTCGCATCCCTGACGCTCGAGCAGGCCCGAGCCGCGCTCGGGACGCAGCCGGGCCAGTGGGACGTCTTGCAGAACGTGCTCGAACTCCCTGCGGACCCGCAGGCGGTTGCCAATGGCTATGCCCAGCCGGTGAGGTATGGCGAGGACACCGTCCTGCCCCTGATCTCCTCGCCGGCACAGTTCGACCGCGACCCTCCGCCCCTGGGGCGGGCCCCCGAATTCGGCGAGCACACCGACACGGTGCTGGCCGAACTGGGGCTCGACGGGGATCAGATCCTCGAGGCGAAGATCGCCGGTGCCGTCGTGTGAACTACCCCCCGACAGCGGTCTGCTGCTGCGCGGTCAGGTGGACGACGTTCTTCGGATTGCAGTTCCAGATCGACTGGGTGGGCTGCGTGACCGCCTTGTCGTAGACGAACTTGTTCGGCTCGGCCTGGAGGATGACGAAGCAGGGCGAGGGCTGGGGGTTCTGATTCGACAGCGTCAGTTGCGCCACCGGGGCCTCGATCCCTCCGGCGCTCCAGTTCTTCTCCGCTGCCGCATGGTTCAGGACACACGACACGGTCAGGTTGGCGCCACACGCCGAGGCGGACTTGGCCCACAGCAGCCACGACTCCGCACCTTCCTCGTCGAAGAAGTTGACCGGGTCACCCTTCCCGTAGGTGTGCATCACGTTGACGAGCTGTTGCGTGGACGGGCTCTGCGACGCGATCTCGAGCGGCCACCATCCGGTCTCGACGTACACGGGGGGGAGGCCGGGGGTCGCGGCGACACCCTTGGTCGTCGTGGCGTTGTAGAACTGCGTCCCGAGCTCGACGAAGGCCGGGTGGTAGCCGGCGGTGGCCATCGCCTGGAAGTACGGCGTCATGTTGGCGGTCGCCGAGGGCCAGAGGGCTTGGACGCCCTTGCTCTGCGCTTCCTCGACGTAGGGTGCCCAGTCGGCCACGGTCACCGGCGGCTCCTGGAAGTCGACGACGTTCCAACCTTGACCCTGGGCCCCGAACTGGAACTTGCGCTCTGACTCCAGGACCGAGGGCGTGTTCGCGCCGCCCATGCCGGCCTTCTTGACTGCCTGCGGGTACTTCTTGGTCATCACACCGAACCATCCGGCACTCTGGAGCTTGGTGCTGGTGCCGCTGGGGTCGACCTGTTGCGAGGCGTTGATGGAGGCGCCGGAGACGACGTAGCCGCTGATCTGCCCGAGCCCGCACTGCTCGCGTATCGGGACGGCAGGCTGGTCGAGCGCCATGCCGCCACCCACCGACATGAAGTCGCTCTGGCAGGCCTGCTCGGTCTGCTGCGCCGCGTTGAACAGCGCCGCGTCGCGGTCATCGACGACGATTTGACGCCCGTTGATGCCGCCCGATGCGTTGCACCAGCCCGCGAATGCCTTCGCCTGTTGGAGCAACTCGATTTCGAGTCCTGGCTCAATGGTGTTGGAGGCGTCGTTGAACACGGCGATATGAATGGACTTGGGCGCCACCCCGCGAACCGACGACGCGCCACCTGGCCCCGCTTCGCATATCTTGCCGACCCCCGGCCACTGACCGTTGGTCGAGAGCGCCAGAGTGCGCCCGGCCGATGTCACGGCCGACGCCCCGCCCGATGAGAGTCCGACGCCGATCCCGCCGAGCATGACGCTGGCCGTCACCACCGGCAATGCCGTCCGTCGCAGACCAGCAAGACTTCTTCCCAGCACCGTCATATCCACCCCCGAGCGTGTGTGCTCCACCCCCGACCTTGCTGCGATCGGTCATTCAATCACGGTTCTGACCGTAATGTGCGGGTCACGCGGCCGGGCGTCGCCCCGGAGCGATGTCCTGCGGGCGGACCACCCATCTCCCTGCTCCCGCAGGGACCTCCACGAGAACAGCCGCTATATTCCCGACGACGCCGCCCTACGGCGATGCGGTCTTGGCCGTCCCGAAGGCCGACGGTGGCAGCATCTGTCGGCCCGGCGTCCACCGGCCTCGGCGGGTGTCGGGGACTTCGGCACCGCGCCGAGGAGACGACATGGACAAAGAGAAGCTCAGCCACCTGCACGACCTCACTGGCCGCGTGGCCATTGTGACTGGTGGCACGCGGGGCATCGGACTGGCCATCGCCGAGGGTCTCTCGGCGGCCGGCGCCAAGGTTGCGGTGGCGAGCCGCAAGGCCGACGCCTGCAGCCTGGTGGAGTCCCGGTTGCGCGCAACGGGTGCCGAAGCCATCGGCGTGCCCACGCACGTGGGTGACCTCGACGCCGTGAATGCCTTGGTCGACCGGACCGTCGGGGAGTTCGGGCGCCTCGACATCGTTGTGAACAACGCCGCGAACGCGCTGACCCTGCCCTTCGGCGAGTTAACGGTCGAGGCCTGGGACAAGTCATTGGGCACCAACCTCCGAGGGCCCGTGTTCCTGGTGGAGCGGGCCCTGCCCCATCTCGAGGTTTCCGGCAACGCGGCCATCCTCAACGTGGTCTCGGCCGGCGCTTTCCTGTTCTCACCGTGGACCGCGATGTACGCCACCGCGAAGGCGGGCCTGATGGCCATGACGCGATCCATGGCCGCCGTCTTCGCACCGAAGGGGATCCGCGTCAACGCCCTGGCGCCCGGCACGGTGGACACCGACATGGTCAGGGCCAACCCGCCGGAGAGGATCGAGTCCATGAGGAACGCGTGCTTCATGAAGCGGGCGGCCCACCCCGACGAAATGGTCGGCCCGGCACTGCTTCTGTGCTCGGATGCAGGCAGCTACCTGACCGGCCAGGTGATCATCGTGGACGGAGGCCTCACCCCCCACTGATCGTTGAGCTCCAGCGACGGACAGACGCCGGCTCCTTGATGATGACGACGGCAACGCTCCATCACCCGGTGCGCCCGTGAAGATACGGGTCCCAGGCAGGCCGAGCTCTCCGCAGGTGAGCCTCGAGGAGCACGCGAAAGGTTGACGGGCTCATGGCACTGTGCTGCGCCCCTTCGAGTCGCAGGCGAGGCGTCAGTTCGGACACCGGATCTGCCGTCCAAACTCCAGGGCCACTCTCATTCTCGTTGAGTTCGTCCGTCAGGTGGGAGAGGTCGACTCTCGCTCGCGGCCGTCTCGACTGGTACTGCACCCAGGTCTCGTATCGATACGTGAACTCGTAAGACTGTCCACGAATGACGAGCATGGCGAAGCGTTCCGTGCGGCCGTGCAATGCCATGGGATGGAGGCCAGATACCCAACGGCCGGCGAAGCGGTGCCCACCAGAACGTGGGCCGTCCTCCGGGAGGACAAAGACGGCGAGGTCGAGATCCGGTACCTCCTCGAGCGCCGCCCCTCCGCTCGCAAGGACGGATTGACTCTCCCGCAGGGTTGCGTCCTCCTCCTCCCACAGGTCCTTGTAACGGTCGGGATGGTCACAGAGATCACCGAGTAATGGCAGCATCTCTTCGTAGAGCTGCGCCGTCATCTCGGAGTAGTCCGCCGCCAAGTCGGAGATCGGGCTTTGACCCGGCGTCGCGTACGCGGAGAGCGTCATGGAGATCCGAGCCGCGGCCAGAGTGGTACTGGTCGCGAAGTCCCCTGCACGCGCAACGTCGATCAGCAAATCTCTGCGAGCCGCGGCCTCCGCCGGGTGGGTCAAGGCATACATCGACACGAGCCCGTCCTGGTCGAAATGGTTGTTCGAGACGAGCGTGGCGTCACCGTCTCCGCGACGGTCTTCGGCATACCGGAATGCCATCTCAGCGGACAGGTCGCCGCGATAGCGAGCGGGGCTCTCAATGTGAGGCCAGTGCGTCAGGCACAACACGGTCCCACCGGTGGGCGAGCCGTCGACAACGATGTTCGGTCTCCCGTTGAGCTCCTCGTACGAGCAGAACTGGAGCGGTGGCCCGGAGGGCATCGGCAGCTCCTGCGGTCAGGGAGGCAGAGCGGTCCTCCCGGGTCATCGCCCCGGGGGAGCCAGGACGCTCAGTCTCGGATCTCCATCGTCAGGCTACGAGCTGAGGTGCCGTGTCGTGCCCCGGCTCAGGCATCTGACGTCCGCACCGGGTTTCGACGGCGCCACTTCGTCCGGTTTACGTTCTCTTAATTCCAAGCAGCGAATTGTTCACACCCTGTTTCCGTCCGACGGCGCAGAGTGGCATCAGCGCAGGAGGTGCGCACATGTGGGACAGACTGCTGTGTGCAATTGATCGATTCGAATCCGGCCAGACCTCCCTGGACTTCGTCGCAGGCGTGGCCTCGGCGAACGATGCCAGCGTCTGCGTGCTGCACATTCGCGAACTGTCGAAGATGGCGCGCGTCCTCCCGCTCGAGACGCCAGCCGAGGCCGAAGAGCTGGTGGGCGACGCAGTCCTCTCGCTGCGGATGCTGGGCATCGCAGCCGAGGGTCGCTCGTGTCCCGTGCTGGAAGACCACGTCGCGCGGCAAATCGTCAAGAAGGCGTTGCTCTGGGAGTGCCAGGCGATCGTCCTCGGATCGCGGCGCCTTCACGGGATCTCCAGGCTCTCCGGCCGTGGTGTACGCGAGCGGGTCCTCAGGCTGTCGTCTCTGCCGGTGCTCGTGGGACCCGCCGCCGAGAGCAACGGGATCTACTGGCCTCCAAGGTTGAGGTCTGACCAGAAACAGCCCGCAAGCGCCTCTGACTCGTAGGCGCGGCATGATGCGGACAACCGCTCGCTTCCTGGAACCGTGTACGCCATGAACACGGCTACGGTCGGGACCAACATGGCGACACTCCTGATCTACGGCGCATCACTGATCGTGGTCATGTGGTGCATCGTCGATGTGACGAGAAGACCACCGGACGAGCTGACACGCGGCAAGAAGACGGCATGGGTGGTCGCTTCGCTATTGGGCTGGCTGCTCTTTGGGATCGTCGGTGCAGCCATCGCGGCGTTCTATATCGTCGGTCCACGCCGAAAGATGAATGCCCATAGGTGGCAGTGAATCGGATCCTCGGTTCGCCTCCCTCTCAGCCGGCCCGCCCCAAACTGGCCGAACGAGATCGGTCACGGCACCGACCAGACCGAGACCGACACTGACGCGCAGCCGGCAGGCCCACAGTGGTGATGCTTTTGAGGCGCGACGATGTGGCCGAGTCGATCGACGTGGAGCACGGGAACACACATGAAGCAATTTGAAGGCAGGGTCGGAGTCGTGACCGGGGCTGGGCGCGGGATCGGTCTTGCGACGGCGGAGGCAATGGTTCGCCGCGGGATGCATGTCGTGCTCAGCGACCTCGAGCCGGCACAGCCGGAACGTGCGGCGAACGCGCTCCGAGCGGGGGGGTCTGAGGTTGTGGGGATGGTCTGCGACGTGAGCGACCCCACCCAGGTCGATGAGCTGGCGACGTGGACGGTCGAACGTTTCGGACGAGTCGACCTCCTCTGCAACAACGCCGGCGTCGTTGCCGGCGGCCGGACGTGGGACATCAGCCTGGATGACTGGCGCCGTGTGCTCAGTGTCAACTTGTGGGGCGCGATCCACGGCGTCCGCTCGTTCGTCCCATTGCTCATGGCCAACCCGGACGGCGGGCACGTCGTGAACGTGGCCTCGTTGGCCGCTGTCAACCCGTGGCCGGCGATCGCGCCCTACAACGTCAGCAAGCAGGGCCTGCTCGCCCTGTCGGAGACACTGCTCGGCGATCTGCGCGCGGCAGGCAGCAGTGTCGGGGTAACCGTTGTGATGCCCGGCAGGGTGGCAACCGGCATCGGCCTTCCGAGTGGTGAACCCGTGCCGGACTACGACTTGGACGTCGAACGCGGGATGTTGAGCGCCGAAGCAGTCGCCGAGCAGATCTTGGACGCCGTCGAGAAGGAGCGGCTGTATCTCTTCACCCACCCCGACCGGATGGAACAGATCGAGGCCAGGTTCGATGCCATCATGCGGGGCGGGACGGAAGAGTAGCGCCGAAGGACTTCGGGGCGACGCGTGTCGAGGGGTCCGTCGAATCCCTCAGACCAACATCACGGCGAGTGGCGTCGAGACGATAAGGCCGGCCAGAACGCCAGACGCGATCGCGATCCGCTTCGAGTTACGCGACGCCCCGAGCAGGCGGTCGACCCGTCTCGGAATGCCATGGCCGGCTGCACCCAGAGCACACGAGGGCACAGAACCCGACGTCACCATCTGAACGAGTGCCGTGGCCAACTCGACGGGATCGCTCCGTTTGGCCGAGTAGTCATCAGCAGACATCTCGAGAAGCGAGCCCATCTCGACAGGTGCCAGACGTGCGTAGGGCACCCAGACGAAGATCTTTCGCAGCCCCCACATTGGTAGCATCACGAGGCCGTGGTGTTCGTGCGCGTGACCACGTTCGTGTTCGATGACCGCGTGCACTTGTGGCCTGCTCAGCAGGCGAAGGGCACCCTCGCTGATGACGATCCGTGGACGCCGTCCCGGCAAGCAGTACGCGACTGGGCGTGCTTCCTCGATGAGATCGGTTCCGGGGTACTCGGACGACTGCCGGGCCAACAGGTTCAACAGCCGGCGATGCCGGACCCTCGACCTGATCGTCCGGACCGTCAGATAGCCAAAGAGGACGAAGAGCACCATCAGCAGGTCCGCGGCGAGGGTCAGACCGAGCGCGTCGGGCAGCCCGAGACCCTTGAGGGGATGGCCGCCCATCAGACCTTCTGTGAGCTTCCTGACACCGGGAGCGAAGCCGGCGTGATATCGGTAGACCGCGACGGCCAGCCCACCACCAATGCCCGAGGCGAGGGCGCTCAGGCCGATGGCTTGCCACAACGCGACGGCGGACCGGGGTGCGCGGGTCACCCACGGCGCTCGTGCGAGCCACGTGCTGAAGGGTCCGAGAAGGGCCAGCATGATGGCCAGCAGGACAGCGGCGGTCAGCAGCACGTTCACGACGACCGGTTTTTCCCTTTGCCGGTGACGGTGTCGAGCGCACGGCGCAGCACGCGGGCCTCCTCCGAGGAGACCGATTCGGCGAAGCGGGCAAGAACCGCCCCTCGGTCGCCCGTGTGCCCCATGGCGTCGATCATGAGCTCCGCCATGTAGGCCTCACGGGTATCCGCTGCTTCGAAGCGGTGGGCCCTACCCTCGGTCGTCCGGTGGACCAGGCCCTTGCGTCGCAGCCGATCGAGGATCGTCAGGACGGTGGTGTAGGCCCGATCCGGAAGCTGGTCCGCCACCTCACGTCCAGTGAGGGGGGCGACCGGGGAGTCCCACAGGACGTCCATCACTTTTCGCTCGAGGTCACCAAGCCGGTTCGTCGTCATCTCCCACAGCCAGAGTCTCGCGAACACCGTCCGCCATGGCGACATTGTCTACTACACCCTGTAGTAATACGATCGGTGCCGTGATCGCAGCCCTCTACGATGCACCGCTCCCACCACTCCGGAGCTCGGCGTTCACCACCATCCAGTTCGACATCGTCCCGGTGGCGATGATCCTGGTGGCGCTGGGCCTCTACCTGTGGGGGGTCCGGCGCAACGACGCGCTGCACCCGCGTCACCCGTGGCCGGTGGGCAAGACGGTGGCGTTCATCGGCGCACTGATCACGACGGGGGTGGCCATCTTCAGCTTCGTGGGCGTCTACGACGGGGAGCTCTTCTGGGATCACATGGTGCAGCACATCCTCTTGATCATGGTGGCCGCTCCGCTCTTCGCCATCTCGTCCCCCCTCGACTTGGCCTGGCGCTCCACCACCGGCACCGGCCACACGGTTGTCACCGAGGTGCTGCGCTCCGAGGCGGCCAAGGTCCTGGGCCATCCCGCCGTCGCCTTCGTGCTCTACGCCGTGCTGATCCCGATTACGCACCTGACCATTTGGTACAACTACACGCTCACCCACGAGAGCGTGCACAACGCCGAGCACCTCGCATTCCTCGTCGTCGGCTACCTGTTCTGGCGCCAGATCTTCGGTTCTGACCCGAACTGCTACCGCTTGCACCCAGCGCTGCAGTTCTTCTACCTGTTCCTCGCCATCCCGATCGACACATTCACCGGGCTGTCATTGGCGGGGGCCAGCCACGAGCTGTTCCCCGCCTATTTCGCCACCCACCGCACCTGGGGCCCCTCCTACGTCGTCGACCTCCATACGGGCGGCGACATCATGTGGGTCGTCGGCGACACACTGATGCTCTGGCCGATGATCCCCGTGGCTCTGCGCTGGATGCACCTGGAGGAGCGCAAGGCCGTGCGCATCGACCGCGAGCTCGACACCCTCGGGCACGCGTCAGTGGTGGGGGACCGTGAGTCGACGCTGTGATGCGCCCTCAGTGGCCGAAGGAGAGCGCAGGCGGCCACTGCGTCGCCCCTGGTCATTGGCGCTGTTGGCCACGCTGCTCTGCATCGCTCCCGCTCTGGGGGCATGTGGAAGCTCGGGTGGTGATCCTCCTCCACCTCCCGCCAGTCAAGGCGTCGTGCAGGACCGCCCGATCCCGGACATCCCCCTCATCTCCTCTGCGGGCGTCGCGACATCGCTGTCCGCCTACCGGGGCAAGTACATCGTGCTGGCGCCCTTCCTCTCCCTGTGCCAGGACGAGTGTCCTCTCGTGACGGGCGCCTTCACCGCCCTCCAGCGCGACGTGAAAGCGGCCGGACTGGGCGCGAAGGTGGTGTTTATGGAGATCACCGTCGATCCCGGCCGAGACACGCCGGCCCGACTTGCCGCCTACTCCACCCAGTTCGGAGCCGACTGGCCGCTCCTCACGGGAACCCCGGCCAATCTCGCCGCGCTCTGGAAGTTCTTTGGCGTCTACGCGCAGATCGTCCCCGAGGACCAACCGGCCAAGATCGACTGGTACACCGGCACGCCACTCACCTACGACGTGAACCACACGGACGGCTACATCCTCGTCGGCCCCGACGGGCGCGAGCGATTCAGCGACAGCAACGCCCCCAACCTGCACGGACAGCTGGACCATGCGCTGACCGGCCTGCTCAACGCTGGGGGCCTGCACAACCTCGATCATCAGGCCAACCCCAACTGGACACTTTCGGATGACTTGCACTCCATCAGCTGGTTGGTGGGGCAGAACATCCCGGGCGGAGCCAGCACGTGAGACGCAATGGCCCGAGGGGTACTGAGCCATGGCAACACTGACTGAGGGTTTGGAAACAACCCACCCGCCCGTCGCGCCCCGACGCAGAGATTTTCGGCTTGTCCGGACCCAGCGCACGCTTCAGATCATTCTGGGCTTGTTCTGGCTCCTGGACGCGGGACTCCAGTTCCAGCCCTACATGTTCGGCAGCGGCTTCACGACGACCTACCTGTTGAACAACGCCCACAACCAGCCCGACATCGTCCGGTGGATCATCACCAACGTCGGCAACTTCGTGGGGCCGCATGTCGTTGTGTGGAACACATTCTTTGCCCTCATTCAGGTGGCGATCGCCATGGGGTTGCTGTTCCGGCGGACCGTGCGCCCGGCCCTGGCGGTGTCCTTCTTCTGGGCCTTCGGCGTGTGGTTCTTCGGGGAGGGCCTCGGCCAGCTCTTCACGGGATCGGCCTCTGCCCTCACCGGCGCACCCGGTTCGGTCTTCCTCTACGGGGTGATCGGCCTCATGGCCTGGCCGCGGTCTGCTCCCACCGAACGGGAACCCGATGCGCAAGCCAGCGTGGGCATTGGGTCCTCGGCGGCGGGGCAGGGCATTGGCCGAGCGGCAACGCCGCTCCTGGTCTGGTGCGGCTACTGGTCGCTGGCGGCCGTCCTGTTCCTGCTGCCCAACAACCGGACCCCGACCTCTGTCTCGAGCGCGATCGTTGGGATGTCACCGGGGGAGCCGAATGCGTACTCCCACTTTCTCAACAGCTTTGGCAGCCACTTCGGCACGGGCGGTATCTGGACGACGTGGTTGCTCGCCATCGGCTCGCTCGTTGTTGGTTTCGGACCTCTTCTGTTCCGCCGACCGACCCTGTTCCTGGCCGCTGGTGGCCTCTTGGCGGCCTTCTTCTGGGTCAGCGGTCAAGGTCTCGGCGGTATCTTCACCGGCTCGGGAACCGACCCGAACGCCGGCCCTCTCGTGGTGCTCTTGGCCTTGGCCATGGCGCCGGCCGCGCTCCCGGATCCGGCGACATGGCGCCCCCCGTTCTCGGACGGGCTCTTTCGATTTCCGGTGTTGGTGCTGGCGGGACTGGTGACACTGGTCGCCGGCCTGTTCCTCAGCGCCGCCTACCCGGCCCCGGCCCAGGAGACAACGGGCATGGCAATGTCCGGCATGTCAGGCATGTCCGGAGCCATGTCCGGTTCCGGCGGGGACACTGCGACCACAGCCACGTGCACGCAGGGAAACAACGGCGCGCCGAGGACCGGGCTCAACGTCAACAACACACCGAACATGATCATGGCCGGGCCGGGCACGGGCATGAACATGAACGGTGCGGATGCCAGCGCGGCGGCAGGGCTGAACACGACCAAATCCAACTGGCACTACACCGGACCCGCACTGCCGACGGCCGAGGCCCAGGAGCTCTTGGCCCAAGGAGCCAACGGGCCAACGGACGTCCACATGGCCGCGAACGGCTGCGCCTCGGAGCCGACCTTCTCACAGCAGATCAACGCCACCCAGTACGTCCAGAACACCACTGAGGCCGCGGCGCGCTACCCAACTCCCGCGGCGGCGGTGGCGGCGGGCTACGTGCTGGCATCACCGGCGGGTTACCCCGTGACGTACTACGTCAACCCGACCATCGTGGCCGCCAACACGGCCGCCAAGAAGACGCTCGATCCCAACGCAATCGACGGGCTTGTCTATGCCCAGACTCCGGCCGGAGACGAAGTGCTCGCCGCCGCCATGTACATCCTGCCGAGCTCTCTGGCCGCGGCGCCCATGCCGTACGGCCCGCTCGTGCAGTGGCACCAGCGCACGAATACGTGCGGTCCGTCCACGACAGGGACGGGAGCTGCCCTTCAGATCACGGGCACGGTGCCATGTGCACAGGGCACGGTCCAGAAGGCCACGCCGTACGCGACCATGGTCTGGCAGGTACCCGTGGCCGGGGGTCCATTGGCCATCCAGCCGCCTGACATCCAAATCGTCGAGGCGGCGACCATGCAGACCAGCTCCTGACGTATTCACGCAGAGGTTGGCTCCTTTGCCGGAAGTGGAAGAGGCATCGGATTGTCCAGAACTGTCGATGGGGACCGCTTGGGGAAATAAATCTTGACTAACCGCCCCGCCGATTGAGCGTGCCCCCGTACATTGCCGCCGGGTACGGGTGACGCCACCGCCCTGTCCCGATTGAGCCCACTGAATTCATTGTGCGTGCGTTGTCTCGAATCGAGTCCGAATGGCTCTAGGTGAAGGTTTCGCTGGCCACCAGAATCGGTCTATGGCAGGCCAGTTTTCGGGCCTGCTCGAATTCCATTAGTAGCGTTCTTGTGACTAGGCGGGGTCCATGCGGGTCGGCCAATGGGTCAAGGCGATCATCTCCAGGCGTTCTCGTCGTGTGGCATGTGGTCGGTGCGGTGCGTCGCATCCCGCCATTTACGACGGTCAACAGTGCGTCATATGCGGGGCGATGATTGGCTCCGCGCCGGTGGACATCCCACCGGCGCTCGATGCAGAGAAGTCTGAGAACAACAGAGCAGACGAGAATTACAAGGCCGAACTCGCCGAGCTGAAAATGGAATGTGAAGAGTTGCGAGCTGCTCTACAGGCTGCACGGACCCGTCCGGACCCAGTCAGGTTGTCGGACTTTGAACGGTATGTGCATCTAGCAGCTCAGGGGCTGGCCAAACGTGAGACATATCCGCTGCCAACGTCGGTCAAGACGCCCGAGGCCTTCTACGCGGTCATGGCGTGCGCTGCCCTTGATGCAACGGGACTCTGGGAGCCCTCCGCAGCCCAAACCGGAGACCCAACGAATGGCGGGCAGAACAAAAAGTCTCTCCACGCGCAAGCCAGCAAACCGACAGCCATTCGACGAATGCTTGGGCTGCCGGCGAAGGGCCAACGCAGACCGAAGCCAATTCGCTCCTTCATACGCTGAACCGGACGACCCCTTCTTTCTCAGAGCTTGCCCAGATCACCGGGTCTGTGACATTCGCGAGCGTCTCCGACCGGCACTTCTGGCACCGTCCCCTTTGTAGAGGTGTCGCACCGGGCTTCATCGCTGAGTCTGACCGCGGCTACCTGTCCCAGTACGCCGGGACGGTGTGCCACCGTGCGCCACCATGGGGATAGGCGAATGATCACTCCGAGACCGACGGATCCCGCTGTGTCCGGCGGTTAACAAGCAGCTAACACCCTGCATGAAGACCTCCCCGATTCACTCCCGGACGCTCGTGACACGACGGGGCTTCACCTGGACCACACTGGTGCCGTGAACCGGCCTGTCACCCGCTATGCCATGAGCGGAGACCTTCACATCGCCTACCAGGTGTTTGGCGAAGGACCCTTCGACCTGGTCTATGCCCCGGGCTTCATCTCTCACGTGGAGTTGAACTGGGAGCTGCCCTACTGGGTCAATATCTTCCGCCGGCTCTCCCAGTTCTGCCGGGTGATCGTCTTCGACAAACGGGGCACCGGACTCTCCGACCGGGTCGCAGGTTGGCCCACCCTCGAAGAACGCATGGATGACATCCGAGCCGTGATGGATGCGGCCGGGAGCGAACGCGCGGCCCTCATCGGTGTTTCTGAGGGCGGTCCGATGTGCATGGTGTTCTCCGCCCTCTATCCCGAGCGGGCTATGGCCCTGGTCCTGCGGGGCACGGGACCCCGCTTTGCCGCCGGGCCGGACTGGCCATGGGGTTGGACCGAGGAAGCGGTCGCTCCCCAGCTCGATGTCGCCGAGCAGAACTGGGGGACGGGAACAGTGTTGCCCTTCTTCATCCAGGGGGTCGCAGACGACGAGCGCGCTCGGGAGGAGACGGGTCGCTTCGAGCGCTTCGCCGCCAGCCCCGGAGCGGCCCGCCAGCTCTTGGAGATGAATCTCCGGGTCGACGTCCGGTCGGTGCTTCCCACCATCAGCGCCCCGACCCTGGTGATCCATCGAAGCGGCGACTACGTCGCGGCTGTGGAGGCGGGTCGCTACACCGCCGAGCACATCCCCGGCGCCACACTCGTCGAGCTTCCCGGTGATTTCCACCTGAGCGCTCGCCCAGGTGATGAAGACGAGGCAATGGACCTTGTTGAGCAGTTCCTTACCGGTACCCGCGGCGACCACGAGATCGATCGCATCCTCGCCACCGTGCTCTTCACTGACATCGTGGGCTCGACCGAGCGCGCATCGACCCTAGGAGATCATGCCTGGCGCGACCTTCTGGATCGCCACGACCGGCTGACACGCGTGGAGATCGAGCGCTTCAGCGGCAGGGAGATCAAGAGCCTCGGGGACGGTTTCCTGGCCGCCTTCGATGGGCCGGGCCGGGCCGTCCGCTGCGCCAGGGCCGTCACAGAAGGGGCCCGTCAGATGGGAATCGAGGTGCGCTGCGGACTTCATAGCGGCGAATGTGAAGTCCGCGACAATGATCTGGCTGGTATCGCGGTCCATATCGGAGCCCGCATCGGAGGGCTGGCGCAGGCCGGGGAGGTCCTCGTTTCCACGACAGTGAAGGACCTCGTAATTGGCTCGGGCATCGAGTTCAGCGACCGCGGTGAGCACGATCTCAAAGGCGTGCCGGGGACCTGGAAGCTGTTCGCCGTGAAGGGGTAACGCCCGGCGCGCAACGTGCCGACATTGAGCGGGTTCTGGGTATCCCATACTGCCGTACATGAAGGGGCGGAGCGGCCGCCCGAGGCGGCCCAGCAGCCCAGGCTCGCGATCAGTACCTTGTTACACAGTGCTCGCGGTCCCCGAAACCCACTACGCAATGACCGGGGACGGCAACCACATCGCCTACCAGGTCGTGGGCGAAGGGCCACCCGACATCGTCTACGCAAACAGTTTCATGAGTCACGTCGAGGTGTCCTGGGAGTACGCGCCGGCTGCCAGCTTCTACGAGCGGATGGCGTCCTTCAGCCGCCTGGTGCTATTCGACAGGCGAGGGACAGGGCTGTCAGACCCAATCATCGGTCGTTTCGACATGGACGACCGGACAGCGGACCTCTGTGCCGTCATGGATGCCCTTGCCCTCGAGAGCGCGGTTCTCCTCGGTTCTTCCGAGGGTGCTATGGCCTGCTCGTATTTCGCGGCGATGCATCCCGAGCGGGTCGCGGCTCTCGTTTTGTTCTCGTCCGTCGTCTTCATGATGACCGACGACGAGCCTGATTGGGCCTGGAAGCGAGAGTTCTTCGAACAGTTCCTGGACGCGATCGATGAGACATGGGCAGATACATCGGGCGCAAACGTTGTCTTCGTCAATCCGGGACTGGCTGATGACCCAGACGCCCTCGCTTGGTATGCACGCTATTTCCGGCTCTCTGCGAGTCCCTCGTTGGTCCGATCGCTCATGCGTCACAAAGCCGAGGTTGACATCCGTCCGCTGCTGCCAGGCATCGACGTACCGACACTGGTCCTGCACCGGGTGGACGAGGCGTGGATAAGCGTCGAATCGGGTCGCTACGTAGCCAGCAATATTCCCGGTGCCCGGCTTGTCGAGTTGCCTGGCACCGACCACTACATCTGGGAACAGAACGCGGCGGCGGTGGCCGATGAGATCGAGGAGTTCCTGACCGGCGTGCGGCGAGGACGAGATGTCTCAAGGGCACTCAAGACCTTGGTGTTCACCGATATCGTCGGATCCACCGATCGTGCTCGGGAGCTGGGAGATGAGCGGTGGCACCGGCTGCTTGACCGCCATGAGGCCCTCGTCCAAAGACAGGTCACCCGGTTCGACGGACGATTCGTGAAGAGCACGGGTGACGGAGTGCTCGCGACGTTCGACCGCCCAGGCGGAGCGATCCGCTGTGGGCTTGCCATTCGAGAGGCGATGCGCGGGCTCGGGCTCAGCATTCGCATAGGAGTGCACACGGGAGAGGTCGAGGTACGAGGCGATGACATTGGAGGTATCGCCGTGCACACGGCCGCCCGTGTCCAACACCTCGCCGAGCCCGACGAGGTGTTGGTTTCTAGGACCGTCGCCGACCTCGTCGCAGGATCTGATATCAGCTTTACTCCACGAGGTACGCACACTCTCAAGGGCGTGCCGGGCGAGTGGCAGCTGTTAGCTGTAGAGAGCTGACGAGCATCCGATAGGAGGCGACTTCGTGACGGGGTAAGGTGCCCCCTAATCGTCGGGTTGGTGGCACTCGCTCGTGCGGTTATCGAGCGAATCCTGAGCGTCGATCAAAGTGAGCGATGACAACTTGCTCGTCGTTGACTGGTTTCAGACCGTCGCACAACTCCGATACCTCGCCCAGGTGCCATTCAACGAGATCGAAGCCATGGGTTTCATATTCCTCTCGAAGGCGTTCGAAATCCCAAATCGGAATGGCTGTCCGCACAAAGACGATTCTATGGGCCAGGTCCCACGAACGCCGACGAGGTGCCCCAGTACGCCGGGAGAAGGACGGCGACTCACTCTGTTTGTCCCCCCCCCACGGAGTTAGAGATCGAGTTTGCTCTTGGCGATACAGATCGCGAGATGGGCTTCTAAGACGGCGTCTCGCGTAGCGGGTGAGACGCCAGGGTCAGCCTCCACCGCCACCTTGGCACTATCACCTGCTTGCTCCAGTTCGATGACGGCAACGCGTATGTCCGGCGATTGGGCCGCCTTCTCCCCCTTCTTGGCGAATTCGTTGACCACCGCCGCAAGCACCGGCGACGCTCCGTCGTCTCCTCGTACGGCGTCGCGCGCACTATTGATCTTGATCTGAGCTGCTTGAAGTCGTTCTGCCATTTTTGTCACAGGGAAAGGCTACGCCGGGCGTCTACCAGGTGCCCCCGTTCGCCGGGACGGGGTGCCACCATGCGAATCCTCTTTGAGTCAAGACCCCTCTTTCCAGTACATCTGCGCGCGACGAATCGAGCCGTCATGAGAAGACACGACGGCGTAGGGTCTCTATGGGTTCGGGAGTGACTTCGCCGAAGAGCCGGTCGCGCAGGGTGAAGAGCCGGTCACGCAGGCAGTGAGTCGTCCCTGGGTGTCCTCCCGGACCCCCTATCGAGCGTCAAGAAGCAGCTGTCGGTAGACCGCGTTGCTCACCTGGCGCTTGAGGGACCGGACCGCTTCCTTCTTCGTCTTGCCTTCGGCGACCTTGCGCTCGAAGTAGGCCCGGCCTTCCGAGCCGCTCTGGCGGACCTGACAGATGGCCGCCATGTGGATGGCGTGGTTGAGTCGTCGGTTCCCCCGCCGTGACAGCCGATGCACCACACGGCCGCCTGAGGACCATTCGATAGGTGCCGTGCCGTTGTAGGAAGCGAAGGCATCCCTGTTGGCAAAGCGGCGAACGTCGCCGGTGTAGCCGATGAGCTGTGCAGCGATGATCGGGCCCACCCCGTAGAGCTCGGTCAGCGACGTGCCCGACGCCTTGACGGCCAACCGGATCCGGCGGTGCGACTCCTTGGTCTGGGCGTCGAGTCGGCGGACGTCATCGAGGAGCTCGAGGGCGACGTCGTAGCGGACCTGCTCGGCCGGAGTCCGAGGCGTGATCTTCGCCATGAGCCGCTGGGCGTCAGAAACGTACATTTCCTTGGCAATTCCGCCCGGTGCGAGCTCGGCGAGAAGCGCATGAAGACGACAGACCACCCGGGTGCGATGACTGCCGAGGTCCACGTTGCGCTTGGCGAGGAGTCGGAGGACTTCGCAGTGGTTGGCCGGTTCGACGCTGCGCAGGTTCGGAGCTCGAAAGGCAGCAATGGCGACCGAGTGGGCGTCGTTGGGATCGTTCTTGTTGGAGCGTCCCGTGGCCAGCACCCGGATGCGAGAGGCCAAGGTGGCCGGCACATCGAGTACCTCCTCGCCGCGGGCGACCAGCTGCTGGGCCAACAAGTAGCCCAACCCACCGGCCGACTCGATGGCCCAGGTCCGCTTCTCAAACGGCTCGGCCCAGCTCACCAGTTGATCCACCTGGCGGCGGGTGGCCCGGACCTTGACGCTCGAAAGCTCGTCCTCAGACTCGTCGATGGCCACCGCTGTGTGTGATGCCTTATGCGGGTCGATGCCGATCACCACATTCATGACTACCTCCTTGGTCGTGATGGAACCACGGGGGCACTCCTGCTTGCGGATTGTTCGTGCTCGATCCTCATTTGAGCCACTCCGTGGCGAAGCCCAGGCGGGACACTCTTCGCACGAAAGCCAGCCCGCAATGCCGGCGGCAGGCACTATGAGAGTGATCCCACCAGGGACCTCTAAACGCTACGGATCAACCGCAGGGCCTGCAGCAAGTCTCAAGCAGGCACCATGGGGGCAGAGGTCTGGAGGGGATGAAGTGGGTGACGGTGTAAGCGTGCCGCCTCAAGGAGTCCTCACACGACGACCAAAGGCTGTCTTGGGGGAACTCCCACCTTGCGGCAGTACGAATCCTCTCTTAGTAAAGATCACATTCACGCCGCTCAGGGGGTTGCATCCTCGGCACGGCGAGGCCGTAGACGCTCATGTTGTGGCGATGGTCGCATGGCTGTGCCGCTTCGAAATGACCTCCGTATGGAACCCCCTATTCCATGGCGAGTGTGGCCCATGCACGGACCGGCTCAGGTCCAGTGAACGCCCAACACATCGTGCTGTATCGCGATCAGGCATCCGACGAGTCCGGCAGCTGGAACTATCCAGCGAACCGCAGTTGGGAAACGCTGGAGGGCGAGTGCGACGAGGGTGGCCATTGCGGAGAGGCCAACCAGGGCGTAGCGAGCCTCGTAGGTCGGGGTCTGGAACGCAAGGATCCAGACGCCGGCAAACGACAGCACCGAGATCGCGCCGAGGACGAGGAGTACTCGCTTCGAAATACATCGATGGATGAGGCTCAAGAGAGGCGCAGCGACGACGCAGGTGATGATGATGCCAACAGGCGTCGACCAGTGAAAGCGGTTCCAATCGGACTGGTACCAGAACATCGTGACGATGTTCTTGGGGACGTCCACGAAGACCAGATGGAGCGGGTCCTTCACGACGTAAGGGATGGGCAAACCAAAAATGTTCACACCGCCGATTCGGGCAAGGTACACGGCTGACGCATGCAGCGCCAAGGGGTCCCCGTAACGGACCCAGTTCTGGATGAGGTACCACGCGCTCACGGCCAGGGCCGAGAGACATCCGCATAGCGCAAGCCACAATCGGCGGCGCCACGTCGGCGCCAGAAGCGCCAAGAGAGGCACGATGAGGGCGAGTGGGAGGACCGACAGCTTGGTCGTGAGAAGGAGCCCGAAGACCGCTCCGGTGGCGATCATCCAACCCGAGGTGACCCGCTGGATGAACCGCAGTGAACAGAACGTGAGGACCGCCCCGAGGAGGATTACGAGGTTGTCGTTGGTCACGAATGAAGAGAGGAAGACGAACCGGGGAAAGAACGCGACTAGCGCCGCGGCGATGACGGGCGTCCACGTGTCCCGGGCAATCAGCCGGGCGGCAAAAAATGCCATCACCACGGTCGCGGCGCCCATGACGACGTTGGCAAATCGTAGCCATAGGAGAAATCCTTGGTCCGGATAATTTTGGGGCGGGGGCTCCGCCGGCAGAGCGACAAAGTCCTGCCAGGCGGCCAGCACCATGTAGTAGAGAGGTGCCTGTTGTGCTTCGTCGCCCGCACACGACAGAAGGCCCACTCGCAATGGATTTGGTCGGCAGTCACCATTCATGCCGTACCAGTGACCGCTGACGAGGGTTTCGATGTTCCGTACATGCTCGGGTTCGTCTGATGACTGCCAAGGCGGCGTCTTGACAGCGACGACCGAGGCGAGCGTGATGAAGCCGAAGACGACCAGGATCAAAGCGACTCGCACACGAGCTGGTGAGGCACCCAAGCTCCCAATCAGTCGATGTCGGACGTGATGTTTGGCCTCGTCCAAAGTGCTCGTCATCGTCACATCACCGATGCCATGACCAAATGTGCGACGTAGGTGGAGCGTATCCCGAATCATCAGCGATAGAAGCTGGGCGTTCCGGACCCCAGCGGCAGATGATCGTGGCGGACTAGGAGCCAAGGCCATTCTCCTCATTGCCCCATCAGAGCGGGCGCTGCCCAAGGCGTAGACCGCTCCGCCTCACCGCCTGATTCGCGAGTCAGGGGGTGCCCCCGTTCGCCGGGTAGGTGGGACAGTCCGCCACTTCGGGGACTGTCCCCTCATAGCGGCATTGCAGCGGGCTTCATCGGCGAGTCTGACCGCGGCTTGCGCATGTTCATGGCCGCAACCTTTGGGATCACTTTGTCATGAACTGCAGCGACTTTGAACCCGTGGTACTTCAGTTACGGGACGCTGACAGATCCAACGATCGAGGCCCCTTGCGGAAGTTCAAAAGTGGTGGAGAACAGCAGACTTCCGGTCGTTCCTGCGAAAACGCCCGTGCCGGCATTGATGGCGAGAGTTATGTCAAAAAGAACGAGGATTGGACTACCGAGTTGAAGGGCAACGGGACCTGAGGCACTGCCGCTTAACGTGCCCGCGCCGGTAGTGATGGTAAAGGATCCAGCATAGGTCGATTGCGGGTTTGGGACATCTGCGCAACCATCGATGTGCAGAGCGACGTTACCCACGGCCGCGCTACCTGGGTAGACCGCGTCAAACGCTTGATGCACCTGGGGACAGGAGAGTCCTCCCGACGTTTGCACCCCGGCGAAGGACGGATTGGTCAGGTCTGCAAGGCTCACGGGATGGTGAAGCGCAAACGCGATGCACTGGCCTTGGTTACGGAATGGCTGTCCCGCCGCGTTCGTGAGGGTCTGCCAACCGCCATTCATGCATTGCTGTTTGGTGGTCGGGACCAGTGACGGCACGGTGAAGGTCCGGGAATCGACGGCCGACGGCCCCCCATTCCGGCTCACGGTCTGTCCTGTGAAGACCTGGGTCGTCGAGGTACCGGCTGAGTCGGTCTCGGTGACCGTGGCCGTAAAGGGGCCGGATGTGGCGTAGGTATGGGTGGTGGTGGGGGTCGACGTGGTGGTCGTTGACCCATCACCGAAGTTCCAGGCGTATGTAGAGATCGTGCCGAAGGCGACGGTGGACGCCGAGGCGTCAAATCCGGTGGGCTGGCCCACCTCGGCCGGGCTAACCGAGAGGTGGGCCACTGGGGCCTGGTCTGGCGTGATGGCGATACCCTCCGGATAGGCCCCGACACTTATCGGTGTCCCTGCCGTGTTGGTTGCCGTGTCGATCGGCGTGACGGTGTTGCTGACGTAATTGGTCACGTAGGCGGTCAATCCGTTCGGGGTCATAGCGATGAAGCTGGGCTCGGCTCCTACCGGGATCGGTGTCCCTGCCGTGTTGGTTGCCGTGTCGATCGGCGTGACGGTGTTGCCCGTGATGTTCGTCACGTACGCGGTGGCTCCATTAGGTGTTATGGCGATGAAGGTAGGATACGGACCGACCGGGATCGGGGTCCCGGCGGTGTTGGTAGCCGTGGTGATGGGCGTGACAGTGCCCGAAATGTCCACCACGTACGCTGTTGCCCCGTTGGGCGTGATGGCGATGGCGATGGGTTGGTGGCCCACCGGAATCGGCGTCCCGGCGGTGTTGGTAGCCGTGTTGATCGGCGTGACGGTATTGTCAAAGCCCCCGAAGTTAGCCACATAGGCGGTAGCCCCATTGGGCGTTATCGCGATGCCCTCGGGGCTGCGTCCGACCGGAATCGGCGTCCCGGCGGTGTTGGTAGCCGTGTTGATCGGCGTGACCGTATTGTCGTTCAAGTTCGACACATAGACGGTGGTCCCATTGGGCGTGATGGCGACGCCGTTGGGTATCCTGCCGACGGGGATTGGAGTGCTTGGGGTGTTGGTAGCGGTGTCAATCGGCGTGACGGTGTCGGTTGTAGCGCTCAGCAAATAGGCGGTCGAACCATTGGGGGTGATGGCAATGGTCGTTGGAGTGCCGCCCACCGTGGTCGAACCCTCAAGGGCGTTGGTGGCGGTGTCTACCAGAGAAACTGTGCCGCTTCCTGCGTTCGCAACATACGCCGTCCAAGAGGGTTGTGGACTGGCAAGAGCGAGGCTAGGGCCACTTGGCGCCGCCAACGCGACGGTAGTCCCGAGAATCATGGCCAGGCCAACGAAGTTCGACGCCTTACGCACCCAAGGATGCTTCCGTGCGTGCATGACTACCCACTTCCGTCGGCTGTCCCGAGCCTCTGTTCGAGGCTGGACAACCCGAGATCATTGCTGATCTGCGGCCCAAAGCTAGCCCCTTGCTCTAAGGGGTCCAAATGGACGACCGGGTGCCCCATATCGCCGGGACGTGGGCACCCGTTGGCGGCGTTTTATGCTGGCAAGCCAGTCGGACCGGACTTGGAGGTGGCATGAGGAAGGTCGACTACGACGAGCGCCAGCACGCCGTCTACGCCACCGGCAGGCAGATGTCGCCCGATGCGTTGCAGACCTGGATCGAGGCGTTCGCCCGCCACCTGCCGGAGACACGGCCACTGGTCTGGCTCGACCTGGGCTCGGGTATCGGGCGTATGACCCCGTCTTTGGCGAGTACCTTCGGCGGCCCCGTCTACGGTATCGAGCCAGCAGACAAGATGCGTGCTCAAGCCGTCGCCCACGCCCGCCATTCCGCCGTCGCGTACGCAGCTGGGTCTGCCGAGCACATCCCATTGCCAGATTCCTCGTGTGACGCAGCATTGCTGTTCTTCGTCTGGCACCACGTCGTCGATCGGGATGACGCTGCCCGGGAGTTGCGCCGAGTGGTTAAGCGGGGCGGCAAAGTCTTTCTACAGGCGAACTTCTCCGACAGGCTGCCTGATGTCTGGTGGTTACACGTCGTGCCTGAATGGATGGAGATTCACCAAGCGCAGTACCAGTCTGAGGAAGAGGTGCGAAGTGACTTTGCCGGCGCCAAGTGGATGCTCGCCTCTCGTGATGAGATCACCTGGCTTCGCTCGGCGAGCCTGGCCGAGGACTTCGAAAGGCTGAAGCTGCGTCCCACCTCGCTTTTCGAACATATGAGTGAGGAGGGGATCGAGGCGGGTTTTGCCAGGATCGAGGCAGCGCTGCCCTCACTCGACGACGGGCCTCAGTTCGAGACCAGCGCTCTGCTCGTCTTCGGAGGCTAAAAGCGGCGACAGTGTCCCATATCGCCGTACATGAAGAGGCGGGGCCGGATCAAGACCCTTTCTTTGCACGTTCGTTCGTAATCGACCAATCGGCGTGCCGCACGCGGCGGTGCCGGCGAGGCGCCGGGGTCAACGTCGGGCGATGCCCGCCGAAGGCTGTGGCGTTGACGCCGGTGGCGAGCGGCGCATCCTCTTCGAGGCCGCCGTTATGTCGAGGTGTTGCGAGTTCCCATCACTGTTCGGGTGGGTCCGTGACGGTCCCGTAGGGCAGCCAGCCATTCATTCGTCGATCTCCGACATGATGGGGTTCGGCCACGTTCCGACGGGCTCAATCAGGACCTCGGCCACACCAGGTGGTGGGCCACGGCGTTAGTCGAGCACGCGTCGGTCCGTGGCCGAGACTCAGGCGGCGGTCTCGAGGCATCGGACCTCCCCGTCGCGCATCGCGTAGAAGACGAGGGTCAAGAGCTTGCGAGCCACCGCGTACGTGGGCCTTGTATTTGCCACGGCGCTCGGCGATGCGTTTGTAGTCGGCGCGGAGCTTCTCGTTGCCCTTGGCCCGGTAGTTGCCAACGGCCTCGATGCACGCCCAGCGGACGAGGGGTGAGCCCTGCTTGGTGATGTTGCCGCGGTGGACGACCTCGTCGGATTCGCGGTGCTTGGGGGTGAGGCCGGCCCAGCTGGACAGCTTCTTGGCCGAGTCGAAGCGGTTGATGTCGCCGATCTCGGCCACGAAGATGGCGGCGAGGACCTTGCCCACACCGGGCAGGGTCATCAGGGCCCGATACCCAGCATCGCCTTTGAGCTCGGCGTGGATGTGCGCGTCGAGCTCGGCGATGGAGTGGTCGTAGACGTCGAGCAGGTTGCGCAACGAGTCGAGGCGCATCGAATAGGCCTCGGGAAGCTCGAGACGGTCGAGCTGGGCCTGTCCGGTCGGACCCCAGAGCTCGCCGACGGCGGGCAGGATCCCGTTCTTGGCCATGACCCCGTGGATCTGGGCCTTGGCACTGGTGCGGTGCCGGATCAACGAGTAGCGATAGCGCACGAGCTCGCGCAGCTCACGGACGTCATGCGGGGCGATCCAGCCTTCGGCGAGGCGCCCGATGCGGAGCATGGCGGCCAGGTCTCTGGCGTCGCGTTCGTCGTTCTTGACGCGTCGTTCCCCCCAGTTGTTGCCGAGGGCGTGGGCGAGGTGCACGTGGGCGCCGAGGTCTTGGAGCACATCGGCCGCCCAGTACCAGCCGTAGGTGGACTCGAGGACCACCTCGGGCTCGGGCCCGGCAGCCTCCATAGCCTGGGCCAGCTCGAAGGGCTGACTCACGATGCGCTCGGTGCCAAGCATCTCGCCGTCCTCTGCCATTCGATAGAGGGTCGTGCTTCGGCGGTGCAGGTCGATTCCGACGTACTGTCGTCTCATAGGGGCCTCCTCCTCTTTCGAGGTTTTTCTTTGCAAGTCCGAGCATGCTCGGATCTCACGAGGGGCGGAGGCCCCGCCCCTTCATGGCATCAGGACTGTGACGTTCGCGACTGCGGCATAGCGACACACTAGAGGCACCCATATCGGGCAACTGAGCACTACTCAGCTAACAAGTGTCCGTGCCGCTCTCGAAAGCACATGCCGGCGGTTTGCCGGACCACCACCCTGAGGTTGCGTCAGCGGGTACTAGCCCGGTGTCGTACCTGGCGGCGTGGGGCTGAATACAGCCTCCAAGCGAGACGGCTGATTCGGCCCGTCCTGGACCTGGGACACAGCGTATTCTCCTGCGAATTCTCCCACGAATCCGAGGTACGGACAGTTATTCTGGGATTGCTTACAGTAAGACGGTTCCAGCCCAACCACTGGGACCGTCCCCCCAACGAAAACGACCGACTGAGCGCCATCAACGGGCCGGTTTGAGTTGACGTAATAGCAACTGAGTGAGTCGCGGGTTTTGCAATGAATCGGGCCTTCTGCGTAGGTATGCGCCGACGAATTGCGAGGCCACACGGTGTAACCCCACCATGCGGCCGCGATGACGGCAACGAACGCGACAACCAACAGCCATCCGTGGCGGTAACCAAAATCGTGAGACCGGTGCTTGGCCACATACTGATTTTACCTGCACCCAGACTGACGCATAACGCCGGGACGAGGTGCCATCATGCGACCTAGGGGGCACCCGTACCCGAGCGTTATCCAGTAAATGTGCGCTGCTTGTGGCGGAGGCTGGCACGATGGTTCCATGCCGACAGCAAGCGACTCCATCGATCCTGACCAGCTCGTCGGGAAGAGGGTCGAGCGGGTTACGGCAAGTTGGTTCGTCAATGAGACTGGTGTCCGCGATCTAGTCCACGCCTGGCTAAATGTCGAGGGACTTGGCGACGTCAGGTTTCACACACTCAACGGCCTTCGGTTAGACCTATCCGAGCCTACCGCCCCTTATGAGATGCCTGAACTAGGCGCGAGGGGTTGTTGTCGATCCGGGGACGCCAGCCTCGCTGGCAGCGATCGTGGACCAGGTCATCGACGGGGTGCTCCGTCTCCGGGGCGAGCGATACGGGCACCGAATCGGCATCGTTATCAAGACGAGAGCTGGTGCAGTGGCAATCGCTGACGTTGGTGACGACCTGGCAATCGGGTCCTGGCCCGACCCCGCACGTTGGTCGGTCGCCGGGGTCGAACTCGACGGGGCGTAAGTACCGGACGAGTGCTCGGGTGGCCCCGAACGCCGGGACGGGGCGGATACGGCTGAAGAACAGCGAGTGTCCGAGTCCCCTGCGTTAGGTGGCGTCGTGCAGTTCAGCCGCTTCGACCGTCACTGCCGTGATGGGGACGTCCTTGTCCGGCCATCCGATGTCAAAGGTCAACGGTCCAGGGGCAGGCAAGGGTGACAGCCAGAGCCTCATGGTCCACTTGTCCCAATTTCCACCGCCACTGAAATACGTCAAGACGACTTGGGCCGGGTACAAGTAGTAGCCCATTGGCTTCACCATGCCAGTGCGGCCGTCAGCGAAGCTGGCCGCAATGTGTGCACCTCCCGGGGGTTCCGGGAAACGCCCCCAGTGGATCGAAGATCCCCGCTTCAAACCGAGCGTCGAGAGAGAATCGGACACCCGAGGGAAACGCCTCAAAATCCCTTAGCACTGCGGACATGATGGACGAGTCCCCAAGTGTCAGGTTCCAGGACACCTGTCCGCCAGCTCCTCCGGGAGGCCAAGGTACGGGAGCGGTGAACCCGGATGATGCTTCACTCATCGGCTCATTTTGCCCAAGCAAGGGGTGCCCCCGTTCGCCGGGCTGGGGCGCCATGGAGTTGACCCGCTTCGATAGACACGGGTTTATGGGACTCAGGCCACCACGAGGGCGGCTTCGTAGTCAAGCGGGCTGAGATGACCGAGCCCGGCTTGGGCCCGTTCTCGGTTGTAGAAGATCTCGATGTAGTCGAAGAGGGCGCTGCGCAGTCGCGCCCGGTTCATGTAGATCAAGGGTCCGTGGATCCAGCTCAGCTCGCGCTTGAGCGTGGCCCAGAAGGTCTCCATAGCCGCGTTGTCGTAGCAGTCGCCGGTCGATCCATAAGAGGGGACGAGGCCGAGTTCGTGCAGCCGGTTGGTGAATTCGAGCGACGTGTATTGGCACCCCTTGTCGCTGTGATGCAGCGGCGGGATCACCGGGTCCCGGCGGGCCACCGCCATCGACACGGCCTCGATCACCAGCTCCGAGGTCTGACGAGTGCTCATCGACCAGCCGACGAGCCCTCGGCCATAGAGGTCCTTGACGCCGGCCAAGAAGAGCTTGCCCTCGCCGGTCATGAACTCGGTGATGTCGGCCACCCAGCGCTCGTCGGGTCTCGTCGCGCTCGAAGTCGCGATTGAGGAGGTCCGGAGCTGGAGCCACGTCGAGACGGCCTCGGCGCCATTTCTTGCGCGAGTGCACACCGACCAGGTCGAGCTCGGCCATGAGGCGAGCGACGCGTTTGCGCCCGACGCGGGTGCCAGCTCGACACAGCTGGCCGTGGACCCGAGGCGATCCATAGGTGCACCTCGAGCGCTGATGGATCTCCCTGATGGTGTCGCCCAGATAGGCGTCGTCGACACAACGAGGAGAAGGCGGCCGGCTGGCCCAGGCGTAGTAGCCGCTGCGTGAGACCCTGGCCACCCGGCATAACGCTTTGACCGGGTACTGGTCTCGGTGAGCGGAGACGAAGCGCAAGCGGCTTAGTGGTTCGTCTCCTTGGCGAAAAAAACTGACGCCTTGAGCAGGATTTCGCGGTCCATCTTCAGCTCGGCGTTCTCCTTGCGCAGGCGCTTGAGCTCAGCGAGCTCGGTCTCGCTCAACGCATTGGGATCCTGCCCTCGAGCCTTCGCCTTGTCCTCGGCCTTCAGCCAGTTGCACAACGTCTGGTCCGGGATGCCGAGGCCGGCAGCGACCTGTCGGATGGAACGATCACCTCGGCGTGCCAACTCACAGGCTTCACGCCGGAACTCCTCGGGATAAATCGACGGACGACCCACTGCGGGCTCCTTCCTCTGGGGTCTTCCCCAGAATGAGGTGTCCACGAGAGCGGGTCAACTCCACCACCAGGCGGCACATGTGGGGCAGGGTTAGCGGCAACCAAGCAGTCCGGTTCCTTTGGGGAGCCATAGGGAGACCTTCGGCGATGTCCGACCAGGACACGGCCGTAACAGCCTCATCATGAAAGACTTTGACGAGAAACAGCAGGAAAGAGGCACATGCGGCGACCTGTATTCGCAGCGGGTTTGATGCTCTAGGCCTTCGCCGCGAGCTGCGCTGGTCCCTTATCGTTTGCGACAGCATCTGCGGCATCTGGTTTTCACTGCCCCGGCACTCCGGGCTCTGCAAACCACTCCTTCTTGAATGGGGTTGCAGGTGAGCCTTCTCCATCGAAAGCGCTCACACACTTCCTCCGAACAGGAAGTGACGGGTTACATCTTCCTCTTAGCGGGTGGGCGCATCCGTCAAAAAATCTTTTCGTGTATTCGGGCGTCCACGGGAATATTCGAGTCACGACGTATCGTCTGCCGAAGGGTTCTTACGTCGTCACTCAAGCAAATCAGACCTGTTCAACGATCTAGGTGTTTCCTGCGGTGGGTGGAGGACATGCCCACTTCAAGGTTCCCTCCGGTTCTGAGCCTGGCTTCTCGTCTGAGAGCTTGCGAGGTATCCCCGTTCGCCGGGTGGGAGACATCAATGCAAAGGTCAGCTTCCTAGTTATGATGCCGTCTGTTGTCTCTGCGTTCTGTCTCCGGGTGGAGCGGGGACGACGACGGGGAGGAACTATGCGGGCTACGGTGGCCTCAATAAGTCCGATATTGCTGGTCGTGGCGTTGACACTATTGGGACCGTCAGGTTTCGTGGCGGGCGCCGGAGCCTCATCGCCCCCAACGACGTATTACGTGGCACTCGGAGATTCGCTGTCGACTGGTGGCGGAGCAACGCCGGGTAACTCTTATGTCGACGACATTTACGCCCACGAGGAATCGCTCGTTCCTGGACTCCAACTCGAGGACCTGGGGTGCGCCGGAGACTCGACCACCAAGATGATCCACGGAGGCAACTGCATCAACTACACGACGGGAAACCAGCTCGGGGATGCGAAGGCGTTCCTCGCGTCCCACGTGGGAGCAGTGAAGTTCGTGACCATCGACGTCGGAGGAGACGATGTCAATGGATGCGCCCCCAACGGTGTCATCAACAACACGTGCGTCCAGAAGGGACTGCAAGCAGTTGCGACGAACATGCAGACCATTTTGGGAGGGCTGCGAGCGGCGGGCGGTAACGCGCCGATGGTCGGCATGGTGTACTACGACCCGTGGTTGGCCTTCTACCTCAAGGGGCCGAGTGGGCAACAGGCGGCCATAGCGTCACTAGGCCTGCTGCACCAGCTCAACTCCGAACTCCGCGGCGCCTACAAGCAGTATCAAGCCCGTATCGCTCCCGTGCAAAAGGACTTTGACACCTGGGACATGGCGCTCACCGGCTCGTTCAACGGCCAGACTCTGCCCCAGGACGTGGCAAACATCTGCAACTGGACCCACATGTGCGACCCGGCGAGCCCCAACAACCACACCAACGATACCGGGCACGCAGTGCTGGCCACCGCCTTCGAGGCCCGACTGAAGCTTGTGCGCTGACATCAGACCAGTCGTTTCGGTTGACGTCCGTGTCGGTCAGTCCAGCTTCTTACCGGAACTCATAATCTTTATGAATCGATCGAGGTCGCCCCATCGCTGAGACGGCGCGCCGTCAGGCGGCGCTAGGGGCTGCCCAGTGCGCCGGGTTAGTTCGTGACCCGGAGAGGCACTTTCGGTCGAGGTCGCTATCTAGGATCCGATTCCCTGAAGTCCATATGCAAGCGGGTTAGCGTCGACGACTTGATTCGCCACTCACCGCCCACCAGCTCATAGGTCTCGTGATAGTGGCCGTAGCCTTGCAAACGTCTTCCGTCTGGCCAAATTATGACGTCTTGCAATGCCCAGATCCCCGAAGCTGTCGTGTGTGAGGCGAGGTGGATCTCGGGCATGTGGCCGTGGTGCACGGTGACCGTGTTGGCGAGGGTCTGCTGAAGGAACTCGAGGAACTCGTCCGCGCCAGTGATGATGCCACCACCTGAGGCTGTTGTGTCCATCACGACATCGTCGGTGAACACCTGGCGCATGCCTGACCAGTCCTTGGTGTCCATCGTCCGAAAATAGCGGGCCTTGAGCTGTTTGATCGCTTCGACGTCGTCCATCGGCTGGTCCTCCACGGCACGAGCTCGGGAATGGATTGCCTGACTTGGCGGGACCCTTCAACAGCCCTTTTGGGTGGACGGAAAACCTATCCCAGTACGCCGGGATAGGGTGCCACCCTGCGGCCACCAGACGTTACGTGTGTGCCTTGGCACGCCGCCTTATCACTTGAGCCAGGTAGGCGATCCCAAACAGGATCAGCAGGAAGAAGCCGATCAGGAATACCGCCCACGTCACATTGGACACGTTGTTGCGAAGCCCATGTTGATTGCCGCCTCCATAAGCGATATTCGCAATTATGAAAAGTACGATGTCTGATACGGCGAGAATGATCAAGTTCCGACCCCTGACCACCTGATCAAATTTCGCCGAGAGTTCGCTACTCATTGAGTCTCCTCCTCAGTTCCGTGTTTAACCCAGCATGCGGGCACTGCAGGGGGGCTCCAAGGGTGATACCCGACCATCGGCGATGGTGTTACCACTACCGCCAAACCTTGCTCGTAGGTAGACCCGCGTGTCCTCACGCTCGAGTCAAGGTCCTTGCGGTTGTGATGGTCGACGAAATCCCAAGAGTGCCCCAGAACGCCTGTGACCTCAAGCGGTCGTTGCAACACCAGCCTGATCGGCGGACAGTGATGTCGTCGATCAGGAGGTGTGCGAATGGCTCGGTTCTCGCAAGAGGACAAGTTGACGATCTGGGACATGCGCGAAGCAGGGGTCCCCGTGAAGCGCATTGCCAAGCATCTGGGCCGGCAGAACTCTTCGCTCCGAAGGTTCATTGCCGACCACGGCGGGAGGCGCCCGACGGCGCGCGAGCGCTCTGAGCTTCGACTCTCACTCGTCGAACGAGAGGAGATCTCGAGGGGGCTGGCCGCCGGCTGGTCGATCCGTGCCATCGCCCAGGAGCTCGGTCGGTCGCCCTCGACGGTGTGCCGCGAGGTCAACGCCAACGGCGGGAGGAAGAAGTACCGGGCCCTGGTGGCCGATCGGGCGGCCGCTCGGCGGGCTCTGCGACCCAAGCGGGCCAAGCTCGCCCAATGTCGGCGGCTCCGAGGGGTGGTGGAGCGCAAGCTGGAGGCCCGCTGGTCACCCCAGCAGATCTCGGCGTGGTTGGCTCTGGAGTACCCCGATCGCCCGGAGATGCAGGTGTCCCACGAGACCATCTACCAGTCGCTCTTCGTTCAGAGCCGTGGTGCGCTGCGCAAAGAGTTGCACTCGTGCCTGCGCAGTGGTCGAGCCATGCGACGGGCTAAGGCCTATGTCAATGCCAACCACATCGGACAGGGCCAGCTCAAGAACATGGTGATGATCTCGGAGCGTCCCGCCGAGGTGAAGGACCGGGCCGTCCCCGGACACTGGGAGGGGGACCTGATCTTCGGCAAGAAGATGACATCCATCGGCACCCTGGTGGAGCGCCACAGCCGCTACGTGATCTTGCTCAAGCTCCCCAACGGCCACGGCGCCGAGGCCGTGCGCAAAGCCATGACCAAACGCGTCTTGACCTTGCCAGCCCAACTACGTCGATCGATCACCTGGGACCAGGGCAAGGAGATGGCCGAGCACGTCCAGTTCACAGTCGACACCGGAGTGAAGATCTACTTCTGCGATCCCAAAAGCCCATGGCAGCGCGGCAGCAACGAGAACACCAACGGATTGCTGCGCCAATACCTTCCGAAGTCCTCGGACCTCTCCCAATGCACGCAGCGTGAGCTCGACGCCATCGCCCGCTCGCTCAATACAAGGCCTCGACAGACACTCGGCTGGATGACACCATCTCAGGCGTTCGCCGAGGCTGTTGCGTTGACCGCTTGAGGCCACACCGGGTCTGAGGCTGTTGTGGACCCAGCGCCCCTAGCCGCAACTGCATACGTCGTCGAAGGCGAGCGGATGTGCAGATTCACCCTGCGAATTCACCGAAGGATTCGACAGGTTCGCGCTTTTGGTGCCCCGCTCAATTGTTTAAGACAGTCGCAATTGCCTCAGAAGGCGAACGGATCGCTCTCCGCGATGACTGGGCTTGAACAGCACGGGCCCATAGCGCTCGCACCAGCAGAAGGAGCAATCGGCGCCTTTGCGGTAGTGCTGGTGTGACTTATAAGGATCGCCGCAACGACAGACAGGCCGCCTGATTCCCAGAATTGCCAACAGCCCGTCCGCGTGACTCGGTGGAGAAACCTCATAGTCATCCGCGCGGAAGAGCGACAACTGCTTCGCTTCGGCAACCGACACCAAACCATCCTTCCAGGTCGGCGCAAGCCGAACAACCCCAGCACAATTTTTCACTGAACATTGCGCACCCACCCTGCCTACGTTGACCAGAACGTTGCGCGCCTTAAGCGTGACATCGCACCAATCCGCCGTACTCGTGCGTGCGACAATTCGGATTTGATGCGCCGCCAAGCCGCCAACTGCCAAGCGCGTGCCTGCAACGACGACGACAGCCACGACGGTGCCGGTTACGACGACAACAGGAGCGCCGTGACCGACGACCGCGTGCGCACATGAAGGAGCGGTCGAGAACGCATCGAGCGAGCGGCGGTGCCCTAAAACAGATCTCCCATCGCCCCGGGGCCATCAGGGATGCTTATTAGCTCTTCACCGGTCCAACCCCACATTGTTCCGAGACCCATCGCAGATGAGCAGAGACCAGGCTGTCCCAGCTACGGATACAACAGTCTTGTCGGAAGAAGAGTTCGAGAGCCCAAAAAAGGCGCAACTGATCGTGAATCACATCGGATCGAGGACTCAGGGTTAGGCCCCACGAAGGGGAAGGAAGGTGGTGCCCCCGAACGTCGGCTCGGAGGCCACTCGCAAGTCGGGCGAAGTTGCCCGCAGAGACATAACCTCAAAAGAGCGATGAGTTTCTTCGAGCCTCTACCACCACCCCCTGAACTCCTTGAACCCCCTGAGCGTCGATGGTCGCCTCCGGCCTGGGACCGGCCGTCCGAGGGTACGTTGCCCGCCACCTTGGCGGTCGATGCTGTGCTGCAGCAGGACGAGGGCATCGTTGTGGCCGTGCCGCACCTAGACGTGTTCCCGAACGGATTCCGCATCAATCTGCATTTCCTTCTGGATCCGCATCGGGCCCAGGACTTACGAGCTCTGCACCGAGGACCAACGACGATGCCGAGAGTCGGGGTCCGATTCGCTGATGGGCGTGTGGGCGGTCAGAACTCGCTGCTAGGCATGTTCAATCTGTCCAAGGATGCAGAGGGCTTTCCGACCCAGCCCCACGTCGGCTTTGCCGGAGCCGGAGGTGGTGGTAGTGGGTGGACACTCAGCGTCTGGGTGTATCCACTCCCACCTGATGGCCCGCTGGAAATCCACGTCGCACTTCCCGCACCCGCCACGCAAGAACTCAGCACGGTGTTGGATGGATCTGCGGTTCGAGCCGCCGCTGAGCGGGCCAGGATCATCTGGACCTAGACAGACCTGTTGAAAGTGCGGTCCCTTTCAGCAGTCGACACTGCTTCAAACCCGTGTCCCCGACCGCCGGGACCGGGTGCCACTGAGCGGCACCTTGGGGCACCCCTCTAGTCTCCGGATCTGGCTGCGTCGAGCCAGGTCAGGGCTTGAACCGCTACGGGACGGCAGCCATTTACTGGCTGGCGCGCACCCGTGCAGGCACTGATTCCATTTGCCATTGCTCGTCGTTGAACTTGCTGATCTTCCCAAGGAAACCTGAAACACCTGACCTTTTCGTGACATACATAGGGACGGGGGAAGGAGCGACCGAGCGTGGAATCACGCGAAGAGCGGTTTCGTCGTCTCTACGACACGGGGCGTGCTCGCGTAGTTGCCTATGCCGTACGTAGGACCACCAACAACGAGGACACTGCGGACGTCGTTGCAGAGACCTTCGCCATCGCATGGCGCCGTATCGACGACATTCCCCACGGCGAGCGAGAAGTGCCATTGCTCTACGCAGTGGCACGCAGGGTCATCGCCAATCGCGTGAGACGTAACACGACCCAGTCAGCCATCGTCCAAGGACTCGCACAGCACCTCGCCTTGTCAAGGACAGGGGAGGTTGAACCGGATTCTGGACGACTATCGGCGCTGACCGCCCTGAGTCAGCTATCGGAAGAGGATCGGGAGATCCTGATGCTGGCGGCGTGGGATGGACTCACCTCCCAAGAGATCGGCTGGGTGCTCTCTTGCAGTCCGACCGCGGCCCGGATTCGGCTTCATCGCGCTCGCGGACGTCTAAACGATGCGTGGGCCGATGGCCACGTGGTCACTCCCAGTGCGTCACAACCATTGGAGGAGGCGCCAGAGCTATGAGGAACTCCCTGACAGTGCTTGGCGCGGCTGACCCCGCCCGGGGAGCCGACTTCCAAGAACTCAGAGCGAATCCAGTCTTCGATGAGCTCTTCGAAGCGATCGTTGCCGGCGACCTTGTCGCCTTGGACGACCACCTCGGGGCGGATCCCACCTCACCGAAGACTGGCACCGCGGAGTCACGCTCCGACCGATCCAGGCGGCCACATCTCGTGGCGCTCATAACCATCGCGGCAGCACTCGTACTGCTGGTCGCCGGTCTGACGCTCGAACTCGGGACTGGCGGACCCAACCCCAAGAACGGTCTGCCCACTGGCGCTCAGATAACACCGTGGCACGCGGCCCGGCTACTTCCGGTGATTCTGCCGCCCCCGACGAGCCAAGGCTCTGCCAAATGGCAGTTGGTGAGTCTGGTTGTCGACCAGGGCTGGCAGGTCAACACCTCTGGACCGCCACCTGGCCAACTGACCTGTCCGACCGTCACAACCTGCTATGCGCTGGCGATTCGCTACGCCTCCCCGAAGGGAGGTGCACGACCCGAGTCGGTGTCGCTCTACGTGTCGGCAGATCTGGGTACGAGCTGGTCCGTTCTTCCCATGCCCACAGGATTCCTCCCAACATCGCACCTTTCTTGTCCGAGTACCCAGGTGTGTGCGCTCGGCGGCACTCAGGGCGGCCAGCCTGCCTTCGCCGTGACGATCGACGGCGGACACGAGTGGGGAGTGGTCCCGATGTCGGGACCGGATTCTCTTCAAGAGTTGGCCTGTCGCTCGGCCGCTGCATGCGTCGGAGTGCTGCGGTCTCCGGGGCCACAGAGCACGAACTCTTCGATTGTCCGAACGGACGACGGTGGGGCATCTTGGGCATCGGCGACTGTTCCGATTTCAGGCACCGTCCTCTCGCTTTCGTGCCCTACCGATCAAGCGTGTGTCGCCGTGGGTTACTCGGTGCTGTTCCAAGGTACTGGGGCGGCGACGGGGTTCGTCCTCAGGTCGCACACCGGAGGACAAAGCTGGACAACGGGAAGTCTCCCTCAGAACTTTGGGTTTGTTCAGGTCCTCTCTGCAGTCTCCTGCGCCGAGGCCAGCGACTGCATGGCGATTGGAGTCACTAACGTTCCGAATCCCCTACGTTGCCAGGGGACACCACCAAATCGCCGTCCGCCACCGGGTCACGACTCATGCAGCACCAGCGCGACGACTTTGATGAGCGCCGTTGTGACCAGTTCAAACGGCGGGGCGACATGGCAGTCGCGTGCACTCCCGGCGGACATTCCGATGCCACAGCTTTACAGCCTCTCGTGCGCGAGCGCGACCGTGTGTTGGGCTTCGGGCCAGGAGGCAGTTCCGCAGATCGTCGGCAATGTGCATGACGACGGCTCACCGGTCATGGTTGGGACCACAGACGGCGGGGCGTCCTGGTCTAAGGCGACCTTTGCAATACCATCGGACGCACCGAACTACTTGGGTCAGGCCTACCTCGCCGTCGGCGACATCAGTTGCCCTGGAACATCAGCCTGCCTGGCACTTGGCATCGCCGCCCAGAGCGCTCCCTCCACACCCATCTACCGTTACGGCGGGAGCTCTCCTTCATAGTGGAAAGGCTCAGCGTTTGGCCGAAGGCTAGAAATGTGGGGACCCGCCAGCGCTCTCCTGTTGGGAGTTGGGAGGGTGCCCCCTATCGCCGGGAGGTGGTGCTCCCGCTGAACGCCACTCGGATCTAGCGTTGGAGTCCGTGGCAGGCCGCAAGGGTCCATCCGATCAGGACTATGAGAAGGCCGCCCGCCTGGCATTGAGCGGCCTCGCCGACGGCACTGATTTGGATCCCATAATGGAGCAGCTGGCCAGCCTGCATCCCCGCAACAACACTTTTCCCGCCGAGGTCCTGCTCGAGCTCGCCGCCGAGGCTATTGGCGAGTCGGGTGCCTCGCCTGCCGAACCCATTCAGTACGAGGGCATCCGCGATCGCTACCTCCCGAGTACACCTTCCGCGGCAAGTCACAACAACATAAGAGCCGCTACTGCCTGAGTGCCGCTGCCATGATCCGAGCAGGGATCTATCCCGACCTCTTGGACGAGGTGTACTGGTGGGGCGCAGATGACCTGTGGAGATACGCCTTCGAGGCCCTCCTGCTCTACGCACGAGCCGCGGCAGACCGTACGGGTCGCTCGTTGGAAGCCGTCGCGCTGGCTGTTGCTCAGCGGCGAGGCCTCGAGATGACCCTGACCGACGGCTAACCCCCCGCGACGAAGGCCACGACGACGTACGCGGCGTGGCGATCGAAGTTCTCACGCCGGCGGTCATAGATCGTGGCTGTCCGAGGGTCCGCGTGACGAGCTGCGATCTGGACGTCACGCGGTGGAACCCCGGCATCGAGCGCAGCCATGATGAAGGCCGCCCGGAGCATGTGCGGATGAACGATTCCGAGCCCGGCCTTCTTGCCAATGGACCGGACCCAGCGATGCGCAGTTCGTGGTCGAGACGCTGGCCGTCGTAGCGGCGCAGGATCGGCCCCTCACATCGCTCCCCGATAGCGAGGTCAATCGTCCGGGCCACTCTCGGCACGAGCGGGATCACCGCAGGCTTGTTGCCCTTCCCGATGATCCGGAGCGTCCTGTGACACCGTCGAAGCCGAGATCTTCGGCATTGGTGGCACATGCTTCGCTGACTCGCAGACCGTTCAGACCCAACAGGACCGCGAGCGCTGCATGATCACGGTCGAACCGCTCGGCCGTAAAAGAGGAACGTGCCGAGCTCGCCGCGGTCGAGCCCTCGCGCTTCGCTCGGGTGCACCTTGGGCCGGCGCACATATTGCGCCGGGTTGGAGCTGATTCTGTCATCGATGTGGGCGAAGCGATAGAACCCGCAGATCGTCGAGAGTCGCCGGTCGATCGTCGAGGCAGCGAGTCCCCGCTCCTCCATGGCCGCTCTCCACAGCTCGATGTGCGCCCGCTTGGCCTCGAGCACTATGAGACCGACATCGGTGCACCACTGGAAGAAGGTCCGTAGGTGGCGGCAGGTCTCGAGGGTTCGACCGTTTAGCGAGTCAGAAAGGCCGCAGCAGCCATTTGAGCCTGATCGAACGGATCGGCGTCACTGGCGCAGACAAGTGCTGCCGATCGACGAATCAATGTGTGCATGGAAACCTCCTTGCTTCTGAGGAGGACAGCGAACACCTAGTCCTGGATCAGGGCCACCCCAGGCCGGCGGTATGGGATGGCCTATAAGCAGTCGGATACTCCGCCGGTCTTAGCCCCGGGGTGCGAAGAACTCAAGTGCGATGTTGTCGGGATCTCGAAACGACAATGCCGAGTAGTAAGGCGTGTCCACGATGCCACCGTTGGGGATGCCGAGTTCGTTCAGACGGACTTCCCATGCCTTTAACTCATCGCAGTTGGCACAGCCGAAAGCCAGATGATCGAGCCCCGGCCGCCGCTCGTTGAACGGCTCAGTGCTGTCCAAGTCAGGAAACTGAGTTAAGCCAACGATTGTGCCGCCGGTAAGCCAAGCGACGCGCCGGAACGGGCCTGTGTCCTCGTCAAGGATTGGGTCCGAGCCGAACAGATCCTTGTACCAAGGCACACTCCGTTCAAGGCTCGTAACCGTTAGCGCCACGTGAGTAATCGCAGGGAACTCAGGCATCTCTTTCTCCCCTTCGCACCTCGTGGACGCAGCGAATGCTACCTCTTTGGCTGGCAACTCTCAGGGAGCAAAAGCTATCTGGCAGCACCAGTCGCCGCGCTAACTGAGGCCCCAGTCCCGGCGAAGTGGGGCATTTAGCGTTGGTTCCGGGCATCCACCGATTAGGCGGAAGCCCTTCGTAGGGTGCGTCGGGTCGGTTCTTCTGGCTTGACTGAACTGGGGTCGGAGCGAGCGACAGCTCGACTCCAAAACGGTGATCGTCGACCAGACGAGCCTCCCGACGCACGTGCATCCCTTTTCTGGAACTCGGCGGCCGATCATGGAGTCGGACCCCTGCTTCTCGAATGTCTGGATGGTCACACCCCTGCGGAACGTGCACCGGTCGACGACGAAGAGCCGACTGATCAGTCACGCCAGCGAAAGGACCATGTCATGAGTGAAGTGAGGTTGGGCATCGACGTCGCCTGTCGGGCCGACCACCGGGCCAGCCTGGCCGACGAGCGAGGTGAGTTCATCTGGTCGTCGTGGAAGTTCCGCACGACGACCGCCGACCTCGAGCGCCTGTGGGCGAAGATCCCCGCCGGTGCGTCGGTGACGGTCATTCTCGAGCCCACCCGCAACGCCTGGGTGCCCCTGTCGGCCTGGCTCCAAGCACGCGGCGCCACGGTGATCTTGGTGCCACCCGAGCAGGCGGCCGACCTGCGGGACTACTACAACAAGCACACCAAGACGGACCGGTTGGATTCACGAGTGCTGGCCCGTCTGCCGTTGCTGCACCCCGAGGGCCTTCGCGGCATCGACAACCTCGGTCCGGCGGGGTCACTGCGCCGTGCCGTTCGTCACCGCTTCAGCCTGGTCAAGCGCCGCAGCGCCGCCAGTCTGCGACTCGACGCATTGGTCGAGTTGCTCGGTCCGGGTTGGGCCGATTCCCTCGGATCGGCCACCGCCTCGAAGACTGCCCTGGTCATCTTGGAGAAATACGCCGAACCACGGGCGCTCAAGCGTCTCGGGCGGGCCCGGCTCGCGGCGTTGTTGATCCGCTCGAGTGCGGGACTGTGGCGCCAGGACAAGGCCGACGAGCTCTTGGCCATGGCGAGCGAGACCCTTGCCCTGTGGTCATGCGGTGGCATCGACTTCACCGAGTTGGCCCACGACATCGCTTCTGAAGTCCGGGTGCTCCGCCAGCTCGACGACGAGATCGCGGCGGCTGACAAGCGGATCGCCGTCCTCTATGACGAGGCCGACCCCAAGGGCATCGTCCGTTCGGCGCCTGGGCTCGGGCCCGTCCTCTCGGCGGCCATCTTGGGCAACGCGGGCGACTTCAACCGCTTCGCCAACCTGGCCGGCGTGCGCTCCTTCACCGGCTTTGTGCCCAAGATCGACCAGTCCGGACTGGTGGAGGGACACAAGGGCATCACCAAGGCCGGTGACGCCGGTCTGCGCCAGGCCCTCTACATGGCGGCCGATCACGCTCGGCACATCGACCCGACTCTCGCCCAGCGCTACTACCGACTCGTCATGGTCGAGGGCAAGCATCACAACTCGGCGCTGTGCTCGGTCTCGGCCGTCCTCATCACCCGGATCGCCGCCTGTTGGCGCAATGGAGAGCTCTACGAACTGCGAGACGAAGATGGTGAAGCGATCACCGAGGCCGAAGGAAAGGCTGCTTGCACCGACCGCTTCAAGATCGACCCCAAGATCCGGGCGGCTCGCCGTCGCAACACCCCGGCCAAAGTCCTCAAGAACAGGGCGGCGGGTCGAGGCAGAAAGGAGTCGGCCCGAGAAGGTCGCTCCGGCCACCGACCCGCCCGAAGAAGAAGCTAGCGAAAATGTGGCTTGAGGGGCTTGACTGCCGTTAGGAACTCACCCCTTCCCGCCGATCTACGCCATGATCGGCAGGACTCGGCAAGACGGTCTATGGCCGTGGATCTTCCGGTGGCGAGATCGATCCACTGCTCAACAGGGAGCGCGGCTGCTTCCGCTACCAGCTCGGGTGCTGAAACGCAGAGCGTGTCCAGGAGCGCCTTCGAGGTGATCGCCTGTGCAACGGGATCTGGAGGAACAGGAGGGACAAGATCACCTCCGTGCACGACGGCCTCGACACATCTCGTGACGAGGTAGTCCGACGCCGAAATCGAGCCCTGCAGCGTCGTGATCGTGGCCTCTAGGTCCGCGACCAGCACGAGCGGGCGGACCGCGTCAAGAGGACCTCGCAACTCGACCTTGTTCAAAGCAGCCCCTTTGCGAGCGGACTCGTCGATCAACTCGCTGAAGGATCTCGTCCCGGACAGGTTTTCGGCGACCCCAAGCACCGCCTCGTCGGTGTTCTCGGTGCGAAGAAATCTCGCCACGAGATGCGGTTGGACATAGAGATGGGCGAGGACCTCCCGGTTGGTCCATCCAGTGCATCGGCTTGGTGTCGACAGTTCGATCAGGCCGGTGGCGTCCGCTATCAATTCCCACTGACGAATGAGGGCAATGCGGACGTCGGCGACGTCTGGGTCCACGACCCATATTCTTGCCAACTTCAGACCTTCAAGGTGTCGCTGCGGTGCCCGAAGTGTCTCAGACGAGTCGCGGTGTCGGACACCGGGGGAGGTGGTACGGCGGGTCATGAGAATCAGGTGCTCGTCTTCACGAACGACAGTCGTTCTGTATGTACCTTGACAGGCTACCCAGGCGTGTCGGGCCTGAAATTCAGCGGGACAGCAAGCGGTCCAGGCTCATCGTTTATTGGGCGGCTACATGGGCGGGTTGGCGCCCGGTGTCAAAGCGCTCCCGGTGGTGTCCTTGGCTCCTGGTCAGACCGTGTCGGCGATTGTCGAGGGGACCGACAACCCGCTCGGCTCACAACCCTGCCCCCGCAACGAGTCGAGGCGCATCGAATAGGCCTCCCGTGCTCGGGTACCACGTCACCAGCGGGCTCATAGCGTTGATCACGACGATCATCGGTGCGGCCGCCGTGTCGAACCTGAGCCTGCTCGTGCTCGACATCTGGACCGAGCGGGCCGCCTCCCGGGGAACGGCCGCTCCGGTGGTGGATCCGTCGGATACGGAGCACCTAGAGACGGAGCACCTGGAGCCGGTCCTGCACTGATCGCCCGACACGTGCGTGCGATGGCGAGTGAACGGATCGAGAAGGGCGGCCCCGAGATTCCCCCCTCCGAGCGGAGCGACGCTGTCCCAATAGCGCGCCGAACACGCCGGTTTGCCTGTCCCAGTCGTGCCGAAGTGTCCCACCTACCCGGCGTACTGGGGCAGGCGACCCTGGCTCGGATACGGTGCTGCCATGCCGGATCGACCGCCTCTGGCCGTCCTGGTAGGCGGGGCACCCGGATCGGGAAAGACCACGTTGGCGGAAGCTCTCGCCGTCGGTTTGGACCTCCCGGTACTGCACAAGGACCGCTTGGTGCACGGGCGGTGGCGGACTCTGGACAGAGCCACAGAGCTGGGAGAGTCCGGCGTCGAACCATTCTTTCGATCCATGGAGCTTTGGATCGAGGCGGGCATCAGCTTTGTTGCCGAACAGACCTTCTACCCAGAGGTGAGCGAATCGGACGTGGCACGACGCTTGGCGCCGCGGAGCACCTTGGTCAACGTCCACTGCCGGAGCACTCACTCATTTGAGCGGTGGGAGCAGAGGATGCGGAACGATCCGCTCTGCGGAGAGATGCGGTTACAGAAGCTGGTCCCCGTCGTCGAATGCCTCAACTCTGAGCTGTATGAACCGCTGGACTTCGACTGCCCCTCCATTGTCGTGAACACCGACAACGGATACCAGCCGACGCTGGAGGCGCTCATCGCCCAAATCGACGATCTGTATGGCAGACCGGACATTCACGACCTCGACAGGGCTTCACACACGGCCGAATAGCGCCTCGGTCCCGGCGAACTGGGGCACGCAGACCGCCGGGCTCGATGCCTCTGGCAGTACAAACGAAGCGCCAGGCTGGCGAACAAATGGAGAGCAAGGGCCGTCCAGGTTGTAACCCAGGCCCGTATCGAATGACCGTGGCGAGGGCTGTCTTGCTGCTCGGCAACATCTCGGCGACGAAGTTGGAAGCGCGCCCGGACCGACCACGCCTTCCACTCAGCAGGTCTGAAGCACTCAACGCCGACGGTAAGGGCTGCTCGCGCAGTCGGGGGCTCAGGTTCGGGCACGAACTGAGCGAGACAGGCACATGAACTCGAATCTCGGTTAGCTATTGGAGTAGGTGAACCCGCAACGGCAACTTGACATGCTCGAACGCAAGACGGAAGGAAAGCGAGCGATGGCCGATTCCAGAGTTGCAAGTCCGCGCACCATGGTGAGGGTGGTGGTCAGCCTGGTTCTGGGCTTGATCGCGCTCGCTACCTTGGGTCCCGCCGGCGCCTCGCAAGCGGCGGGGCCGCCCCCACCGGCACGCTGGGTTCATTTCCGGCACGTCGCCGCTGTAGTCGATCTCGCGGGCCCGCTCAGCGACGGTACGTTTATCGTCGCGGCAGCTGGGCGCTTGTCCCTTCTCGATCGCAACGGCCTCGTCCGGCCATTCGCCCGGGGAGCAAGTGGATATTCCACGGCCCTCGGGCCCGAGCCGTACATCACGCTCGCCGCGGCCGAGACGAACGGTCAGAGCAATTGCTCCTTCAGTCGAGACGCGATCTTTGCCATCGAACCGAGCAAGAGGCCCGGGCGTCATCACGATCGACGCTCAGGGTCGGGCCCGACGTTTCGCTAATCTGCCAGCCGCCGTCCAGCCCAACGGGATCGCTTTTGACATGGTGGGCCGCTTCGGGCATCGGCTGCTTGTTACTGCCGGGAGCGATGGTGGGACGATCGTGTTCGCCATCGGCTGCTCGGGCAAGGTGACCACCATTGCGAGACACGACCCGCCAGTCGAGGGTGGGATCGCAGTGGCGCCGGTTTCGTTCGGTCGATTCGTGGGTGACCTGATCGCACCAAACGAAGGAAGCGGACGGGTTTTTGCTATTGCGCCGACCGGCCGAGCAGTCACACTGGTCCAGTCGAACTTGCCGAGTGGAGCCGACATCGGAGTCGAGAGCGCCGGATTCGTGCCCATTGGCTTCGATTCAAGGGACGCCGCGTACCTCGCTGATCGGTTCTCTGCGGGCAATCCACACCCGGGCACCAACAGCATTCTGCAGCTACGTGGGTCTGAGCTGATCCAAACCGGCGTCCGCCCCGGCGATCTTCTCGTTGCCAGCGAAGGCGGCGCCAGAACGATCGCCGTGCGGTGCAAGCGCGGTGCACCGTACATCACATTGCAGACGGTCCCGTTGTGGCCCACGGCGAAGGCCACATCCTGTTCTCCTAGTGACGTGGTTCGTGGTTCCAGTCCATAGCATTCACCGTGAGTCGGCACCAGTCACCGGTCCGGCGTATTGGGGTCACCCCGCAGCTATTTCGCGGTCGTCCAGTCGGGCCTTACCGGTGTTGCGGCTCGTGGCGGTCTGCGCCGACCGGTATGCCAAAATACCCCCATGCCAGGGGAAACGGAGATAGCGAAGAAGCTCGTCTGGCACGACAAGCACCATCTTCAGGTCGGCGACACGAACTTTTTTCTGACCCTCGACTGGGAGACAGCGGAAACGATCGAGTCAACGCCCGAAGAGTTCCTGCTCGTCAAGAACCAAATGCTGACGCAGACCACCGTTGAGCAGCTGCCCGAGCGCATCGACAACATGATCGAGATAGGCATCTTCAAGGGCGGGAGCATCGCGCTGTACGAGGAGCTGTACTCGCCCAAGCGACTGGTCGGCGTGGACATCAAGCCCGACCGGGTCGCAGCGCTCGACGAGTACCTGGAACGACGTTCAGCGACGGACCGGGTTCGGCTGTACTACGGGGTGGACCAGCAAGACCGAGACGCGCTTGACCTGATCGTCCGAGAGAACTTTGCCGATGAGCCCCTCGACCTCGTGGTGGACGACGGATCCCACCGCTATGGGCCGACCAAGGCGACGCTCAACCGGTTCTTGACATTGCTCCGCCCCACAGGCATCTACCTCATCGAGGACTGGTCATGGGCGCATTGGGTCCGCGACCGGCCAGACTCGGACCAATACGACGATGAGTGGAACCCTCTGTCCAAGCTGGTCTCCGAGGCGGTGATGCTTGCGGCCAGCCACCCGAGACTGCTTCGCTTCGTCGTTATCGACAGGTCGCGCGCGGTCCTGATCCGGGGTAACGACGAGGTCGAGCCCGACGAGAACTTCGACATCAGTGAGGCATACCGGACCAGCATCTGGAACTTTGAGTTCGCGGAGATCGAATCTGACCCTCAGAGCGCCCAGGACGGCGAGCCGACGACCAACGGTAGCTCCGGCAAGATCGCGCCTGTCGACGTGTGGAGGAGCTGGGTTCCGCTCTCAATCCGGAGGAAGGTTCCCTCCAAACTCGGCGCGTGGGCACACGAGCACCTCCATCACTAAGACCTGGCCGCGCACCCAACACAATCTGCCCCTGCCACCGTTGTGCCGCAGGGTGGCACCCCAGCCCGGCGAACTGAGGCACGCTGCCGAGTGGTGATCGGAGCGCCAACTCGGCAACCGATCACCGCTCCCAGGGAGCCGAGCGAATGGGTCCTCCAAGCGACCAGGCCGAAATCGGGGGAAGCGTCGATGGACTGTTCGACAGAACCGGAAGGGGGATCGACCACCGTTTACCCATTGATTCGGCGATTAGAGACATCGATTCATGCAGGTCAAGGACACCCGTATCAACTTCCACGTCGTAACGAACACCGACGTGTACTGCCTCCGCCTGGTGACGTGCGATGCCCGGCAGTCGGCTTTGTCGCTTGGCTTCGCGGTCGGTCTCGGCAATCGTGGTGCGCACCGCACGCCGATCCACAGCACATCCAATCCCTGGAGCGCATCATTCCACTGCTGCTGATCGGCAGTCCCGTCAAGTGTCAAATCGTCGAGGAGCACATTGATCCCGCTGCGGCAAGCGCAGCCACGGCGGATTGGAATCCCGCATAGAGCGACATGAACAGTTCCCCCCGAACGATGATGCCTTCGTGTACCGACAGCCCGTCAGCGTTGTTGATCAACCTCGGAGGCAGGGTCCATATCAGGAGATCGATGCCGAGGAGCAGCCAGGCGTCTGACAGCGCTGATTGAAGACTTCGCCCCAGGGTGGTCTTGCCCGCACTTGATCCGCCATTCAGAATCATGACTCGGCCCCGCTGGGTATCGCTTCCCGTCATCATGAGAGCTTCTCTTGGAGCGGGCAGAATCCGTCAATCCCGCGAAGCGTCACATCGCTCCAAGTCGAACGAGGGCGTCCTCGTAGCGGGAGACTCGCTCAGCGATTTGCTTTGACTCAGGTAGCCGACGGTTGTTCGCTAGGTTGTGTCGCAGGTCGATGATCTTCACTCGCCGTGCAACATCGTTGGCAGAGAGGCGCTCGATATAGTCGGCGTAGTCCTCGTTGGGTCGGTGCGTCAGGAACTCGATTGCCGTAACGACAGCATCCGGGAACCCTCGCTCCGCCAAATCACGAACCTGACAATCGGTGTCTTCAACAACGTCGTGTAAGACGGCTGCCATCTGATCGATAGGGTCGCCGAACTCGATCATCATCCGTATGGGATGGAGTATGTAGGGCTCTGCTTCGGGAGATGGGTAGCGCTGGCCACGATGGGCATGCGCAGCCAGGATTATCGCATCTTCGACCGAAGCAGTAGATGAGTCCACCTCGGCAACGATAGGTCGCGAAGGCGCCGTCCCGGCGTTCTGGGCAGGGTCCCGCTAGTGAAGACCACCGATCTCGCGCCGCACCTTCGGTCGCACGAAAATGAGGTACCAACCGCCCAGGAAGACTCCGATCCCGAGAACTGTGGCGACGACAAGAACAACGATCCACGCCGACTTGTTGGATCCCGCGGCGTAGAAGGCTGTGCCTGGTCGGCTTGCCGCATCTACCACGGCCGCTAGGGGCACTATCAGGCCGATGATCGCAACGAGGATCAGCCCCAAATTTTGTGCCTGCAAACACGTCAGCCACTCTCGATGTCCGATCTCGCCTTCACAACAGGTCTGCCCGCTGCTGTCAGAGCGTATCCCTCGGAGTGCGTAGGCGCCTTCCCGGCGTAGGGGGCTACCCGCCGAGTCTCACGGCCCACCGTGAAACTGGTAGCCGAAGTAGCAAGTTCCGGGGTCGCCATTCGAGTCGGTCGATGAAGTGAACATCCACCATTTGCCAACCAGGTGGCGCTCACATTCGTCTGCGAAGAACGCCGAAGGCCGGTCGGTGTAAACGAGGCCGCTGGGTGCATTCGGGCTGCTGGCAACGAAGGTCACCGTGTGACCCACCGGTGTCCAAACGGCACACTCCTTATACGGCGCGGCAAGCGGACCAACAGAGCCGCTCGGATGCGCAACGCAGGGCTGAGGAGGAACAGTTTCACCGAAGTTTTGTGGAGAGTGCTGCAACTGGTTGAAGACTTCCTGGGCTTGCGCAGTCGCATTCGACCACTCGATCGCGGCCGGGAGCGCGAACTCGAACGTCCACAGGCACGCCAGCACAGACACGATCGCCGCTCCTACGGCGAGAATCCAGCCTGCCTGTCGACCAGCCAGGAATGAGGCGGCCACCCACGAAACGAGGACGATGCCACCGCCGACAGCGGCCACGATCGCAGTCGGCACCGCGAGTGACTGCCCAGGTGTCACCAGCGCCGCGCCAAGGGCTCCGAGCGCGATCCCGATTACAACGGCGGCCACGACGGCCGCCCACCGCGCCAGTGGCGTCGAACCCGGGAGGTGCTCGGCGAGCACCGGAGGCGGTTCCTCAGTTACCTGGACCACACGGCGATCGTATCTGCGGTGCGCTCAGACCCGGCGTTCGGGGGCAGTCCACTCTGACCCTCAGGTCACGCCCCCGTCCTCACGCGGCCGGTGGATTGCACGTCGAAATGCATTGGTCAAGGACATGGCCCGCTCGCGCACACGATCCCAGCCACGGCGCCGAGAATTATCACCACACCAATCGCAATCAGCCAGGACATGAGCGCGAACACCACCCCAATGGGGCCGTACTTCTTCTCGTCGGAGATCACAGTGTTCGAAAATATGATCGAAAATGCGACCTCCATACCTACCCAGAAGAGCGCCGTCGCCACTGCGGATGGGAACAGAGCTCGCCACGAAACCCTGGCGGAAAGCAGGAACCACATAGTGAACCACCAATAGATCGTCAGACCGATTAGGCCCGCGACGGCCTAGGAGCACCGGACCCCCGACACTATGCAACCATGGCCCCGCCACCGCGGCGAGGCTTGCACAGCCCACCGTCACGGCCAACCAGATGAGCCGACGAAAGACGTCTTTCATGCCCCGCGTCTGCAAGTCGAATGAATGTTCGTAGAGGTCCTGAACCGAAGTAGCCGAGCAATTCCACCCAAAATGAAGAAGACGTATGCGGTGCCCGTGACAGCATCGGACGTGTTACCCGACGAGGTAAACAAAGCGCTGACGTCCCTTGCCGCCTCTTGATTTAGACCCAGATGCCGAATTAGCCCCGTGACTGCCGTCTGGCCAGCGAGTGCATTAGCCACGATCATGAAGGGGAAGAAGCACAGGAGCAAGATCGCGGCAAAAAGCATCCCCTTGTTAATGAAATCCATGGCATTGAGCCGAGTCCACAGGTGCTCTAACGACGACCCCGAGTACATGTTCCCCGCGGCGTCGATTCGACGTTGGAGTCTCTTGCGAGTGCCAGATCCGTCTCTTGTTGAACTGGGATTGTGCATCGAGGTCACCTCATTCGCCCCATGCAACGATTTGCCATGAACGATTGACGTCGGTTTTGGCGAATCTGTCGTTCACGCCGCTTACCCCTCTGCGTGGTCGGGTTGGGTCACCGAGACGGACGGTGCGTCGGAACTCTCGGCGGCAGTTGCCGGGTCGGGAGTGGGACCTGAGGCATCGGCGGGTTGACGACGCCTTGCGTCGAGTGACCCCGCCGTGATGTAGGCAACGACAACCGCGACGATGATCAGGGGCGCGGTCGACAAACCCGCCTGCGAGACGATGAGGGCGATCATGACCGAGGCCAACGGGAGCCTGAGAACCGACACGGTCGCTGCACCCATGAGGGACGCCACCGCCGGCGTCTCGGCGTAGCCGGGCAGATGCGCGGCGAGGAGGCCGCCCGCGATGCCGAGGAACATGGCCGGGAATGTCGGACCGCCCCGGCCGCTGCCCAGGGAGAGTCCCCAAGCCAGTCCCTTGAAGACCACGAGATACCCGAGCGTCCCGAGACTGACCGTGGCCGCGGAGGCGACGAGAGGGCCCATCGTGTCCTGACCTGAGAAGAGCACGAGGGTGTCGGGCTTTCCCGTGATTTCAGCGAAAGCGATTGCGAGTCCCGCCACCAGCAGCGCAGCGCCAGAGATGGCAATGAATGGCCGCCTCGATACGATCGCCGCGGTTGATCGTCCTATTCGAACGATGAGGACCACTGCCACGGCCACCACCACGGCGAGGAGAATGGTCCAGCCGAAAGCCGACACGTTGGGCTCGTGGTAGTGCGGCAAGGACAAGGGGGCGACCGCATACGCACTTGAGCTGAGACCGGTCAACGTGCCCATACCGATGAAGACAAGCGAACCGATGCCCGCAGCGATCAGGCCGGGGAGCAAAATTACCGGAAGGGTCGGTCCTCCCAACCCGCTGGCCTCGATGATGATGACCGCCGCAACGATGGGCGAGCCGAAGAGCGACGAAACGGCGGCGAACGCCGCAGCTGCAGCCAACAAGGCGAGCACCTGATCGGGTGCATCCTTCTTTGCCAGCCGGACGGCCAGTATCGCCAAGCCCGTCGCTAAGCCGATCAGCGGCGCCTCCGGTCCGAGCACGAGCCCCAACCCGATCGACGCCAGAGCTGCCAATACCAGGCCGGGCAGTTCGATGGGCTCCGTGGGTGGGCCGGCCTTGAGGCCCTCGGCGGGTAGGTGGCCGCCACGACCGGGCAGACGGGTCACGGCGAAGGCGACGATCGGGCCCGCCACTCCAAGCACCGGTACCGGCCACCACGCGGGGACGGCCTTGAACCCGAGGCCCGAAGGAAGATCCTCGTACACCCATCGCTGGATGTATGTGACGAGCTCGAGAAATCCCCACGAGGCCAACGAGACCATCACACCGATCAGGGCTGCCAGCACGAGCAGGACGCGGTAGTCCTTGGTGAGGATGAGCGCACCGGGATCAGGTGGCGGAGCAGCGACATCACTCATTGAGCGACCTCCTTACCCTGGACCAAATTGATACAAGATGCAGTATGGCCAACGAAGCGACACGTAGTTCGAGGTTGAGTTACCGATTTCAGGAGTTCTTTAAGTCCCGCACTGAGCGAGCGATCGTCAACGGGAGGGTGCTCCCGTTCTTGGTGGTGATCTTCCTGCTGATCGTGACGGTGGCCGCTGTGGCGATTCACTTGGTCGACCGAAAGGAGTTCCCCACCTACGGCGATGGCCTGTGGTGGGCCGTGGTGACGCTTGGAACTGTCGGGTACGGGGACCTCGTGCCTCACAACTCCTGGGGCCGCGTGGTGGGTGGTGTGCTGATCGTGTTCGGCGTGACCTTCATCGCCGTGCTGACCGCGATCGTCACGTCGCATTTCGTGACGACCAGACAGAACGCACAGGCCGGTCGGATCGAGGAGCAGGCTGGCGAACGCGGCTCGCAGTTCACGCGATGCGATGACGGAGGTCGTAGAGCGCCTACGTTCGATCGAAGCAACGCTCGACACCCTTCGCCAAGGGGACCGTCCCTAGGGCTCTCCTCGCGGTCTCTAATTGGCAGCTCAATGATCCCGGGACCTCGCATGAGGTCGGTCATTCCGACAGGGCGTGAGCGGCCCGACCGTGCTGCTCGGCGGTGTGCACGTCGAGCTCGTCCTCGTCAGTGAGGTGCGGGCTGATATCGAACACCACCTTCTTCACGGTTCCGGTAAACGCGAACGGCTTCTTCTCCTCGTAATCGAGATCCACGACCCCGCCGTTGTCGCGTCCGATGTCCATCCCGGCATAGCCCGAGAATCGGATTGGCACCGTGTGGTCCATTCGCCCCTTCCCCACCTGGCGGTCGTTGACGAACAGCGTCACATCACCCCCGGTGGCGGGCGTCGCGTCGTCGGCCAAGAACTCCATCCGTACGGTGACCTCCCCGGACGGCAGATCTTCCTCGGCCACTTGCTTGAAGACGAATACGCCCATCATCGAGTAGGTGTGCCTGAGCTTGCCGTCCCTCACAAAGAGCGAGAATCCACCGAGATGGTCGGCTTCGGCGACGATCACGCCTTCTGCACCCCCCTCGGGTACGACGAGGTCCGCCGTGATCGTATACGAACGGTTGTAGATCCTCGGGATCATGCCGGGCATCACGTTCTGGACGTCGCCGCGGTACTCGAACGTCGTCTTCTCGGGAATTGGGGGCACGATGCCGAAGAAGGTCGAGAGCGGCGCGAGGAGTGGTAGCACCTTGTATCTCTCCGCCTCCTCCCAGAACAGATCCTTGAGCTCTTGGACCTTTTCGGGATGAGTCGGCAGCGACGTCCTTCGCCTGCGAGAAATCGTCGGGCAAGTAATAGAGCTCCGCCGGACTGGCATCGGGGTCCCATACCCCCGGTGCATAGGGACTCAGGGCCTCGGGAGTCAGCACCCAGGGGATCCGCTCTGTCTTCATCGCGAGCCACCAGCCGTCTTTGTACATGCCCCGGTTGCCGAGGGTTTCGAAGTACTGCTGTGTGCGGTGTTCGAAGGCAGCTCCGTCGGTGAACGATGCTGCGAACGAGGTGCCGTGCATCGGCTCCTGGTCGATTCCGTCGACCGTGTCAGGCACGGGGATGCCCGCGACCGACAAGATGGTCGGGGCCACGTCGATCACATGGGTGAACTGGGAGCGCAGCTCGCCAGCACCCTGTATGCGTTCGGGCCATTGCACGACCATTGGATTGCGGGTCCCGCCGAGGTGCGAACCCACCTGCTTGCCCCATTGGAAGGGGGTGGCGCCAGCCCACGCCCATGCGGCTGAATAGTGGGGGTCCATGATGGCCGAACCCCATTGCTCAAGCCCGCCGTAGAGCTCTGAGAGCTGGAGCTGCATTTCGTCGCTGAGCGGGATCCCGTTCTGCATCGTGAGCTCGTTGAACGATCCGGTGATCGTCCCTTCCATGCTTGCGCCGTTGTCGCCCCAGATCCACACGACGAGCGTGTCGTCGAGTTCACCGAGTTCCTCGATGGCGTCGATCACTCGGCCGACGTTGTAGTCCGCGTTCTCGGAGAACCCCGCATAGACCTCCATCTGACGGGCGTAGAAGACCTTCAGCTTCTCGGGTACGTCATCCCACGCAGGGAAGGCGTCAGCGCGGGAGGTCAGCTCGGTGTCGCCAGGAATCACCCCGAGCTCCTTTTGCCGAGCAAACGTCTCCTCACGCAATCTGTCCCAGCCCTGGTCGAACTTACCCTTGTACTTGTCGGCCCACTGCTTGGTGACGTGGTGAGGGGCATGGCTGCACCCCGTCGAGAAGTACACGAAGAAGGGTTTGTCAGCATCCTGCGCGCGGACCGCATGTAACCACTCGATGGTCCGATCCGCCATTGCGTCAGGAAAGTAGAAGGGATTCTCTTTGTCGTAGTACTTGTCGGGGGTGCCGATGATCTTCTGGTTCTCGGCCAGGCAGGGGTCCCATTGGCTGGAGCCACCGCCGAGGATCCCGTAGAAGTAGTCGAACCCCCAGCCGTTGGGCCAACGATCGAAGGGGCCGGCGGCACCCTGATGGCCATCTGGCGTCAAATGCCATTTGCCGAAGATGGCCGTGCTGTACCCGTTCTCTTTGAGAATCCGGGGCAGCGGTGCACAGTCGCGTGGCAGCGTCGCCGAATAACCGGGAAAGCCACCAGCGAATTCACCGATAGAGCCAAACCCCACCGCATGGTTATTGCGCCCGGTCATCAACGAAGCTCGGGTCGGCGAGCAAAGTGCGGTGACGTGGAACCGGTTGTAGCGAAGGCCCTTCTGCGCAGCCCGCGTGAAGTTGGGCGTCTGGATCGGGCCACCGAACGTGCTCGGGTTGCCGAACCCAGCATCGTCGATGAGGACCAAGAGCACGTTGGGCGCGCCCTCAGGTGGTGTGGGGTGGCTCATCAGGTTCCAGTCCGGTTGCGATCCGTCAAGCGTCTTGCTGACCCTTCCCGAAAAGGAAGGCCTGCGGATCGGCAGACTGCGGCGATTGACATCACTCATGTTGCCCTCCGATCTGGGGCTGGATGGTTTCGTATCGCTAATCCGACCATGCCTGATCGACAGTTCTTGGTCAACCCCCTGAGACTCGCGGCAACTGTCGAACGGGCACAGGCTCGGAGCGGGATTGACGGAACCAGAGGATGGACTGACCTTCAGTCGAGGCAACAAACGCCCTCGGCGGGCCGATCGGGTGCAGCCGGCTGGGTGTCAATGGCAGTGGGAAACCATGACCGACCTGATCGCCTGCCCCCATGGTGCCTGATTCGTCGGGCTACCCCTCGAAGCGGGCCCAACCGCATAGCGGACCGCACTCGGGAGCCTTCGCGAGGTGGGCGGTCGGGCACCGCAGCGAGGCGGGTCACGCGGCTACAGATTTCTGGTGAGAGCACCCTAGCCTTCTTTCTGGCGGGCGAGATCTTGTTGGCCGGGGGTGCCCCGTACCCGGACGGGTCACGGAGCCATCTCGGCTTACGAGATCGGGTTCTGGTGATGCCAGAACGACTGGCTCGTGCTCGAGGTCGTTGTACAACCATGCGTCGTTTCGTGCGCTCTACGTTTCGCTCAACATTCGGATCGCGCACTCAATGTCGCAAGAGTCAGCAACGCCCTTCGACACACTCAGGCGCTCGCCGAAACGATCGCAAATTGCGATACACACCCTTGCACTGCAGTGCGAAACCACCGCGATTAGACGCTGGATCACCACTGCGGCGACCGCTATCGCGACGAAACGTGGGAAAGGCGCATCCAGGCCGGGCGGTTCCGGCCGTCCTGATCCATTGTGTCCATCGGTTCGAGCACCGAGCTGTCAAGGCACGGCGCCCGACATGTCGGGCGCCTCGGCGAAGCCGACCTTGACAGCTCTGGCCGTATCGTCCCGAGGCGGTCAGAAGACGCATTGACCAGGCGTGTGGACATTCGTGGACATTCGTGTGGACGTCCACAACGACGTCGCGTAGAGGGTTGCGGGGTCCGTCAGCGATGGGCCCGTCAAGGCGCTACGTTGCGCGTGGATCCGTCAGACTTCACGCTCCAGATTCGGCGACTTCGACGAGAGGACCCGAAATACTTCCACCAAGGACTTCAGCCGCCCTTCGGTCAGAGACGTCCATGACGTGCGCGTACGTCTGCAGGGTCAGGGTCGGACGAGAGTGCCCGAGCCTGCCGGCCACCGTGCGGACGTCGACACCGCCGGCCAACATCACGGTGGCGGCGAAGTGGCGGAGGTGATGGAGTCGGATGTGCGTCAGCCCGAGGTCGTTCCGCAGGGCGATGAACCGGGAGGTGACTCCCCCGGGGCGCAGCGGCGAGAGGTTGTCGGGCGAAGACGACCAGAGGTATGCGTCCGCATCGAGCGATGTGCCGACGGCTGCGCATTGCACCGCCGCCCGCTCCCGGAGGAGGTCGAGCACGGACAAGGTCGCCCATCGAGGGCCATCTTTCGGACGTGGCCCGTCTTGGTCGAGCGGATCTCGACGCGGCCCGGAAGATCGGAAACCGATCGCCGTACGAGGAGTACGCCCTTCTCGAAGTCCACGTCTGACCACCGAAGACCACACAACTCGCCGCGCCGGCATCCGGTCGTGGCCGCGACAAAGAGCAAGGTCGCCAGTTCGGGATCCTTCTCCTCTGCTCGCTCGATGAGGAGCTTGATCTCCTCCGGCGTCGGAGCATCTGGTTCGTTCCGTTCGATGCTCGGCGGCGATGCCTGTGCCGCTTGGGAGCGCTCGACGAGACCCCACTTGACCCCCTGGTTGAGGGCGGCCGAGCACACAGCGTGGTACCGACGGACGCTGGTGGCCGAGAGGCCCCTCCGGCTCAGCCGGTCGTAGAAGGCGTCGAGGTCCGACGCTTTCAGCTTCCGCAGGTCCTTCGCCCCCAGGTCCTTGGCGATGGCGGCAGCCATACGGCGGTTTTCGACCAAGGTCTTGGGCGCTCGTCCGCGGGCCTCGATGTGGTCGAGCCAGCGATCGAGAAGGCCTCCGAAGGTCTCGTTGGTCAGCGGGATCCGTCCCTGCGACGCCTCATTGACCAGTCGCGCCGCCTCTCTTTGGGCGTCGCGTCGTCCACCATGGACAGTGGCGTGCGCGTACCGGTAGCGACGAGTGTTGGGGTCCCGACCAAGGGCCACCCTGACCTGCCAAACGCCTGGCGATCGCTCACGTAGGCTTCCCCTCACGGAGTTCAGTTTAGCGATTATGGTCAGATTATGGCCAGCAGTTCTGATCGAAAGACAAAATTCCTGCTGGAGAGGTGCGAGAGCGGCCGAATCGGACTCACTGCTAATGAGTTGACCTGGGTAACCGGGTCCGAGGGTTCAAATCCCTCCCTCTCCGCTCGGGAGTCGGCACCCGGTGCCGGGCGACCGGAAATCGGCCCGCCTCGGCGGGCCTGCCGTGCACCGTCACGCCGGCGGACCGGACTGGTGCGAGGAGTGTGTGCACGACGTGGGCCGCTACTGGCTGCAACCCTGGGGTGCCCGAAGAACCAGGTGGACTCGGACAAGCTCGAGGGCTACCTCGACGCGCAGGGATACGGCCCTGCCTCGGACCCCGAGGACGCCGACCTCGTCGTCGTGAACACGTGCGCGTTCATCGAGGCGGCCCGCCAGGAGTCGATCGAGACCATCCTCGACCTCGCCGACCGCCGCGCCGCCGGGGCCCGCCTCGTCGTGACCGGCTGCATGGCCGAGCGCTACGGCGACGAGCTGCGCGACGCGCTGCCCGAGGTGGACCTCGTGGCCGGTTTCGGGCGCGACCTGACGGCGCCTGCCGACGAGCACGGCTCCGACGCCCGTTCCCGTTTCCATGGCCCGAGCCGGCCTGATCCGGAGGCGCCACCGGCCGCCGCCGCCAACGATTTCGACCTCCTGCGAGTTGCCACGCCCCGCCGCCCGCGCCCCCTGGGCCTACGTGAAGGTCGCCGAGGGGTGCGACCGCATCTGCGGCTTCTGCGCGATCCCGTCCTTCCGGGGCAAGCAACGGTCACGCCCCCCGAGGACATCCTGGCCGAGGTGGACGCGTCGCGACGACCCGCAGACGGTGCCCCTCCGCTGCGCGAGATCGTCCTCGTCGCCCAGGACCTCGCCTCCTACGGCCGTGACCGCACCGGCCCCGGGCGGAAGCGTGCGTATCGCCAACGGTCCCTCGCCCATCGCCTCCCTCACCCGCGCCGTCTCGATGCGTGTCGAGCGCACCCGGCTCCTCTACCTCTACCCGTCGGGCCTCACCGACGAGCTGATCGAGACGATCCTGTATACCGGCGTGCCCTATTTCGACCTCTCGCTCCAGCACGTCGCCCGCCGCTGCTCGCCGCGCATGCGCCGCTGGGGCGACGGCGAGCGTTTCCTGCGCCGCATCGCCGACATCCGGGCGGCCGATTCCGACGCCACGTTCCGGTCGTCCTTCATCCTCGGCTACCCCGGCGAGACCGAACGCGACCACGACCAGCTCCTCGGTTCCTGGAGGAGGCGGAGCTCGATTGGGCCGGCTTCTTTCCCTTCTCCAACGAGGACGGCACGCACGCCGCCGGGCTCGCCGACCAGGTCCCGCCCGAGCTCGCGCTGGAGCGCCTGCGCGAGTGCGCCGAGCTCCAGGACGCCATCACCGCGGCCAAGCGGGACCGCCTCATCGGTGCCGTTCGCAGGGTCCTCGTCGACGCCCCCGGCCGTGGCCGCACGCCGCACGAGGCGCCCGAGATCGACGGCATCGTGCACCTGCCGCCCGACCTCCCGGTGGGCAGCCTCGTCGACGTGCGTATCACCGGCGCCGAGGGACCGGACCTGCGCGGCCTTCCGGCCGGCGACCGCGGCGCGGCACCCGTCGGCGTAGGAGCGACGTCCCGTGAGCGACGCCACGCACGAGCACCCATCGCACGCCGGGTTCACCTTCGGCCCCAGCGCGCTGGTCACCCCGGCCAACGCGGTCACGGTGGCCCGGCTGCTGGCCGCACCGGTCTACGTGGTGATGCTCGTCGCGTGGGGGGCGTCGTGGATCAACGTTGTGGTGGGCATCATCCTCGCCGGCAGCGACGGGCTCGACGGCTACATGGCCCGCCGCCACGGCACCACCCGATCGGGTGCATTTCTCGACCCGCTGGCCGACAAGGCCGTGTCCTCGGCGCCATGATCACCCTCTCCGTGCAAGGCCACCTGCCCTGGCTCCCGGTCATCCTCATCACGGGCCCGAGGTCGGCATGCAGCTCTACCGCTCCTGGGTGGGCCGCCGCGGCGTGTCCATCCCAGCCCGCAAGTCGGCGAAGCTCAAGACGCTGGTGCAGGATTTCGCGATCGGCACCGTCATCATCCCGCCCCTGGCCCACCAGCACGGCCTCCAAGTCGCCATGATCTGGTTCGCCTGCGCGCTCACGCTGTACACCGGTGCGGAGTACCTGATGGACGGCCGTCGGGCGCTGCACCGTCCTGCCGCCTCCTAAGGTCACGCCCGTGAGGATCGAGATCGTGGCGGTGGGCACCGAGCTCCTGCTGGGGCAGATTGCCGACACGAACTCGGCCTGGCTGGGGGAGCACTTGGCCGCGAATGGTGTCGCCTCGCACTTCCACCAGGCCGTCGGCGACAACCACGACCGCATCGTGCTGGCGCTGCGCACGGCGCTGGCCCGCAGCGACGGCGTCATCATGTGCGGCGGGCTCGGGCCGACGCAGGACGACATCACGCGGGATGCCATCGCCGAGGTCATGGGCGTCGACCTCGTGCGCAATCAGGGCATCGCCGACCTGATCGCCGGGTTCTTCGAGGCCCGCGGACGCGCGATGACGGCGAACAACACGCGGCAGGCCGACGTCCCGCAGGGGCCACGATCATCCCGCAGGTGGTCGGCACGGCGCCGGGTCTCATCTGCCCGCTCGGGAACAAAGTCGATCTACGCGGTGCCCGGCGTCCCCTACGAGATGACCGAGATGTTCGAGCGCGCCATCCTGCCCGATCTGCGCGCCCGGATGGCCGAGGCTGGCGAGGAAGGCGTCATCGCCAGCCGCGTGCTGCGCACCTGGGGGGCGAGCGAGTCCGGCCTGGCCGAGGCCCTGCAGGATCGGATTGACGCGCTCGATGCGCCCGGCGACGTCACGCTCGCCTTCCTCGCCTCGGGGATCGAGGGGATCAAGGTCCGCATCACGGCCAAGGCGCGCACGCTCGAAGACGTCACCGTGCTGCTCGACAAGGAGAGGCTGAGGTGCGTCGCGCCATGGACAGCGTCTGGGCGACATCGTCTTCGGCGTCGACGACGAGTCCATGGAGGTCGCCGTCGCGGAACGCCTCATCGCGGTGGTCTCAGTTTCGGCGTGGCCGAGTCGCTGACCGGAGGCCTCATCGCCTCCCGCCTCGTCAACGTGCCGGGCGCCTCGGCCTGGTTCCGCGGCGGCGTCGTGGCCTACGACGCGTGGGTCAAGTTCGACGTGCTCGGGGTGCCCGCCGGGCCGGTGGTCACAGAGTCGGCCGCGGCGGCCATGGCCGAGGGTGCGGCCCGGGTGACCGGTGCCGACGTCGGCCTGGGCATCACCGGTGTGGCCGGCCCCGATGAGCAGGAGGGCGTGGCCCCGGGCACCGTGTTCGTGGGCCTCTCCCTGCCCGGCGAGCCGGCCCAGACCCGCGGAGCTGCGGGTGCCCGGCGACCGGGTTCGCGTCCGGCAGTACGGCGCCATTTCGGCCCTTGAGCTGCCGCGACGCGCCCTCGACGCCCGCTCCATCTGAGGGTCCGCGCTCACAGGAGGCCCACAGCGCGGGTCACACTGGATGGCGAGTCAGGGCGCGACCCTGTGAGCCAGGGAGGTGTGACCAGTGAAGACCGAAAACGGAGCGCGGGTCCTGGTCGTCGACGACGAGCCCTCGATCGTCGACGCGGTGGCCACGTCGCTGCGCTACGAGGGGTTCACCGTCGACGAGGCGACGACGGGGCGCAAGGCCCTCGCGAAGGCCCAGGAAGACCCGCCCGACCTCTTGATCCTCGACGTCATGCTGCCCGACCTCGACGGTCTGGAGGTGACCCGGCGCCTGCGTGCCGACGGGCTGCGCATCCCCGTGCTCTTCCTCACCGCACGCGACACGCTGCAGGACAAGCTGGCCGGTCTGACCGTCGGGGGCGACGACTACGTCACCAAGCCGTTCGCCTTGGCCGAGGTCATCGCAAGAGTGCACGCCATTCTCCGGCGCACCGGTCACGAGCCCGAGGACGACGGCACCCTCCGTTTCTCCGACCTCGAGCTCGACGAGAGCGCACACGAAGTGCGCCGCGGCGGCAATCCCATCAATCTCACCGCGACGGAGTTCAACCTCCTGCGCTACTTCATGCTGAACCCGCGCCACGTGCTCTCCAAGGCGCAGATCCTCGACCACGTGTGGCACTACGACTTCGGCGGCGACGGCAACGTCGTGGAGACCTACGTCAGCTACCTGCGCAAGAAGATCGAGAAGTTCGGGCCCCCGCTCATCCACACCATTCGTCTCGTCGGCTACACGCTGCGCGAGCCCGAGGCCGCCCACGGGGCAGCTTGAGTGTCACTGCGGCTCCGGCTCCTCCTCGCGGTCGGGGCGATCTCGATCGTCGCGCGGGTCGTGGCGGATTTTGCGACGTACTCGGCGCTGCGGTCCTCCCTCTACAACCAGGTCGACCAACAACTGGCCCAGCACCGGACGCCAGTCGTGGCCACGCCCACGGGCGTCGTCGTGAACTGTCCCCCACCGCCGCAAGGAGTCGGGGATGACCAAACCTCGACGGGCAACAGCGGCGGCGGCCCGACATCCGTTCGGGGGGGCGAGCAGTTCCCCAACGTGTTCGGCATCAGCTACTTCTCGGTGGTCACCCAGAGCAACAGCACCGTCGTCGACGGCGTCGAGTGCCCCGCCTACGTGGGCAACCACCCCTACCGTCCCCAGCTCCCCGCCCCCATCAGCGGCTTCGCCACCCAGCCCGACGGGACACAGGTCGCCTACTTCACGGCGGGGTCCATCGCGGCAGGAGGTCCGGCCTTCCGGGTGCGCGCCGAGAAGCTCACCGGCGGGTTGGTGCAGGTACAGGCGCAGACCCTGGTCGACCAGGCCAGCACTCTGCATACGCTCTTCCTCGTTGAGTTGGCCGTCACTGCCGGCGCGCTGGTGTCGCGCTCGCCGCAGGCTGGTGGTTGGTCCGGCTGGGCCTGCGCCCGCTCGAGGACGTCGAGCGCACGGCCGACTCCATCGCAGCGGGGAACCTCGACCAGCGCGTGCCGGGCGCCGACGGGGCGACCGAGGTGGGCCGTCTCGCCCGCGCCCTCAATGTCATGCTCGAGCGGATCCAGGCGGCCTTCTCCGCCCGGCTGGCCTCCGAGGCGCGCCTCAAGGAGAACGAGCACCATCTGCGGCAGTTCGTTGCCGACGCCTAGACGGGCTCCGCACGCCCATCGCGGCTGTCTCGGCCTACGCCGAATTGTTCGAGCGGGGCGGAACGGAGCACACCGCCGACCAGCCGCGCATTGCGGCGGGCATCCGCACCGAAACGGCGCGCATGGACCGGCTGGTCAGCGATCTGCTGACCCTGGCCCGCTTGGACGAGGGCCGCCCATGGAGATGGCGCCCGTCGAGCTGGGGTCCCTGGCGTCGGATGCCGTGCGAACGGCGTCCGCCGTCGGACCCGACTGGCCGGTGCGGTTCTGGGCCGCCCGACCCGTTGAGGTGTCGGAGACAGGGACCGGCTCCGCCAGCTACTCGACAACCTGTTGGCCAACGTGCGGGGCACACGCCGCCGGGACGCGGCCACGGTGCGGGTTGACCAGGTCGGCGACCACGCCGAGATCGAGGTGCGTGACACCGGAACCGGCATGCCCGACGAGGAGGCACGTCGGGTTTCGAGCGCTTCTACCGGGCCAAACCGCGCGGTCCCGCACGAGCGGGGGTAGCGGGCTCGGCCTCTCCATCGTGGCGGCCATCGTGGCGGCGCACGGAGGAACGGTGTCCGTCACGTCCGCGCCGGGCAGCGGGTGAGTCGTCTCGGTCCGGCTCCCGATGAGCACCGTGCAACCGGAACAGGACGAGGTCAGGGCGGCGAGACCCCGAGTCGCCGCCTGAGGGCGACGGTCCCGCGGGGTGCCCGAAGGTTCACACCGGACCCACAGCCGACCTTCATGGAGCCTGGAGGCTGCCCGGACACCATGCAGGGCATGACAGCCCTGGCGCCGTACGAGGCCGACGTCGATCCCGTCGGGTGCCGCTGGACGTCGAGATCGTCGTGCCGGTCTACAACGAGGCGGCCGAGCACGGAGCTCCATCACGCGCTCAGGACCTTCCTCGACGAGTCGTTCCCTTCCGGACCCTCGTGACGGTGGTGGACAACGCGAGTAGGACGACACCTCCCGCGTGCCCGCCGAGTTGGCGGGACGGTTGCGGGGAGTGGCCGCACTGCGCCTGCCGCGCAAGGTCGCGGCTACGCGCTGCGCGAGCCTGGTCGACCAGTCCGCCCCGGTCGTGGCGTACATGGACTCGATCTGTCGACATCGCTGCCGGCACTGCTCCCCCTCGTGGCGCCGTTGCTGTCCGGCCACGCGACGTTGCCATCGGATCGCGGCTCGCCCGCGGAGCGCACGTCGTGCGCGGCCCGAAGCGAGAGCTCATCTCGAGGGCATACAACCTGCTGCTCAGCTCACGCTGCGGGGCCACTTCAGCGAGCCCAGTGCGGCTTCAAGGCTCTGCGCCGGGACGCGGCCGAAAGTCGCTACCCTCGTCGAGGACGACGATGGTTCTTCGACACCGAATTGCTGGTCACGGCGGATCGGCTTGGCCTGTGAATCGCGAGGTTCCGGTGGACTGGGTCGACGATCCCGACTCTCGAGTGAAGATCGTCTCGACGGCTGCCAACGACCTGCGCGGCGTGTGGCGGATGCTGGTGCGGCGCCAAGGGCCTCCGCCGCATGCGCTCCAACGAGGTGGCGGCGGAACAGCTGCTGCGATCGCGGGAGTGGGTCTGATCTCGACGCTGGGCTACCTCTTCCTCTTCGTGGCCTGGCGCCCGCTCATCGGACCGATCGGCGCCAACGCCGTCGCCATGGCGATCGCCACCTTGTTCAACACGGCGGTACATCGCGAGCTCTCCCATACCGCCGACGGCCAGGCCCGGCGGGCCCGCCTCTACGCCGTCGCAGGGGCTCTACGCGGTGGCTCCGAGTTCACCACGCTTGGCCTCCTCTTGCGCAGCTGGTGGTCCCGGCGCCCTGCTCCCCGAGCTGGTGGCAATCACCTGGGAACCTGGCGCCGCCGTCTTCCGGTTTGCCGTGCTGCGCGCCTCGATCTCCGCCCTTGCGCCGGCTCGGGTGCCCAACCTCTGGAGCTGTCACAATGACGGACCTCACGCCCGCCTCGGATTCCCCCATCGGCGTGCTCGACCCCCCGGCACGACTCGACGCTCCGGGCGGCACGGACGAGCGGCGGCTGCGGCCGCACCGTCCCGGCCGCCGGGCCCCCGGCGCGGGCGGGAGCGCGCTTCGTGCGGGGCAAGGAGAGCGACGCGGCCTGGTGCGGCCGGCCCTGCTGATGCTCCTCAACGGCCACGGCCGTCCTCTATCCTGGGACCTCGGCGCGAGCGGGTGGGGCAACACCTTCTATTCGGCGGCCGTGCAGGCGGGGACCAAGAGCTGGAAGGCCTTCTTCTTCGGCTCCTCGGACTCGTCGAACTTCATCACCGTCGACAAGCCGCCCACGTTCTTGTGGCCGATGGAGATCTCGGCCCGCATCTTCGGGCTCAACTGGTGGAGCGTGCTGGCACCGCAGGCCCTCGAGGGTGTCGCGACCGTCGGCCTGGTCTACCTGTCCGTCCGCCGCTGGTTCAGGGCGGAGTGCCGCGATCCTCGGGGGTGCCGTGGTGGCGCTCACGCCGGTCGCCGCTCTGATGTTCCGTTATAACGACCCCGACACGATGCTGGCGCTGCTGCTCGCGGGCGCCCTGTACGCCACCATCCGCGCCCTCGAGCGGGCGCAGACCAAGTGGCTCGTCCTTGCCGGGGCGTTGGTGGGGATTCGGCTTCATCACCAAGATGATGCAGGCCTTCTTGATCCTCCCGGTCATGGCCGTCGTCTACCTTTTCGCGGCGCCGACAGGCGTGCGGCGGCGGGTGTGGCAGGTCTTCCTGATGGGTGTGTCCGTCCTCGTCGCAGCCGGCTGGTGGGTCGCCACGGTCGTCCTCACACCGGCGGCCGATCGGCCCTACATCGGCGGGTCGCAGGACAACAACATCTTGAACCTC
>CAVSAT010000013.1:0-13771 GCA_963726005.1 uncultured Acidimicrobiaceae bacterium
CAATGCGAAAGCAAGTTGTCGTAGTTGAAAAGCCTGTCCCAATCGGTGATGGTCCGCGTCGTGCCCTGTCCCGGCCATCGTTTCGGCACTCACAGAGGGCGCTGCATGGAAGTAGCTCCCGAAGGCCTCCACTGTTTGAGGATTGATGGTCCACAGGGACTCGAACTCGAATGCCACATATTGGACCGGGACACGTATCTCTCCCGCCACGCCCGCTGCAGCCTCGGGCCAGGTGCCGACAACTTCGAGCAACTCAGCCAGAGGAATTGGGGAGGCCGAAACCTCCGCTCGTTCGACGATGTCCGGCTCGATAGTCCAGTCGGGTCCGTAGAAGAACAGTCGCCTTTGGTCGGGGGTGAACACGACCGGCTGGCCGGCTGGCATCGAATCCCACGCGTTTCGCACTATCGGCGGAGCAGTGTCATGGATGCCGGAGAGCGCGATGCCCAGCAGAGGCCATCCAGGCTGGTGGGAGGCGATGTGCATTGCAATCGCAGCACCCATGGAATGACCTATGAGCACGACTCCTGGATAGTGAGCACCCCGCTCTTTCCACAACTCGCCTATCGCGACGTCAAGCACCTCAGCATTTCGACTGAAAGTGATCTCGTTCTCTGGCAATGGGTCGCTGGCGCCGTAGCAGGGTCGGTCGAGCGCGACGACGTCAAAACCGTTGGCGGACGCCGCATCCAGAAGTGAATGACCCGGTACATCGAAGTATGCGCTGAAGTAGCTACCACCATGGAGGGCAACGATTAAGGGACGTCCTTGACCACCGAGCTCAGTTGCAATCCCCCCGATGTGATGGCCATCGGCATCGATGGAAACAGCGGTGCGTGTCATGTTGCTCCTTCGTTAGTGTCAGACATATGACAGTTGTTTCGTTGCTTGAGGTCTCTCACTCGATTCGGTGTGGGTTGAATGGCAGCGTCGCTTTCAGCTACATGGACCAGATCGCCTCGAGCAATCGGTTCACCGGTTCCCCTGCGTTTTGTACCGAATGGTCCGTCTCTGGCACGACGACGTGCCGGCCACCGGTCTGTTCGGCAATCGCGTCGGCGATAGCCTTCAAATCCAGCTATTCGACCCGAGGTCAGTACCTGGATTGGATAACCACCGTCGGTGAGATCTTTCGCGTCGATCTGAGCCTCGTCGGGTCCCCGAATATCGGCGAAGTCCCGAGCAAAGGCTTGGGCGATGGGCAGAAACGCTTCGGGCGCCGGATCAGGGATCTGCATGTCGATGCCGACAAGTCCGAAGAATGTTCTCATTGTCTCCACCGGATCATCTGGCGGATTGGTAAACAGCTCGCGATTGGCCCGGGCCATCTCGTCGACCACCGGATCCCCTTTGGCGAAGCAGAAAGCCGGCGGTTCGATGAGGGTCAGCGACCGGACAGCGTCTGGTCGCTGGACTGCCATGGTGAGGGCGACCATGCCCCCGTAGGAGTGGCCTACCAGGTGTGAGCCATCCTCGAGAAGAGGAGCGATCAGGTCGGCGTCCCGTTCGAAGTCCTCTCGTCCTTGCCGTGGAGTCTGCCCATGACCGGGTCGGTCCGGGAGGACCAGGTGCCAACGCTGCTCGAGATCCTTCTGGGCAGCGAAGGCGGCTGCTCCCCCTCCGGGTGTACCCCCGTGGACGAGAACGACGCGGTCCCCGTCTCCCCACTCGGTTACGTGCATCTGGATGCCGTCAGTCATCACGAGGTCCTTTCGAGGTCCGGCGATACGAGGGGCGAGGGGCGGGGCGCATAGCCGATGACCCGGCGGAGGATGTCCGCCGGGTCATCGAGGTGATTGCCACGCCAGGCCACGTGTTGGTCCGGACGGACCAACACAAGGTCGGCTCCGAATCGATCGCGCCACTCCTCACCTTGCACATCCATCAGGGAGAGGGGCACATCAAGGGACCGCGCCTCGTCTACCAGTCGTCCAACTACAGGTCGGGAGAGATCCCCGATCAGCGTGAACTCGGTGCCCAGCCGGTCGTAGAGCGAATCCCCGGGCGCCATCCAACGGTGTGGAAGGCGATGACCGGGCGCCGCGGTCGGTTGGTAGCCCGTTTCCGCCGAGGTGGCCGTCTCCACCTCTGGCGGGTCCTCGGCGACCACGATCGTCGACTCCCCATAGTCGTATCCAAGGGTCAGTTCGAGGCTGTGAAATTCGCCGGTCTTGGTGGCATGGATGGCCGCGGCGACACTCGGACGTGCCTCGGCGAACTCATCATCGGAGCCGGTCAATCGACGATCGGCCAGCTCGGGAGCGAGGGTTGCCATATTTCGGGCCGCCTCTTCGATGGTGCGAGCTGCTACCGGGCGCCGCTCGGGCTCGTAACTGGACAACAGCTCCTTCGGTGCCCACCCGTTGATGACGGCCGCCATCTTCCACCCGAGGTTGACCGCGTCGCCGATGCCGGTGTTGAAGCCGTGTCCTCCCCATGGTGGATTCTGGTGCGCAGCGTCGCCGGCCAGAAACAACCGCCTGCTCGAATAGCGGTCCACCAACAGCATGCGAGCCAACCAGGCGTCGGTGGCCAAAACACTGACCGGCACTTCACCACCAACCAGATTGTGCACCAGCCGCTCGGGATCAGCCTCCCCTGTCTCGACGTCAACGCCTTGGGCGATGCACCACCAGGTCTCGTCGAGGTCGAGCCGGCCGACAAGGCCCGGTTGGTCAGGATTCAACACCCAGTAGTGGATGGCCGGTCCGTGCGGCACCCGGTCGCCCAGGCCCGAGGCCCGGAACACAATGTTGAAGTTCGGGCGACTGGCCTCGATGCCCTCATAGCGGGCGCCGATTGCATCGCGCACCACGCTGCGCGCCCCCTCGCAGCCGATCACGTACTGAGCCTGAATTTGCTGCTGCTTCCCGAGGTCATCGGTCACATCGACCTCAGCGCCGGCTGCGCTCTGCCTCACCGCGACCACCTGCATACCGGTGACCAGGCGAGCCATTGGTGACTGGCTCACCGCTTCACGGAGGACGTGTTCAACTACGGGCTGCGGCACCTGTTGTCCGCATTCGGCCACCAGGTCGGAGCCGGCCAGGTCCAGCCCGAAGCAGCCGCCGATGCGGGTGATCTCCCGCCCCAGCAGGCTGGTGCAGAAGACAGCCTCGTCGGACCACGCCACCGGAAGCGGGGCGACTTCACGCAACTCGTCGGCCAGACCCCAGCGTCGGAAGTGTTCCATGGTCCGTGCCGAGGTGGTCTTGGCCCGGGGTCGCAGCCACGAGACCTCCTCTCGACGCTCGATGATCACCGAAGCGATGCCATGGTGGGCCAGTTCCACTGCCGTGGCCAGGCCGACCGGACCGCCGCCGGCGATGAGCACCGGGGTCGATGCCGGCAATCGTCCTTCTCCGCGATCAGCAGCGGCCACTCTTCATCCTTGCAGTGGGATTTCGTCGTTCGGGTTGGGGCGAGAGTCGACCGGATCTTCGGTGGGCTCGTTTGTTTTGGCGTCACGGGAGGAACTCCCGAGATGCCAGAGCGTCCGGCTAATAGCGGCAGGCCGAGCGGTGGGCGCCTTTTGAATCTCAGAAGGCATACTCACGCGTAGCCAAGTCGGGCAAAGCGGCGAAGTGCTCGTGGGTATTCCGTGGATCGGCGCTGAAGGGGCCGTCGCTAGCCGCATCGATTTCGAGGGCTTCCGCAGCGACAAGCAGCTTCACCGGGCCACCGACGTTGGTGATTCGCATCGACCCTCCTTTTCCGCGCCTGGGATTCTTCGTCACACCTGGATTCGGTCAAACACCCGAGCTCGGGGCCTTCCCCGCTGTTGAGACGAACGATAGTGGGATGAGATCGTGAACACAATCGAATCTCGAAATTCTATATCTATTTGGAAGATATGGATCAACCGTGAGGATAAGGCTAGAATCCGCGTATGGCCACCGGCTCAACCAAGGCGGAGCGCGTGTTCAATCGGCTGCGGGCAGACATCCTGGCCGGGCGTCACCAACCTGGCGAACGCCTGCGGTACGCCGAACTGTGCGAGCAGTACGACACCAGCATGGGTGTCTTACGCGAGGCCCTGCTGCGGCTTGCCGAACAGGAACTGGTGAAGGGCGAAGCCCAGCAGGGCTTCCAAGTGGTGTCGCTCTCGGGCGACGATCTGCTCGAACTCACCGAAGCGCGCCGTGAGCTCGAGACACTCACCTTGCGTCACGCCATCGCCGACGGCGACTTGGAGTGGGAGTCGCGCCTCATCGCCGCCCACCACCGACTCAGCCGCTCGGATCAGCTCGATCCAGACGACCCCCAACGCCTCAGCGATTCCTGGGTCGCCGCCCACGCCGAGTTCCACAAGGTCCTCCTCGAAGGTTGCGCCAACCAGCGGCTGAAGAACCTGTCCGCCTCCCTACGTGACTCGGCTGAACTCTACCGACGATGGTCGGTGCCGCTCGGGCACGAGTCGGACAGGGACATCGCCGCCGAACACGCCTCAATTCTCGAAGCTGCTTTAGCCCGCGACGCCGACGAAGCGGTGCGGCGGCTCAGCGACCACGTGGAACGCACCACCGACATCCTGCTGGCGTCGCCGGCAATTGAACCAGTTGATGCGGACTACCGGGTATCCGCAGATTCTCGCACTGCCGCACCCTCGTAGAGCGCGCCGGGCGTGGGCGATCGGACGGCTCGAGGGGAAGTGCTGTGGACTCCGCCCGCCGACGCCTGGTCGACCTCCCGTCTCGGACAGTTCACGGCATGGTTAGGCGACCGTGACCTGTATTGCGAGGACTACCCGACCCTGTGGAAATGGTCGGTGGACGACCCTGATGCGTTCTGGTCGAAGTTCCGTGAGTACGCCGATCTAGGTCGAGCGTCGGGGCCTGCGTTGTCGGTGGCCACAATGCCTGGCGCCACATGGTTCCCGGGGTCCCAGTGGAACTACGCCGAGGAAGCCCTACGTCACGAGGTTGACGGTCCGGCCGTCATCGCCCGCTCTCAGACACGTGAACCGGTCGAACTGACGATGGCCCAGCTTCGTGAACAGGTGGCGGCGTGCCGAGCTGGCCTCGTTCGCCTGGGAGTGAGCCGCGGGGATCGGGTTGCCGCCTATCTGCCCAACATCCCCGAGACCGTGATCGCATTCCTGGCCACGGCCAGTCTCGGGCGCGGTGTGGACCTGCGGCCCCACCTGAGTTCGGTGTCCGGGCCGTCACCGACCGGTTCGGTCAAGTCGAGCCCACGATCCTGTTCGCAGTCGTTGGGTACGACTACGGCGATCGGCGCATCGATCGGAGGGGACAACTCGGACAGATCCGGGAACAGCTCCCGACCCTGAGGCACACGGTCATCGTGCCGTATCCCGACGCGGTCACATTCCGAAGAGGGCGTGCTCTCCTGGGACGAGCTTCTGTCCGAGCCTGGGTCGCAAGATGTCCACGAGCTAGTTGCTTTCGACCACCCGCTGTACGTGCTGTATTCATCGGGCACGACGGGCAGGCCGAAGGCAATCGTGCACGGTCACGGCGGGATCATCTGCGAACATGCCAAGGTCCTCACGCTTCATCACGACCTCGGCTCGCGCGATCGCTTCTTCTGGTTCTCGACGACCGGCTGGATGATGTGGAACTATCTCGTCTCCGGGCTCCTCACCGGTGCCAGCATCGTGCTTTTCGACGGCGATCCGGCGTTTCCCGACCTGCTGGCGCTGTGGCGCCTGGCGGCCGAGACCGGCATCACCGTCCTCGGACTGTCGGCGCCGTACCTGGATGCCTGTCGGCGAGCCGACTTGGAGCCCGGAGCAATCGATCGACCTGCGCCGGGTCCGGGCCATCGGCTCCACCGGCGCGCCGCTTTCAGCGGCCGCGGCCACCTGGGCCGCCCATGCCACGGGGTCCGCATGTGCAGATCAGCTCCATCAGTGGTGGGACCGATGTCTGCACGGCCTTCGTCGGATGCAGTCCGGTACATCCGGTGAGGGCCGGCGAGATGTCCTGTCGAATGCTGGGCGCCAAGGTGGAGGCGTGGGATGCCGACCGCAGGCCAGTTCTCGATCGCCAAGGCGAACTCGTGATCACGGTACCGATGCCATCGATGCCGGTGGGGTTGTGGGGCGACACCGATGGCAGCCGCTTGGCTGCGACCTACTTCGATCAGAATCCGGGGGTCTGGACGCACGGCGATTGGATCACCATCCATGCCGACGGTTCCTGCGCGATCACCGGGCGAAGCGACGCCACCCTGAACCGGGGAGGAGTAAGGCTCGGCTCAGCGGAAATCTACGCCGTGCTCGAGGACATTGCCGAGGTCGAAGACAGCCTCGTCATCCATCTCGAGGAGAGGAGACCAGCTCCTCCTCTTCGTCGTGCTCAGCGAAGACAGTCAACTGAGCGACGAAATCCGGAACCGGATCACCGACACCTTGCGCCGGTCGTTGTCCCCGCGCCACGCCCCGAGCCGCATCGAGGAAGTCGCGGCCATCCCCCGGACACTCTCAGGTAAGCGGGTCGAGGTACCTGTGAAACTGATCTTGCAAGGGGCCGAGGCGGAAACGGTGCTCAGCAGGGAGACGCTGCGTGATCCATCGGCGCTTGACGACTTCATCACCATCGCCAGAAGCATCAATTCTTAGCTCGGGTTGCGCTCCAATCCAGATGCGTCAGAGCTGGTGATGCCCATCACCGTTTCGGAAGGTACGCAACGACGCAGATGGAACGGCATGGTGAAGTTTCGAGATCAGCGAGAACCGAGGCGGACGGCGACAGCGGACGGACCGGAGGCCGCCACATTCACGGCAGCGCGAGCCGTGGTGGGCGCCCTACGCGGCAACTACCTCTACCGGGAAGCTGGCGAAGGCGCGGATGAGATTGTTGAGCTTGCGCACGGGCACACCTGGTTTGATCGTGACGACTCTGGCGGCGAGAGCGGACAGCACAGCATTGCCTTCTATACGTGCCAATCCCATGCCCGCGCAGGCGTGGACGCCATAGCCGAACCCCAGATGAGTCGAGACCTCTCGGGTGATGTCGAATTCGTCGGCCCGTTCCCATCGGCGCTCGTCACGGTTCGCGGAAGCGTAGAGCACGAGGATCCGGGCCCCCTCGGGCACGTCAACCCCGTCCACTTTGGTCGGTCCAGTGGTCACTCGGGAGAAGCAGCTGATCGGGCTCTCGAGACGCACGGCCTCATTGAAGGCGTTCTTGACAAGACCCGGCTGTTCGCGGAGCCGGGCCCATTCGCCTGGGTGCGTCGCCAACAGCCACACGGCATTGCCAATGGCGCTGATGGTCGTGTCGAGCGATGGAGCGAGATACCCCGTCATGAGGGCAGGACACTGCTTCGCCGTGATCTCCCCGTTGGCGGCGGCCTCGAGAATCCCAGCTGCGAAGCTCCCCTTCGGCAGATTCTCACTTGCGGCGATCTCTTAGGCGAAGCGGAACATGTCGGTCAGCTGCTCACCGGCGGCCATACACCGCTTGTTGGCCGGCCCGAGCGAGTCGAAGCTCGCTCCGGCCCAATCGAGCAGGTGCTCGCGCGCCTCTTGCGGCCAGCCGATGTAGGTCGGGTACCCAGGTCGTCGGTATCGCCTGGGCCAGGTCGACGACGGCGTCGAATGAGCCCTGGGCTACTAGCTGATCGACGAGCGCATCGGCCAACTCCTGCACGTCGGGCTGAAGCTCGGCGAGTGCCTTGGGCCGGAGGGGCCTGCCCACGACCTCGCGCTGTACCCGGTGCCGCTCACCGTCACTCATCAAGGTATTGCCCTTGAACTTCGCATTGACCACGTCGTTGAGTCCGACGCCTTCACCGGAACAGAAGGTGTCCGGATCGCCCAATACCCGACGGACGTCGTCGTAGCGGCTCACGGCGAGAAGGTCGTGAGCCTCCAGCCGGACGACGGGCCCGAGGTCCCGGATCCTCCGGTAGTGGTCATAGGGCTCGGCGAGCACCTCGTCACTGAAGAGGTCGACGTCGTAACTCGGGAAATCGCTGACGGTCCCCATCCGTTCAGTTTAAGGCGGGTTTTCAGATTTACAACTGATCTGCGGAGTATCGACCAAAATTTCGAGAATAGTTTGAATCCACAAGATTGGTTCGCTACACTCGCCATTCTCAACAAAGGGGACGGAATACTCGAGTCCATCGCGCCCGGGACACCGGGCGCGGCCGTTCGACCACAGGGGAAAGGTATATGCGAATCGCCAACGTCGATGGGCGGGTGAAACTGCTCGTCGCCGGGGGAGCCGTCGACGTCGAGGTGGCCAGCTCCGGCCGATTCACCGCCGATCCGCAAGCTGCCTACGAGCGCTTCGACGAGGTGCGCGACTGGGCCGCGACGGTCAGTGAACCCTCCGAGAAGTTCTCCCCGGAGACGACCGGACCTCCCAGTCCTGCCCCCCGCCAGGTGTTCGCCATAGGTCTGAACTATCTCGACCACGCCGCTGAATCCGGTTTTGAGGCACCGACGCACCCGGTGGTCTTCCCAAAGTACGTGAGTTCGTTCAGCGGTCCGGTGTCCGAGGTCGTCCTGCCCGACGGCTCGGTCGACTGGGAGGTGGAGGTCGTGGCGGTCATCGGTCGGACCGCCCGGAACGTGCCGGTCAAACGCGGGTGGGAGTACGTCGCCGGTCTGACCGCAGGCCAGGACATCTCGGAGAGGGCCTTGCAACGAAGCGGGCCCGCGCCTCAGTTCGGCCTGGCCAAGTCGTTTCCCGGATTCTCGCCGATGGGTCCGTCATTGGTGACGCCCGACGAGCTGGAAGACCCTGACGATCTGGCCCTCGGATGTGAAGTGAATGAAGAGACCATGCAGCAGGGTCGTAGTTCCGACATGATCTTCGCCATCCCCGAACTGGTCTCCTACCTGTCGGGGATCGTGACTCTCTACCCCGGTGACGTCATCTACACGGGCACACCCCCCGGGGTGGGCATGGGCCGTACTCCACCTGTGTACCTGCGCGAAGGTGACCATCTGCACAGTTGGATCGAAGGTCTCGGGGATCTTCGTCAGCATTTCGTCCGTTCCTCCACGGGAAACGGCTGAGGGGGCGGCTCGCCGTGGCACTGCATCGACTGTCCTCGGTCACCATTGGTGTTCCTGAGCCCGAGCCCGTGGCCACCTACTACGCCGAATTTGGTCTGAGCCGAGCAGACGACCTGTCCTTCTCCACCGTCGACGGAGGGCGCCAGCTCTTCGTTCGAACAGGCGCCCACCCGTCGTCTGGTCGAGATGGAGGTGGGAGTCGACGATCGCGACGACCTGGCCAGAGTCGGCGCGGCCCTCACCGCTGCTGGTCACCATCCCGAGTTGGAGGATGACGCACTCGCGTCGATCGAACCGAAGACAGGCGTTCAGGTGGTGCTGCGAGGTTTCCCCCCGCATCACCCAGGTGCCCCCGGCTGCCACCGAGACCTACAACGTCCCCGGTCGAACAGCCCGAGTCGGCCGCCGCTCACCGGCGGTGTTGCGCAACGACCCAGGTGCGACCGCGCAAACTCGGCCACGTGGTCATCACCACGACCAACGTCTCCGCCACCTCCGCGTTCTTCACCGACCTCATTGGCTTCAAGGTCAGTGACTTCATCGGTGATGTCGGTGTGTTCCTCCGGTGTTCGACCGACCACCACAACCTGCTGGTGCTCGAGGCGCCCATCGTCTACCTGCACCACACTGCGTGGCAGGTCGACGACATCGACGAGGTCGGCCGTGGGGCCTCTGCGCTGTTGGAGGGGCATCCCGAGCGTCACGTGTGGGGATTGGGCCGTCATCACGCCGGCTCGAACTTCTTCTGGTACCTGCGTGACCCTGCCGGCAACTACAGCGAGTACTACTCCGACCTCGATGTCATCCCCGAGGACGAAGCGTGGATTCCCGAGTCGCACGGCGGCCACCTCGGTCTCTACAACTGGGGACCGATCCTCCCGACATCTTCCTGCAGCCCGATGACCTGATGGAACTCGCCGAAAAGCAGCGGAGTTGAGCCCATGCACAGCATTCCGACAGACCGAGAGAGGAACCGATGCACTCACATCTGAACACCCGGAAGTTGGGCGTTGCCGCCCTTCTTGTGATCGCCGTCCTGGCCACGGCCACGTACGGAGGCAGTTCGAGCAGCCAGGCTTCGACAACCTCGAGTACCGCTTCCAGTGGTGGCTCGAAGGCTGCGATCGCGGACGCCAAGGCTGCCCTCGCTCCCTATGTCGGGCATCCGAATGCCTTTCCGGTGACTCAGAAACTGGACAAGAAGCCACCGACCGGTACCACGATTGCTTACCTCGAGTGCGGTGCACCCACTTGCGCCATGTTCGCCAAGGACCTCAAGGCATCCACCGCGGCCTTGGGCGCGAAGCTCGACGTGATCAGCGCCGGACTGTTCTCATCCACCGTCCAGTCGGCCGCTCAGGCAGCGCTGGCCGAACACCCCTCTGCCGTCATCGTCGCCGGGACGACTTTGTCGAATTTCGGGGGGACGCTCGCTGCGCTTGAGAATGCCGGGATCCCCGTCTTCGGCATCGGAGTGACCGGCGGAAAGGCGGCTGGGCTCACCGCTGTCAGCGGCGGTCAGAACGACGACGTAAAGGTCGGTCAGCTGATGGCCGACTGGGTGCTCGTGCACAAGGGAACCGACGCTCACGTGGTCTTCTTCGGCGCGCCAGAGCTCTCCTATTCCCCCTACGCCTGGAACGCCTTCGACGCCCAGTTGAAGAAGATCTGCCCCACTTGCTCGGCGGTTGAGTCCAACCTGTCCGTGCTCACCTATGGATCATCGGCGCCGAGCACGGTCGTGAGCTACCTGCGGGCTAACCCGTCGGTCAACACCACCGTGTTCGCCACCGAGGAGGGCGCCACGGGGCTTCCCTCGGCGCTGAGCGCAGCGGGGTTGACGCACATCACCACCTTCGGATTCGCACCGTCGGCGGTCAACTTGGCGGACATCAAAGCCGGAAAACTCACTGGTGGGTTCGGGCTCGACTTCAACACCGAGGTATGGCAGATCACGGATGTGATCGGAAAGACGTTGACGCACCAGAAGGTCGGAGCAACGGAGCAGGGCGGCGTGATCGAGGTTCTCAACAGTTCGAACGTAACAAGCGCCGACGTCGCGAACGGATGGTCCGGCTACCCGAACGTCGCGAAGCGTTTTGCCTCTCTGTGGCCGTAGCGGAGACCGGTTTACCGGGGCCGAGGACACCCCTGCTCCAGGTGCAGGGGGTCTCCAAGACATTCGCCGGCACCAAGGCGCTCGACAACGTCTCGTTCGATCTGCATCGGGGCGAGATCCTCGCCGTCGTTGGTCAGAACGGCTCGGGCAAGTCCACCCTCGTCAAGATCCTGGCCGGTGTCCACAAGGCTGACCCAGGAGCCCGGATCAATGTGCTGGACAACGCTGGCCACGACGCGGGACACGACGCACTCCGAACGCTCCTGCACTTCATCCACCAGGACCTCGGCCTCATTGAACTGCTGAGCACCACGGAAAATTTGGATCTGGCGCGGCCCCTCGGGATTCGGGACCTCTTGCCCGGCCGCCGCCGCGGGCGAGCACGACCGAGCAGCCGCACTGGTCCGCCGCACCGGAGCCGTCATCGACGTCCGATCCCCTATCGCCGCGGCTTTCGCCCGCTGAGCGGACCATTGTGGCTTTGGCCCGGGCCATGGACGGATGGGAGAATCCCGACGGAGTACTCGTGCTCGATGAGCCGACGGCCAGCTTCCACTCGAACGAGGTCGAGCGCCTCTTCGCTGCCGTCCGCCGGGTGGCCAGGGACGGGGCCGGTGTGCTGTTCATCTCCCACCGACTCGACGAGATCCGCGCCATTGCTGATCGGGTGATCGTCCTGCGTGACGGGCGCGCCGTGCTCGAGGTCGACGTGGCCGGGGCCGACGACGCCACGCTGGTGCACGCCATGATCGGCGGCGATCCTGGTGGTCATCGGCGCACTGAATCCCAAGCCCTCGGTGAGGTCCGCCTCGCCGTGAAGGGGTTGGTCGGGCAGCGGCTGGCAGGCCTCTCCCTTGAGGTCCGCTCAGGGGAGATCGTCGGGGTGAGCGGCGTGCTCGGCTCGGGGCGCGAGGAGCTCGGCCCGAGCTTGTTCGGTGCGGTGCCCCGATTCGCCGGAACCGTCGAGGTGGACGGCGCTCGCTTGCGGTCCGGGAACGTGGCCGATGCCATCGGCGCCGGCATGGGCCTGGTGCCAGCCGATAGGGCCCGGCAGGGCGCTTCGCTCCTGATGAACGCCCGCGAGAACCTGACTCTGGCCGGGCTGCGCTCGGTGCAGCGGCGCTTGGGCTGGATCCCCCGGCGAGCCGAGCGGGAGGAGGCCGGCCAGTGGGCGCGGAAAGTCGACCTCCGGCCCGCCGAGCCCGAACGCCCTCTCTCGCAGTTCTCCGGTGGGAATCAGCAAAAGGTCGTTCTGGCCAAGTGGCTGCGGACTGAGCCGAATGTCCTCGTGCTCGACGAGCCCACTGCGGGCGTGGACGTGGGCGCCAAAGCCGCCATCTACCGGCTCCTACGTGACGCCACACAGCGGGGCATGGCGGTCCTCGTCAACTCGTCGGACACCAAGGAACTCGCCGAGCTGTGCGACCGGGTACTGGTCTTGGACCGTGGTCGTCAGGTCGCAGAGCTCCAGGGGGTCGAACTGTCCGAGGAGGCCCTACTCCGGGCTTCCCTCGACGCCAGCACCGAACAGGTCGGGGCGTGAGCGCGGGTCTCCAATCGGAGCAACTCGGCGGGGTCGAGGGAGCACTGCCACCCGAGGCCCCCACACCGCCCAGAACATCCCCATGGGAGCGATTCCGCGCCAAGGCATCCTTCCGCAACGTCAGCGCTCTTTACATCCTGGCTCTATGTTCGTGGTCTTCTCAATCTGGGAGCCACACACTTTTCTGACCGTGCTGACCTGGCGTCTCCTACTCGACAACCAGGCGATCTCAGCGATCGTGGCCGTGGCCCTGGTCGTCCCCCTGTCGGCGGGCGTCATCGATCTTGCCGTGGGAACCGAGGTCGGCGTCGGTGCCGTTGTCGTCGCATGGCTGATCGCCGACAAGTCGTTCGGCGTCCCCTTGGCGTTGGGTCTGACGTTGGTGGCGGGTGCAGCCATCGGGGTGATCATCGCCGCCCTCATCGTGAAGGCACGGATCGGGTCGTTCATCGTCACTTTGGCCATGAGCTCGATCCTCCTGGCGCTGATCGACGGGATCTCGGGCAGCGAGCCGATCCAGGTGGTCTCCTCCGGATTCCACACGATCGCCACGGGCGAGCTTTTCGGCGTCGTGTACCCCGTCTACTACACCGCCGCCATCTCGGCGGTGGTCTGGTACATCCTCGAACACACGTCATTCGGCCGCCGGGTGTATGCCACCGGGGCGAACCCTGAAGCGGCTCGTCTCGCCGGGGTGCGAACCTCGCGCGTCATCTTCGGCGTCACGGTGACGTGCGGCGTCCTGACCGCATTCGCCGGCATCCTCACCGCGTCACAGCTGTCGACGGGCGACCCGACGATCACGGCCAACTACCTGTTGCCCGCTTTCGCCGGCGCCTTCTTGGGGTCGACCCAGTTCAGCGGCGGCCGGTTCAACGTGCTCGGTACTCTGGTGGCCGTTGCTGTTCTGGCCGTAGGTGTCGAAGGTCTCGAGCTTGGGGGTGCACCGGTGTGGACTCCGAACCTCTTCAACGGTGTGGTTCTTCTATTGGCCGTTGGGTTCGCCCAGGTGCAGCGCTCACCCCGGGGGCGGACCGCGGCCATCCGGCGAACGATCCGGTCCATCGGCGGTTCGGCCAAGAGTGGGACGCCCTGACCGGTCTCCGAGACGAAG
>CAVSAT010000014.1:0-15378 GCA_963726005.1 uncultured Acidimicrobiaceae bacterium
GATTCCTCCAGGCGTGATCTCCACCGACACCTGCTGGCGCCGGCTGTGGACAAGGCCGATCGTCCGCTCAAGCCGATCTCCATCGCCCTCGGCGTGTTCGGAGGTGTGGCCCTCCTGGCTGCGCTTCTCACCACGGCCCAATGCATCGCGCGCAGGTCCGTGCGGAGGCCGATGATGTGACGGTCCTGCGGGCGCTGGGTGCAGGGCCGGCGGACATCGATCCTCGACGGTCTGGTCGGGCTCGAGGGCGCGATCCTTCTCGGAACGCTGCTGGCCGGCGCGCTCGCGGTGGCGATGTCACGCCGCGCCCCTCGGACCCGTGCGTTCGGCTACCCCGCGCGAGGAGTCTCCTTCGACTGGACGGTGCTGGGTTTTGGCATGCTGATCATGGTCACGCTGTTGAGCGCGATGGCGCTCCTGCTGGCTTATGCGGCAGCTCCGCACCGTGTCGCGCTGCGACCCCGTGTCCGATCGTCAACCGGCGCGCAGGCGGTCGCCACGTTGGCCCGGGCCGGCCTGTCCGCCCCCGGGGTGGTCGGGGTGCGCATGGCCCTGCAGCCGGGTGAGGGCCGGAGCGCCGTGCCTGTCCGCTCCATGCTTCTCGGATCGTCCCTGGCCGTCGCCCTCGTCGTGACAACGCTGACCTTCGGGAACAGCCTCCAGACCCTGGTCTCCAACCCTCCGCTGTACGGGTGGAACTGGACTACATCCTGAACCCCGTGGGACCGGGAGGGGGCAATGTCCCGCACGTTGCCTTCACCATGCTCAAACGCGACAAGGACGTCGCGGCCTACGCGGGGTTCTCCTACAACGACATTTTGATGGACGGCCAGCAAGTGCCGTTCCTCATCGCCAACGAGAACGCCGCCGTGACGCCACCCATCCTCACCGGCCACGGCGTCGACGGTGCGCATCAGGTCCTCCTCGGCGCGGCGACGATGGCCCAGCTTCACAAGCGCATCGGCCAGTACATCACGGTCACCTATGGAGCGCCGGCGAACGCCCCCATTTGGCTGCCACCCACTCGGCTGCGCATCGTCGGCACGGCGACGTTCCCGGCCATCGGCTTTGCCAGTACCGTCTCGGACCACACCTCGATGGGAACCGGAGCGCTCTTGGCGCTCCAGGTCCTTCCCAAGCCGTTCGCTGCGGCATTCAACGGCGGCCCGACACCGGCACTCGACGGGCCGAACCTCGCGGTGGTTCGCATGCGGTCTGGCGTGCCCGCGACGGTGGCGCTGGCCAACCTCCAGCGCATCGTCGTCGCGTCGGACCGGGTCTATGCCTCGGCGGAGGGCGGAGCCGCCGGCAATGCCCTTGTCGTGCAGGGCGTGCAGCGCCCCGCCGAGATCGTGAATTACAAGACGATCGGCCTCACACCCACGCTCTTGGTATCGGGGCTCGCCCTGGGTGCCGTCGTGGCGTTGGCGCTCACGCTGATCGCATCGGTCCGGCAGCGACGGCGTGACCTTGCACTGCTGAAGACCGTCGGGTTCGTCCGCCGGCAACTGGCTGCTGCCGTGGCCTGGCAGGCGACGGTCGCCGCGGTGGTGGGGATCGCGGTGGGAATCCCGCTTGGGGTCATCGCGGGCCGGTGGCTGTGGGATCTCTTCGCGGATCAGATCTACGCCGTGCCATACCCCACGGTGTCCCTCCTGTCGATCTTGCTGGTGGCGCTCGGCACGGTCTTACTCGCCAACGTCGTCGCGGCCGTTCCCGCCTGGACAGCGGCACGCACGCCGACGGCGGTGTTGCTACGGGCTGAGTGAAGATCTCGTCCGCCCTGGCGACCTCGGGGGCTACCGCGTCGGGACGCTCGCCGCCTTCAATTCCCGCAGCGCAACGTCCAACTCCGCGGCGCGGTGCCGCCGGGCGGCATCGGCAGCAGCCAGTTGCTCTCCGGTGGGATGCCCGCTGCCCGAACGCAAGAGGTGGTCGGCCTCGACCGCGAACGCGAGGCCACGAAGGCTCTCCGCGCACCGGGCGCACAGAGCGCGGCTTGCCTGGTCGGGAGCGGAAGCCGCCGCCCGCTCGAGCGACGAGACCGCCTCGTCCACCTGGACGCTGACGTCCGCCCGGCGCTGCGGATCGTCCCCCAAGGTGAGCGACAGGACGAGCTCCCGGGCGAGTTCCGCTGCCGTCACTGCGGGCACCACTGAGCGCTGCCAGTCGGCCGCGTCTCCCTGTCGCCGGTTACGCGCGATCAGCAAGGCCACGAGGATGGCGGCCAGGGCGATCGCGACCGCCAGAAGGACCCAACCCCAGGTCTTCGAGCTCGACGATGTGGAGGCCTTCGTCGTCGTGGTGGTCGGATGCGTTGTCGTGGTGCTCGGACGCGTTCTGGTCGTCGTGGTGGCGGGAACCGTCGTCGTGGTGGCGAGTGACGAGGTCGTCGTGGTGGGTGCCGCCGTGGTCGTCGTGGTCGGTGCCGCCGTGGTCGTCGTGGTCGGTGCCGCCGTGGTCGTCGTGGTGGGCTGGGCTGCTGCACTCGTCGCGAGCAGCCCGAAGCTCAGTGGGACAGCGGCGAAGACGATCAGGAGGGCGGCGAGGCCGCGAGCCCTCGGAGGTATGAGGGGCATCCAACGCGCGACAGGCTGCGGTCATCTCGGCGGTGGCGGTACCTTCACGCGTCGCCCCGGAGTGAGGAGTTGCCCCACCGGCCCCTGCATCACCTTTTCGAATTGGTCGCGGCGGTGCGTGACCGAGATGCCGTCCCAGTACCGCCCGCCGTAATAGAACTGGTCCCGTATCCGCCCTTCGACGGTGAAGTACCCGGCCTCCTCGCCCGAGGAGAAGTTCTCGAACGCGATGCCCACCGTCTCCATGATGATCATCCGGAAGTCCCAGCCGTAGTACACGTAGCGCGCCAGGCCCATGAAGGCCTCGATCCCGAGGCCGCGACGGTGGAGGCTCGGGTGCATGACGACGGCGGCATGGCAGAAGCGGTGCCGGAAGTCGGCGTTGTACGCAACCACGAGGCCGAGCACCTCCTGGGAGCCGTGAGGGCTCACGACGAACTGGCATAGCACGCCGGGATAGAGCTGTTTCAGAAACTCGTCGTAGCTGGGCGTCGTGCCGCGGAAGCGCCACTGGAACGTAACGTCGGGATCGCTGGAAAGTCGGTAAAGCGGCGCATGGTCCTCGTTGGTGAGCATCCGTAGCTGCAGGCGTCGGGTGTGAAGGCTGGGGGAGAGCCGCGCTTCCTCGCCTGTCATGATCGGACCGCTCACCGGGGAAGCTCGCTCTCGTATGGGAGGTGCGCCAGGGCGCAGTACTGGAGGTACGCGTCGCGCACCGTCGTGATCTGGAGCAGCAGCTCAATCGGCATGATGACGTCGCCGCCGACCGCGTCCTCGATCGCCGCCATGAGGTCGACAGCGCCAACGGAGTCCATTCCGAGATCCTCGACGAGATCGCTGTCCTCCGTGATCTCGGCGGGGCTCCATTCGATTTCGGTGACGAACCACGCCTTGAACTCGTCAAGTGACATCACGTCCGTGCGGGTGTTCTGGGCTGACGTGTTCGACGTTGACATCTCTCCTCGATTGACGTCCAGGATTCAGATTCCCGAGATGCAGGCGACAGTATCAGGACGCCGCCGGCGGACTTCCATGGCGCCCGTTCAGCCAGTCACGAGCTGTTGCAGTTTCCCATCGGCCCAAAGGGCGCGGAGATGATTGCGTCGCACCTTGCCGCTCGGTGTCTTTGGAAGCGTACCCCGCTCAATGAAGATGACCGCCGAGGGGCTGGCGGCGAACCGGCGCGCCAGCGACACCCGGATCTCTTTGGCGCCGGCTCGGAGCTCTATGGGCTCCATCGCAGCAGTGCGTGGCTCGGCCACGACGACATAGCGCCCCGAGCCGTCGGGGACGCAGGCCGCATTGCCGGGGCGGCATGCCGGGTGCGCGCCAGCCACCGCATCGAGCGCGCGTGCATCAATGTTGCGGCCGGCCACGATGAGGACGTCGTCCGTGCGCCCGGCGATGTAGACCTCGCCGTTGCGTAGGTAGGCCAGGTCCGCGGTATGGAACCATCCGTCGGGGGTCAACGGCGAGGAGTCGTCGCCGACGTACCGGTTGAGCAGCGACGGACTCCGTATCTCGAGCTCACCGAGGGGGGTCGACCCAGTCGTCCGGACGTGCGTGCCCGACACAGGGGGCCCACACGACACGAGCTCGGTCCCGGCCTCGTCAACCTCCCGCCATTCGTGGGCGGCGAGGCCCTCGGGGTCGACACGCACTGACGACCACGGCCTGGTCGTGGGGTCGATGGCGACGGCCAGCGCCGTCTCCGCCATGCCGTATCCGGGGCAGAGCACGGTGGGCGGCAGACCTGAATCCTGTGCGACGGCCTCGAACTCGCGGAGGCCGTCCGCCGGCACCGGCTCGCTGCCGACGACGAAGCTCCGCAGCGAGGAGAGGTCGAAGTCACCCGATCGCAGGGAGCGAGCCGCCAGGCGCAGGGCGAAGGGCGGCGAGGTGGTGGTGGTGGCCCGGTAGTCGGTGCAGGCCCGCATCCAGCTCGCAGGATCGGCGAGGAACGCCTCGGGGGTCATGAGCACCAGATCGGAAGGCACGGACCACGGCGGATTCACCGAGCACATGGCGTAGAGCGCGAGGCCGATCAGGCCCATGTCGTGGGAGAGTGGCAACCAGCTGCAGACGACCGCACCGTCGCTCGGCGCCAGCCAGTCGTACATGGAGGTGAGGTTGGCGTCCAGAGCGTCCAGCGACAGCTCAATGCCCCGAGGCTCACCAGTGCTCCCCGAGGTGAACTGCACGAACCGACCCGGCGCCTCGGACGTGGCGGGAAAGCCGCCGGAGCCCCACTCACCGAACGACGAAGCGGCCACGGGACCGACGGAGAGCAGCCCCACCAGGCCCGGGTCGCACAGCACGCGGTCCGCCCCCGTGACGGCGCACATGTGTCCGATCTGGGTCAGGTACTCGTCGGCGTCCATCCCCCGAGCCGGATGCGGCAACGACACGAGCGTGATGCCCGAACGAAGGGCTCCGAAGAACACCGCGAGGCAGTCGTGTGACGCTGTCAGGAGCGCGGCGACGGTGCCGGCCCGGCCGGCCAAGTGCTCCAGCCACGCACCCGCTCGTCGGGCGCGTACGCCGAGCTCAGCCAGCGTCAGCGGTTGCGAACCGTCGGAGAGGCAGTGGACGCGCGCGCTTGCCGCAAGCGGTACCTCGAGCGCGTTGATGACAAGGCCCATGCCCGGCTGAGAGTACCGTTTCTCCGTCGACGCCGTCTCCGTCGGCCAACCCGACCCGACCCTCGGCCACGACGCGTGGGTACCCTCGTTTCCAGCGACTGGAGACGACATGCAACTCGACATCCATGTGCCGCGCTTCACGTGGCCAGGCGGCCCGTTAGCCATCGGGCCGACGTTCACGTCCTTGGCACAGACTGCCGAGGCGATCGGGGTGCGAACCCTCTCAGTGATGGACCACTGGTTCCAGATGGACATGCTGTGGCCGGCGGAGGAGCCAATGCTCGAGGGGTACACCGCGCTCTCCTTTGCCGCCGCCAAGACGGAGCGCATGCGCTTCCGGCTTCTCGTGGGAGGCGTGACGTACCGCCACCCGGGACTGCTGGCCAAGACGGTGACCACGCTCGACGTCCTCTCCGGCGGCCGCGCCGAGCTCGGGCTCGGGGCCGCGTGGTACGAGCGCGAGCATCGAGGACTTGGCGTCCCTTTCCCTCCTCTCAAGGAACGGTACGAACGGCTCGAGGAAACCCTCCAGATCTGCTTCCAGATGTGGAGCGACGACAACGGACCATACGAGGGCCGGCACTACCATCTCGCCGAGACCCTGTGCTCCCCGCAGCCAGTCAGTACCCCCGGCCGCGGGTGCTGATCGGCGGAGGCGGAGAACGCAAGACGCTGCGGATCGTTGCGACCTACGCGGACGCCTGCAACTTCATCGGCGATGCGCAGACGGTCGCCCACAAGGTCGAGGTGCTCCGTGGGCACTGCGAGGCCGTCGGCCGCAACCCCGCGGACATCGAGGTCACAGCGCTCATCATGGTGGCCGATGACGATCGTGAGGAGATCCTGCGGGAAGCCGAGGCGCTCTCGTCGGCGGGAGCGCATTCCATCGTCGTGCGCTCGACTGGCCCCGAGCCGTCGCGCTGGCTCGAGGAGACGTGGGCGCCCGTGGTGCCGAGGCTGGCCGACATCGCATAGGCACCACGCAGGTCCGTTATCTTGCAGTCCCGGGCCGCTAGCTCATCCGGAAGAGCAGGGGACTTTTAATCCCAAGGTGCCGGGATCGAGACCCGGGCGGCCCACCGACAAATGCCAGGCCAGCGAACGCTTACTGGCGACGACCTTCGGGTGGCAATGCCCTCAATGGGCGCTCGACGGGGCGAGCTATGCGCGCTGCGATGGTCCGACGTCGACTTCGGCGAGGGGACAGTGTTCATAGCCCGTTCCCTAGCCGAGGGCGGGGGATCGGAACTCGTCGAGAAGGACACCAAGACGCACGCCTCTCGTCGGAACGCCCTTGACACGGGGTCGATAAACGAGCTCAAGCGCCATCGAGTCCGCTGCTGCCACCGCGCCGTTGCGTGCGGTGTGTCGCTGAACGATCTGCGTTCGTCTTCTCATCCGCCGGTCGAACACCAGACGTGGAGCGGAGGTCACCGACGTCAGTATCGAATCGATCGTTCCCCTAGGTGGTCCCGTAGCGCCGGCGGAACAGCCCGTAGGCGACGGCGCCGGCGACCGTCGGGAGCCAGTACTGCGCCAACCGGTAGGCCAACGTGGCCACCACCGCGCTGCGCCCGTTGACGCCGGCGAGTACAAGTAGGCCACTCAGGCTGGCCTCGACGATTCCCAAGCCACCGGGAGTTACCGGGAACAGGGCGATGATCCCGGCCGCCGAGTATGCGAGGAGGACGAGCCAGATGCGGGGCTGGCTGCCGGTCGCGCGCAGGGCCGCAAGAAGGCAGAGATAGTCGAGGCCGAGACGCCCCACGACGAGCAGGAAGATCTGCCTCCATTCCCTTCCAAGGGCCGCCCGAATCTCGTTGCGTTGCTGCAGTAAGCGATTCTCGAGTCCCGCCAGCGGAGGATGCGGACGGCGGACCTTGTTCCAGATCCATTGGGCGGCCCTCCCCAACGCCCGCAGCGGCCGGTCCGTTTCAAGGAGCACGACGCCCAGTCCCATGTACGCCACAAACGCGGCGACCCCGATGAGAGCCGCGCTGACCAACGTGTGGTTGAGCCCGGAATCGCCCAGGACGGTGGGGAGCGTGAGGATCGGGAGCATGAGCAGACCGCCCACCCCGAGGAGCGAAGACGCGGCGAGCCCTCCCGCCGCGGCATCGGAGTTCAGCCCGGCGGTTGCCAGCATCCGGTACTGGACCGCCGCGCCCGCAGCGGCGCCACCCGGGAGTGTGTTGGTCACGGTGTTGCCCGCGAGTCCCGCCGTGACCACGGCGAACCAACCACGGGTTCGCAGGACGATGCGTTGGATCGCAAAGTTGCAAACAAAGCTCCCCCATTCGAACAACAAGGCGAGAACGAGCCATACGCCGCTCAAGGTGGCCAACTTCGGCCATGCTCCGAGCACGGCCGAAAGGCTCGGAAGCACGACGTAGAGGGCCAGGCCCGTGACGAGGAGCGCGGCGATACGCGTGACGAGGCTCCTGCGGCTTGGCTGGGTCTTCCGTCGATTAGCCATGCCGGAGTCGGCCGAGGCGGGCGTCCCGGGCATCGGAGCCGACGTCACCGGTCACAGATACTCCAGAACGGGGAACAGCACGTCAGCCTGTGGCGTGCCTGCAAAGCCCTGCTCATCCGTGCCCCGGCCCTCGGTGCCAGTGGGCTTCTGCGCCGGGCCGTCTTCCCGTCCCGCACGGTGACCGGTCATTCCACCATCTTCCGTGACCGGCCGGCCGGAGGACATCACGGTGAGCCTACGTGTCGCGCTCTTTCGCGCCCTGTCCTCGACCGACAGAGCGGTCCCTTTCGAAACGTGGTGCGTGAAGGGTGACACTGAATATGGCTACGAAGACTGCTTCCGCCGGAGCGGCGGCGGCGCGGGATGGCGCCGGCCGGCTGGAGTCCGGATGCGCAGGGCTGCCGGGAGCGACTCGAATCGGAGCGGTGGCTCGAGCCTGACGGCCTCGCCGTCCAATCCGACGTCGATCGTGGCCCCGGAATCGATCTCGAAGCGAACGGTGGTCCATTCCCGCCAGCGGCCCAACGGCGGTCCGTCAGGCACCACCACAACGCCGAGCGTCCCTCCGTCCATTGTCCCCCGGGTGCCCTGAGCAGCGAGCGGGTCGAGCTGGTAGCGGTTGTTGGAAACCAAGACGAGCTGAGCCCTTTCGTATTCCGCTCCCCCCGGGTCGCTGAAGCGCAGGTCGAAGGGCACCGCGCCGGGGCCCAGCAGGTCGGGCAGCATCTCGATGACGGTGCGCAGCTTGGCATCGCGGTACTCGGGCGACTGGACGACCTTGCCGTAGAAGCCGATCGACGCGTTGTTCACGAAGACCCGACCGTTGACCTGGGCCAAGTCGATGCGGCGCTCGGAACCGTGGTGGAAGGCGTCGAGGGCACCGATCACGTCGTCCCGGTCGACGCCGATGTCGAGTGCGAAGTGGTTGCGTGTCCCGGCCGGTATGCAGACGTACGGGATGTCGTGCCTGGAGGCGACGCCGGCCACGATCGCTTGGGAACCGTCGCCGCCGGCCATGCCGATGACGTCGGCGCCCGACGAGACGGCGGCGGCGGCCAGTGACGCCAGGTCGTCGCCCTCCTTCATCACGATCGGCTCGATCCCCCGGGCGCGGCACCGAGCGACGAGGTCGTAACGCTGGGCCTTCCCGCCGCCGGACCTCGGGTTGACGAAGAGGACCGGGCGCACCGGCCCGGAGATCGCTGAATCCGTCATCTCGCCTCTCCTCTCGCGACGTCGGCTGGACCACTTGACACTCTATCATCGATTCTGTAATCTATCATCAGTTCTGTGGTACCGTAACAATAACTGGTCTCCACAGCTACCACAACCACTGAAAGGAGCTGTCATGTTGAAGTCATTGAGTACATCCCTCATAGTCCGGGGCCTCCTGGCTGTCGCCGTCGGCATCGTGGCGTTGGCGTGGCCGGGGATCACCGTCTTGGCGCTGGTCATTCTGTTCGCCATCTACGCGTTCATCGCCGCCGGCATGGAGGCCGTCAAGGCCTTCAGCAGCGAAAGGGCCGGTCCCGTGATGGGTCATCTGCTGCTCGGTCTCGTCGACGTCGGCGCCGGGGTGATCGCCCTGGCCTGGCCAGGGCCAACCGCGCTGGTGCTGGTGTTGCTCGTCGGCGCGTGGGCGATGGTGGCCGGCCTGGTCGAGATCTACGCCGGCTTCGAAGTCGGCGACGTCAGCCGGAACCCGCGCCCTCTTCTTCGTGAGCGGGCTGATCTCAATCGCCTTCGGGATCGTCCTCTTCGCCCGTCCCGGCGTCGGCGCGGTGACCCTGGCCTTGCTGTTCGGCCTGTTCAACCTGGTCTACGGGTTCTGGGCGCTCATCGAGGGCATCGACCTGCGCCGGGCCCACCGCACAGTGGACTCGTTGGTCGACGAGCAACCGCGGCAACGCGACCAGCTAGCGTCAGTTATGTAGTGATTCCTCAGTAGTGATCGGGGTTCCCACCCTGGCGGATCCGCCGAGTCTCGGTCGGAACCGCCGGGGTGAAACCCGTCTATGACGTCGAGAGAAGGAGGATGATGTGAGCTCGGTATCCACGAGCACAACGGGGGGCCCGACCCGGCTGGACCGACGCAAGGCCCGGACAAGGCAGGCACTGATCGACGCGGCGGTCCGATTGATCGCCGAAGGGCGCGGGGAACGGGCCAGCATCCAGGAGATCACCGAGGAAGCCGACGTCGGCTTCGGGTCGTTCTATAACCACTTCGAGAGCAAGGACCAGTTGTTCGAGACCGCATCGAGCGAGGTCCTCGAGCGCTGGGGCCGCATGATCGACAAGGCATCCGCCGGCATCACCGACCCGGCGGAGGTGTTCTCGATATCACTGCGGCTGTCCGCCCGCCTCAGCTGGACGCATCCCGAAGTGGCCCGGTTCATCACGGGCGCCGGCCTCGACCTCCTGGAGCTACCGGGTGGCCTGGCCCCCCGCGCCTTACGGGACATCGAGGCCGGGCAAGCCGCGGGTCAGTTCAGCGTGGCTGAAGCGGAGGTCGCTCTCAGCGCCGTCGCGGGCGGCCTCATCGGGTTGCTGCGCCTGCATCAGCAGCATCCCGAACGGGTCGAGGAGAGCTCGGTCGACGAGCTCGCCGAGAGCTGCCTCCGCCTGCTCGGCCTCCCAGGAGCCAAGGCCAGACGCCTGGCCCGGCTGGCGCTGCCCGCCACCGAGCCTTGGTGATGCACGCCTCATGAGCCCTCCCAACGCCACGCCGAGGACTCGAGCGGAGATGCTCGAAGCCGGGCGGGCGTTGCGCGCTCGGGTTCCCCGCCGCGCTCATGGCCAATGGATGGCGTCCCCCGACCGTCCTGATCCGCTCGAGATCCTGTCCCGGTCCAACGCCAACCGGCTGCCCGAGCTGGTTCCCGTCCGGAACGGCCGGATGATGGCGTCGCCGTTCTCCTACTACCGGGGCTCCCCGGCAGTCATGGCCGCCGATCTGAGCCGCACACCGTCCACGGGCATCCAGTTGCAGATCTGCGGCGACGCGCATCTTTACAACTTCGGAACCTTCGCCACGCCCGAACGCAATCAGGTCTTCGATCTGAATGACTTCGACGAGACCCAGCCCGGACCGTGGGAATGGGATGTCAAGCGACTGGCGGCCAGCTTGGTGGTGGCGGCCAGGACGGCCGCGCTCCCCGATGCCGACGGCAGGGTCGCGGTGCAGGGTTGCGCCGCAGAGTATCGGGCCGAGACGGCGAAGATGGCACAGCTTTCTGCGTTCGAGGTGTGGCACTCCCGCCTGGACGTCGAGTCGATAATCGCCGCGGCTCCCGACAGGCCGGCCCGTTCCCGTGTCGAACAGACCGCGGCCAAGGCCCGCCAACGCACCAGCCTGAAAGCGCTGTCCAAGCTCACAACGGTGCGCGGCGGCCGCCGGGTGATCGTGGAGGATCCGCCGGTGGTGGTTCGTCTCACCGACGCCCAACTCGAACAGGCGCAAGGCTTCGTGAAGGCCTATCTGGCCACCCTCGATCCCGACCGCGACCTCTTGCTGGATCGCTATGAGTTTGTCGACGCCGCCCTGAAGGTGGTCGGAGTCGGAAGTGTCGGCACCCGCTGCTTCGTCGTACTGCTAGCCGGCAAGGCGGACCTCGATCCCCTATTCCTTCAGGTCAAAGAAGCCCAGCCCTCGGTTCTCGCTTCCTACGCCGGCCGCTCCCGGTACGCAAACCAGGGCAAGCGGGTCGTGGTCGGCCAGCGCATCATGCAGGCGGCCAGCGATGTGTTCCTGGGTTGGGCCCGCGCCGGCGAATTCGACACCTATGTCCGCCAGCTGCGTGACATGAAGGGGTCGGTAGCGCTCGACGACGCCAGCCCCGACGGCCTGACGCTTTATGGGCGTCTCTGCGGCGCCGCACTGGCGCGCGCTCATGCCCGAGCCGGCCAGCCGGCCCTCCTCGCCGGCTACATGGGAAAGAGCACGGCTTTCGACGACAGCCTGGCCGCGTTCGCGGTGTCATACGCCGACCAGAACGCCCGGGATTACGAGTCCTTCCTGGAAGCGATCCGATCCGGCCGAGTGCCAGCTGAGCCGGCACGTTGATCGCAAGCAGGCGTTCGTCGGGGCACGAGGTCGGTGCGAGGAGGCCCCGACGGCGCTCAGGACCCCTTCTGGTGGCTCCGATGGTGATGAAGTCCAACCAACGCATCCAGGCCGGCCTGAACCCGGCCGGCCGCCGGTTCCGTCCATTGTGTCCACCCGGATCATGGTGAGTGCGTTTCGGGAGGCACGGCGATGGGTGCTTCGCCATTTTCGATGATGCCGTCCGGCGCCGTCGCCCTCCAGATCTCGACGATCACCACTTGGATCGAGGCAGCAATCGGGACCGCGAGGAGTACGGCCACGAAACCGCCGAACAGACCGCCCAACCAATTCCCGATATCCGCACCGACAAGAACGGCCGCGAAGACGACGAGTGGATTGATCTTGACGGTCCGAGCCATGACGACCGGGTTCAAGAAATGGTTCTCCAAGAACGTATAGGCGAGGAAGACGACGAGCGTGACGACCCCTGCGGTGAACGAGTGCGCAAGGGCAAAGAGCACCGTCGGGATGCCAGCCAGCGCCCCACCGATTTGCGGAAGGAAGTCGACGAGGGCAACCCAGAGCCCGAAGAGGAGGGCGTAGGGCACACCGAGGACGGCGAGGGTGACGAAGACCACCGTGCCCGCGATCAGAGAGGTGAGGAAGTCCCCTAACACGAACCCGGAGATCGATGCGCTCACTTTGCCGCCGATTGCCGCGTATCTGGCAGCCCGTTCGGGGGCCATTATGCCCAGAAGACCGGCACGGATCTTCGGAGCCTCGACGAGGAGCAAGATGACGAACGCAAAGGTCGCCGCCAGCTCAGCCAGGATCGCAAACGCGCCCTTGCCCAGGGCCAAAGCCGGTTTGCCCAGGCTCTCCGCGAAGGTGATGATCTTGGGTGAGTTCTTCTGCACCCAGGCCTCAACGTGGTACTTGCGAACGAGATGACCGATCCAGCCCTTCCCATGTTGCGCCTTGTCCACATAGACAGGCAGCGCATTCGCAAAATGGGTGAGGCCGTTGACCAGGGGGTAGCCGAACGCGAAGGCTAGACCTCCGAAGATGAGTAGGGAGAAGATCGTCACGATGGCGACAGCAGTACCCCGATGGCGTATCTTCCACCGCTGCAAGGCCACAACCGCAGGGTTCAGGACGAGTGCCACGAACGATCCGACCACCGCGAGCAGCACCACGTCGCGGAGGCGGTAGAGGAGTTGGCCCGCCAGATAGACGGCGACGACAATTGCAACCGTCACCAGGATCGTGCGCAACGGAACGACTCTCAGGTCTGCCCATCGGATAATCCGCGCCCATCTGGAAGACGTGCTTCCAGAAGCCGGGCTCGACTCCTTAGATGGCATTGATGCCTCGCCCCGGTTGGAGACCAGCAATTGCTTGCGGGGACATTTCTTCCCCACGATTCATGATGCCGGCATGAGCCCGGATGTACCCGTCTGTGCTCCTCGATGGTGCGATCAACTCGGGTCACCTTCTAAGAGAATTGCTCCCAAAAGGTTAACTCTCCCTCTGTCACATCTGTGTGATCCGCGAGCGCGCAGATCAAGCGCGTGGGGTCTCGAACCGCCCGTGAGCGGCGAAGCCGTCATGGCGACGGATCCCAGCTTGAACGTGAAAGATGCATGACCGCACGCGCCGGATCGTTATCCGCATCGACGGCTCGGACTGCGCCTGCACACTTGTCCGGAGGTAGTGCCGCGCGATGAGGGCTAAGGACAACATCGGGGAAAGGTCTACGCCGAAGCACATGAGGCGATCGATCATCGGACGACTCGCCGACGTCGGGTGCTGCACCTGAGTGCCCCATATTTCAGTCTGCCGAAAGCCCGGAGCTGCTACTACCTTGCTATTCAAATCAGTGGACTGGGTTGTTCTCAGCCGAATTGGGCGGACGATCTCACCGGAACAGGGCCTATGGATACGGGCGGACCGTCTGGACAGCAGGTATCGCTCTCTTAATCCCAAGGTGCCGGGATCGAGACCCGGGCGGCCCACTTGCTCGCTCAGCAGAGCGCCGTGGCCGATCATCCGCAGAGGGCCTTTGCCCGGCCACCTAAGCGTCAAGGCAGCCAGGCCACTTCGGGCCAGGCTTGAGCCGGCCGACGATGCAATGCTCTCGTCACGTTCGAGACTCCCTGGGGGTGTTCGTCATGGCAAAGACGGTGTTCGGTGGAAAGATCGGCGACGACTGGCGCACATCGGAGCCGTGGTGGCCTCCCGTCGCCACGCCTCCCGAGGACGCGCCCAACATCATGCTGGTGGTGCTCGATGATGTGGGGTTTGCACAGCTCGGCTGCTACGGGTCCGACATCGACACTCCCGTGATCGACGGTGTGGCTGCCGAGGGAGTCCGGCTCACAAACTTCCACACGACGGCGCTGTGCTCGCCAACTCGCGCCTGTCTCCTCACGGGCCGGAACCACCACCGCAGTGGCATGGGCCGCGTCGCCGACCTGGCGATCGGCTTCCCCGGGTACTGGGGCAGGCCGCCCCGGGAGAACGGTTTGCTCTCCGAGATCCTCGGCGCGAGCGGGTACGCCACCTATGCCGTCGGGAAGTGGCACCTGAGCCCGGAGGGCGAGACCAACATGGCCACCTCGCGTGCGACGTGGCCCCTCGCACGTGGGTTCGACCGCTGGTACGGGTTCCACGGCGGGGAGACGCACCAGTTCGTGCCCGCGCTCTATCACGACAACCACACCATCCGGCCGCCCCGTGCCATGGAGGACGGGTACCACCTGAGCGCCGACATCGCCGACCGCGCCATCGAGTTCCTCGGGGACTTGCGGGCAGTCGACTCCGAGATACCGTTCTTCCTCTACTTCGCCACAGGGGCGTGCCACTCGCCCCACCATGCGCCTGCCGAGTGGATTCGGCACTACGAGGGTCGATTTGCACAGGGATGGGACCGCTGGCGCGACCAGACATTCAAGCGGCAGCGCGCGCTCGGAATCGTCCCCGAGGCGACGGACCTCTCACCACGCCCACCCTGGGTCCCGAGCTGGGACAGCCTCGACGACCGGCAGCGGGCGCTGGCCGGGCGGTTCATGGAGTGCTTCGCCGCCTACCTGTCGTACACGGACCAGCAGATCGGGCGTGTGCTCGACTTCATTACCGACCTCGGTGACGCCGACGACACGGTGCTGATCGTCGTCTCGGACAATGGCGCCAGCTCCGAGGGTGGCAAGGAGGGCACCATCAACGAGGGCCGGCTCTCGAACTTCGAAGGCGCCAGCGTGGGTGAGATGTATCGGCGCATCGACGAGATCGGCGGGCCGCTGAGCCACAACAACTACCCCTGGGGATGGACCATGGCCGGGAACACGCCTTTCAAGCGGTGGAAGCGCGAGGTCCACGAGGGAGGTGTCGCCGACCCCTGCATCGTCCGGGTGCCCTCGCGCCTGCGGTCCGCCACCGGAGTGGTCCGCCGACAGTATGCCCACGCGATCGACGTCCTCCCGACCGTGCTCGAGTTGGCCGGCGTCGATCCGCCCACCGAGATCGACGGGATCGCCCAGTCGCATCTCGACGGCATCAGCTTCGGCTACGTGCTCGGGGAGGGAGGGCAGCTCGAGTCCGACCGGCACCGGACCCAGCACTTCGAGATGCTCGGGT
>CAVSAT010000015.1:0-139660 GCA_963726005.1 uncultured Acidimicrobiaceae bacterium
GGCGGGCTGACGCTGGAGCAGTGCATCGTGACCGACGACGGCGTGCGTTGTGCCTCGGAATTCAACTGTGTTCGATGGGGTAGCCACGACTTGACACCTCAAGCCGGAATTGCCGTCTATGAGCGAAATCCGGCCGGTCTGCTGGCTGCCGTCCGAATCTATGACGAAATCGAGGCGCCTGTTTGACGTGACTGGGAAGAGGAACCCATCACAGATTCCCAAACCAGGTCTCAGGCGTAACCCGGTTCACCTGCCGGCCGAGGCGGCGACGGAGCCGCCGCCGACGGCCCTGCGGCTTAAAACCTCTGACATTTCTGCCTCTAGGGCGCGCGAAATTGCCTCTCACTGCGTCCTCTCGTCCTATGTCCTCCGCCTTCTGTCCTCATTCCGATCGCTGATATTCGGGATGGACCGGCTCTGACCTGCGGACCTCTGAGTGGCGGGGGGAGGATTTGAACCTCCGACCTTCGGGTTATGAGCCCGACGAGCTACCAGACTGCTCCACCCCGCGGCGAAGAAGGCATTCTACACGGCCGGCCGCCGGCCCATCATCGCGAGCCGACCGAGCCGACGAGGCCTACAGAGTCTGTGCCGTCGGCGGCGGAGGTGGTGGCGAGGACGGGTCAGCCGCTTTCGGGGGCGGCGGAGGCGGCGGTGGTGCGGCGGAGGACTCGCCTGCGACCGCCGTTGGCGCCGCCGTGGGGGCCGCGGCGGAGGACTCGGGGGCCAGCGTCAGGGCACCGTGCTCGGCCTCGTGCTGTTGCAGGGCGCTGACGAGCCGCTGCATGTCGGCCTCCGTGGCCGGGGTGGTCCGCCCGGTCTGTGTGGCGTAGAACGCCGCACCGAGGTCCCGCAGCATCCCGTCGGCCGCCTTCTTGGACTGTGCGTCGTCGAGCTTCGCCTGGCCCTTGGCGGCCGCATCCTTGGCCATCTCCGTGGCCTGCGTCGCCTTGTCCTTGACCTTGTCGAGGAGTCCCATCGACCATCCTTTCGTCGCAGCCTTCGCTCCCGACATCATGGGACCGCCCGGCCCCGGCCGCAACCGGGGTCTCGTCGACCGTCGGCCGGTTGACCTCAGCCGGAGCCGCCGGCCGCTGCCGAGGCAGAGGCCGAGGCCGAGGCCGAGGCCAGCGTTGTCGAGGTGGTCGTCGCGGTACCGCCCCTGGGCTCAGTGCTCGTCGACACCGTGGTGGTGGTCGAGGACGTCGTCGAGGTCGTGCTGGTCTTCTTCGGGGACTTCGCCCCCCTGACCGGCGGCACCGTCGTGGTGGTCGTGGTCGTCGTGGTGGCCGTCCCGGTCGCCGACAGCACCTGTTGGGCCTGCATGATCTGCTGGTCCATCGCCTGGACGGCAGTCTGGAACTGCGACAGGTTCCCGGCCGTGAGCGCCGCCAAGGCGTTGTTGTAGTCGGTCTGCGCTGCCTGCAGGATGCCGGCGACCGCCGCCGGCACCGTGCCGCCCGTCGAGACGCCGGAACCCGACGGCACCGTGACGGTGGTCTGGAGGATGTCGGAGAGCACGGCGGACAGCGACGTGTCGATCTTCACGGTCCGGCCGAGCACGGCCACGACGTACTCCAGCTGAGGTTGCGGGTTCGTCGTGGGCGACGCGTAGAGCGGGCGCAGGTACACCATGGAGTCGGCGATCGGGACCATGAGCGTTTCCCCGAGCAGCACCTCGGACCCGTGCTGGTCCAGCAGCGTGATGTCCGATGACACCTTGTTGTCGGCCGAGATCTCGGCGTCCGCGTTGGCCGGTCCCAGCGTGCCCTGGGGGGTCTCGTAAAGGGTGAGCTGGCCGTAGTGTCCCGGGTCCGACAACCCCACCATCCACGCGGTCAGATTGAAGTTCTGGTTGGAGCCCGAGGCGCTTGCCTGCGACGCCGGGACAAACCCGTCCGAGACCGTGAAGACCTGGTCCCTCGGGGCCGCGCCCGGCAGCGAATAGACCTGGTATTGCGGATCCATCCGGGCGGGAGTCGACGAGACGAGCTGGCCCTGGTTGTTGTAGGTGTTCTGGGCCAGGAGGGCCTGGGACTGCGGCCCGGCGCCGGCGGTCGGCGACAGCTGCCATGCATTGCTGGCGGCGTAGAACTGCTGAGCGTTGGTCAGGTGGTAGCGGCCGTAGATGGCGGACTGGATGGAGAAGATGTCCGGCGGGTAGCGCAGGTGCGCCTTGAGCGCCGGGCTCATCTTCGAGAGTGGGGTGAACATGTGCGGGAAGGCGGCGGAGTACGCCTGCAGGATCGGGTCGTTCGGGTCGGCATCGTAGAACGTCATCTGCCCCGAGTACGCGTCGATCACGACCTTGACCGAGTTACGCACATAGTTGTAGCTCCCGGGCAGGTTGCTGCCGATCGCCACCTGCTGGCTGGCGGCGTTCTGGGAGTAGGGGTAGTTCGTCGTCGTCGTGTACCCGTCGACCACCCAGTCGATGTGCCCGTCGTTGATCACCGCGTAGGGATCGTGGTCAAAGCTGAGGAACGGTGCCGCCTTCTGCGCCATGGCGATCGGGTCCCGCACGAACATGATGCGCGACTTGTTCGTGATCTGGCTCGAGATCAGCAGGTTGAAGTCTCCCAGTCGCAAGGCGAAGGCGGCCTGCGTGAAGATCGACGACAGCTGGACGCCGCCTGTTCCCCTGTAGTGGCTCTCCGTGCTGGTGCCACTCTGTTGGTAGTCGACCTCCGACTGCTTCGTGTTCGCCACGACGTAACCCGACTCGTTCGCGCCGAAGTAGACCCCCGGCTGGGTGATCGCCGGCATCCCCGACGACGACGCGGGCGGCACCCCCTGGACCGCGAACACCGGGTTCGTGGAATTGGTCTGATTGGCGAGGGCGACCGCGGCCCCGTTGCCGTGGGTGTACTGGAGGTGGGTGTTCACCCAGGACGCCGACGGCAGGTTGGCGGCGGAGATGTCGCGCACGCCGACCAGAACCGGCGTGCGCTGCGTGTTGAGCGTGTAGCGGTCCACGGCGACCGACGGGAACAAGTAGTACGACTTGATCGCCTGCAGGCGCTGGAACGTCTGCAGCGAGATCGAGGAGTCCGGATCCCACTGCCGGATGTTGGCGATGGTCGGGCTGGCCAGCACGGTCTGGCTGGCGGAGATCGAGGTCTTCGCCGGGAACTGTTGCACGTTGACGTTGGTCACGCCGTAGGCGGCCCGGGTGGCCGTGATGTTGCGTTGGATGTACGGCGCCTCGAGCGAGCTCTGCGCCGGTGTCACCTTCAGCGCCTGGAGCAGGGCGGGGTAGATGATGCCGACGACCAGCGCGACGAAGGCCCAGATGCCGACGGCGAGCACCGGCAGGGTCCACCCCTGGCGGCGGATGTTGAACAACAGGATCGCCGCGGCGAAGATCGACACGTAGATCAGCAGGGTCTCGGCCGGCAGGCGGGCGTGCACGTCCGTGTAGCCGGCGCCGTTGACGTAGCCGTCCTGCGCGTTGACGAGCGACCAGCGCTGCAGGACGTAGCCGGCCGCCTTGTCGAGCGCGATCAGGGCGAGGAGCACCGAGATGTGCGCCTTCACCGGCGGCCGCACGCGCGGCAGGCCACGCTGGGGCTGGATCCCCCCGTTGAAGTAGTGGAACACGAGAGACACGGCCAGCGTCACGATCAGGATGGCGAGCGTCCAGTCCACCACGAAGGTCAGGAAGGGCAGATCGAAGACGTAGAACCCCACGTCCTTGCCGAACTGGGGATCGGTGACGTTGAAGTTTCCGCCGTGGCGGAACAGGATCCAGTTGTTCCACTGGCTGATCGTCCCCGACGCGCCGATGAGCGCCAGGACGAAGGCCAGGGCCACGTAGATCCGCCCGGCGTAGGGACGCACGTATTGCTGGTACCGGCGCACCAGCTCGTCGTCCTGGGCGAGCACGATGTCGTGTCCGGCGATGCGGTCGCACACCACGAGGTTCACCCACAAGACGGCGAAGAAGATCGCCCCGAACACGCCGAACAGCCCGAGCTTTATCGCGAGCAGCGTCGAGAAGACGTTGTGGAAGCCGACCGAGGAGAACCAGAGGCTGTCGGTGTAGAGCCCCGCCAGCGAGCGCAGCGACACCAGGAGGATGATGAGGACGACCACGAAGCCGATCAGCCACCAACGGGCACGGCGGCGCCGGCGCGGCGTGGGATCAGCAGTCAGGTCGCTGGGGATGCGCACGGGGGGAGCCTAACGTCCGCTACCTGCGACCCAACGGCCAGGCACGACTTGGTGGGATGCGTGTCGCGGCAGCGGTCAGGAGGCCTCGTTGCCCACGGGCGTCACCAGACAGCGGCAGCCCGAGTGGGCGGGCGGGTGGGAGTGGCCGGTCGGGAACACCTCGATGTCGCTGACCGCTCCCGCGAGGGCGTTGTCCTCACAGTCCGAGCAGCCGCCGGTGGACGTCACGATCCAGCGCATCTTGCCCTCCCCGCCGGCCGTCACCACGCCCGCCGAGAAGGCCTGCGTGGCGTAGTCACCCGCCAGGCGCTCCACTCGCTCGCCTCGCCACTCTCGGAACGCGGCTCCCACCCGGTCGACCGGCTCGCCGGCCCCCTCTGCAATTTGGCGGCGCAGCATGGTCACGATCACGCGCGCCAACGCAGCCGACGATTCTTCGATCATGTCACGGTCGGGTACGGCCGCCGCCTCGGCTCCGGCAAACACCGCACCGGCGGTGAACGCCTCGGCCAGATGATCCTGCGCCTTGCTGGCGAACACGACCACGTGCTCTTCCTCGTCGCCCAGCAACTCGTCGCCCGACCGCGATTTCGAGCTGCGCAGCTGGTCGAGCAACCGGTTCTGGTCGTCGCCCAGGGCGCGCTTGACCGTGCGGCTCAGCCGCGCCGTGACCGGTGCCAGCAATTCGTCGCGCCGCGCGATGATCTCGTCGTCGGGCCCGGGCACTGTCTCGGCAACCGCGGCCTCGGCTTCCGCAGGCTCGGCTCCCGCGGCCTCGACGCCCGCCGCCTCGGCCCCAGTGGCCTCCGCCGCGGGTGCACCGCCACCCTCGAGCACCGCCGGCTCCGTCGACCCTCCGGCCGGCGCGTTGCCCGCCGTCGTCCCTGGCGGAGACGCCCCCGTCGCGGAGCCGGCACGGATCCTTGCGAACAACTCGTCGACCGAGGGCGCAGCTCCGGACGTGCCGCCGTCGTCGGTCCCCGGCTCGCCCTCGGCTTCTTGTCCGCTCGGCGCGGACCCGGCTCCCGCCGGCGTCACCTCCCCCGCCGCGCCGTCCGGCGCGTCCTGGTCCAGCGGACCCTCCGTCGCTCCGTGCAACCGGAACTGGTCGCCGACGGCCGCGGCGGCGGCGCGGGCCTCCTCGTCGGTCCGCTCCAGGTGGCCCAGGATCCCGTCCACCTTGTCGCGCACGCCGAGCACGGACGCCGCCATCTCGTCGCGGGCGGCGCGGAGCTGCTCGATCTGGATCCCGAGCGCGCGCCGGCGCGAGGCCAGGTCGGCGAGCACCCGTCGCCGTGCCTCTTGCACCTGTTCCAGCAGTGCGCGCCCTTCGTCCTTGGCCTGTGCGATGACCGCCTCGCCTTCTGCCGTCGAATCGGCGAGGATCCCCTCGCTCTCGACCCGGGCTTCCTGCTGCGCGTTGGCCACCAACAGCTCCAACTCGACGACACGCTGGGCGGCCGAGGACTCCGTCTGCTCCTGGAGCTCGTCGACCTCGCGCTGTGTCTCGCGCAGCAACGTCGCGGCCCGTTCCCCCGCCTGGGCGACGATGCGAGCCGCCTCCTCGTGGGCGTGGCGGAGTATCTGTGCGCTGTGCTGGCCGAGCGACGCGGTCAGCGTGGCCTCGTCGACGACCGGGTGGGCGGCCCGCTCCTCGGCCTCGGACAGGGCGGTCCGCAATTCCTGCTCACGCTCCTCGATCGCCTCGAGGCTCCGCGCCACCGACTGGAGGTACGCGCGCACCTCGTCGGTGTCGAAACCCCGCCGGGCGATGGCGAAGGAGTGGCGGGCGATGTCTCCGGTCGCGATCCGGGCGGACGAGATGGGGGCGCGGCCTTCGGGCATGGTCAGAGCCTACGGCGCCGCCTGGACCGGCACAGGTTTGGGGTTGGTGGGCACGTTGCCCCCGAGACGCTTCAGGATGCGCAGCACCTGGTCCAGGTTGCTGACCGTATAGACGTGGAGCTGCGCGTTGGCCTTGGCCAGCGCGGTCCTACCCTCGTTTGTGTCGGGCACGAAGAAGACGCTGGCCCCGGCACGCTCGACGGCGATGGTCTTCTCGGCCACGCCACCGACGTCACCGACGTTGCCGTTCTGGTCGATCGTGCCCGTGGCCGCGATGATCCGATGGCCCGTCAGGCGCCCGCTGCTCAGCTTGTCGATGATACCGAGCGTCATGGCCAGGCCGGCGGACGGGCCTCCGATGTTCTGGGTGTGCACGGTCACCTGAATGGGGAAGTGCCAGTCCTGCTGGGTCATGGGCTCGATGAGACCGAGGAACGCGGTCGGCGTGAACGGCGCCCCGCACCCGGTGACCCGCGCGCCCTTCGGGGGCGCGGCCAGCGTCACCGACTTGTGGACCGTCGGCCCCGACACGAACGTCCCGACGTCGTTGATGGAGGATTCCTCGACGCCGAGCGAGACGGTGGTCCCGGGCGCGATCCCGTGCAGCGCTTCGGTCAGGGCACAACTCGAAGGGGTGGCGGCGCCGTTCACCGAGGTGATCACCTGGGCCACGTGCAGCACCTTGGCGGCGGGGGATCCGGACGCGATCCCGTAGACGAGTGTCCCGGCGTCGGTCGCGCTGACCTTGTAGCCGAGGTGGGACAGCGCTGCCGCGGTCGCGAAGGACTGGGCCTGCGTCATCTGGAGGAAGCCCTGGTCGATGTACTGGTTCTCGTTGGGCGCCGGGCCGAGCAGGTCGGACCCCGAGACCACCTCGCTGTTCGAGTCGAGGTACTTGTACTGGAGGTAATTGAGTGCGTTCAGCTGGTTGACGAAGACGTCAGTCAGCAGGATCTTGCCGGTCAAAGGATGGTTGTCGGTGTGCGGCACCTCGATGTACCGGGCGACCGGCGTGGCGTCCCCCGGCGTGATGACGTAGTAGTTGACCGAGACGCGGCCGGCGATCCAGGCGGCGGCGACGATGAGGGCGAGCACGCCCAAGATGGCGGGCCAGATCCGGCGCCGGCGACGGCCGGGAGCGCGCGGCAACGGAGGCGCCGCTGCACCGGCCGGGTTCGGTACGGCGTCGCTGGAAGGAGGGGTCGCCGCGGCGTCCCCGTCGGCGGTCGCGTCAGGGTCGGACATACTCGAGGAGTGGAGGACGATGTTGCCACGGATGTGGCTCCGGACCGCCGCGCCGACCGGCGCCGACGTGGCGTCACGCTGGCGGGGCACCGGGGCGACGTGGCCCTCGCCCGTCGTGGCCTCGGCGATCCCGACGCCGGCGTGCAGGCGGCGGCGCTCGGCGCGCTGGCGCGCCTCGGGGCGCTGACGGCCGCCGACGTCGTCGTGGCGCTCCGCGCTGGAACCCCGCCGTTGCGCCGCCGCGTGGTCGAGGCCGCACTCGACGTGGTGGGCCCTGGCTCGCGCTCCACGCTGGTGCGCGCCGTGACGGGCGCGCTCGACGACCCCGACCCACTGGTGGTCGTCGGCGCGGCCTGGTTCGTGGCCGAGCGCCGCCACCGGCCGGCCGTGCCGTTGCTGGCGGCAACCGCGACCGGGCACGCCGACGCCCGCTGCCGCGAGGCGGCCGTCGCCGCGCTCGGCGCCATCGGCGATCCGGCGGGGCTCCCGGCGGTGCTCGGCGCGTTGGGGGACAAGCCAACCGTCCGCCGGCGTGCGACCGTTGCCCTGGCCGGCTTCGACGACCCCCGCGTCGAGCCCGCACTCCGGGCGGCGGAGGCGGACCGGGACTGGCAGGTGCGCCAGGCGGCCCTCGAGCTGCTCGACGAGGCCCCGGACGAGCGCGGGCCTCGCCCGGGCCACGTTGGTGATGACGACTAATCCTCTTGGCTGAAGAGCCGCTTCAACCGGTCGAAGGACTCGAGGCAGACCCCGGCGCCCTGGACCACGCACTCGAGCGGCGTGTCGACCAGGTGCACGGGGACGTGGGTGGCGTCGGCCAGTCGCTGGGTCATCCCCCGCAGCAGTGCGCCGCCCCCGGTCAGGTGGATCCCCTCGAACATGATGTCCTGCGCGAGCTCCGGCGGTGCCTCCCCCAGGCACTCGGCCGCCGCCTCGACGATCGACGCCACGTTGTCCTGCAGCGCACCGCGCACCTCGAGCGGGGAGAGGATCACCGTCTTGGGCCGGCCCGTCGCGACCTCGCGGCCGCGGATCTCGGCCTGTTGCTCTCCGCCGTAGGGGGAGGCCGACCCGATGGCCATCTTGACCGCCTCGGCGGTGCGTTCGCCGATGGCGACCCCGTGGCGGTAGCGCACGTAATTCTGAATGGAGGCGTCGAAGTCGAACCCCCCACAGCGCAGGGCCTGCACTGCCACGACACCGCCCAGTGAGATCACCGCCATCTCGGCCGTGCCTCCACCGACGTCGACGACCATGTTGCCCACCGGTTCGTGAATCTGAAGCCCGGCGCCGATGGCCGCCGCCATGGGCTGCTCGATCAGGAAGCTGGCTGACGCGCCCGCCCGCCGGGCCGCCTCCTTCACCGCCCGCCGCTCCACCGCCGTGATGGCGGACGGCACGCAGATGAGCACCTTGGGCCGGTTGATCCGGCTGACGCCGACCCGGTGCAGGAGCACGCTCAGCATCCGTTCGGTGACCTCGAAGTCGGTGATGGCGCCGCCGCGCAGCGGGCGCTCGGCGACGATATAACCCGGCGTGCGGCCGATCATCTGCCAGGCGTCGGTGCCGATCGCGAGCACCTCCCGGCTGCGCGAGTCGAGCGCGACGACGGTCGGCTCGTTGAGAACGAGGCCCTTCCCCTTGGCGTAGACGAGGGTGTTGGCGGTACCGAGATCGATTGCCAGGTCACGCGCCATGGGGGCACATGGTACGGCCGAGCCGTCCGGCGACGGCATTTCCAGGGCCGATGTCGGTAACGTCGCCCAGGTGAGCGACACGCCCGAGGAGCCCCGAGAGGACGAACCGGGTCCCGAAGAGGGCGCCGAAACCGGCCCCGACACCCCGCTGCGCGGGTGGATCGACCCGGACGACCGGCTCTGGCGCCACCCGAGCGAGATCGCCCGGGGGGCCGAGGCGCCGCTCTTCCTGAACGCCCCGCCGCCCCATCCCTACCGCGGCGCGGTCATGGTCCTCGTGGGCGTCGGCGCGGTCATGGCCGCCGTCGCCTGGGTCGTCGTGTTGGTCTCCCCGGCATCGCAACGCCCGCTCAGGGGCACCACCACGGACATCGTGGCCAGTGCGCCGACGACCCTGGCCGGGGCTCAGAACGCGGTGCCGGCCGCGGCGCAGCCCGCCGGCCGCTCGATGGTCAAGCTGGAGGCGACGACGGGCCAGGGCACGGTTGCGCTGATCGGCGTCGCCGTGGCCGAGGGGGGTCTGGTCGCCACGACCGCCGACCTCCTCGTGGGCGCCCGGAACCTCGTCATGGTCGGCCCCGGCGGCAAGCTCGAGCCCGCCACCGTGCTGGCGACAGACAAGGCATCCGACATCGCGCTGGTGACCGTGCCGGTTGACCTCCCCGTGGCTCCCTTCGCGGACGACACCACCATGAGCGGCGGCTCGCCCGACCTGACCCTGGGCTTCGTGCCGGCGGGCGGCACGTCGGTCGCGCTGCACTGCACGCCGGGAGCGGTGAGTGGCGCCGGGACCCCCATCGCCGACGGACCGGCCGGGGGAATGCCCTCCATCAGCTCCGCCCCCTCCGTACCGGAGCCCGTCACCGGTGACCCGTTGTTGAACGACAGCGGGGCGGTCGTGGGCATCCTCTACCAGGCCGCCCCCGGCACGGCCACCCCCGCCACCTTCCTGCCCAGTCAGCTCGTCGTCGGGGTGGCCAACGACCTCCGTTCGAAGAACCGCGTGGTCCAGGGATGGCTGGGTGTCTCGGGCTCCGACGCCCCCGGCGGCGCCGGGGCCATGGTGGAGCAGGTGGCGTCCAATGGACCGGCCGCCGGTCGGCTGCAGCAAGGCCAGGTGATCGTCGCCGTGAACGCGCTGCCCGTGCGCACGATGGCCGAACTGCGGGCGCGGGTCTACGTCCTGCCCCCGGGCACCGCCGTCGCGGTGTCGGTCCAGGGAGGCTCGGGCAACAAGGTCGTGGGCATCACGCTGGGCGCGTCCTCATAGCATGCGAGGGTGAGCATGTTCGGTTCCAGCGATCCCGACAACCCCATGGGGGGTCTGCTCGGTGACCTCCTCAAGGTCATCGGGTCGGGTCCGGGGGCGGCGGACAGCTGGTTCGAGGCCGCTCGCACCCTGGCCTTCGGGGTTGCCACCGACGGCGGCGAGGACGAGAGCCCCGATCCGCTCGTGCGCATCTCCTTCGAGGAGCTGGCCCGGGTGGCCGAGCTCCACGTGGCCGACGCGACGGGGATCGCGCCCTCCGCGGCCGGCGGCGGCGTCTCCTTCGAGGCGGTGGGACCGGGACAATGGAGCTTCCGTGTGCTCGAGGCGTACCGGCCCGTCCTCAAGTCGATGGTCGAGGCGCAGCAGCAGGGGGCGGCGGCCGTCCCCTCGTCACAGGACCTGAGCGAGCTCGACCCCGACGCGGCGGGCGGCCTCGGTGGGCTGCTCGGGCAGTTCGCGCTCACCCTCGGCCCGGTCTTCCTCGGCATGCAGTTCGGCTCGGCGGCCGGGCACCTGGCCCGGCGGGCCTTTGGGCAGTACGCGCTGCCGCTGCCGTGGCCCGAATCGGCGACGCTGCTCCTCGTCCCCGGCAACGTGGCCCGCTTCGCCGATGATTGGAGCCTCCCACTCCAAGAGGTGCAGCTCTGGGTCTGCCTGCGCGAGCTGACCATGCACGCGGTGCTCACCCGGCCCGCCGTCCGGTCCTCGCTCGCGACGCTCCTCGGCGACGCCTCCGCCCACGCCGCAGCCGCGCAACGCTCCATCGTCGAACGCCTCGGCGACGGCCTCACCGACCCGGCGGCGCTCGAGGACGCACTGGGCGACCCCGAGGCGCTGCTCTCGGATCTCATCAGCCCGGAGCAGCGCAACATCTCGAGCGCGCTCACGGCGCAGACGACCGCCATCGGTGCCTACGTGGACCACATCACGGCGGGCATCGCGGAAACGCTCACCTCGTCGCCCGCCGCGCTGCGCGAAGCCTGGTACCGCTACCGGATTGAGGAAGGGAAAGGCGAGCAGGCCTTCGCTGGGCTGTTCGGGCTCGACGTCGGCCAGGAGGAGGTCGATCGGGGACGCGACTTCGTCAGCGGGGTGATCGAACGTGCCGGTGAGGACGCGCTCGCCCGGCTGTGGGCCGACGAGCTCGATCTGCCGACTCCCGCCGAGGTCGACGCTCCGGGGCTCTGGCTCGCCCGGATCGGCCTCCTCAACTGATTCCTTACCTGAGCGCAGCCGGCGTGACACCGGCTGACGCCGCAGGGCTCAGCTGACCGGCGCGGGCACCCGGCGCTTCTGCGTGCGGCGCTTGGCCACCACAGGCTCGGGCGAGCGGTGCGCGAGGGTGCAGCGGTTGAACGCAGTCGTCACCCGCCCGCCGAGCAGCAGCGTCTCGATGCTGCCGTCCCAGCCCGGTGCGATGGCGTAGACGTACTCCGCCATGGCCTCGTCGGAGCGGATGGTCGCCAACAGGTCGACGAGATCGAACATATGCTCGACCATCGCTGAGCGATCCATCTCCGGCGGTGTCAGCGTGCGCACCAGCGCCGCCTCGTCGTCGGTCAGCTCGCCCACGAGCCCCTTGATGTCCCGGACGACCGCTGCGTCGCCCATCGAGTAGGTGTCCCCCACGGTTGTTCCCCCTCCCACGGACCCTGGGCCCGTAGACCGTTCGTTGTGTGTTGCGGCCGCCATGCTTTCACTACGGGGGTGTCCGCCCAGTGGCGTGCCGGGGGCAACTTGGGTGCTATGCGGACGGGCCTTTCGACAGGCTCAGCGGGCCGGCTGCGATGGCACCGGATTCGCTGCCGGGGCGCTCAATTTCAGCAGCTTCGGTGCAGCACGCGCAGTACAGCACGCTCAGGTCAGGAGGCCTCGCCGTAGTCGAGGACCCACTCGAGGGCCAGGTTCTCCCGCTCGGCGTCGCGCACCACACGCTCACTGTTGCGGCGGAACTGCGGGTCGTGCGGGGGAAGCAGCACCAGGCGGGCCAGGACGCGCTCGCGGAACTGCTCGATCACCTCGGGCGGCCCGTAGTCCGACTGCACCTCCCAATGGGGTGCGACGGGCCCGAGGTAGACGACGCGCACGTGCCCGATGGGCTCGATTGGCTCACCCTCTTCGACTACGACGTCCTCGGGTTCCGGGGACATGGCACCTCCTGGCATCGGCGATCGGCGCCAGCGTAGCCCCGGGGGCCGGAAGCACGTTCTCCCTGGTAGATCGAAAATCGGTCCGGAATTCTTACGAAGTTCCTACGCGCGGAACCTAGCTCCCGACGAGGGTGTCCCTTAGAATGGTGCGCGAAAGGGGAGCCGAGCGATGAATACCGATTGGATGGCCCGGGGCAAGTGCAAGGAAGTTGCACCCGACATCTTTTTTCCGAACGACGGGATGGGGGTTCTGGTCGCCCAGCGCATCTGCGCCGAGTGCCCGGTCTCAGCCGCCTGCCTGGAGTACGCGCTCGAGCACCACATCGACCACGGGGTCTGGGGCGGTGCGTCGGAGCGTGAGCGCCGCCGCATCTTGCGCCGTCGCCGACTCTCCCGCGCCGTCGTCGTCCAGTAGCGACTCGCGCGGAGCGGCAACTCCGAGCTCCCCCTGAGCCGCCGACGGGCCCGACCACCACGCGTGCCACGCTGGCGCGGTGATCGTCGAGTGCGTGGTCAACGTCAGCGAGGGGTGCGACGTTGACGTCCTGGGTCAGCTGGCCGGTGCGGCCGGCCCCCCCCTGCTGCACCTGCACCGCGACCCCGACCACAACCGCTCGGTCCTCACTCTCGTCGGCCCCGCGGAGGCCGTCGCCGAAGCCGCACGGTCGCTGGCCGCAGCAACGGTCGCCCACCTCGACCTGCGGGAGCACGCCGGGGCTCACCCCCGCCTCGGCGTGCTCGACGTCGTGCCTTTCGTCCCCTACGAACCCGGCGGCCGACCGCCTGACGACCTCAGCGCCGCCGTCGTCCTGCGCGACGAGTTCGCGCGCTGGATCGGCGCCGAGCTGGGTGTGCCGAGCTTCCTCTACGGGCCTCTTCCGGGCGGTCGGGCCCGGACCCTGCCCGCCGTCCGCCGCCACGCGTTCGGCGCCGCCGAGGCGGGAGGCCTGACCCCCGACTCCGGGCCCGCGGTGCCCGACCCCCGCACCGGCGCCACCGCCGTCGGCGCCCGACCCGTGCTCGTGGCCTACAACGTATGGGTCTCCTCGGTCGAGGTGGCCCGGCGGGTCGCGCCGCTGGTGCGTCGCACCGAGGTGCGCGCCCTCGGCCTGGCCGTGGGGGCGCGGGCCCAGGTGTCGTGCAACCTGATCGACCCTGCCCGCTATGGGCCGGGTGTGCTCTACGACGCGGTGGCGGCCCTGGTCACGCAGGCAGGTGGCACCGTGCTGGGGGCTGAGCTCGTGGGGCTCCTCCCCGAGGTGGTCCTCTCCGCCGTCCCGGCGAGCCGTTGGCGCGAGCTGGGCCTCTCGGAAGAGGCGACGGTGGAGTCCCGGCTGCGAGCCGGATAGCCCTCGTCGCGGCGAACGCCGCTAGGAAGCGCTGGCGACGTCCCGGCGGGCGAGGGCACGAGCCCGGCGCAGCCGCCGGCGTTCCCGCTCGCTCATCCCGCCCCAGATGCCGAACTTCTCGCCGTTGGCCAGGGCGTACTCCAAGCAGTCCTCCCGCACGACGCACCCGCGGCAGACCTCCTTGGCCTCCCGGGTCGATGCGCCCCGCTCCGGGAAGAACAGGTCCGGGTCGACTCCCATGCAGTTGGCCTGCAACTGCCAGCTTCGTTCTTGGCGACCGTAGAGCGTGGTGACTATGTCAACTGGCACTGGGTTCGCCCCCCTTCTCGCCTCAGGTGGCATTGGTGTAGTTACAACGGTGTAGGCATCTTTCCCCACGCTCCACCCGAGCGCAAGGGGGCAAATCGAGGCATCGGGCGTGAAACGTGCGTGGCGGGACGTCGTTCTTCGTCCCGGCGCACTGAAAACCCCAGTTGAGAGCCGATTTTGGCGACCCCGGTCGCCACCAGGCGTCCCGGGGACAAAAAGTGTTGCCCACCGCCCGCGACCTGGCCCGGACGAGGGCCGTGCGCTGCCTGATCCGCCGAGACCGTCCGCCCGCAGGGCGGTCAGCGAGGGGAGACCCTCGGCCCGCCCGACCCTCAGCCGGCCGGGCGCAGCACCCGACGGTGTTGGAGGAAGTCGACCAGCACGTAGCCGCCGAGGGCGTCGGGCGTCGTGTAGAAGGTACGGCCGCCGTTGACGCGAGCGATCTGCTCCACGAAGGGGTAGTGGGTGCGCTGGAGGTCGAGGGCGAAGGTGTTGATCACGATGCCGGCCCGGGTGCAGCGGATCACCTCGGCCATCGTGCGGCGCAGGGTCTCGGGCACCGGCGGGTAGTTGAAGTGGACCTCGCCGAGGTCGTCGATGTGGGCCGTCGGCTCGCCGTCGGTCACCACGATGATCTGCTTGGTACCGTGCTCGTGGGCCAACATGCGCCGGGCCAGTGCCAGCGCGTGCTGCAGGTTGGTGCCGTAGACGTAGTCCCACATGGCCGTGGGGATCTCGTCGGGGCGTATCTCACGGGCGACCTCGGAGAACCCCACGATGCCGAGGTAGTCGCGGGGGAACTTGGAAGAGATGAGCGTCTGCAGCGCCATGGCCATCCGCTTGGCCGGCACGAAGTTGTCCCGCATCGGCATTGACATGGACAGGTCGACCGCCAGCACGGTGGCCGACCGCGACAGCGCCTCGACCTCGACCACCTCGAAGTCCTCGGGCTTGAGGCGCACGGGCACGCCCGAACCGCTGCGACGCACCCCGTTGTGCACCGTCGTCGAGAGGTGCAGGTTCAGCGGGTCGCCGTACTCGTAGGCCTTGGTCGTCTCCTCGCGGTCGTGGCCCGCACCCGTCCGCACGGTCGAGTGGTCCCCGATGCGGTCCTTGTTGATCTGCCCGAAAAGGTCGGCCAACGCCTTCTGGCCGAGACGCCGGACGCCCCGGGGCGTCAGCTCGATGTGTCCGCCCTGCTGCTCGATCAGCCCGGCGTCGGCCAGCGACTTGGTCAGCTTGGCCAGGCGGTCGAGTGCCCGGGCAGCGTCCTCGCCCATGTGCTGGCGGACCTGATCGAGGTCGATCTCACCGAGGGCCGCCGGCGTCGAGGCCGACTGGAGCACCTCTTCCATGCGGTCGAGCTGGCCCAGCTGGGAGGCGAGGTCGGTGGCCCGGTCCAGGCTCATGGGGCCCTCGCCGTTGAAGTCGTAGGCGCGCTGCCAGCCGGCGTCGGGCACGGCGCGCTGGAGGTTCTGGGCCAGCCGCTCCACCTGCCAGCGCAGGTCCATGTCCTCGAGCACGGCCTCCATGAGCCCCCTGAGCTGGGCCTGCTGCTCGGGGCTGAGCGAGTTCCACACGGCCTGGGCCGCCGCCATGCGCTCGGCCAGCTGCTCGAGGAGCTCGTCGAGCGTCTGGGGGTTGCCGGGGAACATGTCGCCGTACTGGGCCATGAACTCTTCGAAGCTCGGGTCGAGCTCGTCGCCGCGTTCGCGCTGCTCGAGCATCTTGTTCAGGGCGTCGTAGGCGTCGCGCATGCGCGCCATCTGCTCGGGGCTCATGTTGGAGAGCGCGTCCGAGGCGCCCTCGAAGAACGTGTCGGCCATCTCCCGCCGCAGCTCCTCGACGAGCTCTTCGAAGCGCTCCCGCGCCTCGGACGAGACGAAGTCGTAGTGCTGCAGGGAGCCGATGCGGCCGGCCGGGTCGTCGGGCTGGAGGTCGAGTGCCATGCGCCGCTCGGTGGCGACGTCGTCGGTGACCTCGCTGCGGCGCTGGTCGCCCGACGCGTGGGCCTCTTCGACCAGGTCGTCGATGGCAGCACGCTCGTCCTGCTCTATCTCGTCGAGCTGTCGGGTGAGATCGGCCATGCGCCCGTCGGGGTCGCCCTCGGCCAGCATCTCGGCCCGGCGGCGGCGGAGTTGGTCGAGAAGGTCGCGCAGCCCGGGGACCTGGTCGCCGTCGGCGTTGTGGAAACCGCTCCGCAGGAGCCGGCGCAGCGCATCGTCGAGGTCACCGCCCGCCAGGAGGTCGTCGGTGAGGCCCGCCAGCAGGTCGTCGGGATCAAGATCGGCGAACTCCTGGGTGCCGTCCCATTGCGTGTAGTCGTAGCGGGCGCTCATCGGATCCGGCTTACTTGCGACCGCGGTAGAGGGCGCGGGCCCCCGACGCGTCCTTGTTGAGCCGCTTGGTCAGGTGCATCCCCTCGAGGAGGAACTCGAGGGCGCTGGCCATGAGCGCGGGCGACTCCGCCTCGGCCGCCTCGGGGCCGGCCAGCTTGCGCGTCGGCGGCTCGAGCTCGGGGATGTCGGCCAGCACCTCGAGGTAGGCCGACGACGGCAGGTCGTCGCCCACGTGCACGACGACCTGATCGTGGAAGGCGGCCACGATCGACTGCGGGTCGTCGAGCGTGACGCGCCGGCGGAAGATCGAGAGCGTGGCCGCCGCCACCAGCTGGGCCACCACCTCGTCCTCGTGCCCCTCCTCCATCGCCTCGACCTCGATCTTGCCCTGGGTCGAGGGCACCAGTGCGGAGAGGTCGCTGATGCGGGGCACCGCGACCGGCTCGCCGGTGCGCAGCGCCCGGCGGACCGCGGACGCGACCAGGGTCTCGTAGTTGGCGATGGACAGGCGGACCGACACCCCGCTGCGCTGGTTGAGGTGGGTGCTGCGCCGGGCCAGCTGGCTGATCTCGGCCACCACCTCCTTCATGAATCTGGGGATCTGGACCGGGACGCCGGCGGTCGGCAGGTCGGCCTCACCCTCCATGATCCGGACCTCGGTCAGGGTCTCGAACGGGTAGTGCGTCCGGATCTGCGCGCCGAAACGGTCCTTGAGCGGCGTGATGATGCGGCCCCGGTTGGTGTAGTCCTCGGGGTTCGCCGTGGCCACGAGCATGACGTCGAGCGGCAGCCGGATGCGGTGGCCCCGGATCTGCACGTCGCGCTCTTCCAAGATGTTGAGCAGTCCGACCTGGATCCGCTCCGAGAGGTCCGGCAGCTCGTTGATGGCGAAGACGCCGCGGTTGACCCGGGGGATGAGCCCGTAGTGCAGTGCCAGCTCGTCACTGAGGTAACGCCCCTCGGCGATCTTGATCGGGTCCACCTCACCGATGAGGTCCGCGATGGAGGTGTCGGGGGTGGCCAGCTTCTCCCCGTAGCGCTGTGAGCGGTGGACCCAGTCGATCGGCGTTGCGTCGCCGAGCTCGTCGACCAGGTCGAGGGCGAAGCGCGACACCGGGTGATAGGGGTCGTCGTTGATCTCGGAGCCGCCGACGACGGGCATCCACTCGTCGAGGAGGCCGACGAGGGAGCGGATCACCCGCGTCTTCGCCTGACCGCGCTCGCCCAGCAGGATGATGTCGTGACCGGCGAGGATCGCGTTCTCCAGCTGGGGCACCACGGTTTCCTCGAAACCGAGCACACCGGGGACGAGCGACTGGCCGGCGGCGATCGCCTTGGCCGTATTGCGCCGCATCTCCTCGGCCAACGGCACCGATTCCCAGCCCGACGACTTGAGGTCGGCGAGCGACCGGGGAAGGTCGGCGGGAGGTTTGAGGCTGCCGGGGGCTGGTGTCGCGGAAGGATCGAAGTGCTGAGAGGGGCCGTCCATGGACGAAGCCTAAACCCCGACTCGTGGGGCAGCGCCGCGCGTTCGCCTCCCGGCGCTGCCGCGCGGCGCCGGAGCTGGGCCGCGCCGCCGGACATTTTTTCGGAACTGTCCACAAAATCATTGAGAGTTTTCACAAGGTCCGCCGGCGGAGTGGACGAGCGGCGGAGCGGCGCCGTCGGGCAACCGAAGGAGGGCCGTGGGGCACCAGGGGGAACTACGCCGGCACGCTCCTCGGGGTTGCACGCGCGTGCCGGGACACGAGCTGGTCGGCGAGCGCGCGCGCCGGGCGCGCCAGCGCGCGGTCGCCGCGTTGGGCCAGGGCCACGGTGCGGCCGAGCGTCGGGGCCGTGAAGGGGATGGCGCGCAGGGAACCGTCGGCCGGAAGCGCAATGGCCGGGACCACGGCGGCGCCGAGGCCCGCGGCGACGAAGGACAGCACGCCCGCCATCTCGCCCCCCTCGCAGACGAGATGCGGCTCCACCCCCGCCTCCCGGCACGCTGCCAGCGTGGCGACGCGCAGGTCGTAGCCCTCCCGGAACATCACCAGGTCCAGGCCGTCGAGGTCGCGCACCCTGACTCGCTGCCGCATGGCGAAGGGGTGATCGGGCGCGGTGGCCAGCACCAGCGGGTCGTCGAAGAGCGGCGTCGTCACGACGAGCGGGTCGGTCACGGGGAGCACGACGAGCGCGAGGTCGACCTCGCCCGATGCGACCTGGGGCACCAGCTGGTGCGAACCCGCCTCGACCACCGACAGGTCGATGCCGGGGTGGCTGGCGTGGAACTCGACCAGGGCAGGGGCGAGCGCGCTGGTGATGAGGCTGGGCGTGGCACCGACGGAGACGCGGCCCCGGGCCATGCCCGACAGGGCGCGGGCCTCGGCGCCGGTGGCCTCGATGTCGGCCAGCACCCGCTGCATGAACGGCAGGAGCGCGCCGCCGTCGGGCGTGAGCGTCACCGGGCCCTGTCCGGGTCCACGGTTGAACAGGAGCACCCCCAGCTCCTGCTCGAGGAGCCGGACCTGGCGGGAGAGCGAGGGCTGGGCCAGGTGGAGGCGGTCGGCCGCCCGGGTGAAGCTCTGTTCCTCGGCGACGGCCAGGGCGTAGGCCAGCTGGTGCAGCTGCACGCTTCAGAGCTTATCGCTCTGAACTTCATGCTATTTATGTCTTTGACGTGTCGAGGGCCGGACCCTAGGGTCGGAGCAGAGCCCGGACGACGTGCAGCGGCGCGGGAGCGCCCTCGATGATGCGGCGGGCGCAGCGGCCACAGCAGGCGCAGCGGGTACTGGGCCCGCACTGAGGAGGTGCGAGTGACGACCACGGTCGAGAGCGCGACCACGACCCCGGTCGCCATCGGGGCCAACCGGGGCGGGCCTGACCGGCCGACGCTGCGCGAGGACACCTGGTGGGTCGAGCCCGTGGTGACCGTGGTGATCCTGACCGCCTTCGTCGCCTACTCGACGTGGGCCGCCTTCGTCGGGAAGAACTACTACGCCGGTGACCTGTTGCACCGGAACTACATCTCGCCCTTCTACTCCCCGTGCATCGCCAACAGCTGTGTGCCGGGGAGCCACACGTTCGGGACACTGGGATTCTGGAACTACTCGCCGGCCCTGCTGATCCTGATCTTCCCCCTGGGCTTCCGCCTCACCTGTTACTACTACCGCAAGGCCTACTACCGGTCGTTCTGGTGGTCGCCGCCGGCGTGCGCGGTCGCCGACGGTCACCGCAGCTACAGCGGCGAGACGCGGTTCCCGCTCATCCTCCAGAACATCCACCGCTACTTCTTCTGGATCCTGCTCCTCTTCAACTGCATCCTCACTTACGACGCCATCCTCTCGTTCGACCAGCCGGGCATTGGCATCGGCATCGGGGTGGGCACGGTCATTCTCTGCCTGAACGCCGCGTTCCTCTGGCTCTACAGCCTTTCGTGCCACGCCTGCCGGCACTTCTGCGGCGGCCAGGTGCGCTCCTTCGCCAAGCATCCGGTCCGCTACAAGCTTTGGAAGTTCGTGACGCCCCTCAACGCCAACCACATGCGCTTCGCCTGGATCAGCCTCTTCGGCGTCGCCATCGCCGACCTCTACGTCCGTCTCGTCGCCAGCGGGATGATCCACGACCCGGCCTTCCACTTCGGATGATGGCGATGACCGGCCCGACCGGGACCCAGACCCAGACCCACGACTACGCGACGCACGACTACGACGTCATCATCATCGGAGCCGGCGGCTCCGGCCTGCGCGCCGCCATCGAGGCCAAGGAGCGCGGCCTGCGGGTCGCGCTCGTCTGCAAGTCGCTGCTCGGCAAGGCGCACACGGTCATGGCCGAGGGCGGCATGGCCGCCGCCATGGGCCACGTCTGGCCCGAGGACAACTGGCAGGTCCACTTCCGCGACACCATGCGCGGCGGCAAGATGCTCAACAACTGGCGCATGGCGCAGATCCACGCCATGGAGGCGCCCGATCGGGTCTTCGAGCTCGAGCGCTGGGGCGCGCTGTTCGACCGCACCAGCGACGGCCGCATCACTCAGCGCGACTTCGGCGGCCACCGCTACGCCCGCCTGGCCCACGTGGGCGACCGCACCGGGCTGGAGCTGATCCGCACCCTCCAGCAGAAGGTGGTCTCCATGGGGACCGACGTCTTCATGGAGTGCAAGATCCTGCGCCTGCTGCCCGACGCCGAGGGGCGCATCTCGGGCGCAGTGGGCTACATGCGCCCGACCGGGGAGATGAAGCTCTTCACCGCCAAGGCTTTCGTGCTCGCCACCGGCTCGATCGGCAAGGCGTGGAAATACACCTCCAACTCGTGGGAGTCGGTCGGCGACGGCCACGCCATGGCCATCTGGGCCGGCGCCGACGTGATCGACATGGAGTGCGTGCAGTTCCACCCGACGGGCATGGTGTGGCCGCTGTCGGTGCGCGGCATCCTCGTGACCGAGGGCGTGCGCGGCGACGGCGGCGTGCTGCGCAACTCCGAGGGCACGCGCTTCATGTTCAACTACGTGGCCGACATGTTCCGGGCCGAGACGGCGGAGACCGAAGAGGAAGCCGACGCCTGGTACGAGGACCACATCAACAACCGGCGCACGCCCGACCTGCTGCCGCGTGACGAAGTGGCCCGGGCCATCAACTCCGAGGTGAAGGCCGGCCGGGGCACCCCGCACGGCGGCGTCTACCTCGACATCGCCACGCGGCGCAGCGCCGAGTACATCCGGCGCCGCCTGCCCTCGATGTACCACCAGTTCATGGAGCTGGCCGGCGTCGACATCACGGCCGAGGCCATGGAGGTCGGACCGACGTGCCACTACATGATGGGCGGGGTGCGGGTCGACGCGGAGACCCAGGCCGCCACCGTCCCGGGCCTCTTCGCCATCGGCGAGGTCTCGGGCGGCATGCACGGGGCGAACCGCCTCGGGGGCAACTCGCTCTCGGACCTCATCGTCTTCGGCCGCCGGGCCGGCATCGGTGCGGCCGACTTCGCGGACGGCCGCGCCGGTTCGCCGAGCGTCGACGCGGCGGAGGTCGCCTCGGTGATCGACGATGCCTTCGTCCCGTTCGGGCGTGAGGACGGGTACAACCCCTACGACGTCCACGAGGAGCTGCAGGAGACCATGCAGTCACTCGTCGGCATCATCCGCACCGGGCCCGAGCTCGAGGAGGCGCTGGCCAAGCTCGAGGACCTGAAGCAGCAGACGGCCAAGGTGCAGGTGAAGGGCGGGCGGGCCTACAACCCGGGCTGGAACCTGGCCACGGACCTGCCCTCCATGATCACGACCTCCATCGCCGTGGCGCAGGGGGCGCTCAACCGCAAGGAGTCGCGGGGCGGGCACACGCGCGAGGACTACCCGGGACCGGATCCCGAGATGGGCAAGGTCAACTTCGTGCAGCACCAGACCGGCGAGCACGGGTACCTGGCGCCGATCGCCATCGCCCCCGAGCCGCTGCCCGAGATGCCTGCCGAGCTGCGCGCGCTGTTCGAGGAGGGTAACTGAGCCATGGCCGACACCGAGAAGGTCACCATGCGGATCTGGCGGGGGGACGACCAGGGTGGTGCGTTCACCGACTACGTGATGCCCGCCGTCGAGGGCGAGGTCGTGCTCGACGTGATCCACCGGATTCAGGCCACCGACGCACCGGACCTGGCCTGCCGCTGGAACTGCAAGGCCGGCAAGTGCGGCTCGTGCTCGGCCGAGATCAACGGGCTGCCCCGCCTCATGTGCATGACGCGGATGGACACCCTGCCCGAGGGCGAGCCGGTCACGGTGGCGCCGATGAAGACCTTCCCCATCGTCCGCGACCTGGTGACCGACGTGTCGTTCAACTACGAGGTGGCCAAGACCATCCCGGCCTTCACGCCGGGTCCCGAGCCCGAGGGCGGCTACCGGATGATGCAGGTCGACGTGGAGCGCGGCCAGGAGTTCCGCAAGTGCATCGAGTGCTTCATGTGCCAAGACGTCTGTCACGTCATCAGGGACCACGAGGACAACAAGCCCCGCTACGCGGGTCCGCGGTTCTTCATTCGCTTCGCCGAGCTCGAGATGCACCCCCTCGACGTCAAGGATCGCCGGGAGCTCGCCCACGACAAGGGTCTCGGCATGTGCAACATCACGAAGTGCTGCACCGAGGTCTGCCCGGAGCACATCAAGATCACCGACAACGCCATCATCCCGATGAAGGAGCGGGTGGTCGACGCGCGCTACGACCCGGTCGCCTGGCTCGGGCGCAAGATCACGGGTCGCTCCAAGAAGCCCGCAGAAGAGGCTTCCGCGGGCTGAGCAGTAGGCTGCGCCCCTGCGTTCGGGGCCGCGCCGCCCGGCATCGCTCCGGACGCCCCACACCGACCCCCACAACGGATCCCCCCATGGCCCGCTACCTCTCACCCGAATGGGTGCAGTCCTTCGACGACGCACTCAGCACACTCGACCTGTCCGACGTGGTCGCCGCAGCCGGTGCGCGATCGCTGGCCGCGGCCGACGGGACGTTCAGCGTGGTCCAGGTCGTCACGGGCGTCCCGCCCAGCGGCCCCGCCGGCCACGCCGGACCGGACGTCGAGTCGCCGGCGACGACCGACGTGCGCGTGGTCCTGACAGTGGCGGACGGGCGCGCCCGCCTCGCGCTCGACCCGAGCGGGGACGTACCCGGCACGGCGACGATCGTGCTCGGCTACGCCGATGCCGCCGCCATGGCACGCGGGGAGCTCGACCCCGCCGATGCGCTCGCGGCGGGGCGGGTGCGCGTCCGCGGTGACCTGGCGGCGCTCGTCGCCGGCCAGGACGTGCTGGCCGCCGCGGCGACCCGGCTCGGGACGGACCTGGCGGACCTGGCGGACCTGACGGAGCCGACGGACCCGACGGACCCGACGGACCCGACGGACCCGGGCTGACCGCGCGGCGTGGTCCGCACCCGCTTCTCGCCCTCGGCGCGCCCACCAGAGTTTGGCGGGCGCTACCGCGGCCAGGTCTGCGTCGTCACCGGCGCCTCGGCCGGTTTGGGCGCACAGCTCTGCCGCGACCTGGTCCGGGCCCGCGCGACGGTCGTCGGGTTGGCCCGCAACACCCAGAGGCTCGACGCCCTCGCGACCGAGTTGCGCGCACAATCGCCGGAGTCGCGGACCATCACCTGTGACGTGTCCGACACCGTGGCCCTCAGATGCGCCCTCGAGCAGGTGACCGCGACCCACGGTCGCATCGACCTGCTGATCAACAATGCCGCACAGGACCCCGGTGTCCGCCTGGTCGAGATCGGCGAGGAGGACTATCGCCACACCTTCGACGTCAACTTCTTCGCCCCGGTCGCTGCGAGCCTGGCCGTGCTCCCGGCCATGGTCGAACGCGGGCGCGGCACGATCGTCAATGTCTCGTCGGACGGCGGCCGGCTGCCCTCCCCCGGTCCGGGGGCCTACCCCTCGTCGAAGGCGGCGCTGTCGGCATTCACCGAGTCCACCTCTTTCCGCCTGGCCCCCAAGGGGGTCCGCGTCCAAGTCGTCTATCCGGCCTTCATGGCCACCGAGCTCGGGCTGCGTGCGCTCGGACGTGGTCTGCGCCGTCCTCCCCGGATGATGACCCGCAGCGTCGACGCAGTATCACGCCGGATCCTGGCCGAGGCCGGAGGACCCGCGCTCGAGATCAGCGCGTCCGGTCTGATCGACGCCGCCATGGTCTTCCGCTACGTGATGCCCCGGACCTATCACCGTCTCCGCCGCAACTGGTAGGACGCCTGGTGCGATCGGCCCGCACCCGTCAGGTGACCGGTCGGTCCACCATGGGGCAATTGTCGGCGGGTTGCGGTGCGAACGGTCTCGCACCGGCACCCGCCCGAGCGAACAACACGTGACAGAAGTATCGTTTCGGTACCGGCTCGCGAAGGTCGGGCCGCGGTAGGAGGGACGACGTGCATCAGCCGATCGACGACCACTTCCTTTTGAGATACCGGGCCCTGCTGGACGCCGAAGACGTGGCGTTCGACGAGCTCGAGCACGCATGCGAGGACGGCGACCGCATGCAGTTCGACAAGGACATGGTCGATTGGCAGAACGCCCTCGAGCACAAGCTGGTCTTCCTGGCGAACGCCGGAATCGAGCTGAAACTCCCCGTTCTGGGCTGAGCGTCCCCCCAGCACCGAACAACACCCGAACAACACCCGAACAACACCCGAACGCCCGGGCGCTCCCCGTCAGCGGCCGGGACGATCGGCCCTGGCGCTCGCCACCACCTGCGACCAGGATGGTGGGGTGGCGAAGTCATCCGAGAAGGGCTCCTCCTCCGCCGACACCAATGGTGGCCGCGGATCCAAATCGCATGCGGCGCCCGGGATCGTCGCCCCGTCGAACCGCGTGAACGTCGCGTTGCCGTTCTCGCAGATTCGCCTCGAGGAACCGAGCAGGGAGCTGGCCGCGTTGGCGGCGCTGCTGTTCGACCTGGTCGGGACGATGGCCGAATGGGTACCCGAGGACCAACTCGAGGACCTGAGCGCGCTGGGCACGGGTCCTGCGCGACAGGCTGCGCTGAGAGGCCCTTCTGTAGGGAACGCACCCGGCCCGCTCAGGTCAGCCCGATCGTTTCGGCCGCCTGGCGGATCGTCGCCTCGAAGAATCGGCCCGGGTCGAGGATCGTGTTGCGCCAGTGCCCGAACACCTCGAGGCTGATGACCCCGACGATGGTCGTCCAGGCCTGGATCGCCAGGACGACCTTCTTGACGGGCATCCCGGAGAAGAGCCCGTCGGCCACGGGCGCCACCGCCTCGCGCAGCTCGGCCGAGACGTGCCGCGTCCGCTTGTCCGTCCGGAGCCGGCCGGCCGCCTTGGCCGCGACCACGGGACGCACCAGCGCCGCCGCCACCCGCGCGTACGGCTCGACCGTGTCCTGGGGCGCCTCGTAGCCGGGAACGGGGGTCCCGAAGATGAGCCCCCACTCGTGCGGGTGCCCGAGGGCCCAGGCGCGCAGAGCCCGGGGCACGAACAGCCACCGCTCCGCGTCGCCCCTGGCGCTCCCGTCCGCCTCGTCCGCCGCCTGTTCCGCCGCCGCCGCCAGCGATTCGTAGGCGCCGAGGATGAGGGCGCTGAGTAGGGCATCACGCCCGTCGAAGTAGCGGTAGAGCGCCGACGGGGCCAGCTCGAGATCACGGGCAATGGACCGCAGCGAAAGGGCCGCTGCCCCTTCCCGGGCCACGTGCTGACGCGCCACGGCAAGGATCTCCGCGGTCATCTCCTCGCGGACCCTCTCCCGGGCGGTGCGTGCGGTTGCCATGGGGCCAGTCTGAATGTTCCACATCGAGAACACAAGTCCTTGACAAGAACACTGTTCTCTTTTAGTATCGATGTTCATGGACACGACCACCCAGGAGACATCGATGAGCACGATTCCCAACCCCGAGCAGCCTGCTTCGGCCCACTACAAGCGGCCCGACTGGTTCACCCGCAACGTCTTCAACCGTGCGCTCAGTGGCCTGACCCGCATGGGCATCAGCGTCTGGGGGTCACGGGTGCTCGAACACCGCGGCCGGACCAGCGGCAAGCTGCACCGCACCCCGGTGAACCTCCTCTCCATCGAGGGGACGCAGTACCTCGTCGCCCCGCGCGGAGAGACCCAGTGGGTCCGCAACGTGCGCCAAGCCGACGGGCATCTCGTGCTGATCCTCGGCCGCCGCCGCCAACTCTGCACCGCACAGGAGGTACCCGTGACCGACCGGGTGCCCATCCTGCGGGCCTACCTGCGCCGCTGGAAGTTCGAGACCGGAATGTTCTTCGACGGCGTCACGCCCGACTCCACCGACGCCCAATGGGCCGAAGTCGCCGCCCGACACCCGGTGTTCGCGCTGAGCTGCTGAGGTGTTCCTGGCAGTGCGACGCACCTGACCAGCCGTAACCTTCGGACAGTTGGCCCCGGTCAGTCAGGAGTGTTCCCTCCGACTTTCGACGGCGCAGACTGGACGACGGCAATGGCGTGGGGGGCATGCACGTCCTCCCGGCTGCTCAGGCCGCTTCGCCCTGCGAAAAAGCCCGCTGGGATGGCGTGCGTTCCGTACCTGGCGACACACCAATGGCAGTGACTCCGTGCCAAATGGGGGCCAAAGGACGGGTTTTCTGACGCGGTCCCGGCGGGTTATCACATCGGTGAACGGGTCTCAACGAACGATTGGCTGGGCAACCTCGAAGAGTCTGCTCCCGGTGGCGTCCATGAAGACACGGTTAGATGCGAACAAGCACGAAGGCGCGGCAGCGCTCCTGACGCGACCTGTCCACGCGCTCGCCCTCCTCCTGTTCGGGATCTTCGCGGTGGCCGCCTTCGTCGTGCTGCTCGGATCCAGCAGAGCATCCGCTCTCGGGATCCCTGACACCCGCCGTCTTGCCTTCAGGAGTCGGCGGCACAGTCAGTTCGACGTTGAGTCCGGTTGTCTCATCGAGCGGGGGGGTCGCAGCTCCCGCCACCGTGCCATCGAGTCCTTCTTCGCCCGCAGCAGCTCCCCCCACGAGCGGAACTGCGAGTACACCCAGTCCGGTCACGGTCGGCACTCCCACGACGACACCCGCCGCACAAGCGACGCCAATAACGACTTCGACGGTCGCCACCGCCAGTGCTGTCGCACCGGGCCTCGGGACCGCGACCCAAGCAGCCGGGGCGGTCACAGGAGTGACCCCGGCAGCAGGGGCGGTCACGGCACCCGTGACAACCCAAGGAGCAGGCGCGGTCACAGTGACCCGTCGACATCGAAGGTCGCCACACGCCAGTGCTGTCGCACCGACCATCGGGACCGCGACCCAAGGAGCCAGCGCGGTCCCAGGAGTGACCCCGGCAGCAGGGGCGGTCACAGGACCCGTGACATCGACGGTCAGCCACAGCCCCAGTGCTGTCGCACCGACCCTCGGGACCGCGACCCAGGCGGCCGGGCGTCACACGACCCGTGACTCGCAGGAGCAGGCACGGTCCAGACCCGTGACTCGACGGTCGCCACAGCCAGTGCTGTCTCACCGACGCGCTCCCAGCGCCGGCGATCACGGCGCCGGTGGCCCAGACGCTCGGGACGGTGACGGCGCCGGTGACTCAGACGCTCGCGGACGGTCACGGCGCCGGTCACCCAGACGCTCGGGACGGTGACGGCGCCGGTCACCCAGACGCTCGGGACGGTCACGGCGCCGGTCACCCAGACGCTCGGGACGGTGGCCGCGCCGGTCACCCAGACGCTCGGGACGGTCACGGCGCCGGTCACCCAGACGCTCGGGACGGTCACGGCGCCGGTGACCCGGACGCTCGGGACGGTGGCCGCGCCGGTCACCCAGACGCTCGGGACGGTCACGGCGCCGGTCACCCGGACGCTCGCGACGGTGGCCGCGCCGGTCACCCAGACGCTCGGGACGGTCACGGCGCCGGTCACCCAGACGCTCGCGACGGTGGCCGGGCCGGTCACCCAGACGCTCGGGACGGTGGCGCACACAGCTGGCGCCATCACCGCACCGGTGGCTCAGACCCTTGCCCCGGTGTCGAACACGGTCAGCCCGGTTGTAACCCCAGTGACCAACCTCGCGGCCACGGTCCTCGCCCCGGTGACGAACGTCGCCGCTCCCTTGGGTGGTGGTGGAGGCGTCAGTCCGCCAGCGCAGCCGCTAGTAGCTCCCGTCTCGCCGACTGCTCCTACGCCAGTCAGCGGAGCTGGGGAACACGGTTTCCGCGGCTTCACCGACCATCCCTGCACGGGGGGCCGCGAGTGCCATCCAGTCAGTGTCGGCGGGATTGGGCGGCCGAGGCGCTCGAATAGAGGAACTTCGGACGGTAGTCACTTTCCCGGCTCTGCCGACGGCATTGGTGGGCGGGCAGTCGCCCAGCACCCCGAGAGGTCCTCTCCCCTCCCCTCCGACCCCACGCAGCGCCATCGTCATCTTCGTCCCCATCGTCTGATGGAATGACCGGCTCGACCTGGATCCTCATCTTCGGCGTGATCCCCGCCGCGTGCCTGCTGGAGGCACTGCGTCGCAAGCTGTCGCGGCTCGACCTGGCGGGTTCGCTGCCGAGCGGATTCCTCGCGATCCTCGAGCGCCCGGGCTAACACCCAGTCGACTGGGTCGGGGACCAGGGCCGACGGCCCTGTCGACCGACACCTCTCTCGATACGGGAAGAGGCGGCTGACAGGGTGGCCAGGAGCCCGTCTCACTGACTGGTCCGGCTGACCGTCGGCCCTGTTTCTCCGTCCACAGGTCGGCCTTGGTTCCGTCCACGGCGTCTGAACCCGGCACACCCGGAAGAGGGCGACGTTCGGTTCAGCGTCAACGACCGATCCAGGCTCAGCCGACCCAGCTATTTTCAGATATATGTCCCGAGATATTGGGCCATATATAGAACGTAGACTGTCATCTGACAGCGCGATTATTGCGAACTTCGCTGGGTTCATACCCTCCGTCCGTCCTAATCTCATTGGGAGATCGCTCCTAGAAAATCCCTGATCACGACCCGATTTTCCGACGATGGCAGTTGGGACCGACCCAACCGCTCTCGCTTTGTCGCGCCCAAAATGGGAGCAATCATATTTCTAAATAAAGGGGGTTTACATGCTCCAGATAATCGGTAAAAGCTACGCCTTGAAGCTACCGATTTATATAGAAAACTCGGTGGCTTCGTCCCTCTGAGGAACAAGCCTCAGAACGAGAAAAGGAGAAGAACAATGGAAGCAACTGGACTTTCCCTCGCCGAGCTCGAGAGTGAGCACGCCGAGTACCTGCCTGCGCGTGAGGTCATGTGGTGCTGCCGCAGTGCCGGCAGCAGCAACTACGCGTCGGTGAACAACGGCAACGGCGACGGGAACACCTACCAAGACGGCCTGATCAACGTGTCCGTGCTCAACGGCAACCTCGACGGCAACGGCAACCTGACTGGGATCTTCCAGTAAGGGGTCCTCGTCAAAGCCAGGAGCTGAGGGGGGTGATCTTCGGGTCACCCCCCTCACTCGTAGCAAGGAGTGTTCGTATGGCCCTCGTTGTTGAGCCCACGTCAGCAGGTGTCAAGGCCGCTTCTGCGTCCACGACGGGCAGCCCTCTGCGGTTGGCCGATGGCACCGAACTGTTGGGGCAGTACGAGGGCTCGGCTTACGAACAGCCTCACTACCTGGTCCGTCGTGGCGATGGCCAGGTCATCCACTTGTCCCACTTGCTCTACCTGGTCCTGCTGGCACTCAACGGCGAGCGGGACCTCGAGGGCGTGGCTGTGCGCACGAGCGAAGAGCTCGGTCGACCCGTGGTCGCCGACAACGTCGGCTTCCTGGTCGAGAACAAGCTCAGACCCCTCGGGCTGCTCGCTTCTTCGGCTGAGGCGGAGACGAGGCTCTCTCCCGTTCGAAGCCCCTGCTGGCCCTGCGCTATCGGACCAAGGTCGTCCCAGCCCGCTTCCATCGGACGGTCACCGCGGCGCTTCAACCCCTGTTCTGGCCACCGGTGGTGCTCTTCGTCTTGGGTGGCTTGCTCGCCACCGACATCTGGCTGTTCGGGGCGCACCCTCACGCACTCATCCAGGCCGCCCGGCAGCTCCCCTTCCATCCCGCCCTGTTCTTATTGGTGACGGGCCTGGTCCTCTTCTCGGGCTTCTTCCACGAGCTTGGTCACGCCGCCGGGACGAGGTACGGCGGCGCCTCGCCCGGAGTCATGGGCGTCGGCATCTATCTCGCGTTTCCAGCCTTCTACACCGACCTCACGGACTCCTACCGGTTGAACCGACGCGGCCGACTGCGCAGCGACCTGGGCGGGGTCTACTTCAACGCTGTCCTCATCGTGGTCGCTGGCGGGACGTACATCCCGACCAGGTTCAGCCCGCTGCTCGTCTTCATCGTCCTTTCCCAGGCGGCGGCGCTCTACCAGTTCCTGCCGTTCATCAGGCTCGACGGCTACTACATCATGAGCGATCTCATCGGCGTGCCCAACCTGTTCGCCTTCGTGGGGCCGGTGCTCGCCGGCTTGTTCCGACGGCACGACCCGAGGATCGAGGCACAACTGGCGCTCGTGAAACGGCGGGCGCGCTTGGCCATCCGGGTTTGGGCGGCCCTGACGGTCGCCTTCCTTGCGTTCAACTTGGTGACCATCGTCCTTCTGGCCCCGGTCCTGTTCCCGTCGGAGTGGTCGGCCGCCCATGTCCAGATCCACGGCATGGCCGTTGCGTTCGGCCACCACGACGTGGCAGGAGGGCTCAACGACCTGGTGGACCTGGTCTTCATCGCCATCGCTCCAGTTGGCATCTTGCTCATCCTCGGCATGATGCTCCGACGATTCGCCCGGGCGGTACGGAAGTGGTGGCCGACCCATCGGATACTCACCGCCGCGCTCGTCGTCTTGCTGGCCGGGGCGATATTCGTCCAAGGGCAGGCGCTGGTGTCGCGTCTCATGCCCCAGCCGCGAGCACCCGCCGTCGCCGCGACCACAGGACCGACGTCGTCGAGCGTCCATTCGACCCCGCCACCTCTCCCGACTCCTGCTCCGCCGAGCCCGGTCGTGCAGCCGCCGCCAGCGGCCCAGCCCGCCGCGACCCACGTCTACGTGGTCCAGCCCGGTGACACGCTCTGGGGTCTCGCCGCCCGGTATTTGGGAAACCCCCTCCGCTATCAGGAGCTGTTCGCGCTGAACAGGGGGCTCTCCCAGGTCGACGGGCACACCCTGGTCGACCCCAACCTGATCTATCCCGGAATGAAGTTGCAGTTTCCTGCCGACGCGACCGGCATTCCCACCAGCAGCGTGACCTCGGCTCCAGCACCGCAGGCCACGGGTTCACTAATCGGAGGAGGTGGTCCTCTCACGACGACCGGTTCGTCACCCTGATTCATTAACGGGGTTCGGCACCGCGACTCAGGCGCTCGGGACGGGTTGCCGGCACCGCGAATGAGGTGCTCGGAACGGCGAGCACCCCGACAAGTCGTTTCAGGGATATGGCGCGCGGCGCTGAACAGCGGCAGGCAATAGGGTCCGCGGGCTCGTACACCTCACATATCACCTGGGCCGAGAGGGTCTCGGTTGGTGACTGGGCGATACCATGGAGCCACCGCTGGCACCGCGCTGCCTTTGTGCCGTCTCATTGAGGCATGTGTGCCGCGCTGCAAATGGGTCATCATGGCGCATGGCCGATGCGCGTCGTCATAGTTTCGGCGCAGCGGTGCCACGCCCGCCGGACCAGATGAGCGAGGCACTGCTGGGACATCGCAACCTGATCGAGTTCCACCGCGCTCTGACCCGCTGGGGTAGCCGGGGAGCGCTCGAAGAGGGGGATGGGGCCGTGCTGTGCGCGGGAGGGTCCTGGATCCCGGTCGTGGCCAACGATGCCTTCCGCTCCGGGGGCAACGTGGGTGGCGCCGAGATGATTGTTCGGGCCGACAAGTTCTTCGCCCAACTGGCCCGTGGCTTCAGCGTCAAAGTGCGCGACAACGGGGAGGACGACGATTTACGGCGAGCCTGTCTGGACGCGGGACTCGAGTCCTTCGGCGAGCCCGTGCCGCAGATGATCTGCTTTCAACCCCTCCAGAACCCGACGCCCATCGACGGCATCACGGTGCGGTCCGTCGAGGACGACGCCGGTCTGCGCGCGATTCATCTCTGTCAACGCCGCGGCGTACGCGACCTACGGTATGCCGCCCGAAGTGCTCGCTGACCTGTTTGACGAGACGGCCGTCGTGCTCGCGGACCGCTCCGCCCACATGGTGGTCGCCCAACGCGCCACGCTGCCGGTGGCAACGGCGATGATCTTCGAAAGCGACGGCGTCGCCAGCGTGCAGTGGGTCGGCACCATCCCTGCTGCCCGCGGCACCGGCCTCGGGGCGCTCGTCACCACCGCGGTGACAAACCTGGCCTTCGATCGCGGCGCGTCCTCCTGCACGCTCCAGGCGTCGCCCATGGGCGCCCCGGTCTACGAGCGGCTGGGCTACGCGACCCTCTACCACTACGCCGAATACGTGCGCTGGCCCCGGCCACCGGGGCGTTGACGTCATTCCATCCGGCCGGCTCGACCAGGCGGGCCCGGTCAGCAAGCGGACCGCCCGACACCGCATGGGCACAAGGGCCCGCGGCACCAGGCGACCCAACCCCCCGGGCTCAGAAGCCGAGCAACCCCCGTACGTACGCCGCCTGGCCGACGTGTTGGAGGCAGTCGTCCGCGATGCTGACCAGACGCACGCCCAGGGTGACCGCCGGGTTCCAGCGACTGTCGACGACCCGGTCCAGATCCTCCGGGGTCAGCCCGTCGAGCACCGTCTTCGTCCGTGCATCGACCTCCGCGAGATAGCTCGAGCAGTGCCGCAGGATCCTCCGGTCGCACGGCGGCCACCTCGTCGGGGCCGTGGCCGTAGCCGGTGTTCGACGGGTCGGGATCGAGCCCACAGCGCCGTGCCCAGTCCCCACGCACCCAGATCTGCTGGGTGCCGATCAGCTCGGCGACGTGGTGGTCCTGCACCCGGGTGAGGTGCCAGATCAGCCACCCGATCGTGTTCGTACCCGGCGCCGGGGCCGTGCGCAACTGCTCGGCGTCGAGGCCGTCGACCGCGTCGGCGGCCAGGGGTCGGATGCGACCGTAGAACTCGAGCAACAGAGGGGAGACGTCCATGGGCAGCACCCTAATGAGTCCCGGGCGCGACGCCGGTGCCGCTGGGCCACCCCGGCCGAGCCTCTGGGAGCAGCTCGTCTGGCTGCCAGGTGGTGGGACGACTGACGCCACGACGGGCACAGCACCCGCCCCGCCCACCCCGACGAGGAGCGCGCCGCGATGGCCCGGTTTCGGCTTGGTCACCGGCGCGCCTTAGCAGGCCGCCCGGCGAATCAGGTGCCGCCCGCGATCTCCACGTCGGGCGATTGGATGTCGTAGCGGGCCCATGCGGTGTAGGCCACGAGGATCACCACGATCGATGTCATCACGAGGGCCGTCTGCCAATCGCCGAAGTTGGCGCCACTCACCTGGTGTCCTTTGCTGAAGTAGTCAGCGAAGGACGCCCCGACCGGGCGCGTGATCACGTAGGCGAACCAGAACGCAAAGATGCTGTTCCATTTGAGGAACTTCCAACCGCCCCACGGGATCAGGATCACGCCGCAGAACAAGAGGCCCGAGGCAAGGTAACCCAGGCCCAGCGTGCTCGCAGCGAAGTCCCCGACTGCCGTGCCGAGGGCGAAGGTGGCGAAGACGACCGACCAGTAGTACTTCTCCCGGCGGTTGGTCGTGATGGAGTGGATGTCGAGCGTGTGCTCGCTCCGGTCCCACAGGTAGAAGATCGCCGCAAGGACCAGGACCCAGAAGAGCGACGTCAGCGCGTACGGCATGCCGAAGACGAGGTGCATTGTGTCGGCGACGCCCGTCCCTGCCGTTGCGATTGCCAGCGCCAGGAACCAGTAGGTGACCGCGGAGTAGCGCCGGGACGCGAATTGCAGGAACAGCGCAACGCCGAACATGGAGACCTCGACCACCACACCGACCTTCTTGTTCGACACGAACATGTCCGAGATGGCCTCGCCGGCTGCCGTCGTGGAGATCTTGATCACCCAAAACAGCGCGGTGACCTCTGGCACCTTCGCCGCAAGCGGCTGCTGGTTGAACACACGGAGCAATGACCGCACGGTCGTGGCGTCTCCTTTCCCGTCGGTGGCTCAAGAGGAACGTCGCGCGACCGGGGAAACGACGTTGCCGCACAGATCGTAACCGTGGCGTCCCCCTGCGCACAGACAGGGATTTGAGGCCATCCGTCCTGATCGCAGGCATCATCGGCACTCGGAATCCGACCTCAGGATGAGACGCACGACGACGAATTTCATCCCTTCGGTGAGGTGATGCGACCGCGACGGCACGATGGCCGCTCTGCGCGCGATTGCGGGCCCGCCCGTCAGGACGATCCGAGGACGACGGGCACTCCCCCCTCCGCAGCCGAGCGGTAGGCCGCATCGACAAGCCGATGGGCGCCGAGGGCCACGTCCAGCCCAGGCTCGGGTGATCCACCGCTGCTCACCGCGTCGGCGAAGGCCCGGTCTGCCTCGACGTACGCCCGCACAGCGAGCCCGATCTCGTCGTCGGCCAGCGGCAAGTCGTCCACCCACTGTGGGGACGGGCACGGCCGCACCTCGGTGCCGTCGCTGGTCTGAACGTGCAGCGGACCCCGGAACTCGTTGTCGAGCCAGACCATTCCCTCCCGACAGAACACCTCGACTCGGCGGGTCGAGCCCCGGGTCAAAATGTCGTGCCAGACGCTAGAGAGCTGCGCTTCGAGGCCCGAGGCAAAGGAGAGGGAGACCGACGCCATGTCCTCGACTCCTTCGTGGCCGGCGTGATTGGCCGTGCGCGCCGCCACCGCATCCACCTCACCGAAGCAGAAGCGCAAGATGTCAACGTCGTGGATCGAGTGCTCGATTAAGCAGCCCCCGCCCGCCTGGGCCACGTCGCCCCGCCACAGCGACCCGTAGGTGCCCTGAATGGGAAAGTACTGGTCGTCGCGGAAGATCGCGGCCATGGGCGCACCCAGCGTTCCACCCTGTACCAGGTCGCGCAACGCCACGAAGACCGGCGCGCTGCGCAGGACGAGGCCACACTGGCTGCGGATTCCCGATGTGGCCGCGGCGTCGGCGAGCGCGGCCGCGCTCACCAAGTCCCGGTCCAACGGCTTCTCGCAAAACACGGCACACCCGCTGGCAATCGCCTGATCGACCGCACCGCGGTGGGCCGACGTGGGCGTGCAGACCCAGATGGCGTCACAGCGCCGCGCGACCTCCGCAGCGTCGGCGACAACGACAGCGCCCTGGGCCCCGACCGCATCGGCGAACGCTTGGGCGCGCCGCTCACGCTGGTCGTGGACGGCCACGATCGACGCATCAAGGGCCCCGCCATCGATCATCGCCTTGAGGCCGAGCCCGTGCGCCCAGGCGATTAGCCCTGATCCGACGAAGCCGATGCGCAGCACGTTTCGGACACTAGGCGAGGATCGTCAGAGCCTCGGATGCGTCGGCCCATTGAACCATCAGCTCGGCCTGTCGTAGGCCCGCGACAAGCTCGCCGGCTCCTCATGCCTGCCCAACGCGTCCATGAAGCGCGATGCGACCAAGACGAGCAGGGCGATCTCGTGCCGTTCTCTGCGCCTGATCGGGACGGGACGGCCGCCGCACACGGTGAACCCCGTCTCCGGCACGGGCTCCACGAAGACGCCCGAGCCCGTCGTGTCGTTCGCCGGGTCCGCGCCGCTGCGCGCGCCTTCGGCGAACGCCGCCACCCACTGCACCGAGGGGACATCGCCGTGCACCTCCACGAAGCCCGCGAGCCCCTCGTCGGCCAGGGCCAGCCAAGACAGGTCGAAGAGGGCCATGAGGTGGCCAATGAGCGCGTTCATGGCCGCGGTGGGCGTCGCCGCCTGCAGGATGGCGGCAGCGGCCACGAGGACGGAGTCCTCCCGGTCCTGGACCTCCGCGTGCAGCTCGGTGACCTCCTCGACGCCGACCCCCGGGACGTTGCGCACTCCGCGGCAGACGGCATCGATCGCCCCGCGCTCATCGGGCAGCTCCACCACGAGTTCGTCGATGGCCACACCCGCCTCACGGTCGAGCACCTCGAGCCCGACGACATTGCCCTTGACGGCGGCGATCTCGGCGGCCACCGCGCCGAGGGCGCCGGGAGCGTCCGGGAGCCAGATGCGCATCCGGGTCAGCATGTGATGAGCTCAGCCCGCACGCTCAGTGGGTCCGGGTCATGCGTACGATCACCCGCATGGTGTTTTCGGCGTTGCCGGCATAGATCCCCTTCACGGGCGGCACGTCGGCGTAATCGCGCCCGCGGCCAACGGCGACGTGACGCTCCCCGACCGAGCAGTCGTTCGTGGGGTCGTAGCCCCACCACTTGCCTGTCCAGACCTCGACCCAGGCGTGGCTCTCCCCGTGGACCTCTTCCCCGATGGTGGCGTCCTCTTCGGGGTGGAAGTAGCCCGAGACGTAGCGGCACGGCAGCCTGACCGATTTGGCCAACGCCAGCGCCAGGTGTGCAAAGTCCTGGCAGACGCCGGCGCCGTCGGCGTAGGCCTCGTTGGCCGAGGTGTGCACAGACGTGACACCGCGCACGTACCGCAGCGATTCATGCGTCGTGGCCATGATGCGCCGGGCCGTCTGGAGCGGACGCTCGCCGACGAGCCCACGCGCGATCTCCAACAGATCAGGCCCCGGAGCCGTGTACCGGTTGTGGGCGAGGTGGTCGGCCATCGTCGTCGACGCGTGGGCGACGTCCTCCCACGTGGCGTCCTCGGGTTCGTCAGACTGCTGGGTGTCGACTAGCGAGGTGCCCGTGACGGAGAGCACCTCGTGGCCACGGTCCACGTTGAACGCCACGACGTGGGTGCCCCAGTAGTCGGTGTAGGAGTACTGGGACGCCGCGGGCAGGGTCACCACTTTCGTCTCGAGCGCCGTCTGGCGCCGCTCCGTGCGCGGGGTCATGCGCAGCTCGTTGTAGGAGGCCCGCGCCGGGGCGTCGTAGTCGAACCGGGTCTCGTGGGACACCCGCAACCGCCACCCCGGCGCGTTCGGGCTCATCCTCCCCCGCCTCCCTTGCGCCACTGCGTCGGTGTGTCCTGCGCGAAGTAGCGCCCGGTGACCGCCTCGCTGACCGCGGAGATCGACGCCTGCAGGCGCTCGAGGCGCGTCTCGAGGCCGCGGGCGAGCGTGGCCGGGGCCGAATACTCGAGCTCGGCCCGCGCCGAAACCGACCAGCCCGCGGGCGTCGTCCCACGACGCCTCGCGTCCCGCGTTGATCTGGTCGAGGCACTCCTCCGCCAGCGTGAGTGAGGCGAAGGCCGAGCGCGGGAAAAGCCGGTCCCGCAGGAGGAAGTCCAGGACCCGACCCGGCTCGACCACGCCCTGGGAAAGGCGCAGGTACGGTTCGTAGCCGCCACAGGAGCGGAGCAGCATCACCAGGCCGCTGTCGAACACCTCGTCGAATGCGACCGTGGCCAGCTGGCGTGCCACCACGTCGGTGCGCTCAAGGCAGCGCCCGAGGGTGAAGAAGAGCCACGTCAGGTCACGGCTCATCATCGTGTCGGCCAGCCCCATCATGCCGGCGCACTGCGTCTTGACGAAGGAGAGGTAGAAGGCCGGGCTCGCCCGCCGGCCGGCCTCCCACTGCGCCGGCAGCTCGGCCCAGGTGGCGTTGATGTGCTCCCAGAACTCCACCGGCACGACGTGGCGCACGGCGCGGGTGTTCTCCCGCGCCGCCGCGAGGGCGCCGGCGATCGACGAACGGCTCTCGGGGTCGGTGGCCAGGCGCTCCGTCGCCTGCCACAGAGTCTGCGTCCCCGAATCGGGCAGGCCCATCACGGCGAGGAGCCGGCGCGCGGCGTGCGACCCTTCGACGTCACTCTGCTCGAGGGCCTGGTACACCGAGACGTCGAGGATGCGCGCCGTGCCCTCGGCGCGCTCCACGTACCGGCCGACCCAGAAGATCGACTCGGCAACCCGGCTCAACAGGGCGCGTGTGGTCATGTGCCCGGGCCCGCCTGCTGTTGCTGCTGTTGTTGCTGCGTGCCGAGCTCGCCCTCGTCCGCCGGCCCGACGTCCATGGGCGGGCCGGCGAGGTGGGGCGTGGTCTGTCGCGGCGGGAGTAGCGGCATGGACAACCCTCCGCCGACCACCCACGTGTCCTTGGAGCCTCCGCCCTGGCTGGAGTTGACGACCAGGCCACCCTCCTGTAGCGCCACACGGGTGAGCCCGCCGGGGAGGACCCAGATGTCGTCGCCGTCGTTGACGACGAAGGGACGCAGGTCGACGTGGCGCGGCACCATGGCGTGGTCGACCCAGGTCGGCGACGTGGACAGTGCGACGACCCGCTGGGCGATCCAGTGGCGGGGGTCGGCCTCCACCTCCGTAGCCAATTCGTCGAGCTCGGCGCCCGTCGCCGCCGGGCCGATGACGAGGCCCTTGCCCCCCGATCCGTCAACCCGTTTAAACACGAGATTGCCTCGCCGGGCGAGCGCGTCCTTGCGGACCGCGTCGTCCACCAGGTGCATGGTCTCGACGTTCTGCAGGATCGGGTCCTCACCGAGGTAGTAGCGGATCATGGACGGTACGTAGGTGTAGACGAGCTTGTCGTCGGCCACACCGTTGCCGACCCCGTTGGCGATGGTGACCCGCCCCGCCCGAGCCGCGTTGATGACGCCCGGGCAACCCACCAACGACTCGGGCCGGAATTGCAGCGGGTCGAGGTACTCGTCGTCAATGCGCCGGTAGATGACGTGTACCGGTACTTCACCCTCTGTGGTGCGCAGGAAGACTTCGGTGCCGTGGCATACGAGGTCGCGGCCCTCCACCAGGTGCACGCCCATGAGGCGCGCCAACAGCGCGTGCTCATAGAAGGCCGAGTTGTGGACGCCCGGCGTCAGCACGACGACCGTCGGATCCTGTACCGACGCCGGCGACGCGCGTCGCAGCGCGTTGATCAGGCGGGCGGGATAGTCGGTCACCATCTGGACCGGCTGGCCCCAGAACAACTCGGGGAGAACCCGCGCCATGGCGGCGCGGTTGGCCAGGACGTAGCTGACGCCGGACGGGCTGCGCAGGTTGTCCTCGAGCACGCGGAACTCCCCGTCCTCGTCGCGGATGACGTCGATCCCGGCCACGTGGATTCGCACGCCGTTCGGGGGCGAGTAGCCGTAGGCCGCCCGGACGAAGCCCGGTGAGCTGGTGACCACCTCGTGGGGGATCAGCCCGTCGCTGACGATCGCGCGCGGCGCCGTAGACATCGGCCAGGAAGAGCTCGAGCGCGCGTACCCGCTGGGCCACCCCGTCGGAGACCCGCTTCCACTCGGCGGCGGTGAAGATGCGCGGCACCACATCGAGGGGGAACGGGCGCTCCTCGCCGTCGAGGTCGAAGGTAACCCCCTGGTCCATGAAGGCCCGGGCCAACCGCGACGCGCGGGCCGAGACGTCCTCGGGGCCCATCTGGGCCAGCGAGGAGGCCAGGGCAGAGTATGGCACCCGGGCTTCGCCGTCGTGCCCCACCATCTCGTCGAACGCTGCCTCGGTCAACGCGTGCGTGGACGCGCCGTAACCGTCGAAGAGGTCTCCCACGGACTCAGCGTGCCAGGCGTGTGTTTCGCCGCGGTTTCACGGCTGCGAACAGCTGGTGACGGGAGATCCGCGGTCTGGAATGAAGGTGGTGCGAGAGGGGCGGGGCGCTGGAGTTAAAGCTGCATCGTACCGGTGGTATCGCCCGGCTCAGCCGACGAGACCCAGCTCCTTGACGTCGTTGCGCTCGGCCTCGAGCTCGTCGGTCGTGACCCTGATCCGCTCGGTGGCGAAGTCATCGTGGGTGAAACCCTCGACCACGGACCAGCCACCCTTCCCGTCCGCCGCCACGGGGAAGCCGAACTGCAGGCCCTCCGGAGCGCCGTACTGACCGGAGCTGGCCACGGCGACCGAGAAGCAGTCGCCGGCCGGCGTCACGGTGCGGAGGCTCACGACGGTGTCGATCGCCGCCGCGGCGGCTGAGGCCGCCGAGGACGAGCCGCGGGCCTCGATGATGGCCGCGCCCCTCTTCTGCACCGTCGTGATGAAGTCGCCCTTCAGCCAGTCCTCGTCGCCGATGACGTCGGCGGCCGGCTTCCCACCGATCCGCGCGTTGGCGAAGTCGGGGAACTGGGTGGCGGAGTGGTTGCCCCAGATGGCCATGTTGGTGACCTCGGCCACCGGGGCGCCGGACTTGGCCGCAAGCTGCGCCTTGGCCCGGTTCTCGTCGAGGCGGGTCATGGCGAACCAGCGGTCGGCGGGTATCTCGGGCGCATTCGACCGAGCGATCAGGCAGTTCGTATTACAGGGGTTGCCGACTACGAGGATGCGCACGTCGGGAGCGGCGTTCTCGGCGATCGCCCTTCCCTGCGGCTTGAAGATGCCGCCGTTCACGCTCAGGAGGTCGCCGCGCTCCATGCCTGCCTTGCGCGGCACGGAGCCGACCAGCAGCGCCCATGAGGTCCCGTCGAAGGCCGTCTTGAGGTCGGACGTGGCGACGATGTCGTCGACGAGGGGGAACGCGCCGTCGTCGAGCTCCATGACCACGCCCTCGAGCACGCGCATGGCGGGCTCTATCTCGAGCAGACGCAACACGATCGGCTGGTCCGGGCCGAGGAGCTGGCCCGAGGCGATGCGAAAGAGGATGGAATAGCCGATCTGGCCGCCGGCGCCGGTGACGGTGACGTGGACGGGGGGCTTGGCCATGGGGAGTGTGTTCCTTTCCGACAGCGAGGAATCGACGGTGGGACGTTGACGAGGATGTCAGAGGCGGTCGACGATGGCGGCGGCGAACTCCGAGCACTTGACCTCGGTGGCACCCTCCATGAGACGGGCGAAATCGTAGGTCACGATCTTGTCTGCGATGGTCGCCTCGAGCGCATGCACGATGTCGGATGCCGCGTCGTTCCAGCCGATGTGCTCGAGCATGAGTGCCCCCGAGAGCAGCACCGAGCCGGGATTGACCTTGTCCTGCCCGGCGTACTTAGGCGCCGTGCCGTGCGTCGCCTCGAAGATGCCATGACCGGTGACATAGTTGATGTTGGCCCCTGGTGCGATTCCGATGCCACCGACCTGGGCGGCCAGCGCATCGGAGAGATAGTCACCGTTGAGGTTGGTGGTGGCGATCACGTCGAAGTCGGACGGCCGGGTGAGCACCTGCTGCAGCGTGATGTCGGCAATTGTGTCCTTCACGAGGATCTTGTCGCCGGGCTCTCCTCCACAGTCCTCCCAGCCCACGGCGACGTCGGAGAACTCCTCGCGTACGAGCTCGTAGCCCCACTCGCGGAACGCACCCTCGGTGAACTTCATGATGTTGCCCTTATGCACCAGCGTCACGGAGCGGCGCTTGCGGTCGAGCGCGTAGTTGATGGCGGCGCGGATGAGCCGCTTGGAGCCCATCTCCGAGACCGGCTTGATCCCGATGCCCGAACCGTCCCGGATGGGCCACCCCATCTCGCTGCGCAGGAACTCGGTCAGCTTCAGCGCCTCGGGCGTGCCCGCCTGCACCTCGTAGCCGGCGTACACGTCCTCGGTGTTCTCCCGAAAGATGACCATGTCGACGAGCTCGGGGTGCAGCACCGGCGAGGGGACGCCGGTGAACCAGCGCACCGGTCGCAGGCACACGTAGAGGTCGAGGATCTGCCGCAGCGCCACGTTGAGGGAGCGGATGCCGCCGCCGATCGGCGTGGTCAGCGGCCCCTTGATCCCGATCAGGTGCTCGCGGAAGGCCTCGACCGTCTCGTCGGGCAGCCAGCTGCCGACCTCGTCGAACGCCTTCTGGCCGGCCAGGACCTCCTTCCAGGCGATCTTGTGGCCGTGCTTGGCGGAGGCCGCATCGAGGACCAGCTTGGCGGCGGGCCAGATGTCGACCCCCGTCCCGTCGCCCTCGATGAAGGGGATGATGGGCTCGTCGGGGACGTCGAGGGTGCCGTCGTCGCCCATGCGGATGAGGTCTGCCATGCGAGCGATGCTAGGGGCCGGGCCAGCAGGGTCCCAATTTGGGCGCTCCGGGGCCGGGCGCCGGCCGGGCCACCGGCTCAGCGCCCCAGCAGACCGTGAAGGCGGGCGTACGGCGCCGCGTCGTCGCCCAGGATCAGCGCCACCAACCCGAGCGCCAGCGACCCGTCGATCTCGGTGCCCCAGGCGATCATCTCCTCGATGTCGAGCCAGTCCTTGGGCCGGTCGAACACGACCTTGCAGACGATCAGGTCCTCGGGGGCGAGGATCGGGATCTCGACCGGGCCGAAACGCACGGTGCGGGCCCGGCGCGCCATGTCGTGGTGCAGCTCGAGCGTGGCGAAGAAGACGTCGAGGTAGGAGCCCTCCCAGTCGAGGCGGGCCTGTCCGTCCCGAGCGATGAGTGCCCGGTCGACGTCGGTCACCGTGACGCCGAGGGTGGCGATGGCCCCCAATACCGGTGGCGCCGCCTCGGGTGGCAGCGTCAGGTTCACGTCGATGTCCGTCGTCGCCCGGGGGTTTCGATACCAGGCCAGCGCGAGGGCGCCCCCGAACTGGTGGGGAACGCCAAGCGAGTCGAGCATCTCGTGGAGGCTCACGATCCGGGAGGCGAGCCCCCCGAGTGGGGCGGGCGCGGCTGCGAGGGTCATGCCGTCGGGCCTTCCGTTGCCCGTGCCGGTACCCGGCGCCGCTCGGCGGTGGCCGCGGCCAAGGGCGCCAGGGGCGGGAACGTCAGATCCTCCGCTGCCCGCTCGGGAGTGAAAGCCGTGATCTGCTCGGCGAAGTCGAGCAGATCCATCAGCGTGTCGCCGGGATCCCTGTCTCGGCCGCTTCCGGGGGTTGGGGACGGGTCTCGAGCGAGCCTGCCATCCGTCGCGACGATTCGACGAAACGGCGGGCTTGGTGACGGGCCGGCGCGGCGACTCCACCCAGCGGCCGCCGTCCGGCGTATCGGCGGGCAACCGAGGACCTGGCGGCCTTCCGGGCCGACGCTCGCACTGCCTCGGTGTCGAAGGGACGGGTGGCCCTGCGGCGCGCGGTTCCGAGCACCTCGTCCGTGAGGAGCTCGTAGTTGGCCAGCGAGCGCGCCCGAGGCCCCTTCGGCGTGTGCACTGACTCGCGGATCTCGAAGCGACCCCTGGGGCGGGCGACCACGTATGCCATAAACAGTAGTATAGCCACTACATACCCACTATTACCCACTAGGTAGATCGGGTCAGTCATCCTGTTGTGGGGAGAGAGGAGCGCGTTGTGGGTTGAGCTTGTTGGTTGCGGACACATGAAAGCTGGCCAACGACAAAACCCCCAGAGTTGGCTTCCGGGTCACGTCACAGGTACTCACGAGCCGGACCGGTAAGATCACCTCGTCTCGTCGTTCGTGCAGTGCTCGCAGTCGAACCGCGGCATGACGATCTCGGTCTCGGAGCCGAAGCGGCTGGAGGAGGGCTGGTTCGCCGAGTCGCCCGAATACAGTGCCTGCCACTGGTAGACGCCGTGCGGCAAGTTCACCGCGTTCGAGTTTGGCACATGGCCGGCGGTGACGTGACGGTCCCGGCGTTGGCGTTGGCGACCACCACCCACTGCCAGGAGCGGTGGCCGTTCTTCATGACCGCCTGCCTGGTGTACAGCGAGTAGGTGACTGTTCCTGTCGCCTCGGCGGCGTTGGTTCCGCTCAGCTTGGCCGTGTCAGTCACCGATGTCCCGTCGAAGACCGTCACGAAGCGGCCTTCCCATGGGAACTCGTGCCCGCTCCGATTGTTGCCCACCAGCAGGGTCTTGAGCTTTGTCGGCTGTGCCGTTGTCACGCAGGTGACAGTCTCGACCTCCCCGGCGGTGCCGCAGGTGCTCGACGAGGTCTGGTTGTTCGTGTCGCCCGAGTAGGTGACGCCCCAGTAGTAGGTGCCGGCCGAGCTCAAGGTGACCGGTGCCGAAGCGGGCAGCGTCCCGGGCGTCGTGATGGTCTCGGCGGTGCCGCCGCCACCGGGGGCCAGCGTGGCGCAGCCGAGTCGGTGTAGACGTTGTAGGTGACGGTCCCCGTGGCCGTGGAGGCGTTGGTGCCGCTGAGCGTGGCCGTGTCGGTGACGGCCGTGCTTGTGGGCACGCTGATGCTCGTCCCGCTCTGTGCGCCGCCCGAGAGCGAGGTCGACACCGACGTCGGCTGTGCCGTTGTCACGCCGGTGACCGTCTCGACCTCCCCGGCGGTGCCGCAGGTGCTCGACGAGGTCTGGTTGTTCGTGTCGCCCGAGTAGGTGACGCCCCAGTAGTAGGTGCCGGCCGAGCTCAAGGTGACCGGTGCCGAAGCGGGCAGCGTCCCGGGCGTCGTGATGGTCTCGGCGGTGCCGCCGCCACCGGGGGCCAGCGTGGCGCAGCCGAGTCGGTGTAGACGTTGTAGGTGACGGTCCCCGTGGCCGTGGACGGCGTTGGTGCCGCTGAGCGTGGCCGTGTCGGTGACGGCCGTGCTTGTGGGCACGCTGATGCTCGTCCCGCTCTGTGCGCGCCCGAGAGCGAGGTCGACACCGACGTCGGCTGTGCCGTTGTCACGCCGGTGACCGTCTCGACCTCCACGGCGGTGCCGCAGGTGCTCGACGAGGTCTGGTTGTTCGTGTCGCCCGAGTAGGTGACGCCCCAGTAGTAGGTGCCGGCCGAGCTCAAGGTGACCGGTGCCGAAGCGGGCAGCGTCCCGGGCGTCGTGATGGTCTCGGCGGTGCCGCCGCCACCGGGGGCCAGCGTGGCGCAGCCGAGTCGGTGTAGACGTTGTAGGTCACGGTCCCCGTGGCCGTGGACGCGTTGGTGCCGCTGAGCGTGGCCGTGTCGGTGACGGCCGTGCTTGTGGGCACGCTGATGCTCGTCCCGCTCTGTGCGCCGCCCGAGAGCGAGGTCGACACCGACGTCGGCTGTGCCGTTGTCACGCCGGTGACCGTCTCGACCTCCCCGGCGGTGCCGCAGGTGCTCGACGAGGTCTGGTTGTTCGTGTCGCCCGAGTCGGTGACGCCCTCGTAATAGGTGTCGGCCGGGCTCAAGGTGACCGGTGCCGAAGCGGGCAGCGTCCCGGGCGTCGTGATGGTCTCGGCGGTGCCGCCGCCACCGGGGGCCAGCGTGGCGCAGCCCGAGTCGGTGTAGACGTTGTAGGTCACGGTCCCCGTGGCCGTGGACGCGTTGGTGCCGCTGAGCGTGGCCGTGTCGGTGACGGCCGTGCTTGTGGGCACGCTGATGCTCGTCCCGCTCTGTGCGCCGCCCGAGAGCGAGGTCGACACCGACGTCGGCTGTGCCGTTGTCACGCCGGTGACCGTCTCGACCTCCCCGGCGGTGCCGCAGGTGCTCGACGAGGTCTGGTTGTTCGTGTCGCCCGAGTAGGTGACGCCCCAGTAGTAGGGGTCGGCCGAGCTCAAGGTGACCGGTGCCGAAGCGGGAGGTCCGGCGTCGTGTGGTCAGGCGGTGCCGCCGCCACCGGGGGCCAGCGTGGCGCAGCCCGAGTCGGTGTAGACGTTGTAGGTCACGGTCCCCGTGGCCGTGGACGCGTTGGTGCCGCTGAGCGTGGCCGTGTCGGTGACGGCCGTGCTTGTGGGCACGCTGATGCTCGTCCCGCTCTGTGCGCCGCCCGAGAGCGAGGTCGACACCGACGTCGGCAGAGGCGTCGTCACCACCGGCGCCGACCCGTCCCCCGGATTCAAGCCCGTTTCGACCCCGCTGCCGAAGTCGGACTGCGGATCCACGTTGAACGGCGCCGAGAACAGGTGGGGGAAGGCGAAGCCGTTGCCGGCTTGAGGGTTCTGGGCGAAGATGCCGAGCACGCACTGGTTCGGGTTGACGTCGCAGGTGCCGGTCATGGTGGCCAGGCCAAGCGTTCCCGGGTCGGGCAGGTCATAGATGGTGAACCCACCGGTCCCAGTAAGGGCGAGGTGGCCATCGGAGTTCTTCCCGCCCGTCGAGAGCGTCGCCGCCTCGCAGCCGGTCGCCGCCGTCGGCAGGTTGGCGATGAGGCCACCCGAGTCGGTGCACTCCTCGACGTAGTAGTTGCCACTGCACGAGTACGTCGGAGGGGGAACAGCCGAGAGCTGGGTACAGCCCGGTGTACCGGCGGTGAAGAGACTGGAGGCGCTGATCACCGGGTTGGCGGCGACGTTCAGGTCGATGATCTGACCGCTCGAGTAAGGGGTCCCGGCGGTCACCGTGCCGATCGTGTTCAAGGTGGTATAGCCGTCGGAGCTGGTCAGCGTGGCTGCGGCTGGGTTGCCCGAGAAGACGAGCGCCGCCGACCAAACGAGCGACGCTGCGGCACCAACTCCGATCCCTGTGCGGATCCTCGCCGTCTTCGTTGAACTCGGTGTCTTCTTTGAAATAGACATCGAACCACCTCCACCCATGCCTCGTCCGGCGATCGCTCTCGCGTACATCTGTGTGTCTGTGTGGACGTCTACCCCATGTCAGCGGGATGATGCCACACCGTGTGACGCAAGTTTCGTGGCGAATAGCCAGATCGCAGGCCAATACGAAGTTCTCACCAGGGCCAATGCTGCCTTCACCCGAGTTGAGCGTCCCACTTACCAGCGCGATGGCGTCACGCTTCTGTCACGTGTTGCTCGCGCAAGCTTCTGTCACGTGTTGCTCGCGCAAGTAGTGGGTGGACATCTTGGGGCGGAACCACTTGGTCGATTGTGGACAGTCCCGATCCCGCGTGGTGGAATTGGGCGCCTCACCAATAGATCCCTCTCGGGCACAGGAGTTCTGTCGGGAACCTATGCAACCCGTGGAACCCAGGAGCGCCACGGCCAGGATTCTGAGGCCACAGGGGTCCGACGAACCACGGGGAACACGACAAGGGCTACGTAGGGTTCGCCGGACCGAGCCCGAGCGCGGCGTAGATCTCACGGGTCGCGCTGGAGGTGTTGAACGTGTAGAAGTGCAGCCCCGGCACGCCGGATTGGAGGAGGCGGGAGCAGAGCTCGGTGGCCAGCTCCACACCCTCCTTGCGCACCGCGTCGGACCCGCCCCGCTCGTCGGCCGCCCGCAAGCGGTCTTCCATCCAGGCCGGGGCGGCGGCACCCATGCCGCCCAAGCGGCCCATGGTCGACAGCGACGTGACCGGGAGGATGCCGGGCAGGACCGGAGTGTCCACGCCCCGCTCGCGCAGGTCCGCGACCAGCTCCTCGTACTCGGAGGCCTCGAAGAAGAACTGGGTCACCCCGAAGTCGGCCAGCGCCAGCTTGGCCGCCAGGTAGTCCCGGTCGCTCGGAATGTCGGCCGAGCGAGGATGACCCGCCGGGTGTGCCGCCACGCCGATGGAGAAGCCACCGATGGCGCGGGCAAGCTGCACCAGCTCGGCGGCGAACGCCAGCTCGCCGGGGCCCGATGCCGGATCATCGGGCGGGTCGCCGCCTAACGCCATCAGGTTCTCGATGCCGGCCTTGCGCAGCGAGACCAGGATGTCGGCCAGCTCCAGGCGCGTATGGGCAACGCAGATGAGGTGGGCCATTGGGTTGAGGTTGGTCGTGTGCAGCATGCCCGACACCAGGTCGAAGGTGCGCTGGCGCGACTCGGCGCCGCCACGGTATGTGACCGAGACGAAGGAGGGCTCGAGGGGCTGCAGCTCCGCGATCGTGCGGGCGAGCCGCGCGAGCTCCTTGTCGTTCTTGGGCGGGAAGAACTCGAACGAGTAGGTCGGGCCCGCGGCGAGCAATTCGGCGATGCGCGTCATGTCGGCATCCGCCCGTAGTCGTCCTCGATCCGCTCGATGTCGTCCTCGCCGAAGTAGCTGCCGTGTTGCACCTCGATGAGGACAACATCCTTGGTGCCTTCATTGGCGACGCGGTGCGCGCCCTCGAGCGGGATGTCGATCGACTCCCCTGCTCGCACCTCGGTCACCGTGCCGTCGAGCGTCACCTTCGCCGTGCCCGACACGATGAACCAGTGTTCCGCCCGTCTGGAGTGGCGCTGGTAGCTCAGCCGCTTGCCCGGGTGCACCACGAGGCGCTTGACCTTGTGGTCGGGCGCGACGTCATCGAGCACGGTGTAGTTGCCCCAGGGGCGCTCCGAGTATTCACGCTCACTCACTGCTCATCGTCTCTCCGTGGCCACGCGGCTGTTCGTTTTCGCCGTCGTCATTTGACCGTCAGCTCCGCCGCTCGCAGCGCGTTGCGCAACAGCATGGCACGCGTCATGGGGCCCACCCCACCGATGCGCGGCGTGATCCAACCAGCCACCTCGGCGACGTCCGGATGGGCATCGGGGATCAGCTTTCTTCCCTCGAAGGTTGTGCCGGCGGACACCACGGCCGCCCCGGGCTTGACCATGTCGGGGGTGAGGAGGTGGGGCCTTCCGGCCGCGGCGACGACGATGTCGGCCGTCCGCGCGATGGCGGCCATGTCACTCCGGGCGACGCCCGTGTGCAGCACCGTCACGGCGGCGTTGTAGCCGGGGCGCTTCAACGTGAGCAGGTTGGCGAGGGGGCGACCGATCGTCACGCCTCGCCCGATGATCACCACGTGGTGGCCCTCGACCGGGACCTCGTAGGCCTGGAGGAGCTCGACGATCCCCGCCGGCGTGCACGGCAACGGGCCGGGCGTGCCCAGGACGAGCCGGCCCAGGTTCACCGGGTGGAGCCCGTCGACGTCCTTGGCCGGGTCGACCGCCAGCAGCGCTTGCTCTTCGTCGAGGCTCTCCGGTAGCGGGAGCTGCACCAGAAAGGCACTCACGGCTGGGTCTGCGTTGAGGTGCGCGATGACCTCGAGCACCTCTTGCTGCGTCGCCGTGGCCGGCAGGTGCTCGCCGACCGAGTACATACCGACGGCGGCGCAGTCCTCGTGCTTCAGCGCGACGTAGCGCTGGCTGGGCACATCGTCGCCCACGAGGACCGTGCCGAGGCCGACGGTGACACCGTCCGCCTGCAACTCCGCGACGCGGGCCGCCACCTCGAAGCGGATTCGGGCCGCCACGGGTTCGCCGTCCAGCAGGATGGCGCCCATCAGTGCCGAAAGTGGCGCTCGCCGGTCATGACCATGGCCAGACCTGCCTTGTCTGCCGCGGCGGTCACCTCTTCGTCGCGCACGGAGCCTCCGGGCTGGACCACTGCCGTGACGCCGGCATCGGCCAGGACGAGCAAGCCGTCGGGGAAGGGGAAGAAGGCGTCGCTCGCCCCCGCGCCGCCCTTGGCGCGCTCGCCGGCCTTCTGCACCGCGATCTCGGCGGCGACGACACGGGACTGCTGCCCGGCGCCCACCCCGACCGCCTGGCCGCCGGAGACGACGGCGATGGCGTTGGAGGTCGTGCGGCCGCACACGCGCCAGGCCAGCACCAGGTCGCGCCACTCGTCCTCGGTGGGGCTCCGGCGGGTGACGGTGCGCCAATCGCTGCGGGGCGAGACGAAGGCGTCGACGTCCTGCACGAGCACGCTGGTGCCCAGACTGCGTAATTGGCGCACCGGCTGCTCGGGGGCGGGGCCCGACAGGAGGCGGGTGGCCTTGCGCCGGCCGGCGAGCTTCTCCAGGGCCTCGGGCGTGTAGGACGAGGCGATGATGACGTCGGCCTGCGGTCCAGCGGCGATGGCGTCGGCCACCTCTGGCGTCACCTCGCCCCCGATGGCGACGACGCCGCCGAACGCGCTCTGGACGTCACATTCCAGCGCACGCTCGTAGGCAGTGACGAGGTCACCCGCGACGGCGGCGCCGCAGGGGTTGGCATGCTTGATGATCGCCACCGCAGGCAGGCCGGCGTCGGCCGCCAGCTCGTGGACCAGCCGCCAGGCGGCGTCGCCGTCGAAGAGGTTGAGGTAACTCAGCGGATTGCCGCCGTGCTGGACCATGCCATCCCACCAACTCGTCGTCCCCGACGTGCGGTAGCGTGCGCCGCGCTCGATGCGGGTTCTCGCCGTAGCGCAGCACCCCGGTGCGCTCCAGAGTCAGGTGCAGTGTCGGTGGCAGGACGGACGCCTGCTCTGCCTCCTCAACGTCGGTCGCGGTGGCTCCCCCGAGGTTGCCGACGGGTGCGGGACCGCCGGCGTCGAGCCAGGCGACGATGGCCGCGTCGTAGGCGGCGGTGTGCGCGAAGGCGGCGCGCGCCAGCCGACGCCGGGTCGCTGCGGACAGGGTGCCCGAGCGACGCAGCTCCTCGAGCACGATGGGGTAGTCAGCCGGCGAGGTGACGATGCCCACGTGCTCGTGGTTCTTGGCGGCGGCACGCACCATCGTGGGACCACCGACATCGATCAGCTCGATGGAGGGGTCCGACGAGAATGGGTACAGGTTCGACACCACGAGGTCGATGGCGTCGATGCCATAGGTGTCCAGGTCGGCCATGTGCTCGGGCTTGGAGCGGTCGGCCAGGATCCCGCCGTGGATCTTGGGGTGGAGGGTCTTGACCCGGCCCCCGAGCATCTCGGGCGAGCCGGTCACCTCGGCCACCTCGGTGTGCGCGATGCCCGCCTCGCTCAGCTTCGCCGAGGTGTTGCCGCTGGCCACCAGCTCCCACCCCAGCTCAGAGAGCCCCTGGGCCAGCCCGACGAGGCCTTCCTTGTCGTACACCGACAGCAGGGCCCTCACGACGTCATCTCCAACGTCATCGCCTGGATTGCTCCTTTTCTCGTTCCTCGATCTCTTGCTCGATCTCCCGCCCCGCTTCGAGCTCCCCCAGCGCCCAGGCCACGGTGGCCGGGTACAAGGTGCGCTCGACGACCTTGATCCGCTCGTGCAGCGTTTCCTCGGTGTCGCCGGGCAGCACCGGGACCACCTCTTGGGCCAGGATCGGCCCGGCGTCCATCTCCAAGGTGGCCAAGTGCACGGTGCACCCCGTCTCGGGCACGCCGGCGGCCAGGGCGTCGCGCACCCCGTGCCAGCCCGGGAACGAAGGAAGCAATGCCGGGTGCGTGTTCAAGATCCGTCGCGGAAAGGCGCGATGGACGGCGTCCGTCATCACCGTCCCGAAGCCGGCCATGGCCACGAGGTCGACCTGGTGCGCTACCAGCGTGGCCGCCACGGTCGCGGTGAAGCCGTCTCGATCGAAGTCGGGGCCGAAGCCGCCGTACCCGGTCCGGTCGACCAGCTCAGCGGCGGCACCGTGGGGCTCAGCCAGGGCCAGGGCGGCGCAGGGCCGGTCCGAAAGTACGACGCTGGCCGGGAGGCCCGCCTCGAACATGGCCTGCAGGATCGTCCCGGAACCCGAGACAAGAACCGCGAGACGCACAAAATCAATCTAGTGCGTGGCCTATTGAGCCTAGGTTGGCCGAGACACCGGATTGAGCCCCGATTGGCCTCTTATCTCCGAGTGGCCTCTCAGACCAAGGGGGTGGCCGGCCGCTCCGCTGCAGCAACCAAGCTGGGCGGTCCGCCCGCTGGGCAGCCGCAGGGCAGCCGGCCGTTCTCCTGCGTTGTGGGCCAACGAGCGAGCTCAAGCTCCCGCCGGGTCGCAGGGGAGCCCGAACCTGACCGATTGACGTCCTCGCCGAGATTCCCGTTGCACCGCGGCAGAACCGCGGCGACTGCCGTGGATTCCGGTGCTTACGCCGTGAACCTCGCGTGGCGGCAATCACTGACCCTGCAGATCTATCTACCTAAATGTGCCGGTCCGACCCCCAACGAGTGTCCTTCTACGACTTCGCGTCATTGAGTTTCTTCGCCAGCGCTTCGGCGAATATGTCGACATGGTGGTCACCCTGTTCCAACAGCGCCAGGCAGGCATTGGACCGAGCCCGTCGCTGATCCCCGTCCGCATCTTCCAGGCTCCGGAAGGCGACCGCGGCGTTCCGGTAGACACCCGCTGCCGCGCCCAGCTCACCTTCGGCCTTCCCGAAGCCTCTTGGCGCGCGAGCGCTGCTGAGCCACCCAGCAAGGCTGCCGCAAGCAATGACCACCTCTGAAGCAACTGCCGTGGACGCCTCGTACGGGGTATCCCGTTCAATGTCGTACCCCTCGCGAAGCCGCTCGACCGCAGCGGTAACGAGAGCGAGGCGTTCTTTGGCAGCAGCCGCCCATCGGTATCTGGCTGCTTCGAGCTCAGCATCCGAGGGCATCAAAGGAATATAGGCAGCTCAGGGGCCCTAGTTCACCAAACGTTCGCGTTCTATTCACCTGTAGATAACCCTAAGTTTGCCCTTTCGTCACCCTGGCCTGGGAGATTGCAGCAGGACCATCGGTGCGAGGAAGGCAAAGATCGAGTGACCGAGCTGAATTTGGCGGGTTCGGGGGCCGACGATCTCGGCGATTTGTTGCCCCAGAGCGGCCTTGCCGCATCGGGGCCTACCGTCACTTATCTCCTCAACGAGGCGCCAACCAGCAAGTTCCACCGCCGAGCCGTCCTCATCTCTGGGGTGGGCTTCTTTACCGACGCCTATGACCTCTTTGTCATTGCCACCGTGGCGACACTCGTCAAGTCTCAGTGGCACCTGACGACGACTCAGACGAGCTGGGTCACCGGATCGGCCATCCTGGCCGCCTTCTTCGGCGCAGTGCTCTTCGGTCGAATCGCCGACGTGATCGGCCGCAAGACCGTCTACACGGTGGTCGCTCTCATCATGATTGTTGGGGCGATCGCTTCGGCTCTCGCACCCGGGTTCTTGTTCCTGGTGGTGGCTCGCTTCGTGCTGGGGCTGGGGATTGGGGGCGACTACCCGGTGTCTGCCGTCCTCATGAGTGAGTACGCAAACCGTAAAGACCGCGGGCGACTGGTCGGACTTGTTTTCTCGATGCAGGCGCTGGGCCTGATCGTGGGGCCGCTGGTTGCACTGGTCCTGCTCTCCGCTGGCATCAGCGGCAACGTCACCTGGCGGCTGCTGTTGGGTCTCGGCGCACTGCCTGCAGCAGCCGTCGTCTACTTGCGGGCCAAAATGCCGGAGTCGCCCCGGTTCCAAGCCCGAGTCCAGGGCAAGGCGGACCGTGCCGCCAAGCAGCTCCATGTGTTCGCCGGCGGCGCTATCGACGCCTCTGACACGGTCTCGGATGGCACCAGGCGCCTGACCCTCCGCCAGTTCCTTGGCGACCGACGCATGTTGCTGCTTCTCGTCGGGACGGCTGGGACCTGGTTCCTCTTCGATTACGCCTATTACGGCAACACTCTCTCGCTACCGAGCATTCTGAAGGAAGTTGCTCCGCATGCCAGCCTGGAGGCCAAGCTGGTCTGGACCCTTGGCATCTTCGTGGTCTTTGCCGTGCCGGGCTACCTGTTGGCCATCGCAAGGATGGACCGCATCGGTCATCGTCGTTTGCAGTTCATCGGGTTCGCCGTGATGGCGTTGTGCTTTTTGGTCCTGGGGGCGTTCCCTGCCCTCACCACCACAGTCGCGCCATTCCTATTGATCTTCGGACTCAGCTACTTCTTCACTGAGTTCGGGCCAAACACGACGACCTTTGTCATGCCTTCGGAGGTCTTTCCCGTCAGCATGCGCACGACCGGTCACGGTATCGCCGCTGGGGTCGGCAAGCTCGGAGCGTTCGTCGGGGTCTTCCTCGTGCCGCAGTTGCAGAAGCAAGTGAATCTCCGAGGAATGCTCCTCGTCGCTGGCGCTGCGGCCATCTTTGGATTCCTCCTCACGATGGTGCTTCCCGAACCCGCTCGGCGGACCCTGGAAGACGTGTCGGGCGAAGACGCCGCTATGGCCGTTCCGGCATCGGAGCTTCCAACTGTTGATGTGATCCAGAGCGCTCAGATTCCAACGACGAATCTCATCGTCGTTAAAGGCGCGGTACCCGCCTCACAAGACTGATCCATCGCCATAGCCAGCTAGGCGCTGCGTGTCGGAATGAGCGGCTTAGGCCGCGCGTTCACTTCCCCGAGCCGGAGCCGAACCTCCTCCGTGTTCCGCAGGCAGGTGGTGCTAGCCCCCCGAGACTGTGTCGGTGCTAGCCACCTACCGGCGGCGGTCCGCTGCGCCCACAATGCAAATCGGAGCGTGCGAGCGAGCGTCTCCGGGGGGTCACGCGTGGTCTCGCTCCTGGATGTCCCACAGATGGACAAAGGGAGGTAGGGCAATGAAAGACTCGAGTTTCAGTCGATGGATGGGGCCCGTAGGGCTGCTCGCCGTGGTGGCGATCTTCGTGGGCTTCGGCCCGCTCGGGGGGAACTCTCCCGATGAGAACGCATCCGGCGTCACCGTTGCCAACTGGTACAACTCGCACGTCGGGCAGAGCTGGGGATCGATCTACGCGGTCTCGATCGGAGCGGCCCTCCTGATCGTGTTCCTGGTCCACCTGCGCACGGTCCTGCGGCAGACCAGCGGCGAGAGCCTGCTGCCGAACGTCGCGTTTTTCGCGTCGGTCCTCTTGCTGGCGGGGCTCATGGTGTCGGGTGTGGACCAGGTCGTCCTGATCCTGGCCGCGCACAACCACCAATTCGCCATCGCCCACTCGGCCAACTTCATCAGCAACAACGACGAATTCGGGTTGGTCTTCGGCATGGCTCTGCTCACGCTGTCCACGGGCCTGTGCATCCTGGTGCACCGCCGGGCACCTCTCCCCAGGACGCTCGGGTGGTACTCCGTGCTCGTGGCCATCGTCAGCTGCGCCGGTCCGCTGAGCGGCCTGGCGTTCCTCTTCGGGCTCCCGATCTGGGTCATCGCGACCGGGTTCGTCATCACCGTGAAGGCACGCCGGGGCACGCTCGGGCCGTCGTCCGCGGCGGGGGCACCGTCGAAGGCCGCCGCCGAGTCCTCGTCGAGCTTCCGGTCGGTGGGCGAGCCGGCGACGACCTAGCCAACCAGGCGGGCGCCCGGCCGGCGTGAACGGCCGAGACTGCGCCCGAAGCTCTCCGGTCGTCAGCCGCCTTCGTGGCAAGGCCTACGTCCGTTGGGTCCCTGGTCGTGCGGGGGTTAGGCGAGCCCCCGCACGATCTCGACCATCTTCTCCCCGCACTCGGTCGGGTTCTGCGCCACGGCGACGCCGGCGGAGGACAGCGCCTCCATCTTGGCCTGGGCCGTGCCCTGGGAGCCCGAGATGATGGCGCCGGCGTGACCCATCTTGCGGCCGGGCGGCGCCGTCACGCCGGCGATGTACGCCGCGACGGGCTTGGTCATGCTCGCCGCGATGAACTCGGCCGCCCGCTCCTCCTCGGAGCCGCCGATCTCGCCGATCATCATGACGGCCTTGGTGTCGGGGTCGGCCTCGAAGGCCGCCAGACAGTCGATGAAGTTCGTGCCGGGGACGGGGTCGCCCCCGATGCCGACGCAGGTGGTCTGGCCGACGCCCTGCTGGGACAGCTCGTGGAGGGCCTGATAGGTCAGCGTGCCCGAGCGCGACACGATGCCCACCGGACCGCCCGCCAGCGCGATGTCGCCCGAGGTGATGCCGATGTTGCACTTCCCTGGGCTGATGATGCCGGGGCAGTTCGGACCGAGCAGCCGGGTGGAGGGGAACTCCTCGACCAGGCGGTTGTAGGCGAGCGCCTCGTCCTGGGCCGGAATGCCCTCGGTGATGCACACGATGAAGGCGATGCCGGCTGCGGCCGCCTCGACGATGGCGTCGGCGGCGCCCCGCGGCGGCACCGAGATGAACGACGCGGTCGCACCGGTCTCCTTCACCGCCTCGGCCACGGAGGCGAAGACCGGGATGCCCTCGATCTCCTCACCGCCACGCTTCGGGTTGGTGCCGCCCACGATCTTGGTGCCGTAGGCCTTGTTGCGCAGGCCGTGGAAGAGCCCCTGGCTCGTCGGGCTGATGCCCTGGATCACGACCTTGGTCGTGTCGTCGACGAAGATGCTCACGTTCTCTGTGTCCTCTCGGGGTCTGGTTGCTCGGTCCGGGTGCCGGTTGTCGGCGCGCGCTCAGGGGTTGGCGAGCGCGACGGCGTGGCGCGCAGCCTCGAGCATGGTGGGCTCGGCGATCAGTGTGTTCGACAGGTGCGAGGCGAGCAGGGCACGGCCCTCGACGGCGTTCGTGCCATCGAGGCGCATGACCACCGGCGAGCCGAGCTTGACGCGGCCGATGGCTTCGATGATCCCCTTGGCCACCTCGTCGACCCGCGTGATGCCCCCGAAGATGTTGACGAAGATGGATTTGACCGCCGGATCGGCGTTGATCACCTCCAGGGCGGCGGCCATCACATCGGCATTGGCACCGCCCCCGATGTCGAGGAAGTTCGCGGCCTGCCCGCCGACCTGGGTCACGACGTCGAGCGTGCTCATCGCGAGCCCGGCACCGTTGGCGATGATGCCCACGGTGCCCGACAACCCGATGTAGTTGAGGCCCTTCTCCTTGGCCATCCTCTCGCGGGGGTCGACGTCGGAGTCGTCCTCGTACTCCTCCCACTCGGGGTGGCGGAAGGCGGCGTTCTCGTCGAGCGTGACCTTGGCGTCGAGCGCGTGGACCTTGCCCTCCGGCGTGAGGATGAGCGGGTTGATCTCGGCGAGGTCGCAATCGCCCTCGACGTAGCAGTGGTACAGGCGCACGAGCAGCGTGGCCGCCTGCTCCCGCGCCTCGGGGTCGAGGTTGGCCCGGTTGACCCACTCGCGGGCCGCCTCCTCGCTCAGCCCCGCCACGGGGTCGACGTGGATCTTGGCGATGGCGTCGGGGTTGGTCTCGGCCACCTCCTCGATCTCGACGCCGCCCTCCGCCGAGAGCATGCCGAGGTGGAGCTTGGCCTGCCGGTCGAGGGTGAAGCTGGCGTAGTACTCCTTGGCGATGTCCGAGGCGTGCTCGATCCACAGGCGCCGGACGACATGGCCCTTGATATCGAGGCCGAGGATGTTGCCCGCGTGCAGGCGCACCTCGTCGGCGTCGCCGGCCAGCTTCACGCCGCCCGCCTTGCCCCGTCCGCCGACCTTGACCTGCGCCTTGACCACCACCGGATAGCCGGCAGCCTCCGCCTGCGCGACGGCCTCGTCCACCGTGTCGGCCACGCCGCCGGGCGAGGTCGAGATGCCGAAGCGGGCGAAGTACTGCTTGCCCTGGTACTCGTAGAGGTCCACTTTGGGTGCTTTCTCCTTGTTCTTCTTCCGTGGGGATCGGTGGGGTTCCGTGGGGATCGGTGGGGTCGGGTCGCGTGCTGAGTCCGGGCGGTGGGTCGGACGGCCTGCCGCGGGAGGGAGCGGGTCAGGCCTCGAGGGCCTCCTCGCGGGCATCGAGTGCCTGGGAGAGCCACATCCCGATGGCATCGAGGGGCGCGCCCGGGGTGAAGACCTGGGCCACGCCCTCTTCCTTCAAGGTCGGGATGTCGGGCTCGGGGATGATCCCCCCCACGATGATCAGGACGTCGCCGCGCCCGGCGTCGGCCAGCAGCTTGACGACCTTGGGCACCAGGGTGAGGTGTGCGCCCGAGAGCAACGACAGGCCGACGGCGTCGGCGTCCTCCTGCACGACGGCCTGGACCACCTGCTCGGGCGTCTGGTGCAGGCCGGTGTAGACGACCTCGAAGCCACTGTCGCGCAGCGCCCTGGCGATGACCTTGGCTCCCCGGTCGTGGCCATCGAGGCCGGGCTTGGCCACGACCACCCGGTAGGGACGTCTCATGCTGGTCCCAGGATAGGGAAGCCCTGGTGCCGGGCGCCAGACAGGCAGAGCAGACCCGATCAAAGCCCGAGATCGGCGCGAAGTCGTTGAAGCCCTGAAGAATCGGGGCGCCGCTCCCCAGAGGGTCGCCAGGGTCGCCGATCCATAGGCGACGGCCGTCGCCATCGTGGCCATCTTTCGAGCCAGGGCCATGGGAGGACGAGTTCCGACCGTCAGTATTCGCGTTTGTTGTGCGCCAGCGCGAGCCTGTAACCCCCGAGAGACCCTCCTCAGCTGTCTATGGCCGACCGGAGCTGGGCCAGACGGTCCGGTTGAGCGAATACCAGACCCACTTGCCCCGTCGGTCGCCCCTGACCAGACCAGCCTGGCTCAGGATCTTGAGGTGGTGCGACACGGTGGGCTGGCTCCTGGCCAGGGGCTCGACGAAGTCGCAGACGCAGACCTCTCCCTCCGGTGAGGCGGCCAGGATACTGAGCACCCGCAGGCGGACCGGGTCCGCAAGCGCGCTGAACCCGCTCGCCAACTCGGCGGCATCAGCAGTGTCGAGCGGCGCGCGAGCACCGAGGCACAGCACTCCGTCGATCGGATCTTCGTCGCTGCCGTCTTGCTCACGGGTCACCTCGCTTGAATATATTGACAGACGTCGATGTATTGGCCATACTCAATGCATCGACTGAGGTCGATACTACAGGGAGGTCATCATGTCGAGGGTCCAACTCGCACTGAACGTCAGCGACATCGAGGAAGCCGTCGAGTTCTACTCCAAGCTCTTCGGGACCGGGCCGGCCAAGCGCCAGCCCGGCTACGCCAACTTCGCCATCGCGGACCCGCCACTCAAGCTCGTCTTGCTGGAGGACAGCACGGCCCGTGGTCACGGGACCGTGGGCGCACTCAACCACCTCGGCGTCGAGGTCGAGAGCACCGGCGAGGTGACAGCGGCGACGGGGCGCCTGCACGACACCGGGCTCGAGACTGCGGTCGAGGAGCAGACGACCTGTTGCTACGCCGTCCAGGACAAGGTCTGGGTCAGCGACCCCGACGGTGCGCCCTGGGAGGTCTACACCGTCCTCGCCGACGCCCCGGCCGAGACGGGCATCGCCGGCGACGGGTCCTGCTGTGTTCCCGAGGCCGTCGAGGGTGCGCCGGTGATGATGGGTTCGCCACAGTCCTGCTCGCCGTCGTGCTGCTGAGCAACGAAGGCAACCGGAGGACACGCCCGTGAGGGACACCGTCTTGTGGCGGCGCCTGCTCGCCGAGTTCTTGGGCAGCGCCTTCCTCGCCGCCATCGTCATCGGTTCGGGCATCGCGGCGCAGACCCTTTCCCCCGGCAACATCGGACTGCAGCTCTTCGAGAACGCCGCCGCGCACGGCGACCGGCCTCTTCGCCATCATCTTGATGTTCGGCCCTATCTCGGGCGGTCACTTTAACCCGGTCGTGTCCTTCGTCGACGCGGGGTTCGGGGGCCTCAAGTGGCAGGATGCCGCCGCCTACCTGCCCTTCCAGACCGTCGGGTGCATCTCCGGCGCGATCCTGGCCAACGTGATGTTCTCCGAGGCCGCCATCTCCATCTCCACCAAGCACCGCGCCGTCAGGGCCGCATTGGCTCTCCGAGGTCGTCGCCACCATCGGCCTGATGTTGGTGATCTTCGCCCTGGCCCGCACCGGGCGCTCCCACCTCGCCCGCAGCGGTCGGGGCCTACATTGGCGCCGCCTACTTCTTCACCAGCTCGACCAGCTTCGCCAACCCTGCCATCACGGTCGGCCGGATGTTCTCCAACAGCTTCGCCGGTATCGCCCCCACGTCGGTCCCGAGCTTCATCTCCGCCCAGATCATCGGGGGCGTTTTGGCCTTCGGACTGATCAAGGGGCTGTACCCAGGCATCACCAAAGCCGAGGCGGCCGACGTCATCGAGCCGCATCTGCGCGCCGAGAGTGACCTCGAGACCCGTTGACCTCCGACCCACGACACACCCCGGAAAGGAACCCATGCACCTCGTCGCCATCGGCGGAAGTGACGCCGGCATCAGCGCCGCCCTGCGGGCACGCGAGCTCGATCCGACGACCGAGGTCACGGTCGTCGTCGCCGACGCCTACCCCAACTTCTCCATCTGCGGCATCCCCTACTACGTCTCGGGTGAGGTCACCCACTGGCGCAACCTGGCGCATCGCACCCTCGACGACCTGAAGGCAACCGGGATGCAGGTCCGCCTCAACACAGTGGCCACCAAGATCGACGTCGGAGGCCGCCGTCTCCATGTCGTGGACGAGGAGGGGGTCGAGGACCAGGTGGCCTACGACCAGCTCGTTGTAGGTACCGGCGCCGCGTCGGTTCGGCCGCCATCGAAGGCCTTCAGGGCCCCGAGGCGCTGGGGCCCAGTGACGGGGTGCACCTGCTCCACTCCATGGGCGACACCTTCGAGCTGGTGCGCACACTCGAGGACGCCCAACCGGCCAGCGCCGTGATCGTGGGCGCCGGCTATATCGGCCTCGAGATGGCCGAGGGGCTCCACGCTCGTGGACTGTCGGTCACCCAGTTCGAGCAGCTCCCCGAGGTGCTCCCCACCGTCGACCCGGACCTGGGCACGCTGGTCACGCGGAGCTCTCGGCACACGGCGTCGACGTGCGGACCAACACGACGGTCAAGCGGATCGCCCGAGCGCCCGAAGGATCGGCGGGCCGCTTCCAGATCGACGCCGTCGAGTCGTCGGGCGCCGGGCTCACCGCCTTCGCCGACATGGTGCTGGTCGTCGTCGGCGTACGTCCCGACACGGAGCTCGCGGCCTCGGCCGGCGCCGAGCTCGGCATCGGCGGGGCCATCAGCGTGGACCGGGGCCTGCGGACCAACCTCGAGCGTGTCTTCGCCGCCGGAGACTGCGTCGTGACGCACCACCGACTCCTGGAACTCACCTATCTTCCCCTCGGGACCACAGCCCACAAGCAGGGCCGGGTGGCCGGCGAGAACGCCATCGGGGGGAACCGCGAGTTCGCCGGCAGCCTCGGGACCCAGGTCGTCAAGGTCTTCGACATGGCGGCGTGCCGTACGGGTCTACGTGACCACGAGGCCGTTGCGGCCGGGTTCGACCCGCTGACGGTCGAGTTCGAGGCTGACGACCACAAGGCCTACTACCCGGGCAGCCACCGCATCCGGATGCGCTACACCGGCGATCGCCGCACGGGGCGCCTTCTCGGCGTCCAACTCTTCGGCCACCGCCACGCCGAGGTGGCCAAGCGCATCGACATCGCAGCCGCTGCGATTTTCAACGAGATGACTGTGGACGCCATGAGCGACCTCGACCTGTCGTACACGCCACCTCTTGGCAGCCCATGGGACACGGTACAGATGGGGGCTCAGGCCTGGGTTCGAGAGCGGGGATCGAGCGTTGATCCGAATCCGCACGGTTCGGTCAGGCCATGAGGAGGTGTGGGGCGTCCTAAACGAAAGGCAAGGAATGATGATTGAGCACGAGCCCATGACGGCGCAGCAGAGAGTGCAACTGAACCACGTTGCCAAACACCTGCACTCCAAGTTCCACGGAATCTTCGGCCTCGAATCCATCGAGGCATTCGTGTTCGAGAGCTATGACGAGATCGCGAAGAGGGCCACGGTCACAAAATGGCTGACCGTCACCGCGGAGAAATTCGCCCTGCAGCGTCTCGAAGCGCTGGCCCACATCCAGGACCACTCGAGGAAACGGGTCCCGGCGGTGCTCTTCTTGTGCGTCCACAACGCGGGGCGTTCACAGATGGCCTTGGGCTGGTTCAACCACCTGGCCGCCGGTCGTGCGATTGCATGGTCAGGTGGCTCAGAGCCCGGATCCGAGATCAACCAGAACGTGGTAAGGGCGATGACCGAAGTTGGGATCGACATATCCAAGGAGTTTCCCAAGCCCTGGACCGACGAGTTTCTGGGTGCGGCCGACGTCGTGGTGACGATGGGGTGCGGCGATGCCTGTCCCCTGGTGTCAGGCAAGCGGTACGAGGACTGGGATCTCGGGGACCCGACCGGTAAATCACTCGAGGAGATCCGGCCAATCCGCGAGGCAGTGAAGGGGCGAGTCGAGGCACTCCTCGGCGAACTGCTCCCGCCGTCCCAGCCATGACCCACACTGCTCTTCGGGGAGCGGTTGCGACGACTGTGGACAGGTGTCCGGCGGCGATGCCGGGCGGGATCGAGCGGTGGCTACGAGGTGCAAGTTGCCGACCCGACATGAGCACGTGTGCATGTTGTAAACGAAAGGGGTGGGCGCATGAATGTCCCGGCAATAGTGACAGCGGGTCAGAGAAGCGCGCTGCAAAGCGTGGCCCGGGATCTGCACGACAAATTCGAGGGGGTGTTCGGAGTAGAGAGCATCGAGGCACTGGTCCTGGACAGTTTCGACGAACTTTCCCGGACGGCGACCGTGACCCGATGGTTGGTGCTCAGCGCTGAGCGATTTGCCGAGCAAAGGCTCAGGGCGCTCATCCACGCCGAGGACCACTCCGCCAAGGTCCCCGGGGTGCTGTTCCTGTGCGTCCACAACGCGGGTCGCTCCCAGATGGCGTTGGGCTGGTTTTCGCATCTGGCTGGGAGTCGAGCCATCGCCTGGTCAGGCGGCGCGGAGCCGGGTGCTGAGATCAATCACGCCGTGGTCACGGCCATGGCCGAAGTCGGGATCGACATCTCTCGGGAGTTCCCCAAGCCTTGGACCGACGAGTTCCTTGGCGCAGCCGATGTGGTCGTGACGATGGGGTGCGGGGACGCGTGCCCGCTGGTGCCCGGGAAGCACTACGAGGATTGGGAACTCGAAGACCCGAGCGGCAAGTCGATCGACGAGATCCGACCATCCGCGATGAGGTCAGGCGTAGAGTCGTGACCCTGATCAGCGAACTCCTTCCGCCGTCCTAACCGAACCTTGCGTAGCGGACCACCTGGCGGTCAAGACGCTGCGGGTTGATGTGCTCGCGAAATCGCCAAACTGATGTGCCGTTCTCTCAAGGCCGGCACGTGCTCCGCTCGCGTTGCGCTGGTCAGGCCTGCGGAGAGGCGGCCATGACAAATGCGACCCGAGCACACAGCAGGCGACCATCGCCGGAACCAGGAGCACCGTGCAGCAGATCGGTTGCGCAGGATCGACCGCGGCAGCCCGGCCGGCTGGGCTGCGTCTGGGTCAGGTCGCCGCCGGACCCAGCCCGCCTGAGCGGAGCCGGCGCTCGAAGTCGGCACAGGTGTCGACCATCGCCTGGTGGAACGCGATGCCCATCTGCAGCGTCAGGTTGGGGAAGTGGTTCCCGCGGGCGTCGGCCCCGGCGGCCTCCGGCTCGATCGCCCGGAGCGTGGCAATGCTCCCCTCACTTCGTGCCGGACCCCCGCGAGCAGCTCGAGCGCCTCGGCCTCGTTCAGCGCATCGGCAAAGAACAGCCGGACCATCGCGATGTCACGCAGTTCGAATGGCATCGCCTCCGCGGCGCCGACCCACTCCTCGAGGGTCTGCTCCCCGGCGGCGGTGATGTCGTAGACCCGGCGCTGGCGGCGACCCCGCGGCTCGTCGCGCCCGACGACGAGCCCCGCCGCCTCCAGCTGTTGCAGAGCCGGGTAGATCTGGACTTGGGAGATGGTCCAGAAGAAGCGGATGGAGAGGTCGACCATGCGCTTGATCTCGTATCCGGAGCGGGCGCCGAGGCCCACCATCCCGAGCACGACGTACGCCGGCGATCCGAGCTCCGGCGGGGCGACCCCCGCCGGCTGTGCCGGAGCGACCGTTGACGATCCCATATCAGTTATTCTAACATGTTGAAATAACCTATACTGAGGAGTCGTCATGGCCACCACCACGACAGCGCTCCCGCTGCGCACGGCGATGGAGTCCCGCGACGTGCGGGCGGTCGTCGAATCCTTCACCCCCGACGCCGTCTTCCACTCACCGTTGACGTCGAAGATCAACTTCCGCGGCCGGGATCAGATCGGCCGGCTGACCGAGGTGATCTTCGAGGTCTTCGAGGACTTTCACTACGTCGACGAGGTGCGACGCCGCGGAGACGGGCTTCCTCGTCGCCGAGGCCCGGGTGGGGGGCACGGACATCGAGATGGTGGACCACCTCCGACTCACTTCCGACGGTGCCGTCGACGAATGCACCGTGTTCATGCGGCCGCTCCCCGCCGCCGCGGGTCGCGCTCCGAATGATCGGATCGGGACTGGGCCGGCGGCGCAGCGCCACCAGGGGCGTCGTCATCTCCGGACTGGCGGTCCGCTCGGCCTCATCACCCACACCGGGACGGGATCGGCGTCGGCTGCTCGGCCTGCCTGAGTGACGGGCTCGTGATCAGAGGCCGCTGATCGACCCCTTGCCGTTGCCGGCGCTCTCGACCACCCGGACGGGCTCGGTCGCCGCGACCGGACGCTCGGAGACGACCATGGTTCGGGTGAGGAGGTCCCACGGCGCGGTGCGGGGTTCCTTCAGCAACTGATCGGGCGGAGAGGCGCCCATGACGAAGGCGATCGCGAGCACACAGCAGGCGAGGATCGTCGGAACCAGGAGCAGCGTGCAGCAGATCGCGTTGCGCAGGATCGACCGCGCCAACCCGATCGGGCGTCCGTCGGAGCGCCGGACGACGCGCAGGTCGGTCAGTCGGAAGCTTGCCGTCCTCCCCCGCCGCCACTCGACGACGCTCCAGAACAGCCAGCCGACGCCCAGGGTCACGACGACGAGCAGCGCCGTGAGCAGCAACGCCTTGATGCGCCGCCCCAGCCCGGCCGGGACCCGTTCCATCGCAATCGCCGAACTCGAAGAGACCGTCATCTCGGCCAGCGCTCCTGCCACTCCACTCGTTCGCTCCCAGCCTAGGGAGATGGAGGCAGCGGCAAGCGGGCGTGTGTCTGCTGGCGGGTGCTCAGACCTTGCGCAGCGGCGTGGCCGAGAGCAGCAGGTTCTTCTTGCCCACCGTGTCGAAGTCCACCGTGGCCTGGGCGCGCGACCCCTCGCCTTTGGCGCTGACGACGACGCCTCGGCCCCAGTGGTCGTGCACGACCTGGTCGCCCGGCACCAGGCCGAGGTCCTCCGCACCGGTGCTGCCCCGGACGGCCCGCGCCGCGCCCGATCCGCCGGCCGCGGCGGCGCGCGCCGCCAGCGGAACCGCGGGGGCGAAGGTCGCTCCGGGCAGGTGGTCCTCGGCCGAGAGCGTGTCGTAACCCGTGCCGCGCCGGGGCGATCCGAGTCCGACGTCGTCGACCAGGTGGGCCGGCACCTCGGTCACGAAGCGGCTCGGCATGGCCGGCTGCGTGCGACCCCATGTCGTCCGCGACCACGCGTGCGAGATGGCGAGGTGCTGGCGGGCGCGGGTGATGCCCACATAGAAGAGCCGGCGCTCCTCTTCGAGCTCGCTCGGTTCGGCCAGCGAGCGGAAGTGCGGGAAGATCCCCTCCTCCAGACCGACCACGAAGACCGCGGGGTACTCGAGCCCCTTGGCGGTGTGCAGCGTCATCAGGGAGACGCGGGTGCCGTCGCTATCCAGCTCGTCGGAGTCCGCCACGAGCGCCACCGTCTCCAAGAAGCCGGTCACGTCGTCGAAGTCGCCGGCCTGGGTGGCCAACTCGGCCAGGTTCTCGATCCGGCCGTCCGCCTCGTGGGTGTGCTCGGCCACCAGGTCGGCCAGGTACCCGGTGCGGTCCGCCACCAGCTGCACGAAGTCGGCCGGGTTGATCGTCTGCACCAGCGGGCGCAGCTCGGCCAGCGTCCTCGACAGCTGCTCGGCGCCGCGGAGCGCCTTGCCGGTGAGCCCCGCCTCTTCGGCGCGGTCGATCGCCTCGCTGAAGGGCACCCGCTCCACCTGGGCCCAGGCCGCCATGCGGGCGACCGACGTGTCACCGATGCCGCGCTTGGGGACGTTGACGATGCGCCGGGCCGAGACCTCGTCGTCGGGGTTGGCCAGCACGCGGATGTAGGCCAGGACGTCCTTGATCTCCTTGCGGTCGTAGAACTTGGCCCCACCCACGACCTTGTAGGGGATGCCGGTGAACTTCATGGACGTCTCCAACGGCAGCGACTGCGCATTGGTGCGGTAGAACACGGCGAAGTCGCCCCACGTCAAACCCTCCGACACGTGGAGGCGCAGGATCTCGCTGGAAACCCAGGCCGCCTCGTCGCGCTCGTCCTCGGCGCGGTAGCGCGTGACCGGGCCGCCCGTGTCGCCGACGGTGAAGAGCTCCTTGGGCTGGCGCCCGATGTTGTTCGCGATGACGGCGTTGGCCGCATCGAGAATCGTCTGGGTGGAGCGGAAGTTCTGCTCCAACATAATGGTGGTCACGTTGGGAAAGGCGCGCTCGAACTCCAAGATGTTGCGGATGTCCGCCCCGCGCCAGCGGTAGACCGACTGGTCGGAGTCGCCCACCACACAGACGTTGCCGTGCGCCTGACCGAGGAGCTTGACGATCTCGTTCTGGGCGTGGTTCGTGTCCTGGAATTCGTCGACCAGGATGTGGCGGAAGCGCTCCTGGTAAGACTGCCGTACGTCGTCGCAGGCCTGGAGCAGGTTGGCGGTGACCATGAGCAGGTCATCGAAGTCGAGCGCGTTCGCCGCCAACAACCGTTCCTGGTACTGGGCGTAGACGTCGGCGATGCGCTTGCGGAACGGGTCGGGCCCGCTGCGGGCGTCCTCGCGGAACGTCTCGTAGTCCACCAGTTCGGACTTGGCCTGGCTGATCACCGCCTGCACGGCGCGAGAAGGGAGCCGCTTCTGGTCGAACCCGAGCTCGGCCGTGATCATCTCGATGAGGCGGCGCGAGTCGGTGTCGTCGTAGACGGTGAAGGCGGAGCGGTAGCCCAGCCGGTCGGCGTTCATGCGCAGGATGCGCAGGCAGGCGGAGTGGAAGGTGGAGACCCACATCTTCTCGGCCGGGGGACCGACCAGGTCGGCCACGCGGTTGCGCATCTCGTCGGCCGCCTTGTTGGTGAAGGTGATGGCCAGCACGCCCCAGGGCGGCGCGTCCCCCGTCGCCAGCAGATGCGCGATGCGCCGCGTCAGCACGCGGGTCTTGCCCGAGCCCGCGCCGGCGATGATCAGCAGCGGGCCGCCCCTGTGCTCCACTGCGGCGCGCTGGGGGAGCGTGAGGTCGTCCACCAGCGCCGAGGGCTTGCCCGCGAAGGCGCCCGACTTGATGGCCGAACGCTGGCGCCGGCGCCGCCCGTCGTCGGCGCCGTCCACCGCGACCGCGTCCACGGTGACGGCGTCCTCGGCCTCGGCACCGCCCTCACCGGCTGCGGCCGCGGCGGCCGCGCCCACACCCTCGTCGGACGTGTCGAACAGCTGCCCGTTCTCGTGGGCCTTGCCGTTGTGCACCTGCTCGCCGCTCTCCGGCGCCACGGTCACTCCCACTCGATGGTCCCGGGTGGCTTCGACGTGACGTCGAGCGCCACCCGGTTCACGCCCTCCACCTCGTTGATGATGCGGGAGGCGATGCGCTCGACCAGGTCGTAGGGCAGCCGGGCCCAGTCCGCCGTCATGGCGTCGTCGCTGGTGACGGCGCGGATCACGATCGGATAGGCGTACGTGCGCCCGTCGCCCATCACGCCGACGGTGCGGACCGCGGGCAGCACGGCGAAGCTCTGCCACAGCTCGCGGTACAGCCCGGCCCGGCGGATCTCCTCGACCACGACGGCATCGGCGTTCCGCAGGATCTCGGCCCGCTCGGGGGTCACCTCGCCGATGATGCGCACGCCGAGGCCCGGGCCAGGGAAGGGCTGGCGCCACACGATCTCGTGCGGCAGGCCGAGCTCCTCGCCGACGGCGCGGACCTCGTCCTTGAAGAGGAGGCGCAAGGGCTCCACGAGGTCGAAGGCGAGGTCGTCGGGCAGCCCGCCGACGTTGTGATGCGACTTGATGTTGGCCGCGGTGTCGCTCCCCGACTCGATCACGTCGGGGTACAGCGTCCCCTGCACGAGGAACTTGGGCCCCGCACCGCCCTCGCCGCCGGCACCGGCGCCCATGTCCCGCGCCACCTCCTCGAAGATGCGGATGAAGAGCTCGCCGATGATCTTGCGCTTACGCTCGGGATCGGTGACCCCGGCCAGCGCCGCGAAGTAGCGGTCGGCCGCCTTCACGTGGACGAGGTCGACCTTGAACTGACGCCGGAAGGTGTCTTCGACCTGATCGGCCTCGCCGGACCGCATCAGGCCCGTGTCGACGAAGACACACGTGAGCTGGCCGCCCACGGCCTTGTGCACCAGCGCCGCGGCCACCGCCGAGTCGACGCCGCCACTCAGCGCACACAACACCCGCTCGCCCCCGACCTGCGCCGCGCACCGCAGCCACTTGCTGCTCGATGATCGACACGTGCGTCCACCCCGGCAGGCACCCGCACACGTCGATCAGGAAGTGGTCGAAGACCTCGCTCCCCCGTTCGGTGTGCACCACCTCGGGGTGGAACTGCAGCCCGAACAGCCGACGCTCGGGATCGTGCATGGCCGCCACCGCCGCGCCCGGGCTCCCCGCCGTGGCGACGAAGCCCGCTGGGACCGCCGTGATGGCGTCCCCGTGGCTCATCCAGACGCTCGACGTCGACGGCCAGTCCGGGCACAGCGGCGACGCCGCCGTCAACGACAGTTCGGTGCGCCCGTACTCGCCCTGCCCCGTCCGCGACACGACCCCGCCCAGCTGCTGCGCCATGAGCTGTGCGCCGTAACAGAGCCCGAGGATGGGGATCCCGAGGTCGTAGACACCCGGGTCGATCGACGGCGCCGGCGTCTCGTAGACCGACTTGGGCCCGCCGCTGAAGATGATGCCCTTGGGCGCCCGCGCCCGGATCTCCGCGAGCGAGATCGTCGCCGGGACGATCTCGGAGTACACGTGCGACTCGCGCACCCGGCGGGCGATCAGTCGGGCGTACTGGGCCCCGAAGTCGACGACGAGGACGGTGTCGGTCACCGAGACGGGCTCGTCCGGATCGGGCTCAATGGCCCATCCCCACGCCCTGCGAGCGTTGGAAGAACTTGCCCTCGGTCTGCAGCGACGGCGCCACCATGACCTCGGCCTTCTGGAACTCCTTGACCGTCTCGTAGCCGCACGTCGCCATGGCCGTCTTGAGCGCGCCGAACAGGTTCATGCGACCGTCGTTCTCGTGCGCCGGGCCGTGCAGGATCTCGCGCAGCGACCCGCGCACCGAGGTGCGCACCCGGGCGCCGCGGGGCAGCGTCGGGTGAAAGGTGGCCATGCCCCAGTGGAAACCGCGGGCCGGCGCCTCGACGGCGGACGACAGGGGCGACCCGAGCATGACCGCGTCGGCGCCGCAGGCGATGGCCTTCGCGATATCGCCGCCCTTGGACATCCCACCGTCGGCGATCACGTGCACGTAGACACCCGTCTCGTCCAGGTGCCGCATGCGGGCCCCCGCCACGTCCGCGATGGCGGTGGCCTGGGGGACGCCCAGTCCGAGCACGCCCCGGGTCGTGCAGGCGTTGCCGGGGCCGACCCCGACCAGGACGCCGACGGCACCGGTGCGCATCAGGTGCAGGCCGGCCTGGTACGACGCGCAGCCGCCGACGATGACCGGGATGTCGAACTCGCGGATGAAGCGCTTGAGGTTCAGCGGCTCGCTGGTCTTCGACACGTGCTCGGCGGAGACGACGGTGCCCTGGATCACCAGCAGGTCCAACTCGGCCGCCAGGATCGACGGGGCCAGCGACTCGGTGCGCTGGGGCGTCACGGACGCCGCCGTCGTGATGCCGGCCTCCTTCATCTGGCGGATGCGGGCCGTGACCAGCTCGGGGACGATGGGCTCCTGGTACATCTGCTGCATCCGTGCCGTGGCTTTGTCGTCGTCCAGCTCGCGGATCTCGTCGAACAGTGAGGTGGGGTCCTCGTAGCGGGTCCAGAGCCCCTCGAGGTTGAGGACGCCCAGGCCGCCCAGCCTCCCGAGCTCGATCGCCGTGGCCGGGCTCATCACCCCGTCCATGGCGGCGCCGAGCAGGGGCAGCTCGAAGCGGTAGGCGTCGATCTCCCAGGAGATGTCGACGTCCTCGGGGTCGCGGGTCCTGCGGCTCGGGACGATCGCGATGTCGTCGAACCCGTAGGCCTGACGCCCCGACTTGAAGATGCCGATCTCTATCTCAGCCACTCTGTTCGCCCTCCGGCATTCGTGGGGCCGGCACGGCTCACGAACCACACCGGCATGTCCTTGCGACTCAATTGCGAACGCCGGGCCGACACGCCGACGATCACTCATCCTACTCCGTGGGTGCCTCGCCTCAGGCCCTCCCCAGGCCTCGCGGCGCAGCGTTCGGCGACGTCGCGGACCACGATGCCACGGGGTCCCCCTCCCGGTGCCGCCCTCCGGCGCGGTCGGCCCGCCGGCGCGAGACTCGCCGCATGCCCGAACAGGACGCGGCCGGCGTCGTCGCCCGCGGCATGCGCGCCCTGCTGGCCCGCCGGGAGGCCGAGCTGGCCGGCGGTGCCCGGCCCGTGGGCTGGAAGATCGGCTTCAACGGGCCCGCCATCCAGCAGCACTTCGGACTGACCGAGCCGGTGGTCGGCTACCTGGTCGATACCGGGGTGACCGCGGCGGGCTCGGTTGTCGACCTCACCGGCTGGACCGCACCCGCCGTCGAGGTCGAGGTGGCGATCCGCGTCGGCCCCGACGGCGGGGTGGCCGGGCTGGCGCCGGCGCTCGAGCTGGTGGACCTCGACCTGCCTTTCGACGACCTCCAGGCGATCCTCGCCGGCAACGTCTTCCAGCGCGGCGTCGTCTTCGGGGATGAGGTGCCCGGCGTCGACCCGTGGTCCATGGCCGCGTCGGTGGCGAAGGGCGGCGCGGTCGTGGCGGAGGGGCGCATCGTGGAGGACCCCGCCACGACGGTGTCCTTCGTGCGGTCGTTCCTCGCCGCGCACGGTGCCACGCTCGAGGCCGGGCAGCGCATCATCGCCGGGTCCGTCGTCGCGCCGCTCCCGGTGGCCGCGCGCGACGAGCTGGACGTCGCGTTCGGCCCGCTCGGCAACCTCTCGATCTCGTTCGCGCCTTAGTCGCTCGAGCGCCCGCCGTCCCCCATCAGGACGATGCGCAACAGCTCGTGGATCATGCGCGCCGTCGCGCCCCAGACCATCTCGCCGGCCACTTCGAAGAACCACACCGCGAAGGAGTTGTCGTCGGTGCCGGGGATGATGCGGCCAGGGATGCTCCAGCGCTCCTCGTGGAAGATCTCCGGGTCGGCGAGCTCGGCAAGCGAGACGTCGAACGCGCGCTCGACCTCCACGGGGCTCGCCACGAGGTGCGGCCGCGTGGCCACCGTCGCCAGCACCGGCATGATCAGCGATCCCGACACCATGGTGAGCACGGGGTGGATCCATCCGACCAGCTCAACCAGGCCCGGGTCGAGGGCGACCTCTTCGTACGCTTCGCGCAGCGCCGCCGCGGACGGGTCTTCCTCGCCGTCGAGTCGGCCGCCCGGGAAGCTGACCTCGCCCTTGTGCGTCCGTAGGGCCGACGAGCGCCGCGTCAGGAGGAGCCGGGTCTCGCCCTGCGCCTCCCACATGACGGCCAGGACACCCGCGTTCACGTGGCGTACCGCGGGCGCGTTCGACTCGTTGACCAGGATGGCCGGTCCGAGCACCCGGTCCGACCCGATGCCGCGGGGCACGGGGCCGCGCTGGCCCACGGCGTCGAGCGCGTCGAGCACCCGGTCGAGGCCGATGCCGGTGCGCGCGGACCCCGGGACGTCCGCCCAGGGCGCAGGACCTCCCGGCCGCCACGTGGGCGGGCGGGGGATCACTTGGGGCGGGACGGGCCTGGGCATCAGCGTCACGCTACCGGCGGGGGAAACGCGTCCGGCAGCCACTGCGGTGTCCCCCGACCTCGCTACGCTCTCGCCCCATGACGTCTCGGGCCGAGCTGCAGGCACAGGTCGATGCGATCGGCTGGTACCACACCATCGACCTCGGCAACGGGGTCGTCACCAAGGGCATCGGCGTCCAGGAGACCGCGGCCGAAGTCATCCCCGACGTCTCTGGGCGCAGCGTGCTCGATATCGGTGCGTGGGACGGGAAGTTCTCCTTCCTGGCCGAGAAGGCGGGGGCGACCCGGGTCGTCGCCCTCGACCACTACGCGTGGGGCGTCGACTTCGTGGCCCGTGGCGCGTACTGGGCCGAATGCATCGCGAACGGGGCCTTCCCCGATCAGGCGCGCGACGAGACCGATTTCTGGCGGCCGGACCTCCCGGGCCAGCGGGGCTTCGAACTGGCTGCGGCCACACTGGGCTCCAAGGTGGAACCGATCGTGGCCGACTTCCAGACGGTCGACCTGGCGCGGCTTGGGCAGTTCGACGTCGTCCTCTACCTGGGCGTGCTGTACCACATGAAGGAGCCGCTCACCTGCCTCGAGCGGGTGCGCGCCGTCACCAAGGAAGTGGCCGTGATCGAGACCGAGGCGTTGCACGTCCAGGGCCTCGAGCACGAGGCGTTGCTGCAGTTCCACGCCGGCAGCTCGCTGCGCACCGATTTCGGCAACTGGTACGTGCCGACGATCGAGGCGCTGCACAACCTGTGCCGTGCGGCAGGCTTCTCACGGGTGCGCACGGTCAACGGGCCGCCCGAGCCCAGGCCGGAGCCGTTCCCGCCCCGGAAGGTCCGCCTGGGACGAAGGCTCGCGGGCATCTCGCCGCCACCGCCGTCGGCGCCGAGCGAGAACTACCGCGCCGTCGTCCACGCCTACGTCTGAGGGATACGTGTGCGGGACCGTGTGCGGGACCGCCACGAAGCCCGCCGATCCCCCGACGCGCCGTGACCGGACCCCGAAGGCCCGGCCACGATGCCCGACACAGAAGCAACTGTACTGCTGGGTGCCCCGGAAAAGACGCACCCCACCCGGCCGTTGCCGGGGTGCGTACCCCGGCACGGCACGCGCCGGCAAGCCGACGCGTGCCGGACAGAGTTACATCATGCCGCCCATGCCGCCCATGCCGCCCATGCCACCGGCCATGGCGGCCGCCGCCGCGGCGGCGTCCACCTTCTCGGGCTTGTCGGCCACGAGCGCCTCGGTGGTGAGCAGGAGGCCGGCGATGGAGGCCGCGTTCTGCAAGGCCGAGCGGGTGACCTTGGCCGGGTCGATGATGCCCGCCTTGACCAGGTCCTCGATGTTGCCGGTGGCCGCGTTCAGCCCGTGGTCGCCCTTGGCCGCCTCGACCTGGGCCACCAGGACGGCGCCCTCGAGCCCGGCGTTGAAGGCGATCCAGCGCAGCGGCGCCTCGAGCGTGTGCGCCACGAGCCGTGCACCGGTGGCCTCGTCGCCCTCGAGCGTGTCGGCCAGCGCATTGACCGGCTTGCGGGCCCGGATCAGCGCCGTGCCACCGCCGGCCACGATGCCCTCCTCCACCGCAGCGCGGGTGGCGGACAGCGCGTCCTCGATGCGGTGCTTCTTCTCCTTGAGCTCCACCTCGGTGGCGGCACCGACCTTGACGACGGCCACGCCGCCGGCCAGCTTGGCCAGGCGCTCCTGGAGCTTCTCACGGTCCCAGTCCGAGTCGGTGTCCTCGATGGCGCGCTTGATCTGCGCCACGCGGCCCTTCACCTCGTCGGGCTTGCCCGCGCCCTCCACGATCGTCGTGTCGTCCTTGGTGACGATGATGCGGCGGGCGGAGCCGAGCAGGTCGACGGTGGCGTTCTCGAGCTTGAGGCCGATCTCCTCGCTGATGACCTCACCGCCCGTGAGGACGGCCATGTCCTGGAGCATCTCCTTGCGGCGCTCACCGAAGCCGGGTGCCTTGACGGCGACCGAGGTGAAGGTGCCGCGGATCTTGTTGACCACGAGCGTGGCGAGTGCCTCGCCCTCGACGTCCTCGGCGACGATCAGTAGTGGCTTGGCCGACTGCATGACCTTCTCGAGCACCGGCACGAGGTCGTGCACGGCGCTGACCTTGCCGTTGAAGAAGAGGATGTAGGGCTCGTCGAGGACGGCCTCCTGGCGCTCGGGGTCGGTCACGAAGTACGGCGAGAGGAAGCCCTTGTCGAACTGCATGCCCTCGGTGAGCTCGAGCTCGATCCCGAAGGTATTGGACTCCTCGACGGTCACGGTGCCGTCCTTGCCCACCTTGTCGATCGCATCGGCCAGCACGTCGCCAATGGCGTTGTCGGCCGCCGAGATGGACGCCACCTGGGCGATCTCGGTCTTGCCGCCGACGTCCTTGGACTGCTTGGCGATGCTGTCGACCACGGTGGCGACGGCCTTCTCGATCCCCCTCTTCAGCCCGGTCGGGCTGGCGCCGGCGGCCACGTTGCGCAGCCCCTCGGCGATGAGGGACTGGGCCAGCACCGTCGCCGTCGTCGTGCCGTCGCCGGCAACGTCGTTGGTCTTGGTGGCGACCTCCTTGACCAGCTGGGCACCCATGTTCTCGAACGGGTCGTCCAGCTCGACCTCGCGGGCGATGGACACACCGTCGTTGGTGATGGTGGGGGCGCCGAACTTCTTCTCGATCACGACGTTGCGGCCCTTCGGCCCCAGGGTGACCTTCACGGTGTCGGCCAGCTTGTTGACGCCGGCCTCGAGCCCGCGCCGGGCGGCCTCGTCGAATTTCAGGATCTTGGGCATGACTGTGTCGAACTCCTCTCGAGTTCCTCATTGCTGTTGGGGTACTGCATGAACATCTGGGGCCGCCGCGCCGGCCCCGGCTCGCACCGGGCGGCGGGCAGACCGAATCAGGCCAGCTTGGCCAGCACGTCGCGGCTCGAGAGGATGAGCAGATCCTCGCCCTCGACCGTGATCTCGGTGCCGCCGTACTTGGAGTAGACGACGGTGTCGCCCTTCTTCACGTCCATCGGGATGATCTCGCCGCTGTCCTCGGAACGGCGGCCCGGGCCCACGGCGATCACCTCGCCCTGCTGGGGCTTCTCCTTCGCGGTGTCGGGGATGACCAGGCCGGACGCGGTGGTCTCCTCGGATTCGCCGGGGCGAACGACGATCCGGTCATCGAGGGGGTGCAGCTTCATCTGACGGGCCTCCTTGGCGCTTTTCGTTAGCACTCGCGGGTTGTGAGTGCCAAACATAGCGGACCTCGCGCGGGCTGGCAAGGCCGGGTGGGCACGGTGGCCCGGGTGCCGTGGGCGTTCCTCTGCCCGCCTAGTCTGGCGCCGTGCGTACCCGGGCCGCGGCGGCCGGGCTGCTGGTGGCCGGGTCGCTGGCCGGGGCGTTGACGGCCGTGCTCTCGACCGCGGGCGTCGCCGGGCCCGCCGCTGCGGCGGCGACCTCGGCCCAGACGGCGCAGACGGCGCAGGCCAAGAAGGCGCTGCTGGTGCTCTCCGACCTGCCGGCGGGGTGGACATCGAGCCCGAACCCGGGCTCGAGCTCGGGTGCCGGCAGCTTCACCGGTGCGCCGCAACTGGCCAGCTGCATCGGCGTGCCCACGCAACTCATCGTGAACACACCCCCGCAGGTCAACAGCCCGCAGTTCCAGAACCGGGGAGGCTCCCTTGTCGTGCAGAACACCATCTCCATCTACCCCTCGGCGAAGTACGCCAGGCAGGAGTTCGCCGCCGTCTCGAGCCGCAAGACGCCCGGCTGCATCAGCGCGCTGTTGAACGACGTGTCCGGATCAGGGCTGGGCGGTGGCTCCGCCGGCTCTGCGTCGGTGAAGCGGATCCCCTCCGCTAACAACACCGCCGCGTACAGCGTCGACACAACGGTGACGTCCCAGGGCGCGGGCGCGGGCACGCACACGCATCTCGAGCTGGTGGTGCTGGTGCGCGGCCAGTGGGGCGACGACCTCACCGTGGTCGCCGTGGGTTCGTCGCCCCCTCCCGCCCTCGTCGCACGCCTGGTCTCGGTGGCGCGGTCGCGGCTCTGAGCTGACCACCGGCCCGCGCCGGCCGGCGGGGGGGCGGTGCTCGCCACCGGTGCTGATGGCAGTGGGTCGGTACGCTCCCGGGCACCCGTCCGCCCCGTGAGAAGGAGAGCCGCCGATGGCGCCCGAGAACCAGCCGAGCAAGGACCGCTGGTGGCAGGGCGGGGTCTTCTACCAGATCTATCCCCGCTCCTACGCCGACGCCAACGGCGACGGGGTGGGCGACCTGGCCGGCATCATCTCCAAGCTCGACCACCTGGCCGGCCTCGGGATCAGCGGCGTGTGGCTCTCACCGGTGACGTGCTCGCCCAACCGCGACTACGGCTACGACGTCTCGGACTACCGCGACATCGACCCGGCCTACGGGACGCTCGACGACCTCGACGCGCTCGTGCGCCAGGCGGGCGAGCGGGGCATCCGGATCCTCATGGACCTGGTGCCGAACCACACGAGCGACCAGCACCCCTGGTTCGTCGACGCCCTGAGCGGGCGCGCTGCGGCCCACCGCGACTACTACGTGTGGGCGGACCCCAAGCCCGACGGTGGCCCGCCCAACAACTGGATGAGCATCTTCGGCGGTCCGGCCTGGCAGCTGGACGAGGCCAGCGGCCAGTACTTCCTGCACAACTTCGAGGCGGCCCAGCCCGACCTCGACTGGTGGAACGAGGACGTGCGCCGCGAGTTCGACGAGATCGTTCGCTTCTGGTGGGACCGGGGTGTGGCGGGCTTCCGGATCGACGTGTGCAACATGATGATCAAGGACAAGGACCTCCGCGACAACCCGCCGGCGACCGCGGACGACCCGCTGGACCAACAGTTCATGGGGGTGCGGTCCGTCTACAACACCGACCGACCCGAGGCCCATGACATCCTGCGGCGCTGGCGCGTCATCGCGGACACCTACGAGCCCGAACGCCTGCTGATCGGGGAGACGAACGTGGAGCAGTTGCCGACGCTGATGGAGTTCTACGGCACGGGGCGCGACGAGCTCCACGGTGGTTTCAACTTCGTGTTCATCAACGCAGCCTTCGAGGCCGCGGCACTTCGCACGGTCGTCGAGGGAACCGAGGAGTTGATCCCGCCGGACGCGTGGCCCATCTGGACCGGCTCCAACCACGACGTCTCGCGGCTTGCGACGCGTTGGGCGGACGGTGACCCGGCCAAGGTGAAGGTGGCCATGCTCATCCTGCTCACCTTGCGCGGAACGCCGTTCCTGTACCAGGGCGACGAGATCGGGCTGACGGACGGCCCGATTGAGCGTGCCGACGTTCTCGACGCGGTCGGGACCCGATTCTGGCCCTACTACAAGGGCCGTGACCCCGAACGGACCCCCATGCCCTGGCACGGCGGCGCCGGTGGCGGGTTCAGCCCGCCGGGGGTGCGCACCTGGCTGCCGATGGCGGACCCCGCGCCGTGCAACGTGGCCGACCAGGAGGGCGACCCGACGTCGGTGCTCGAGCTCTGCCGCCGGGCCATCGCGGCGCGCGCGGCCAGCGACGATCTCGCCGTCGGGCCCTACCGGTCGCTCGCCTCGCCCGGGGGCACGTGGGCCTACGCCCGCGGCGGGGGCACCGCGGTGCTACTCAACATGTCCGACGCCCCGGCCACCTTCGACGGCGTCGGCGGCACCGTGACGGTCGGCACCGAGCACACCCTGGAGGGGTCGAGCATCGAGGGCGCGCTCAGCCTCGGGCCGTGGAGCGGGGCCGTCGTGGCGCGATGAGCGTCGCGGCCCCGGCCACCCGGCGCCCCGAGCCGGCGTCACCGACCGGGCCGGTTGCGGTCGCTCAGCCGCCCGGCGGACGGTACAGCGTCTTGCGCTTCGATGCGGCATCCATCTCGTCGGCAGTGAGGAGCACGACCGTGCGCGTCGTGGCCCCGCCCGCCCCGCTCACGATCAATCCGAGCGCCGCCGCGGACACGTTGTCCGGCATGTCCGCGACGACGTAGGCGTCGTTCTCACCGAAGGCGAAGTAGAAGGCCTCGACCTTGCCACCCTGCTCCTGGATCGCGGCCGACGCGGCGGCCACACGGGCAGAACCGCCCTCGGCTTTGACGCCCTTGATGCCCTCGAGGGTGTACTTCACTTCGACCAGATACTTGGGCATTGGCCCACCTCCCTTTCCGAGATCCCCCGTCCCACCCTAGGGACCCGGTGGGCGCGTGTCACGGGCCGCCGCCCGAACTCGGCCCGGCTCCCCGTGGGCTACCCCGCCGAGGCGCAGGTGGCGTCCAGTTGGGCGGCGTTGACCCCGTAGCTGTTGCCGCACTGTGTCACAGCCACGTTGTCGCCTGAGGCCCCAGCGGCCTGGACGCTGATGGGGCTGGTCGGGTCTGCGGGGTAGAGCACGCCGAGCGCGCCGTTGAAGACGTTGTCCATGATCGTCAGCCCGTTGCTGCCCCACACCCGGATCGCGGCGATGTAGGGCGTGTCGCAGAAGTACACGAGGCCGAGGGTACAGGTGCCGTCGAACATCGGGAAGACGTTGTTGGAGACGTTCACGGCTGCGACATACTGAACTTCCATTGCGCTCCCGGGCCACTGCGTCGCGATCGAGCCACCGTGCGTCGGAAGCGCCGGCTGGGTGGCGGTGTTGTTCGTGATCGTCAGGTAGGAGTTCACATACGGAGCCGTCGTATCCGCTGGGTTGGTGCCCAAGATCTGGATCAGCGGCGCAGCGTTGTTGATCGTATTGCCCGTCAACGTGACGTGTTGCTCCTGAACACCCGGCACCTGACCCTGCAGCGAGGCCAACCAGTCTGAGCTGAAGTTGCTCCACGTGTTGTTCGGCCCAATGGTGATGTTGTCCTCCGCGGCCCATTGGGCCCGGCCGTTCACGATCGAGGTCGAGTAGATGTCGTATTCGAAGTCCATGGCGTCGGGACCCATGCCCGTGAAGGTGTCGCCGCTGACGGTCAGACCCTTGGCCGACTCGACCGTGAGGCCGTGATAACCGGCGTTGGTGAATGTCGACCCCGTGATGGCGATGTTGGTATTGAGCGATTGGTCACCGCCGAGGCCGTAGGGGGTTGGAGCGTCATGAAGTCGGCCGCCACCGGCTGAACGATGGTCGAACCGTCGCCGTCGATGGTCAGGTTGGTGGTGTTCTGTAGGTGCAGTGACTCGTTCACCGCGTAACAAGCCAGCGCCGGAAGCTTGACCACAACCGGCTTCGACGCGGTGCCCGGCGGCAAGGACGAGAGCCACGAGAGCAGTGCCGGAGCGGCGTCCGACGAGCAGTCGTCGGGAATGCTCGCGGGGGGAGTGACGACCAGAGGCACCACGGGAGCAGGGTTCCCGTCGTTCGGGTGAAAAGTGCCGCTGCTCGCGGTCAAGGTGCCCGCGCTCGCCGTGAAAGTGCCGTCGCCCGAGTAGGTCGCCTGCGCCGTCTCAGGCGAGCCTGACGCCGGCAGTGCCGACGTGACCTTGCCGGTCGCGACGCCGCCCGACATCGACACCGTATCGCTGAGGCCGTCGCACTGGAGCGGGCCAAAGCCGTTGACCGCGAAGGACACCGATCCCGTCGGGGCCGCGGTGCCCGACGGCACGCCGATCACCTTCGCCCTGAACGTGGGTGAGCTGGAGCCCACCAGCACCGCCATGGACAACGTCGTGCTCGAATTGGCCGTGGACGCCGCCCCGGCCGGCGCAGCCGGCAACGAGTCCCCCACGACCGCGACCGGCGCCACGGCGAGGACGGCCCCGAGCGCAGCGACCCCGCGACGGAACATCTGCGACTGCGTGATTCGGCCTTGTTGAGCCCACTTCCTTAGAAGCGTCATTGAGCTCCCGCTGACGGACAGCTCGAGCACGACGGTCCGTCAGCATCGTCCATACTCGCGTCTGTTGTGTATCCGTAGACAGTGTCGCATTACGCAGAGCACCCGCCCAAGAAGTTTGCGTTCTCATCACCGCCAGGAAACCCTTCGATCACGCCGCCCGGTGTTCTCCCGTACGCCTCCTCGTCGACTCCCGGCGTAATGGCCCTAGCGGTTCACCGGCGACATGTCGGCGTAGCGCTCGCCCTTCGCCGGCGCGACGCCGTCGAGCAGCGCGAGGTCCTCCTCGGTCAGCTCGACGTCGAGGGCCCCGACGTTCTCCTCGAGGTAGGTGCGGTGCTTCGTGCCCGGGATCGGAGCGACGTCCCGTCCCGCCGCGTGCACGAAGGCGAGCGCCACCTGCCCGGCGGTGCAGCCCTTGGCCGAGGCGAGCTGGTCGATCAGTTCGACGATGCCGATGTTGTCGGCCAGGTTGTCGCCCTGGAACCGGGGCTGGTAGCGGCGGAAGTCGGACGCGTCGAGGTCGTCGAGCGTGCGCAGGCGCCCGGTGAGGAAGCCGCGCCCGAGCGGGCTGTAGGGGACGAAGCCGATGCCGAGCTCGCGCAGCGTGGGGAGGATCTCCTGCTCGGGGTCGCGCGACCAGAGCGAGTACTCGGTCTGCAGCGCGGAGATCGGGTGCACGGCGTGCGCCCGGCGGATGGTGGCCGGCGCGGCCTCGGACAGGCCGAGGAAGCGCACCTTGCCCTGGGCCACGAGCTCGGCCATGGCGCCGACGGTCTCCTCGATGGGGGTGTCGGGGTCCACCCGGTGCTGGTAGTAGAGGTCGATGTGGTCGACGCCGAGGCGGGAGAGCGAGCCGTCGCAGGACTGGCGCACGTACTCGGGGCGACCGTTGACGGCGCGCCTGGTCGGGTTCTCGGGGTCGCGCACGATGCCGAACTTGGTGGCGATCACCGCCTCGTTGCGCCGGCCGGCCAGCGCCCTCCCGACCAGCTGTTCGTTGGTGTAGGGCCCGTACATGTCGGACGTGTCGAAGAAGGTCACCCCGAGATCGAGCGCCCGGTGGATCGTGGCGATCGACTCGGTGTCGTCCCCGGGCCCGTAGAAGTCCGACATCCCCATGCAGCCGAGGCCCTGTCGGGACACCTCCAGGCCCTGGGTTCCGAGTGCGATCGTTTCCATCGGTGCGGGCTCCTCTCCTCGGCGGCCGGGGGTGGCCGGATCCGGTCGAGTTCACCCTACGGCGCCCCGGCGGGATCCCTTTCGGAACTGTCCGCGCCCGGCTCGGAGCGCCGCCCCCGCCCGCTCAGCTCATCCCGGCCTTGGTGAAGAGCCGGACGGCGCCGGCGAAGACGACGGTGGCGTAGGCCACCAGCACGAGCATGGACAGCATGGCCATCTCGGTCGCGCTGCTCAGGCCCCAGATGTTGTGCAGCGCCCGCACGCCGCTGGCCCCGGTCATGCCGTAGCGGAAGAGGGCCAGCGCGTGGGTGAGCGGGAGCACCTTGGCCACGGCGCCGAGCCAGTGCGGCAACGATGTGATCGGGAAGAGGGAGCCGGCGAAGAAGAAGGGCACGATGGCCACGGCGGGAACCGCCGCGATGTACTCCTCCGGGCTGGGGAGGCGGACGGACATGATCTCCGCCAAGCCGTACATGAGCGACCGCGAACACGAGCGCCGCTGCGACGAACCACAGGGTGCGCAGACCCGTCTCGTAGGCGGCGCCGCGCAGGGCGGAGGCGGCGATCAGGACGGCCAGCTGCAGCGCCGTGAGCGCGAGTGCCGCCAGCAGGTTGCCGACCACGATGGAGGAGCGCCGGATCGGTGCAACGAGGAGCTCGCGCATCGCCCCGTGCTGGCGGTCGACGATCACGCCGAGGCCCGAGAACGTGCAGTTGAGCGGGATGAGGAGTCCCACCGTCGCCAGCGCGACGAACGTCATGTAGGCGGTGCGACCGGCAGGCAGCGCGATGGTGTTGGCGAGCGCCGGGGCGATGACGAGTGCGAAGAGCACCGGGGTCAGCAGCGGGACAACGAGCGACCGCGGCGAGCGCACGGTCAGCGCGAGCCGGCGCTTGGCCAAGACGGCCGCGGCGGGAACCGAGCGCGTCCGTTCCGCCGGGCGCTGACGGACGGCGATCGGAAGGGAAGTGGTGGCGGTTGCGGTCATGGAGATGTCCTCTCTGCGGATCGGTGGCTAGTGATCGGTGGCGTTGAAGCGGTCGCCGGTGAGGCGAAGGTAGACGTCGTCGAACGTCGGCCGGCGCGTCGTCACCGCCCGCAGCACGACGGACTCCTCCCAGAGGAGGTCCACGAGGCTCTGACCCGCCCGGTCCCGGAGGATCACGGTGACCGTCGAGCCCGATGGTGACGATGTCGTCGGCCACCACCCCGGCGCCAACCAACGTGGCGACGGCGCCCTCGGTCTCGTCGAGGCGCAGCTCGAGGACCTCCGTCCCGAGGGCCGCCAGGAAGTTCGACGGGCTGTCGCAGGCGACGATGCGACCGCCGTCGATGATGGCGACGCGGTCGCAGAGGCGCTCGGCCTCGTCGAGGTAGTGGGTGGTCATGAGGATCGTGACCCCGGTGCGGTCCCGGAGGGTGGCGATCACGTCGAAGAGGTCGTGGCGGACGCGGGTGTCCAGCCCCACCGTCGGCTCGTCGAGGAAGAGGACCTGAGGGTCCGAGACGAGGGCCCGCACGATCTCCATGCGACGCCGCTGGCCCCCGCTGTAGGTGGCGACCGGGTCGGTCGAGATACTCCGAGAGCCCCACGACCTGGCTCAACTCGGCCAGCCTGGTGCGGCCGATCGCGTCGTCCCGGCCCCACAGCCGCAGGTGCAGCTCCAGGTTCTGCCGGCCCGTCAGCGGATGGTCGACGACCGTGTCCTGGAAGACGACGCTGCTGCGGGCACGGGTACCGATCGGGTCCCGCGCCACGTCACGACCCCCCAGCAGGGCGCGGCCCGACGTGGGCCGCACGGTCGTGTTCAGCATCCCGATGGTCGTGGACTTCCCCGCCCCGTTCGGCCCGAGCAAGCCGAACGCCTCCCCCGGCGCCACGTCGAAGCTGACCCCGTTCACGGCGTGCACGTCGCCCGGGTACACCTTCTCGAGCGCGACGGCCTCGACGGCCGGGCTTGCGACGATTGCCGTCATGACTCGTCCTCCTTCTTCTCGAACACGTTGACCAGGTGGCCCTGGGGGTCGCGCAGCATCATCGAGCGGCGGCCCCAGGGCTGCAGGGTGGGCGCCATCAGCCACTCGACGCCCAGCGTTGAGATGCGATCGAATTCGACGTCGATGTCGTCGGCGGCGAAGTCGAGGATGACCGCACCGAGGGCCACGCCCGCGGGCGGTCCACACGCATCCCGGCTGGAGGTCGGAGAACCGCACCCGGGAAACCCCGACTCGCTGCGCGGGCGTGGGCACCTCGACGTAGTAGTCGTTCACCACGACGTCGGTGTCCGACCAGGGTCGCGTAGAACCGCGCCAGGCCCGCCACGTCATCGGTGACGATGCGGCTCTGCACGAGCTGCATGCACGCTGCTTCGGGTCTCCCGGTTGTGCCCATCACCACAGAGGACGAGACGCAGTCCCCGAAAGTGACGCCGCGCGCCACACCGATGTCGTTGTCACCTTCCGGTGTGCCATCTCGTCCTTCCAGTGGACACCGGCTCCGCCGCTGCGGTGTGCCGGTAGGTTGCAGGAGGAAGAGCGATGCCGAGCGAGCAGCAGATCAGGGACGCGTGGGCGGAACACCGCCCGTATCTGGTCGACATGGCCTTTCGGATGCTGGGCGACATCGGCCGGGCCGAGGACGTCGTCCAGGAGGCGTTCCATCGGCTGTCCCAGAGCGATTTCGACGCCATCGAGGACGCCCGGGGCTGGCTGATCGTGGTGACCAGCCGGCTCTGCCTCGACGTCATCCGTTCGGCCCGGAACCGCCGGGAGCGGCCGGTCGGCGCGGCAGGAGCTGGAGGAGCGGTCCGGGCCGACGGTCGGGACCGCCCCGGTCGACCCGGCCGACCGCGTCACCCTCGACGACGGCGTCCGCCTGGCTCTGCTGGTCGTGCTCGAGCGGCTCTCCCCGGCGGAGCGCGTGGCCTTCGTCCTCCACGACATCTTCGGCGTGCCGTTCGACACGGTCGCCGACGACGGTCGGGCGACCCGAGGCGACCTGCCGCCAGCTGGCCCGCCGCGCCCGGCTCAAGCTCGATGCGCCCGACGGCGCCCGCCGTGCCGCTGTCACGCCGGCACGAGCACCGCGTCGTGACCGACCGCTTCATCGCCGCGTGTGCCAACGGGAACTTCGACGAGCTCCTGGCGGTGCTCGACCCCGACGTGACGGGCGGCGTCGACCTGCGGCCCGGGCTGGTGGTCCACGGTGCCGAGCCCGTGGCCCACAACCTCGTGCACTTCTGGGGCTGGGGGGCCAGCCTCGTCTCGCTCCCGTTCGTGGACAAGCCGTGGATCGTGGCCTTTGCCGGACCGCGACGTCGCGGCGCTGTTCTCCTTGACGGTCACAGGCGACCGCGTGTCCAAGATCCACGTGTACGCGGAACCACGCGCGCTGGCGTTCATCCGGGACCGCATCCTCCCGGCCGGCTCAACGGCCTCGCGCGACACGCTTTCGTCGTCGCGTGCTGTCACATTCGGCGCCGCTGTGTCGTCCCATGATGTGGGGCCGACCCGCCCCGACGAGGAGGAGAGCCCATGACCGTCGAGCAGACCGCACACCACCCGGCCGAGATCGCCGTCCCGCCGGGGCGCTACCGGCTCGACCCAGAGCTGACCACCGTCACCTTTTCGGCCAAGAAGTTCGGCCTGTTCACGATCAGGGGGACGGTGGGGCTGGCCTCGGGCACCTTCACCGTCACCACCCCGCTGGAGCACTCGACGCTCCATGCCGTCCTCGCCGCCGACACGTTCTCGACACCCATGGCCAAGCGCCCCACGCACGTCAAGGGAGCGAAGCTGCTCGACACGGTCGCCTACCCCCGCATCGAGTTCGACTCGACGGACGTCGTGCCCACACCGGCCGGCTGGGAGGTTCGCGGCCTGCTCGCCGTGCACGGTCAGGTACAGCCGGCCGTCCTCACGGTCACGTCGGCGTCGACGGACGGCGGCCTGGTGCGCATCGCCGCATCGGCGCACGTCGATCGCCGGATGTTCGGCGTCACGGGGATGCGGGCCGCCGCGTCCTCGGTCATCGAGGTGCGCATCGTGGCCGTGGGCACGCCGGTCGGCGCCCCGGGCCGTTAGTTCGGCCGGCCCTCTTCGATCGGCCGGCCCGTCGCCGCCAACGCGTCGAGTCGTTCGCCGTACTCGGTGCTGTCGACGTCGTAGACCCACATGACGAGCGCGTCCTGTCCCGTCACGGGGTAGTAGTTCTTGCGGACGGCAACCGGGGCGAACCCGAAACGCCGGTACAGCGCCTGCGCCGGCTCGTTGTTGGCCGCCACCTCGAGCGAGATGTGCCTGACCCCGCCCGTGCGCAAGGTGCGGACGCCGTCCACGATCATCGTGGTGGCCACCCCCGCGCGCTGGAACGCCGGAGCGGTCGCGATGGTGGTCATGTGCGCCTCGTCGTTGACGATCATGAACCCGATGTAGCCCGCCAACTGCTCGCCCGCCCAGGCGGCCCGGTAGAGGCGGCCCTTGCGCAACGCGAGCTCGGAGTTGAAGACCTCGGGCGACCAGGGCTCCGGAAAGACGGTGCCCTCGATCCGGAGCACGTGTCGCAGGTCCCGGCGCTTGAGCTTCTCGAGGCGCAGCGTCACCACGGGCACCGGCTCAGGCTCGCGCGGCACGGGCGAAGTTGCTCCGTGCGTCCGCCTCCCGCATGTAGAGCGGAACGACGCAACGGGGCTCGACTGGCGTTTCGCCCCCCTCGAGGCGCGCCAGGGCCAAGCTGAGAAGCGTTGCCGGGGGCGGGAACGAGGGTTCGGCCACGGATCGGACGCCGGGGACGACCTCCAAGGACGCGGCGTAGCGGAGCGCGCCGTCGCCGACCGCCCGCACCGGTGCGCCCCCGAGTCCCCCCAGCATCGCCGCCAGGTCCACCGGCGTGAACAGGCCGGGGGCGACGCGCACCGCGCGCAACCGCGCCCGCGTCGTCGATCGTGCACACGGTGGCGAACACCTCGCCCCGGCGGGCGTCGACGCAGGCCAGGACGAGCCCGCGGTGGCCCGCCCCGGCCGCGCCCGCCACCAGGATGTCGAGGCTCGTGGCGCCGATGACACCGATCCCGAGCGACTGCGCCAGCGCCTTGGCCGCCGCGACCCCGACGCGCAGCCCCGTGAAGAGCCCCGGGCCGATGTCGACGGCCACGACCCCGAGGTCGGCGGGGGCCATACCCAGCTGGCCCAGCAGGTGTGCGAGCGCCGGCGTGAGGGTCTCGACGTGGCGGCGCCGGCCCGTCAGCGCGAACGTGGCCTGCACCCCGGCGGCGGTCCGCACGGCCACGCCCACCGTCTCGGTGGCGGTCTCGATCGCCACGATGGCGGAAGGCGCGGGCTCTGTCACCGGCTCTGCCTCCCGCTCCGGCTCAGCCACCGGCTCCGGCGCACTCACGACGCCCGCTCGCCGGCTACGGGCGCCAGCGCCGACGCCACCTCGTCCGCCCGGCCGGCCCAGCGTCCGCGTCCGTGGACCGTCACGGTCCGCCGCTCCGGCCGTCCCGCGGCGTCGGGAGCCACGAGCGTGACCTCGAGCACACTCTCCCCGAGCGCCGGCGCGGCCAGGTCGCCCCATTCGACGAGGGCCACCGCGTCCTCTTCGACCAGCTCCGCCAGGGCGAGGTCGGCCACCTCGCCCACCGAGCCGGTGCGGTACACGTCGGCGTGGATCAGGTTGGTGACGGGGCTGTCCGCAGCGCACCGGTAGTGGCGCACCAGCGCGAAGGTGGGGCTGGTCACCGGGCCCGCCACGCCGAGGGCGGCGGCGAAGCCCTGGGCGAACACCGTCTTGCCCGCCCCGAGGTCGCCGACGAGGAGGACGAGGTCGCCGGCGCGACAGAGGCGGGCCAGCCGCCCGGCCAGCTCCTTGGTGGCGCCCGGCGACTCGGTCGTCACCTCGAGGGACCCGCTCACGTCCGCCCCGCCGCGATCAGTCGCTTGGCCCGCACGAGGTCGGCGCGCATCTCGGCCATGGCCTCGCCGCCGGCCCGCAGCACGTAGGCCGGGTGGTAGGTCGGGATGAGGTTGGCGCGCCCCGTGCGAACACCTGCCCGCGCAGCTCGCGGATGCCCCGCGTCGTCTCGAGCAGCAGCTTGGTGGCGAAGTTGCCCAGCGTGACGATCACCGCCGGGTCGATGAGCGTGATCTGCTCGGCCAGGTAGGGCCGGCACGCCTCGATCTCGCCCGGGGCCGGGTCGCGGTTGTTGGGCGGCCGGCACTTGACGACGTTGGCGATGTAGCACTCGGCCCGCGTGAGCCCGATCTCCTCCCACATGAGGCGGTCGAGCAGCTTGCCGGAGCGCCCGACGAAGGGCTCGCCGGCCAGGTCCTCCTCGCGGCCCGGCCCCTCGCCCACGAAGAGGAGGTCCGCACCCGGATCGCCCACGCCGAAGACGACCTGGGTCCGCCCCTCGGCCAGCGGGCACCGGGTGCAGGTCGACGCGGTGAGGCGCAGCCGCTCCAGGACCTCGGCGTCAGGCACCGGGCGCGTCGGGCCGGTTGACCAGGATGCGGGGCATGCGCGGGCCGACGCCGCACACCACCTCGTAGCTGATCGTCCCGAGCATGGCCGCCCAATCGTCCGCCGTGATCACCTCGTGGCCCTGCGGGCCGAGGAGCACGACCTCGTCGCCCGGGACCACCGAGTCGTCGTCGCCGCAGTCGACGACGATCTGGTCCATCGTCACCATGCCCGCCAGCGGTCGGCGCACCCCTCCGATGAGCACCTCGTAGCCCGCGCCGAACAGGGCGCGCGGCACACCGTCGGCGTAGCCGATGGGCACGGTGGCGACCACCGAGCGCGACGGCAGCGGCCGCAGGCGTCCGTACGACGGTCGCTCACCCGCCTGGAGCGTGCGCACCGCGACCACCCGCGCCTTGAGCGCCATGGCCGGGCGTAGCCCCTCGTCCCCCGACTGCTGTGCGAGGGCCGCGCGCACCGTGGGACTCGGGAGGTACCCGTAGAGGCCGAGCCCGCAGCGCACCATGTCGTGGCGCGCGCGGGTGAACGCCACAGCGCCCGCCGTGTTGGCGGCGTGCAGCACCGGCGCGGTGATGCCGGCTGCGGCCAGGTCGGCGACGAGGCGGTCGAAGAGGTCGAGCTGGCCTTCGGTGTAGGCGCGGTCCGCGGCCTGCTCGCCGTCGGCGACCGGCAGATGTGTCCACACGCCCTCGAGCTCGAGCAGCGGCTCGCGCCCGATCGCGGCGGCGATCGCCACCAGGTCTTCGGGGGCCGCGCCCACCCGGTGCATGCCGGTGTCGACCTTCACGTGGACGGCCACCGGCCGGCCGGCGATCCGGGCCGCCGCCGCGAAGGCACCGATGCCCTCCGTGGAGTACAGAGTCGGCGTGAGCCCGTAGGCCAGCGCCGTGCCGGCGGCGTCGACACCGCACTCGCTGAGCAGCAGCACGGGAGCCGTGACGCCGTGCTCGCGCAGCTCGACTCCCTCGTCCACCAACGCGACGGCGAGACGCCGTGCCCCGCCGGCCAGAGCGGCCCGGGCCACCGCCGGCCCGCCGTGCCCGTAGCCGTGTGCCTTGACGACGGCACACAGCTCGGCCGGCGCCGCGACGCGGGCCAGCACGGCGGCGTTGTGGGCCACGGCGGCCAGGTCGATCTCCGCCCAGGCCGGGCGCGACCGACCCTGGGCCATCGTCACGCTGTCATCGTCCGGTGGGACCGGAGCCACGAGCCGCATCGGCGCGCCCTCAGTCATGCATGGCCTCCCGGTTCGGCCCGGACGGGCCGAGGGCCGAGAGCACCCGGGCCACCAGAGGTGGCAGGTCGCCGGAGACGAGGCCCTCGGGCGGCCCGAGCGCGGCCGCCCGACCGTGCACGTGGGCGGCCAGTGCCGCCGCGTCGTGCGCTGGCAGTCCGCGGGCGCACAAGGCGCCGATGATCCCCGAGAGGACGTCGCCGCTCCCGGCCGTGGCCAGGGCGGGACCGCCGGCGTCGCTGAGCAGCACGTCGGGGAGGCCGCCGGGGCTTGCCACGGCGGTGAGCGAGCCCTTCAAGAGGACGATGGAGCCGGTGGCGTCGGCGAGGCGGCGCGCCGCGGCGAGGCGGTCCTCGCCCGGGGCGGCGCCGGCGATGCGGGCGTACTCCCCGTCGTGGGGTGTGAGGACGCTCGGGGCGTCCCGCTTGTCGAGCAGCGTGCGCGCAGCCGCGGCGTCCCCGAGCGCGGTCAACGCGTCGGCGTCGATGACGAGCGGGACCGGCACGGCCGCGATCACGGCCCTGATCTCCGCTGCGACCGCGGCGCCGGTGCCCAGCCCGGGCCCGACCACCACGGCCTTGCACTTGGCGGTCGCCTCCAGGAAGGAGCCGGCCCATCCATCGGGGGGCAGGCGCATGCGCACGGCCTCCGTCGGCCAGGCGGCGGTGGGATCCCCGGGGGAGCCCAGCCGGAGCATGCCGGCGCCGGCGGCCATCGCCCCGCGGGAGCAGAGGATCGCGGCGCCCTCCATGCCGGCCGAGCCGGCCGCAACGCCGACAGCCGTCGTCCACTTGTTGACCTGCCGGGGCCGCGGCGGGACGCGGGACACGTCGGCGTCGTCGATCAGCACGCAGTGCGGTGTGGGGAACCCGATGCCGATGTCGGCCACCTCGACCGTCCCGCTCAGCTCCGCGCCCGCGCCCTGCAACAAGCCGGGTTTCAACGCGGCGAAGGTCACGGTGCGGTCGGCGCGCACGGCGTCGCCCGGGGCTTCGCCGGTGTCGGCGTCGACGCCGGACGGGATGTCGATGGCCAGCACCGCGGCACCGGGGGGGACCGCGGGCGCGTCGTACGACCCGCGGAAGCCGGTGCCGTAGGCGCCGTCGACGACGAGGTCGCAGCGCGGCAGCGCCGCCCCGGGCCCGACGTCCTCCGCCTCGAGGATCTGGACCCGTGCCCCACGCCGGGCCAGGACGCCCGCGGCCACCCGGCCGTCGGCGCCGTTGCTCCCCTTGCCCGCCACGACCACGACGCGTCGTCCGTAGGCGCCCCCGAGCAGGCGCAGGGCGACCAGCGCGACCGCCGTGCCCGCGCGGGTCACCAGGGTCTCGTGGGAGACCGAGGCGAGGGCCGCCGCGTCGGCGGCCCGCATCTCGTCGCGGGTCAGGACGGCGCGCACGACGCGGCCTCCTCCGCGACGACGAAGGCGATGGCCAGGTCGTCGGTGTGGGTCAGCGAGAGATGGAAGCGGCCGGCACCGTGTGCGCCCGCCAGTGCGGCGGCGGCGCCGTGCAACACGAGGAACGGTGCGTTGCGGGCGGCGCCCTTCCCGGGCGTCCGGCACACCTCCACGTCGGTCAGCACGAAGGCGCCGATCCCGGTGCCGAGCGCCTTCATGACCGCCTCCTTGGCGGCGAAGCGCGCCGCCAGGCTCTGCGCCGCGTCGGCCGAGCGGTTGGCGTCCGACTGCTCGGTCTCGGTGAACCAGCGCGTCGCGAAGCGGGGGCGGCGGTCGAGCAGGCGGCGGAACCGGGCGACGTCGACCGCGTCGACCCCGACGCCGACGATGCCGGCACCCCTCACTCGACGGTCACCGTCTTGGCCAGGTTCCGCGGGCGGTCCGGGTCGTGCCCGTGCAGGCGGGCCAGCCGGTAGGCCAGCTGCTGCAGCGGCACCACGCCGACGACGGGTGCGAGGAGCGGGTCGGTGGGCGGGACCCAGAGCACGTGGTCCGCCGCGGCGGCGGACTCCTCGTCGCCGTCGTCCGCAAGCAGCACGACGGTGGCGCCCCGGCTGCGCACCTCGGCGACGTTGGAGAGCATCTTCTCCCACAGCGGGTTGCGGGTGGCGATGCCGACCACGACGGTTCCCGGTTCGATCAGCGCGATCGGCCCGTGCTTGAGCTCGCCGGCCGGGTAGCCCTCGGCCCGCAGGTACGCCAGCTCCTTCAGCTTCAGCGCGCCCTCCAGCGCCACGGGGTAGCCGACGTGGCGTCCCAGGAAGAAGAAGTCGCGGGCGTCCGTCAGCTTGCCGGCCACGTCGTCGACGGCGTCGACACGGTCGAGCGCCTCGGCCACCAGGCCGGGCAGGGCGTCCATGGCGTCGAGGATCTCGTCGCGGTCCGGGCGCGGCTGGGTCCCCGTGATCTGGGCGAGGTAGAGGCCGAGCACCTCGAGCGCCACGATCTGGGCGAGGTGGCACTTGGTCGAGGCGACGCCGATCTCGGGCCCCGCCCGCGTGTAGAGCACGCCGTCGGCCATGCGGGCCATGGAGGAGTCGACGACGTTGGAGACCACCAGGACCTTGGCCCCGAGGCGGGCCGCCTCGCGCATGGCCTCGGAGGTGTCGAGCGTCTCGCCCGACTGCGAGACCCCGACGCAGAGCGTCCGCTCGTTCAGGACGGGGTCGCGGTAGCGGAACTCGCTCGCGATGTCGACCTCGACCGGCAGCTTGACCCAGTGCTCAATGGCGTACTTGGCCACCAGCGCGGCGTGGTAGCTGGACCCGCACGCCACGATGAACACCTTGTCGATCCCGCGCAGGTCGTCGATCCCGAGACGCATCTGGTCCAGCACGAGCTCGCCCCCCGGGCCGCGCCGGTCGAGCAGCGTGTCGGCCACGGCATGCGGTTGCTCCTGCATCTCCTTGGACATGAAGTCCTCGTAGCCGCCCTTCTGGGCCGCCTCCAGGTCCCAGGTGATGGTGAGCTGCTCCGGCTCGACCGGCTCCCCGTCGAGCGTCGTGACCGACAACGCGCCCGGCGTGAGCACGGCCAGCTCGTCGTCGGCCAATGCGAAGACGCGCCGCGTGTGCCCGATCAGGGCGGGGATGTCCGACGCCAACAGGGCCATGTGGTCGTGCAACCCGAGCACGAGCGGCGTGGAACGCCGGGCGGCCACGATCGTGTCGGGCTCGTCGGCGCAGACCACCGCGATGGAGAACGCACCGCGCACCCGCCGCAGCATGGTGCGCGTCGCCTCCGCCAGGGACGCGCCGGCGGCCAGCTCCTGCTCAATCAGGTGCGCCATCACCTCCGTGTCGGTGGCCGAGGTCAGGGTGTGGCCGGCGGCCACGAGCTCGGTCCTCAGTTCGGCGTGGTTCTCGATGATGCCGTTGTGGATGATGGCGACGCGCCCGGTGCAGTCGGTGTGCGGGTGCGCGTTCTCAGTGGTCGGGCTGCCGTGGGTGGCCCATCGGGTGTGCCCGATGGCCGCCGCGTGGCCCCGCGGGGCGTCGGCGGCCAGCTCGGCCAGCTTGGCCACCGAATTGGTGCCGCCTGCGGCCCGCACCCTCCAGATGGTGTCGGCCCCGCCGTCGCCGTCGACCACCATGGCGATCCCCGCCGAGTCGTAGCCCCGGTATTCGAGCTGGTGCAGGGCCCCGAGCAGCAGGGGGACGGCGTCGGCCTCGCCGGTGACGCCGATGATGCCGCACATAGGGACCCAGGCTACCTGGGCGCCTGCGGCTCGATTTGCCCCAGGGCGGCCTCCACCACGCCGGCGAGCTGGGCCGCGACCGCGTTGGCCTGCGCGGCGTCGCGCGCCTCGACCATCACCCGCACGACGGGCTCGGTGCCGCTGGGTCGCAGGAGCACCCGGCCCTCGTGGCCGAGCTCGACCTCAGCCTTGACCACCGCCTCCCACACCTCGGCGCAGTCGGCGAGGCGTTCGGGTTGGGGGATGGGCACGTTGACGAGGCGCTGGGGCACCCGCTCCACCAGGCCGCCGGAGATGTCGGCCAGCGAGCGGCCGGCGCGCAGCATGAGGTCGGCCAGCGCGATGCCGGTCAGGATGCCGTCACCGGTGGTCGACAGCGAGCGGAAGATGATGTGGCCCGACTGCTCGCCCCCGAGGCTCAGACCGTCCGCGTCGAGGGCGGCCAGGACGTGGCGGTCGCCTACGTCGGTCTCGCGCACGGCGATGCCGCGCTCCTCCATGGCCAGGCGGAAGCCGAGGTTGGTCATGACGGTCACGGCCACCGTGTTGGCGGCCAGGCGCCCGCGCTCGGCCAGATCGAGGGCGAAGAGCGCGAGCAGCACGTCACCGTCCACGATGGTGCCCGTGTGGTCGACCGCGATGACCCGGTCGGCGTCACCGTCGAAGGCCAGGCCCAGGTCGGCTTCGCGCTCGACGACCGCCAGCGACAGCTCGCTCGGATCGGTCGAGCCGCACTTCTCGTTGATGTTGACCCCGTCGGGCGTGTGGTGCAACGCGACGACACTGGCGCCGAGCTCCTCCAGCACGCGCGGCGCGATCTCGCTGGCCGCCCCGTGGGCGCAGTCGATGACGACGCGCAATCCCGTCAGTCGGCGGCCGTCCGTCGTGGCGATCAGGTGCTCCACGTAGAGGTCCACCGCGTCGGGCTCGGCGGTGATCTGCCCCACCCCGTAGCCGGTCGGTCGCCGGGGCGAGCGGTCCGGGTCCGCCAGGATGGAGTCGAGCTCGCGCTCGATCTCGCCCTCGACGTCGGGCGGCAGCTTCGTCCCGCGCAGGCTGAACAATTTGATGCCGTTGTCGCCGAACGGGTTGTGTGAGGCCGAGATGACGGCGCCCGGCGCCTTGCGTGCCTCGGCCACGGCGGCCACGCCCGGGGTGGGCAGCACGCCCAGGTCGACGACGTCGGCGCCCTCCGTGGCGAGTCCGGCCGAGAAGGCGGCCTGGAGGAGGGGCCCCGAGCGGCGGGTGTCGCGACCGACGACGAAGGTCGGAGCGGGCAGGACACGGGCGGCGGCGCGGCCGAGGGCTAGCGCCAGCTCGGCGGTGAGCTCGTCGTTCGCGACGCCGCGGAGGCCATCGGTGCCGAAGCGGGCCACCGCCATACGCGTTGTCGCGCTTACCGCTTGGAGTACTGGGGCGCCTTGCGGGCCTTCTTCAGGCCGTACTTCTTCGACTCCTTCTCCCGGGCGTCGCGGGTGAGAAGGCCCGACCGCTTGAGTGCGCCGCGCAGCTCGGGGTCGAGCTCGCACAGGCTGCGGGCGATGCCGAGGCGCATGGCGCCGGCCTGACCCGAGACCCCGCCGCCGTCGATCGTCGCGTCGATGTCGTAGGACTCGGCCATGTTGGTGACCCGCAGGGGCTCGGTCACCAACATGCGGTGCGTCGCCGACGTGAAGTACTTCTCGAAGGGGAGCTTGTTGATCGTGATGGCGCCCTGGCCGGGGCGGAAACGGACGCGGGCCACGGCCTGCTTGCGGCGTCCGGTGGTCTGGCTCAGTGGTGTGGGCATTGCGGTATGGCGTCCTTCCTGGTGCGCGTGGTCAGCCGGCGCGGCGGGCCGCCGGCAGGTCGAGCGGCGCGGGCTTCTGGGCGGCGTGGGGATGGTCGGGCCCGGCGTAGACCTGCAGCTTGGAGAGCATCTGGCGGCCGAGGGTGTTCTTGGGCAGCATGCCGCGCACGGAGCGGCGGATCAGCTCGGCCGGCTGCTCGTCGAGCAGCTTGGCGTAGCTGGTGGAGCGCAACCCGCCGGGGTAGCCGCTGTGGCGATAGGCCATCTTCGCGTCGGCCTTGCCCGAGGTGAGGACGACCTTGTCCGCGTTGACCACGATCACGTGGTCGCCGGTGTCGACGTGGGGGGCGAAGTAGGGGCGGTGCTTCCCGCGCAGGATGGCCGCGACCGAGGAGGCCAGGCGCCCGAGGACGAGGCCGTCGGCGTCGACGACGTACCAGGTCCGGGTGATGTCGGTGACCTTCGGTGAAAATGTGCGCACAAGACCGATCTTTCGCATCCGCGTGGTGAGCGAGCCGTCCCCGGACACGCGTCCCGGGGCTGGGCTCAGGGCTCCCGGGGGTCCCGCGAGCCGACGAACCAGGATAGAGCCCCTGGAAGGGGTGGGCAAGCCGCCGCCCCGAACCGGCGGGACGGTTCAGGCGACCGGACCGTCCTTGGGCCCTCCGGGGCCCTCCGTGTCGTCCGTGCCGCCGGTGACGCCGGTACCGCCGCTGACGTCCGGGCTGTCGGTGCTGCCGCTCGACGCGTAGGCCACCGAGACCAGGCACAGGCCCCGCGCCGGGGCCGGATCGGGCCCGCTCTCCCGCTTGGCCGCCCGCAGCCGCTCCATCAGGCCGGCGGTGTTCTGGCGCCCCCGGCCCACCTCGACCAGGCTGGCCACGAGGGAGCGGACCATCTGGTGGCAGAACGAGCCCGCGGCGATCTCGAAGCGCAGCAGGCGACCCTCACCCCCGGCGACGGCCTCGGCCGCCTCGGGGCCCTCGTCGATGCTCCAGCGGGCCATCGTGACCCGGCGCACGATCGGCTCGGAGGGGTCGGTCCCCGGCTTCCTGCGGCAGAAGGAGCGAAAGTCGTGGCTGCCGAGCAGCACGTCGGTGGCGGTGCGCATGGCGCGCAGATCGAGGGGGTCGCGCACGTGCCAGGCGACGGGGTCGAGCAGCGGGTCGGGTTCCGGGGCATTCCAGACCAGGTAGCGGTAGGTGCGTCCGGTGGCCGAGCGGCGGGCGTCGAAGTCGGGGCCGACCTCCTCGGCCCGGCGCACGACCACCGCGGGCGCGAGCTGGCGGTTGAGGGCGCGCGCCAACCGGGCCCCGTCGTAGGTGATGGCCGGCAGGTCCACGTGGACGACCTGGCCCCGGGCGTGGACGCCGGCGTCGGTGCGCCCGGCGCAGGTCATGGGCGGCGGCTCGCTCAGGCGGGCGGTGCGCTCGAGGGCCTGGTACAACGCGCCGGCCACCGTCGGGACCTCGGGTTGGATGGCGAAGCCCCGGAAGGCCGCCCCGTCGTAGGCGATCAAGAGCTTCCAGCGCCGCGTCGCAGCGCCGGCGCCTTGCTCCACTCTTTAGACGAACTCGATGCGCGCCATCGGCGCGTTGTCACCCGGGCGCGGGCCCAGCTTGAGGATCCGCGTGTACCCGCCGGGCCGGTCGACGTAGCGGGGCCCGATCTCGTCGAAGAGCTTGTGGGCCATGTCCTTGTCCCGTATGAGGGCGACGACGTGACGGTGGTTGGCCACGCCGCCCTTGCAGGCCGCGGTGACGCACTTCTCGGCCACCGGGCGCAGTGCCTTCGCCTTGGCCTCGGTGGTCACGATGGACTCGGCGGCGATGAGCGACGCGACCAGATTGCCCATCATGGCCTTCTGGTGCGCCGCCGAGCCGCCCAGCCGGCGGCCGCGTCTCGGGGTTGCCTGCATGAGACGTCAGTCCCTCGTGCGGAGCGAGAGCCCGCGCTCGTCCAGGCGCTGGACGACCTCGTCGGCCGACTTCTGCCCGAAGTTGGTGATGGCGAGGAGGTCCTCCATCGTGCGCTCGACGAGCTCGCCGATCGTGTTGATCTGCGCGCGCTTCAGGCAGTTGCGGGGCCGCTCGGACAAGTCGAGCTCCTCGATGCGCAGGTCGAGGTCGGGCGAGCCGCTGGTGGTCGTGCCCGTGTCGCCCAGCTCGAGGCCCTGCGGGGCCTCCTCGAGGTCGGCCACGAGCGACACCAGGTTGCGCAGCGTGTCACCGGCAGAGGCCAGGGCCTCGCGGGGGTTGATGGTGCCGTCGGTCTCGATGTCGAGCACCAGGCGGTCGTAGTTGGTCGACTGCTCCACCCGCACCGGCTCGATGTCGAAGGTGACACGGTGCACCGGCGAGAAGATGGAGTCGATCGGGATGACCCCGATGGTCGAGGACTTCTTGTTCTTGTCCGCCGAGGCGTAGCCGCGGCCGCGCTCCACCGTGACGTCGACGGCCAGGCGGCCCTTGGCGTTGATGGAGGCGATGTGCAGGTCGGGGTTGAGGACCTCGACGTCGGCCGGCAGCTGCAGGTCCGCCGCCGTGGCGTCAGCCGGGCCACGGACGTCGAGGCGCAGGGTCACCGGCTCGTCGGAGTGCACCCGGACGAGCAGGTCCTTGAGGTTCAGGATGATGTCGGTGACGTCCTCCTTGACCCCGGGCAGCGTCGTGAACTCGTGTAGCGCCTCGTCGAAGCGGAGCTGGGTCACGGCGCCGCCGGGGATGGACGAGAGCAGCGTGCGCCGGAGCGAGTTGCCGAGCGTGGTGCCGAAGCCCGGGTCGAGCGGGCCGATGGCGAAGCGCTGGCGGTTGTTCTGCTCCTCGTCGATGACTTCGACGGTCGGCCTCTGGATGATCAGCATGGTGGGTACTCCTGTTGCGGGTGGGGTCGGGCGATCGGGTACTGCTACTTCGAGTACAGCTCGACGATGAGCTGCTCTTGAATGGGCTCGTCGATGTGCTCGCGCAGTGGCGGGTTGAGGACGGACACGGAGAAGCCGGAATCGCCGGTCTCGAGCCATGCCGGCGTCTGGCGCTCCAGGGTGTCCATGTTCCGGCGGACCAGGAAGTTCCCGCGGGTCGCTTCGCGCAGGATGACCTTGTCGCCCTTGCGCACCCGGTAGCTCGGGATGGTGACCCGCTTGCCGTTCACGCTCACGTGCCCGTGGCGCACGAACTGACGCGCCTGGCGGCGGCTCGCCCCCCAGCCAGCCCGGAAGACCACGTTGTCGAGGCGGAGCTCGAGGTTGCGCAGCAGGTTCTCACCGGTGATACCGCCCTGGCGGGTGGCCTCCTCGTACATGTTGCGGAACTGCTTCTCCAAGATCCCGTAGATACGGCGGGCCTTCTGCTTCTCGCGCAGCTGGGACAGGTACTCGGAGCCCTGGCGCATGCGGTCGCGGCCGTGCTCGCCGGGCGGGTAGGCGCGGCTGTGGCGGTCGGTGACCGCCTCGGAGACGGGGCACTTGAGCGAGTAACAGCGCTCGCCCTTCAAGAACAATTTGGTCCGCTCGCGCCGGCACAAGCGGCAGACGGGACCGGTGTATCGAGCCATGGGGTGGGTGTCCTCTTCCTCTTCGGCCTAGACCCGGCGCCGCTTCTTGGGGCGGCAGCCGTTGTGGGGGATCGGGGTGACGTCCTTGATGCCGACCACCTCGATGCCGACCGCGGCGAGCGAACGGATGGCGGTCTCGCGGCCCGATCCGGGGCCGCGCACGAGGACGTCGACCTTGCGCACCCCGTGCTCCATGGCCCGCTTGGCGCAGGCCTCGGCGGCCAGCTGGGCCGCGAACGGGGTCGACTTGCGCGAGCCCTTGAAGCCCACGTTGCCGGCCGAGGCCCAGGCGAGCACGTTGCCCTCGGGGTCGGCGATGGAGACGATCGTGTTGTTGAACGAGCTCTTGATGTGGGCGACGCCGTAGGCGATGTTCTTGCGCTCCTTGCGGCGAGGCCGACGGGCACCGGGCTTGGTTGGCTTGGCCACTACTTCTTCACCTTTTTCTTCCCGGCCACCGTCTTCTTCGGGCCCTTTCGGGTGCGGGCGTTCGTGTGGGTGCGCTGGCCGTGGACCGGGAGGCCCTTGCGGTGCCGCACGCCCTGGTAGCAGTTGATCTCCATCTTGCGTTTGATGTCCTGGGAGACGTCACGGCGCAGGTCACCCTCAACACGGAAGTTCGTGTCGATGTAGGTCCGGAGCCGGGCGACCTCCTCGTCGGTCAGGTCGCGGACGCGGGTCGAGGGGTTGACGTCGACCGCTTGGCAAATCTGGTCCGAGAGCGTCGGGCCGATGCCGTAGATGTAGGTGAGGGAGATCTCGAGCCGCTTCTCACGCGGGATGTCCACACCGGAAATTCGGGCCATGTGTCGTCCTCTCCCTAGCCCTGCCGCTGCTTATGGCGCGGGTTGTCGCAGATCACCCGGACCACGCCGCGGCGCCGGATGACCTTGCACTTCTCACAGATCGGCTTCACGCTTGGCCGAACCTTCACTTGAATCCCTGTCCTTACTTGTACCGATAGGTGATCCGACCCCGGTTGAGGTCGTACGGAGTGATCTCCACCTGCACCTTGTCCCCTGGGAGAATGCGGATGCGGTGCATCCTCATTTTCCCGGAGCTGTGCGCCAACACCTTGTGTCCGTTCTCCAGCTCGACGCGGAACATGGCATTGGGCAGTGGCTCGACCACCGTGCCTTCGAGCACGATGGCGTCTTCCTTGGGCTTGGGCAGCTGACTTACTCCTGAGTGTCGTTCTCGTGTGTTGCCCCGACCGCACCGGTGGCGCGAGGCCGGAACGGGGCGAAATCGGGTGTGGCAACCGGGCAGTCCGTCCCCTTCGAGGGCGCACCTGGACCCAGAGCCAGCGAATGAGTTTACCGTATCTGGCAGGGAATTCCACCCCGACCGGCTCAACGGGCAAATACGGCACCCTGCGGAAGCGGCGAGGAGGCCATATCTTCCCGATATCCCCCGTCGCCGACGAAGCTCCGGTCGCACCTGACCTTATCGACAACCCGCCTGCTGGACTGCCGATTCCCGACGGTCCCAAGTGGGCCGGGAGACCCTCTTCAGCTGTCTATGGCCGCCCTGAGCTGGGCCAGGCGGTCCCGGTTGAGCGAATACCAGACCCACTTGCCCCGTCGGTCGCCCCGGACCAGACCAGCCTGGCTCAGGATCTTGAGGTGGTGCGACACGGTGGGTTGGCTCCTGGCCAGGGGCTCGACGAAGTCGCAGACGCAGACCTCTCCCTCGGGTGAGGCGGCCAGGATGCTGAGCACCCGCAGACGGACCGGGTCCGCCAGCGCGCTGAACCCGCTCGCCAGCTCGGTGGCATCAGCAGTGTCGAGCGGTGCCGCGAGCACCGAGGCACAACACTCCGTCGATCGGACCTTCGTCGCTGCCGGCTTGCTCATAAGTCACTCGCTTCACAGTATATTGACATCTATCGATGTATTGGCCATACTCGATACATCGACTGAGCTCGATACTACTGGGAGGTCATTATGTCGAGGGTCCAACTCGCACTGAACGTCAGCGACATCGACGAAGCCGTCGAGTTCTATTCCAAGCTCTTCGGGACCGGGCCGGCCAAGCGCCAGCCCGGCTACGCCAACTTCGCCGTCGCCGACCCGCCACTCAAGCTCGTCTTGATGGAGGACACCTCCGCCCGGGGTTACGGGATTGTTGGCGCACTGAACCACCTCGGCGTCGAGGTCGAGAGCACCGGCGAGGTGACAGCGGCGACGGGGCGCCTGCACGACACCGGGCTCGAGACCGCCGTCGAAGAGCAGACGACCTGTTGCTACGCCGTCCAGGACAAGGTCTGGGTCAGCGACCCCGATGGTGCGCCCTGGGAGGTCTACACGGTTCTGGCCGATGCCCCGGCCGAGACGAGCATCGCCGGCGACGGGTCCTGTTGTGTTCCCGAGGCCGTCGAGGGCGCACCGGTGACGGTGGGTTCGCCACAGTCCTGCTCGCCGTCGTGCTGCTGAGCGGCGATTGCGATCGGGGCACTCGCCGGTGAGGGACACCGTCTTGTGGCGTCGGCTCTTGGCCGAGTTCTTGGGTAGCGCATTCCTCGCCACCATCGTCATCGGCTCGGGCATCGCGGCGCAGAACCTGTCCCCCGGCAACATCGGACTGCAACTCTTCGAGAACGCAGCTGCGACTGCAACCGGCCTCTTTGCCATCATTTTGATGTTCGGTCCGATTTCCGGTGGACACTTCAACCCCGTCGTCTCCTTCGTCGATGCCGGATTCGGCGGCGTGAAGTGGAAGGACGCCGCCGCGTACCTGCCCTTCCAGACGGTCGGATGCATCTGCGGGGCGATCCTGGCCAACGTGATGTTCTCCGAGGCCGCCATCTCCATCTCCACCAAGCACCGCGGCTCAGGGCCGCACTGGCTCTCCGAGGTCGTCGCCACCATCGGCCTGATGTTGGTCATCTTCGCCCTGGCCCGCACCGGGCGCTCCCACCTCGCTCCCGCCGCCGTCGGGGCCTACATCGGCGGCGCCTACTTCTTCACCAGCTCGACCAGCTTCGCCAACCCGGCGATCACGGTCGGCCGCATGTTCTCCAACAGCTTCGCCGGCATCGCCCCCTCGTCTGTCCCGAGCTTCATCTCCGCCCAGATCGTCGGAGGCGCGCTGGCCTTCGGTCTGATCAAGGGCCTCTACCCCGGCATCACCAAAGCCGAGGCCGCCGACGTCATCGAGCCGCATCTGCGCGGAGAGAGTGACCTCGAGACCCGTTGACCTCCGACCCCACGACCACATTCCGGAAGGACGCCCATGCACCTCGTCGCCATCGGCGGAAGTGACGCCGGCATCAGTGCCGCCCTGCGGGCACGCGAGCTCGATGCGACCACGGAGGTCACGGTCGTCGTCGCCGATGCCTACCCCAACTTCTCAATCTGCGGGATCCCCTACTACGTCTCGGGTGAGGTCACGCACTGGCGCAACCTGGCGCATCGAACCCTCGACGACCTGAAGGCAACCGGGATGCAGGTCCGCCTCAACACGGTGGCTACCAAGATCGACGTCGGAGGCCGCCGTCTCCACGTCGTCGACGAGGCGGGGGTCGAGGATCGGGTGGCCTACGACGAACTCGTGGTGGGAACCGGCGCCGCCTCGGTTCGGCCGCCGATCGAAGGCCTCCAGGGCTCCGAGGCGCTCGGGCCGAGTGACGGGGTGCACTTGCTCCACTCCATGGGCGACACCTTCGAGCTGGTGCGCACGCTCGAGAACGACCACCCGGCCAGCGCCGTGATCGTTGGCGCCGGCTACATCGGCCTCGAGATGGCCGAGGGGCTCCACGCTCGAGGCTTGTCGGTCACCCAGTTCGAGCAGCTTCCCGAGGTGCTCCCCACCGTCGACCCGGAGCTGGGCGCGCTGGTCCATGCGGAGCTGTCGGAACACGGCATCGACGTGCGGACCAACACGACGGTCAAGCGGATCACCCGGGCACCCGAAGGTTCGGCGGGCCGCTTCCAGATCGACGCCGTCGAGTCGTCGGGCGCCGGGCTCACCGCCTTCGCCGACCTGGTGCTGGTCGTCGTCGGCGTACGTCCCGACACGGAGCTCGCGGCCTCGGCCGGCGCCGAGCTCGGCATCGGCGGGGCCATCAGCGTGGACCGGGGCATGCGGACCAACCTCGAGCGTGTCTTCGCGGCCGGAGACTGCGTCGTGACACACCACCGACTCCTCGGACTCACCTATCTTCCGCTCGGGACCACAGCCCACAAGCAGGGCCGGGTGGCCGGCGAGAACGCCATCGGGGGGAACCGGGAGTTCGCCGGAAGCCTCGGGACCCAGGTCGTCAAGATCTTCGACATGGCGGCGTGCCGTACGGGTCTACGCGACCACGAGGCCGTCGCGGCCGGGTTCGACCCGCTGACGGTCGAGTTCGAGGCTGACGACCACAAGGCCTACTACCCGGGCAGCCACCGCATCCGGATGCGCTATACCGGCGATCGCCGCACGGGGCGGCTTCTCGGCGTCCAACTCTTCGGCCACCGCCACGCCGAGGTGGCCAAACGCATCGACATCGCGGCCGCCGCGATCTTCAACGAGATGACGGTGGACGCCATGAGCGATCTCGACCTCTCGTACACCCCGCCGCTGGGCAGCCCGTGGGATGCGATTCAGATCGGTGCCCAGGCGTGGGTGCGCGCTCATGGATCGAGCAATGACTAAGTCGGTGCGGAGTCAAGCGGCCACCAGGGCGTATCGGACGTTGTAGAGGAAAGGGGAGGGTCATGCAAGAGCACGAACCCATGACACCGCAGCAGAGAGTGCAACTGAACCACGTTGCCAAGCATCTGCACTCCAAGTTCCACGGTATCTTCAGCCTCGAGTCCATCGAAGCGTTCGTGTTCGAAAGCTATGACGAGATTGCGAAGAGGGCCACCGTCACCAAGTGGCTGACTGTCACCGCCGAGAAGTTCGCCTTGCAGCGCCTCGAAGCGATGGCGCACATCCAGGACCACTCGGGGAAACGAGTGCCGGCGGTGCTTTTCTTATGTGTCCATAACGCAGGGCGCTCACAGATGGCGTTGGGCTGGTTCAACCACCTGGCCGCAGGTCGTGCCATTGCATGGTCAGGTGGCTCAGAGCCCGGAACCGATATCAACCAAGACGTGGTGAACGCGATGGCCGAAATCGGGATCGACATCTCCAAGGAGTTCCCCAAGCCCTGGACGGAAGAGTTCTTGGGCGCGGCGGACGTCGTGGTGACGATGGGTTGTGGCGACGCTTGCCCGCTGATATCCGGCAAGCACTACGAGGACTGGGATCTGGAAGATCCGACTGGTAAGTCGCTTGAGGCCATTCGACCAATTCGAGAAGAGATCCGTCTGAAGGTCGAAGTGCTCCTCAACCAGCTCAACAGGTCGCATCAGTTTTCATAGAGCGAGATTGACTATGGGACCGTGAAGACCTCGGGGCCGTCGGGGGTCACGGCGATCGTGTGCTCGAAGTGGGCCGACAGGCTCCCGTCGGCCGTGACCACGCTCCAGTTGTCGTCGAGCAGGATGGTCTCGGGCGACCCCGCGTTGACCATGGGCTCGACGGCGAAGACGTTCCCCGTCTTGAGGGTGGGCCCCCTCGTGCCGGGCCAATAGTTGGGGACCTGGGGCTGCTCGTGCATGGCGGTCCCGATGGCGTGGCCCACGTACTCGCGCACCACGCTGAAGCCCGCGCCCTCGGCGACCAGCTGGACGGCCCGACCGATTTCGTTGAGGGCGTTGCCCTTGGTCATCTGCTCAATGCCTGCCCACAGGCTGCGCTCGGTGACCTCGAGCAGCTTCTGCGCCTCCTTGGAGATCGTGCCGATGCCCATGGTGAACGCCGCGTCACCGTGGTAGCCCTCGATGATGGCGCCGCAGTCGATGGAGAGGATGTCCCCCTCTTCGAGCACGTAGGGGCCGGGGATGCCGTGCACGATCATGGAGTTGGGGGACGTGCAGATCACGGCCGGGAAGCCGTGGTATCCGAGGAAGTTCGAGGTGGCGCCACGACGATCGAGGACCTCGCGGGCGACCTTGTCGAGCTCCAATGTGGTGACGCCCGGCTTGGCCATGGCCCGGGTGGCCTCGTGCATCTCGGCCACGACCTTGCCGGCACGGCGCATCTTGGCCAGCTCCTCGTCATTACGCCTCATGGGAAGCTCCCTCCCTCTTCCTCCTTCTTCTTCTGCAGCTGGCGCAGGGCGTCGATCGCGCCTACGACACGGCGCGTCACGGCGTCGGGCGAGCCCGTGCCGTTGATCTCGGCCAACAGGTTGCGTTCCTTGTACCAGTTGAGCAGCGGGGCCGTCTCCTCCTCATAGAGGTTGAGCCGGCGCTCGATCGCCTCCTCGGTGTCGTCCTCGCGCTGCACCACCTCGCCGCCGCAGACGTCACAGGTCCAGTTCACCAGCGGCGGCGCCGCGGTCGAGTAGTTGGCGCCGCAATCGACGCAGACCCGGCGCGACGCCAGGCGTTTCATGACCAGGTTGGTGGGGACCTGCAGATCGATGACCAGGTCGAGGCCGAAGGGGTCCACGATCTTCTCGAGCACCTCGGCCTGGCCCGTGGTGCGCGGGCAGCCGTCGAGCACGAAGCCGCGGCCGGTGGTGTCGCGCTCGGACAGACGGCCGCCCACCATCTCCATGACCAGGTCGTCGGGGATGAGCTCGCCCTGCTCCATCAGCACATGCGCGCGCTGGCCAATGGACGAGCGGGACTTCACCTCGCTGCGCAGCATGTCCCCCGTGGAGACATGCGGCACCACATAGTGGTGCGAGAGACGCACACATTGCGTCCCCTTGCCGGCCCCCTGCTTGCCGAGGACCACGAGCCTGACCCCGGGTATCACCGACGCCTACTTGAGGAAACCCTCGTAGTTGCGCATCATCAGCTGGCTGTCGATCTGGCGCATCGTCTCGAGGGCGACACCCACCGAGATCAACAACGTCGTCCCGTAGAAGGGGAAGCGATTGAGGTGCCAGAGCGCCATGAGGAGCGACGGCACCACGGCGACCGAGCCGAGGAACAGGGCGCCCACGACCGTGATGCGGCTGAGGATGTGCGCGAAGTACCGCTCGGTGGGCGGTCCGGGCCGGATGCCCGGGACGAACCCGCCCTGCTTGCGGATCAGGTCGGCCTGCTGGTGCGGGTCGAAGGCGACATAGACGTAGAAGAACGTGAACATCACGATGAGCAGGAAGTAGGCGGCGATGTAGAAGAAGCTGGTCGGCGTCAGGCTGGTGCGCACGAAATTCTGGAACCAGTTCCACGGGACCACGTTGGAGAGCAGGACCGGGATGTAGAGCACCGAGCTGGCGAAGATGATCGGGATCACGCCGGACTGGTTCACCTTCAGCGGGATGTACGTGGAGCTGCCGCCGTACATTCGCCGCCCCACGACGCGACGGGCAAAGGTCACGGGTATCCGGCGTTGGCCCTGGTCCATGAAGACGATGAAGACCAAGAGGACGAGGGAGACGATGATGATGATCGTGAATTTGGCCTTGCCGCCCTCCTCGTAGATGGCCTTGAAGCCGGTGGGGATGGCCGCCACCACGTTGGCGAAGATCAGGATCGACATCCCCTGGCCGATGCCACGCTGGGTGATGAGCTCGGCCAGCCACATGACGAAGGCGGTCCCCGCCGTGAGGATCAACACCATGAAGAGGGCCAGCGGCCAGTTGAAGGTCGGGATCAGGTCGACGCTCGTACCCAAAAGGGCCGAGTCGTGACCGTGGAAGGCGTAGACGAGCCCGGAGGACTGCATGACCGCCAGCGCCACGGTCAGGTAGCGCGTGGTCTGCGTGATCTTCTTCTGGCCGACCGCGCCCTGGTCCCGCCACTCCTCCAGCTTGGGGATCACGGTGGAGAGCAGCTGGATGATGATTGAGCTCGTGATGTAGGGCATGACGCCGAGGCCGAAGACGGCCAGGCGCACCAGGGCGCCCCCGCTGAAGAGGTTGAGGAACCCGAGCACCCCCGACGCCGAGGCCTGGCTCTCGAGCCCCTGCAGGCGCGACCAGTTGACGCCGGGCACGGGGACGTTCGCCCCGATCTGGTACAGGGCGATGACGGCCAGCGTGAACACGACCTTGTTGCGAAGGTCGGGAACCCTGAAGATGTTGGCGAGCCGGGAGAGCATCGCGTCCTCTCAGTGCCTGCCCAGGGGGGTCACTAGCGGTTCATCAGGGCATTGCCCGAGGCGGGCGGGCGCCCGTGCGCGAATGGCAACGGCACCCGCTCGACGCTACCGCCCGCGGCCGTGATGGCCGCCTCGGCCCCCTTGGAGAACGCATGTGCCGAGACCCGGACCGGGCGGCTGAGCGACCCCTGGCCCAGGATCTTGACCAGGCCCTTCGGGCGCACCAGACCGGCCTCCACCAGGGACTCCACGGTGACCACGTCGGCGCCCAGCGCGTCCAGCGCGCCCACGTTGACCGGGGTGTAGGCGACCCGGAAGGGGTTTTTGAACCCCTTCAGCTTGGGGATGCGCTGCATCAGCGGGAGCTGGCCGCCCTCGAACCCGGCCGGCACGGTGCCACGCGCCTTCTGGCCCTTCATGCCCCGGCCCGCCGTCTTGTGGCCCTTGCCCCCGGTGCCTCGGCCGACGCGGCGCTTGGCCGTGGTCGCGCCCTTGGGCGGCGCCAGATCGTGGAGCTTCACTTCGAGACCTCCTCGACGCTGATCAGGTGCGGCACGCGGGCCAGCATGCCCCTGATTTCGGGGCGATCCGGCAGCTCGTTGGACTGGCCGATGCCACGCAGGCCCAGCGCCCGCAACGTGCCGCGGTGCTTGGGCTTGCTGCCGATGGCCGAGCGCGTCTGGGTCACGAGCAGCAAGGACTCCCCCGACCCCTTCTTGGTGTTTGCCCTCGGTGCCACGGTCAGCGCGTCTCCGCCGCGAAGAGATCCGTCTCGCGCTTGCGCTCGCGATAGGCCCGTAGCACGCCACCGGGCGTCACTTCGTCGGCCGCCTTGCCACGCAGCGCAGCCACCTCGTCCGGACGCCGCAGCTGCTTGAGACCCGCGATGGTGGCGTGGGCCACGTTGATGCCGTTCGACGAGCCCAGCGACTTGGCCAGGATGTCGCGGATGCCGGCCATCTCGAGGATGTGACGCGCCGCGCCGCCGGCGATGACGCCGGTGCCCGGGGCAGCCGGCTTCAGCAGCACACGGCCGGCACCGCTCTCGCCGATGACGGGGTGCACGATGGTGCTGCCCGCCAGGGGCACTTCGAAGAGGTTCTTGCGCGCCTCTTCGATCCCCTTTTGGACGGCGAGCCCGGCCTCCTTCGCCTTGCCGTAGCCGAGGCCGACCTTGCCGTTCCCGTCGCCCACCACCATGAGTGCGGCGAACGAGAACCGACGGCCGCCCTTGACGACCTTCGCCACCCGGTTCACCTTGATGGTGCGCTCTTCGTACTGTGTGTCGACCATGCTCAGAACTCCAGTCCCTCGGCCCGTGCCGCGTCAGCCAGGACGGCGACACGACCGTGGTACACGAACCCCCCACGGTCGAACACCACTGTGCTGATCCCGGCCGCCTTGGCCCTGGACCCGAGCAGGTGACCGACCGATTCTGCGCCCGTCACGTTACCGCCACCGCCCTTGGCCAAAGACGCGTGCAGATCGGGCTCGACCGACGACGCCGAGACCAGCGTCCGGCCGGCGGTGTCGTCGATGAGCTGGGCCGAGATGTGGCGGTTGGACCGGTGCACGGCCAGCCGGGGGCACTCGGCAGTGCCGCTGACCTTGGTGCGCACGCGGTCGTGGCGCCGGAGGCGCAGCCGGGTGCGATCGCTCGTGCGTGCCATTACTTCGCTGCCTTTCCTGCCTTGCGCAGCACCCGCTCGTTCGCGTAACGCACGCCCTTGCCCTTGTAGGGCTCGGGCTTGCGCAGCTTGCGGATGTCCGCGGCCACCTGGCCGACCTTCTCCTTGTCGATGCCTCTGACGAGGATGCGGGTCGGGACGGGCACCTCGAAGGTGATTCCTTCGGGCGCGTCGACCTGGACGGGGTGGGAGAAGCCGAGCGCCAACTCGAGCGAGCTTGGGCCCTTGGCGGTGGCGCGGTAGCCGACGCCGACGATCTCGAGCTCCTTGGAGAAGCCCTCGGTCACCCCCGAGACCATGTTGGCCACGAGGGAGCGCGACAGGCCGTGCAGCGCACGGTGACGGCGCTCGTCGTCGGGCCGGGTCACCACGAGCGTGTCGCCCTCTTGCGCGATCGTGATTCCCTCGGGGAGATCGCGCTCCAGGATGCCCTGGGGACCCTTGACGTTGACCGTCGCCCCGCTGAGGGTGACAGTGACGCCGGAGGGCACCGCGATGGGCGAGCGTCCGACGCGCGACATCAGGCCTCCCCCCGTGTCGCTGCGGCGCGGGTCCTGTGACTACCAGACATGGCACAACACCTCTCCGCCCAGGTGTTTGCGGCGCGCCTCGGCGTCGGTCACCAAACCCTGGCTGGTGGAGACCACGGCCACGCCCATGCCGCCCAGCACGCGCGGCATCCCGTCGGCGCGGGCGTAAATGCGCAGGCCCGGCTTCGAGACGCGCTTGATCCCGGCGATGGTCCTCGTGCGGTCGCCGGAGTACTTCATGACGATCTCGAGGGTGGTGCCGGGCTTGCCCACGTTCGGCTCGACGTTGTAGCCGGCAATGAAGCCCTCCCGCTCCAGAATGGAGGCAAGGGACTCCTTGAGCTTGGAGCCGGGCATGCGCACGGTGTCGAACATGGCGGAGTTCGCGTTGCGGATCCGGGTGAGCATGTCCGCGATGGGGTCAGTCATCGTCATGGCGGCCTACCAGCTCGCCTTCGTCACGCCGGGCACCTCGCCCGCGTGCACCATGACGCGCAGGCAGATGCGGCACAGCCCGAACTTGCGGTACACGGCCTTCGGCCGTCCACACCGCTGGCACCGGGTGTATCCCCGCACCTTGAACTTGGGAGTGCGCTGCTGCTTCTCGATCAATGCCTTCTTCGCCATGTTGCTACCTGGTCTCCTGTCGGAACGGAAAGCCGAACGCTGCCAGGAACGCCCGTCCTTCCTCGTTGGTGCGTGCGGTGGTGACGATGGTGATGTCCATGCCGCGGGTCGTGTCGATCTTGTCGTAATCGATCTCGGGGAAGATCAGCTGCTCGGTGACCCCGAAGGTGTAATTGCCGTGGCCGTCGAACGACCGGGGCGAAAGACCCCGGAAGTCGCGGATGCGGGGGATGGCCAGGCTGAGCAGGCGGTCGAAGAACTCCCAGGCCCGGTCCCCCCGCAGCGTCGCCTTGACCCCGATGCTCTGCCCCTCGCGCAGCTTGAAGCCGGCGATCGACTTCTTGGCCCGGGTCACGATGGGCTTCTGGCCGGTGATGGTCTGAAGGTCGCGCTGGGCCCCCTCAATGAGCGAGGCCTGCTGGGTGGCCCGGCCCACGCCCATGTTGATGACGATCTTCTCCAGCCGTGGCACCTCCATGACATTGCTGAGGCCCAGATCCCCCTTGAGCCGGTCCCGCACCTCCGTCAGGTAGCGCTCCTTGAGCCGGGGCCGCGCCGGCGCGCTGGTCGTGCTCACAGCTCGGCCCCGCACTTCTTGCAGACGCGCACCTTCTCGCCGTCCTCCTCGAAGCGGTACCCGGCGCGCGTGGGCTTGTCGCAGCTCTTGCAGACCAGGGCCACCGTCGAGACGTGGACGGGCATGAACTTGTCGATCACGCCCCCCTGCTGGGTGGCACGGGTCGGCTTGGCATGGCGCTTGGCCACGTTGACACCCTCGAGGATGACCCGCTCGCGCGACGGGATGGCGCGCACCACCTCGGCCTTCTTGCCCTTGTCCTTGCCGGACAGGACGATCACCTGGTCTCCCTTGTGGATCCGCATTTAAAGCACCTCCGGAGCGAGCGACACGATGCGCATGAAGCGCTTGTCGCGCAGCTCGCGGCCCACGGGCCCGAAGATGCGGGTCCCGCGCGGCTGTTGCTGGTCGTTGATGAGCACGGCTGCGTTCTCGTCGAAGCGGATGTAGCTCCCGTCGGGACGCCGCTTCTCCTTCTTGGTGCGGACGACGACGCATTTGACGACGTCGCCCTTCTTGACGGCGGCACCGGGAATGGCGTCCTTGACCGTGGCCACGAACACGTCGCCGATGCTGGCGTAGCGCCGGCGCGACCCGCCGAGAACGCGGATGCACAGCACCTCGCGCGCACCCGAGTTGTCGGCCACCCGCAGCCGGGATTCCTGCTGGATCATCGGGCCCGCTCCACCACTTCCGTCAGGCGCCAGCGCTTGAGCTTGGAGAGGGGTCGGGTCTCTTGCACCCGGACCCGGTCGCCCACCTTGGCGCTGTCCTCGGCGTCGTGCACGTAGAGCTTCTTGGTGCGCTGCACGGTCTTGCCGTACTTGCGGTGGCGCACCCGCTCGACCACGGCCACGACGACCGTCGAGGACATGGCGTCGGAGACGACGATGCCCTCGCGCACCTTGCGCCGATTGGCGCGCGGACCGCCCTCCTCGTGAGCCGCCTCACCGGCGGGGGCGGCGGCGGTGGGAACCGGGACCGCCGCTTCCACGTCGCTTGCCGGCAACTCCTTGGCCGCTTCGGCCTCGACGGCTTCGAGCGCCCGCGCCGCGTCCGCCGCGGCGGCCTTGGCGGCGTCCACGGCCTCGTCGGCCGCTGCGTCGTTCACGGTGTCTTCGTTCTCTGTGTCGGTGTCTGGGGTCTCGTCGGCCATCAGGCCTCATCCTCTTCGTCGTCGTCCTGGTCGTCGATGTCGGCGGCCGGGTGGTCGTGGGCGTCGTCCGCGCCCGCCTCCGCTTCAGCGACCGCCGCCTTCGCGGCGGCCTTCTCCTCGCGGTCGGCGTCCTCCGCCGCCAGCTTGGCTCGCGCCGCCTCGTGCTGGGCCGCCGTCGGAGCCACGTAGGCGCCCTCCGCTTCGAGGATCTCGCGACCACGCAGCACCGTCAGCATGCGGGCCACCTCGCGGCGGACCTGCCCGATGCGCGCCGGGTTGTCCAGCTGGCCGGTGGCCAGCTGGAAACGCAGGTTGAAGAGTTCGCGGCGCGACTCGCCCAGGCGCGAGGCAAGCTCGTCACCGTCGAGCATCGACAGGTCGTGCGCGGTCGGCATTAGATCGCCACCTCGGCGTGGCCGTGGGTCCCGGGACGCACCACGAAGCGCGCCTTGAAGGGCAGTTTCTGAATGGCCCGCTCCATGGCGGCACGCGCCAGGTCCTCCTCCACGCCCGCCAGCTCGAAGAGGATGCGTCCGGGGTGCACGACGGCGACCCACAGCTCGGGGTTGCCCTTGCCCGAACCCATGCGCGTCTCTGCCGGCTTCTGGGTGACCGGCTTGTCCGGGAAGACCCGGATCCAGACCTTGCCGCCACGCTTCACGTGCCGGGTCATGGCGATACGGGCGGCCTCGATCTGGCGCGCCGTGAGCCAGCCCGGCTCGAGCGCCTGGATCCCGAAGTCGCCGAACGTGACGGAGGTGCCGCCCCTGGCCGCTCCGGTGAGACGGCCCCGCTGTGTCTTGCGGTGCTTGACCTTCTTGGGCATCAACATGTCAGTCCGCGTCCCTCCGGAAGTGCGGCGTCTCATGCTGCTGATGGCGGTTCTGCCGCTCCATCTCCTCGTCCTGGGTCAGCTGCCGCTCCAGATCGTCGGGCTCGGTCGGCGCGGGGAGCAGGTCGGCCACCGGCGTCTCGACATCCTCTTCGCCTTCCTCTGCGGCCTCCGCCTCCACCTCGGCGCCCTCGACGAGCGCGGTCTCGACCAGCTCCTCCGCCGCGGCGGTCTCCGCCGTGGCAGCCTCCTCGCCCTCGCCCTGGCCTTCGACCTCGATCTCGGCCTCGAGCTCGCCGTCGCCCTCACCGTCGGCGTCGGCGGTGGTGAAGTCCTCGGCGCGGCGCCGGCCGCCTCCGGCCGTGATCAGCCGGCGCGGGCCGCTCTGGCCCGACGTCTCGCCGACCGCCATGGCGGCCTCGCGGGTGATCTTGTCCTCGATGGAGACCTTGTAGGGGAGGATGTCGCCCTTGTAGATCCACACCTTCACACCCACCCGGCCCGACGTGGTCCGGGCCTCGCGGAAGCCGTAGTCGATGTCGGCCCGCAGGGTGTGCAGCGGTACGCGTCCCTCGCGGTACTGCTCCTTGCGGGACATCTCCGAACCGCCGAGACGGCCCGAGCACTGCACCTTGATGCCCTGCGCTCCGGCCTTCTGCACCGTCTGGATGGCACGCTTCATGGCGCGGCGGAAGGCGACCCGCCGCACGAGCTGGTCGCAGATGCCCTGGGCGATGAGCGCTGCGTCGAGCTCGGGCTGCTTGATCTCCTGGATGTTGAGCTGAATCCGGTTCTGCAACCCGGTGATCTCCTCGAGGTGCTTCTTCAGCCGGTCGGCCTCGGCGCCGCGGCGGCCGATGACGATGCCGGGGCGCGCGGTGTGGATGTCGACGCGCAGGCGGTCGCGGGTGCGCTCCACCTCGATGCGGCTGACGGCCGCTGCCTCCAGCTGGCGCATCAGGTAGTCGCGGATCTTCCAGTCCTCGACCACGAAGTCGCGGTAGTGACGCTCCTCGAACCAGCGGGACTTCCAATCCGTCGTGATCCCGAGGCGGAAGCCGTAGGGGTTTACCTTCTGGCCCATTTACTCGTCCTCGACCTTCTTGTCTGCGCCGGCATCGGCCGACTCCTCAATGCCCGCGGCGCCCTCAACGGCGTCCTCTTCGTCGATGCCGCCGTCCACCGTGTCCGCCTCGGTCACCTCTGGCTCCGCGTCGGCCACCTGGGCTTCGGCCAGCGCCTGGTCGGTGAAGTCCTCCTCCGCCTCCTCGGCAGCGGCCTCTTCGGCCGCGGCCTGCTCGGCCGCGACGGCCTGGGCGGCCCGGCGGCGCGACAGGCGACCCGAGAGGTCGGCCCGGCGCCGCGAGGCGTCGACCCGGCGGGACCGGTTGGCGCTGACCGCCTCCATGCGCTTGCGGCGCAGCTCGAGCTGGTCGGCCGGGAGACGGCTCACGATCACGGTGATGTGCGAGGTCCGCTTGCGGATCCTGGTGGCCCGGCCCCGGGCCCGTGGTCGCCAGCGCTTCATGGTGGTGCCCTCGTCGGCGAAGCACGCCGACACGTAGAGCTCCTCGGGGTTCTGCTGGTCGTTGTGGGCCGCGTTGGCCACGGCCGAGTTCAGGACCTTGCCGATGATCTCGGCCGCCTCCCGCTCGGTCCCGTTGAGGATCTCGGCCGCCCGTTGCACATCCTCGCCCCGGATCAGGTCGAGCACCTGGCGCGCCTTGGAGGCTGACATGCCGCAGTAGCGGTGCACCGCCCGCGTCCCGGGACGCTCGTTCGTCTTGGTCGCGGTCACCGCCTGGCCCCCCGTTCCTGGCCGGCGTGGTAGCGGAAGGTCCGGGTCGGGGCGAACTCGCCCAGCTTGTGGCCCACCATCGACTCGGTCACGTACACCGGGACGTGTCGGCGCCCGTCGTGGACGGCGATGGTGTGGCCGACCATGTCGGGGATGATGGTGGAACGGCGAGACCAGGTCTTGATGACCTTCTTGTCCCCGCTCGAATTGAGGACGTCCACCTTCTTCAGCAGATGGTCATCGACGAACGGACCCTTCTTCAAGCTACGCGGCATGATTCCTCAACCCCCGCCCTAGCGCCGCGCGCCGCGGGTGCGGCGCCGGCGGACGATCATCGAATTGGACTTCTTGTTGCGGGACCGGGTGCGGCCCTCGGGCTTGCCCCACGGTGACACCGGGTGGCGGCCACCCGAGGACTTGCCCTCGCCGCCACCAAGTGGGTGGTCGACGGGGTTCATGGCGACGCCGCGGGTCTGGGGGCGCTTGCCCTTCCAACGGTTTCGCCCGGCCTTGCCCACCTTGATCAGTTCGGCCTCGGCGTTGCCGACGACGCCGAGGGTCCCCCTGCAGTCGATCGAGACGCGCCGCATCTCGGTGGAGGGCAGCCGCAGGGTGGCGAAGACACCCTCCTTGGCCACCAGCTGCACGCTCATGCCGGCGCCGCGTGCCATCTTGCCGCCGCCGCCCGGGCGCAGCTCGACATTGTGGATGGTCGAGCCCACGGGGACGTAACGCAAGGGCAGCGCATTGCCGGGCCGGATGTCCGCGCCCTGGCCGCTCTGGAGCTTGTCGCCGACCTTCACCCCGGCAGGGGCGAGGATGTAGCGCTTCTCGCCGTCGGCATAGTGCAGGAGGGCGATCCGCGCGTTGCGGTTGGGGTCGTACTCAATGGCGGCCACCTTGGCCGGGATGCCGTCCTTGTTCCGACGGAAGTCGACGATCCGGTACTGCTGCTTGTGACCACCGCCGCGGTGGCGCGCCGTCTTGCGCCCGTGATTGTTGCGTCCGCCGCTCTGCGGGTTCGGCGCGAGCAGCGACTTCTCGGGACGGTCGCGGGTGATCTCGGAGAAGTCGGAGACGGTCTGGAACCGCCGTCCGGGGCTGGTGGGTTTGCGTGAGCGAAGTGGCATGTCGTTCCTGATCAGCGATCGAAGAGGTCGATGGAGTCGTCGGGGTGCAAGGTGACGATGGCGCGCTTGGTGTCGGGTCGCTTTCCCGTCACGTTGGTCCGCCGGTTGCGTGTCGCCTTCCCCTTGCGGTTCAGCGTGTTGACGTTGGTCACCCGCACGCCGAAGGCCTGCTCGACCGCATGGCGCACGTCGATCTTGGTGGCCCGGGGGTCGACGATGAAGACATAGACGCTCTGGTCCATGAGCGCGTAGCTCTTCTCGGACACGACCGGGCGGATGAGGACGGACATGGCGTCACGCATCGGCGTCGCCCTCCTCGCTGGCGTTGTCGGTCTCGGTCTCGGCCACGGCCTTCGCCCGCTTGGTGGCCCGCGCCCTCGGCTTGGCCCGCTTGGACGGCGCAGCCTCCGCTGCCTCCACTGCCCCGACCTCGGCCTCGCTCGCGTCGTCAGCCGCCACGGCCTTCTCGGACGCCTCGGCCTTCTCGGCCTTTGCCGGCGCCGGGGTGTCGGTCACCTCGTCCTCTTCGACCACGTGCGTCCCCGAGAAGTCAGACGGGGCCGCCGGGAGAGTGCGGTCGGAGAACAGCAGCCAGTCCGACCGCAGCACGTCGTGGGCGGAGAGCTCGCCGAACGTGGTCGTCTGCGCTTCGGGCAGGTTGGCGAAGGAGCGCTCGACGTCCAGCTCGGCCTGGGCGAGGACGATCAGGACCGAGCCCGTCAGCTTGAGCTTGCGCAGGATCGTGGCGGCGTCCTTTGTCTTGGGCTCCGTGATCTTCCAGTCGTCGATGACGGCGACGCGCCCCATCTCGGCCCGGTCACTCAGCGCCGAGAGGAGGGCGAGGCGCACCATCTTCTTGGGCGTGTGCTGCACGTAGCTGCGCGGCTTCGGCCCGAGGGCCACGCCACCCCCGCTCATGGAGGGCGATCGGCTCGATCCCTGGCGGGCCCGCCCCGTGCCCTTCTGGCGGAACGGCTTGGCGCCGCCCCCGCGCACCTCGGCCCGCGTGAGGGTCGACTGGGTCCCCGCCCGCGCGGCGGCCAGCTGGGCCGTCACCACCTGGTGCAGCACGGCGCGGTTGGGCTCGAGACCGAAGACGGTCGGCTCCAGGTCCACCGTCCCGAGGTCGTGGCCCGCTGCGTTGCGCCGGGGCGCCGTACGGGTCACGGGTGCCGGGCGGTCCTTCTTGATCGTGTGGCGTAGCACCGTGCCGCCCCGCACCGTCTCCGTACCGGTGGCCGTCACCGCGATCTCCCGGCCTTGGAGGGCGTCTTGACCGAGTTGCGCAGGACCACGACGCTGCCCCGGGCGCCGGGCACGGCCCCCCTGACCAGCACCAGCTCGCGCTCGGCGTCGGCGGCCACGACCTCGAGGTTGAGCGCCGTCACCTGCGAGCCGCCCATCTGTCCGGCCATGCGCGTGCCCTTGAAGACCCGCGAGGGCGTGGCGCAGGCGCCGATGGCACCCGGCACGCGGTGGCTGCGGTGGTTGCCGTGCGAGGCGCCCTGGCCCTTGAAGTTGTGCCGCTTCATGCCGCCGGCGAACCCCTTGCCCTTGCTCACCGCGATGGCGTCGACCCGCTCACCGGCCGCCCACAGGTCCGCCGCCAACTCCTGGCCGACCGTGTAGTCGGCGACGTCATCGAGGCGCAGCTCGACGAGCGCTCGCCCGGGGTTGACCCCCGCCTTGGCGTAGTGCCCGATCTGCGGCTTGGTCAGGGTGGAGTTGCGCCGGAAGCCCCAGGTCACCTGCAGCGCGGCGTAGCCGTCGGTCTCGGGCGTCTTGACCTGGACGACACGCACGGGCGCGACCTTCAGGACCGTCACCGGTACGGCGCGGTTCTGGTCGTCCCAGACCTGGGTCATGCCGACTTTCTCGCCGACGATCGCCTTGCTTGCCACTGTCCTCTCCCTGCGCTGCTGCGGTTTCCCGTGCGCATGCCAACGCTCCGCCCGGGAGACCCGAGCGGAGCGCTCGAATGGTTCGGCGTGAGGTCCCGACCCGGAGGCCGGCGATCACGCACGTCTGTTGTCGTCGCAACACCGGAGTGCCGCGTATTCGCCTCTGAGCTGCCCGATTGGGCGGCCCGCGAGGTTACACCATGGTCCTGTCCCCTGCCAGGCGTCCGGCGGGGAGACGGGGTGGTCCGGCCGTCAGGCCGTCTGGATCTTGATCTCGATGTCCACCCCGGCCGGCAGGTCGAGCCGCTGGAGCGAATCGACGGTCTTGGGGGTGTGCTCGACGATGTCGACCAGGCGCTTGTGGACCCGCATCTCGAAGTGCTCGCGCGAGTCCTTGTACTTGTGAGGCGACCGGATCACCGTGTAGCGGTGTTTGTCGGTCGGCAGCGGGACCGGCCCGAGCACCTTGGCCTGCGTGCGGAGGACCGTCTGGACGATCTTCTCCGTCGACTGGTCGAGGATCTCGTGGTCGTAGGCCTTGAGCCTGATGCGGATCTTCTGCTTCGGGCCGTCGGCCATCGTGCCTGCTCTCGTTCCGGTCGGGTCGTGCTTACTTGAGGATCTCGTCGACCACGCCCGAGGCCACGGTCCGGCCACCCTCGCGGATGGCGAAGCGCAGTCCCTTGTCCATGGCGATGGGCTTGCCCAACTCGACCGTCATCTTCGTGTTGTCACCCGGCATGACCATCTCGGTGCCCTCGGGCAGCGTGATGGTGCCCGTCACGTCCGTCGTGCGGAAGTAGAACTGGGGGCGGTAGTTGGTGAAGAACGGCTTGTGCCGGCCGCCCTCCTCCTTGTTCAGCACGTAGACCTCGGCGGTGAACTGCGTGTGCGGGGTGATGGAGCCGGGCTTGCACAGCACCTGGCCGCGCTCCACGTCCTCCTTCTTGGTGCCGCGGAGCAGGGCGCCGATGTTGTCGCCGGCGCGACCCTCATCGAGGAGCTTGCGGAACATCTCGACGCCGGTCACCGTCGTCTTCTGGGTCGGGGCCAGGCCGACGATCTCGACCTCCCCGCCCACCTTGATGATCCCCTGCTCCACCTTGCCGGTCACGACCGTGCCACGGCCGGTGATGGACATGACGTCCTCGACCGGCATGAGGAAGGGCTTGTCGACGTCGCGCTCGGGCTCGGGGATGTACGAGTCGACCGCGTCCATGAGCTCGACGATCTTCTCGCTCCACTCGGGGTCGCCCTCCAGGGCCTTCAGCGCGCTGACCCGGACGATCGGGGTGTCGTCGCCGGGGAAATCGTAGGAGTTCAGGAGCTCGCGTACCTCGAGCTCGACCAGCTCGAGCAGCTCCTCGTCGTCGACCATGTCGGCCTTGTTGAGCGCCACCACGATGTAGGGCACGCCCACCTGGCGGGCCAGGAGCACGTGCTCGCGGGTCTGGGGCATGGGGCCGTCGGCGGCCGAGACCACGAGGATGGCGCCGTCGATCTGCGCCGCGCCCGTGATCATGTTCTTGATGTAGTCGGCGTGTCCCGGCATGTCGACGTGCGCGTAGTGGCGCTTGTCCGTCTCGTACTCGACGTGCGCAATGGTGATCGTGATACCGCGCTGCTTCTCCTCGGGCGCCTTGTCGATGTCGTCGAACTTGGTGAACGAGGTGTTGGGGTTGCGTTCGGACAGGACCCTCGTGATCGCGGCCGTGAGCGTCGTCTTGCCATGGTCGATGTGACCCATGGTCCCGACGTTCACATGTGGCTTGGTGCGCTCGAACTTCTGCTTGGCCATCGCCTCGCTACTCCCTGCTATCGGACGGGGCCACCGTGGCCCCGACGCGGCGCCTGAAACGCCGCCTCTCTTCTCGTTGTGCGATCTCGGGCCCGGACTCCGGTCCGGTCCTACTCACCGTGGGCCCGGGCGATGATCTCCTTGGAAATCGACTCCGGAACCTGGTTGTACGAATGAAACTGCATCGTGTACGTGGCGCGACCCTGGGTGCGCGAACGCAGGTCAGTAGAGTAGCCGAACATATCGGCGAGTGGGACAAGCGCCCTGACCACGTGGCTGGTCCCCTGCTGGTCCATGCCCTCCATCCGTCCCCGCCGAGAGGACAGGTCGCCGGTGACCGCGCCCAAGAAGTCGTCGGGTACCGTCACGGTCACCTCCATGACCGGCTCGAGCAGTACGGGGCTGGCCGCTCGCAGCGCCTTCTTGATCGCCATGGACCCGGCGATCTTGAAGGCCATCTCCGACGAGTCCACGTCGTGGTACGACCCGTAGGTGAGGGTCACCCGCACGTCGACCGTCGGGTAGCCCGCCAGCACGCCGGCGGTGAGCGCCTCTTGGATCCCGGCGTCGACCGAGGGGATGTACTCCTTCGGGATGGCGCCGCCGGTGATCTTGTCGATGAACTCGTAGCCGCCTCCGGGCCCGGTGGGCTCGGCGCTGATGACCACGTGGCCGTACTGGCCCCGGCCACCGGTCTGGCGGATGTAGCGCTCCTCTATCTTCTCGACCGGCTTCCGGATGGTCTCTCGGTAGGCCACCTGGGGCTTGCCCACGTTGGCGTCCACGCTGAACTCGCGGCAGCATGCGGTCGACGAGCACCTCGAGGTGCAGCTCGCCCATGCCCGAGATCACGGTCTGGCCCGTCTCCTCGTCCGAGCGGACGCGGAAGGTGGGGTCCTCCTCGCTCAACGCGTAGAGGGCGCGTGACAGCTTGTCCTGGTCGGCCTTCGTCTTGGGCTCGACGGCCACGTGGATCACCGGCTCGGGGAATTCGAGCGCCTCGAGCACGATCGGGCGTTGCGGGTCGCACAGCGTGTCGCCCGTCGTCGTGTTCTTCATGCCGACGACGGCCATGATGTCGCCGGCAAAGATGGCGTCCTTGTCCTCGCGGTGGTTGGCGTGCATCTGGAGGATCCGCCCCACCCGCTCCTTCTTGTCCTTGGTGGAGTTGAGAATGGACCCGCCCTTGCGCAGGGTGCCCGAATACACACGGATGTAGGTCAGCTTGCCCACGAAGGGGTCCGTCATGATCTTGAAGGCGAGCGCCGAGAAGGCGTCGCCGTCGTCGGCCTTGCGCTCATCGAGGTCGTCGGGATGGCCCGGCCGGTGCCCCTGGGTGGGCGGCAGGTCGAGCGGGCTGGGCAGGTAGTCGACGACGGAGTCGAGCAGCGGCTGCACGCCCTTGTTCTTGAACGCGGAGCCGCAGAGCACCGGGACGACGGCGGCCGCCAGGGTGGCCGTGCGCAGGGCGCGGCGCAGGTCGCCGGCCGTGATGGGCTCCTCCGCCAGGTACTTCTCCATGATCACGTCGTCGAAGTTGGAGACGACGTCGATCAGCTGGTGGCGGGCGTCCTCGGCGTCGGCGGCCATGTCGTCGGGGATGTCGAGTGTCGCCCACTCCTCGCCCAGGTCCGAGGACCACACGAGGGCCTTCTCCTCCAGGAGGTCCACGACGCCCTTGAACTCGGACTCGACCCCGATGGGGAGCTGGATGACGGCCGGCAGCGCATCGAGGCGGTCGCGGATCATCTGCACCGTGCGCTCGAAGTCGGCGCCGATGCGGTCCATCTTGTTGACGAAGCAGATGCGCGGCACGTTGTACTTGTTGGCCTGGCGCCACACCGTCTCGGTCTGCGGCTCCACGCCGGCTACCGCGTCGAAGACGGCGACCGCGCCGTCGAGGACGCGCAGCGAGCGCTCCACCTCGACGGTGAAGTCGACGTGTCCGGGCGTGTCGATGATGTTGATCCAGTTGTCCCGCCAGCTGCAGGTCGTGGCCGCCGACGTGATCGTGATGCCGCGCTCTTGCTCCTGGACCATCCAGTCCATGGTGGCGGCACCCTCGTGCACCTCGCCGATCTTGTAGTTGCGGCCGGTGTAATAGAGGATGCGCTCGGTCGTGGTGGTCTTGCCCGCGTCGATGTGGGCCATGATCCCGATGTTGCGGGTCTTGGCGAGCGGGAAATCGCGGGTGGCGTTGGCGTCAGCCATGGTGCGGTGTGGTCCTTGTGAACGGGTGGGGGTGGCGGTCCACTACCAGCGGTAGTGGGCGAAGGCGCGGTTGGACTCCGCCATCTTGTGCATGTCCTCGCGGCGCTTCACCGAGGCCCCGATGTTGTTCGAGGCGTCGAGGATCTCGCCGGCCAGGCGCTCGGCCATCGTCTTCTCGCGGCGCTGGCGCGAGTAGGTGGTGAGCCAGCGGATGGCGAGCGTGGTGGCGCGCCGGGGTCGAACCTCGACGGGCACCTGGTAGGTGGCGCCGCCGACACGGCGCGACTTGACCTCGACCTCGGGGCGCGTGTTCTCGACGGCGCGCTTGAGCGCCGAGACGGGGTCGCCGCCCGACTTCTCCTGCACCTGCTCGAGGGCGGTGTAGACGATGCGCTCGGCGAGCGTGCGCTTGCCCCGGGAAAGGATCTTGTTGACGAACTGGGTCACGAGGACCGAGCGGTAGACGGGGTCCGGGGCCAGCTCCCGGCGTGTGGCGGGTCCGCTGCGGGGCATCGCTATGACTCCTTCTTGGCGCCGTACCGGCTCCGGGCCTGGCTGCGCTCGCGCACGCCCGAGGTGTCGAGGGCCCCGCGCACGACCTTGTAGCGCACGCCGGGCAGGTCCTTCACCCGGCCCCCGCGGACGAGGACGATGGAGTGCTCCTGGAGGTTGTGCCCGACACCGGGGATGTAGGCCGTGATCTCGACGCCCGAGGACAGCCGGACGCGGGCCACCTTGCGCAGGGCCGAGTTCGGCTTTTTGGGCGTGGTCGTGTAGACGCGGGTGCACACCCCCCGGCGCTGGGGCGCGCCCTTCAGGGCGGGGGTCTTGGTCTTGGTCACCTTGGCCTGCCGTCCCTTGCGGACGAGCTGGGCGATTGTGGGCACGCGCTACCTCTCGATACTGAAAAATGTGGTCCCATGTGCTGGCGCTCGCGCGCCGACCGAAGCCGCACATAGCAGGAAGTGAATTATAGCGGTTACCTGGGGCTCGAACAATCGCGGTAGCCCGCATCCCGGCCCGCAGGGGACGCCTTCGTCTCCGCCGGCACCGTTTTCCAAAACGAGCAAGCACGTTGCGCATGGTTTTCGGACAATGCGCCGGCACGGTCCGCCGCCCCCGTGTCGCCCGCCGTGGTCCGGGGGAGGGCCGCCAGGGTCGTACCCCCGGGCCTGACCAGGTTTTCTCCGGCGGAAATCGGCGTGGCTTCGACACTGGAGTCTTGCGGTGCCAATCTCGGACCCCTCTCCGGGGCGTTAGCCTCGGCCCATGGAACACTCCATGGCCGAACGCCTGGCCGACCTGGCCGAACGCAAGAACGAGGCCCTCCACGCGGGGAGCCAGCGGGCGGTCGAGCGGCAGCACGCCAAGGGCAAGCTGACCGCCAGGGAACGCATTGAGTACCTCCTCGACGAGGGCTCCTTCCAGGAGCTCGACATGCTGGCCCGGCACCGGGCCCACGGCATGGGGCTCGAGGACAACCGGCCCTACACCGACGGCGTCGTGACCGGCTTCGGCACCGTCGACGGGCGCCGGGTCTGCCTCTTCAGCCAAGACTTCACGGTCTTCGGCGGCGCGCTCGGGGAGGTCTTCGCCGAGAAGATCCACAAGGTGATGGACCTGGCGGCCTCCACCGGGGTCCCGATGATCGGTCTCAACGACGGGGCCGGGGCGCGCATCCAAGAGGGCGTGGTGTCGCTGCACTCGTACGGCGGCATCTTCCACCGCAACGTGGCGGCGTCGGGGGTCATCCCACAGATCAGCGTGATCCTGGGCCCGTGCGCGGGGGGCGCCGTCTACTCGCCGGCCATGACGGACTTCATCTTCATGGTGCAGGGCACGTCGCACATGTTCATCACCGGACCCGACGTCGTGAAGACGGTCACCGGCGAGGACGTCACGCTCGAGGAGCTCGGTGGTGCCATGAGCCATGCCACCAAGTCCGGCGTCGCCACCTTCGTCGCACCCGACGAGAAGGCCTGCCTCGACGAGGTACGTCACCTCCTTTCGTTCCTTCCCTCCAACAACCTCGAGGAGCCGCCCGTCGAGCCGACCGGCGACGAGCCCGACCGGGCCCTGCCGGAGCTGATCGACTTCCTGCCGACCTCGCCCAACCAGCCCTACGACATGAAGCGCGTGATCACCGCCGTCGTCGACGACGGCGAGTACCTCGAGGTGCACCGCCATTGGGCCATGTCGATCACGTGTGGCTTCGCCCGCATGAACGGGCGCGTCGTGGGCATCGTCGGCAACCAGCCCGCCGTGCTGGCCGGCGTGCTCGACATCGACTCGTCGGAGAAGGCATCGCGCTTCGTGCGCACGTGCGATGCGTTCAACATCCCGCTCCTCACCTTCGTCGACGTGCCCGGATTCATGCCCGGCACCGACCAGGAGTACGGCGGCATCATCCGCCACGGGGCCAAGCTGCTCTACGCCTACTGCGAGTCGACCGTGCCCCGCATCCAGATCATCACGCGGAAGGCGTACGGGGGCGCCTACGTGGTCATGAACTCCAAGTCGATCGGCGCCGACCTCGCCTTCGCGTGGCCCTCCGCCGAGCTGGCGGTCATGGGCCCCAACGGTGCCGTCGAGATCGTCTACCGGCGCGAGCTGGTGGAGGCCGCCGACCCGACGCGGCGCAGAGCCGAGCTCATCGACGAGTACACCGAGGCCTACGCCAACCCCTACATCGCCGCCGAGCGTGGGTACATCGACGACGTGATCTCGCCGGCCGACACCCGCGCCGTGATCTGTCGCAGCCTCGACATCCTGGTTTCGAAGCGCGAGGAGCTGCCGAAGCGCAAGCACGGCAACGTGCCGCTGTGACGTTGCACGTCGACGCGTCCCAGCTGTCGCTGCGCGAGCCGCCCCCGCCCGACCCCGCCGTGCTGGCTGCCATCGCCGCCGCGGTGCAGCTGGCCTGGCCGCGCCCGGCGCCGGCCGACGAGCACGACCCGGTGCACCAGCGCTGGCGCTTCAGCGGGCGCTGGTGGAACAAGCCCGTGCCGCAGCTGCGCGGCCGGCCCTGAGGACGCGGCTGACCGTCTACGTCGACGACTGGCGCCAGCCGGCCACGGTGCGCGACCGGGCCGACCGCTGGTCACATCTCCTGGCCGACGACCCGGCGGAGCTCCATGCCATGGCCGCCGCGCTCGGCATACCGCCCCGGGGCTACCAGCACCATCGCCGTTCCCCCGCCCTCAACCACTACGACCTGCCCGAGAGCCTGCGGCTCCGGGCCATCGAGCTCGGGGCGGTCCCGGTGACGTGGCGCGAGATGGCCCGCCTCACACGTGCGTGGCGGCGCGCTGGCGCTCGGCCAGCGCAACCAGATCCTCCATGATGCGGTCGAAGGAGTAGTCCTTGGGCGTGTAGACCGACGCCACGCCCTTGCCCAGCAGCAGCTCGGCGTCCTCGGGCGGGATGATGCCGCCCACGACGACGGCGGCCGCGCTGCCGGCGGCGCGCAGGCGGTCGAGGACGTCGGGTACCAGTTCCATATGGGAGCCCGACAGGATCGACAGCCCCACGATGTCGACGTCCTCGTCGCGGGCGGCGGCGACGATCTGCGCCGGCGTGAGCCTGATGCCCTGGTAGATCACCTCGAACCCGGCGTCGCGCGCCGCGACGGCAATCTGCTCGGCGCCGTTGGAGTGCCCGTCGAGCCCGGGTTTGGCCACGAGCAGGCGCGGCGGCCCACCCGTGCGCTCGGCCAACTCCTTGGTACGGAGGCGCACCGGCGCCAGCTCGGCGCCCCACCGGCCGACTCCGCCGCTCACGCCGGTCGGGGCTCGGAATTCCCCGAACACCTCGCGCAGGGCGCCGGCCCACTCCCCGGTGGTGCCGCCGGCGTGGGCGAGGGCGATGGTGGAACTCATGATGTTGCCCCCGGGGCCGTCGTCGGCCGCGACCCGGCGCAGCTCGTCGAGTGCCTTGCGGACGGCGGCGCCGTCGCGGCCGGCCCGCCAGCGCCCGATGTCGGCGATCTGCTCCGCCTCGACCCGGTGGTCGACCTTGAGGACGTTCTCGAACTCGCCGTCGCCGAGCAGCGGTGAGGGCGCGGTCTCTTTGAAGGAGTTCACGCCGACCACCTCCTGCTCCCCCGTCTCGATGCGGCGCACGCGCTCGGCCTGGCTGCGCACCAGGCGTCGCTTGAGCTCGTCGATCGCCTCGAAGGCCCCGCCGAGCTCCTCCACCTCGGCCAGTTCCACCGAGGCGGCCTCCATCAGATCGGCCGTCTTCGCCTCGATCACCACCGAGCCCTCGAAGATGTCGTCGTACTCGAGCACGTCGGACTCGAACGCGAGGACCTGCTGTATGCGCAGAGACCACTGCTGGTCCCAGGGTCGGGGCAGCCCGAGCGCCTCGTTCCAGGCGGGCAGCTGCATGGCCCGGGCACGTGCGTTCTTGGACAGCGTGACGCCCAGGGTCTCGAGGACGATCCGCTGCACGTTGTTCTCCGGCTGTTGCTCGGTGAGGCCGAGCGAGTTGACCTGCACGCCGTAGCGGAAGCGGCGGAGCTTGGGGTCCTCGACGCCGTAGCGCTCGCGGCAGATGCGGTCCCACATGGCGGTGAAGGCCCGCATCTTGCAGGTCTCCTCTACGAAGCGGACGCTGGAGTTCACGAAGAAGCTGATGCGGCCGACCACCGCGGGCAGTTCGGCCGGGTCGATCTTGCCCGAGGCGCGCACACCGTCGAGCACGCCGATGGCGGTCGCGAGCGCGTAGGCGATCTCCTGGGTGGGCGTGGCGCCCGCCTCCTGCAGGTGGTAGCTGCAGACGTTGATCGGGTTCCACCTGGGTGCGTCGCGCACCGTGTACGCGATCGTGTCCACCGTCAGGCGCAGGCTGGGGCCGGGCGGGAAGATGTACGTCCCGCGGCTCAGGTACTCCTTGACGATGTCGTTCTGGGTCGTGCCCGCGAGCCGAGCCGGGTCGACGCCCTTGTCCTGTGCGTGGGCCACGTAGAGCCCGAGAAGCCATGCGGCGGTCGCGTTGATCGTCATGGAGGTGTTCATGTCGGCGACGGGGATCTGGTCGAGCAGTTCGCGGATGTGGCCGAGGTGGGCCACGGGAACGCCGACCTTGCCGACCTCACCGGCCGCCTCGGGCGCGTCGGGGTCGTATCCGGTCTGGGTCGGCAGGTCGAACGCGATGGAGAGCCCCGTCTGCCCCCGGGCCAAGTTGGTGCGGTAGAGCTCGTTGGAGGCGCGCGCGGTGGAATGGCCCGAATAGGTGCGCATCATCCACGGCGCGTCACGCTGCCGGTCGGTCGCCATCTACGTCACCTCCAGAAGAGTGGGCGCACCACCATTCTGCACGCCTTTCCCGCCTTCTCCGCGCGGCTAGCGGCTGTAGTCGTAGAAGCCCTTCTTGGTCTTGCGTCCGAGCTGGCCCGAGGTGACGAGGCGGCGCAGGAGCGGCACCGCGGCGTAGTTGGGATCGCGGTACTCCTCGTAGAGCGCATCGAGGATGGCGAGCGACGTGTCGAGCCCCACCAGGTCGAGCAGCGCAAAGGGGCCCATGGGGAACCCGCAACCGCCCTTCATGGCGGCGTCGATGCCCTCCCGGGTCGCCACCCCCTGCTCGAGCAGGCGCACCGCGTTGTTGAGGTACGGGAACAAGAGCGCGTTCACGATGAAGCCCGCCTGGTCCTTGACCTCCACGGGGTCCTTGCCGCAGGCGGCCGCGAAGGCGATCGCCGCCGCCACGGTGGCGTCGCCGGCGGTGATGGGCCGCACGACCTCGACGAGTGCCATGGCCGGTGCAGGGTTGAAGAAGTGGATGCCGCAGACGAGGTCCGGCCGGCCCGTGGCCATCGCCATCTCCACCACCGGGAGGGTGGAGGTGTTGGTGGCCAGGATGGTCTCCGGCTTGCAGATGCTGTCGAGCTCGGCGAAGAGGTCCTTCTTCACGGGGAGGTCCTCCACGACCGATTCGATCACGAGATCGACGTCGACGAGCTCGCCCAGATGCGTCGTGGCCCGCACGCGCCCCGAGATCCCGGCCGCCTCGGCGTCGGTCCGCTTGCCCTTCTCCACCTGCTTGGCCAGCGCCTTGGCGAGGCCCGCCACCATGGCGTCCGCGGTCGCCTGGCTCCGGCTGCGCAGCACCACCTCGTGCCCGGCCGCCGCAGCCACCTCCGCGATGCCCGAGCCCATGATGCCCGAGCCGACAATTCCCACCCGTTGGATCGACATGGCGGCGCAGTTTACCGGGCGGTAACAACGGACGTCGAAGCGAGGGCGCCCGCGCCGGGCGTGCAAGAGTGGCGTATGAGCACGACCGGCACGCTCGCCCTGGTCGGGGGCGGCGAATGGAACGAGGGCTGCACCTTCGACGTCGCCCTCCTGGCGGCCTCCGGGGGGCCTGACGTGGTGGTCCTGCCGACCGCGGCCGCCTACCAGAACCCCGAGCGGGTGGTGCTGCGGGCGGCGGAATGGTTCGGGCCGCTGGGCGGCCAGGTCGAGGGGCTGATGGTGGTGGACCGGGCCTCGGCCGAGGACCCCGGGATGGCGGCCGTCGTCGCCGGCGCCCGCTTCATCTACCTGTCCGGCGGCTCGCCCCTGCATGCACGGGCCGTGTTGAAGAAGTCAGCCGTCTTCGAGGCGCTCCGCCAGGCCCTCGCGCGCGGTGCGGTCGTCGCCGGTGCCGGGGCGGGGGCCATGGTGCTCACCGACCCGATGGTCGACCCGCGCGGCGGCGCGCTGACCCTCGGGCTCGGCCTCGTCGACAACCTCACCGTCGTCCCCCACTTCGGCGACGAGCACGACGACGCCCACGGTCAGAAGCTCGAACGCACGGTCGCGATGGCGCCGGCCGCCCTGCCGGTGGTGGCCCTGCCGGTCCGCACCGCCTTGATCCGCGACGGCGACAGCACGTGGCGCTCCGAGGGGGCCGGGACGCCGGTCGTCTTCGTCGGCGGCGCCCAGACCGAGGGGCTCGGGGCACTCAAGGTCTGACGGACGTTCAGTCCTTCTCTTCGATGGTCATGCTCTCGATGACGACCCGCTCGGTCGGCGCGCCGGATCGGCTGCCGACGCCATCGATCGCGGTCACGACGTCGAGCCCGGTGACCACCTCGCCGAAGAGCGAGTAGAGCGGCGGCAGGCGCACCCCGTCCGGGCCGCTGATCACGAAGAACTGGCTGCCGTTGGTGTGGGGCCCCGCGTTGGCCATGGCCAGCGACCCGAGTTTGTAGCGGCCGGCGGCCGGCAGCTCGTCGGCGAAGCGGTAACCCGGACCACCCGAACCCGTCCCGGTGGGGTCGCCGCCCTGGAGCACGAAGCCCGGGATGATGCGGTGGAACACGATGCCGTCGAAATAGTGGTAGCGAGCGAGGAACACGAAGCTGTTGACCGCCTTCGGGGCCGCCAGGGGGTCGAGGGCGATGACCATGGTGCCGTGCGAGGTGGTCATGGTCGCCACGTACCGCTTGGTCGTGTCGATGACCATCGGCGGCTCTTCGTCGAACGTGCGCTGCTGCGGGCTCGAGCCGTCGGCGGCAGGCGGGGTGGGCGTGGCCATGAGGGGTGTCCTTACGTTTGATGGATGGTGACGGAGATGATGCGTTGGGTGACGTCGGGCGGGACCCCCTGCGCCGAGCCCTGCTGGTTGATGGTGTCGACGACGCTCATCCCGGACGTCACCTGGCCGAAGAGCGCGTAGGAGTTCGGCAGGCCCTCGCCCTGCGAGCCGACCACGATGAAGAACTGGCTCCCGCCCGAGTGCGGCTGGCCGGTGTTCGCCATGGCGACTGAACCGACGGGGTACTGGGGCGAGCCGGCGGCGGCCTTCGGCGGGTTCTCGTCGCCGATGGTGTAGCCGGGTCCACCCTGGCCGGTGCCCGTCGGGTCGCCGGTCTGGTCCATGAACCCGGGGATCACCCGGTGGAAGATGACGCAGTGGTAATAGCCCTTGTCCGCCAGGAAGACGAAGTTGTTGACGGTGACCGGTGCGGTCTTGGGGTCGAGCGTGATGTCGAAGGTCCCGGCGGTCGTGACAACGGTGGCCGTGTAGGTCTTGGTCGGGTTGATCGTCGTCGGTGGGGCGGCGGCGTACTTCTGGGTGTTGACCGTGGCCTGGGTGCTCGCCGGGCAGCCCGCCTTGACGGCCACCGCGGTGGCCTGGGCCTGCAACTTGGCGTTCGTGCCGTGGGCCGCCGTGGTGGTGCTGGTGACGGGGGACTTGGAGGCCACCGTCGGGCCGTTGCTCGACACGAGGAAGGCGATGCCCACGATCGCCCCCGCCGCGGCGAGCACGATTATCACGTTGCGGAGCTGCCGGCGCTGCTTCTTCTGCCTGGCCTCGGCCGCCAGCCGTGCCTCCCTCGCGGCGCGCTGGCGGGCTCTCTTGTCGCTGGGCACGGGGGCAGACCCTACCCAATCGGGGAGTGGGTCTCGGATCGCCCGTCCCCGTCGGAACGGCGGGAAGCAACCGGGGGCGACACCCGGACCGGCCTGCGGGGATGGAGCCCGCGTAGTCTGTAGCCTCGTCCGGATGCCGCTGGTCGTCCAAAAATTTCGGAGGCACCTCCGTCGGCGACGCGGACCGGATCCGGGCCGTGGCGGACCACATCGCGCGGACGTGTCGGCAGGGCTCCGACGTGGTGGCCGTCGTCAGCGCGATGGGCAAGGCCACCGACGAGCTCATCCATCTGGCCAACTCGGTCAGCGCGACCCAGCCGCCCCGCGAGTACGACATGCTCGTGAGCACCGGGGAGCGGATCTCGATGTCGCTCCTGGTCATGGCCCTGGCCGACCTGGGCGTCGACGCCGCGTCGTTCACGGGCAGCCAGGTCGGCATCATCACCGACAACGACCACACCAGGGCCAAGATCAAAGAGGTCAGGGGCGACCGCCTGCGCGAGGCGCTGGCCGCGGGCAAGGTCCCGGTCGTCGCGGGGTTCCAGGGAGTCTCCGTCGAGCGCGAGATCACCACGCTCGGGCGTGGGGGGTCCGATGCGACCGCGGTCGCCCTGGCCGCCGTCCTCGACGCCGACGTCTGCGAGATCTACACCGACGTCACCGGCGTGTTCACCGCCGACCCGCGCATCGTGCCCGAGGCGCACCGCATCAACCGGATCTCCTTCGACGAGATGCTCGAGATGGCGGCGACCGGCGGACGCGTGCTGATGCTGCGGGCCGTCGAGTTCGCCCGCAACCACAACGTCCCACTGCACGTGCGGAGCAGCTTCACCTGGGAGCCGGGCACCTGGGTGGTGGAGGAGGATGCAGACATGGAAGAAGCCGTCGTCACCGCGGTGACCCACGACACCTCGGAGGCCAAGGTCACCGTCAGCGGGGTCCCGGACCGGCCCGGCGTGGCCGCCCGCCTCTTCCGGGCGCTGGCCGACAAGTCGATCAACGTGGACATGATCGTGCAGAACACCTCCGCCCACGGGACCACCGACATCTCGTTCACCGTCCCGACGGCCGACCTCCCGGTGGCGGTCGAGACGTCCCAGGCGCACGCCGACGAGCTGGGTGCCACCGGGGTGACCGCCGACGCCGACGTGGCCCGGGTGTCGCTCGTCGGGGTCGGCATGAAGTCGCACCCCGGCATCGCCGCCACCATGTTCGAGACCCTGGCCAACGAGGAGATCAACATCGACATGATCTCGACCTCGACCATCCGGACCTCGTGCATCGTGGCGGAGAACGATGTCGAGCGCGCGGTCCGCAGCCTCCATACGGCCTTCGCCCTGGGTTGATGGCACCCAAGACCCGGGCGACGCGCACGCTGTGGCTGCTCCGTCACGCCAAGACGGTGACCAATCCGCCCCCCGGCGGGTCGGACTACGACCGGGTGCTCGCCCCACGGGGTCGCCGCGACGCCAACGCGCTCGGGCGGCTCTTCGCCGGCCACGCCGAGGGGCTCGGTCCCGCCCTGAAGGGCACCCCGCGGCCCGGGGTCGCCCTCGTGTCGCCGGCGGCCCGCACGGCGGCGACGGCCGAGCTCGTGCTCGCCAAGATGGACGAGCCGCCGGAGCTCCGCTTCGAAGACGCGCTCTACGGGGCCGACCCCGAGGGGGTGCTCGCCGTCGTGCGCGCCCTTCCCGACGACGTCCGCGCCGCCATGGTGGTGGGGCACAACCCGACGGCGCAGTCCCTGTCGCAGGGGCTGCTGGCACCCGGCGACAAGAAGGGGCACTCGCTGGTGCGGCACGGCTTGCCCACCTGCGCGCTCGGCGTCTACAGGTTCAGCATCGACAGCTGGAAGGACGTCGCTCCGGCCGCGGCCAAGCTGGTCGCGCTGATGGCGCCGCCCTACTGAGGGCGCTCGGCCGCCTCGCGCATCCGCTCGAGGGTCTGCTCCATCCCGGTGCGCAGGTCGGTGTGCCGGTCCTTGCGGCCGAAGAGCGTCCCGATGATGAACCACCCCATCGGGCTCAGGGGCTGGGTCACGCGGTATGACTCGGTGACCGTCGTCCCGGACGCGTCCGGTTCGAAGGTGTAGGCCCACTCGACGGTCCCGGCGAACTTCTCCGTACGGGCGAACGCGAAGGCCTTGCCGGGGACGACCTCTGTCACCACCGGCTTGTTCACCCACGACGGGCGCCGTGGCACCTTGTTGCGCGCCGCGAACCGGGTGCCGACCGCGGGGCCTGTGGCGCCGTCGAGCCAGTGGCACTCGAGGATCTCCGGGCTGAACTCGGGCATCCGGGTGACGTCCGCGACGAGCGCGTACACGTCCGCCGCCGGTGCAGCGATGTGGCGGCTGACCGAGTCGTGATCGAGTGGTTGCGTGGGCATGGGTGATTCCTCCGTTCGGGTTTGGTCAGGTCTGCGGGCTCACGGTGCGAGAGCGGCGAGGCGTGCCTCGTAGTCGTCCGCCAGGGCCGAGAGCACGGCGCGGCCGTTCCCGCGGAAGGACGACCCGTGCATGACGCCGAGGGTCGTCGGCGACAGGTCGGCCAGCGAGCGAACGGTCGGCGCGGTCAGCGGGGTGAGGCAGCTCGCCCCGAAGAGGTCCTCGGCCGCCGCCGCGGCGGGCACGGGGTCGTCATCGGTGAGGGCGACGGGATCACCGAGCTGCGACAGCAAGTCCCCGCACAGCAACGTGTTGGTGGTCTCCTCGTACAAGACCCGCGCATCCCACCCGTGCGGGACGTGGGGCGTGTCGATGTGGCGGACTCGATGCGTCCCGAGCTCCAACACCTGACCATTGGTCAGCGGAAGCGGCGCGCGGTCGGCCAGGTCGTTCAGCGAGACCATGCAGCCCATCACGCCATGGGCCACCTGCGCGTGCGGTGCCGCGGCGAGGAACTGGTTCATGGCCCCGCACTCGTCCGCCTCGAGGTGGCCGAAGGTGATCCACCGCAGCCGGCCCAGGCCCGAGACCCGGCCCACGGCCTCCGACACCGAGGGGAACATGGCGCGCGGGCCGGTGTGGAACAGCAGCGGTTCGTCGTCCTCCACCAGGAACTGGTTGAAGGTGAACCCGCTGGGCCCGATGTCCGGCACGAAGGTCGACAGCCGGAAGACCCGCTCAGCGATCTCGTCGATGCGTGTGTCCATGGTCAGTTTCCTCTCTTCGTCAGACGCCGCGACGCGGGCTGCACCTCGGCGAAGAACATGTCGACGGCGCGGTCGAACAGCCCGATCCAGCGAGTCCCACCGGGATCGTTGGCCAGCTGCTGGTTACTGAGGCCGCTGATCAGCGCGGTCCACAGGTCGAAGGCGCCGGGATCGGTGATGCCGAGCTCGATGAGCAGGGCCTGCACTCGTGCGCTGAGCTCGATGGCGGGTCCGTAGGAATCGGGCGAGGGGGTGAAGCCGGGGATGGTGCGCTGGAAGAGGAGCTGGTTGCGGACCGGGTCGCTCGCTGAGAACAGCACCAGAGCCCTGCCGCTCTCCCGGAGGGCGTCACGGCCCTCGCGGCCCTCCAGGGCTCCTGCCGCGACGGCCAGCGCCTCGCGCATGCCCTGCCCGAACATGGCGTCGTAGATCGCGTGCTTCGAGTCGAAGTACTGGTACAGCGAGGGCGCCCGCATCCCGACCGCAGCGGCGAGATCGCGGAAGGAGAGTGCGGCGAGCCCCTCGGCCCGCACGATGGCCCAGGCTGCCCGGAGGATCTCGGTCCTCGTCGCCGCATGGCGGGCCGCCCTGCGGCCGCCGGCGGGGGTCATCGTCTCGGCGGGCGCTTCGTCTAACATTGTTAGGATTATCTCACTTGGTTAGAATTAGTCAAGGGGCGCGGCGGGAGAAACTGTCCCCGCTCGGGGTGGGATCGGGGCAGCGACCGGTGGATGGGCCGCGCCGGAGCACTGGCCCGGTGCCGCCGGCACCGAGCGGTCGGACGGTCGGCGGGCGGGTCAGGACGCGCGCAGGATGGCGGCGTCGCCCTGGCCACCGCCGCCGCACAGCGCCACAGCGGCGGTGGAGGCGCCGCGGCGGCGCAGCTCGAGCAGGGCCGTGAGGGCGAGCCGGGTGCCCGACATGCCGACGGGATGCCCGAGGGCGATGGCCCCGCCGTTGACGTTGACCCTGTCCTCGCCGATGCCGAGGTCGTCGACGGAGGCGAGCCCCACGGCGGCGAAGGCTTCGTTGATCTCGAAGAGGTCGACCGAGCCGAGGTCCACCCCGGCCTTCCCGGCGGCCTTCATGATCGCCCGCGACGGCTGGGTCAGGAGGGAGTTGTCCGGGCCCGCGACCATGCCGTAGCCGACGATCTGGCCGAGGGGCGTGATCCCGAGCGCCTTGGCCCGCTCGGCCGACATCACGACAACGGCCGCGCCGCCGTCGGAGATCTGCGATGCATTGCCGGCGGTGATGGTGCCGTTCTTGGTGAACGCCGGCTTGAGGGCGCCCAGCGACTCGGCCGTGGTGCCCGGGCGCACGCCCTCGTCGGTGTCGACCAGGAGCGGGTCGCCCTTGCGCTGGGGGACCTGCACGGGCACGATCTCGTCGGCCAGGCGGCCCTCTTTGGCGGCCGCCGCGGCCTTCTCGTGGCTCGCCGCCGCGAGCGCATCCTGGCGTTCCCGGGTGATGCCGACCTTCTCGTTGTGCTGCTCGGTGGAGAGGCCCATGGCAATGTGGTCGAAGGAGTCGGTCAGTCCGTCGTGCATCATGGAGTCGACCAGGGTGGCGTCGCCGATCCGGATGCCGGCGCGGGCACCGGGCAGCAGATGGGGCGCCTGGGTCATGGACTCCATCCCACCCGCCACCACGATCTCGGCGTCACCGGCCCGGATCATCTGGTCGGCCAGGTAGATGGTGTTGAGGCCCGAGAGGCAGACCTTGTTGATGGTGTTGGCCGGGACCGTCATGGGGACGCCGCCCTTCGCCGCGGCCTGGCGGGCCGTGATCTGCCCCTGGCCGGCCTGTATCACCTGGCCCATGAGCACGTAGTCGACCTGGTCGGGCGCCACGCCCGCCCGCGACAACGCCTCGGCAATGGCGAAGCCGCCCAGGTCCATGGCCGTGAACCCAGCCAGCGCGCCCGACAGCTTCCCGATGGGGGTCCGAGCCCCTGCGACGATGACGGCCTCAGCCATAGCCTGCACCTCCGGTTCCCGCCGGTCTGGTTACCGGTCGGAAACCACATCTTACGGGCCAACTATCGTCGGGTCACATGAGCGACATCCTCAGTGCTGCGTTGGCCGGTGCGCCCGCCGATGAGCTGGCCGGACTCGAGTTGCCGGGCTTCTACCGGGCCGCCGTGGTCAGGCGGAGCGAGACGGCCATGTTCGAGGGGCTGGACTCCGCGGACAAGGATCCCCGCTTGTCCCTGCACGTCGAGGAGGTGCCGCTGCCCGAGCTGGCGCCCGACGAGGCCTATGTCGCGGTCATGGCGTCGTCGATCAACTTCAACACGGTCTGGACGTCCATCTTCGAGCCCCTGCCGACGTTCGGTTTCCTCGATCGCCTGGCCAAGGAGGGGCCGTGGGCGGCGCGCCACGCGCTCGACTACCACGTGGTCGGCTCGGACGCCGCCGGCGTCGTGCTGCGGACGGGCTCGGCCGTGCGCAACTGGACGGTGGGCGACAAGATCACCGTGCACTGCAACTACGTCGACGACCAGGACCCCTCGGCGCACGACGACTCCATGCTGGCGGCCAACCAGCGCATCTGGGGCTTCGAGTCGAACTTCGGCGGCCTGGCCGACATCTGCGTGGTCAAGGCGAACCAGATCATGCCCAAACCGGCGCACCTGAGTTGGGAAGAGGCGGCCGTCAACGCGCTGTGCAACTCGACCGCCTACCGCATGCTGGTCTCGCACAACGGGGCTCGGATGACGCAGGGTGACAAGGTGCTCGTGTGGGGGGCCAGCGGCGGCCTCGGCAGCTATGCCGTGCAGCACGTCATGAACGGCGGCGGCACACCCATCGGGGTCGTCTCCTCGCCGGAGAAGGTGAAGCTGCTGAACGACCTCGGCGTCGAGGCCGTCATCGACCGGAAGGCGGCGGACTACCGCTTCTGGTCCGACGAGCACACCCAGGACGAGTCCGAATGGCGCCGCCTCGGCAAGGACATCCGGGGCCTCGTGGGCGGGGAGCCCGAGATCGTCTTCGAACACCCGGGCCGCCAGACGATGGGCGCCTCGGTCTTCGTGTGCAAGCGGGCGGGGACGATCGTGACGTGCGCCGCCACGTCGGGCTACATGATCGAGTACGACAACCGCCACCTGTGGATGAAGCTCAAGACGATCAAGGGCTCGCACTTCGCCAACTACCGTGAGGCGTGGGACGCCAACCAGCTCATCCGTGACGGCAAGGTGCTGCCGCCACTCTCCGCCGTCTACCCGCTCGAGCAGGTGGGCGAGGCCGCCTACCAGGTGCACCACAACCTGCACGAGGGCAAGATCGGGGTCCTGTGCGTGGCCCCCACCGAGGGCCTCGGCATCGACGACCCCGAGCTGCGCGCCAAGGTCGGCGAGGACCGCATCACGCTGTTCCGGAGGCACGGCGCGTGAGCGATCTCCTCACCGAGATCGACCATGTCGCCATCGCCGTCAACGACCTCGACGCCGCCGTCGCCTGGTACGCGGACGTCTTCGGGGCCACGGTGGACCACCGCGAGCGCGTCGAGTCCGACGGCGTCGAGGAGGCGCTGCTCAAGGTGGCCGACTCCTACATACAGCTGCTGATGCCGGTGAGGGACGACTCCCCCGTCGCCAAGTTTCTCGCCAACAAGGGCGAGGGGCTCCACCACGTCGGCTACCGGGTCGACGACTGCAGCGTGGCCCTCCAGGCGGTCAAGGACTCCGGCGGCCGGGTCATCGACGATGCCCCACGGCCAGGCTCTCGGGGCACGACCGTCGCCTTCGTACACCCCAAGACGTCGTTCGGGACGCTGATAGAGCTCGTCCAGGAGTAGCCGGCCCGCACGCCGGGGAGTCTTCCCTTCTCAAGCCGAGACCTCGTGCCTCGTGCCTCGTGTGTCGTGTGTCGTGTGTCGTGTCTCCGCCGGTGAGTATTTCTCGAACTATCAACCGACATGCTTAGAGTTTAAAAGACTTTGTCGGTCGTCTCGTAGCTGTGTGCGTGTGGCTGTGCGGGTCGCTGGGTCGCTGAGTCGCTGTCCGAGCGGGCTAGCGCAGAAGCTCCTCGACGAGATCGAGCACGCATGACACCTGCTCGGAGAGGCTGCCCGAGTTCGGCCCGACCGCCAGATCGGGATTCGGGGGCATCTCGTACGCCGAGTCGATGCCGGTGAAGCCGGGCAGCTGGCCGGACCGCGCCGGGCGTAGAGCCCCTTGGGGTCGCGCCGCTCGCACTCCTCGAGCGAGGTGTCGACGAAGACCTCGGCGTAGGCGAGCCCCGCCTCCTCGTGCATCGTCCGGATGAGACGGCGGTCTTCCTCGAAGGGGCAGATCAGCGCGATGAGGGCCAGCGCACCCGAGTCGGCGAACATGCGGGCGACTTCACCGGCCCGGCGGACGTTCTCGGTGCGGTCGCGATCGGAGAAGCCGAGGTCGCCGTTGAGCCCGTGGCGCAGGTTGTCACCGTCAAGGAGGAAGGCGGGCCGGCCGCTGCGCACGAAGGCCTCCTCGACACCGGAGGCCAGTGTCGACTTGCCGGCGCCGGAAAGCCCCGTGAACAGGAGCGTCGCGCCCGCCGCGCCCAACGCGGCGTAGCGCTCGGACCGGGACAGCCGCCCGCCGTGGCGCACGACGTTGGGGCTGGCGTGGGTGCTCCCGATGACCCGGATCACGCCCGCCCCGACGGTGGCGTTGGTGGTCGGGTCGATGATGATGAAGCTGCCCGTGGTCCGGTTGGTCGTGTAGTCGTCGACCAGCAGGGGCTCGGTGCAGCGGAACGACACCCGGCCGATCTCGTTCAGCGCGAGCGTCGACGCCACCTCGTCGCGGTGCAGGCCGTTCACGTCGAGCCGGTACTGCACCGCGTCCGTTGTCGCCCGCACCGTCCGGGTGCTGTGCTTGAGCAGGTAGGTGCGGCCCTCGCCCAACGACGAGCGCTCGTCCATCCAGCACACGGTTGCCTCGATGTCGTGCGACACCGTCGGCCGGTTGTTGGGCCGGCACAGGATGTCGCCGCGGGACACCGCGATGTCGTCGGTCAGGGTGATCACGACGGCCATGGGTGGGAACGCCTCGGCCACCTCGCCGTCGGCGGTGTGGATGGAGGCGATGCGCGATGTCGTCCCCGACGGCATGACCAGCAGCTCGTCCCCCGGGCGGAGCACCCCGCTGGCCACGGTCCCTGCGTAGCCCCGGAAGTCGGGCGCGTCGGGCGTCTGGCTGCGGATGACGTACTGCACGGGGAAACGGGGGTCGATGAAATTCTCGTCGCTGCCGATGTACACCGACTCGAGGTGGTTGAGCAGTGGTGACCCGTCGTACCACCACATGTGGTCGGAGCGCTGCACGACATTGTCGCCCCGGAGCGCCGAGATCGGGATGAACGTGATGTCGTGCACGTTGAGCCGGGCGGCGAACTCCATGAAGTCGGACTTGATCTCCTCGTAGCGATCCTGGCTCCAGTCGACCAGGTCCATCTTGTTGACGCACACGACCATGTGGGGGACCCCGAGCATGGAGGCGAGGAAGGCGTGGCGCCGCGTCTGCTCGATCACCCCCTTGCGGGCGTCGATCAGGATGAGCGACATGTGGGCGTTCGAGGCCCCGGTGACCATGTTGCGCGTGTACTCGGTGTGTCCGGGGGTGTCCGCGATGATGAACTTGCGCTTCGGCGTGGCGAAGTAGCGGTAGGCGACGTCGATCGTGATGCCCTGCTCGCGCTCGGCACGCAGCCCGTCGGTCAGCAGTGCGAGGTCGGTCTCGGGGTTGCCGCGCTGCTCGCTGGTACGGCGGATGGCCTCGAGCTGGTCCTCGAAGATCCCCTTGGCGTCGTAGAGCAGGCGGCCGATGAGCGTCGACTTGCCGTCGTCGACCGAGCCGGCGGTGGCGAGGCGCAGGAGCTCGGTCACTAGAAGTACCCCTCCCGCTTGCGGTCCTCCATGCCGGCCTCCGAAATGCGGTCGTCGGCTCTCGTCGCGCCCCGCTCGGTCAGGCGGGTGCCGGCCACCTCGGCCACCACGAGGTCGATCGTCTCGGCCATGGACTCGACGCACCCGGTGCAGTCGGCGTCGCCCACCGTCCGGAAGCGCACCATGGCCTCGAAGACGGGCTCGCCCCCGGTCGGGGCCAGGTGGTCGGACACGGCCATGAGCATGCCGTCGCGCTGGAACACCTGGCGCCGGTGCGCGAAGTAGATCCGCGGCACGTCGATCCCCTCCTCGCGGATGTAGTGCCACACGTCGAGCTCGGTCCAGTTCGAGAGCGGGAAGACCCTGATGTGCTCGCCCTTGTTGTGCCGCGCGTTGTAGAGGTTCCACAGCTCGGGGCGCTGGTTCTTCGGATCCCACTGGCCGAACTCGTCGCGGAAGCTGAAGATCCGCTCCTTCGCCCTCGCCTTCTCCTCGTCCCGGCGCGCCCCGCCGAAGACGGCGTCGTAGCGCCCCTCCCGGATGGCGCGCAACAACGTGGGCGTCTGCAGCCGGTTGCGCGTCGCCCCGGGCGTGGTGTCCTCGACGGTGCGGCCGGCGTCGATGTCGTCCTGCACCTTGGCCACCACGACCCGAACGCCGAGGGCGGCCGCGTAGCGGTCCCGGAACTCGAGGACCTCCTCGAAGTTGCGCCCGGTGTCGATGTGGAGCACCGGGAAGGGCACCGGGGCCGGCCAGAAGGCCTTCTTGGCCAGGTGCAGCATGACGATGGAGTCCTTGCCCCCCGAGAAGAGCAGGACCGGGCGCTCGAACTCTGCCGCCACCTCGCGGAAGACGTGGATGGCGTGCGCCTCCAGGGCGCCGAGGTGTGACAGGCGGTAGTGGCCGGTTGCGCCGGGCGGCGCGCCGTCCCCCCGCCCGCCGGAGTCACCCACCATCCGCGGTGTCGCCAACGCTGTTCTCCTGTCTTCCCGCCGGTCAACCGGGAGAAGTTTAGGCCCCCGCCTCCGCTGCGCCAGCAGCGGGCTCCTCGGGCGCCGCGTTGCCGTTCCCTTCAATGGGGTTGCCGTAGGCGTCCTCGGCGGTCGGGGCCGCCCCCAGCCAGCTGGCGTCGATGGAGGAGTCGAAGGGGTCCTCGCTGACCCCTTCGCCCATGTCACGCAGCCAATTGGCCAGGTCCTCGGTGTCCGACTCGCCGGCACCCATGGCCCAGAAGGGCATCGCCTCGGCGTCGGGCATCTCGAGGCGGATGTTCCGGTAGTGCTGCATGCCCGAACCGGCCGGGATGAGCTTGCCGATGATGATGTTCTCCTTCAGCCCGAACAGCTGGTCGCTGCGGCCCTCGATGGCCGCCTCGGTCAGCACCCTCGTCGTCTCCTGGAAGGAGGCGGCCGAGAGCCAGCTCTCGGTGGCCAACGACGCCTTTGTGATGCCCATCAGCTCGGGGCGCCCCTCGGCGGCCGTCTTGCCGTCCTCCACGAGCGTCCGGTTGACCTCGGCGTAGATCTGGTTGTCGACGCGCTCGCCCGGCAGGAACGGCGCGTCGCCCGGCTCGGCCACGAGGACCCGGCGCAGCATCTGGCGCACGATCAGCTCGATGTGCTTGTCGTGGATCGACACGCCCTGGTCGCGGTAGACCTTCTGTACCTCGTCGACGAGGTACTGCTGGGTCTCTCGGATGCCCTTGACCTCCAGCAGCTCCTTGGGGTCCTTGGGGCCCTCGACCAGCGCGTCGCCGGCGGAGACCTCCTGGCCGTCCGTCACCTCGAGGTGGGCCCGCGAGGCCACCAGCGCGGAGACCTCCGTCGCGTCGTCGGCCACCACGGTGATGCGCCGGCCGGTCTCCTCGTCCTCGATCCGCACGACGCCGGAGTGGTGCGCGAGCACCGCGGCGCCCTTCGGCGTGCGGGCCTCGAAGAGCTCCACCACACGGGGCAGGCCGTGGGTGATGTCCTCACCGACGACGCCGCCCGTGTGGAACGTCCGCATGGTCAGCTGGGTGCCCGGCTCACCGATCGACTGGGCGGCGATGACGCCGACCGCCTCGCCGAGCTCGATCATCGACCCGGTGGCCAGCGACAGCCCGTAGCAGGCCGCGCAGACACCCTGGGGCGACTCGCAGGTGAGCACCGAGCGGACCCGGATCCGGGTGACCGACTCGTCGTCGCGCATGGCGGCGATGTTGACGTCGTCGAGGAGGGTGCCCGTGGGGTACACGGTGCCGTCGGCCAGCTTCACGTCCTCGGTGAGCAGGCGGCCGAAGGCGCGGGTCTCGAGGTAGTTGCGGTGCCCCGGCCCGTCGGGAGCCACGCCGTCGATCCAGATGCCGCGGGTCGACCCGCAGTCGTCGATGCGGATGATGAGCTCCTGGGCCACGTCGACGAGGCGCCGGGTCAGGTAGCCCGAGTCCGCCGTGCGCAGCGCGGTGTCGGCCAGGCCCTTGCGGGCGCCGTGGGTCGAGATGAAGTACTCCAGGACCGACAGCCCTTCCCGGAAGGAGGACTTGATCGGCCGGGGGATCATCTCACCGCGCGGGTTGGACACCAGGCCCTTCATGCCCGCGATCTGCCGGATCTGCTGCGAGTTCCCGCGGGCGCCCGAGTCCACCATCATGTCGAGCGGGTTGAAGGCGATCGTGGCCAGCTGGGCCTCCATGGCCCGGCCCACCTCGGAGTTGGCCGAGGTCCAGATCTCGATCTCCTTCTGGCGCCGCTCGTCGTCGGTGATGATGCCGCGCTTGAACTGCGTCTCGGCCTTCTCGGCCTCCTTCTCATAGCGGTCCAGGATGGCCATCTTGTCCGGCGGCGTCTGGACGTCGTTGATGGAGATGGTCAGGCCCGACTGGGCGGCGAAGCGGAAGCCCAGCGCCTTGATCCGGTCGAGGCTCTGCGCCACGACGTTCTTCGCGTAGTTGGCCGAGAGCTCCTCGACGATCACCCCGATCGGGGTGTTGCGCTTGCCCACGACGTCGTTCACGAAAGCGAAGCCCTCCGGCAGCGCCTCGTTGAAGAAGACGCGGCCCGGCGTCGTCTCGTAGCTGAGCACCCCGTCGCCGTTCTCGCCGTCGGTCGGAGCGACGACACCTGCCGCGGCCAGGCGCCCCGCCAACGTCGAGCCCGGCGATGGGCGCAACGTGATCGGGACCTGGAGTCCGACGTCGCCGGCGTCGAAGGCCGCCTCCAACTCGTGGAGGTGGCGGAAGACGCGGCCCGAGCCGGTGCCCTCCTCG
>CAVSAT010000016.1:0-9643 GCA_963726005.1 uncultured Acidimicrobiaceae bacterium
TAATCGCCCGATCGGTACCCTTGCACTAATCGCCGCCAAGGAAGGACGACGTCATGGCTACCAACATCGATGATGCAGGGACCTCACAAGCGACTACGCGGGCCGCACCTGGCTGGGAGCGGTATGCCTGGCTGGCAGGGATCCTCTTCGTTCTTGCCGTACTGGTGGAGTCCGCGATCGGGCTCGGGGTCGGCATCAACCAGAACGACTCGGCCGCGAAGATCGCTAACACGCTCGCCGATCACAAGAATCGGCTGGTGGTGGTCGAGGGCTTCTGCGTCGTCTACGCCGTCATGTTTCCGATCTACCTGTGGAAGCTGTACGCCCGGTTCCTGCACACCGATGCCGAGGGATCGCGTGCCCTGGGCTCCTTGATGCTGGTCGGTGGCATGCTATTTGTCGCCCTTCACGCGTTCAGCGACATCGGGATCTACGGCGTGCTCGACGGGAAGCTCGCAGTGTTCGGTGCGCAACACGACCACAGTGTCTCCTACACGCTGTACCTGTTGACCTACGCCGTGGACAGCGTCGCGGACGTCTTCGGCAGTCTCTTCGCGTTCGCTGCTGGGGTGCTCGTGTTTAGGAGTGGAGTCTTTCCGCGGTGGCTTGGGTGGGTTTCGATCCTCGCCGCGCCCCTGCTCTTTCTGCAGGCCTTCGGCCTCGGCGGCGTGATCGCATCGTTTGGTCTGGTTCTCGACCTGATCGGGTTCGTGCTGCTCCTCGTCTTCGTCCTGATCAGCAGCATCGTCTCGCTCAGGAGCGAGAGATCGGTTGGCGCCCCCGCTCAAGTCGGGTAGAGACCCCGGGCCTGAGTGAACGCCGGACGAGTGATGCATCTGGGCAGCGGTTCGAGGTGCCCCACTTTGAGGCGGACCGAGCGAGTGGGGGCGTGCCCCCGTCGTGCCAGGGCAGGGTCGCGCCATTGCGAGGGTGTCCAGATCGGGCCGTTCCCCGGCAGGGCACAGTTGCAAGCAACAGGCCGATCCAGCGCTCCTCGGCGGACAGAACATCGGCGTTCCGTCCTCTGGTCAGGCGACTGCGACGAGCATCGCCGCTTCAGGGCCGATGATGTCCGCTGGCTGGCCGAGGAACGTGATCGTCGACAAAAGGGACGCCGCGCCATTGGACTCGCGTTGCGAGAACCTGCTGATCGGCGATGAGTACCGATTCGCGAACGGGCCGGCCAAGAGCCTGCCCCGGGCGTGTCTTTACGTGTCTTTACCGAGAAGGAAGGAGAGGGATCGTGAGGGAACCTGAGGGGATCGAAACGCCGCTACCAGGAAAGTCCTCGGAAAGGACCTGGTCATAACGCCGAGAACCAGACATTCGCAATGTAGAGGCCGTGGGTTCGAGTCCCATCACCTCCACCAAAGGCCCAGGTCAGAGGGCCAAGGTGGGATCCCTAGAAGATCAGATTCTCCCACATGTCTTTACGTGTCTTTACCGGTCACTTGTCGAGTGAATCGGGGCGACGAGGCGGAGTCTCCCAATGTCGTGAAAACGACACGTTGGCGCACAGAAGGAGCAGAGGTGCCCCCCGGGGAGTCGACCTGAGGGCCAGAGCAGGTCGCGTCGCTCAGCCACCCGCTGGACATCGAGGTTACCGAAACTTCCGCCGATATCCGGCAAATGGGGAAGGTGGTCCGAACACTCCGGGTGGTTACAGAGCGGCACTGAGGCCCGGCGAGATGGCGTCTCGGAGTGTGACGCGGATACAGGCTCCTCCGTCGGGCCTGTTCTCGGCGACGACCGTGCCGCCATGAGCACCAACGATCGACGAAACGATTGCCAGACCGAGACCGGCGCCGCCGTGGTCTCGGGACCGGCTGGTGTCTGAGCGACGGAAGCGTTCGAACGCATGCGGAAGGAAGGTCGGGTCGAAACCGTGTCCGCTGTCCGCTACTTCGAGCCAGAGGTCCTGATCCGTTGCCCCGGCGCGCATTTCAATCAATGAGCCGCGAGGGCAGTATCTCACTGAGTTGTCGATGAGGTTGTCGAGGACCTGCCGGATTCGGCCCGGGTCGATACGAGCCCGAAGGCTTGACGGGGCATCGACCTCACAGGTCATGCCGTGCTCAAGGATCCGGGGACGTGCGTGGTCCATGATCTCCTCTAGGTAGTCACGGACGGTGACCACCTGTGGCTGGATAGGCAGCTGCCCCTGATCACCTCTGGAGAGCAGCAGCAGGTCGTCCGCGATCCTGGTCAGTCGGGCTACCTCCTCGGCGGCGACAGTCACGGTGGCAATTAGCTCTTCGCGGGTCCGACCCGGACGTTGCGCTAGCTCCAGTTCACCTTGAAGGATGGCAAACGGGGTCCGCAGTTCGTGACTGGCATCAGCGACCAAGCTTCGTTCGCGCTCGAGAGACGTCCGAACCCTGACGAGCAGTTCGTTCATTGTGCTTGCAAGCGCGCTGATTTCGTCATGTGCACGAGGAACCGCGAGCGTCGCGGGGATGTCGCGAACGGACAGATCCGAGACTTCGGCACGGAGCCGTTCGACCGGCTTAAGTGCCGACCTCGCCAACAGGTAGGACCCGCCGGCCGCGAGGATAACGAATAAGCTGCATCCGATCACCAGCTCAGTCGTCACCCTGCTCATGGTGGCGTCGAATGTCTCGAGCGATCCTCCGACGATGACGGTCCACCCCGATCGCCCGGGTAGAGGCTGGGCAAGGACGCGCTCGTGCTCATTGTCGCGCGTATGCGTGAGGAAGACCTGGTGCGTCTTTGCCTGATCCACCGTCGCCGCCGAGATGATCGGCACCGTTGGCGCGTCAGCGCTCGAACCACGCACATTTCCTGAACCGTCGATCACCTGCACCACGTATTCCGGTCCGTTGGCGCCCAGGTTCGTGACCGGAATGTGCGAGCCCGCGCCGATATAGCTCGATGCGTGGGAGGCCTGAGCGGCAAGTTGCGAATCGACCGAGGTCAACAGCGATGATGAAAGCACGGAGACGAACAGCCAAGCCCCGAGGGAGAGAACCATCGCCGAGGCCACCACGAAGAGAAGAGCCAGCCGCAGACGGATTGACATGGCCTACCGAGATTCTTCCGCCCGAAGGCGGTATCCCATGCCGCGCACCGTCTCGATGTCCCCGCGGCCGAACGGCGCATCGACCTTGTCTCTGAGGTACTTCACGTATTGGTCGACGACGTTCGAGCCACCCTGGTACGCAAAATCCCAGACTGCGTCGATGATCTGGGTGCGGGAGAGCACAGTGCCGGGGTGCCGAAGGAAGAGCTCTAAAAGGGCGAGTTCTTTGGGAGAAAGAGAGAGCTCGGTCTCGCCTCTCCAGGCCCGCTTCGCCGCCGGGTCCAGCCGCAGGTCCCAGACGGACAGGACGGTCGGTCGAGCACGATCGTCACGGCGCGAGAGTGCCCGAATACGAGCCGCGAGCTCGAGGAGACTAAAGGGCTTGACCAGGTAATCGTCAGCTCCTACGTCCAGCCCACGTACGCGGTCCCCGATCTCGTCGCGCGCGGTGAGCATGAGGACCGGAGTCCAGACCGCGGCATCACGCAGCTGGTGGCAGAGCTCGAATCCGTCAAACCCCGGCAACATGACATCGAGGACGATTGCCCCGTAGGGGAACTCCTTGGCCATCCACAGCCCGTTCGGTCCGTCGTTGGCGACGTCGACGGCGTAACCCTCTTCCTCGAGGCTCCGCTGTAGCAGGTTCGACATCCGTTGGTCGTCTTCGACGACGAGGACCCTCATATGTCCAGGCTAGAGGCATCACGAGCCGCTTGTCCGACAGCGAGCCACGGTCGCGTTGATGTGAAAGCTCACATCTTCTCCTCATGGTCGACTCATGGAGGGAAGTGCACACTCACGACAGGCCAACCGGCCAGATTGAGCGAAGAGAGTGAACGGACATGGAGATGATCCCCTATGCGACGGACCCCGAGCGATCGAGCAGCCTTGCGCGCCACACCGGTCGTCGGCCTCCCACGGCCGAAACAATCAGAAGCGACGGATTTCGGAACATTCGCCGGATGTCCAACTGGTTGCTGGCAGCGCTGGTCGTCGGCATCGGTGCGACTACAGGCGCCCTGGCCGCCGCCACGCATTCCAAGGCCGTCGGGACGGCCGCCGTGACAACCCCGGTCGGAACGCCGACCAGTTCCACAGCAAGTGCCGTCCAAGGTGGACCCACCCTGGCTAGCCCTGTCGCGACAACGAGCGCCTCTGGCGTGACGATCTCGCCTACCGCGCATCAAGGTGGATCGCCGAGCCCCGCGACCCTTGGAAGCGTCACTCCGGCCGGATCGGGGGACTCGTGATGACGACCCTCGTCACGGCTAGCACGAGCGCAACCTGGCAGCGGAGCGACGTCGGCGAACCAGGCGTGGCGGCCGCCGAGCGGTCGGCATTGGGGACGACGGCACGTGTGGTGGTCTGGCCGCCGGACCAGCTCCCACGGGCACTCGACGTGGTCGATCGCCAGCTGGTGGCGCTCGACCAACAGGCCAGCCGGTTCCGTGACGACTCGGAGATCTCCCAGGTGAACTCGTCGGAGTCGCACACTTTCTTCCTGAGCGAAGGGCTCGCCGAGCTGCTCGCGACTGGGCTGGCTGCGGCGGAATTGACGGCTGGGCTCGTGGATCCCACCATCGGAGGCGCGCTCATCGCAATGGGCTATGACCGCGACTTCTCGGCGGTCCGGAGGAATGGCCTCGATGCCCCGGCCGTGGGGACGCCGGCACCGGGATGGGCCACGATCGAGCTCGACGGTCGTCTACTCAGGCGGCCCACCGGCATGGTCATCGATCTCGGAGCGACCGCGAAGGGCGTCGGTTCGGATCGCTCCGCACGGGCTGCACTCAACTCCATGGATGGCGGCGGCGTCCTCGTCAGTCTGGGAGGGGACCTGGCCGTGGCCGGCCAGAGCCCCCGGGATGGATGGCCGGTCCTGGTGGCCGAGGACCCCCTTGGTGACCGGGAACCGTCCGGTCACGTCGTGCGGTTCCACCGGGGCGGCGTTGCAACGTCCTCGGTCGTATGCCGTCGCTGGTGTCGGGGTGGCCGCACGTTGCATCACATCATCGACCCACGCACGGGTGAGCCGGCGCGAGGTCACTGGCGCACGGCGACGGTGGCCGCACCCACGTGTGCCCACGCCAACGCGGCGTCGACGGCACTGATTGTCGGGGGCGAAGAGGCACTCGACGTAGTCACCGCGGAGGGACTGCCTGCCCGGCTGATCGGGCATGACGGTGCGGTCCGTCTGATCGGATCCTGGCCGGAACTTGACGGCGGCGAACTCGTCGCTCCAGTCGTGGACCGCCTCGGTTCGCGGATCATGGCGTTCAGGGGAACCCCATGACCGCGGCCGCGGTGAGCCAGCTCCCATGGATGTGGCTGGTGTCGCGTGCCAGCGGTCTGATGCTTCTCGTCCTCTTCTCAACGGTCTTCGTCTTGGGCATTTCGACGAGGCTGGGAGCCCAGCTGAGGTCCATGCCACGCTTCGCGGTGGCGGAGCTCCACCGGACCCTGGCTCTGTTCTCCGTGGCGCTCTTGGCGCTTCATGTGGCGACTGCCGTCCTTGATCCCTACGTATCGATCGGATGGTGGGCGGCCGTCCTGCCCTTCACCGCTCACTACAGGTCACTCGCGTTGAGTCTCGGCGCGTTGGCAGTGGACCTCGGAGCAGCCGTTCTCATTACGAGCTTGGTCCGGAGACGGCTGGGCCACCGATGGTGGCGGGCTGTGCACTGGCTGGCCTACGCATCATGGCCGCTGGCCTTCATGCACTCGCTCAGCGCCGGGAACGATATGAGCATCTGGTGGGTCGCCGCGCTCGTATGGGGCTCGGGCAGTGCCGTTGCCCTTGCCGTGGTCGACCGGATCCTCTTTACCAGACGGTCCCGGAAGAGGACGGTCCAGCTCTCGAACGCGGCCGTTCCGCGGGCGGTCAGCGCCTGCCCGGGGGTTCGGTCATGAGCTCGACACAGCGGCTGATCGATCAAGAGGTGGTGTCGGACGCGACGGCGGGGACCCAGCGGCTCCTGCCACGCGACCCATGGTCGCCGGAGGGGCTCGCGGCGCACCTCGAGCGCCACGGCGCTCTGCTGCAACACGCGTCATCCGACCAATGGCGAAAAGCGACCCTGCGCGAGATCGAGCGCGCCGGGCTGGTCGGCCACGGTGGCGCTGCGTTCCCGACCGGACAGAAGCTCCGAGCACTCTTGGCTCACGGCGGCAGGCCATTCGTCATCGCAAACGGAACGGAAGGCGAGCCGGCCAGCATGAAGGACAGGGTGCTCCTCGCCCGCGCGCCACACCTCGTACTCGACGGTGCAGCGCTTGCGGCCACCCTTGTTGGGGCGAAGGAGATCGTCATGGTCGTCCATCGTGATGTACGCGAGAGCGTCGATGCGGCGTTGGCAGAGCGTCAGCGGACCCGGCTCGACAGCGCGAAGCTTCGCGTCGTGACCGCCGCTGAGGGCTTCGTCGCCGGGGAGGCGAGTGCGGTCGTCAACTGGGTCGGGCGGGCCGTTCCGATCCCAATGGGGAAGGCGCCCCGGATGACCGAACGCGGCCTGCGGGGCCGCCCAACGCTCGTCCAGAATGTCGAGACGCTGGCCCATCTCGGCCTCGTTGGTCGCCACGGGGCGGATTGGTTCCGGGAGGTGGGCACCGCCGACGAGCCCGGAACGATGCTCGTCACCCTGGCCGGTTCCGTCGTCAGGCCCGGGGTCTTCGAGGTGGCGATCGGCGCCCGGACGTCCGACGTACTCGAACTCGCCGGTGGCCCGAGCGAGCCGATCCAGGCGCTCCTGATCGGGGGGTACTTCGGCACCTGGATTCCGGCTGCGGCCGCGCTGTCCGCCCCATTCAGCACGGGCGGGCTCGGGGTGGGACTCGGGGCCGGCCTTGTTGTGGCCCTTCCGGCCGCCGGATGCGGTGTGCTCGAGACGGCACGCCTTGTCCGCTATCTGGCGTCGCAGTCCGCCGGCCAATGTGGGCCGTGCAAGTTCGGACTCCCAGCGATCGCGGAGCAGTTGGACCTCCTGGCGGAAGGTCGGCCGGTTCGATTCGACGACTTGACGCGATGGGTCGACGAGATCGTGGGCCGAGGAGCATGTGGCCACCCCGATGGCGTTGCCCGCCACATTCGCTCGGCCCTCGACGTCTTCGCTCACGAGGTTTCCGAGCACCTGGCCGGACGCTGCTCCGCCAGTGAAGGGCAGGCGTCTCTTGCCCTTCCCACGGAGGAGCTGTTGTGAAATCACAGCTGGTGTTGCACATCGACCGGATCGCATGCGACGGCCGTGGGACATGCTCGGAGCTACTGCCCGAGCTGATCGCGCTCGACGACTGGGGATACCCGATCATCGCCGACGGTCCAGTACCCCGAAACATCGAGAACCTGGCCTGTGCAGCGGTGGAGATGTGTCCGAAGATGGCTCTGCGGTTGACAGCAAGTGAAGGCCACGCCAGTTCAGAGTTGGAGTCGACGGAAGAGTTGCACTCATAGGGTTGACGGTTTTCCGTGGTCTGCATCGCAGCAGTTCACCGCTGCATCTGAGGGGATCGAAACGCCGCTACCAGGAAAGTCCTCGGAAAGGACCTGGTCAATGCACTGAGAACCGTACTTTCGCATCGTAGAAGTCGGCGGTTCGAGTCCGCTCACCTCCACCGTACTGAATCATGGAATGGCCGTTCTCAAGCGATTGATAGACCCTTACACCGTACGCCGGACGCGGGCGGCTTCTTGTTTGGGGCAATCCCTCTCGGGACGTCCGGGTTCTCGTCGGAGCTGACGCTTGCCAAGGCACCCGACACAGTGCGAGGTTGGTGAGTTGCTGACTTCCGGCGAGGGCAGGGAGGGGCCACAGGAGAACTGGGGGAACGAGCTCGCAACGTTGGGGTGGAGGGCCCTCAGTTCTGCCCGAGGCGGACCGCAGCCATGACGCCGGTTGTCTCGTTGGCCCGCCACGACTGACCGTCGTCTTCGGAGACATGGACCTCCTCCCCGAAACCGATGACGACACGACCGCCGCCAGCGTCAAGGTGCCCGGTGTCGACGTTGTCTGGGAACCATTCCGGCAGACCCTCTTCACAACGGACTCAACGCCGATCCGAGCCGTGCCCGGTACACGCCCCCGCGGTTTGTCAACGGCCCGTCTGACGCCGGAACGTAGGCGGTCTCGCCGTCGATGCACACCGCCGCAGATAATTGCCCTGGAGTCCCTCGGTGCTCCACGACCACGATTTCCCGCCGTCTTCGCTCCAGCCGAATCCAACTGCGGCCGCCACGGCCACCGATCCCGTTTTCCGCCCGCACCTCGTGGATGTCGGCATCGGGTTCAATCACCCCGTGCCAGCTCTCCCCTCGGTCGCCTGAGTGCCACAGGCCGCCGACGTGGACGTTCACCCACAGGTCCTCGCCGCTGGTCCGCCATGGACCGGGTATCGGGCGTCGGATTCGCCGGGTTCTTCCAGTGGTCTCGATCCGGCAACTGTTCGAAAGCACTGACGTCCTTCACCCGGGCGCCGACCGTGGCAAGACGGGCACCGGTTCTGCCTACGACAACAGTTCCGTCGGTCAGGACAGCCAAGCTCTGGCCGTCGTCGGTGGGTAACTCGCCGACGGTCATGACTCCTCCGTGGTCGTTCAGGCGGATGACGACCTGGCGATCTAGGAGTGCGTGCCATCTCCTGGGGCCAGGTGCCATGGCGGTGACGGTGTGCCCATCGACAAGAGTGTGGCCAACGTCCAAGTCAAGAAGGCCCTGTTTCGTCCCTACGAGCAACACCGAAATCCAACCCTAACCACTCCTCTGCGTCACTTGATCCGTTTACCCAGCTGCCCCGTGAGCCGGACCCATCGTGGCCGCTTTACCTGTACCACGGGTGTTGCTTCGGGTGAACGTGATGTCATCGTGCCTCCGCCCGCTACCCTGCCACCCAGTTGGCCCTCATGCGACCTATCAACGAGGCGTCGATAAACACCTCGCGCCCCCGACCGTCACTCTGAAGACCGTCAGTGCTTGCTGAGTTTCACCCGTTGCTCAGTTGTAAATGAGCCATTTTGGAATCATTCCGAACTACAAGCGATGACCGGCCCGTGCAGCCATTCCGACGGTTTGTCACCAGTACTGGCCACTCGGTTATGTGTTCGCCGCAGATGTCGTGGGTATGTCAAGCCCTCTGTGTCCGTCGGCTATCTCGTAAGTGTCCTTGTGGGGGCGGTGGCGACGGCCTTGTCGCTATGGCCAAGGCCCACCCGAGGGCCGCGGTTCACTCTTTCGTTCGTCTTCGAGAAGCGTCCTGAATGAGCTGCCCTTCCTTGTCGTGTACTGGTTGGTGGCCAATACGGCGTTGGCTGCCGCCCAGGGCAACATCGACTCCCCGCTCGGGTGGGTGGCGCTGGCAATCGCTGTGTGCACGCTGGCCGGGTCAGCTTTTATCATCGGGCGAGCGGCACAGGCGGGCGCTGTCCTCAATGACGTACTCATGGCGGGTCTTGGCAACGAATGGCGAGCAGTCGAACGACCACGTACCGGTCGGCGCAGCACCTTTCGCGGTCGGGCGTGCCCTAATCGCTCCGGTGCGCGTTCCGGCCAGGAGTGTTCAACGCGAGCGGGACATCGCTTACGGCCCCGCAGACAAGGCCAACCGCTTAGACCT
>CAVSAT010000017.1:0-50100 GCA_963726005.1 uncultured Acidimicrobiaceae bacterium
TGCTGGAGAGGTGCGAGAGCGGCCGAATCGGACTCACTGCTAATGAGTTGACCTGGGTAACCGGGTCCGAGGGTTCAAATCCCTCCCTCTCCGCTCGGGAGTCGGCACCCGGTGCCCGGCAACCGGAATTCGGCCCGCCTCGGCGGGCTTGCCGTGCACCGTCACCCCGGCGGACCGGCCTGGTGTGAGGAGTGTGTGCACGACGTGGGGCTCTATTGGCTGCAAACCCTGGGGTGCCCCAAGAACCAGGTGGACTCGGACAAGCTCGAGGGCTACCTCCATGCGCAGGGTTACGGCCCTGCCTCGGACCCCCGAGATGCCGAACTCGTCGTTGTGAACACGTGCGCGTTCATCGAGGCGGCCCGTCAGGAGTCGATCGAGGCCATCCTCCACCTGGCTGACCGCCGCGCCGCCGGGGCACGCCTCGTCGTCACCGGCTGCATGGCCGAGCGCTACGGAGACGAGCTGCACGCGGCGCTACCGGAGGTCGACCTCGTGGCCGGTTTCGGGCGTGACGTGACGGCGTCCTGCCCGACGAGCACGGCTCCCACGCCCGTTCCCGTTTCCATTGGCCCGAGCCGGCTTGATCCGGAGGCGCCCCCGGCCGCCGCCGCCCACGATTTCGACCTCCTGCAGTTGCCACGCCCCGCCGCCCGCGCCCCCTGGGCCTACGTGAAGGTCGCCGAGGGGTGCGACCGCATCTGCGGCTTCTCCGCGATCCCGTCCTTCCGGGGCAAGCAACGGTCACGGTCCCCCGAGGACATCCTGGCGGAGGTCGACGCGCTCAGGACACCCGCAGACGGTGCCCCTCCGCTGCGCGAGATCGTCCTCGTCGCGCAGGACCTTGCCTCCTACGGCCGCGACCGCACCGGCCCCGGGCGGAGCGTGCGCATCGCCAACGGTCCCTCGCCCATCGCCTCCCTCACCCGCGCCGTCTCGATGCGTGTCGAGCGCACCCGGCTCCTCTACCTCTACCCGTCGGGCCTCACCGACGAGCTGATCGAGACGATCCTGCACACCGGCGTGCCCTATTTCGACCTCTCGCTCCAGCACGTGGCGCGCCCGCTGCTCCGCGCATGCGCCGCTGGGGCGACGGCGAGCGTTTCCTGCGCCGCATCGCCGACATCAGGGCGGCCGATTCCGACGCCACCTTCCGGTCGTCCTTCATCCTCGGCTACCCCGGCGAGACCGAACGCGACCACGACCAGCTCCTCGGGTTCCTGGAGGACGCGCAGCTCGATTGGGCCGGCTTCTTTCCCTTCTCCAACGAGGACGGCACGCACGCCGCCGGGCTCGCCGACCAGGTCCCACCCGAGCTCGCGCTGGAGCGCCTGCGCGAGTGTGCCGAGCTCCAAGACGCCATCACCGCGGCCAAGCGGGACCGCCTCATCGGTGCCGTTCGCAGGGTCCTCGTCGACGCCCCCGGCCGTGGCCGCACGCCGCACGAGGCGCCCGAGATCGACGGCATCGTGCACCTGCCGCCCCACCTCCCGGTGGGCAGCCTCGTCGACGTGCGTATCACCGGCGCCGAGGGCCCGGACCTGCGCGGCCTTCCGGCCGGCGACCGCGGCGTGGCACCCGTTGGCGTAGGAGCAACGTCCGCGTGAGCGACGCCACGCACGAGCACCCATCGCACGCCGGGTTCACCTTCGGCCCCAGCGCGCTGGTCACCCCGGCCAACGCGGTCACGGTGGCCCGGCTGCTGGCCGCACCGGTCTACGTGGTGATGCTCGTCGTGTGGGGGGCGTCGTGGATCAACGTTGTAGTGGGCATCATCCTCGCCGGCAGCGACGGGCTCGATGGCTACATGGCCCGCCGCCACGGCACCACCCGATCGGGTGCATTTCTCGACCCGCTGGCCGACAAGGCCTGTGTCCTCGGCGCCATGATCACCCTCTCCGTGCAAGGCCACCTGCCCTGGCTCCCGGTCATCCTCATCACGGGCCGCGAGGTCGGCATGCAGCTCTACCGCTCCTGGGTGGGCCGCCGCGGCGTGTCCATCCCAGCCCGCAAGTCGGCGAAGCTCAAGACGCTGGTGCAGGATTTCGCGATCGGCACCGTCATCATCCCGCCCCTGGCCCACCAGCACGGCCTCCAAGTCGCCATGATCTGGTTCGCCTGCGCCCTCACGCTGTACACCGGTGCGGAGTACCTGATGGACGGCCGTCGGGCGCTGCACCGTCCTGCCGCCTCCTAAGGTCACGCCCGTGAGGATCGAGATCGTGGCGGTGGGCACCGAGCTCCTGCTGGGGCAGATTGCCGACACGAACTCGGCCTGGCTGGGGGAGCACCTGGCCGCGAATGGTGTCGCCTCGCACTTCCACCAGGCCGTCGGCGACAACCACGACCGCATCGTGCTGGCGCTGCGCACGGCGCTGGCCCGCAGCGACGGCGTCATCATGTGCGGCGGGCTCGGGCCGACGCAGGACGACATCACGCGGGATGCCATCGCCGAGGTCATGGGCGTCGACCTCGTGCGCAATCAGGGCATCGCCGACCTGATCGCCGGGTTCTTCGAGGCCCGCGGACGCGCCATGACGGCGAACAACGCGCGGCAGGCCGACGTCCCGCAGGGTGCCACCATCATCCCGCAGGTGGTCGGCACCGCGCCGGGCCTCATCTGCCCGCTCGGGAACAAAGTGATCTACGCGGTCCCCGGCGTCCCCTACGAGATGACCGAGATGTTCGAGCGCGCCATCCTGCCCGATCTGCGCGCCCGGATGGCCGAGGCTGGCGAGGAGGGCGTCATCGCCAGCCGCGTGCTGCGCACCTGGGGGGCGAGCGAGTCCGGCCTGGCCGAGGCCCTGCAGGATCGGATTGACGCGCTCGATGCGCCCGGCGACGTCACGCTCGCCTTCCTCGCCTCGGGGATCGAGGGGATCAAGGTCCGCATCACGGCCAAGGCGCGCACGCTCGAAGACGTCACCGCGCTGCTCGACAAGGAGGAGGCCGAGGTGCGTCGCGCCATCGACGAGCGTCTGGGCGACATCGTCTTCGGCGTCGACGACGAGTCCATGGAGGTCGCCGTCGCGGAACGCCTCATCGCGCGTGGTCTCAGTTTCGGCGTGGCCGAGTCGCTGACCGGAGGCCTCATCGCCTCCCGCCTCGTCAACGTGCCGGGCGCCTCGGCCTGGTTCCGCGGCGGCGTCGTGGCCTACGACGCGCGGGTCAAGTTCGACGTGCTCGGGGTGCCCGCCGGGCCGGTGGTCACAGAGTCGGCCGCGGCGGCCATGGCCGAGGGTGCGGCCCGGGTGACCGGTGCCGACGTCGGCCTGGGCATCACCGGTGTGGCCGGCCCCGATGAGCAGGAGGGCGTGGCCCCGGGCACCGTGTTCGTGGGCCTCTCCCTGCCCGGCGAGCCGGCCCAGACCCGCGAGCTGCGGGTGCCCGGCGACCGGGTTCGCGTCCGGCAGTACGGCGCCATTTCGGCCCTTGACCTGCTGCGACGCGCCCTCGACGCCCGCTCCATCTGAGGGTCCGCGCTCACAGGAGGCCCACAGCCGGGTCACACTGGATGGCGAGTCAGGGGCGCGACCCTGTGAGCCAGGGAGGTGTGACCAGTGAAGACCGAAAACGGAGCGCGGGTCCTGGTCGTCGACGACGAGCCCTCGATCGTCGACGCGGTGGCCACGTCGCTGCGCTACGAGGGGTTCACCGTCGACGAGGCGACGACGGGGCGCAAGGCCCTCGCGCAGGCCCAGGAAGACCCGCCCGACCTCTTGATCCTCGACGTCATGCTGCCCGACCTCGACGGTCTCGAGGTGACCCGGCGCCTGCGTGCCGACGGGCTGCGCATCCCCGTGCTCTTCCTCACCGCACGCGACACGCTGCAGGACAAGCTGGCCGGTCTGACCGTCGGGGGCGACGACTACGTCACCAAGCCGTTCGCCTTGGCCGAGGTCATCGCAAGAGTGCACGCCATTCTCCGGCGCACCGGTCACGAGCCCGAGGACGACGGCACCCTCCGTTTCTCCGACCTCGAGCTCGACGAGAGCGCACACGAAGTGCGCCGCGGCGGCAATCCCATCAATCTCACCGCGACGGAGTTCAACCTCCTGCGCTACTTCATGCTGAACCCGCGCCACGTGCTCTCCAAGGCGCAGATCCTCGACCACGTGTGGCACTACGACTTCGGCGGCGACGGCAACGTCGTGGAGACCTACGTCAGCTACCTGCGCAAGAAGATCGAGAAGTTCGGGCCCCCGCTCATCCACACCATTCGTCTCGTCGGCTACACGCTGCGCGAGCCCGAGGCCGCCCACGGGGCAGCTTGAGTGTCACTGCGGCTCCGGCTCCTCCTCGCGGTCGGGGCGATCTCGATCGTCGCGCTGGTCGTGGCGGATTTTGCGACGTACTCGGCGCTGCGGTCCTCCCTCTACAACCAGGTCGACCAACAACTGGCCCAGCACCGGACGCCAGTCGTGGCCACGCCCACGGGCGTCGTCGTGAACTGTCCCCCACCGCCGCAAGGAGTCGGGGGTGACCAAACCTCGACGGGCAACAGCGGCGGCGGCCCGACATCCGTTCGGGGGGGCGAGCAGTTCCCCAACGTGTTCGGCATCAGCTACTTCTCGGTGGTCACCCAGAGCAACAGCACCGTCGTCGACGGCGTCGAGTGCCCCGCCTACGTGGGCAACCACCCCTACCGTCCCCAGCTCCCCGCCCCCATCAGCGGCTTCGCCACCCAGCCCGACGGGACACAGGTCGCCTACTTCACGGCGGGGTCCATCGCGGCAGGAGGTCCGGCCTTCCGGGTGCGCGCCGAGAAGCTCACCGGCGGGTTGGTGCAGGTACAGGCGCAGACCCTGGTCGACCAGGCCAGCACTCTGCATACGCTCTTCCTCGTTGAGTTGGCCGTCACTGCCGGCGCGCTGGTGTTCGCGCTCGCCGCAGGCTGGTGGTTGGTCCGGCTGGGCCTGCGCCCGCTCGAGGACGTCGAGCGCACGGCCGACTCCATCGCAGCGGGGAACCTCGACCAGCGCGTGCCGGGCGCCGACCGGGCGACCGAGGTGGGCCGTCTCGCCCGCGCCCTCAATGTCATGCTCGAGCGGATCCAGTCGGCCTTCTCCGCCCGGCTGGCCTCCGAGGCGCGCCTCAAGGAGAACGAGCACCATCTGCGGCAGTTCGTTGCCGACGCCTCACACGAGCTCCGCACGCCCATCGCGGCTGTCTCGGCCTACGCCGAATTGTTCGAGCGGGGCGGAACGGAGCACACCGCCGACCAACCGCGCATTGCGGCGGGCATCCGCACCGAGACGGCGCGCATGGACCGGCTGGTCAGCGATCTGCTCACCCTGGCCCGCTTGGACGAGGGCCTGCCCATGGAGATGGCGCCCGTCGAGCTGGTGTCCCTGGCGTCGGATGCCGTGCGAACGGCGTCCGCCGTCGGACCCGACTGGCCGGTGCGGTTCTGGGCCGCCCACCCCGTTGAGGTGTCGGGAGACAAGGACCGGCTCCGCCAGCTACTCGACAACCTGTTGGCCAACGTGCGGGCGCACACGCCGCCCGGCACCGCGGCCACGGTGCGGGTTGACCAGGTCGGCGACCACGCCGAGATCGAAGTGCGTGACACCGGACCCGGCATGCCCGACGAGGAGGCACGTCGGGTTTTCGAGCGCTTCTACCGGGCCGACCCGGCGCGGTCCCGCACGAGCGGGGGTAGCGGGCTCGGCCTCTCCATCGTGGCGGCCATCGTGGCGGCGCACGGGGGGACGGTGTCCGCCACGTCCGCGCCGGGCAGCGGGTTCGTCGTCTCGGTCCGGCTCCCGATGAGCACCGTGCAACCGGACCAGGACGAGGTCAGGGCGGGCGAGACCCCCGAATCCGCCGCCTGAGGCGACGGTCCCGCGGGGTGCCCGAAGGTTCACACCGGACCCACAGCCGACCTTCATGGAGCCTGGAGGCTGCCCGGACACCATGCGGGGCATGACAGCCCTGGCGCCGTACGAGGCCGACGTCGATCCCCGTCGGGTGCCGCTGGACGTCGAGATCGTCGTGCCGGTCTACAACGAGGCGGCCCAGCTCGCGGAGCGCGTCACCGCGCTCAGGACCTTCCTCGACGAGTCGTTTCCCTTCCGGACCCTCGTGACGGTGGTGGACAACGCGAGTACGGACGACACCTCCCGCGTGGCCGCCGAGTTGGCGGGACGGTTGCGGGGAGTGGCCGCACTGCGCCTGCCGCGCAAGGGTCGCGGCTACGCGCTGCGCGAAGCCTGGTCGACCAGTGCCGCCCCGGTCGTGGCGTACATGGACGTCGATCTGTCCACATCGCTGCCGGCACTGCTCCCCCTCGTGGCGCCGTTGCTGTCCGGCCACCGCGACGTTGCCATCGGATCGCGGCTCGCCCGCGGAGCACACGTCGTGCGCGGCCCGAAGCGAGAGCTCATCTCGAGGGCATACAACCTGCTGCTCAAGCTCACGCTGCGGGGCCACTTCAGCGACGCCCAGTGCGGCTTCAAGGCTCTGCGCCGGGACGCGGCCGAGAAGTTGTTGCCCCTCGTCGAGGACGACGAGTGGTTCTTCGACACCGAATTGCTGGTCACGGCGGATCGGCTTGGCCTGCGCATCGGCGAAGTTCCGGTGGACTGGGTCGACGATCCCGACTCTCGAGTGAAGATCGTCTCGACGGCTGCCAACGACCTGCGCGGCGTGTGGCGGATGCTGGTGCGGCGCCCCAAGGGCCTCCGCCGCATGCGCTCCAACGAGGTGGCGGCGGAACAGCTGCTGCGATTCGCGGGAGTGGGTCTGATCTCGACGCTGGGCTACCTCTTCCTCTTCGTGGCCTGGCGCCCGCTCATCGGACCGATCGGCGCCAACGCCGTCGCCATGGCGATCGCCACCTTGTTCAACACGGCGGTACATCGCGAGCTCTCCCATGCCGCCGACGGCCAGGCCCGGCGGGGCCGCCTCTACGCCGTCGCAGGCGGGCTCTACGCGGTGAGCTTCGCGTTCACCACGCTTGGCCTCCTCGTTGCGCAGCTGGTGGTTCCCGGCGCCCTGCTCCCCGAGCTGGTGGCAATCACCCTGGCGAACCTGGGCGCCGCCGTCTTCCGGTTTGCCGTGCTGCGCGCCTGGATCTTCCGCCCCTGCGCCCGCTCGGGTGCCCAACCTCTGGAGCTGTCACAATGACGGACCTCACGCCCGCCTCGGATTCCCCCATCGGCGTGCTCGACCCCCCGGCACGACTCGACGCTCCGGGCGGCACGGACGAGACGGCGGCTGCGGCCGCACCGTCCTGGCCGCCGGGCCCCCGGCGCGGGCGGGCAGCCCGCTTCGTGCGGGGCAAGGAGAGCGACGCGCCCTGGGTGCGGCCGGCCCTGCTCATGCTCCTCGTCGCCACGGCCGTCCTCTATTCCTGGGACCTCGGCGCGAGCGGGTGGGGCAACTCCTTCTATTCGGCGGCCGTGCAGGCGGGGACCAAGAGCTGGAAGGCCTTCTTCTTCGGCTCCTCGGACTCGTCGAACTTCATCACCGTCGACAAGCCGCCCGCGTTCTTGTGGCCGATGGAGATCTCGGCCCGCATCTTCGGGCTCAACTCGTGGAGCGTGCTGGCACCGCAGGCCCTCGAGGGTGTCGCGACCGTCGGCCTGGTCTACCTGTCCGTCCGCCGCTGGTTCAGCGCGCAGGCCGCGATCCTCGGGGGTGCCGTGGTGGCGCTCACGCCGGTCGCCGCTCTGATGTTCCGTTATAACAACCCCGACGCGATGCTGGCGCTGCTGCTCGCGGGCGCCCTGTACGCCACCATGCGCGCCCTCGAGCGGGCGCAGACCAAGTGGCTCGTCCTTGCCGGGGCGTTGGTGGGATTCGGCTTCATCACCAAGATGATGCAGGCCTTCTTGATCCTCCCGGTCATGGCCGTCGTCTACCTTTTCGCGGCGCCGACAGGCGTGCGGCGGCGGGTGTGGCAGGTCTTCCTGATGGGTGTGTCCGTCCTCGTCGCAGCCGGCTGGTGGGTCGCCGCGGTCGTCCTCACACCGGCGGCCGATCGGCCCTACATCGGCGGGTCGCAGGACAACAACATCTTGAACCTCATCTTCGGCTACAACGGCTTTGGACGGATCACCGGCAACGAGGCCGGCAGCGTGGGAGGCGGCAGAGTCGCCGGCAGCATGTGGGGGCCGACCGGGCTCACCCGGCTCTTCAACTCCGAGTTCGGGAACATGATGTCGTGGCTGTTGCCCGGCGCCCTCGTGATGGGCGCCGTCCTGCTCGCCCTCACCGTCCGGGCGCGCCGCACCGACCGCGAACGCGCCGCACTGCTGCTCTGGGGCGGCTCGCTCGTCTCCACCGGACTCGTGATCAGCCTGGCCCAGGGGATCATCCACCCGTATTACCTGGTCGCCCTGGCGGCGCCGCTCGGCGGCCTCATCGGGATCGCCACCATGGGCCTCTGGCAGCGCCGCGGCACCTTGGCGGGCCGGATCGGCCTGGCCGCAGGCCTGGCCGCCACGGTCGTGTGGAGCTACGTCCTCCTCGGGCGCACGGCGGACTGGTTCCCCGCGTTGCGGCCCTTCGTCGCGGTGGCCGGAACCCTCGGGGTCGTTGCGATCCTGGCTTTCCCTCTGCTGCGCTCGGTTCCCAAGCTCGCCATCGGCCTCGTCGCGGCGCTCGGCTTCGGTGCCGCGCTCGGCGGCGCCCCTGTTCTCGACGGTCGCGACGGCGGAGACGCCGCACAGCGGTGCGATCCCGTCCGTGACACCGAGCCCCGCGGGCGGATTCGGCGGACCCGGCGGAGGCTTCCCCGGCGGCGGGCGTGTGCCGCGGGCCTTCGCCGGCGGCACGTTCCCCGGCGGGGCCCCACCGCAGTTCGGCGGCGGCTTCCCCGGCGCCAGAACCGGCACCGGCGGGTTCCCCGGCGGGTTCCCGGGTGGGGCGGCACCGTCGTTCGGCGCCGGCAGGGGCGCCGGCCGTGCCTTCGGCGGTGGGGGCGGCCCCGGCGGGATCCTGGGTGCCAGCCAATCCAACGCAGCCTTGGACAAGCTGCTGCAGTCGAATGCCGGGCATTACACCTGGGCCGCCGCAACGGTGAGCGCCAACTCGGCCGCCGGCTACCAGCTGGCGAGCGGCGAGCCGGTGATGGCCATCGGCGGGTTCAACGGGACCGATCCGTCGCCGACACTGGCCCAGTTCGAGAAATACGTGGCCGACGGCAAGATCCACTACTTCATCGCCGGCGGCCGCGGCGGAGGTCCCGGAGGAGCAGGCGGCTCGGGCAATGACGCCTCGCAGATCACGTCCTGGGTGGAGTCGCACTACACGGCCGAGACGGTGGGCGGCGTGACCGTCTACGACCTCGCTTCGGGGGCTTCGATCTCGTCCTGATACCCGGACCGGCCGACCCGGCGTGGGGCGGGCGCTGCCGGAAAGGTGAGGCCCATCCTCCGTACAGTGAGAGTCCTCACTATGGAGGACCCCGACGAGTCCGAGGTGACGGGCGCGATCCGGCGTTGCCGCGCGGAGGACTGGCGCGACATTCGTCGCCTGCACGTCATGATGGCGCTGGGGATCCCCCTCGCCGTCGACGTCGAGCTGAACGACGTGTTCGCCACACCCGACACCTACTGGACGGAGTACGCAACCGCCTGTACGAGTGGCGACGAGCAGACGCTCTACGTCGCCGACGTCGCGCACGCTTGTGTCGGGATGGGCCACGTCGCTATGAATCGCGGCGAGGCGCGCCTGGGGATGCTTTTCGTCGAGGAGAACCAGAGGAGGCGCGGCATCGGCTCCGCCCTCTTCGCGGTCCAGGAGCGTTGGGCACGAGATTCCGGAGCGACCCGCCTCGTCGGTCATATACCCGATACGAGCACAGCGGGCCGGCTCGCCGAAGGATTCGGCTGGAGCCGGACCGAGGAGATCTTCGTCGCCAAGAACAGGCTCGTCGAGCGGCGGTGGGTCAAGACGATCGGGTAGCCGTTGGCCCCGTTCCGTGACGCAGCGAGGGTGGAGGCCCGGACCCCGCCGTCCGGCGCCGCGTCCAACAGGCGCTCGAGACGATCACGGCGGCAAGCACCGCCCCTGACCCCGGTTGGCCCGGCAGGCGAGGGCGGTATGGTCCGAGTCCGATGTCCGCCTACGTCCTCATCCACGGCGCCGGGTCCGACTCGTGGTACTGGCACCGCGTGAAACCGCAACTCGAGGCGCTCGGACACGACGTGGTGGCCGTCGACCTCCCGTGCGACGACGACGCCGCCGGACTCTCCGACTACGCGGACGTGGTCGTGGCGGCTGCCGGCGATCGGGACGATGTCATCGTGGTGGCCCAGTCGCTGGGTGCGTTCACCGCTCCGCTAGTCTGCGCGCGCTTGCCCGTGCAGCTCATCGTCCTGGTCGCGGCCATGGTGCCCACGCCGGGAGAGGCCCCGGGAGCGTGGTGGGGCAACACCGGGCATGCGTTCCCCGATCCCTTCGACCCGCAGGAGATCTTTGCGCACGACCTGCCGGACGAGCTGGTGGCGGAGCTTCCGTCACACCTTCGCGACCAATCCGGGACTCCGTTCGAGAAGCCGTGGCCCCTCGATTCGTGGCCCGATGTGCCGACACGGTTCCTGCTCTGTCAGGACGACCGCTTCTTCCCCGCGGCGTTCCAACGCCGCATCGTCCGGGAGCGCCTCGGGATCGATCCCGACGAGATGCCCGGTGGCCACCTCCCTGCCCTTGGGCACCCCGAGGTGCTCGTCGAGTGGTTGGAGCTCTATCGCCAGGAGCTCTAGACAGACGCCCGCTTGGGCTCGCCCTGGCCCGACGAGCCCACGTGTTGTGGCGTGGCCATTTCGAGGGCCTCCCAGCCGCCCAAGGCCCCCCGCCGCGCCATCTCGGCGCGGTGCCCCCCGCGCAGACCGAAGAGTCGTTTGGCGAGGAGGAGGTACAGGGCGACCGCCAGGTTGATCGCCAGGACCACGAGTTTGAACACGCTGACTCGGAGCGTCAGCTCGTACACCTCATAGGGAATGAGGAGGGTCGTGGCCACGAACGTGAGGTACTCGGCCCACCGCTTGTTGAACCACAGTCCGACCATCTCGAGCGCTTCGAGAGCGGCGTAGGCGAGGAGCACGAGGGACAAGGTGATCAGGTGCGCCGGCGAGTACTTGAAGGCACGCCCGAAGAAGCCGAGGATGCCGCGGGCCTGGGTCGAGCCGGGGTCTCCTCCTGCGAGGTCGTTCATGATGTTCGCGTAGTCGCGGTGCAAGGCCTGATCGTGATGGGCAAACGTGAAGAGCACCGCTGCGAGCAGCGTCAAGACGACGACGTGAATCGCCCGATCGACGGCGATCAGCCGCAGCACGTAGCGGTCCCGCAGGACCGCGCCACGCGCCGGTAGCTCAATCTCCTCCCGGCGTTCAACGCGGTCCTGGCTCGGTTGCTCCGGGATCGGCTGCATCACCCAGGCGTCGCAGCGTAGGCAGCGGTGGAATCGCACGCCGTCGCACTCGCGGACCACGATTTCGTCTTGCGGGGTGACTTCGGCGGCACCGACACCCGCCAAGTGGTGACCCTTCCACGCGCACGTGAACAGTTCGTAGCGGTTGGAGGGTCGGCGGCCTGCCACGTCGTCAGACTAAGCCGCCGGGTGAGACGAGGATCGGATGTTGCACGAAGCGGCGGCGTTCGCTTCGCTCACGTCAGAGCAGGCCGAGATAGTGCTCGAGCGTCGCCATGTCGAAGGCGACGAAGCGAACCAGGGTGACGTCGGTGGCCGCCTCGCGTACCGTCGACACCGCGACCTCGGCGGCCAGGTCCGCGGGGTAGCCGAACACTCCGGTCGAGATGGCCGGGAAGGCAACCGAGTGCGCGCCCACCTCGTCGGCGACCGACAGGGCGCTGCGGTAACACGAGGCGAGCGTCTCTGGCTCGTCCGCCGTGCCGCCGTGCCAGACCGGGCCGACGGTGTGGATGATGAAGCGGGCCGGGAGGTCGAAGGCGTCGGTGACGACGGCCTCCCCGGGCGGGCACCCGCCGATGGCCCGGCAGGCGGCCTGTAGACGCTCGGCGCCCGCGGCGCGGTGAATGGCCCCGTCGACGCCCCCGCCGCCGCGGAGCTGGCGATTGGCCGCGTTGACGACCGCGTCGACCCGCTCGGTCGCGATGTCGCCCTGGACGGCCTGAAGCCGGGGCGCCACCGGCGCTAGCCCCCCGTGGTCGATGTCGCGCCCGACGTCGCGCCCGGCACCAGTTTCAGCAGTGACACCGAGCGTGCGGGTGCCTGCTCGCTCGTCTTCTCGCCCCACGACGAGAACGCCACGGTGCCGTGGATGGCGGAGGCACCGCCCCCCGAGCCGGGGTTGGTGTCCTCTCTGATCGGCAAGGGCGTGCCCGTGGCCGGGACGTAGAGGACGACGGGCACCTTGCCGGTCTGCGTGCTCTGGGAGCCGCGGATGGCCAGCGCGGACTTTCCGTTCACCGTGGTGGATGACCCGTAGGTGAAGGGCCCGGTCATCTCCAGCTCGCGCGGCACCTGGGAATTGAGGAGGCCCGTGATCAGCTGGGCCAGGCCGTTGTTCGACGTCGGGAAGGAGAGCCAGGTGCCCGCGTACTTCGAGGACTGGGCGCTGGTGAGGCCGATGACGTGATGGAGGGCGGTGGCGTTGGCGTTGATGTATCCGTTGGGCCCGACCAGCAGCGCGGTCAGGTGCTCGGTGAGCGACCCGTTCTTCACCACGAGCGTCTGCGTGCCCGAGGTGGCGCCGGTGTCGCCGTGCACCGTGATGCTCGTGCCGCTCTGTCTGGCCGTCGAGTTGAAGTGCACACCCTGCGTCCCGACGGCCTTTATGGCGGCTTGGTACTGGGTCTGAGCGCTCGGCCCGGCAGCGCCGGCCGCCAGGGACGTGCCGGGAGAGATCCCCGTCAGTGCGGCGACGGCGGCAATGGCAGCGGCAGTCGCGGCGGTGCCGATGGGGAAATGGCGCAGGGGACGCATGACGTTCACTCTCCTGGAAGATCGGGCCCGGCGGCGCTCGAATGCGCCTGCTCGGCCGGTCGGGGCGGGTGACAATCCTCCCACGCCGGGGCGGGCGAGCGGGATCGGGGTCGCCCCCCGCGCTGCCGAGCGGTGTCCGACGCTCGCGACCCGTCCCTCAGACGGCGCTGACCGGCCCGATGGACACGGTGGCCTGGGGGGCGAGGGGGCGCACGAGCTCCCCCCACTTCGAGTAGGTCACGTGTTCGGCGGCGGTGGGCTGCCCCTTCGCGTCCACCGAGTCCTCCTCCACCGGGACGTGGGTGCCCCGCGCGCGGACATAGAGGACGACGTGGACCGCCTTGCGCGCGAAGGTCTGCGTCCCATCGATCGCTTCGACGGCATACCCGTTGAGCGTCTTCGGGTGCCCGAGGGAGAGCGGTCCCTTGAGCAGCAGCTGGGTGGCGACGTCGTGCGAGCGGACACCTACGACAACCTGGGCGAACGCAACATTGTTCGTCGAGAACTCGATCCACTGACCCGCCGTGACGGCCGCCTGGGACGCGCTCAGGCCAGCCAGGTTCTGCAGCCCGCCGGCGTTCCCCTTGACGTACGTGATGCCGCCGATCACGAAGATCGTGATGGTGCCCGTGCCCATGCTGACCGTTTGGCTTCCCGACGCGGGCCCGGCGTCTCCGGCGACGAGGAGCGTCTGCTTCGACTGCGTGGAGGCCGAGCTGTAGTGGACCGACCACGATTGCGTCGTCGCGACGGCCTGGCCGTAGAGCGTCGAGGCACTGGTGGAGGGACTGGTTGCCGCTGCGGGGCCGGCCAGCGCCGCCGTCGCACCAAGCACCGGGCCGGCCAGCAGGATGCCGACCACCACCCTTCGTCTGAACACCAATGCCTCCCTTGCTCCCGCTCCCGCCGCGGGACCCGTCAGCTTCGCACGTGACCGGCGCCGGTTCTGGGTCGCGGCGACCACGCGTTTCGCGAGAAACCTCGGAGGAGATGGGACCGTTCTCCGGTCGTTCGACCTGTCGGCCGGAGGGTCCGCGTTGTACGAACACACGTTCGTTATGCTTCGACCGTCACCCCGGCGGGGTCCGTCACACCCCCGCCGTAGGGTCACCGCAAGGGACCGGCCACGAGCCGGCACGGGTCGCAGGACAATCGCAAGAGAAGAGGAAGAGGAGAGAGGCAAATGGCCGAAACGGAACGGGACAAGGCGTTGGATGCAGCGCTGGGCCAGATCGAGAAGCAGTTCGGCAAGGGCTCCGTCATGCGCATGGGCGACAACCTCTCCATGAACATCGAGTCCATCCCGACCGGCGCGCTCTCCTTGGACCTCGCGCTCGGCATCGGCGGGCTCCCCCGGGGCCGCATCGTCGAGATCTACGGACCCGAGTCGTCGGGGAAGTCGACGCTCGCCATGCACGCGGTGGCCGAGGCACAGCGCAACGGCGGCATCTGCGCCTACATCGACGCCGAGCACGCCATGGACCCTGTCTACGCGCGGGCCATCGGGGTCAACGTGGACGACCTCCTCATCTCGCAGCCCGACACCGGTGAGCAGGCGCTCGAGATCGCTGACATGCTCATCCGCTCGGGGGCGCTCGACGTCCTGGTCATCGACTCGGTCGCGGCGCTCACACCGCGGGCCGAGATCGAGGGGGAGATGGGCGATACCCACGTCGGCCTGCAGGCGCGCCTCATGTCCCAGGCCCTGCGCAAGCTGACGGGGACGCTGTCGAAGTCGAGCACCATCGCCATCTTCATCAATCAGCTGCGGGAGAAGATCGGGGTCATGTACGGCTCACCTGAGGTCACCCCTGGCGGCCGCGCGCTGAAGTTCTACTCCTCCATCCGGCTGGACATCCGGCGGATCGAGGCGATCAAGGACGGCGCCGACGTGGTCGGCAACCGGACCAGGGTCAAGGTGGTCAAGAACAAGTGCTCGTCACCGTTCAAGCAGGCCGAGTTCGACATCATGTACGGCAAGGGGATCAGCCGAGAGGGCTCGCTCCTCGACGTCGCGGTCGATCTCGGGTTCATCAAGAAGTCGGGCGCCTGGTTCACCTACGAGGGCGAGCAGCTCGGTCAGGGCCGGGAGAACGTGAAGACGTTCCTCTCGGAGAACCCGCAGCTGATGGCCGAGATCAACGATCGGGTGCGCGAATGCCTGGCCCCCAAGGTGGACGACGCCAACGACCTCGCCGAGGGCGCCGTCGACGCCGACGACCTCCCCATCACGCTCGACTCCTAACAGCACTATCGCCTCGCACGGCACCGAAGCCTCCGGACCGTCCTCTCACTCCCAGGGGTCAGCGGCCCGGAGTGCTTCGCGTCCGGAGCACAATGGTGCGGTGCCAGCCAGAGAATGGAAACTGCGTGCCGCCCGCGTTTTCGACCGTTTCGTGCCCACCGTGCCCTATCGCTACCTCCCGCCCAAGCAGTCGGTGCGCCTGGCCTTCAACGTGATCCTCGACCGTGAGCCCGATCCGGCCGGGGGAGCCGAGTACGCGCAGAAGCTGGCCAGCGGGGAGCTGTCACGCCACGGCGTGGCCGAGATGCTGGCCCACTCCGAGGAGTTCCGCCGTCGGGTGCCCATCGAAAACGTGCTCCTCTCCATGCACGTCAGCCGGAGCGAGTTCGTGGCCGGGTTGCCTCCGGCTGCCCGCATCCTCGATCTCGGCGGGACCCACCAGGGCCTACCCGACGGGGCGCTGGTGCATCTCGGCTACCCCTACCCCTTCGAGCGCCTCGTCGTCGTCGATCTTCCCGTCGACGAGCGCGATGCCATCTATCAGGGGGGCTCGACGGGCGAGCGCGTGCTCTCCGAACTGGGCCCGGTGGAGTTCGCCTTCCACTCCATGGTTGACCTCGGCCGCTACGAGGACGGCTCGTTCGATCTCGTCTACAGCGGGCAGTCCATTGAGCACGTGAGCGACGCGGAGGGCGACACGGTGGCCCGCGAGGCGTTCCGGGTCCTCGCGCCGGGCGGGTGGTTCTGCCTCGATACGCCCAACGGGCCCCTGTGGCGGCTGCGATCGGACGCGCCGATGAACCACGACCACAAGATTGAGTACGGGGCGGGAGAATTGGTGGCCAAGGTCGAGCGGGCCGGCTTCGTGGTGACCGAGTGCAAGGGCCTCAACCTGATGCGTCAGGGCGCAGCGGCGGGTGTGTTCGACGAGGCCGAGGCCAGCGCGCACCCGGGCGTCTTCGCCGCGGCGGCTGACTGTCTGTTGCTGGCGCTGGTGGCGCGCAAGCCGCTGCCGTAGCTCGACCCCAAGGAGGTCGCGCGAGAGATCGTCCGAAGCCGCCTACGGCGTGGTGGTGGCGAGGATGGTGTTGGGCACCAGCTCCACCCAGGTCTGGCCCGGCTGCAACGGGATCGGCACGCCGAACGCGTTGACGAACTGCGTGGGCGACCCCAGCGTGGACCGGTGCCAGGTGGCGTTGATGGCCATCCCATTCCGGTAGATGACGGCGGTGCCGGAAGCGTTGGGGTACAGGTCCGCCTGCACCTCCAGACCACCCCCGGAGTTCTCGGCCCACGGCCCGTAGCTGATCTGCACGTACTGCACCACGACGTTCGGCGCAGCGTTCTGCACGTTGTTGGCGAGCATGTCGGGCAGCAGCCCGTAGAAGCGCTGGAAGGTGTTGGTGCCCGGGTTCCACTTCCACGTGACGTCGGACGTGCCCGAGAAGGGGATGTGCACGGTCGAGACCGGGGTTCCCCCTCCGGGCACGGTCGTCGAGTAGGTGAACAGCGGCTGGGGCGGGGTGGTCATGGTGGGGTGCGTGCCGTAGACGATGGCGGTCGAGGTGTAGTCGGCATCGGGCGGTACCTTCCCCGGCGGGTGGATCATGAGCGAGTTGCTGGCGCCGAGGTCGACGTTCACGATCGGCGACGCGTTGAGGTTGGCGAGGACCGGGTTGATGCCCCCCACGTGGGCCTCCATCGGGTTGCCCAGCTGCCCGAGGATGCCGATGTCGATGTTGCGAGCGGAGCGGGCCGGGCCGATCAGCGCCGCATCCTGGCACTGGAACACGGCGGCGTAACGGGTGATGCCCCCTTCGACGGGCTCCTCGAACACGATGTCGGCTTTGTCGAGACCCGATTGGGGCCGGCCGGCGGGATAGTTGTCGATCTTCACCGCCATGGCGGGCCGCTGGGGGACGGTGCCGTTGGGCGCCGGCGCGCCGGTCAGCGGGCAGGCGGGTGGCGGTGCGGTCGACGTCGTGGTCGTCGGCTTGGGCTTGAGGGCGTCGTGGTGGGGCGGCGGATCTGAAGAGCAGGCAGTCAACACCAGCCCGAGTGCTGCGGTGGCCAGCGCACCCAAGACGAGCGGCCGGCGCGCCCGGGTGCGGTAGTCGTCGGAGTTCCCCATCGCTGGGCCTCGATCGTAGGTGGACGGCACCACAAAGTGGTGTCATCCGGCCCGCGTCGGGAGCCGGCTCAGGCGGAAGGGGTTCCCGCGGCGCTGCCCTTGGCGGCGGCGGCGCCGGTGTAGACCGCGGACCAGTTGCCGCCCGAGGTGCCATAGGAGCTGGCCGGCCCCAGCCCGAAGCGGCCGTAGACGTTCTCCATGGCGCGGCGGATCAGGTCGGTGACGCCCGGGAACGGCCCGGGGATCACCAGGGAGGGGATCGTACCCGTGGTCGAGAGCATGGAGACGAAGCTGGCCGAGCCGCTGGCCAGCACGCCCCCGCCGTTGCCCGGCGCGGTGTAGTAGGTGATGTCGGACCAGTTGGACTGCCCGGGGACCGGCGAGTGCGCCAGTACGTCTGCGTTGTGCGGCCCGGGAAGCCCGGGCACGTAGCGGTCGTACTCCCCGAGGATCACTTGGGGGAGCGTGTGCCCGTCGGTCAGGTTGCAGCCGTCGTAGAACCACGACGAGGCGTCGGTCACCACCATGTCCGCCTTCGCTCCCACCGACTGGTACATGGAGCCGATCAGGGTCTGCTCCGGACTGTTCACCGGTGCCTCGGCCCAGTTGACGGTGGTGAGTGCGGGCTGCTCGCGCGCCAGGGGGTCCTCGGCGGCGCTCTTGTAGCAGACCTCCAGCCGGTTGGGGCCGACCGAGCTCGGTTCCAACCGGATCTGCCGGTAGACGGCGTTGGCTCCGAGGAAGGCCAGGTTGACGCCGTTCGCGTTGGCCTGCGCGGCGGCCTGGCGCATGGGCTGGGACCAGTACTCGTCGTGGCCGAGGCTGAAGAGGCAGCGGTGGTTGGCGAGCAAGTTGAGGTCGCGCGTGCAGGTCGACGTCGGTCCAATAGGTCAGGTCCAGGCCGAGGCTCTCGAGGTGGAACAGCAGGGGCAGCTCGTTGCCGACGAAGTCCGCCGCGCCCGAGGCCCACGTCTGGGGGTAGGGGCGGTCGAACGACACGACTCGGGCGCGGCTGGCGAAATCCTGCTTCCCGCCCGGGCTCTCGCCGTAGTAGAGGCTGTAGTGGCCCCAGAGGTTGTAGGCCTGCCAGGTCGTGACGCTGTTTTGCAACACGTACGAAGCCATGGAGGCGTCGTCACGGACGGTGAGCGGTACGAACTGCTCCTCGCCGCCGCTGCCGACCAGCTTCAACAGGTAACAGCCCGGCAGCCAGTCCTTCGTGATATTGAGCGTGATGGTGGGCGTCCACGGGCACGACACCGTGGCGGTGCCGGGGGTGACGACCGGCGGCGGGCTGGGGCTTCGCGGCGACGAAGTCTGTCTGTACGACGAGGCGGCTCCCGAGGCCCTGGTAGTAGCCCATCCGGTACACCTGCGCCTGGACGGCGCGGGCCGTGGTGTTGACGAACAGGGCGACGTCGTCGCCGGGCACCGCACTCACCTGACTGGCGAATCCCTCCAGCGCGTGGTCGGGCTGGACGTGGTTGCAGATCCAGTTCAAGGTGCCCGGCTTGGCGTTCTCGGCGATCAACCACGGCGCCGTCGGCACGATGACGCCACTCGCGAGCTTGGTGTCGACCACGGCGGGGAGGTGCTGCTGCCCGTGGCGGCGGGCCCGGGCCGGCACCCGGTTCTTCGAACTCGTGGATTGCAGGCGCGAGGTCGTCGACGAACCCGGCGGCACCGAGCGCGGAGAGCTGCAGGAACTGCCGCCGGTCGATGGGTCGGCGGCCCGCGGAGAGGCGCGGGGTCGGAGCCGCCGTCCGGAGGGAGGGGCTGCACGGGCCAGAGCTTACCCAACGGCCCTCGTACCCTCGTGGCAGGCCGGTCGCGTGCCCGCCGCGCGGGCACCTAGCATTCCGGCGTGAGCTGGGCCCGTTCCCTTCCCGGACCGCTTCGCCGGGCCCTGTCGGGTCTGGTCCACGCAACGTGGGAGGGCGCACTCGAGCTCGGGGCGATCGGGCCGGGCGATGCCCGTGGGCGGCGATTCGGGCGGATGGGGCATGGCGCGTGCCTCCTCTTCCCCCAGGGTGCCCTCTACAACGAGCATCTCATCCACATCGGAGCCGAGACCATCGTGGGCCCCTACGCCTCGATTTCGGCCGGGATGGCACCGGGCCAGGACATGCCGACCGACCCGGTCGTGTCGATCGGCAGCCGTTGCCTCATCGGCCGGGGATCGCACATCGTGGGGCACTGGGAGATCGTCATCGGTGACGACATCCAGACCGGTCCCTACGTCTACATCACCGACCAGAACCACACCTACGAGGACCCGGTCGTGCCCGTCGGGCGCCAGTGGCCGACCGAGGCGCCGGTTCGCATCGGGTCGGGCTGCTGGCTGGGCGCCAACGCCGATCATCCTCCCCGGCGCGCAGATCGGCGAGCACGTCGTGGTGGCAGCGGGAGCCGTGGTGCGCGGCGAGGTTCCCGACCGTTGCGTCGTCGCCGGAGTGCCCGCCCGCATCGTGAAGCGTTGGGTCGAGGGTGCCGGTTGGGTCAGGGAGAAGGACGTGATGCTGTCGTGAGGCGGCCGTGACGGCGGGAAAGTCCTCACCGTCGCCGTTCCTGGTGACGGTGAGCGGCCAGGACGCCCCCGGCATCGCGCAGCGGCTGTTCGCGGCGCTGGCCGACCAGGGTGTCGAGGTGCGCGACGTGGAGCAGGTCCGGGTGCACGGCCGCCTACTGCTCTGCGTCGAAGCGGACCTCGTGCCGCTCGACGTCGAGCCGGTGCATGCCGCGCTGACCCGGCGCCTCGCCGGGGGTGTGGAGGTGACGGTTGAGCCGCTCAAGGAAGCGGACCTCGACCAGTCCTGCGACCGTCACCTGGTGACGGTGCTGGCCCCCCACATCGACGCCGCCACGTTGGAGGGGGTGACGGGCCGCATCGCGGCGTGCGGCGGCAACATCGAGCGGATCGTGCGCCTGTCCTCCTACCCCGTGCACTCCTACGAGCTGTCCGTGGCCGGCGCCGACCTCGCCCGCCTGCGCCGCGCCGTCGCGGAGGAGGCCGCCAGGCGTGAGGTCGACGTGGCGATCCAAGTGGCGGGCCTGCACCGGCGCGCCAAGCACCTGATCGTCCTGGACGCGGACTCCACGCTTTTCCAGGGTGAGGTCATCGACTTGCTGGCCGAACGTTGCGGGTGCGGCCCGCAGGTGGCGGCCGTGACGAAGGCGGCGATGGCGGGTGACCTCGATTTCGAGAAGGCACTGCGCGGGCGGGTGCGGCTCCTCGCCGGGCTCAAGGAGACGGACCTCGACGCGGTGCGCCACGCTGTGCGGCTGACGCCGGGCGCCCGCACGCTGGTACGCACACTGAAGCGGCTCGGCTACGAGATCGCCGTGGTGAGCGGCGGGTTCCGACAGGTGATGGAACCGCTCGTGCTGGACCTGGGCATCGATCACCTGGCGGCCAATGTCCTCGAGCTGGACGGCGGGGTCGTCACGGGTGAGTTGGAGGGCGAGATCCTGGACCGGGCGGGCAAGGCTGCCGCCCTCGTCCGCTTCGCGACGGCGGCCGGCGTCCCCCTCGCCCGCACCATCGCGGTGGGCGACGGGGCGAACGACATCGACATGCTCGCGGCGGCGGGTCTCGGCATCGCGTTCAACGCACGGGACGTCGTGCGCCGCGCGGCCGACACCGCACTGAGCGTGCCGTACCTCGACGCCATCCTCTTCCTCCTCGGCATCTCGCGCGGGGAGGTGGAGCTCGCCGACCGACTCGAACGGGCGGCGTCGTGACGACACTGGCCCAGGGCGAGCAGGGGAAGGCTGCCGACAACCGGGCGGACGGGCGTCCCGTCCTGCGGGGCTGGCTGCACGTCGTCGCGTTCGGCGGCTGGCTGATCGGCGGGCCGTTCCTCATCGCGGCGGGTCCCGACGGAGGCGCCCAGGCGGTGCTCTCCGTCTACGTGGTGGGCATGCTCGTGATGTTCGGCACCAGCGCGGCCTTCCACCGACTGCGTTGGTCGGCGCCGGCGTGGCGCCGCATGCGACGGGCGGACCACAGCGCGATCTTCGTCGGGATCGCGGGGACGTCCACGGCCGTGGCCGGCCTCGCCCTCACCGGGTGGGCCCAAGTGACCGTGCTCGCCATGGTCTGGGGGGGAGCAGCGGTGGGTGTCGCCCTGCGCCAGGTATGGCTCGACGCGCCGCAGTGGGTGGTCGCCGTCCCCTATGTGGTCGTGGGCTGGTGCCCGATCATCGTGGCGCCCCAATTGGTGCGCAGCCTCGGGTGGGCGGGCTTCTGGCTCATGATCGTCGCGGGCTTTGCCTACACCGCGGGGGCGCTGGTATACGCCCGCAAACGGCCTGACCCTTGGCCGAGGGTCTTCGGCTTCCACGAGGTGTTCCACCTCTGCACCCTGGTGGGCGCCGCAACGTTCGCGTACCTGGTCGCCTTCATCGCGCTGCCGCGGTATTAGAGCCCCAACATCTCGATGGCGTTGCCGCGCATCACGCGGTGCACGTCGTCGTCGGACAGGTGGCGCACCATCTGCTCGGCGACGGCGCGAGTGTCGGGCCACGTCGAGTCGGTATGGGGGTAGTCGGTCTCGAACGTGATGCGGTCGGACCCGATCACGTCCAGGGAGTCGAGCCCATGCTGGTCGCGGAAGAAGCAGCCGTAGACCTGGCGGTGGAAGTAGGTCGATGGCGGCTCGGGGACGATGTCCTTGACGCCGCCCCAGGCCCTGTGTTCGCGCCAGACGTCGTCGGCCCGCTCGAGGATGTACGGCAGCCAGCCGATCTGGCCCTCCGAGTAGGCGAGCACCAGCCGCGGGAAGCGGACGAGGACACCAGAGAAGAGGTAGTCGGTCAGCGAGGCCATGGCGTTGCCGAAGCTCAAAGTCGCCGCGACCGCGACGGGCGCGTCGGCCGAGGTGGCGGGCATCCTGGACGACGACCCGATGTGCATGCAGATGACGGTGCCCGTCTCCTCGCAGGCTGCGAAGAACGGGTCCCAGTACCCGCCGTGGATGCTGGGCAGCCCGAGATGCGGGGGGATCTCGCTGAAGCAGACGGCGCGGACGCCCCGCGCCGCATTGCGGCGTACCTCGGCCGCCGCCTTCTCGGTGTCCCAGAGCGGGATGAGGCACAGGGGGAGCAGGCCGCCACCGCTGTCGCCGCACCACTCGTCGACCATGAAGTCGTTGTAGGCCACGACGCAGGCCTCGGCCAACTCGCGGTCCTTGGCTTCGAGGAACGTCTGGCCGCAAAAGCGCGGGAAGGTGGGGAAGCACAGGCTGGCCTCCACCCAATTGGCCTCGTTGTCGGCGACTCGGGCTCGGGGCTCGTAGCAGCCGGGCCGCATCTCGTCGTACGTGATGGGAGACATCGTCATGTCGTCGCGGTCGAAGCCGACAGCGGCCACGTGGCGCTTGTTGATGTAGACGAGATCCTCGTAGACCCAGCAGTCGGCCTTGGGCCCATCGGGCTCGAACGTCTGGCGGTAGCTGCCGCCGCCGATGTGTTCCATCTCGCCGATGCCGCGGCGCTCGACCTTCGGGCCGCGGCCGCGGAAGCGGGCCGGCAGCCACGTGTCCCACAGGTGCGGGGGCTCCACGATGTGGTCGTCCACGCTGATGATCTTCGGGAGCGGCGTGGTGCTCCCGAGGCGTGGTGTCGTGTCATCGATCAGGTCGGTCATGGTGACCCCAGTGTGGCAGCGAACGGGACGAGCGGCGCCAACGACTCGAGCTCCGCCCGCACGGACCGCTCGTCACCGGCCCTGATGCGCAGCACCACCTCCGTGATGCCCAGGCCGGCGAAGTGCTCGAGCTTGCCCTCGTCGGCGATCGTCCCGAAGGGGACCACCCCGAGAGTCGCGGGGTCGCGGCCCGCCGCCTCCGCCAGGGCGGACAGGCGCGGGACGGCCTGGGTCAGCCCGCTGCCGCCGATGGGGATCCAGCCGTCGGCACACTCCACGACGGCCCCGAGCACCGCGTCAGTGGCGCCGCCACCGATGAGCGTGCGCACCCGCGGCTGCTGCACGGGCTTGGGCCAGGACCAGGTCGGGTCGAAGTCGACGAATTCGCCGTGGTATTCGGCCTGGTCCGTTGACCAGATGGCCTCCATGGCGCCGAGGTGCTCGCGTGCGACGGCGTGGCGGCGTGCGAAGTCGACGCCATGGTCCTCCGCCTCGGCACGGTTCCATCCGAAGCCGACCCCCAGCGTGAGGCGGCCACCCGAGATGTGGTCGAGCGTGGCCACCTGCTTGGCCAGGACGATGGGGTCGTGCTGGGCCACCAGCAGGATGCCGGTGCCGAGCCGCAGACGCGTCGTCGACGCGGCGGCGGTGGCCAGCGCGACGAGCGGGTCGAGGCAGCGCTTGTAGTCGTCGGGACGCACGCCCTCAACCAGCGCCGGGGGCGCGTCCTCGCGCACCGGAAGGTGCGTGTGCTCGGGCAGGTAGAGCGAGTCGAAGCCGAGCTCCTCGGCGACGGCACCCAGCGTGCCGGGCGTGAGGTCGCGGTCGGTCAGTGCGGCGGTGACGCCCAGGCGCACAGTCAGTTCGCCGGCGTGGACTTGGCGGCGAACTCGGCCAGCGCGCCGCCGCCCGCCGCAGCGCCCAGCAAGGTGGCGAACGCGGCCTGCTCGCGGCGGTTCGCCTCGGCCACGGCGTCGCGCCGGGCCGCCCGCATGAGGGAGGTGATCGCCCGGGTGGCTGCCCTGGGGTGGGCGGCGATACGCGCCGCGAGGTCGACCGCCTCTTCCAGCACGGTGCCGGGGGGGCAGACCCGCAAGGCCAGACCCAATTCGACCAGCTCGTCCGCGTCCACCCAGTCCGAGGTGAGCAGCACGCGCGCCGCCCGCTGCCAGCCCATGGCGGCAGGGAACAGGAGGCTGCTCGCTGCCTCGAGCGGCACGCCCAGTTCGGCGAACGGCACGCGCAGGCGCGCCTCGGCGTCGACCAGGACAAGGTCGCAGTGCGCCAGCAGCGTGAAGCCGAGTCCGACCGCCACGCCGTTCACCGCGGCGAGAAGGGGAACCGAGAGCCGGTTGATGCAGTCGAGCAACCCCTGGAATCCCTGCCCGGCGCCCTCGACGGCGGTCCCAGTCGCGATGGCGGCCATCTCGGCCAGGTCCTGGCCCGAGGTGAAGGCGGTGCCGTTGCCGGTCAGCACGACGGCGCCGAGTGCCTCGTCGGTATCGGCCGCACGGAGCGCGGTCGTCACCTGCTGGTACATCGCAGTGTCGAAGGCGTTGCGCATCTCGGGCCGGTTGAACGCGACGACCCGCACACCCGGCGCGGCGTCCGTGATCTCTATCCTGTCGACGGCCCCGCTCATTGATTCACCATTCCAATCGCCGCTGGGGGCGATGCGCCCCTTGGCACGGCGGCCTCCCTTTGCCGGCCCGACCCTAGTGACGCCGGGCCTGACCGGCGAACTTCGGTTCGGTCACCGCGGGTCTGGTCCCGCCTTCGTCCCCCGACGGGAAGCACCAGGAGCGCGGTAGGGAGGAAAGGCGCGGGCGAGCCGGGCCGAGAGTGCGTACCCCTCGTCGCGGCCCAGGGGGCCGGGGGCGACCAGTGCCGTGGCGAGCGCGCCGGGCCAGGTCACCGTGACCCCGCGCAGGGCGAAGGGCCGCGCCCACAGGCCCCACTCGGCGTCGGCGAAGCACAGGGCGGCGCGCGACCGTCGTTGCCTGCCCCGCGGCCGATGCCACCAGGGCACGCTGACGCCGGGCCGCTTCGAGGAGGTGGCTCCGGTCGTGGCCGTTGACCACGAGGATGCGCCGTCCGACGAGGCGACCGAGCCGGCCCGCCCGGCGCACTCGCCCGCGGTACCGCTTGGTGTCGATGACCCAGACGCCGGAAGGGACGACCGCGATGTGGTCGATGTTGGCCGGGCCGCCGGGCACCGCCCGGTCGTGGAGCACGACACCGGCGTCCCCGACCGCCGCACTCAGCAGCCGGCCCACGCGCTCCTCGGCCACGCCCCCCACACGCCAGCGGGCGGTGGAGGGACGGATCCCGGTGACGAGCGCCACCACGGGCGCCAGGACCCGCCCGAAGCGTCGGCGCCGCGCTGTGGTGTCCCGTCGTCTGCGCCGTTCGAATTCAGCGCGGGCGGACGCGCCCGGATGTCCGAGTGCGATGCCTTGCGGGGCGTCGGGCTGGTCGATCATGGCTGCTCCTCGAGTGGTGAACGGTCGCGCCGGGTCGGTTCGTGTCACTGTGGTCCCGGTGATCGGCAGGCCTCTGGCGGGGACGACGAGACTGTTCCTCTCCGCTCTGGTGGTCTCGTTCGCGGCAGCGGGCTGTGGAGGCCTCAGTGGGGCACCGGCTCCGCCGGCGTCGGCCCGGGCGGACCGCCATCCCACCACGACGTCGAGCACGACGACCACGTCGACGACGCTGCCACCCGTCGCACCGATCTCGTGGTCGCCGTGCAACGGGAACCTGCAGTGTGGCACCCTCGTCGTGCCGCTCGACTACGCGCACCCCACAGGCCCGACGATCCCCATCGCGGTGGCGCGCCATCCCGCCGAGGATCCCGCGACACGAATCGGCTCGCTCGTGATCGACCCCGGAGGGCCGGGGGTATCGGGCATCGACGACATGGCGAACGAGCTCGCCTCACTCACGCCGCAGCTGCTCGCCGATTTCGACATCGTGCTGTTCGACCCCAGGGGCGTGGAGCGCAGCGACCCGGTCACCTGTGGGGAGACGTCCGGCGGCCCGACCAACAACGGAGCGGATCCGGTTCCGACGACGCCGAGCCAGGAGGCTGCGACCATTGCGGGGCTCAAGCAGTTCGCGGCGAGTTGCGAGAAGGCGAGCGCCAACGTGCTCCCGCACGTCGGGTCCGTGGACGCCGCCCGAGACCTCGAGCAGCTTCGCGGCGCCCTCGGCGACGCCGTCCTGACCTACATGGGGCAGTCCTACGGCACGCTGCTCGGACTCACCTACGCCTCCTTGTTCCCCACCCATGTGCGGGCGATGGTGCTCGACAGCGTCATCGACCCCGCGCTCACCTTCGACCAGATCACCGAGGGCCAGGCTCAGGGGTTCGAGGTCGTGCTCCAGTCGTTCTTCGCCTGGTGTGCCGGCAGCTCGAGCTGCTCGTGGCGCCCGGCCGGCGACCCTACCGCGGCCCTACTGGCGCTGATCGCCGCCTCCGCGGCGACACCGGTCCCTGCAGGGGGCGGCCGAGTCGCCGGCGCCGGCGAGCTCTACGACGCGCTGCTGGGCGGCCTCTACGCGCGTTCGGACTGGTCCGAGCTGGGTAGCGCACTGGCGGCGGACGCCGCGGGCAACGGCGCGCCGGTCCTTACGATGTCCGACCACTACAACCAGAACGGATCGACCAATGCCGACGACGCGGCCTTGGCCATCGACTGCCTCGACCACCCCGTCTCCCACGACCTCGCCACCTTCGGCTCGCTGGCCGACATCCTGAAGACTTCCTCTCCGGTCTTCGGGCCGCTCCTGGCCTGGGGTGAGGCGGCCTGCGCGGTCTGGCCCGCGCCCCCACCCGCCCGGTCGGGCCCGTGACCGCCCCCGGTGCACAGGCGGTGCTGGTCGTCGGGACGACGAACGACCCCGCAACGCCGTACGCCTGGGCGGTGAACGTGTCGAAGCAGCTCGGCCACGGCGTGCTGCTCACCCGGGACGGCGACGACCACGTGGCGTACTTCTACAGCGCCTGCGTGCGCGGGTACGTCGAGGCGTATCTCGTCGGCGGGGTGACGCCGGCTCCGGGCACGACCTGCGCGTCGTAGACGCCGCGCACGGTGATGCGCTGAGGTGTCTAGGCGCTGGTGAAGTGGTAGGTCCCGCTCCCGACAGCCAGGACGGCCGTCCGACCGGTCAGCGCGGAGACGCCAACCCGACGGCCTTTGCCGCCGCGATCCCGCCGGGTCCACCCAGCGTTCCCGCGCCCACTACGGTGCGCACGCCGTGCGCCGGGCTGGCCGAGGCCGACGGGAAGGCGGGCAGGGCGATCGTGACGCCCGCGACGAGCGCGGCGAACGGCACGAGGAGTCGGCGCACCGGATCATCATGCCGGTTGCGGATGCGGCGGGCACGGGTGGCGCGCCATAGTGGGCGGCGAACGCTCCGCACCGCCACGCATGGACCATGAAAGAAGGAGGCCGCTGTGCCCGCACCCGAAGAAGCCCTCTCGGCCCAGAACGTGACGTTCACCGGCTACGAGGGCGCGCCGGTCAACGCCTACCGGGCTGTCCCCGCCGGTGACGGCCCCTTCGGCGGGGTCCTCGTCATCCACCACCTGCCCGGGTGGGACTCGCCCACCAAGGAGATCACCCGGCGCTTCGCCGCGTTCGGCTACAACGCCATCTGCCCCAACCTCTACGCTCGCCAGGGCCTCGATGTCGACCCCGACGACGCGGCGGCCGCCGCACGCGAGGCCGGCGGCATCCCCGACGATCAGTTCCTGGGCGACGCTGACGGCGCCATCACGGCGTTGCGAGCCTTGCCCACTTCCAATGGCAAGGTCGGCGTCATCGGCTACTGCTCCGGCGGCCGGCACTCGTTCCTCACCGCCGTGAGCCTGCCCGTCGATGCGGCAGTGGACTGCTACGGGGCGTTCGTGACCGGTGCGGTGCCCGAGGGCTTTCCGCTCAAGGTCACGCCGCTCGTCGACCGTACACCGCAGCTGCGCTGTCCACTGCTCGGCCTCTTCGGCAACGACGACCAGTTCCCCAGCCCCGAGCAGGTCGACGAGTTGGAGGCGGCGCTCAAGGCGGCCGGCAAGGACTACGAGTTCCACCGCTACGACGGCGCGGGCCACGCATTCTTCGCGGTCGACCGCCCCGCCTACCGGCCCGAGGCGGCTGTCGACGGCTGGCGGCGCATCTTCGAGTGGTTCGGGCGCAACCTGGCGGGTGACTGACCATGTGTTCCTACCTGACCGTCGCCACCGACATCGCCGGCAGTGCCAAGGGACCGCACGGGTGGTTTTCGGTCACGTCGGCCAGCGTCTATTTCGATCATCCCTTCCACGCGCCGTTCGATCATGCGCTCAACATCGACTTCGCCGACCCATCGAGCGGGCCGGGTGCCCGGGTCGCTGTCGAGTTGAGCGCCGAGTCGGCGCGCCGCCTGGTCGAGAGCATCAATGAGGCGCTCGCCGCCGCTGGGGCCGCCGCCCGGTGACCACACCGACCGCTCCGGCGGCCGGCGTCCACCTGGCCTGGGCCCGGGTACCCGAAGCGGTGCACGAGTGGGCGGCGGGCCTCGGGGGCGGGACGCCCCGCGCGGTGCGCGACCTCTCCGGCGGGTTCTCGCCGGGTGCCACCTCGGTCTTGGAGTGGCCCGGCCGCGCCCTCTTCGTGAAGGCCGTCGGGAGCGAGCTCAACCCGGATTCGCCCACCCTGCATCGCCGCGAGGCGGTCATCTCGGCGGCGCTCCCCACCTCGCCGCGCCTCCCACGGCTGGTCGACACCTACGACGACGGTGACTGGGTCGCGCTGGCCTTCGACGCGGTCGACGGGCGTCCGCCCCGTTACCCGTGGCGGTCGGCGGAGCTCGACCGGGTGGCGGCTGCCCTCTCCGCGCTGCACGACGAGCTGACCCCGAGCCCGGCGCCCGGACTCGAGTCGCTGACGCACTACGCCAGGAAGCTCTTCGGCGGCTGGCGCACGCTGGCGTCCGCTGGCGCGCCACGCGGCCTCGACCCGTGGGCAGCCGCCCACCTCCAGCGGCTCGCCGGGCTGGAGTCGGGTTGGCCGGAGGCCTGCGGCGGCACGACGTTGGTCCACGGCGACATCCGTTCCGACAACGTGCTCCTCGCCGCCGACGACGTGGTGTTCGTCGATTGGCCGCACGGGGCCGTCGGCAATCCGGTCTTCGACGTCCTCGCGTGGGCACCGTCCGTCGTCCTCGAGGGTGGGCCCCAGCCCGAGGAGTTGCTGGCCCGGCACGAGCCGTCGCGTCACATCGATCGCGCCGACGTGACCGTGCTGCTGGCGGCCATCGCGGGGTTCTTCGTGTCGCACTCGTTCCGACCCTCCCCGCCTGGGCTGCCGACCCTGCGCCCCTTTCAGGCCGCCCAGGGCGAGGTCGCCCTCGCCTGGCTGCGCCGCCGCACGGGCTGGTGAAGTGCGGCGCGCCGCGCCTGGCGCCCCGGTAGGTTCCGCTGCATGCGCTTCGGACTGCAGATCCCGAATTTCACCGCCGGCGAGACACCCGGCGCCCTCTTCGACGGTGTGGTCGACATGGCGACCGCGGCGGAGGAGACGGGCTTCGACTCGGTATGGGTCATGGACCACTTCTACCAACTGCCCCCGATGGGCGGGCCGAGCCAGCCCATGCTCGACTCCTACACGCTGCTCGGTGCCCTGGCGGCCCGGACGTCGCGCGTGCGGCTCGGCACCATGGTCACCGGCGTCACCTACCGCAACCCGGCACATCTGGCCAAGATCGTCACGACCCTCGACGTGATCAGTTCCGGTCGCGCCATTCTCGGCATCGGCGCCGCCTGGTACGACGTCGAGCACGAAGGACTGGGCTTCGATTTCCCACCGGCCGGGGAGCGGCTGGACCGGCTCGCGGAGGCACTGCAGATCTGCCGGGCCATGTTCACCGAGGACGCGCCGAGTTTCGACGGGCGGTACTACCGGATCCACCAGGCTCGTAACATCCCGCCGCCGGTACAGGCCGGGGGGCCGCCCATCCTCGTTGGCGGGGGCGGCGAGAAGCGCACCCTCAACCTCGTGGCGCGCTACGCCGACATGTGCAACCTGTTCGGCGACGCGGCAACGATCGCCCACAAGGTCGACGTGCTGCGCGGGCACTGCAAGGCGGTCGGACGCGACCCGTCGGCGATCACGGTCAGCCGGTTGAGCACGCTCGTCGTGACGGGGAGTGACGAAGAGACGACGGCGACGAAGGAAGTTCCTGCGCGAAGTGACCGGTGAAGAACCGGCGGGATCAGACGTCGGAACCCCGGACCAACTGGTCGCCCGCATCGAGGAGCTGGCCGCGGCCGGTGTCGAGTACTTCGTCTTCAACATCCCCACCGGCACGCCCGAGACGGTGCGCCAGGTCGGACGGGAGGTCGTCGGCGCGTTGTCCCGCTGACCGCCACTCAGCCGACGGGTGACGGCACGAGCGAGAACTTCCCGCCGAAGTGGGCGGGAGCCGGGAGACCGTTCCCGGTTCCGATCGTCGCCGGGTTCAGCGGATTGCCCGTGGCCGGGTCCAACTGCGGGACCTCCTCCGAGTAGAAATACAACGGCTTGCCGTCGAAGGTGACCTGCCTCGTGCCGTCCGTCCGCCGTACTTCGCCGAGCGAGTGTGCCGCCAGTCCGGTCGCCTGCGGCGTGGCGGTCGTCAGAACGGGCGGCCAGGTCAGGGCACAGGCCCCCGTGCAGGCACTGTGATCCTTCGCGTCCTTGGTGTACGTGTAGACGACGATCGGCGTGGGACCCATGCCCTGGAACAGGTCCGCCGCCAGGACGGTGGGGCCCTGTGGGATCGTCTCGGTCGTGACCGCGGCGGGTCCCGTCGCCGGAGTGCCGTCGTGCGCGGAAACCAGGTACCAGTACCCGTGCCACGGGGGGAGAGGGAGCACCGTCTCGACGAAGTTCTCCCCGGTGAACTGGTGCGGCGCCATATCGAACAGGTAGAGCAGCTTTCCGCCATAGGTGACCTGCTGGCCCCCGATGTCGTTGCGCTTGACCTCCCCGAGGAGGTGCTTGTCGACTCCAGGACCGGCGACAGGCTTCCCCACCGTGGTGAGAGCGGGCCAGTCGGCCGACTTATCCGTTTCGGGCCCGGCGCACGAGAGCGGGTTCTTTTGGACGACAACGACCCGGGTGGTGCAATCGCTGGCAGCGTTCCGGTCGAAGGCGTAGAGCGAGTAGCCCGCGAACTGCCCCGAACCCACCATGAGAACCGTCCCGAACGGACTCGACTCGGCCGAGACGACCGTTCCCGTGGGAGCGGTGGTCGTCGTCGTGCTCGACGACGCGGCGGCCGGAAGCGCGGTCGCAGTCCCGCCAAGGGCGAACACCAATGCCAAAAGGAGAACACCGCGCACCTGCGCGCGCGCCAGCCGCGCGTGGTGCGTGATGCTCGGAAGACACCGCCTGCATATGTGCATGGTGCCATTCACGCAGACGAATGCGGCCGGCAACAGGGTGCGAGCACGCCCAACTCAATGGTGCCAACACCCCACATCAGGTGGGGCCACTGTGAGGCGGCTGCCGGCGTGACCTACTCGACGCGCAGGAGCTGCGACGTGGTCGTGCGGGCAGCAATGCGGCCCGGGACCGTGGCGACCACGACTGCCAGGCCAACCGCGATGAGCCCGATGACGATGATGGAGCCGGTTGGGACCGTGGGTTGGGGGACGGCGCTGATCTCGCCGGCGAACAGGTCCCACAGCGCGCGACCCAGTGCGATCCCAGCCGGGATCCCGATGGCGCACCCGATGACGGCGGCGACTCCCGCCTGTACGGACACGGCGATCGCCAACTGACGTCCGGTGAAGCCGAGTGTCTTGAGAATCGCCAGATCGCGCCGCCTGCGCCGGACCGATGTGACCAGCGTGATGCCGAGCGCGCTGACGGCACCAACGGCGAGCGCCGCGCCCAGAAGCATCGGCGTGGTGCCGAGGGTTCCGTAGTTGATGATCTGTGCCGGCCGTTGGACGGGCAGCACCGAACCGCCGTTGATCGCGATATCCAACTTGCGCCCAATGGCCTGGAGCGATCGCAGTGCCGCCTCGCTCGCTCCCCCCCTGGTGCGAACCAGGATCGCGTTGGGGCCCGGTGTGACCTCGAAGAGGTTCCGTGCCGCCGGAGGGATGAGCTGATAGGAGAGGAGTGCGCCGGTTCCCATCTCGAGGTGGGACGACCCTGTCACACCGATGGGCGGCAGCGTCGCCGTGCCGACGATCGTCAACCTGACCGGCGCGCCGTTGTGTGACCGCTCCTCTACGGTGTCACCGACCCGTTTGTGCAGCTCGCGAAGTGTGCCGGCGCCGAGTACCACCTGATCCCGCGCCTCAAGTCCGTGCCCGCTGAGAAGAGGAGGTGCGACCGGTGCACCGGGCGTGGCCCCCATCACCGGCACGTTGATCCCGTCGATTTGCAGGGTCGAGTAGGAGACGCCGCTCCAACTCTCGACATGTGGGTCCGCGTTGAGCAACCTGGCCGCCGGCTGTCCGGGGATATCGCCGAGCCCACCACCACCGTCCATGTCGTAGGTCCAGTTCCAGCCGTAGAGCGCCGGGTGCGTCACGAGGGTGTTGAGACTCGACCCGAATGTGACCGTGGCCACGACGACGGTGACGGCGAGGATGGCGCCGAGGATGGCCGACCGCACGGGGACGGCGCTTCTGCCTGCCCCCGGCTCGAGGGCGAACCGCACGCCGGTGACCGCCGGCGGCGGGAGTCCGGCGCGCGCCGCCGCAGTCGTCACGCGTGAGGAGGAAGAGGTTCGCTGGCCACGCGACGCGTCCTCTCCCCGGTAGTGCTCGCAACGAAGCCAAGGCCGCGATCGCCGCGAGCGACAGCAGGAGGCCAGTCACTCCCAGACCGATCACCGTCCAGTCTGCGTGGACCTCGGCGCGCAGGAAGGGCCGCACCGGTCCCAGCGGGGCCAGCGGGGAGAGGCCGAGGGCCACCAGGCCGGCCAGGACGGAGCCGACCGCTACCGCGCCGAGTGTGCCGATCAGGTCGTCGCAGAAGGTCATGGATGGGCTGGCCCCGAGGGCCCGCATGATGTCGAGGTCGGAAGCTCTGAGGCGGATCCGGCGGCTGACCACCTGCCCCGCGGTGAGGAGGGCGGCGATGCCGGCGATTCCGCCGAAGACCGCGAGCGCGATGGCCTCGGGCCGCAAGGTGTCGTTGGCGATTGCGACGCGATCCTCGACCTGGACGTAGACGAAGGGGAGACCCTTGGGCAGCACGCCTTTGATCTCATTTTCGACCACGGAGAGATATCGGTTGCCGTCCTGCAGCGTCAGCCCGGTCAGCATCGTGTTACTGCAGCAGGCGAGCAGCTTGTCCGTCAGCGCAGGCGTGAACAACATGATGGACTGGCCTTGTGCCTCGTCCTGGTCCTCGAACAAGTTGGTCGCTTGCGCCCCTGCGATGCCGACCAGCTTGACCCTCGCCCGTTGGTCGGCAGGGATGGTTGAGTTCGAGCGCGAGATTCCCGGAGTTCGCCTGCGCATTGGTCAGCCACCCGACGGGAATCTCCTCCCCCACGTGATACCCGAATGCCTTCGCAGTGGCCGCATCGAGGACGAATTCGTCGGGCTTGTGAGGGTCGGCGATCCGTCCCTGCGTGATTGCGACGGGATCTTGGGTGAAGTACAAGCCGTTGACGCTGGCATCCGCGGAAATGGAAATGCTCGCCGGGAGTGGTCGGCCCTTGGGGGTGAGTGGGCCCAAGTTGAGCATCACCGTGTCAGCGACCCGTTCGACGTGGGGCAGGTGGGACAGCTTTCGCAACAGCGGGGGGTTGTAGGCCGAGTCGAGCCCGATGGCCGGGTTGATCACCCCGTCCAGGACGAAGAGATTGGGGACGTGTGAGCTGGCGACCAAGTCGGAGTACGAAGACTCGGTGCTGCGGGCCGCCGCCACGGCGCCCATGGAGAGGCCACCGAGCGCTCCCACCAGCAGGATCACGGAGACGTAGTAGGAGAGCTCCGACCTCAAGGTCGTACGGAACCGGTACCTGGCGAAGGACACCGCACCCGCCAGCATCACGACTCCGGCCAGCCGACTCCGTCGTGGCCGAGATCGTGCAGGGCGGCGCGCGCGGCTCCCATTCCGCACATGCCGTGGACACCGCCGCCGGGCGGGGTGGCGGCGGAGCAGAGATAGACGCCCTTCATGGCGGTGCGGTACGGGTTCCAGCGGATGGTGGGCCGGAAGACCATCTGCCGCAGGGTGGCGGCGCCCGCATTGATGTCACCCCCGACGTAGCTCGGGTTGTGCTCCTCGCTGTCCACGGCCGTGAGGGTCGATCGGCCGAGTATCAGGTCGCGGAAGCCCGGGGCGAACCGCTCGATCTGCGCCTCGATCCGCCCGGTCATGTCGACGGACGACCCGTTGGGGACGTGGCAGTAGGCCCACAGGGTGTGACAACCCTCGGGAGCGCGCCGTGGATCGACGACGCAGGGTTGTGTCACGAGGCAGTAGGGGTGTTCGGGGTGGCGTCCCACGTTCACGTCCGCCTCACTCCGGGCGATCTCCTCGAAGGTGCCGCCCACGTGCACCGTGACGGCACCTCGGCATCCCTGGGCGCGCCAGGGCACCGGGCCACTGAGCGCCCAGTCCACCTTGCACACTCCCGGGCCGTAGCGGTACCGCGAGAGCGCCCTTCCGTATGAGGTCGGGATGGAGTCGCCCGCCATGTCGAGGAGCTGGCGTGGGGTGACATCGAGCACGACGGCCCGAGCGGGCGGCAATTCATCCAGCCGTTTGATGAAGCGACCGCACTCGATCCGCCCGTCCAGCGCGCAGAGCTCGGTCACCAGCGCGTCGACGACGGCGGCGCTGCCGCCCTCCACGACCGGCCAGCCGTACCGGTGGGCCAGCGCGGTGAAGAGCCTGGGAAACACACCAGAGAGTGGCGCCGTGAGCGGCAGCATCGAGTGCGCGGCGGTGCCTGCCACGAGCGCGCGCCCCTCCTCGGTGTGGAAGGACCGGGCAAGGTGGCGGGCCGACACGAGCCCGCGCAGTCCGAACGCGGCAGCGGCGACCGGGTGCGCGGGTGGCGATCGCATCGAACCCAGGAAGGCCGGCAGAATCTTGTCCACATCCCGGACGAGCGGGGAGAAGAGACGGGCGTAGACCGGTCCGTCCGGTCCGAGCGACTCGGCGACCTCGTCGATGCTGGCGCCGACGCAGACCGGCGCGACCACCCTCCAAGGGATGCGCAAATGCGGTCGGCGGGGTCAACAGCCGTACGCCGCCGCGTGAGAGGTCGATGGCCCGGAAGGCCGGGGATGCGAGCAGGAGCGGGTGGACGGCGGAGCAGATGTCGTGGTGGAAGCCGGGCAGCGTGACTTCGGCGGTGCGACAGCCGCCGCCCGGCTCGTTGGCCGCCTCGAGGACGTCGACGGCCAGGCCCGCCCGGGCGAGGACCAGCGCCGAGACCAACCCATTGGGCCCGGAACCCACGACGATCGCGTCGGCTTGCCTCACCGGGACGTCACAGCGCCAGTGTCGACGCCTCGTGGGCTCCGATCACGGGCACGGCGCTGTCGGTGAACCGGCACAAGGTCAAGTCGACCTCGGCGTCGTCGCGCTCCGGTCGATGGTGGAACAGCGCGACCGTTGCGGCGCCCGCCATGGCCCCCAGGCCGACGGCGTATTCGGCCGCCGCGTGGCCGAACGAACCCTCCCGCTCGACCTCCTCGGACCGGAGATGCGAGTCGTGGATGAGCAGGTCGACGTCGCGCGCCAGCTCGAGCGCCGCTTCGTGGTACTCGCCGATGCCCTCGGGTCCGGGCCCGAGGGCCGTCGGACAGTGGTCCGGAATGTAGGCGAGGGACGAATGCCCGTCGCTCACACGGAAGCCGACCGTACGCCCGCCCTTGTGGGGAACGTCGATCGCCACGACGGTGAAGCCCTCGGCCTCGAAGGTCCCGCAAGGGATCACGCCGAATGTCCAGTCGCCGCGCAACTGCGAGGGTGCGATGGGGAAGAACGGCGGCGACATCATCCTCTCCAGCAGCTGTTCTGCACCTGTGTCGCTCTCGTCCGCGGGCAGGAACAACGTGACTTGTGCGTCGTTGCGATCGCCGCTCCGAAAGAAGGGAAGGCCTTGGACATGATCCCAGTGCAGGTGGGTCAGCAAGACGGTGCCCCGGAAAGGACGGTCACCGAGGAGCTCCGGCAGGCGCCGCAGACCGGTGCCCGCGTCGAGGATGAGGGTCGGCAACGGGATGGGATTGCCATCATGTGCCAGTGCCACGCAGGATGTGTGCCCGCCATAGCGGATGTACTCAGGACCCGGTGCAGGTGTGGACCCGCGGGTCCCGCAGAACGTGACGCGCACCGCTTCAGTCTCGCGCGTGATCCTCGCGGCGATGCCCGACGGCCAGCTCTTCCAGATGCGAGCGGTCGATGAGATCGGCCTCGAACATGGCCACACGGCAGGGCGTCACCGCGATGTTGCTCGAAGTGCGAACACCACCTTCGAGGTGCGCCCGCTCCCCGAGGAGAGCGCCCGGGCCGTACTCGGCCAAACGCTCCCCGCCGCGCTCGACGCGCAGGATCCCGTCAAGGATGAGAAGAACCTCTGTTCCGGGCTCTCCCTGCTCGAAGAGGACTGTCCCAGCGGGATAGCGCTCGATACGACGTTTGCCGCCGCCTTGCATCAACTGCGCCGACAATGAGGTCTCCAAGGCAGACTCCACGGCGGACACGAGCGCCTCGGAGTCCTCATCTCCCCACGGGCTGTGCTTGCCGAACGACTTGCGGTACCAGTCCTTGAAGTCCGTCAGGCCCGACTTGTGCGAGAGCCTGTTGTCGGCGCCGTAGACCCAATGGCGAGGGAACCGGCTCGCGCCGATGAGCTCGTGCTCCGAGCGCCCGTCCGCGTGCAGGGTCAGCGAGAGCGTCGTCCATACCAGGGGAGCCTGCCACTGCACGAACGGCCGGCGGCGGACCCGACGGGGTGCCGGGACGCCGGTGCGGCCGCCGCAGGTCTGGACGAACCGCACCCATCCGTCCCCCCGCTCAGGCTCGCGTTTGATGTCGGGTAGCTGGACTGCCTGGAAACGGTGCTTGACCGCGCCGAGGTGCACCAGCGTCGTTCCCATCAGCCCACCGCCCTCGTAGCCACAGTCGACGATCCCCCCGTCATCGACGCTGATGAAGGCGCCCAGCCGGTTGGCGAACCTGAATCTGTCCTCGTCACGCAACTTCTCCACGTCCATTCCATCGGTCGGGGGTGGCGAGTCGTAGTGCGTGATCCCCGAGTCGAAGGCCAGTCGCTGCGCACCTTCGATCGCCTCGGTCGGGATCCACGACAGGGAGGTGACGAGCCCGGAGTGTCGGGTCAGGCGTTGTGGAGTCATGGATCCAGCCTCTACGGGCTGGTTCGCGTTGGCGAGTGTGCTGACAGGTATCCGAAGGTGTGCCTAGCACCACCGTTGCCGGGATGGCTCCCACCTGTCGCCCCGGCCGTCAGTGTGTGAGAACTACATCCGATGGATGACACAGCGGATGCGAGCACGGGCACGATCTCGGTCTTCCTGGCCGACGACAATCTCATCGTCCGCGAGGGTGTCCGGGCACTCATCGAGCGGCACAAGGACCTGACGATCGTCGGGGTCGGCTCTGACTACGACGAGGTGGTGGAGGGCGCCGCCTCGCTCCAGCCCCAGGTCCTGGTGACCGACATCCGGATGCCCCCTGCCTTCAATCGCGAAGGCATCGACGCCGCCAAGGAGGTGCGCAAGCGCCATCCCGGCACCGGTGTCGTGATCCTCTCCCAGTACGACGACCCCGAGTACGCCGTGTCGCTTCTCGCCGAGGGGTCCGCTGGCTACGGGTACCTGTTGAAGGACCACATCGCCCAGGGCGATCAACTCGTCGATGCCATTCGCGCCGTGGCGACCGGCGGCAACGCCCTCGACCCGGCGATCGTCGACGCGCTCGTCCGACCCGTGACGACCCATGGGGGTCTGTCACCCGCCGAAGAGGAGTTGCTCGGCATGGTGGCCGAGGGGAAGCCCATCAAGGCGATCGCCGCCGCCAAGGGTCTCCCGCCAGAGGCGGTCGACGCCGCCGTCGAGGCCGTGTTCGTCAAGTTGGCCGAGGGCGTCTCGGCCGGCACGGAGGGTGCGCTGCAGCGGCTGCGGCTGCTGCACAAAGCGATCGTGGACCGCGAAGAGCAGGGGGAGACGCTGTCACGCCTCCTCCCTGGGGGACTGGCGGAGAAGCTCCGACGAGACGGCCGCCACATCGGCGAGACCGAACGGGTCATCTGCACCGTACTCATGAGCGACATTCGCTCCTACTCGACCATCGCCGAGCATGCCGACCCGAGTCAACTCGCCGGGCAGCTCAACGTGCACCGGGCCGCCATGAACGATGCGATTCTCGGTGAGAACGGCACGGTGATGCAGTTCGTGGGTGACGCCGTGATGGCGGTGTTCGGCGCACCGTTCGAGCAGCAGGACCACGCCGACCGGGCGGTGGCGGCCGCTCTGGCCATGCACGAGAAGCAGTCCGGCATCAATCGCCGGTGGGACGGAGAAGGCCTGCCTGCCTTCGGACTCGGCTTGGGGCTGTCGACCGGCGAGGCCGCCGCGGCCCTCCTGGGCTCGGAGGAGCGGCTGGAGTACACGCTGGTCGGAGACACGGTCAACATGTCGCAGCGCCTGCAGCAGCTGGCCGAGGCGGGCGAGACCGTGGTCTCCCAGGCGACCGTCCAGGCCTGGCGCTGTGCCCGAGAGACGGTCGCCCTGCCTCCCCAACTTGTCAAAGGACGCGACACCCCGGTGATCGCATACAAACTGGTGGAGGATGGATGCGGCCCCGAGGGTCGCGCCACGAGAGAGGAAGCTGACATGGACGCCTTGATTGTGGAAAAGGTTCGCAAGACCTTCGAGGCGGAGAACGCGCCCGTTCGGGCCTTGCGTGGTGTGAACCTGGTCGTCCCGTCCGGGGACTTCGTCGCGCTCATGGGCCCGTCGGGATGTGGCAAGTCGACGCTCCTGAACCTGATCGCCGGGCTCGATGTCGCCGACGAGGGCACGATCAAAGTGGCGGAGGAGCTCGTCACCGGTCGGACAGAGGACGAGCTGTCCCAGCTCCGCCGCCGGCACATCGGCATCGTCTTCCAGTTCTTCAACCTCCTGGAGGGGATGACCGTCCTCGAGAACGTCGCCCTGCCGGCGGTGATCGCCGGCCGCAAGCGGAAGATGGCGGAGAGCCGGGCGCGTGACCTCCTCGATCTGCTCGGAATCGGTGACAAGGCGGGGACGGTGCCGGGCATGCTCTCAGGTGGACAGCGACAGCGGCTCGCCATTGCACGCGCGCTCGCCAACGAGCCGACGCTGTTGCTGGCTGACGAGCCGACCGGTGCGCTGGACTCCGAGGGCGGCCAGGAGGTCATCGAGCTCCTCAGCCGGCTGCACACCGGGGGGCAGACGATCGTGCTCGTGACCCACGATGTCGGGGTGGCGTCGGCGGCCGACCGGGTCGTCCGCATGCGGGACGGAAGGGTCGAAGTGGACGAGGACCTCGACGTGCCCGTCGCCGTCCAGTCCTAGCGGGGGCGAACTCCGTGACGGTCGGCGGTGAGGTGAAGCTCGGGGTGGGGGACGGGCCCGCCGTGACAGCACCCGCACCGCCGCCGACGGTGTTCGGCTCGTTCCGTCTTCTCCAGGTCCTGATCTTGGGGCTCACGGCCGCAGGGGTCGTGATCGGTCTGCGCATCCCCGTCTCCGGACGCATGGCGCCGGTCACCGCAGTGGCCTTCGGCCTTACCATCGCGTGGGCGCTCGTCGGATTCGTGGACACCCGGGCCCGGGACCGAACGGAGTCGAAGGTGTCCCCGTTCCACCTCCTGGCGGGGGTCGACGCCTTGGTGGCGGCTGTGGCACTCGCGGCGGGTCGCAAGGCGGATACCGTGCATGCGCCCAGCAGCGCCCGCGACATCGCGACCCTGGCCGCCGTCGTGGTGACAGCGATCTCGTTCCACTTCCTCCTGTCGCTGCCGGATGGGCGCCTGCACGACTCGCTACGGCGTGGCGCCGCGGTCACGGCCTACGTCGTCGCAGTTGTGGTCGGCATCGTGCTCATCGTGGACCACCACCCCTTCACCATCGGAGATGGCGCCATCAGTTGGGTCGTTGCAGCTGCCCTTGTGATCGCTCCGATGCGAGGGCGCTACATCACGTCGATCGGATACCACCGCGAGCGGATGGAGTGGTTCGGGATCGGGGTGAGCCTGGCCGCAACGCTGGCGTTGATGGCGACCGTGCTGCACCTCCTGGTGGGCTGGCCGGGACCACTGGGTGCGGTGGCGGCCGGGGCGACGGTGCTCGTCCCGCTCGGTCTCCTGGCCGGCGAGAACAAGAGGCTCGGGCCGCACGCGAGCCGGGGACTCGTCCAGGTCCTGGCCGTGTTCGGCTTCGTCGTCGTGGTCTCGGCCATCTACCTCGTCGTGGTCCTGGGCCTCGGGCATGCACCGAAGACCACCGGTGACAAGGAGGTGTTGGCCCTGTCCATGGTTGCCTCGGGAGTGGCGGCACTCATCTTTGTGCCCGTGCGCGAGCGATTTCTCGGGTCGGCGACGCGGTTCGTGTACGGCTCGCGGGAGGCGCCCGACGAGGTGCTCCGGACATTCGGGAGCAGGCTGACCCGAGCGATTCCGATGGACGAGCTACTCCTTCAACTGGCGGAGTCCCTCCGCAAGACCATGAGCCTGACCAGCGCCGAGGTCTTCACCGGCACGGGCGAGGTCCTCGATCGCACCGCGTCCGTTCCCGATCTGGGCCATGGGTCGATCGTCGTGTCTCCCCGGGAGCGCCCGGTCGTCACCCGCGCCGGGGTGTCGGGGACGGCGTGGGCATCCATCTGGCTGCCCGCCGTCCTCAAGGGCCGCGAGAAGGAGCAGATCCGCGTGGCTCCGGTCAGCCACGCCGGGGAGCTGTTGGGTCTGATCGTCGTCGAGCGGTCGTCGATGGCGAGCACCTTCTCCGAGGACGATGACCGGGTGCTCGCCGACCTGGCGCGCCAAGTCGGCCTTGCCCTGAGCAACTCCCAACTCGACACGGCCCTGCAGACGACGCTGGACGAGGTGCGCAAGCAAGCGGACGCGCTGCGCGAGTCGCGGGCTCGGATCGTCGCGAGCGGGGACGCCGAACGGCGCCGGGTCGAGCGCAATCTGCACGATGGTGCACAGCAGCACCTTGTCGCGCTGGCCGTGAACCTCCGCCTGACCAAGGACATCATCGTCGATGATCAGGAAGCGGGTCTCGAGATGCTCGACCAACTGGCGGGAGAGGTGCAAGAGACCATTCAAGAGCTCCGCGAGCTCGCACACGGGATCTACCCTCCGCTGCTGGTCGACAGCGGACTGGTCGAAGCGCTGCGCGCTGCGGGAAGTCGGAACCCGCTCCCCGTCACGATCGTGGCCGACGGAGTCGGGCGCTATCCCACGGAGACGGAGGCGGCGGTCTACTTCTGTTGCCTCGAGGCGTTGCAGAACGCGGCGAAACATGCCCCGGATGCGCGCATCGAGGTCCGACTGTGGGAGGAGTCCGGCGGCTTGCTCTTCACGGTGTCAGACGACGGACCCGGGTTCGACCCGCACAAGGCGCAGCGGGGCCACGGCTACGTCAACATGGCCGACCGGTTAGGTGCCATCGGTGGAACGGTGCGCTGGGAGGCCGAAATCGGGAAGGGATCGCAAGTGCGCGGCTCGGTCCCCCTGGTGTGAGGAGCGTCAGGCGGAAATGAACTCCTGCGCGTCGCGCACTTCCCAGAGCCGGCGCAGTGTGTCCGCACCGAGGTGCTCCTTGTTGAGGTAGGCGCGTGCACCGCTCGTTGCCACCTCAGCCGGCAGATCGGTGGCGTCGTACGTCGAGCACAGGATCACGACGACCTCGGGGTGCCTGGACACCATCGTGCGGGTGGCCTCGATCCCGTTCATCTCGGGCATGTTGATATCCATCAGGACCAGAGCCGGATTGAGCCGCTCCTCCAGGGACACCGCTTCGCTCCCGTTGGCCGCCTCGCCCACCAACTCGAACTCCGTGGCCCGCTTCAGCACGGCTTTCATGGCCGCGCGGAAGGGCGCCTGGTCATCAACGATGAGGACGGGGAGCCGCTCGCTCATGTACCCATTCTCGCACGGCTATGGGAGCGGTGACCGGGGTGGTGCCATGCACACGCGTTGGTGGTGGTGTCACCCTCCCCCGGGGTCACTCAAGTAGACCAGCACCGCCTTGACACGCCGGTTGACGTCGCGTTCCTCGGTCAGACCGAGCTTGGAAAAGATGGAGTTGGTGTGTTTTTCCACTGCCCGCTCGGACACCTGCAGCGAGGCCGCGATGGCCGCATTGCTCTTGCCCTTGGCCATCTCGCCCAGGATCTCGGATTCTCTCGGCGTCAACCAGGACAAGTTCGATTTCCGGCGCGACGACTTGGCCTCTATCAGCTCGTCGACGATCTGCGGATCGATCATTGAGCCCGCCTGGGCGACCGTGCGTATCGCCTGCGCCAGCTCGTCGGGACCCGCGACCTGCTCCTTCAACAGGTAGGCCCGGCCTGCGGAGCCAGTCTCGAGAAGCGCCAGCGCATACGAAGGTGTCTTGTACTGGCTGAGCACCACGACGCCCACCTCGGGCTGGTGTTCCCTCAGCCATGACGCGGCCTGGATCCCCTCGTCCGTCCCGGTCGGAGGCATGCGGATGTCCGTGACGACCACCTCGGGCGATTCCTTCTCAATCAGCTCCAGAAGCTGTGGGAGGTCGGCCGCCCGCCCCACGAGCTCGAAATCGGGTTCGCCGTCGATGATGCGCGAGATGCCTTCCCGAAGGAGGGCATTGTCCTCCGCCAATACCACCTTGATGCTCGCCATGCGCTGCCTACGGTAGCGCGGGGACCTGGCGTGGCCTGGCCGGAGAGGTCGCAGCCGTGGTGCTGGCACCCCCTTGGCGCAAAAGCTGGCACCCTTGGTGCGCCCCCGTCCCTTGGCGAGACTGCATAGCGGTGGAGGAGACCCTCGCGAGAGACTGCGTGCCGTGATCGAACGCGGGTTCGGTGTGGCGATGTACCGGATCCGGTCCACCTTCGGGCGCCGCTGGGCCGGCTATCTCTCCCTGGTCGTCCTGGTCGGTTTGGTGGGAGGACTCGGCCTCGGAAGCCTCGCCGCGGCGCGGCGGACGCAATCGTCTTTCTCGACGTTCCTGGCTGGCGACCAATCCGTCGGATCTGCTGGTCTCGGTCTACAGCGGCAACTCGGTGGCCTCGGACAACCCGACCTACAGCCCACGCCTCACGCAAGCCATCGCGCGGCTCCCCGGCGTCCTGCACGTCGCGCCCGGCCTCGAAGTGACGGGCGCGCCGCTCACCGCGGATGGTTCACCGAGAATCAGCGTCACCGGGCTGGCGTTCCCTGTCGCCAGCGTCAACGGGCTCTTCTTCACCCAGGACCGCATGGCGGTGAGCGAGGGGCGCCTGGCGTCCCCGCGGCGACCCAACGAGATCATGATGGCGCCCGCGGTGGCCAAGCTCCTGCGCCTCCACGTCGGAGAGGTGATCCCTTTCGGGTTCTACTCGAACCGTGCAACAGAGCCTGCCGAGGTTCGGTACGAAGGCCGTGCCGCCCGCCGTACGTATGAACATGAAGCTGGTCGGACTGGCGTCGCTGAACTCGGAAATCGTGCAGGACGACGTCGACGTCCTTCCGACCTTCCTCCCCCTCACGCCGGCGTTCACCGCGGACCTCCTCGCACATAAGGGCGAGTCGTTCACCGGTGCCCTGACGTTTGGCATCCGGACCAGAGGTGGGACCAGCGCGGTGCCCGCGGTCGAGCGCGAGGTCGCGCGTCTGATTCCTCCAGGCGTGATCTCCACCGACCACCTGCTGGCGCCGGTGGTGGACAAGGCCGATCGTTCGCTCAAGCCGATCTCCATCGCCCTCGGCGTGTTCGGAGGTGTGGCCCTCCTGGCTGCGCTTCTCATCACGGCCCAATTGATCGCGCGCAGGCTCCGTGCGGAGGCCGATGATGTGACGGTCCTGCGGGCGCTGGGTGCAGGGCCGGCGGACACGATCCTCGACGGTCTGGTCGGGCTCGAGGGCGCGATCCTTCTCGGAACGCTGCTGGCCGGCGCGCTCGCGGTGGCGATGTCACCGCTCGCGCCCCTCGGACCCGTGCGTTCGGTCTACCCCGCACGTGGAGTCTCCTTCGACTGGACGGTGCTGGGTTTTGGCATGCTGATCATGGTCACGCTGTTGAGCGCGATGGCGCTCCTGCTGGCTTATGCGGCAGCTCCGCACCGTGTCGCGCTCGCGGCCCCGTGTCCGATCGTCAACCGGCGCGCAGGCGGTCGCCGCGTTGGCCCGGGCCGGCCTGTCCGCCCCCGGGGTGGTCGGGGTGCGCATGGCCCTGCAGCCGGGTGAGGGCCGGAGCGCCGTGCCTGTCCGCTCCATGCTTCTCGGATCGTCCCTGGCCGTCGCCCTCGTCGTGACAACGCTGACCTTCGGGAACAGCCTCCAGACCCTGGTCTCCAACCCCCCGCTGTACGGGTGGAACTGGACCTACATCCTGAACCCCGTGGGACCGGGAGGGGGCAATGTCCCGCACGTTGCCTTCACCATGCTCAAACGCGACAAGGACGTCGCGGCCTACGCGGGGTTCTCCTACAACGACATTTTGATGGACGGCCAGCAAGTGCCGTTCCTCATCGCCAACGAGAACGCCGCCGTGACGCCACCCATCCTCACCGGCCACGGCGTCGACGGTGCGCATCAGGTCCTCCTCGGCGCGGCGACGATGGCCCAGCTTCACAAGCGCATCGGCCAGTACATCACGGTCACCTATGGAGCGCCGGCGAACGCCCCCATTTGGCTGCCACCCACTCGGCTGCGCATCGTCGGCACGGCGACGTTCCCGGCCATCGGCTTTGCCAGTACCGTCTCGGACCACACCTCGATGGGAACCGGAGCGCTCTTGGCGCTCCAGGTCCTTCCCAAGCCGTTCGCTGCGGCATTCAACGGCGGCCCGACACCGGCACTCGACGGGCCGAACCTCGCGGTGGTTCGCATGCGGTCTGGCGTGCCCGCGACGGTGGCGCTGGCCAACCTCCAGCGCATCGTCGTCGCGTCGGACCGGGTCTATGCCTCGGCGGAGGGCGGCGCCGCCGGCAATGCCCTTGTCGTGCAGGGCGTGCAGCGCCCCGCCGAGATCGTGAATTACAAGACGATCGGCCTCACACCCACGCTCTTGGTATCGGGGCTCGCCCTGGGTGCCGTCGTGGCGTTGGCGCTCACGCTGATCGCATCGGTCCGGCAGCGACGGCGTGACCTTGCACTGCTGAAGACCGTCGGGTTCGTCCGCCGGCAACTGGCTGCTGCCGTGGCCTGGCAGGCGACGGTCGCCGCGGTGGTGGGGATCGCGGTGGGAATCCCGCTTGGGGTCATCGTGGGCCGGTGGCTGTGGGATCTCTTCGCGGATCAGATCTACGCCGTGCCATACCCCACGGTGTCCCTCCTGTCGATCTTGCTGGTGGCGCTCGGCACGGTCTTACTCGCCAACGTCGTCGCGGCCGTTCCCGCCTGGACAGCGGCACGCACGCCGACGGCGGTGTTGCTACGGGCTGAGTGAAGATCTCGTCCGCCCTGGCGACCTCGGGGGCTACCGCGTCGGGACGCTCGCCGCCTTCAATTCCCGCAGCGCAACGTCCAACTCCGCGGCGCGGTGCCGCCGGGCGGCATCGGCAGCAGCCAGTTGCTCTCCGGTGGGATGCCCGCTGCCCGAACGCAAGAGGTGGTCGGCCTCGACCGCGAACGCGAGGCCACGAAGGCTCTCCGCGGACCGGGCGCACAGAGCGCGGCTTGCCTGGTCGGGAGCGGAAGCCGCCGCCCGCTCGAGCGACGAGACCGCCTCGTCCACCTGGACGCTGACGTCCGCCCGGCGCTGCGGATCGTCCCCCAAGGTGAGCGACAGGACGAGCTCCCGGGCGAGTTCCGCTGCCGTCACTGCGGGCACCACTGAGCGCTGCCAGTCGGCCGCGTCTCCCTGTCGCCGGTTACGCGTGATCAGCAAGGCCACGAGGATGGCGGCCAGGGCGATCGCGACCGCCAGAAGGACCCAACCCCAGGTCTTCGAGCTCGACGATGTGGAGGCCTTCGTCGTCGTGGTGGTCGGATGCGTTGTCGTGGTGCTCGGACGCGTTCTGGTCGTCGTGGTGGCGGGAACCGTCGTCGTGGTGGCGAGTGACGAGGTCGTCGTGGTGGGTGCCGCCGTGGTCGTCGTGGTCGGTGCCGCCGTGGTCGTCGTGGTCGGTGCCGCCGTGGTCGTCGTGGTGGGCTGGGCTGCTGCACTCGTCGCGAGCAGCCCGAAGCTCAGTGGGACAGCGGCGAAGACGATCAGGAGGGCGGCGAGGCCGCGAGCCCTCGGAGGTATGAGGGGCATCCAAGCGCGACAGGCTGCGGTCATCTCGGCGGTGGCGGTACCTTCACGCGTCGCCCCGGAGTGAGGAGTTGCCCCACCGGCCCCTGCATCACCTTTTCGAATTGGTCGCGGCGGTGCGTGACCGAGATGCCGTCCCAGTACCGCCCGCCGTAATAGAACTGGTCCCGTATCCGCCCTTCGACGGTGAAGTACCCGGCCTCCTCGCCCGAGGAGAAGTTCTCGAACGCGATGCCCACCGTCTCCATGATGATCATCCGGAAGTCCCAGCCGTAGTACACGTAGCGCGCCAGGCCCATGAAGGCCTCGATCCCGAGGCCGCGACGGTGGAGGCTCGGGTGCATGACGACGGCGGCATGGCAGAAGCGGTGCCGGAAGTCGGCGTTGTACGCAACCACGAGGCCGAGCACCTCCTGGGAGCCGTGAGGGCTCACGACGAACTGGCATAGCACGCCGGGATAGAGCTGTTTCAGAAACTCGTCGTAGCTGGGCGTCGTGCCGCGGAAGCGCCACTGGAACGTAACGTCGGGATCGCTGGAAAGTCGGTAAAGCGGCGCATGGTCCTCGTTGGTGAGCATCCGTAGCTGCAGGCGTCGGGTGTGAAGGCTGGGGGAGAGCCGCGCTTCCTCGCCTGTCATGATCGGACCGCTCACCGGGGAAGCTCGCTCTCGTATGGGAGGTGCGCCAGGGCGCAGTACTGGAGGTACGCGTCGCGCACCGTCGTGATCTGGAGCAGCAGCTCAATCGGCATGATGACGTCGCCGCCGACCGCGTCCTCGATCGCCGCCATGAGGTCGACAGCGCCAACGGAGTCCATTCCGAGATCCTCGACGAGATCGCTGTCCTCCGTGATCTCGGCGGGGCTCCATTCGATTTCGGTGACGAACCACGCCTTGAACTCGTCAAGTGACATCACGTCCGTGCGGGTGTTCTGGGCTGACGTGTTCGACGTTGACATCTCTCCTCGATTGACGTCCAGGATTCAGATTCCCGAGATGCAGGCGACAGTATCAGGACGCCGCCGGCGGACTTCCATGGCGCCCGTTCAGCCAGTCACGAGCTGTTGCAGTTTCCCATCGGCCCAAAGGGCGCGCAGATGATTGCGTCGCACCTTGCCGCTCGGTGTCTTTGGAAGCGTACCCCGCTCAATGAAGATGACCGCCGAGGGGCTGGCGGCGAACCGGCGCGCCAGCGACACCCGGATCTCTTTGGCGCCGGCTCGGAGCTCTATGGGCTCCATCGCAGCAGTGCGTGGCTCGGCCACGACGACATAGCGCCCCGAGCCGTCGGGGACGCAGGCCGCATTGCCGGGGCGGCATGCCGGGTGCGCGCCAGCCACCGCATCGAGCGCGCGTGCATCAATGTTGCGGCCGGCCACGATGAGGACGTCGTCCGTGCGCCCGGCGATGTAGACCTCGCCGTTGCGTAGGTAGGCCAGGTCCGCGGTATGGAACCATCCGTCGGGGGTCAACGGCGAGGAGTCGTCGCCGACGTACCGGTTGAGCAGCGACGGACTCCGTATCTCGAGCTCACCGAGGGGGGTCGACCCAGTCGTCCGGACGTGCGTGCCCGACACAGGGGGCCCACACGACACGAGCTCGGTCCCGGCCTCGTCAACCTCCCGCCATTCGTGGGCGGCGAGGCCCTCGGGGTCGACACGCACTGACGACCACGGCCTGGTCGTGGGGTCGATGGCGACGGCCAGCGCCGTCTCCGCCATGCCGTATCCGGGGCAGAGCACGGTGGGCGGCAGACCTGAATCCTGTGCGACGGCCTCGAACTCGCGGAGGCCGTCCGCCGGCACCGGCTCGCTGCCGACGACGAAGCTCCGCAGCGAGGAGAGGTCGAAGTCACCCGATCGCAGGGAGCGAGCCGCCAGGCGCAGGGCGAAGGGCGGCGAGGTGGTGGTGGTGGCCCGGTAGTCGGTGCAGGCCCGCATCCAGCTCGCAGGATCGGCGAGGAACGCCTCGGGGGTCATGAGCACCAGATCGGAAGGCACGGACCACGGCGGATTCACCGAGCACATGGCGTAGAGCGCGAGGCCGATCAGGCCCATGTCGTGGGAGAGTGGCAACCAGCTGCAGACGACCGCACCGTCGCTCGGCGCCAGCCAGTCGTACATGGAGGTGAGGTTGGCGTCCAGAGCGTCCAGCGACAGCTCAATGCCCCGAGGCTCACCAGTGCTCCCCGAGGTGAACTGCACGAACCGACCCGGCGCCTCGGACGTGGCGGGAAAGCCGCCGGAGCCCCACTCACCGAACGACGAAGCGGCCACGGGACCGACGGAGAGCAGCCCCACCAGGCCCGGGTCGCACAGCACGCGGTCCGCCCCCGTGACGGCGCACATGTGTCCGATCTGGGTCAGGTACTCGTCGGCGTCCATCCCCCGAGCCGGATGCGGCAACGACACGAGCGTGATGCCCGAACGAAGGGCTCCGAAGAACACCGCGAGGCAGTCGTGTGACGCTGTCAGGAGCGTGGCGACGGTGCCGGCCCGGCCGGCCAAGTGCTCCAGCCACGCACCCGCTCGTCGGGCGTGGTACGCCGAGCTCAGCCAGCGTCAGCGGTTGCGAACCGTCGGAGAGGCAGTGACGCGCGCGCTTGCCGCGAGTGGTACCTCGAGCGCGTGGATGACAAGGCCCATGCCCGGCTGAGAGTACCGTTTCTCCGTCGACGCCGTCTCCGTCGGCCAACCCGACCCGACCCTCGGCCACGACGCGGCGGGTACCCTCGTTTCCAGCGACTGGAGACGACATGCAACTCGACATCCATGTGCCGCGCTTCACGTGGCCAGGCGGCCCGTTGGCCATCGGGCCGACGTTCACGTCCTTGGCACAGACCGCCGAGGCGATCGGGGTGCGAACCCTCTCAGTGATGGACCACTGGTTCCAGATGGACATGCTGTGGCCGGCGGAGGAGCCAATGCTCGAGGGGTAACCGCGCTCTCCTTTGCCGCCGCCAAGACGGAGCGCATGCGCTTCCGGCTTCTCGTGGGAGGCGTGACGTACCGCCACCCGGGACTGCTGGCCAAGACGGTGACCACGCTCGACGTCCTCTCCGGCGGCCGCGCCGAGCTCGGGCTCGGGGCCGCGTGGTACGAGCCGAGCATCGAGGACTTGGCGTCCCTTTCCCTCCTCTCAAGGAACGGTACGAACGGCTCGAGGAAACCCTCCAGATCTGCTTCCAGATGTGGAGCGACGACAACGGACCATACGAGGGCCGGCACTACCATCTCGCCGAGACCCTGTGCTCCCCGCAGCCAGTCAGTACCCCCGGCCGCGGGTGCTGATCGGCGGAGGCGGAGAACGCAAGACGCTGCGGATCGTTGCAACCTACGCGGACGCCTGCAACTTCATCGGCGATGCGCAGACGGTCGCCCACAAGGTCGAGGTGCTCCGAGGGCACTGCGAGGCCGTCGGCCGCAACCCCGCGGACATCGAGGTCACAGCGCTCATCATGGTGGCCGATGGCGATCGTGACGAGATCTTGCGGGAAGCCGAGGCGCTCTCGTCGGCGGGAGCGCATTCCATCGTCGTGCGCTCGACCGGCCCCGAGCCGTCTCGCTGGCTGAGGAGACGTGGGCGCCCGTGGTGCCGAGGCTGGCCGACATCGCATAGGCACCACGCAGGTCGGTTATCTTGCAGTGCCGGGCCGCTAGCTCATCCGGAAGAGCAGGGGACTTTTAATCCCAAGGTGCCGGGATCGAGACCCGGGCGGCCCA
>CAVSAT010000018.1:0-42292 GCA_963726005.1 uncultured Acidimicrobiaceae bacterium
GCGGATGGGGGCACTGCTCATCGGTGCTTTGCCCACCCGTTCTGGGACACCTTTCGGGCTCCTGCGCCACGGAGCCGCCCCTCCACAGAATGCCCTTTCGCGAGAAGTTTCCAGCCACTAGCGGCCAGCAAGCACTCGGCCCACTGGCTCGGAGTGATCGCGTCCGCGACCCGGCTGATTGGGTCAGTCTGGGTCGTTGCTGGCAACCGGCAATCTTAGGTGCTCGAATTCGAGGGGAGGCGTAAGGCCCGGCAACCCGCCAACGCCTACTCTCGTTGCGTTCCCGGTTCGATCAAGCCACTTTCGTAGGCGAAGATGACTGCTTGCATTCGGTCACGCAGCCCGAGCTTGGTGAGCACACTGGAAACGTGTGTTTTGATGGTTCCTTCTCCCAAGAACAGATAAGCCGCAAGCTCCGAGTTGCTCTTCCCCGTAGCCAGTAACCGCAGGACTTCAGTCTCTCGTTCGGTAAGACGTTGAAGCTCCGCTTCGTCACTGCTGCGTGCCCGACGTTGGACGAACGCTTCGATGACCGGGCGCGTGACGGAGGGTGCGAGAAGCGCATCACCAGCGGCGACCACACGCACTGCGTGCACCAGATCTTCGGGGGGGCAGTTCTTGAGCAAAAACCCGCTCGCGCCGGCCCGAAGCGCCTCGAACACGTAGTCGTCGCGCTCGAAGGTGGTCAGGATGACAATCCGGCTCGGGATGCTCGCGTCCGCCACAATCCGACCGGTTGCCACCAAACCATCCATAGAGGGCATCTGGACGTCCATGAGCACGACGTCGGGTCGCGCCGAGCGCGCCAGAGAGATCGCCTCTCTACCATCACCTCCCTCGCCCACAACCTCGATGTCATTCTCGCTCTCGAGGATCATCTTGAAGCCAGTTCTGATCAATGCCTGGTCATCGACCAGAACAACCCTGATGCTCATGCGGCATCACCGGTCAGTGGGAAGACCGCGTGGACCGCGAACCCACCTCCAGGACGAGGGTCGGCACAAAGATGACCGCCGTGAAGTGCCGCACGTTCGCGGATCCCGATCAGCCCATGCCCTGTCTCGCTGCCGGCCTCATCTGCCTCCGAGCCCGGTCCATCGTCGAGGATCTCGACTTCGAGCTCCGTGGGTCGGTAGAGGAGTCCGACCTGCGCTGTTGAGGCTTGGGAATGCTTGCGGACGTTGGTGAGCGCCTCTTGGATGATCCGGTAGGCGGACACTTCGAGAGTCGGAGACAGCGGTCGCGCTTCACCTCTGATCGTCACGCACACGTTCAGGTCTGCCTCGCGGGACTCATCGATCAGATCTCCCAGTTGCGCAAGGCTCGGCTGGGGCGCCAGTTCGTCGGCGTCACCGGCACGGCGAAGGAACCCGAGGAGGCGATGGAGCTCAGCGACTGCTCTCCGACTCGAGTGCTCGATTGAACTCAGCGCCTCGGCGGCACGTTGTGGATCACGATCCATGACGCGTCGCGTTCCGGCGGCCTGGACACCCATCACGCTCACATGGTGCGCCACGACATCGTGCAGCTCGCGGGCAATCCGAACCCGTTCTGCGAACACTGCCTGACGCTCGTTCTCCTCGCGCTCCCTCTGAAGATCGGCTGTCTGCACCGTAAGCGTCCGCTGACGATCCCGCAGCGCCCAAATCGCCGCGCCGAGCATCCACGGCAAGGAGAGGACGACCACGTTGTACAACAGGTCGAAACTCCGTCCGAATTGCGTAGCGCCTGATGGTCCCGGGAAGAACAGTTCGTGCGTGAGCTCGGCCACGATGGCGAGGTAGCACAGCGCAAGGAACGGTGTCCGAAATCGCCGGTCGCCATAGACAGCCACGCTGTAGAACATCAGCCACAACGACAGCAGTGTGATGTTGGCCTCGGGCACGTGGACGACGACCCGAGCAACCAAGAACCCTGTAACGACGACGACCCCGACCGAGAACGGAAAGCGACGGCGTAGCGCCAAAGGGAGTGTGATCGCCAACATCGACGCCACAACGACGACCGTGAAGCCGTGGCTGAATGCCGGATCGTTCGGCGGTAGCTCGGCATAGGTAGCGTCGAGAGAGACAAGACCTGCCAGGGCGAGGACGCCGGCAATGACGGTGTCGACGGCCAGCGGGTGGCGCCGGACGACCGACTGAGCCCGTTTTGCCGCGTCGGTCACCCTTCTCATGGGCCGACCGTAACCGAGAAGGATCTCCATCTCATCACCCATGAGACAGAGATCAGCCGCTCGATCTCTATCGAACGACTGACCAGCAAACCTGTCTCACCCCTGAGGCGGCATCGGTCCCATGAGCCCAGTGTGGGGGCATGACTTCAACACTGAAGGGTTTCACGATTCCGGAGGTTCAGGTATGAGCATTGTCCTTATTGTTTGCATCGTCGTTTTGGTCCTCGTACTCGGTCTCAAACTGCGTCGAGGCACGTTCTTCAGGTGGAGTGGCAAGAAGGACACTTCGACCACTTCGCCTGATCGGAGTGCTCACGATGACCGCAGGTAATGGTGCGGAAGTCGTTGGAGTCAGCGAGCAGGACTCAGAGACGCTCGCCGTCCAACTTCGAGGGGTTCACAAGACGTTCGGATCTGTCAGAGCCGTGCGCGGAGTCGACCTGACCATGCACTCGGGAGAGGTCGTGGCCTTCCTCGGTCCGAATGGTGCCGGGAAGACGTCCACCATCGACATCATCTTGGGGCTCTCCCAACCGACTACTGGTGAGGTCGAAGTCTTCGGCATGGCGCCGCGTCGTGCCGTGACGAAGGGCTTGATTTCCGCTGTCATGCAGACGGGCGGGTTACTGAAGGATCTCACTGTGATTGAAACAGTCCAGTACACGTCCAACCTGTTTGCCGTGAGCCGACCGGTTGACGAGGTACTCGAGCGTGCCGGGATCACCGGCATTTCCGACCGCTTGGTCGGGAAATGCTCAGGGGGAGAACAACAGCGCCTCCGGTTTGCCATGGCGCTGATACCCGACCCAGAGCTCCTGCTCCTCGACGAGCCGACGCAAGGCATGGATGTCGAGGGCCGACGGGACTTCTGGCAGGCGATCCGCGATGACGCTGCACTGGGCCGGACGATCGTCTTCGCCACCCACTACCTCGAAGAGGCCGATGCCTACGCCGACCGGATAGTGCTCATCAGCAAGGGCCTGATCGTCGCAGACGGAACCGCCGCTGAGGTGAAGGCTCTGGCCTCCGGGCGGACCATTCGGGCGACACTGTTCCACGCTGACGAAGGAGTGCTCCGAGCAATGCCGGGAGTGGACGACGTTGAGATCCGTGGCGAAACCGTCTTCATCCATTCGGGTGATACCGATGCCGTCGCCCAACGACTTTTGAACGAGACCACAGCCCACGACCTCGAGATCACATCACGTGGTCTTGAGGATGCGTTCATCGCCCTGACCAGCCAACGAACCGATGTCGTTGATTCTGACGGGAAGGTGGTGCAGTGACTCCTCAATCGACTCTTGCCGAAGCCCTGGGGCGTCCTGCCCCGCGCTGGGTGGATTCAGCCTCGCAGTCCTTCGCTTGGAGATCCGCCGACTCATGCGCAATCGCCGGACGATGGTGCTCGCCATCGCCATGCCAGTCATCCTCTTTCTGGCGTTCGGACGAAACAGTGCCTACGTGCATCAGAGTGCCGGCCGGGGCAACTTGACGGCCTTCGAGATGATCAGCGTTGCTCTGTTCGGTGCCGTGTTCGCCACGGCAACGGGTGGCGCCATGGTGTCCATCGAACGGGCTCTGGGGTGGAGTCGACAGCTCCGGGTAACGCCGCTGTCATCTGCGGCCTACATCGCGATCAAGATGCTGACGTCACTCACCTTGGCTGCGGGCGCCGTGGGTGCTGTGTACTTGCTCGGCGCTGCCACCGACCAGGCGACAATGCCCACCTATCTGTGGGTGATCACCGGGCTCTGCGTGTGGGTCGGATCACTCCTGTTCTCCGCCCTCGGGTTGTTCATCGGCTACTTGTTTCCCTCTGAGAACGTCACTCAGATCATCTCTCTCGTGCTCATGCTGTGCGCGTTTGCCGGAGGCTTGTTCATCCCAGTCAGCCATTTTCCGGGTACTGACGCCACGTTGGCCAAGGTGACCCCTTTGTACGGGCTCAACGAGCTCGTTCATTATCCCTTGGTCGGGGGTCAGTTCGATTGGATGTGGGTGCTCAACCTGGCCGCATGGCTGGGAGTCTTCGTGGTCGGAGCTGTGTGGGCAATTCCGCCGTGACACCGCCAGGGTGTGATGGAGCTTCTCGCCTGGTCCATTGGGCCGTCCTCGAGCGCACAGATCGGGCCGTTCCAGGCGAGGTGAACTCGAGCAAGCAGTCAGTCCTGACGGACTCCGCTCGGGGTGCGATCCGTCTGGGCTGACTACCGCCGAACGACGAGACCGAGCCACGGCCGGGGTATCCCAAAACGCGCGAGCGTCTGGGGGCAGAGGGGTAGCGCCGATGTGCCGTTCCAGGCGGGTTAGCTGGCGGTTAGCACCCGACCCGAATCCGCCTTCCGAGCGCCTCCGCGAGGTTACGAACCACACCCCCCGTCGTGTTGCTGCAACCCAAGTCAGGATCTGACCGGTAGCTGGAGCACGTTAACTCCGGCGGGGAAGTTCGGCGATGCGACGAGCTTGTAATCGTCTGTCAGGAGATCCCCGCCGATCTCTTCGGACAGCGCCACATAGAGAGCGTCTGCCGCCGTCATGTTGTGACGATATTTCCAGGCAACCGGAACCAGGGGAGCTACTGAGGCTCGGTGGAGGTGCCACAAGCCGAGTCGGCGTACCGCGGCCGTGGCCTGAGATTCCGTGATCGCCCGCTCGATGAGCAACCGCCGCCGGAGCACCCCCAGCACTTCGGCGTAGAAGTGTTCGGGAACCCAACCCTCGGAATCGGCCGACAGCAATCGCCCAGGGCCCGTCCCCGGCGGGTGTCCGCGACAATCTCAACTCCAGCAGAAGCGTCTATGACGACAGCTGTCACGCCTCAGCGTCGACGCGGAACTCCCGGAGCGCTTCGGCAGCGTCGAGGCTCTCGAGTTCGGGCTCCGGGCCGGCCAGAAGGTCATCGAGAAAGGCATGGAAGGCTTCGGGCGAACAGTCCTCGTCGGGGTTTGTGACCACTACCGCTGAACCAGGCGGCAGGTCATTGGGTCGGTTCGCCATGCGCCCATCGTACCGTCCGCTACTGCCGCTGCACTCCCCCACTGTTCGCTTGGCTGTTGACTCTGGGCTCCCGGCGCCAACGGCAGTCGAGACCACCGTTGTGTCCATCGCCGACGCCGGTATTTCCTCTAATGCCACACGTGTGGAGCAATCTGATGGATGGATCGCAGTGAAGGGGTTGGTCGAGTTGGGACGGTGGGGCGAGGTCGATGGGCTAGTAGCTGAGTTGGTGGTGGCGCGTGAATCAGGGGGTGGACGTTGGTGCTGGTCCATTTGATGACACGCCCGCCGAATTGCCGTTGCCTGCGATCGGTGCGAACGGCGCCCATGCGTCGTTCGCATGCCCGCCCTTTCCACCGGCAGCGAAGCGGGGTCAAGTTCCGGAGAGGGCAGCCCTTGGGCCGAGCAAAAACTTCTGGCGGGTTCGCCCGCAGGGCGAACTTCAACGATCACGAAACCGCCAGAAGTTGTTGTGAGCCGAGCCGGCGACTTGACGCCGTGGAGCTCCGGTGAACTACGTGCCGCCGGACTCAGGGACTGACCAGCCCGGTAGGAGTGTTGGAGAAGCGGGCGGCGGGCCGCTTGTGGTCCCTACCCACCCTGACTGAGTGAGGGAGCCAACAATCTCGGCCGGGAGGATGGAGATTGCGCACCAAGAGGATTCGCCTCAACTCAAGGAATCGACCGCATCATGGCGGCGGCCTCCTACCGTCACCGACCTCAGACACAGGGCAGGGGTATTCTCCGAAAGCACGCTCCGGCTCGTGAGGTCGGACCCGATGAGCGACGAAGGGGAGATTTCCTTTGAAGCCACAGCCCCACCGGTCATGACGACCGACTTGGCCATCGCCCTGGCGCAGCTGGTCCGGGCCACACTCGCTCGGCGGGCCGAACAACCCAAGCGAGCCGCATGACCGAGGCAAGAGCGCTCATTCCGCTCACCGCCTATCGCCCGGACGTCCACCGACGACCAGCAGAACCCGGGCGAAAGTCTGCGCTGGCAGCTTTCCCGAGCCAACGCCCTCATCGTCGGGCGGGCTGAGATCGTCTCGGTCGTCCACGACACCGACGTCTCTCGTTCGGTCCCCTGGTCCCGACGACCCGAAGCGGCCCGGCTCATCGCCAACTCGCCGACCCGAATCGCGGCTGGACCGGCATCGTCGTCGGTGAGCCCCAACGAGCCTTCGGCTCTGCGGGTCAAGTGCAGAACATCCTCCCTCAGCTCGCCCACTGGGGCGTACAGCTATGGGTGCCCGAAGTCGGCGGCCCGGTCGATCCCGATTCCGAAGCGCACGATCTGCTCATGTCGATGTTCGGCGGACTGAGCGAGGCCGAGCGCAATCGACTGCGGGTCCGCGTGTCGGACCTCAATGAAGGCGATGGCTCCTGAGGGTCGCTACCTCGGTGGACGACCGCCTTACGGCTACAAGTTGGAGCGCACCGGCGTCCCGCACCCCAATCCGGAGAAGGCCCGCCAGGGCGTCCAGCTCACCAATCTGGCCGTAGACCCAGAGACTTCAAAGGTCGTGGAGCAGATCTTCGCCTGGCGGGTCGAGGGCGTCGGCTTCCGGACCATTGCCACACGTCTGACCCGGCAAGGGTTCCCATGCCCATCCGCCGCCGACCGGGAACGCAATCCGCACCGCCACGGCCGTGGCGTGGTCGGTCGGCGCGGTGCGGACCATCGTCATGAATCCGAAGTACAAGGGGCAGGGCAGCTAGGGCTCACCGATTGACTGATTGCGCAATCGTGTAGTTCCAGTCGCCGTGGAACTTGTGCGGCGTGAGAGGCACAGCGGCGAGCTCGGCCGCGCTGACCTTGGTGCCGGTCTCGTAGTAGTTGAGGTCCTCTTCGGCCCGGATCTTGAGCCCCTTGGACGTCGTCGTGTTCGAGATGAGCTCGACGATGGTCCGATACGACACGAGCGGACGACCACGCCAGTTCATCGAGATGAAGCTGAACATGCGTGTGCTCGATCCGGTTCCATTTCGACGTTCCCGGTGGGTAGTGCACCACGGTGATCTCGAGACCGATCTCGTGGGCCAGCTGGGCCAGCTCGACCTTCCAGAGCTTGACCCGGTAGCCGTTGGATCCGCCGGCATCGGCGGTGATCAACAGCTTGGTGGCGGCGGGGAACCGGAGCTGTACCCATCGAGGACCACCAGCGCCGGATGGCCTCGACCGCGAACGAGGCCGTGTCGGCCGTGTCGCCGACGGAGACCCAGCCCTCGTCGTTGGCCAGGTCGTAGACCCCGTAAGGGACGGCCCGGCCCAGCTCCTTGTCGACGAAGTCATGGGTCTTGGTCCGCGTCGGCTCACCGGTGGGGTGCCATTCGGCTCCGCCGTTGGAGAACTCGCCCACGATCTCCTTTTTCTTGGTGTCGACGCTGATGACGGGCTGGCTCGTCTTCATGAAGCGGCCCACCTCTTTGTTGAGGTATTTGAACTGGGCGTCTCGGTCGGGATGCGCGCTGCCCTCCTTCTGCTTGGAAGGGGCCTGGAGCGAGTAGCCGATGGATCGGAGAATCCGCCCGACAGTGTCGTCGGTGACCTTGAAGCCCTGGCGCACCAGCTCGGTGGCCAAGTTGCCCGTCGACTTGGACGTCCAGCGCAGGTACGACATCGGGTTGCCCCGGGTCTCGGGATGCACCAGCTCGTCGAGCGCCTCGAGCAGACCGGGCTGCTTGTCCTCGGACTTGATGTCGCCCCCGCCCGGTGCACGTTGGCGCTCCGTGGGCGCTATGCCCTCGCTCACCTCGCGTTCGGCCTTGATCACCGTGTTGCGGCTCATGCCCGAGGCCTCGGCCACCGCGCTCTTGCCACCGCGTCCGAGACCCTCGGCCATGGCGCCGGCCACCACACGGCGTTGCAGCTCTTTCAGATGGGGCAGGACCACCTCGAAGAATCGCGCGAGCTCATTCCGGCTGGCCTCCACCGGGCCACTCTACATCGCGCGTGGACTAACTATCGGAGGACCCTTACGGGCGCTACCGCAAGGTGGAGCGCCTCTTCGACGTCAACGACCCTGCCGCCGGCAATGTGACCCGGATGTCGCCCGCTCCGGCTTCAGAGGTCATTGAGACCGATGGCATTGTGGCGCCAATCGTCAGCGAGACGGTCTGGCGCCAGGCTCAGAGCGACCGTGCCCCGGCCACTCCTGGACCTCGACCAGATCGGCCTCAGCCTTCTCCCTACGCCCTGCGGGGGCTCATCGTCTGTGGCCGGTGCGGCAAGAGGATGCAGGGCCACACGGTCAAGCGAAGGAGCGGCGCCAGGCGCGTCGGCTACCAATGCGTCTACCGGACCGAGTACCCCGGCGACGACAGCCATCCCAAGACTCTCTTTCTGGCTGAGGACCGGATTTTGCCCGCGGTCGATGAGTGGCTGGCGGATCTGACCTCTCCGGACCGACTGGACAACACCGTGATGGCCATTCTGGCCGCCGATGCTCACGAAACCACCGATTCACCTGAGCTGCGCCGGGCCAGGCTCCAGGCCAGCGAGGCACGCAAGAAGCTCAGCCAGTATCTCGACGCGCTGGAGGCCGGAATGGACCCGGCCCTCGTCACTGAGCGCACCCGCGTCGGCGCAAGGGGAGCTGGCCTCATCGAATGCGGTGATCAATGCCTGCGACTCATCTGCCACCGGCGAGCTGTCGGAACAGGTACTGCGTGAATTGCTGGAAGGAGTCGGTGGCCTGACCGCCCTCTTGGCCAACTCGAACAGCGCAGAACGTCAACAGGTGTACCGCGGCTGCAGGCGTGCATCTTCGCTATCAACGAAGCGAAGAAGGCGAACGAATCACGGCATCCCTGCGCGTGGGGTTGTTTCGTGTCGGAGGGCCGGATTACGCAAAACCCGAGTGGCGGATCCAGCCGCTGGACCTGCGACGATAGGCCGGCCGCAGGCCGCCAGGGTGCGATCCCTGTAACACAGCACCCTCAAACAGCATCCAAATTCTCGATGGCTGCTTGCTGTCGTTGCCTGCTGCAGTTCGGCACGAGTGGGGCAGTCCCTCAGTCGGGCATCATGGGTCGAATGAAGGGCGCACTGACGGTCGATGAGCCACAGGGGGAACGCTGGGACCTCGCCCTCGACCTTCTGAGCCACGGTCCTGACCTGGTGGCCCTCGGGTCACGACTCCTGCTCAATCGAGACACTTCGGGACCTGCCTCCGATGGCCATATTCACATTGGAGTGGTTGCCAACGGCCCGAAGGAACAGGCTCAATCCGAGGTTGACGCAGCCCGCCAGTTGGTGAGCGGCCTTGCCAATGAGGACGAGAGGTTCGGCACGTTGCTTCGCCGGTTCGGCGTGACGTGGGAGTACGTCGGGGACGGCGGAAGCGCCGTATTCACGCTTGCCAGGGTCGGTGAGGACGGAACCCTGGTCTGGCCCCAAGGCAAGGGCGACCAATAGCCACTTCGCCGGGCCGGGGTCAGTCCTCAGGCACTCCGGAGGTTCCGTCCGGCTTGAAGGGTGACAGGTTGCGCAGCGCAGCTCGGACGTAGAGTTACGGAAGTGATCCACAAGCTTCGCGGCCGGGTCTCCACCCTGGTCGGCATCGCAGCCTTCACCGGCTTCTTCTACGTGCTCCAAGGGGTGAACGACGTCCATGTCGCTCAGCCCAAGAGCCTGTCCTGCCGCATAACCAAGGCATGCCCCGTCAACGTCACGTATCCCAAACTGCCCGCAAGCAGCTCGACCATCCCTGCCTACAAACCGCCGACGACGCTTACGACGACCACAATGCATATCCTGCCCCTCCCCACCACGTCCCAGGGTTAGGTCCAGCGACGGGTGCCCCCGTACGCCGGGAAGGAGGGTAACCCTTCGGCACCATGGCGATAGCAATGACCCGAGGAAAGTGGCGACCGATTGCGCAGTTCGGGTACTGCCCAACTGATGCGGATCTTCGGGCTATTCCTCGTGGTTGATGCCGTGCTGAAGGTCGAACAGTTCGTGCTCCCGGCGGAATGCTCGACGCGCCATCAGGAACGCGACACAGAACACAATGCTGTTCTCGACAGCGTCGTAAAACAGCTCACACGGTCATATGCGGCAGATCGGACAGGAGTCCAAGAGTGCGGTGCACATAATCGGCGTTTCCGGGTTGTTCACCAACCCAGGTGGGGTGGCGTGAGAAGAACAATCCCATCGCGATCCCGATGGCCGCAACCGTGCCGAGGATCACGTACACGAACCAGACCTTCTTCCTCGACCGTTGCTTGATCGTCATGATGTTCTCCCGTTCGAAAGTGATGTCGGCGCCCTATATCGCTCACGGGACCACGCAGCGATGATCCCGAAAGCACTGCCCCGCAAACGAACAAGCTCCACCGGCGCCCGAATCGATCACCTACGAATTCCACACAAGTTCGCAGCATTGGTCCAGCAACTCCACCACGACGGCCAGGCCACGGGCCGCTACGTCGAACGACGCCGGCATCGAATACGCCGACCCCAGCAGGCGCTCTAAGCCCCGTATAGGCGCTAATGAGCTGGCTCATCACCTCTGCCATGGATGCGTCCTCCGAGCGGTCGTCCCTACGGAAGGGTGATTCTGCCGAGGTACACGCGCTCCGCCACCAGGAACCTTCGGGCACAGCGCCAGGTCGAATCGACCCCTAACCGGTTCGCTCCGAACCGAGCTCAACAGCGATTCCGTCATGTCCGCTCGCCTTCCAGGACTCGATGCACACCCACCGCCGCCGTCGCCCCGATCACCGGACCAACGAGGTAGATCCACCAATCGGTGAATTTTCCGGCGACCAGCATCGGACCTAGTGCCCGAGCCGGATTCACCGCCCCGCCGCTGACGGGCCCACTGACGAAGATTGCGCCCGCCAAGGCAAAACCGATTGCGATGGCCGACAGCCCAGTCGCAGCGCCGGGAATCGACGCGACGAACACCACGATCGACGCGAGAGCAAACGTCACGATCGCCTCGGCGATCAATGCTTGACCGACCCCGACCCCGCGCGCTGGATATGTGGCCCCCAAATTCGCGACGCTCCTTGCCCTGCTGCCGTAGAGCTCCCAAGCGATGAGGGCTGCAACGACGGCGCCAAAGAGCTGGGACGCCACGTAAGGCGTGACACGCGCCCACCCAAAGCGACCATTGATGGCAAGCCCGATCGTCAAGGCTGGGTTGAGATGAGCACCTGATATCGGCCCGAGCGCCGCCACCAGGCTGGTCAGGACAACTCCCGCGGCAAGGGGCACGGTAAGCGAACCGTAGGGAAGCCCTGCGACTGGCCGAGCCAAAGAGGCAGCGATGACCGTACCGATGATGGTCAGGACCAAGATGCACGTCCCTATGCACTCAGCCAGAAGAGCGGTAGCCGCCCCTCCTTCCAACGAGTGGCCATGCAGACCCCGGGCGGAGACCGAACCGGCCGGGCCGACATCGGCATTGGAAACCATCGCGCTGCTCATAAGGCAACCTCCAAAATCAAGACCGATCGAGCTAGAACTCGACCCGGGCCGACCTCCCGTAAGAACCGACCGACCAGACGCCGCCTGGAACAAGCGCATGCTTCGCACCACCGAAGCACGACCCTCCGCCATCAGGCGGACGTCCGGTCGGTCAACGATCGCCCCGGTTAGCTCTTCAAGAAGGCCAACAAGTCGGCGTTGAACTGGTCCTGGTGTGTGGCAGTGAGGCCGTGAGGGGCTCCGGGGTAATAGATCTCCTGCACGTCCTTGATCAGCAGTGCGGACTTGTGTGCGGAATCCTTGACCGGGACGATCTGGTCGTCCTCCCCGTGGAGAACCAGGGTCGGCACGTCGATCTTCTTCAGATCCTCGGTGAAGTCAGTCTCGGAGAACGCCTTGATGCTGGCGTAGGAGTTCATCTGACCCGCCTGCATGCTCCAAAGCCAGAACTGATCCAGTTGACCCTGCGAAACTTCGCTACCGGGCCTGTTGGCGCCATAGAACGGCTTCGCCAGGTCCTGGTAGTACTGCGACCGGTCGTTCCTCACCCCGGCCCGGATCTCGTCGAAGACCTCTATCGGAAGGCCCTCCGGATTGGTGTCGGACTTCACCATGATGGGAGGAACGGCAGAAATCAGTGCTGCCTTTGCGACCCTCGACGTTCCGTGTCGTCCGATGTAACGGACGACCTCGCCTCCTCCGGTCGAGTGTCCGACCAGGGTCGCGTCCCTGAGATCGAGCGCCTCGATGACGGCAGCCAAGTCGTCGGCGTACCCATTCATGTCGTTGCCCTCCGCCGGTTGACTCGACCGCCCGTGACCCCGCCGATCATGGGCGACAGTTCTGAAACCGTTCTCCACGAGAAACTGCATCTGGCCATCCCACGCATCTGCACTCAGGGGCCACCCGTGGGAGAAGGTCACGACCGGACCACTTCCCCAATCCTTGTAGTAGATCTCGGTTCCGTCCTTCGTCGTGATGGTGCTCATCTCGTATCGCCTCCTTGGCGGTTAGCGGCTGCCGAATCAGGTGCCGACGTCCAACCTCATTGTGAAACCGGCTGCTGCTACGCACATCCCGCGTTACGCGTAGTCCTGCCAGACGATCGACCTACGTGGGTCGGACGGGGGATCTACCCCTGGTTTCGCGTGCAGCCCCTCAGGTACCATCACCCAAGGCGACGAGTTCGAGCGAGCGGCGATGAGGAGTCGAGTGGTGCTCGTAGGGCGGCGAAGCGAAGTGTCACAACTCGACGACCTTGCGGCGGTGGTGGGTCGTGGAATGAGTGGGGTTCTCGTCATCCGCGGCGAAGTTGGCGTTGGGAAGACCGCACTGCTCAACTACTTTGCCGAGACTGCGAGCGACTACAAGGTCGTTCGGCTCGTCGGCGTCGAACCTGAGAAGCACCTGAGTTTCGCAGGTTTGCATCGGCTCCTGCTGCCGTTCCTTGCGCTCGTCGACCGCCTGCCCCAGGCGCAGAGACAAGCCCTTGGCTCGGCTTTCGGGCTGAACCAGGATCCACCGGCACACCCGCTTCTCCTCGGACTGTCGGTCCTCACGCTCCTTGCCGAGGCAGCCCAGGACGTCCCCCTTGCCCTGGTCATCGACGATGCCCAATGGCTCGACGTTGATTCGCTCAAAATCCTGGGCTTTGTGGCGCGGCGGCTCTATGCCGAACCAATCGGGATGGTGTTTGCGTCGCGACCCTCGCCTGAACCGACGGCCCTCGACGGACTGCCCGATGTCTCGCTCGAGGGGCTGACGCAAGCCGATGCCATCGACCTGCTGATAGGACTCAGTTCAGACAGGATCGACTATCAAGAAGCCAGCCGCGTAGCCAGGAGGGCTGGCGGAAATCTCTTGGTGTTAACCGAGGTTGGACGCGCGCTCGCCGAAGGGACCGCGCCGAGTGACCTGTTGGTGAACGACCTGTTGCCGGTCGGGCAGCGGCTGGAGGCGCATTTCCTGGCCACCGTGCGTGAACTTCCGGTCGAATCCCAAACGCTCTTGCTCATTGCTGCTGCCATGGCGGATGCCGACAGCAGGCTCCTCTGGCGAACCGCCGAGATCACCGGAGTCCGACCTGAAGCGGCGCTGAGTGCGCAAGCGGTACGGCTTGTCGAGATTCACCCCGAGTTTCGATTTCGCCATCCGATGATCCGTTCCGCGATCTACTTCGGAGCGACCGAAGAGGACCGGCGATCTGTCCACCGGCAGTTGGCGCTGGCCATCGACGAGGAGCATGACGCAGGACCTCAAGGCATGGCATCTCGCAGCTGCCGCAATTGGATACGACCAGGAGGTGGCTGACGCACTCGAGCGTTGCGCGAACAAAGCGCGTGAGCGTGGGGGCTATCTGGCGGAGGCGGATGTCCTGACTCGCTCTGCCGCACTCTCGCCGCTTCGTCCGCAGCGAGCATCGAGAACGCTCGCCGCCGTCGAGGCCGCCCTGAAGGGAGGGGCTTATCTCCGTGCCGAGGAACTGCTCGAGAGTTCGGCGTCCCTCTTTGATCAGCCGCTCTTTCGCGCGCAAGCGCTTCGAATGAGCGCCAGCATCCTCCTCCAGTTAGGTCGGCCCGGGGGGAAATTCCCAAGGATGCTTCTCAGTGCAGTGGAAATGCTCGAGCCGATCAACGCAGAGCTGGCGAACGAAATCATGCTCGAGGCGCTGACCGAGTGCCATTTTCGAGGTCGATTCATGATCGACTGCTCTGCCGATGAGGTGGGAGCAGCGGCGCTCGAGCTCTTTTCGAGGACGCATTCCACGGACGAGCCAAGTCGTCTGATCGGTTGGGGCACTGCGATGCTGTACTCCCGAGGATTCGCGGACGCTGCATCGGATATGAAAAGGGCGGTTGCATCGTTGGTCAGCTACGCGAGAGTTACTAGAGAAGCTCCCCGATGGGGAACGCTCGGGTCGGTGTTGTCGCAGGCGCTCTGGGACGACAAGTCCAACCGGGAATGGCATGTGTACCGCCACGAGACCGCTCTACGCAATGGGGATTACGCGACGCTCGTGCAGAACCTCATCTCGAGCACCATCCAGGCCACGAACAGAGGGGAATTAGCTGCCGCCCGGATTTTCCTCTCGGAGTTGGAGCAAGTCGTCCGTGTGCAGGGCGACGTTGACCCCGCGTTCCTTCTTGCCTTGGCGAAGTGCGAGCTTGCGTCCTGGGAGGGTGACGAGGCGACAGTCCGAGAAACCGCTGCGCTCATTTACGCGGTTGGTGACGCACTCAACTCGCAACTGCAGAACAGCACCGCCAATCGTGCCCTGATGATCTTTGAGCTGGGTACTGGGCGCTACGAGCAGGCCTTCTCGGTTGCGTCGCATTCGTTCGAGACCGATCTCGTCCCCAACGACAACTGGGCGATGCCAGCCCTGATCGAGGCCGGCGTTCGCGTCGGAAAATATGCGGAGGCGAGCGTCGCCTTGGACGAGTTGCGTGCCCGTGCCACCGCCAGTGGGACGCCCTGGGCGCTCGGTCTTCTGGCGCGTTCGGAGGCCCTGTGTGCCAGCGTCGATGTTGCCGAACCGTTCTATCGCGAGGCGCTTGAGCTGTTGCAGAGAGCGCAGATCCTGAGTGATCTTGCCCGGGCCCACCTTCTGTATGGCGAGTGGTTGCGGGATCAAGATCGAACTGCTGACAGCCGGTTCGAGCTGCATGCTGCGTTGACGATGTTCGAATCCATGGGTGCCCACCCATTCACCGATCGAACCCGCCGTGCGCTGCAGACCACCGGTGCCCGCACTCAAGCAAGAGCTGCGGCACCCGCCAGTACCCTGAGCCCACAGGAAGCTCAGATCGCTCGTCAAGCGGCCATCGGGGCCACGAACCGCGAGATTGCCGCTGCAATGTTCATCAGTCGGCACACGGTCGACTACCACCTGCGGAGCGTATTCAGAAAGCTCGGGATCAACTCCCGTCGAGAGCTGACGCAGGTGGTTGAAATCGAGGCGTCGCTCGTTCCCGGACGACTCCAGAGCTAGGGACCGACTGGCTCGTTTCCAGTTTGTCGGTCGCGTCGCCTCAAGACAACGAACGGGACGTCGAGAAGCGGGTCGGCAGATTGTGGAGTCGGTGGCTCCGAAATGAGAAGGTCTCAGTTTCGTCACTGGACCCTGTGACCCATTGCGAACGCAACTACGCGATTCGCGGGATCCCGTCCGGGATGCTCAGACCCAAAATGGCCTGAGTGGTGAGCACCTCTTGACGGGCGTCTTTTTGGGCAGGCAACCGAACTTACGCGACGAGCATCTGTCTAGGCCGTCGTTCAGACAGTCTCAACGGGGGTCAAATCAAAATGACTTCAGGTATTTCGGCGAACGAGTCCATCGACGATCGGACTGGAAGCTCGAAGCGACCAAACTCCAGAAAGGGGCGTTGTCTCTCCCGAGTTATGGCCTCTCTCAGCTGCTTTCCGAGATTCTCGTGGCCTGGAATCTGGTTTGGCAGTTTCGTTGGGCCGAGGTCGGCGCTCGCCAGGATCGGCCATTGCGCCGAACCTCGACCAACTGACTGCCTGTGGGATCGGTCGTGATGAGTGCTCGTCGGATTCCGCTAAACATCTTCGGCATTGGCTTCGGCATGGCGGGTCTGGCCACCACCTGGCGGATCGCCGTCAACCAGCATTTGGTTGTTCATGAGGTGAGCGATGTCCTCATTGGCTTCGCTGCAGTGGCGTGGCTGATCCCGGTCCTGCTCTACCTCCGTTACGTGTTGACTACTCGAGGTGTTCTCGTGTCGGACCTACACGACATGACCGTCGGGTCGTTTGCCTCACTCGCCCTGATTACCCCTATCCTGCTGGCCGCCGACGGCATCGCCCCCTACGCACGATCGGTTGCGGCGGTGATCGTCGATGTCTTCGTTGTTGGAGTCGTGCTCCTCGGGGGCTGGTTCACCGGCATCTGGATGCGCGGCGGCACCGACCTGGATCGGCTGCATCCAGGCTACTTTTTGCCCACTGTGGCGGGCGGGCTGGTGGCCTCCGCCGGAGCCGCTGTGGTGGGTCAGGAGCGCCTGGCTCAGTTCATGTTGGGCGTGGGGGTCGTCTACTGGTTCATCCTGGGTTCGATGATCCTTAGCCGTCTGATGTTCCGGCCGCCGTTGCCGGATGCCCTGGCTCCGACGATGGCGATTGAGATAGCACCGGCCGCCGTGGCGAGCGTGGCCTACTTCCTCATCCACGGTGCCCACGTCACGCCCGTCCTCACCGCACTGGCCGGATATGGACTGTTGATGGTCCTTGCCCAGATCCCCCTCCTGAGCAGATACAGACGGCTCAGGTTCTCCTTAGCGACTTGGGCCTTCACTTTCCCGTGGGCCGCTGTGGCCTCGACGGCGCTGTTCTGGCTCGCTGCGGAGCACGTGACCGGGGGCCGGGTCCTCGCGTACGTGGTGCTCACGGCGTTGAGCGTGCTGGTTGGCGCCATCGCCTTCCGGACGATTGTTGCCGTAACCGAGGGCAGCCCCTGCCCCAGATCGCCCCGGTCATCGTCCCAGCAACTACGAGCGGCAGTACCGAGCCGGAGATCGAGGTGCCGGATCGGGTGAGCAAAGCCCCCGTGTCGCAGTGACTGCTTCTCACAAGGAGCTCCTGGCTCACCGGCCATAACGGTTAACCACGGAGTCGAGCTGTCCGCGATCGGGTCGTGACGACCCACTGTGTTGAGTCCACGTAGCCACGGGCAACTCGGTTGTTGGCTCGCCCGACGGCGGCGACCCACCTGGTGCCGAGTCATTATCACGTCTTGCTCACTTCGCAGTCAGTGGAGGGTAGGACCGCGTCTCATGGTCGGGAGACGGCCGGCTCAAGTTCGGCGAGCGTCCGTGGCTGACGAGTTGGTCGTAAGCCACCGACCATTCCGGAAATTGTGGTGTCGCCTGCTCCCACTCAACGAATGACGCCTCATCGCACCACTCGTCAAGGTTCTCCATCATCCCGAGATGGGGTTCGGCGGTCATGAACGCCATCATTGAGTTTCGATCGGTCCAGGCGGTTCGCGTCCAGTAGACGTCGTTGGCTTCGGGAAACACCTCAGTGCCAAGGTTCCCCGATGTGGTAGCGGCTTGCTTGATGGCAGATGCGGCGGCCTTCAGGAACCCTCTGCGGTGGCGCTGGTTGCTCAGTCGGAGCCGGGTTGCGACGATGAGCACGGACATTTGACCCCCCCTTTGTTCACTGAGGTCCCGCCTTCATCGTTCAGACTTGGAAGTAGTGGCCTTCATTGAGGTCGTCGATCAGTCCGGGATGCGTCGGATGCCAATCCAAGAGGTCTTGGGTGAGGGTGCTTGACGCCGGATTGTCCAAGGAGATGAAGAAGGCAAGAGAATCGAAATAATCGACGATCTCGTCCGGGGCAACACTGACGGTCGGCATACCCAGATTGCTTCCGATCACTTCGGCGATCTGCTTCAGCGGCACACCCTCATCGGCGACGGCGTGCAGACGGGACCCGGCGGGGGCTCCTTCGAGCGCGAGGCGGTAGAGGCGCGCCGCATCGACCGAGTGCACGGCGGGCCAACGATTCGATCCATCACCGGGGTAGCCAGCCTTGCCCTTGGCTCGGGCAAACGAAATCAAGGCCGGCGTATAGCCGGTGTGGTCGAACTGACTGTGCACCAAGGGAGATGGTCGCACGACGGAGGAGCGGATACCGCGGTCAGCGAAGGCGATCACAGCATTCTCGGCGTCGATACGAGGGCCACCGGGCAAAATGTTCATTTCGGTTCCTACTCCTTCCACGCCCCCGAAGGCCAGTGGGATGGTTCCTGACGTACCGACAAACGGGTTGCCGGTGCCGGCCAACGCCTCACCCATCGCCTCAATGGCCCAAAGATCGGCGCCCAACGGCCCGTCGAGGTCGCCCACGTTCAACTCATCGTGCTTGAACGCCAGGTGGATGACGCCGTCAGAGGCCCTCGCAGCTTCCCGCAGGCTGTCGAGATCGTCGAGTGACCCACGGTGCACATCGGCGCCGAGGGCCTGCACCGCCATGGCGGAGGCGTCCGAGCGGGCCAGTCCAACGACTTCGTGGCCGGCGCTGAGCAATTCGGGGATGATGACCGAGCCGAGGTGGCCGGATGCGCCGGTGATGAAGACTCTCATGGGGACTCCTTTTGGGTTGAACAGGGCAGAGCCCTCGCGGGCCTGATGACACCGGGTGTCATAGACCACCATAACAGGGATGTCACTGTGTGTCATCACCCAACCCCTACGATCAAGGCATGCCACGTTGGGAGGCAGGGGCCCAGGCCAGGCTTACCCGAGCCGCATACGAGCTCTACATCGAGCGCGGGTTCGAACGCGTGACGGTGGCTGAGATCGCTCATCGGGCCGGACTCACGAAACGCACGTTCTTCCGGTACTTCGACGACAAACGGGAGGTGCTCTTCTCCGGTGCTCCCGCAATGCAGGAGGCTGTGGTCGACGCAGTGGCCACTGCCCCTGAGCACGTCGCCCCGATCGAAGTCGTGGTCGATGCACTGGCGGCCGCCGGTAGCCGGATCACCGAGATCGGCGAGGGTGCCAGGGCCCGTCAGCGGCTCATTGAGTCATCGAGCGAACTCCAGGAGCGCGAGATGATCAAGATGGTCGCACTGAAGGATGCGATTGGAGCGGCACTGCAGATGCGAGGTGTCCCAGGGTCGTGGGCCGACCTGACCGCTCAGGCAGGGGTGGCGGTTTCCAGACCGCATTCGAACGTTGGGCCCATGCGGACGGACTCGGCCGACTTTCCGTCCCTGATGTACGAAGCGCTTCATGACTTGCGCACGGCGATCAACTCAGCATGAGTCTGATCGCAAGTCGGCAGCTCGACCCTCTAGCTGCGTCTTGAGTTGGAGAGCTGAAGAAAAGTTAGAGAGCTGAAGAAAGTGAAACTCGTTTCAGTTCCGTAAGGGCACGCGGCGGGCACGACGCTCAAACTCGGTGGCCATCAGTGAATTCGAGTACTGCCTCTGAACTCGGCCTTCCGGTGGTCGGGACCGGCGTCGATCCGGTGACCTCACGCTTTTCAGGCGCGCGCTCTACCAACTGAGCTACCCGACCGGGTAACCGTGCTCCCTCCGCCCGGAGGCGGCCCGGAACTCGGCGGCGGACCTGACGGGATTTGAACCCGCGACCTCCGCCTTGACAGGGCGGCGTGCACTCCTAGCTGCACCACAGGTCCGTGGCGCTCCTCCGACCGGCGATTGACCGGTCGCTGAGCAGCCCTTCACTCTAGCCCCTCCAGGGTTCGACTTTCCCCAGCGAGGAGCCCTGGTGCGCCCTACGGGGTGGCGGCGCGGAGCGTGGCGACCCCGGCTCGAAGTCCGAGTACCTGGCCTCGTCGAGCGCAGCGGCGAGCGCCGATGCGCAGAGGCGGTCGGTGATGCTCCTCGGCCTCGTCGTGCCGCTGTCTTATGGGCCCGAAGTCGGGGAAGGGCTCCGGCCAGCCGAAGAACTTCGCCTGACCCGGGCCTTCGTTGGTCAGGATCGCTTCCAGCGGAGAGAGCCCAACGGCAGTGGTGGCGACCAGGTGGATGCCACCCCGCCATTCGCGCAGGATCTGCATCAATTGGGCTGCCCGACCGGCAGCTGATTCGGACCTCGGGGCGTCACGCCAGCCCGACGAAGAGTGGAATGGCCGATCCTTCGAGCCCGTCGACCAGCTCCTCGGTGACGCCGACGATCGCCTCGAGTCCTTCCACGTCGCCGTAGTGCTTCTCGCCCCACCTGCCATGCGCCTCCGCCATGCGGGCGGCCGCGGTCACCGCGCCGGCGACGCCGATGCCCTCGGAGTACATCGCATGCACCACGTTCGGCTCGAACCATCCGAAGGCGGACGTCACGACGTCGGCACCGACGTCACCCAACATGCCGCCCCGCCCGGCGAAATAGAACGCGAAGGGATTGGACCACCCCCACTCCGCCGCCCACCCCGCGATGTCGGGGCTGAGGTAGGCCGAGGTGCCGATGTCGTGGACGGGAACCGATGTCGCCTTCACGACGTCGAGCGCGGCGTCCTGCTCATTGGTACCCATCGGGTCCTCCTTGTGGGTCAGCTGGGTTCGAAGGGGACCGACGACGTCGTGCGAAGGACCCGGCGCATGCCGGGAATCGTTCCGACGACGCCCTCCATGAGCCGTGCCAAATCGGTCACGACGGTGTCCAGATGGGCGAATCGATCATCGAGAATCCCGACGACGCTGGCCAGCTCCGGCGAGATCTCCTGCAGTGACCGGGTGGCCTTCGGGAGCTCGCTGGCCAATTCGATGGCGACGCCACTGAGCCGATCGGTCAGGCTGCGCAGCGCCGAGGCGGACTCCGAAAGTGATGGGAGCGAGGCGTCCAGCATCCCGACGGCCTGCTCCAGCCCCGAGACGGCGCCCGAGATCCCGAGGGCGGCGAAGTCGATGCCCGACCCGGCTTTGTTCGACGCCCCCATCGAGCCGATCGAGCAGCGCCATCAGACGGTCCATTCGTTCGGCGACCTCGTTGACGGCCTCGAGCGTCGCCAAGGCCGAGGAGGGAAGCCGGAGGACTGCGCCCGGGAAACCGATCAGCGTTTCCAGGAACGAGGGAGAAGACTCCACACCTTGATCATGGGTCGGATGGGGCCGGGTGTCCAGTCACTTGGTGCGTCGCGGACCGGCGGATCAGGCCAGCTCGGCCTCAATGGCACGTGCAGTTCGTCCGAGCACCGGCTTGCGGACTCGCAGCTTGGTGGCGGCATGCGCCGAACGGTCGATTGAGCTGAGCTCACGGGCGACGCTCGTGCGCACGATCGCTCAGCTCGGCCGGAGAGACGACGGCGTCGAGGAGCCCGGCCTCCCGGGCCGTGTGTGGATCGAACATCTCACCCGTCACAGCGGCGTGATCGAAGTGCGCCGGCGCGAGCCGGTGTCGGGCCAGCACGATGGCGAACCACGGCAGGGTCAGCCCGATCCGGACCTCGTTGAGCCCCAGCCGGAAGGGCCCTTCGGCACCGAGGCGGGCGTCGGCCGCCATCAGGAGGAACGCGCCCGCCGGGAACGCGTGCCCGGTGCAGGCGACGACGACCGGTGCCGGGAAGGAAAGGATGCGCTCGGCCAGGGACGCTCCCAGCCGGAGGAGGGTGAGGGCATCTGGCGGGGTCCGCCGAGCGTGTGCAGATCGAAGCCCGCCGAGAAGCAGCCCGGCCTCCCTTGAAGGACGACAGCGCAGTCGTCCTGCTCGGCCCGGTCGAACGCTTCGTGGAGTGCCCGCAGCACCGGGATGGAGAAGACGTTGACCTTGCCGTCGTCCATGGTGATGGTGCTCACCAGGTCGGCCCGGGTGTAGGTGACGGCGTCGGTCATGGTCGCTCTCCGAGTGGCTGGCGGTCTATATTGAATCAGTGTTTCGGAACAAGTGTTCTAATCGAGTGCAGCTGGGCGCAAATGCCCAGCTGCACGGGGCTTCCTGATGCCACGGACCAAGCAGCGGACCCCGGAACTGCGCGAGCGGCTGCTGGCGGTCGCCGCCGACCTCTTGGCCGAGGAGGGTGCGGCCGGGCTCACGGCGCGGTCGTTGGCCGCCCGGGCGGAGACGTCGGCCCCGGCGCTGTACGAGCTGTTCGGGGACAAGGCGGGGGTGGTCCGCGAGCTGTACTTCGAGGGGTTCCGCCAGCTCTTCGGTGAGCTGGCGGCGCTGGCGGAGACGGCCGATCCGGTGGCCGACCTCTGGGCCCTGGCGGGCGCGTACCGCCGGTTCATCCGGGCCAACCGGGAGTTGGCCGAGGTCATGTTCTCCCGACCCTTCACGGACTTCTCGCCGGGCCGGACGAGCTGGCGGCGACGAGTTCGGTCCGCATCCTCATCGTGGGGCGGGTGCGGCGGTGCATCGACGCGGGTCGGCTGCGCGGCGACGAGACCGACGTGGCTCATGTCCTGGTCGCGCTGATCCAGGGCATGGCGTTCGCCGAGGCGGCGGGCCGGCTCGGGACCTCGACGGAGTCGATCGAGCGACGGTGGCGACTGGCGCTCGGCGCGGCGCTCAACGGATTCGGCTGCCCGCCCCTCGTCTAGGTGTCGGCGCCGTGCGACGGCGTGCGCCGGAGCAGCGAGGCGGCGCCCCTGGTCAGAACCGACTGGTAGAGCGCGGCCGGCAGGCGCGAGACGAGATCGATCGCCTTGGCGTCGGGGCCGATCAGCGCGCGCCGGCGGTCGCGGCGGACGGCGGTGAGGATCTGCTCCGCCGCCTTCTCGGGGCTGGTGATGAAGGCGCGCTCGAAGTCCCTGCGGCCTTCTCCGGGTCGCCGGCCAGGTCACGGACGCTTGCGTCCATGCGGGCGTTGCGCGCGATGTTCGTCTTGATGCCGCCCGGGTGGACGGTCGTCACCGAGACGTTGGCGCCCTCGATCTCGAGCTCCATGCGCAGCGAGTCGGTGAATCCCCGGACCGCGAACTTGGCGGCGTTGTAGGCGGACTGGGACGGCACGCTGATGAGGCCGAAGACGCTGGAGAGATTCACGATGTGACCCTCGCCGGACTGCTTCAGATAGGGGCAGGAAGGCCTTCGATCCCGTACACCACGCCCCAGAAGTTGATGTTCATCAGCCACTCGAAGTCCTCGTAGGACATCGACTCGACCGTGGCGCCGAGTGCCACGCCGGCGTTGTTGATGATCAGGTTGACCCGGCCGTGGTCGGCGACGACGCCGATCGGCCCAGCGTAGACGGCGTCCCGGTCGGCGACATCCAGGTGCTGGGACGTGACCTTGACACCGAAGCCCTCGCACTGCGCCACGGTCTCGGCGAGACCCGCGTCGTCGATGTCGCTGAGGGCGAGGTGCGCCCCGCGTCGGGCCAGCGCGTGGGCGAGCGCTCGCCCGATGCCCGAACCCGCTCCGGTGATGGCGGCGACCCGGTCGCTGAAATCCTTCATGGCTGTCCCTCGTCCGTCTCAGGAGCCCGACGGGCTCGAGGGCCTGTCGGACGTCTGTCGAGCCGGAGAACTCCATGATGGAGTCGTCGATGTCGCTCATCTTCAGGGCGCGGTAGTCGCGCAGGTAGCTCTGGTGCACCTTCCAGGGGTGCTTCGTCCCCTGCTTGGGGCAGGAGATGGGCCGAGCGCTGGATGTAGCCCGAGGTCAATCCGAGAATCGGGCCTGACGCTGCCGGATGCGTCCCGGTTGCGTGGCACGCACTGCGGTCAGCCCGCGCTCGTGCATGTAGTTCAGCAGGCGGCACACGTAGTCGCAGGTGAGGTCGCACTTCAGCGTCCACGAGGCGTTGGTGTAGCCGATGGCGAGCGCCATGTTCGGGCACGCCCTCGATCATCATCCCCTTGTAGGTGAGCCTGGTGGCCGGATCGACATGCTCGCCGTCCACGCTGAGCGCGATGCCGCCAAGGAAGAGCAACTCGAGCCCGGTGGCGGTCACGATGATGTCGGCCTCGAGCTCGCTCCCCGAGGTGAGCAGGAGGCCCCTGCTCGGTGAAGCGGTCGATCCGGTCGGTGACCACCGATGCCGCACCGGCGGAGATGGCCTTGAAGAGGTCGCCGTTCGGGACGGCGCAGAAGCGTTGGTCCCACGGGTCGTAGCGGGGCGTGAAGTGCGTGGCGATGTCGTAACCGGGCGGCAACTGGCGCTCCAGGCCCTTGGACAGCATCCGTCGGACCAGCTTCGGGTACTTCCGGCTCACCCGGTAGAAGACCTGGGCGAGGACGGCATGGAACCATTTCGCGGCTGTCCCGGCCTGTTTCGCCGGCAGGAGCCGTTGCGCAGCATCGCCACGACAGGGCTCTTCTCCGGCAAGGAGGCGACGTACGTCGGCGAGCGCTGCAGCATGGTCACATGGGAGGCGGACCGGGCAAGAGCCGGAACCAGTGTGAACGGCAGTGGCGCCACTGCCGATGACCACGATCGTCTTCCCGGCGAAGTCGAGCCCCTCAGGCCAGGCCTGTGGATGCACGATGGTGCCGGCGAAGTCGTCCATACCTTCGAAATCGGGCAGATACCCGTGGTCGTAGCGGTAGTAGCCGCTGCAGGAGAAGAGGAAGGACGCCGTGAGCTCGACGCGTCTCGTTGGTGTCGGTGCGCTCCGCCGTGATGTGCCAGAGCGAATCGGGCGTTGACCAGTCGGCCGCGACGACCCGGTGGTTGAACCGGATGTGGGCGTCGACGCCGGACTCCCTCGCGGTGTCCTTGATGTACTGCAGTATGGAGTCGCCGTCAGCGATCGACTTCTCGCCGTCCCAGGGACGGAAGGAATAGCCCAATGTGTGCATCTCCGAGTCGGAACGGATGCCCGGATAGCGGAAGAGGTCCCATGTCCCTCCGATGGCCGTCGCGGGCCTCGAAGATCGCGTAGTCAGCCCAAGGACACTGGGTCTGGAGGTAGTGGCCGGCACCGATGCCGGACAGTCCGGCGCCGACGATAAGGACATCGAGGTGCGCCGTAGTGCCGTGCGGTCGTTGGCTCCATCAGGCTGCCGCTCCGATCAATTTGTCGTTCAGGGTGCCGCCCTCGCCGAAGAGCTCCGCCGCCCACGCTTCCACCAACTCGGTGGTGTCGCCTGTCGACGGAGCTGGAAATCCGGCTGTGGGAGAGCGCGCTCAGCGCTCGCGTCGGCCCAGGTCGAGACGCCAATCGGTCCCGCACTGGTGCCATTACCCTGACGTTAACGTTAAACTTTTGGAAGTGAGTTCCGCGACCCTGACTAACGCCAACGGTTCGGCTCCGGTTGGGGCCGGCCCAGGACGAGAGGCAGTCCCGCTACCGGTGGATCGCACTGGCGACGGTGACGCTGGGCACCCTGATGGTGTTCATCAACCAGTCCATCGTCCTGATCTCGCTGCCCGACATCTTCCGCGGCATCCAGCTCAATCCGCTCACTCCCGGCAATACCGGCTACCTGCTCTGGATGCTGATGGGGTTCACCGTGGTCCTGGCCGTGCTCGTGGTCACCCTGGGTCGGGTCGGGGACATCTTCGGCCGGGTCAGGATCTTCAACCTCGGCTTCGTCATCTTCACGGCGTTCTCGGTCCTTCTCGCGGTGACCTGGCTCACCGGCACGCCGGCCGCCATCTGGCTCATCGCCATGCGCATCGGCCAGGGAGTCGGCGGCGCCATGCTCTTCGCCAATTCCTCGGCCATCATCACCGACGCCTTCCCCGCTGATCAGCGCGGCCTGGGCCTGGGCATCAACAACACCGCGGCCATCGCCGGCTCCTTCGTCGGACTCGTCCTCGGGGGGGTGCTGGCTCCGGTCCAGTGGCATCTCGTGTTCCTGATCTCGGTGCCGTTCGGGATCCTCGGCACGATCGTCGCCTACGTCGAAGCTCAAGGAGCGAGGAGTGCGCACGCCGGCCAAGATCGACTGGCTGGGGAACGTCACCTTCGCCGTGGGCCTGATCCTCGTGCTGGTCGGGATCACCTATGGACTGCTGCCCTATGGCGGGAAGTCGATGGGCTGGACCAACCCCAAGGTGCTGGCGGAGATCTTCGGCGGCCTCCTCGTGCTGGTCGTCTTCGGAATCGTGGAGACCAGGGTGAAGCAGCCGATGTTCCGCCTCTCCCTCTTCCGAATCCGCGCCTTCTCCGCGGGCAACGCGCGCCAGCTTCCTGGCCTCGCTGAGCCGCGGCGGCCTGATGTTCATGCTGATCATCTGGCTCCAGGGGATCTGGCTCCCGTTGCACGGCTATAGCTTCTCGGAGACACCGCTGTGGGCGGGCATCTACATGATCCCGCTGACGGTCGGGTTGCTGGCAGCGGCGCCACTCAGCGGCATGCTCGCCGATCGCTACGGCGCCCGGCCCTTCGCCACCGGCGGATTGGTGCTTGCCGCGCTCACCTTCATTTTGTTGAGCCATGTTGCCGGTCAACTTCTCCTACGTCGGATTCGCCGCCCTCATCTTCCTGAACTCGGTGGGCATGGGCATGTTCATCGCGCCGAACCAGACCGGCATCATGAACAGCCTGCCGGCGAACCAGCGCGGCGCCGGCGCCGGCATGGCGGGTACCTTCAATGCGTCGGCCCAGGTGCTCTCGATCGGCATCTTCTTCAGCCTCATGATCCTGGGGCTGGCCGCGACGCTGCCGTCCTCGCTCTACCACGGCCTCATAGCCCAGGGCATCAGCCCGGCGGTGGCGACGAGGGTCTCGCACCTGCCCCCGGTGGGCAGCCTCTTCGCCGCCTTCCTGGGCTACAACCCGATGCAGGTTCTGCTGGGCCACGCCGAGCTGTCGCAGCTGCCGCACTCGACGGCGACGTACCTCACCAGCCGCCAGTTCTTCCCCCACCTGATCGCGCCCGCCTTCTCCAAGGGGCTGACGGAAGCGTTCTCCTTCGCCGCCGGCGCCTGTCTGCTCGGTGCCGTGGCCTCGCTCCTCCGGGGCGGCAAGTACCACCACGTGGAAGAGGAGAGCGACGATCCGTCACGCCGAGCGGGTTCCCGCCCAGGAGGCCGTGGCCGAGACCGAGTCGCTTGTTGGTGGACTGAGATGGCCGTCTCGACGCAGCCCGCAAGGAGGCGGCGACGCCTGTCTGGCGAGGAAGCCATCGACGCCGGCATCCGCATCAGCGATGCCGCGACACGGGTCGGCGTCTCGGCTCGGACCCTGCGGTACTACGAGGAGCTGGGCCTGCTGACGCCGTCTCTCTACACCCCGGGTGGTGAGCGGCGCTACACCGCTGAGGACCTGGCCCACCTGCAGCGGATCCTGGAGCTGCGCGAGGTGCTGGGCATGAACCTCGACGAGATCCGTGAGTTCCTGGCCCTCGAGACGAGGCTCGACGAGCTGCGGGCCTCGTACCGCGCCACGAAGGGCGCCACGAGCAAGAAGGCGTTGGCCGAGCAGAAGGCGACGCTGCAGGAGGCCCTGGTCCTGAACGAGTCGCTGGCGGAGCAGATCAGCGCCAAACTGGCCCGCATGGACGGCTTCCGGGCCAAGCTGACCAGCGATGCGCAGCGTTGCCGGGAGCTCCTGACCGAGCTGGGGTAGTCGACAGGCTCTCAGGCGGATGCGTACGCTGGTCGGGTGCCCTACGACGAGGACCTGGCTCAGCGGATCAGGGCACTGGTCGGCGACCGACCGGACCTCACGGAGAAGAAAATGTTCGGCGGGCTGGCCTTTCTCGTCGGCGGAAACATGGCCATCGCCGCGAGCGGCCAGGGTGGGATCCTGGTCCGGGTCGGTCCCGAGCGCTCGGAACGGTTGGTGAAGACGACGAAGGCCTCGGTGGCCGTCATGCGGGGCCGCCCGATGCCGGGCTGGCTCCGGGTCGGCGCCGAGGACGTCGGGACAAAGCGCCAGCTGGCCAGGTGGGTCGACCTCGGGGTCGGCTTCGCGCGGTCGCTGCCGGCGAAGGGATAGTCCCGCGTTCGACATGACTCGGCCGGCTCGTGACGAGCGCCATCCGATCACCGCTCCCGCTCCTTCGCGCCGACGGTCGTGCAGCTGGATCCGATCCAAGGATCCCGACCTCCTCGTCGTCAAGCGCTCGGTCAGGGCAGCCGTGGTGATGCCGTCGGTCTTCGCCATCGCTCACTCGGCGTTCTCGAACCCGCAGGTCGGGCTGTTCGGGGCGTTCGGCTCGTTCGCGCTGCTTCTCCTGGTGGAGTTCACCGGGCGGCCTCGTAGCCGGCTCGTCTGCTACGGAGGCCTGTACGTCGTCGGCGGCTGCTTCACCGTTGCTCGGCACCGTCGTCTCGACCAACAAGGTCGCCGCCGTCGTCACCATGGCGCTGGTCGGCTTCGCCGTGCTCTTTGCGGGGGTCGTTGCGCCCCAGGCGGCGACGGCGACGACGGCCGCGCTCCTCACGTTCGTGCTGCCCGTCGCCGTGGCCCAGCCGGACGTCGGCCATCGGGCCCCGCCTCGTGGGCTGGGCGCTCGCGGGAGCCTTCTGCATCCCGGCCTGCATGCTCGTGTGGCCTCCCCCCTGGCACGACAACCTCCGACGCCGGCTGGCCGCCGCCGTCTCGGCAGTGGCCCGTCTGGTCGAAGTCAGGTCCCGGGGTCTCGGCGACGCGACGGCCCACGACGACGTCACGGTCACACTGCAGCAGCTGGCCGACCAATTCTCCGGCACGCCCTATCCGCCCAACGGGCGCGGCGTCGGGCGCCGTGGCGCTCTCCAAGCTGGTCGGCCGTGTGGAATGGGTCGCCGACACCACGGTCATTCATGCACGAGCAATGGTCGACCGAGCCGGTGCCGGCCAGGGCGGTCACCGAGAAGGTGGCCGACACACTGCGCCAGACCGCCGCATTGATCTGTGACGGCGAGGGGCATCCCGTCGCACGACCCGGCGCGGATCGAAGCGGTGCGGAATCGACCCGGCGACTCGATCAGCTGATCGGTCGCCGCACTCGAGGCCGACGTGGTCTCACTGACCGATGCGGAGACAAGCGCCCGGGCTCCGATCGCAGATCTCGAACTCGTCGACGGGCGAGAGCATCGCCGACTCGCTCGATCCCGGCTTCCACGCCCGGGCTCTCGGCATCGCGACGGAGATGGTGGCGGATGCGGCACTTGAGGCGGCCGGGGCCGAGCCGGTGAGTGACCGGCGCCTGGGGATGGTGGACGGATCGTTCCCCAGGCCTTCGGCCCGGAGGCTGCTGTCCCAGCTGTCATTTCGCTCCGTCTGGTTTCGCAACGCCGTGCGGGGCGCGATCGGCCTGGCCCTCGCGGTCACGGTGGTCGAGGTCACCAACGTCTCGCACGGCTTCTGGGTGGTGCTCGGGACGATGTCGGTCTTGCGGTCCAACGCACTCGGAACGGGCGCCACCGCCCTCCGTGCGGTCGGCGGCACGGCGCTCGGATTCGTGGCCGGATCCATCATCATGATCGGGGTGGCCGACCACATGGTGCTGCTGTGGGTGTTGCTGCCGGTTGCGGTGCTGGTGTCGGGGATGGCGCCGTCGATGATCTCCTTCGCGGCGGGGCAGGCTGCCTTCACCTTGCTGGTGATCATCCTGTTCAACATCATTCAGCCCATCGGCTGGAAGGTCGGGCTGACCAGGATCGAGGACGTGGCCATCGGTTGCGGGGTCAGCATCGTCGTCGGGTTCCTGTTCTGGCCCCGGGGTGCGACCGCCGCGCTCGGACGCGCCCTCTCCGCCGCGTTCGTGGCCAGTTCCGGCTACTTGGCCGACGCGGTAGAGCGGTTGACCATGACACGTCGGCAGGTTGACACCGAAGCCAGCCAGCAGGCCTCACATCGGGCCTACCTCCTTCTCGACGAGGCCTTCCGCCAGTTCTTCGCCGAACGTGGAGCCAAGGTGGTCTCGGTGGAGACCATCTCGCGGCTCTTCACGGGATCGAACCGCATCCGGCTGGCGGCGTACACCCTGGCCACGCTTCCCGTCCGGCCGCCGGAGCCGGGCCGAGCCGAGGTGGAGTCCGTGGCCGTCGCCGAAGCGGTGCTGCGCGACTCCTACGCCGCGAGCCACCGCTGGTACGAGGAATTCGCCGATCTGCTGGCGGACCGGCGCGACGTGCTGGACGAGCCGGCGCCGCACGACGAGGTTCTCCACGACGCTCTGCGCAAGGCGTTGGTGGACGTCCGGGAGCAGCAGACGCTCCGACCGGGTGCAGACGACCCTGCAGATGTTGTGGGCCGATGAGCTGCTCGAGAACCAGAGCCAGATGCAGGGCGACCTGCAGGCCTCGGCCGATCTCTTCGTCCGTGGAAGGCGCCGTGGCCGTCTGATTTAGGGAGGCTCAGGCCTGCTTCAGGTCGTTGTCGTTGCGCTTGTGTCCAAGGACGCGGCGTCCGGTTCGCGACGATCCACGTGCGCGAATCCGGCGGCCGGGTGAGTACAGTCGGCGGTTCGGCGCGGGTGCTGGCGATGCAGAGAGGGAGCCGATGGGGCTCAGGTTCACCTATCCAAGATGGGTCGCCCTCACCGCCGTCGCCGTCATGGTGTGCGGGCCCCTGTTCGGCGTGGTCGGCGCGAGCTGCTGCCGGCGCCGCGACCACGACGACCACCGTCGTCCCGAGGCCGTCGACGACCGACGACGCCGACGAACGAAGCCGCCGACGACCACGACGACCTCCCCGGCGACCACGACCTCGACGGCGCCGGTGACGACGACCACCGCTCCCGGGCCTGCGCCCGTCGTCCCGTCGACCACCACCGACGACGACGCCCGCAGCACGTCGTCAACCAGCCCAACATCAACGCGCTGTCACCGCACGTCGTCATGCTGCAGGGCAAGGGCGTGCAGTACCAGCAGCAGCGGAGTGTCAGTCGCAGGGAATCGGACCGACGTCCCCAGCTACCTGAGCTCACCCGGTGGTCCGTATCTCTACGACTCCAAGGGCCGCGTCGTCCTCCTGCACGGCGTCAACGTCGTCTACAAGCACGCGCCCTACATCGCCTACCCGGACCCCGGCGAGCCATGGAACTTCGATGCGACGGATGCCGCCAAAATGCAACGTCTCGGGTTCAACGTCGTGCGACTCGGAATCGAGTGGCAGGCGCTCGAGCCCGGGTCGGGTGGGCCCAACCAGCCCCAGATCTGCACCGCCGGAGCGCCGGAGACGACGAGCCAGGTCGACGAATGGAACCAGAGCGTCGCCGAGCAGTACCTCGACCACGTCGCCGCCACCGTCAATCTGCTGGCCCGCTACGGCATCTACACCCTGCTCGACATGCACCAGGACGTGTACAACCAGAACTTCCGTGGCGAGGGGGCCCCGGACTGGGCCGTCTGCACCAACAACGTGCCGATCGTCCCCAAGGGCGGCCGTTGGTCGAACAACTACTCGAACCCGACGCTGCAGACCGCGGTCGGGCATTTCTGGGCCAACGACGTCGTGGGCAACCTGCAGGGCAACTACGACCTCGTCTGGAAGACGGTGGCCCAGAAGTTCAAGAACAACCCCTGGGTGGTCGGCTACGACCCCTTCAACGAGCCCTTCTCCACCGAGACCCAGATCGCCTCGCAGTCGACCTACACCGGACAATTGGAGTGCTTCTACATCGGGAGCGGACACCCGGCCGACCTGGCCAACGGGGCCGGCCCGCTGACCTGTCCGCCCGGAGATCCCACCAACGGCGTGATCCCGACCATCCAGTCGGTCGACAGCCACCATCTGACCTTCGTCGAACCGGACATCTACTGGGTCACCGGAGGAAACATTCCCTCGCAGCTGGGCCCGTTGCCGTTCAACCGCGTGGTGTTCAACTTCCACACCTACTGCGGCGACCGCAGTCCCGTCACGGGCAATCCGACCGACCTGCTCAAATGCCTCCAAGCCGAGGAGACGGCCGCGTCGGAACAGGACATCACCCGCCTCTCCATGGGCTCGGCCGCCCAGCCGACCGGACCGGCCATCTTCATGAGTGAGTTCGGGGCCACGACGAACATCCCCCTGGCCGGCTTCGCCGTCGAGTGGGCGGGGCTGGACGACCTCGGTTGGATCTATTGGGCTTGGAAGTTCTACGACGACCCCACCGGTTCGTCGGCCGAGGGGCTGGTGCAGCCCGACGGCTCGTACTCACCCATCGTGACGGTGTTGTCCCGCGACTACCCGCAGGCAGTCGCGGGCGACCCCAACTCGACGATCTTCAATCCCTTCACGGGGGCGTTCAGCATGGTGTACGCGCCGACACGGGCTGCGAACGGCGTGACGACCGTGTTCATCGCAGCGTCGCAGCATTATCCGAACGGGTGGTGCGCCGCGACGAAGAACGGCAAGATCACCTCGAAGCCGGGCGCAAGCCATCTCACTGTGCAGACAGTCGGGCAGCCGACGCAGGTCTACATCTCCGTTACGCCGGGAGCGTGCCCGTCGTCCTGACCGGGCGTCGCGCTCTGTGACCGAAGGCGTTCACCGCGCGGTGAAGACGTTCGATGACGTCGTCAGTGCGATCAGGATCGCTGAAGAACTCCCGATCGTTCTGATTCGCTGTCGAGTTGCTCGTTGAGGTCTTCGACGCGTCGAAGCAGGGCGACCGCCTCGGCGTGGACGCCATGCAGTGCGACATGAACGTGAGACGCGCCAGTCTGCGCTGGCTCATCGCGGTCGATGTCGGCTATCTGGGCCCGCTGCTGCTCCTTGAGCGCGGCTTCCCGATTCTCCCAGTCCTGGTGCTTCAAGGTTCCGTACAGGACAGGGATGACAGCGACGGCGACCGCCACGACGAAGAGTGGAATCAACAAGTAGAAGACAGTCATCAGATCCGGGCTATTGCGCCCGTCACCTCCTTTTCGAATTGGTGTGCGTTGACGGACAATCTCTCAACCGAACCTGGCGCCATAGTGGGAGTTACCTGGCTGAATCCTGTGAGCCTCGCCGTGTGTTTGCACATCGTGCATGTACTCTTCCCCGCTTTGCCGCTGCTACACGTTCGGAATGTGGGTTGACGATTGTTTTTGACAGGCCTGATTTCCTGCGGTCGCACTGCTCTGCGCAAAGTGCGCATCGGGATACCGGCGTGTCACGAGGTCAATCGGCGACGGCCAGTCTGGCGGGACTGGTGTCGATTGTCGGACGACGCAAGGACCATGATGGAGGGTCGAAAGACCGGTGCCTTTCCCTGCATCCACCGGAACTCACGTGGACGGCTTGCCCACTCTCGGCGCCTCCGGCCGAATCGCGGCACAATGGGGGTGTGACCGATGGCATGGAGGGTGCTCTCATTGGACCACCGCGATCCGGCGGCACCCTTGGAGGAGATCGTCCACCTCATCGATCTCGCGGGGCTGTCGACCGCAGTGCCCTACGGTCGGGCGGACGTCGTTGAAGCGCTCAACGAGCGACAGCCTGCCGTCGTTGCGATCAGTTCCGAAGGAGGAGGGCGAACCCTGATCGGCGCCGCCGTGGCTCGCGCCGCCGGTCGGGACGCTCACCTCTTGGCGCTGGCGCTGCACCCGGATTGGCGCAACAAAGGTGTCGGTTCGGGGCTCCTCCGCGAACTCGACCAGCAGGTCATTCACGCCGGCGCCTATCGGCTCTTGGCGCTCGTGAGTCCGGACCAGGTTGCCGAGCTCGCGTTCGCCAATCAGGGATTCGTTCGCACTGACGGGCTGCGGTTGTACATCCGCGACGCATCGATGGTGCCTGAAGAGCTCGCGGTGGTCGAGAAGTACGGCGGCCACTTCCCCCTGGCCGGTCTGTGGGATGCGATGAAGGGCTTCTCCGCGACCAAGCAGCTCCTCGAGCGACGAATTGTCGCACCATTGCTTCATCCGGACCTGGCCCAAAGGTCGGGATTGCGCGAACCGAATACAGTCATGCTCTTCGGTCCTCCGGGCACGGGCAAGACGACCTTCGTGCGGGCTATCGCTTCTCGGCTCTCCTGGGCATTCGTCGAGTTGCATCCTTCGCTTCTCGGGCAGGGCGCGATCGGCGCAGCTTCATTGCGCCAGGCGCTTCTCGAACTGCAAGGTATCGAGCATCTGGTCTGCTTTATCGACGAAGCCGACGAGATCGCGTCGGTTCGTGCACAGAGACCGGACAATCAGCCCATCGTCAATGAATTGTTGAAGGCCCTGCCGGCCTTCCGAGATCGTCCCGGTCGGCTCATGGTGATGGCGACGAATTCCATTGCGGCCATCGACCCGGCAATGCTCCGACCGGGACGGTTTGACCTCATCATCCCTGTTGGTGCGCCGGATCGTGCCGGGCGGGGCGAGCTCGCGGCTGAGTTCCTCCCGATGTGCGAACCCGACGCGGTGGCTCAGTCGACGGAGGGCTTTACGCCCGCCGACTTCGCTCTCGCCGCGCAAAGGGCTGCCCAGTTGGCGTTCGACCGCGCACTTGACGGCGGTGCGGCCGGGATCAGTGCCGCCGACTGCCTGCGTGCCGTCGAGGCGACACGACCATCGGTGACGCCAGAGACGATGGCCATCTACGAGTCCGAGGCCGACTCCTACTCGCGGCTCTGATGTTGTTGCCGGCCCGGCGAAAGAATGGCTTCCTCCTCTGGACCGACCCTCGAGCGGGCCGCCCGGGGATCGGACTGGCTGGAGCGCGTTGTCCGGCTCGGCGGTTCCCGCCAGGGGCCACTGCGGCGCCGGCTCCAGCGGCCATACGATGCGCCTGTGATGCAGCGCTGGTTCTCCCCCCGAGCCCTGCTGCTCCACGTGGAAGTCTCCCTCGTCGTGGCCGGCTGCGCGGTGGCGACGGTCTGGCAGGCCCGGCGGGCACTGGGGGGGAATGGGCTGAGCTGGTTCTACACGTTCGAGTGGCCCATCCTCGCCGGGATCGCCATCGCGGCGTGGTGGCATCTCATTCACGAGAGCGCCGAAGCGCGGGAGGCCCGCCGGAGGAAGCGCGAGGAGGTCGACCCCGCCCAGCGCCAAGCTGAATGGTGATCCGGAACGGTTCACCGGGGCGGGATGGTTCGCCCTTGGTGCAGGGCATTCCTCGACCGCTCTTGCCGATGCCCCGTGGCTAGCCTGCTGAGGGTGAAGTCGGGGGAGTTGCCGCAACCCATGGTGCAGGACCGTCTGAGCCCGGGCTCGGGCCGAGCTGCGGACAGCGAGAGCCGGCCGGATCGGGTCTTCAAACTGATCGCGGTCGTTGCGGGCGCCTGTCTGCTGGCTTTCGTCGTGTTCGTCGTCGTCCGAGGCCAGTCCCACGGAACGCCCGCCAGCAATTCGAGGCTTGCGTCCGCTCCTCCACCCCTGCTCGAGAACGGAACGGTCGGACCCCCCTTCACCCTTCCCGCCCTCGACGGCGGGGCTCCGGTGACGCTGGCCGCGTTCCGGGGAACGCCCGTCATGGTCAACTTCTTCGCCTCCTGGTGCCCCGATTGCCGACAGGAACTCGAAGCCGTCGCCTCCGTGGCCAAGGCCAGCCAAGGCCGAGTGGCGGTGGTCGGCGTGGATGCCAACGAGACCTCCGACACGGCTGCGGAGCATTTGTTGGCCGCCGCGCACGCGACCTACCCGGTCGCGAAGGACACCACCGCCAAGGTGAGCTCCGCCTACCTCGTGCAGGCACTTCCGGTGACCTACTTCCTCAATGCGCGGGGACAGGTGGTCGGTGCGGCCCTGGGTCCGCAGACGGTTGCCTCCCTGGATCGCTGGGTGGCCCGCCTGGAGGGGCGGCGGTGAGCGGTGCTCCTGGGACCGAGGGGGCGCCGCATGGACAGCCGGTGCTCCCCGAGGTCGCGGCCCCAGGACGCGGCCGGAGCGCCAGGTGAGAGGCCGCACACAGAGGAGCGGGCGCTCGACCGCTCGGCGGCATTGGCCGAGGGGGCACCGGGTGTCCCGGCCAACTTCGTCTTCTGGGCGCTCGGGATCGTCTTGGTGCTGAGCCTGGGCGGGCTCCTCGGTGAGCACCTGTTCTCAGCCGCCGGGCTGAATCCCACGCCCACGACGGCGCCCACGCCCACCACGACGGTGCGGGAGACGCCGGCCCCAACGCCGATCCCGTCAAAGGACCGGTCCCTCGAGGCACCGCTGGCCGCCTTCATGGGAATGACGACGCCACGCTCGGGTCCGGCGCCCGCCTTCACGCTGACCTCCCAGACGGGTGAGCCGGTCTCGATCCCGGTCCATCCACCGCGGGTTGTCGTCCTGAGCTTCTTCGACGCCAACTGCAACGATGTGTGCCCGGTCCTGGCATCGGAGATCGAACAGGCGGACGCGGAACTCGGACCGGCGGCGTCGCGGGTCGAGTTCCTGACCGTGAACACCGATCCGGCCGCCCTGGCCCAATCGGCGGAAGCGCCGGTGCTGACGGAGACCGGTCTTGGCGCGCTCGCCAACTGGCACATGCTCACAGGGCCCCTGGCCTCGCTCAATGCGGTCTGGAAGGCCTACGGGCTATCGATTTCGTTGGAGGACAAGACCGGGTTGGAAGCCCACAACGATGTCCTCGACTTCATCGACCCCCGAGGCAACCTGCGGTACCGGGCGACGCCATTTGCGGACGAGAGCGCAACGGGAGCTTTCAGCCTTCCCGCCGCCAGCATCAGTCGATGGAGCCAGGGCATCGCGACGTACGCCGAGAGACTGGCGGGCCCGTGACGGACCCGCCTAGCCCGCCCTCCGTCGAAGACGGTGGTGCGAAGCTACCCCTGTGGCAGCGTCGGCGTGGGTTGACCATCGGGATCCTGGCCCTGGTGATCCTCGTGATCACGGTGTTGACGGATCTGCCCACGAGCACATCGCGGGCGAGCGATGTCAGTGCGGAGCGCAGTGTCATGACTGAGGTCAACGCCGACCTTTCCCCGTGCGCCCTGGCTATCCATCAGGCGGTAGGGATCTGGACGCTCCAGAGTGCACACAAGCTCAGCGCGGCTGATCGCGCGCCGACTCCGGGACTCCTGAGCGACGACCAGACCGCTTGCTCCCTCACCAGCGAGAGCATCTTCGACCTGGCCAATATCAACATCCCTGGGACCGCCGCCGGCAAGCACCTGAGCCAGATGGTGGCTTCTGCGCTCCTGTGGTCCACATCGGACGCCCTGCGGGTGATTGAGGACGTCGTGACCCTGATGGGCAGCCCCAACGACCAGTCAGCCCGGGCAGACCTCACCAAGTCGGAAGCCAGTCTCGACGCAGACCGGGCCCAAGCGATCGCCCAGGAGCGGGCGGCGGACCGGACCCTCGACACGCGACCTCCAGCTCGTCGATATGCCAGGGATTGCGTCGAGCTCCCAGGGCTGAGGTTGGCGTCATTTTGCCGCTATCCCCCCGTCGCCATTCCCCGCCAGCGGGGGTGTGCCCCGGCGCCGTTCCGCCCGCAGGAGGCCGATGAGCTCGGTGTCGGGGTCATCCTCGGTCTTCAGCCACATGAGCGCGTTCCAGAAGATCACTGGCATGAAGGTCACGGCTGAGACAAGCCACAGCACCGCCGAGGCGATCTGCTGATCGGCCGCTGCGCTGAGGTCCCCTGGGGCATGGTGGAAGTTGGGGTAGAAGTCGTGGTTCGACATGCCAGAGACATAGGCGAGGATCCACAGGCCCCACATCACCAGAGCCGCAAGGACGGCCCGCCGCAGGTGACCCGAGCGGGGTGTCAGCGGGGGCGACTGCACGAGCTCGAGCCACAGGCCGACACCGAAGACCAGAAGCGTGACCGCTTCTATCGGCACCAGCCAGATGTGACGCGCCACCGACGCCACGGCCACGGGTGTGTGCCAGGCGATGATCGCGGCGACGTCGACCGCGATGAAGCCCAGCGAGCGGCTCAACTCGCGGTGGCGGCGCCGACATTGGGCCAGCCGGTCGACCGCCCGCAGGGGGGGGTCAGTGGTGTCGCGGCCCGCCAGGCGCAGCCGTCGCCACGGTGCGCCCGCCGTGGCGAGCGCCGGGACGACCATGGCGAGAAGCGAGAACTGAAGGGCTTGGACGTACTCAATCCGGCGTGCGGCGCCCGAGAGGGGCGGCACCATTGCCACGACGAACGCGACGAGCGCGCCCGCCAGGCACGCGCGACGCCACGTAGGGGAAAGTTCCGGGGGCCGCCGGTCGGAGGCCCCGTCGCTCACCGGGTCGATCGCCGCTGGAAGAATCCCCAGAGCAGCACGACGAACAGGGTCCCGAGCGGGATGGCGAACGTCAACGCCTGGGTGCTGGCTATGTCCGAAAACAGGGGCATACGCTCACTCTCCCAGGATTCTTAGATGACGTAGAACAGTACCCAAAACAGGGTGGCGACCGCGGCGATGAACCCCCAGAAGTAGGTGCAACCGTTCAGGTTGACCCGCAGGAGGCGGGCCACGGGGAGCGTCGAGTCCGGAGCGCCGCCATCCTGAGCGAGGGCCCGACGGAGCCGGATCTCCCTGGCCAGGATCGTCTCGATCCAGTACGTCCCAGCCAGCACGAGAGCGATGTTCATGGCGGCCCAGGCAATGAAGCAGGAGGCGTAGCCGCTCGATCCCGGGAAGAAGGGAAGCTGCGTCAACTGGTAGATCTGCAATCCGATGACGAGGAGGCCCCCGAGGACCGCCGTCCAACCCGCCACCTGCCAATCCAGCGTCTGTTCGTCGCGGAAGCGCCGGTAGCCGAACTGGATCAGGAAGGCGCACGCCACGGTGATGGCGAAGATGGCGGCGCCGAGGGCTGTCGGTGCCGTGATGCCATGCGGGGCGCCAGAGGTCCTCATCGTTGGCCGAGCGCAGGTAGAAGTAGGCGAAACCCAGGGCGGCGAAAGCGAAGGCCCAGATGCCGATGAGGAGGCGGCCGCCCGTCCACAGCGCCCCCTCCTGGGCGCGCACCTCGAAGGCGATCTCCTCGGGTGTCTCCTTGAAATCAGGGAAGGTCTCGAACTGCTGGTTGTCAACTGGATTCTGTGTCATGGCTCGTCCCCTCAGAGGATCGGGGGTCGCGGATCGCCGTCGCCCTCCACCCCGGTCCCAAGTTCCTCGTGGTCAACAGCACCCGCCGGAGCCCCGACGGCGGCCATGGCCAGTCCCATGTCGGCCACGGGGGCGGCGTCGGGCTCACCATAGTGATACGGGTCGTTCATGATGACGGGAATGTGCTCGAAGTTGAACCACGGGACCGGCGTCGGCGTTTGCCATTCGAGGCCCAGCGAGTCCCAGGGATTCGAGGGAGCGGGGTGCGGGTTGAGGTAGATCGACCACACGAAGTTGATGATGAAGAAGAAGAACGACGCGCCAAGAAGGTAGGCACTGATGCTCGAGATGTCGTTGAGCGTCTGCAGGTTCGGCGCGTACTCGAAGACACGCCGAGGCTGACCCAGGAGCCCGACCAGGAACAGCGGGAAGAACGTCCCGTTGAAGAAGATGAAGAACGTCCAAAAGTGCCACTTGCCCAACTTGCGGTTCAGCGTCTTTCCGGTGATCTTCGGGAACCAGTAGTAGAAGCCGGCGAACATGGCGAAGATGAGGCCACCCATGATGGTGTAGTGGAAGTGGGCCAGCACGAAGAAGCTGCCGTGGACGGTGACGTTGACGGGGACGTCTGAGAGGAAGACCCCGGTCACGCCGCCGATCAGGAAGTTGAACAGCATCCCGAGGCAGAAGAGCATCGGAGTCTCGAACCGGATCTTCGCTTTCCACAGCGTCCCGAGCGTGACGAGGAAGAGAAATCCGGTCGGTATGGAGATCAGCTCCGTCGTGAGCATGAAGAGAGGCCGCATGTCGGGGTTGATGCCGCTCTGGAAGAGGTGGTGCTGCCAGACGAAGAATGAGAGGAGTGCGACGCCGAGCATTCCTGCAGCGGCAACCTTGTAGGCGAACAGGGGCTTGCGGGTGAAGACCGGCATGATCTCCATGACGATGCCGAAGCCCGGCAGGGCCATGATGTACACCTCGGGATGGCCGAAGAACCAGAACAGGTTCTGCCAGAGGAAGCTGCTGCCGCCGTGCTCGTTGACGAAGAACGCTGTCTCGGCGGTGCGGTCCAGGATGCCGAACAAACCGGCCACGACGAGCGTCGGCGTGGCCAGCGTGAGCAGTGCCGTCGTGGCCAGGATGCCCCAGACGAAGATCGGCACCCGACCCCAGGTCATCCCGGGAGCTCGGTAGTTGATGATCGTTGCCGCCAGGTTGAAGCCGGCCAGGATCATGCCGATCCCGATGACGGCGAAGCCCACCAGGTAGGAGTCCATCCCGCCCCCCGCCTGCGTCTGCAGCGGGGCGTAGCCGGTCCATCCGGTCGGGAAGCCGCCGAAGAGCAGCGCACTCACGATGACGAGGTAGCCGGCCATGAAGATCCAGAAGGAGAAGGCCTCGATCCGCGGGTAGGCCACCCGGCGGGCGCCGATCATGAGAGGGACGAGCCAGTTCCCCAGCGGCCCTACGACCGCGGAGGTGGCCATCATCATCATGATGGTGCCGTGCTCGCTCACGATGGCGATGTACGTGCCCGGGACCGAAGGTGTGGCTCGAGGGGCTGAGCAGCTGGGTGCGGATCATCATGGCGAGGAAGCCGCCGGTGAAGAGGAACAAGAGGACGCCGACGGCGTACTGCCAGCCGACCACCTTGTGGTCCTCGGTCATGCGGAAGTAGCGGACCCAGCTCTTCCGGGCGGCGGCGGGCGAGAGCTCGTAGCCGAGGATCTTGGCCAGCGGATAGTTGAATGCGCCGATGCCGGCCAACCAGCCGACCACGCCCAGGACGAGACCGAGCACGATGGCGACGTCGTTCTGGGCGTGCTCTGCACCTGGTCGTAGCCACTGGCGATGACGTTGCCGAGCCAGTGGCCGATCAGGTACCCGATGACGGCTCCGGCGATCGCCCACAGGATGTGGGGTCGGAGCCAGGGCGAGCGGCGCCAGGCCGGGATCGGCCGGGGCGGAGACCCCGTGTCCTCCTCACCGGGGAACTCGACGTGGCTGACCGACGTGTCGATAGCCATGCTCGCTCCACTGGCCTCCCTTGGGCTGGCGGTCGCCCCGTATTGGCTCAACCTTCGAGTCTTGGAGTATGGGTCGCGTTGTCGGGGTAGTAGCCGCCGTCGGCGCCGTTCGCGTCGGGGGTGTAGGTGAGGGCGTACGGCGGCAGCAGCTTGGTGTTCTTGGCCAGCCTGGCCTCTGTGACCTTCGCCCAGGTCTCGAAATGCTGCGGGGTCACGACGACGCCGGAGTTGTACATGGCGCCGTGCCAGATCCCGCAGAGCTCGGCGCACCGCACGGTGAAGGACCCCAGCTGCTGGGGTGTGGTGTAGGCGACGTTGTTGTAATCGGGGTTGGCGTCTGCCTTCACCCCGAGCTGGTAGGCCCAGAAGCTGTGGATCACGTCGAGAGACGTGACGTTGAACTCGATGCTCGTGTGGTCGGGAATGACCAGTTGGTCGGTCTCGAATCCGCCGAAGGTCGGGTAGCGGTAGGTGAACTTCCACTGCTGGCCGATGACCTGGATCGGCAGGATGGTCTTCGAGGTCGGCGTCCAGATGGGGCTGGAGCCCTCGCCGCCCCCCGCCCCTCCGGGCTGGACGAGCTCGTAGGTACCGAAGCCGGCGAGGAACAGCACGACGACGGAGGTGATCAGGATCCAGCCCAGCTGAATGCCGAAGTGCCCCCGTGCGGCCGGCCCGCCGACGGGCTCCGGCCCGCCGCGGGACGCCCGCCACATGACGAAGGCGTAGATCATGTAGATCCACACACCCAGGAGGACGGGCAGTGCGATGACGAAGAGGACGTTGAAGTCGAACTGTGCCCCCGCGGCGTGTCGGTCATGGTGCCCGGGGGGATGTGCGGACCGGCGAGGAAGTAGAAGAGCGGGTCCAAAATGGCCGACAGGATCACCCAGATGGCGATCAGACGCCACCAGTGGTGGGAATATCGTCCCCTGGCCGTCGGTGCTCGCCGTCGCGGCCCCGTCGCCTGCGGATCGCTCACGCCACGACCTGCATGAAGCCACCCATGTAGCCCAGGGTCGACATGGGCCCTCCGTTGCCGTAGAGGTAGCCGAGGCCGCACGGGACGAAGCACTGCCAGCGGTATCTCCCGGGCCCGGGGCTGGTGAAGGAGAACCGGATGACGTTGTGGGGCGAGCTGGTCGTGCACGGCGCGGCGCCGCAGAGGTTGGCGTTGCCGTTGATGCCGTACAGCGGCACGTTGAGGCCGATGGACGGCATGGAGAACGTGTGGGCGGCGCCGTTGCCGACGTTCGCAGTTGAGCACCCGGTAGGCCTTGCCGTTCAGGGTGGCCACGTTCCCGTAGGTGCCCGTGACCTGGCCGATCTGCTGGTTGCGCAGCGGGCTCCCCGAGTCGTACTGGTAGATGGTGACGTTGACCCTCACGTGCTGGGGCAGCTGGAACAAGGTCGTGTGGACCCATTGCCCGTCGGGC
>CAVSAT010000019.1:0-12829 GCA_963726005.1 uncultured Acidimicrobiaceae bacterium
CCCCTTCCCTCTCGATAAGGTCACGTAAGGTCACGCCTGATCGAAGCATGGCGACCACGGATCGGTGCTCGCATCCGATCGGCAAGGCCTCTCGTAATGCGCAGCGAATAGCGCTCGTTCCCGCTAGGTGACGATCACTTTCCTTGGCGAGCGAAAGGACATCTTCGGCCATGATGACGGCGCTTGCCGCCGGGAGACAAGGGGCATCAATGGTCTGTCCGCCATCAGTTAGTCCACGACATTTCGGGTCGGCGCCCCACAAGGTCATACCTTGTCAGCGAACTGGCGTCTCTACTTCGCGGAGCGCCTGCTCGTAAAGTGGGGGTCCGTGACTCTTCTGGACCTGGAACGGAGCGATGATACACCCATACCAACGAGCGGCTGTCGACGGAACTTGTCATCTGGCTCGCCACGGTCCGCCCGGACGGGCGTCCACACAACGTCCCCGTTTGGTTCGCGTGGGACGATCCGACGGTCTTGATCTTCAGCATGTCCAAGACGGTCAAAGCGAGGGATGTGCGGCGATCCCCTTTGGTAGGCCTGTCGCTCGACTCGTTCGACTGCGGACAGGACATCGTGCTCGCCGAGGGCAATGCAGAACTTGTTGCCGATACGGATCCGCGGCTGCCTTATTTGGCCGGGAATTTCAAGAGGAAGTACACAGAATCGCTGGCAAGCACGTCGTTCGAGCAGTGGCGTTCGACGTTCTCCCGACCGTTACTCGTTCATGTGGAGCGCATCATTGCCTGGACGAGAACAGCTGCGGGCGTCGCCTACAGGGTCGTGCCCTGAACCTCCGCACGTTGGTGACTAGCTAGCATTGCTATATGTCAACTACTGCTGTCAGCGTGGCTTCGGTATCGAGGCGAGGAGCCCATCGAAGGCCTTGACCCGTCCGACCTGGCCTTTGGCTTCGACGTGGCCGCGGTGGACTGCCAACGTGGGGGCGGAACTTGAGATAGAAGCAGCGCCGGAGTTTGGCGACGGAAAAGACATGAGCACATTTACGCGTTTGAAACATCAGCGTGCCTACAACATGATCTGCCGAGCTGTGAGAGTTCGGGTTCGTTGGCGGCCTCGCTGCTCGGCGAACTCGAAGGGCGCGAGTCACCGAGCCACGAGTGGGGTCTGTAGCTGTTGTGCTCCATCCGGATGTCCTCGGCCAGCACACCTGGCCTTCGAGGAGCACCGGCATGCAACGCTGTCCGGGTCACGTCGGTGTTTCGATGTCAAGCTTGCAGACCAACCCGACCTGGGCACAAATGGTCCGAAGCGGACTGTGCACGCCGTTGCACGGACGGGTACGTTGCTTCGGCCAAGCAAGCTGAGTACGCAGCCGTTTAAGCGTCAGACGGCGGAGATCGCATGTAGGAGGCGATCGATGGCCGAGCAAACGCCCGGACAGGTCCAAATTCCCTAGAGGTTGATGGCCATTCCGATCGACGCCGGCGCCGTCGGGACGAAGCCATGTCTCCGGTATAACCGGATGCCCGGCGAGTCGGCCAAGAGGCTCACGAACGCACTTGGAGCGTCCGCCCTATTCGCTCCAAGAGTGCTCGAAGGATTGCTTCTCCGAGTCCTTGGTGCTGGTGCATGGGCAAAACGGCCATGTCGATGATGTGAAAGCACCATCCTCCGTCACCGATAACTCGACCCATGCCGACGCAGGCTTCCGATTTGGTCTCGACGATATGGACGGCGGTCCACACGCCCCCAATGGCGACCTCAGCCTGCTTGCGGTCTCGGAGCGGGAGTCCGGAGAGTGCGCGAATCATGAAATAGTCGTCCATCGAAGGTGGGCCATTGACAATCCTGTAGTCCGATGGCACCACCAGTTCCCCTTCTAGCCCAGTTCGCTCAAGTTGGTAAGGCGGCATCGGTGAGCGGGCGAATCCTCCGGGATAAGCGAAGACCAACCTGAACAAGAGAGCGACGAAGTTGTAACCAGCGAGGAGCACCAAAGAAGATGGTGCTCCCCGTGAAGCCATACGTGGTCGCAAAGACGATGAAGATGGTGGTCAGGCCCAGCTGTGCCAAAAGGATGAACCCTAGCCAGTGCCTCTGAAACCAGTCGTTGCTAACTTTCGGGAATCTGCGAAGCACGCCAAAACGTGCGTATGGCTCTTTCGGATTCAGCAGTCATCCGGGTCGCTCCTGACTGTCGCTCGTTGGCCATCACCGTCGGGCGACGTCACGATTGTGAGCCGTCATTTCCTGAAGCTCTTGGTCGGGGATGACGATTCCGAAGCTAATGATGCGTTCGGGGTGGATTCGGATCACAGCATTGTCCAGTTGCTCTTGTGTCTGCACGGCTGCGGTGATCGCTTCCGCGAAACCACGGACTTCAAGGCAGCGGACCCGCCATGGGTCGATCGAAGGGACGTCGTCGACGACGAACGCGGCCCGGCCGTTCGCTGCGACGTTGCGAAACTTTCGACTTACCGATATCCGGAAACCGTGGATGTCGAAGGTGTCGAGTTCGGCATTGTAGGTAAATCCAACCGGATTGACTTGGAGCGTCCCGTCTGGATGGACAGTGGCGAGGCGCCCCACCGACTGTGACGCCAAGAAGGCTACTTCTGCATCGGAGAACAACATGGTCAAACCTCCCTGAAGGTGGTAGGAAGCTCGCGGGCTTCATCGGTGGTGGTCCCACGAATTTGTCGTATGTACGAGGTGTAGCGGCGTCGTCCCACACGCCGCCACGCGAGTCGCGCCACCCGAGGCATCGCGCCAAGCAGCGCCGCCCGTTCGTCGGGCGTCGCCTCCTCCAAGACGGCTCCGAGGAAGATGAGCAACTGGGCTTTCGGAGTAGTAGCGACAAAGTGCTCGCCCAGAGCAGCCCACTCCGGGCTGCTCAGATGAGTGGCGGCAAGCGGAAGCAGATGCCGTTCTTCGTCGTCGAGATGTTCGACGAGTACGCTGCCGTGGGACGACAGGACGCGGACGAGTTCGTCGCGGCGATCGGCGGCGGCCGAGAGTTGCCATGCCGACAGCGTCTCCAGTGCGCGGGCAAGACTATCGGCCACTTGAGCGTGCTGTCGCTCCATACGGGCCACGATCGCGTTCGTCTGCACCGAGCGCGCTCGTGAAGTAGTGGCCAGAGCAGCTCATCCTCGCCGTGGTGATGATTCGTTAGACCAGCTTGGTACCAGGCCAGATGCCGAGCGAGGATTGTCGCTCGCTTAGTGTCGCCGTCGGGCACGGCGCCAATCAGCTCAATGAGCAGGCGCGCCTCCCGACGAAACGCACGATGGATGACCACCATCTCATGGGTATCTGGCAACCTTGCGACATCCAAGAGTTTCTGTCATGACCCTCTCCTTTCCTAGGTAGCAACAGAGGGCGCTTTCAAGACGCTGGGGTTCATTCCCCTGCGTTGATGCAGCTATTCTCCACGCTGGCTGACAAGTGGTCCAATAGATTCTGTTGCTGGTCAACATCGATAGGATCGATATATGGAGCTTCGCCAACTGGAGCACTTCGTGACCGTGGCCGAAGAGCAGCACTTCACCCGCGCCGCCGCCCGCGTACACGTGGTGCAGTCCAGTCTGAGCGCTTCTATCAAGGCTCTCGAAAGAGAACTCGGTCAGCCCCTCTTTGTGCGGGACAACCGCCGGGTCACATTGACCCAGGCCGGACTGGCTCTTCTCCCTGCTGCCCGGGCAGCTCTCGCCGCGGTGGACGAGGGTCGCTATGCGGTGGCAGGTCTCGGCGGTGTCCTACGCGGCCACCTGCACGTGGGGGCAATTCAGACACTTGGCGTAGTGGACTTGGCCGCCCTCCTTACGACCTTCCGAAAGGCTCACTCGGGGGTTACTCTCCGTCTGACCTGGGGTGCCGCCGGTGATCTGTCGAGGGCAGTTGTTGACGGCGAGCTCGACGTTGCCTTCGTCGACGGTCCAATCGACCGGGCTCGGTTGATGACCACGGACCTCGGTCACGATGCGCTCGTCCTCGCGATGCGCCGCGACGACCCATTGGCGTGTCGTCGGACCATCCGCCTCAACGAAGCCGTGCTCCGCGATCGAGAGTTCGTTGAATACCGCGCTGATTCCGCACTTGCGTTCGCAGATCGACGCAGCCTGCACCCGCGCTCGACTCGCTCGAAGAGTCGCCTGTGAAGTCGCGAACATGCAGTATCTCGTCGAAATGGTGAGTTGCGGTGCCGGCCTGTCCTTGCTCCCACCAGTGGCCATCCGGCCAGTAGCCGACGAGTTGTCGGAATTCCTGTCACACCGGCAATACGGCGAGACATGTGTGCAGTGATCGCTCGGTCGCCCACCGCTCGGCGTCGCCCAAGCACTGCTCGATCTCGTGACTTACCAGCTCAAGTCCAAAGAACATGCACGCCGAACGTGACAATGAGAGTTGGTCGTCGTCGCCCTGTCCTCAGCCCTCCATAAGCGAGAGCAGGCACCTTCGTGGGCACCCCACATGCGTCGTCGGGGACGGAGGCATTGCGGCCCTCAGCGGGGCGCCGCAGTCCGGCGCCAGCGCCTACTGCCTCTCGCTCTCTGGGTCGACCGCCCCGTTCACCGGCAAATGCTAGTCACCATCTACCGCTCCAAGGCGGAGCACCTCGCCGACTACACCGCTGGCGGCGCGGTCAGCTCGGACTGAACTGAAACCCGTGGACTGGAAATGCACTCCCATCTGGGCCTTGGTCAGGCGGGCTGGCGGACCACGTCGACCCCATTGAGAAGGACCGCGCCCGAACACGGCATTCGTAAGCCCTCGGTCGCACTGAGCGTTGTGGTCTAGCCGCGGTCTAGCCGGCCTTGTTCGGACCGAGCAGAAAGAACATCTCGCCCCGGCGGACCTCGAAGCTCCCCAATGACTGCCATGGACGGGCACCACACTCCTCGAGGTCCACGAGCGATCCAACACGTTCGCACCGACGCCCTACCGGCCGAACGAGGCCCGGGTTGCGGCGGCGGTGGCACTGAAGTACTCACGCGGTCTGATGAAGCCCCACTCGTTGAACGCCACACCGTGATATAGCGCGTCGGTAGCCGAAACAGGTGAGGTAGAGCGTCCGGATGTACATGACACCCTCGAGCCGGTCGAGTTCGTCGACCGTCAGCTCAACGTATCGGCGGTAGGCGTTGACTGCAGCGTCGATCCACTCCTGGTTCGGTCGACGTGGGTTCCACGAACCCGTTCCCCATATCAGGTACGCGAAGTCGGCAAGACGGGGTCCGAGTCCGGACGCTTTCCAGTTGATCACGACCGGCCCTTGTTCACTCAGGACGGCGTGATCGGGGGCGTGGAGGAGGTTTCCATGGAGCAAGCCTTCGGGAAGGCCGCGACCGTCGTCCGCTGATCGCACCCGATCGCGGAGCCGTTCGAATCGCTCCGCTCGGCGTCCACGACCTTCGTGTCGACGGCGTCGAGAAACGACAGTGCGGCCAGCAGGTCCTGACGCGGCGTGCCCTCACGGCTCGGGTCCTCACCACTCGACCCACCCGGGCGGCTGACAGAATCGTCGTAGGGCAGCGTGTGCAACCGTCCGAGCAGCTCACCCATCATGGCAAACTTCTCAATGCCATTCGGCAGGTCAATGCCTTCGACGAACCGCGTCACGAGAACCGCGCTGCCATCGAAGTCAGATACGGCATCATCGACCGCCAAGCGCTCGGCGGGGTAGTCCTGCCGCTCCAAGAATCGGAGGACCGCGGCGTCGCCCTCGGCCCCGGCACACGGCCGAGCCGGGGAACGCGGCGCGACCCACGGCTCACCGTCATTGCGGTCGATGCGGAACACGTAGGTCTTGTGGACACTGAGCTTTGTCGCCGCGACCGCGCCGATGTCGTAGCGATCCCGGAGATAGGCGACAAGCCGCTCACCAACGGGCTCGTGATGCATGCGCTCCTCAAGACCCTCGATATCCGTCAGCACTTCGGCGTAGCGCTGCCCAGTCTCCTCGGCGTGGCGCCGGACAACCTTTTTGAAGCTGGCGGGCTTGGTCATGGACACGCCTCCCCTTGACACCCTCGTCCCCCAGCGACGCGGTGTTGGAAGATGGCCCGTGACATTGACAACCGAGAGGGCGAATCCCCTTCGCCAATGGAACCCCGACTGGGGCGGGTGTTCCACAGCTCGGCGACCGGTCGCCGCCGCGAACTATTTTTCCCCAGCGCTCAGTCTTCGTCAATCCGTTCACCTACGAGATGACCGTGCAGGAAGAGCCGGCAGTGCGAGTGACTCCGACCTTCGCGTTACCCACCCGACGAATCTGCAGGTCCAGCTGGGAAGCATGCCTTTACCAGGCTGGTGGCCTTGCTCTAAAATTCGGTCTTCAATCGTTCGATCTCCCGGGTTCGTTCACGAAGCTGGCCGAACGCGGGCCGCTTTTCGATTTCGCCTTATCTCTTTCAGACAAACTCCCTGGACAGCGAGCACTCGCGAACGGTTACCGGGCACGGTTCCTCCTCTTTGAAGGGAGAGCGGCCAGTGCTGTTCGCACTTTGAATGAAGCCGCGCTGGGTCTCCGCACGGATCCCATCTATGGGTCGTGGTGCCTTGCTCTGCTCGCTGAAGCCGAAGCGCTTCTCGGGCATGTCACCGCGGCACAAGAAGCTCGAAGTGAATCACTCTCATTGCATAGCAACGTGAGTCTGGGTCTTTTCGTGGATGAGCGACGAGCGCTGGCATGGGTTGAAGCCCAAGCCGGACGGCTGTCGATGGCAATTGCGGAACTCTGGGCAGCGGCAGGCGTAGCACTCGAGCGCGGTCAGCGATGCTTCGAGCTGATAATTCTCAACGACCTGTTACGCCTCGGAGAAACCGATGCTGCGAGCCGATCACAGGAAGTCTCGCGTCTTGTCGAAGGCTCGATGGGTGACGCTGTAGGCCTCCACGCTCAAGCCGTGCTCTCAGAGCGTGGAATGGATTTCGAGCGGGCCGCTTCCTTGTTCGCTGACCTGAACTATTCGCTCATGGCATCTGAACTTTGGGCGGCGGCTTCGGCGTCGTATCGACGCGAAGGATTGCAGGCTCGCTCTACCAAGGCCGCCAAGAGATCATGTGAACTCGCGGAGATCTGCGAAGGAGCCAGAATACGGCCCGTTTCCCAGCCTGACCAGGTTGAACCCCTTAGCCGCCGTCAGCGTGAGGTTGCATTGCTGGCGGCGCGAGGCGCTACGAATGCGGAGATCGCCCGCTCCCTTTCAGTCTCTGTGAGAACGGTTGAGAGCCACCTTTACGCGGCGTACGCCAAGCTCGGCCTGACCGCCCGGGATGAACTGAGCTCAGTCCTCGCGGACACTCACTAGATAGTTCGCCAGCATGGAACATTGTGTCGGCTTTGTTGAACCAATTCTTAGCTCATCTGCCAGGGATGGTGGGCTCCGGATCCGGGCCGCGTCGGATTGAGGGGGTTGATGAACACCCGGCCAACCGCGAACATGCCCGCGTTGGGGGAAGTAGAAGTCGGCCATGTGAGCCTGCTCGGCCAAGGGGCCGATCGGTCCCAGATCTTCACCTTCGACGACAGCCTGACTCGCAGTCACATACCAGATGCGGAGGGGATTGGCATCGAAGTGCTGCTGGTTGGAGGTGGTGCCGGTCAGCTGCACCTTTCCCACGCCGAGGACCCGTCCGGCCGTCGCACCCATCGCCTTCAGCATCAATCCTGACCGCCAAGCGGCCAGCGGCACGACCGTGCTGATCGAGCTCATCATCCGTGTTGCTGCGGTCGCCCCTGTTTCGATCTCCCATTCGACCACGCCGTCGCCGGTGCGTACGTGAAGGCGATCGGGTGCCTCCCACTCAAGATCGATCGGCCCTTCCCGGACGCGCTCCACATCAGCCCCGAAGTAGCGCGTGCAGGCCACTTCACAGTCTGTCGACTCGTAAAAGGTCCAGCGCCCTGCGGGATTGCGGTGCCAGATCGATGTGAATTGGTCGCCCACGGACGAAGCCGTCCATCGGCGCAGCCCGAGGACATGGCCCGAAGCGAACGGCAGTCCCATCACGCCGTACCCTGATACCCGCTCGCAATCGCCGGGCGGCAGAACGGGCCGGTCCTCGACCGCTCGAGCAAAATGGGCTGGTGCCTTCATGCGATCACCTCACCGCACCTGAATCCGTTGGTTGGATCGTAGGCCGACGGCCGAGCCAAGGCGAGCGGGTTTGTCCGGTAGCGAGCCCTCCAAAGTGCCCCCGAGACGCGGTCTCCGGTCAGGATCCGAGTCAAAGGTCGACGACAAGTCGGCGGAGATTTGCGATGGCAGGGTCGAGGCTCGCTAGGTAGCGCGTCAAGTTGGCCGCGACATCGGGGCGGGACAGCTGCGCCCTGAGACCGCAGGCAATGTTGACTCTGGCGTGTCCCATCCACGCCGCTATGTCGTCTTCTTGGGCCCACATGGAGTCCGCCTGCAGGGCAATCAGCGTGCCGCGGATCCAATCGGCGGGGGTGTCGGGTTGACGGTTGGGCGGGCACAAGCGGTTCTTGCTCGCGATGTCGGGCCGGGTCGCCTCGACATAGGCGATGAGCGAGGAGTTGAAGGGGGCCAGACCGATGCGCATGGACTGCAGCCGTATTTCTCCGGGGGCAAAGATGGGTGTCTCGGGCGCGGGGTTGAGGCCACCTGCCGCAGCATGCACGTGCAGGGTGCCTGAGGTTGTGGGGATGGTGCCATCATCGAGCCGGATCGTGTCGGCTTCGATTCGGCGCACCCTTCCCAGGCGGACCGCTCCGTCGATCTGTCGCAGTAGTTCGATTTCGGCGGTGCTGACGGTCGGGCCGCGGTACATGGTCGGAGTGATGTTTTCGTCGACTCGCAGCATCTGCCGCGTCTGACCGAGCCGGTCGAAGAGGGCTGTGGCGGAATCGGCTTCAGCGCATGCCTCGAGCTGCTGTGCCAGCCCATCGAATAGTGTGCCGAGCAACTCGCCGCCTTGAGTAAAGGCCCGGTTCAGGTACCACGCTTCGCGTGGCTTGATCCATCGGATGAGCGCTGGCGGAACGCCGTTCTCCAGCAGGTAAAGGACCGCGTCGGCGCCGGTTTTTCCAGCGCCGATGATCACGTACCCGTCCGGCGGCTCCGGCACGCGGGCAAGCTCATTCACCGGCACGCATTGGACTCCGTCGGCGACCTCAAATGGGGGCTTGGACGTGGCAGGAACGGTCGGTTCGAGGTAGGTCGCGTCAACGACGGCTTTGCGGGCCGATGACCTTATGGCGATCACCGGTCAGCAGCGAAACGAATTCGCCGCCACCCACATAGTTGCACTGCGGGAAGAATCGGACTCGGCCGGAAGCAAGCAGCTGGTCCTTCATGACGCGCTCGTAATACGCGCAGATCTCGTTCCCGGACGCACGTTCATACATCCCGGCGTTAACGCCCTGGGTGTCGATGGTGTCGGTCCCGAGTGGCATCGAGTTGACGCCGTAGTACGCCGAAGGTTGGTGCAATCGTATGAACGGGTAGGTGTCGTTCCAGTGGCCGCCGGGGCCGTGACGACGATCAACGATCACCACCTCGGCATCGGATGACGTGATCAGAGAATCAGCGAAGGCCATACCGGACGCGCCGGCGCCGACGACGAGATAGTCAGTGTCCAGAACTCCACCCACGTCGCTCCCTCCTCAGCACTTGACCGTTGACCACACCCAGTCTTTCAGGCGGCACCCGATGCCTCGGATGCCGATTCGGCGAGACGGGCCGGTTGAGGCGATCCGACAACCGCGACACCATTTCTCGGAACAGGCGACAAAATGGGAGGATGGTTCGAGCACCAGAGACTCAGTACGTCCCAGCACCTGAAGGGGGTTATCTCGCCTACCAGGTGGTAGGCGAAGGCCCGGTCGACGTCGTCCTGCCCATGAACGGGGGATTTGCGATCGACTTGATCTGGGAGGAGCCGACGATCGCTGCGTCCCTACGTCGCTTAGCCACCTTTAGCCGCGTCATCGCCTTCGACCCCAGGGGCTTTGGGAGTTCGGGTCGGGTGGATCCGCAGCGCGTCCCGGCGATCCAGACTTGGATGGACGACATCACAACAGTGATGGACGCGGCCGCTTCTGAGCAGGCATGTTTGCTTTCTTGGAGCTTGAGCGCCCTTTCCGTGATGCTGTTCGCGGCAACCTATCCGCGCCGAGTGAGCGGTGTAGTGGCGGTCAACGCCTTCGCTCGTTTCCTCCGCAACGACGAATGCCCTTGGGGCATGCCCAAGGATCAGTTTCTCGTGTACCTATTGGCTATCGAGGAAGCGTGGGGTACAGGTGAAGTCACGCGGGTACTGGCTCCAAGTTTGATACGAAGCGAGGATGCTCTCCATCGCTGGGCCCGTGTCGAACGCCTGTCAGCAACCCCAGATATGGTCGTCATTCCACGCGCCTTCATGGAGAGCGACGCGACATCCGTGCTCTCCGCCATCCAAGCTCCAGCACTGGTGATCAGTCGGCAGGCTGACCGCTACATTCGTCCCGAGCACAGTCGCTACCTCGCGGATCGAATACCTGGCGCTCGGCTCGTCGAGTTGGAGGGTAATGACAACTTCATCTTCGCCGGTAATACCTCAGAAGTTCTTGACGAGATTGAGGCATTTCTAACCGGAGTTCGGCCGATACCTGTTCTGGACCGAGTATTGGCGACCGTGGTGTTCACCGACATCGTCGGATCAACGGAGCACGCGGAACAGGTTGGGGGACCACCGCTGGAAAGAGACGCTCACTGACTACGACGAGGTGGTGCACCGCGAGTTGGAGCGGTTTCGAGGGCGCTACGTCAAATCGACCGGCGACGGTACTCTCGCGACCTTCGACGGTCCGGCGCGGGCAATAGAGGCCACACGAGCGATACGAGAGGCGGTCAAGGTCTTAGGGATCGAGATCCGTGCTGGGCTACATACTGGTGAGATCGAAGTGCGCGGCGACGATGTCGCTGGCTTGGCAGTGCACATTGCCGCTCGGGTGTCGGGACACGCATTGGCAGGCGAGGTGCTCGTCTCGCGCACGGTGACCGACCTCGTCGTCGGATCCGGCATCAACTTCGAGGATCGTGGCGATCACCAGTTGAAGGGTCTGCCCGGGGCTTGGAGGCTCTTCGCCGCTCTCGACTGAGGACCCTGTCTCCAGGGTGCCCGATCGGCCGCGTAAACGACACCCTCCTGGGGCCGATCATCGGCTTCCGGAGAAGCAGACTGGAGACGCAGAATCGTCGATAAAGACACGTAGGGGCTATTCAGCTGACCGGACTGGCGTGGCTGTCACCAGCGGTTCCTCGTCCTCGCTGGGAACGCTCGCCAGGGGTCGCTCATCTGAATAGCCCCTAGATGCAATACCGTTTACTTAAGCAGTGAGCACGCGAATCTCGGGGCTCGGAGGGCGGGGCAGGTTCCGGTGTTCGGGCCGCTTGACTCCGTAGTTCGACATCTTGCGTTTGACGGCCCGAGGGTTGTTGCGCAGGCGTCGCTTGGCGACGAGCTCGAAGAGGAGTTCCCCGGTGGCTTGACGGTGCGCGTCGTCAAGGACCTCAGGGGGAAAAACCCGGGTGCGACGCCGCGGTTCGGCGCGCCACCCGGAGGGCCCGCGTGAAGCTCAGCCGGTCGGGGTCGGCACGTGCGTGGTCGGCGACCGAATGCATGAGCCAGCGGATGGCGTAGTGCACGCAGAGGTATCCGTAGGCCTCCTGGGTGACGCCTTCGGGCATCTTCGAGCGCAGCACAACGCGCGGGCTTCGTTGGTGGGTCTTGAGCTCGTCGAGCGCGGTCTCGAACTCCCAGCGCTCGGGGTAGAGGGCGGCGAGATCTTTGGCTGGGGCCTTCTTGGGATCGAGGATCGTGGTGAGGAGCCGGTAGGTCGTGTCCTCCCCGCGTTGGGGCGCCGGCGCCGGATCGAGCTGGTACTCGATGACGCGCACGCTCACGGCACCACGGTTACGCCGGCGATCGGCTTGACTCGGGTAGATCGAAGAGAGGAACGAGCCGTCCCCGAGGCGTCGCTGCACGGCCAAGACGTGGTTGGACTTGGTCCGCCACAACAGATCAGCTCCGGTTTCTTGGGCTCTTTTCCACAGATCGAAGCTGAAGAACCCGCGGTCGGCCAACACCAACATGGATGGGACCAAGGAGCCGAACAGAGCGGGTACCAGTCGTTGCTCGCCGTCGTTGTACTTGCCGATGACCGCGTCGATGATGGCGTGGGTGCCGCATTCGGCCAGTCCGACCACCCGGATCTGGGGGAACGCACCTGAACTGTTCTCGCGCGTGGACCCGGGCCGCCCGTAGGCCGCCTCGTTGGCCGCGGTGTCGGCCACGTCGAGACAGGTGCCGTCGATGCTCATGAGCCGCCAGCGCTTGTAGAAGGCACCCTTGGTCCGTTTCGTCGCCAGCGGCACCGCACAGTCGCGATAGAGCGCCTCTACGGGTTCGGGGCCGAGGCGAGCTCGCGCCTTGAAGAGGGCCGCCTTGGTGGGCACGTTCCACGCGTTGGCCCAGCCCTCTTCCCACGAGAGGCCCTCGACCAGCATGCGCATGACCTCTTCGTAGGCACACTGGCTGAAGAGGGAGAGACCCAGCACGTAGTAGACGACGACACGGGCCGGCAGCAGACGCTGGCGCTGCTCGGTGCGCCCGGACTCTTTGACCACCCGGTCGACCACGTCGGGCGGGAACACTCGGGTGAGCACGCCGATCGAGATGTGGTCGGACAACCGCTGATCGGTCTCTGGCTTGACCCACCCGGCCCGGGGCATCGGCACCAGAATAACACCGGTGTAGTCTTAAGTAAACGGTATTGGGCCTAGACACGTAAAGATACGTCGGGGAATGCGATCTTCTTGGGGATCCCACCTCGGGCCTCTGAGCTGGACCTTTGGTG
>CAVSAT010000020.1:0-296220 GCA_963726005.1 uncultured Acidimicrobiaceae bacterium
TTTGGTGGAGGTGAAGGGACTCGAACCCTCGGCCTCTACATTGCGAAAGTGTGGCTCTCAGCGTTTTGACCAGGCCCTTTCCGAGAAGTTTCCAGGTAGCGGCGTTTCGATCCCCTCAGCCTCCCTCACGATCCCTCTCCTTCCCTGTCGATAAGGTCACGTAAGGTCACGCCGGAGAGGCTCTTCTCGGGTCTCTTTCGCCGATCGGTACTCACGTACGAGCGGGATGCTCTCGCAACGCTGAGCGAATCGCTCCGCTGCTCTGTTGGCGACGATCACATTCTCCGGTGACCGCCAGGACATCATCCGACGCCTGATACGCCGTGTCACTTGATGTCTGGCAGACGACGGAATGGCAACGCTCCGTCGGCCAGCAGCCAGGTGATTGCGCTGGCGGAAGATGACGCGCCGCTGGAGATCGATGGTCCTGTTATCCAATCTCGGTTCGCGCGAGCAGCCTCAGCGTCGGGCCAAGCGTCGCCATTCCCACGAGGAGAACGACGAGCCCGAGGATGACACCTACAGATGCCACGGGTATGTAGGGCATCGAGGAGCCCGCCAGTGCCTTCGACACGGCGACGACTGCGGCGATCTGCGCAGCTGCACCCAGCACGACACCGACGAGCGTTATGCCGGCCGCCCGAAGGACCGTCATGGCGAGGAGCTGTCGGGCGGTTGCGCCGACCCTGCGCAGAAGCAAGAGCTCTTCTCGTCCCTGCAGGGTGGCCACGACAAGGATGTTGACCAGCGCTACAGCGGCGAGCAGTCCAACGAGCGCCAGCAGGAGGTTGTTCGCGTAGGAGGTTTGCGAATTGAGCAGTTCGTACTCGACGTTCGCCACGGTCCGGCTGCTCACCTGAAGGCCCTGATACTGCGACCTGAGAGAGCTGATCGCCGAGCGCAAGGCCATCGGGCTCGCCTGCGGTGTACTGGCGACGAGCACTTCTGCGAGATTGTTCGCACCGAGATGGCCACCCGCAGAAGCCCCGGTCGGGACGAGCACGTCCGCGAAGCCGGCGGAGCGGGAGAAGATGGCGGTGATCTTTGCGCGATACGCGGTGCCGTCTGCCAGGTAGGTGGTGATGGTCTGTCCGAGGTGGACGTCCATCGCGCCACTCCCGGCGATCAGAGTGCTCACGGCGACGTCGCCCGCGCCGAAGTGGGCCAGGTTCCCCTCGGTCACCCCAAGGTTCAACACGGAGCCGATGGGCCCGGGCGTGACGGCCTCGCCCGAAGCGTTTTCGGCGCCCTGGTACGGAACGTAGACCGTCGTCGGTACGAGACCGATGGCGCCGGTGACGCCGGGCTCGGAGCCGATTGCTGTAAGCACCGATGGGTTGAGCCCGGGACCGGGCGCGCTGACGACAGTGCTTGCCGCAAGACGTTGGCGGCCTTGCATGGTAGCGGCGCGGATCGCGGTGGCGTCGATGATCGAGATGGCGCCGGCGAAGCAGACGGGCAGGGCGATCGCAACGGCGGCGGCCGCCATGCGACGCGAACGAGCTCGGAGATCGGCACTGGCGAGGCGACCCGACGTCCCGCCGATGAGGACGAGCGGCAGGCGGAGGATCCGCTCGGCAAGCACCATTAGGTAGGGCGCGAGCAAGGCGATCCCGGCCATGAAGGCAAGGAGCACGAGCAGCGCCTGGTTCTGCTGCTGGGAAGCGTCGGGTTGCTGTAGGGCAACCGCGCTGAGCACCGCCCCCCCACCGAGCGCGCCGACGCCAAGGACGAGGCGCAAGGGACGCGGGAAGCGCCGCTCGATGCTCGCTTCTTTGAGCGCGGCGGCTGGCCGGATCCGGCTCGCCCGCCGGGCTGCGAAGAGGCCGGCGAGTTCGGCGACGACCACTGCCGCAGCGATCGAGGGCAAGAGCTCCACCGGGCTCGTCCAAGCACGGGCGGAGGGTGGAGCGAACTGGTGGGCGACCAGGCCACGGACCGAGAGCGATGCGAGCCACGTGCCAGGGAAGTAGGCGAGAAATCCGGCAAGGACGCCGAGCGCGGCGAGCTCAACCATGATCATGCGCCGGACCTGACCCGGCGTGGCACCGACCGCGCGCAAAAGGGCCGTCGTGCGCGCCCGCTCAGCGACCGAGAAGGCGACGGTGCTCGCGACGACGAAGAGCGAGATGGGCACGATGGTCATGCCGGCACCGCCACCGAATAGCGACAGGTTCGACAGGCCGTTCGTAGCGGCGACGTCCTCGGCTATCCCCCGGGATCTCCCACTCAGCACCGAGAGGTGTTGTCCCGAGAGCACCGCGCGCACTCGGGGAGTGAGCTGGGCAGAGGAGACGCCGGGCCGGGCGACGATGCCGATGAGGTCCGCCTCGCCGGGATGGCCATAGAGGGCTGCGGCTTCAGGATCGGAGAAGAACACCGTCCAGGTTCCTGCCGGGTCGCCGGCCGGCGCAGCGGCGATGCCCACGATGGTGAAGGAAAAGAGCGGCTGGCCGATGAGACGAACCTCGTCGCCGACGCCAAGTCCGGTGGACCTGGCCACACCTCTACCGAGCACGAGTTGGTTCGAAGCGCTCGGCGCGTGACCCGAAAGAAGCTTGAAGGGTGTGAGTACCGCGCTCTGCCAGCCGTAGCCGGTGAGCGGCTCGGCGCTCGTCCCGGTGGCTACCTGGCCGTTGGGCAGCGAGAGCGCTATGGGCACCGACTGGTCCGCGACGGCATCGCGCACGCCGGGGACATTCCCGAGTGCCGTCGCCACGGTGGCGGGGACACGTCGGTAGCTCGTGAGGGGGAGAATGTCGGTTGTCGCGTCTTGGCCGCTGCCGGAGGTGAAAGCGACGTCCGGCTTGCCCGTGACGACGATGGTCGTTGCTGCGAGGCGCTCGGATGGGACCGACGAGTTTTTCCTTGCTTCTCCGACCGAGAACGCCCAGATGACGACCGAGGCGGCAATCGTCAACGCGACAAGGATACCGACGATCGGCGCCGGTCGGTGCCTGAGGGTGGCAAGGAGTTGCCTCATCGGAGATCCTCTCCCGAATGCGCCGCTTCCCCGAGGCGCCGCAGGATCGCGGCGAGCTCGCCCGCGTCCGGCGCCTCGATTTGGACGACGAGCTTTCCGCGGTCGAGGAGCAAGACCCGGTCCGCTTGGGCGGCAACAGTGGGCTCGTGGGTCACCACCACGACGGTCTGACGAAGCTCATCCACGGCCTGGCGGAGCAGGTTGACGATCGCCTCCGAGGTGTACGGGTCGAGCGCTGCGGTGGGCTCGTCGGCGAAGATCACCTCTGGTCGTGCGACCAGCGCCCGGGCGATCGCTACGCGCTGTTGTTGGCCCCCCGACAGCGTTCCAGGAAGGCGCCGCAGCTGGCCAGCGATGCCGACGCGCTCGGCGAGCTGCTCGACGTGGCGCCGGTCGACGTGACGATGGTCGAGGCGGAGCGGCAAAGCGATGTTCTCCGCCACCGAGAGGCTCGGGACGAGGTTGAACGCCTGGAACACGAAACCGACTCGCTCGCGACGCAGTATCGACAGCTTGCGCCGGCTCAAGCCGTTGAGGTCGGTACTGCCGAGGCGCACGGCGCCCGACGTCGGACGGTCAAGGCCGGCGGCAACCTGGAGGAGGGTTGACTTTCCCGAGCCCGAGAGGCCCATGACCGCGCTGAACGACGCATGGGGGAACGCGGCGGTGACTCCTAGCAACGCCCCAGTGCCACTTCGGCGACGGCCATAGCGCTTCGTGACGGCATCGAGCTTGACCGCCGCACGCGGCAAGGCGTCATGCGGGTCTCCCTCCACGGTCGATCGGTCCGTCCAGTCCGCGGTTGCAGTCCTCATCGGTCCAGCGTCGGGAATCGGCGTTCTCGGACGGGGGCAGGATTCGGTTCGCGGTGCAAGGTCGAAGTCGTTGTCACGTATATCTCCATTTGCGTCGTTGTTGCCTAGGTAAGACTGCGTTTCGTATGGACTGCGAGGTGACCATTCGCCGCGTGCTGCCGGCGCGGGGTTCAACCGAGGATGAGCAGTCGGGCGACGGATTGTTCCGCCATTTCCTCTACCAAGGCAGGCGACGGAGAGTCGGGCAGATTCATGTGGCTCCGTCCCTACCGTCTGCTCGTCCGCCCGCCATGACCAAGCCGAATTGTGGGTCGTTTCGCTCGTAACTCACCGTCCGACCATTCACCGGTTTGCCCCGCCACTAATGGCGTGCAGAAGGACCGATCTCTAAAAGCGGCCCTTCTTCTGCTCGACGTCACGGCTTACCGCATACTGCAATCTCCCACCGCGCCGCAGGACGCGGATTAAGAAGACCGTCCCAGGCACCGTGACCGCAATGCTTGCCGCCTTTTCGAAGAGACCGGCCGGTCCATGGCCAGCCATGGCGACTCCGAATGCGGCAAGGAGTGCCATCATGAGCACGGCCGCAGTACGCAGCCAGGTCGGCCACCCTCGCCAGCCCCGCTCGACGGAGAGTCGACTGGCGAGGACGAACAGGAACGCAACGGTCGCGATCAGGGCGACGAAGGTCGCCGATGTATGGATCGAACCATGGAGCGTCGCTGAAATCGGGCGCACCACCCCGATTGGGTATCCCTTGGAGGGATCCTCGATGAAGATGCCGACGATGATCATGCTGAGACCGGCGATACCCTGCAGGACGGGGCCCCAGGTTGATCCTCGGCCAGGGGCGAGTGTCTTTCGCAATGCCAGTGCGAAGCAGAGGTTGAGGATTCCGAAAACAATGAAGTTCGTGATTTGGACCCAGCCTCCCGGTCCGAGGCTCAGCGCACTCTCGGGTTGGCGAAAGGCGTTGTACCCAGGGCGAAAGAAGCCGTCGACCCAGACCGTCAGGTTGAAGACAAGACCGCCGACAAGAGCGGCGGTCAACAGAGCTCGGTGAGCCCACGATCCCGGGGTGAGCAATCGTAGGCGATCGCTTCCCACGCTTGTTCGTGGCGGATCATGTAGTACATCAACGCCGATGGAAGCAGGGTTCGGTTCGGGGTGCAAAGTTGAAGTCGTTGTCACGTATGTCTCCATTTGGGTTGTTGACGAGGTAAGACTGCGTTTCATACGGACTGCGAGGCGACCATTCGCGGCGTGCTACGCGGCGCGGGGTTCAATCGAGGATGAGCAGTCGGGCGACGGATTGTTCCGCCATTTCCTCAGCCGAGGCAGGCCACGGAAAGTCGGGCTGATTCATGCGGAGTAGCACCAATCCGTGCAGGTGCGCCCATACCTGAGCAGCAAGGTAGAACGGGTCGTCGGTTGCACGTGCTCTACCGGCTTCTTGGCATCGTTCTATAGAATGGGCGAGCGCCTCGAATGCAGTATTGGGTTCGGGCGGGTTCGCCGGAGGAGCTTGATGGCTGAACATGAACCTGTAGGGTCCCCGGTACTCAAGCGCGAACCTGCAGTACGTTCGGCAGCGCGCTTGTAGCGCCTCGACCGGGTCGGTGATTGACGCGCTGGCAATATCTCGCGCCTCGCTGAAGGTAGCGAAGCTTCGCTCGACCACAGCCATCTTCAGGTGCTCAACATCAGCGAAGTGGCGATAGATCGATGGCGCAGCGATGCCAATCCTGTTGGCAACTGCCCGAAGCGAGAGCTGATCTGCATCGCCGGACTCTGCGATCAACTCGCTTGCCACGGCGACGATCTCTTCTCGCAGTCGATCACCTTGGCCACGTGGGTTGCGGCGACGAATCCCGCGAACAGAACCTTTAACTTCAGCAGCCATATCTACGCTTTCATTATTAGCTTGTGATGTAAGTTTACAGTAGAAGTTTAAGTTGTCAAATCCAGTCGTCCAGGGCTATCGGTGTGCCCGAGCCGCCCACCGTCCCGGCAGCGAACGTGGACGCTTCTGGACTGTCTAAACGGGGCTTACGACCTCGACCGGGCTGATCCACAATGTCGACATGGGAGGACCGCTGCGGCTCGGGCGCCGTTCGCTGGTGCAAGGGCTCGGAGCAGCCACGCCCACCGTCGTCTTGTTGAGCACCCTTTTCACCGCTGCCATCAGATCTGCCCTGACACCCGGGGAACACGGTGGCGGGCCATTCGGTCGAACGCCACACGGTGTACCGGCGCGAGCAGCTTCCAGTAAAGAAAGCCCGGTACGCCACGGGGACGGAACGCGGCTACCTGGTGAAGGACACCTTGACCGGCGCGGTACCCGAGCCAGGCGTCACCGGGGAACCATCCGACGCTCCGCAGCACCAGCTCGCCCGCCTCGACGCGGGCGATGCGCCACCAGTCGACAAGCGCTCCCGGCACCACGGCCGCGGGCCGGCGTCGTCGAAGGCGTTCGCCTACGAGGCGCCCGAGGACAAGGCGGGCCATCCACCCGGGCGCAGCGCCGTACCAGCTGAGCCGCCCACCGATCGTCCCCAGATCGCGAACGACCACGTCCTCGAGACCTGGTGGGATTGCTACATCAACTACGACGGAGTAGACGCCGTCGACCAGGCCGTTCTGGCGCGCGAGCACCGAGCGAGTCACTTCCTCGTCCTGGTTGTCGAGCGCGGCAGCAAGGCGCGCGCTCGACCCCCATCGGCCTGACCGAGAACGCCCGTCTCGCCAGCTCGGGGTCAACCACCACCACCTCGGTGACGAGACTCTCGATCAACGCATGGCTCACCGAGCGATCGACCGGCGTCACGAGGTCGACCCAATACGACGAGAGGTGCGGCGTGAGCCACGGGATGTCGATGATGCGACGGGGACGTAGACCCCGGACGCGGGCGTACGCGGTGATCATCTCGCGGTACGTCGTGACGTCAGCGCCGCCGATCTCGTAGATGCCGGGGGCGACGTGGAGCGACTGCTCCAGATAGCCAAGCAGGTCGACGAGCGCGACGGGCTGGATCCGAGTGCGTACCCAACGGGGACAGACCATGGCCGGCAGTCGCTCGGTCAGGTAACGCAGCATTTCGAAGGAGATGCTGCCCGAACCGAACACCACCGCGGCCCGGAGCTCGATCACGGCCACACCGGCAGCGGCGAGGGCCGAACCCACCTCGTGCCTGCTTGCCAGGTGTGCGGAGCCCGGGGCGTCCCCGAGCGCTCCGACGTAGATGATCCGGCCGACGCCGGCCTGCGCCGCCGCCTGGCCGAAGGCGGTGGCCAGACGGAGGTCGACCTCACGGAACCCACCGCCGGCGGCCATCGAATGGACGAGGTAATACGCCACCTCGACACCTACCAGGGCGATAGCCGTAGCCTCCTCGTCGCCCACGTCAACAGCGATGGCCCTCGCGTCCGTCGAAACGGAGCTCACGGAACGTCCGAGGGCGACCACGTCGTGCCCACTGTCGAGCAGGTGCGCCGTGAGGGCACGTCCGACGAAGCCAGAGGCCCCGGCGATGGCAACGATCATCGGGAGCCTTTCCCAAGAGAGGGATTCAGTATCGCCGCTGAGCAGCTGGGCCTCCAGCACAGGCCGACTCGTAAGCCCCGCCCGACGACGCCAGATCGGGTCGCGGCGACGGCTAGCCGCCGCGAGGGTGTTCGCGCCCTGGCACCATCGAACCCGGGAAAGTCCACGTCATCGGCGTGGTTGGTGAAGGTGAGCGGGCGCGAACCGCCGACTTCTAAGATGCGAAAGTGTGGTTCTCAGCCTTTTGACCAGGCCCTTTCTGAGGACCTTCCTGGTGGCGACGTTTAGATCCCCTCAGGCTCCCTCACGATCCCTCCCCTTCCCTCTCGATAAAGACACGTAAAGACACGATTTCAGGCCGTCTCCGTGCGATTCCGACACCGGTTGATGGCGATGAAGCGGTCGAGATCATCAACGTCGTATCGGGTGGACCCAGCGACCTTGACTATCGGCAGCTCACCACGGGAGGCAAGACGCTCAATCGTCGCCCGCGACACACTCAGATAGTCCGCAGCGGCGTCGATCGGCAATAGACGTCGAGGGCGCCTCGTAGTCACGAGGGCTTCGTGTCGAGCCAGGTTCGACGGCTGGTCAAGCCCCGTCAGTATCGGACGCGATCCAGGGCTGTCAGCCTCGGCCATTAGCGGTAGGCCCGATTTTCGGCCAACGAGCCACCTGTACTTTCGACCCAGATGCCGTTGCTCAGCCACATTGTCTTGATCACCATCGTTCGACCTCACGACATCGTTGTCCACCTAGCAGGCGGACTTGTAGCCACTATCCACCCCCACTCACCGCTCGAATCTCTATTCGGCGGCTTCTGATTGAATTTGGATTTGTGACAATGAGGCCGGCGCGGATACGTGAGGTCCGAGGCCGGTTGACCAGAGCTCCCGTCATGGTTAGGGCGGGGCTTTTTGCCGAATTGGACCTAATGCACGGTGCTGAGACCTATGGGACCATCGGCGGAATCGATGCTGAGCTCCTATGCAGACGCTCCGGCGTTTGGTGGTTGCCGTCGGCCCGGTGATTCCATTTCGGTCCTGATGCACCCACGCGTCTCGCTACGCGGAATCGGGCACTTGCCACAAGCCGACGGGCGCTTTCCCCAATGGGTAGTGGCCCGGAAGCCGCTCGCCCGACATGGCTCGCTCCATGCGTTGCTGCATGCCGGGCAGGAGCGTCCCGTCTTTGATCATCTCCATGAAGGTGGCGCCGGCGTTCCCCACGTCGAAGAAGTCCCGCTGCCAGCTCCACTGAAAGTGTCCGGCATAGCGAAACCAGCTCCCGCCGAGGCCGGCGATCTCGTAGTGCGATCCGTCGGCCCGGGTGGAATCGGCAATCTGCTTCCACAACCCCAAGACCTCTCCCTGTTGGTCGTCAATCAACACCTTTTGATAGGGGTAGGTCCACCCTTCCAACCCGCTCATCTCGAGCCCGAAGGCCAGCTCACGGAGCTCTTCTCGACCGACGGCCATGAACTCGTCGTTCGCACCGACGTTCCAGCCATACGTGGCATCCTCCGTGAACATGTCGGCCATATGGCGCCAGTCCCGGTTCGCCTCACCGTCCCGGTTGGCCTGCAGCCAACGTTCAACCATTTCTTCCAATTCAGCTCGTGGGAACGCGGGCATGTCGTTTAGTCCTCCTCAATTCGTAAAGCATGGGTGGGGCAATATTCCACGGCCAACTCGACTACACGGCGTTGGTCTTCGGAAGGGCGAGGGGCGAGCAGCGTGAGCTCGTCCTTTTTTCGGGACGGAAGACGCATCGGGAGAGACACGGGTCGAGCAGCTCCAACGCGCCATCACGGTCCACTACTTCAGTCCATACGTGCCAATTTCAATTGCTTCAAGATAACCAGCTGTTCCGTTCCGCGTCGCGCACCCAGGGCGCCCCGACCAACACGCCAGTCGGCAATCCCGTAGGGTGAATCTTTGGGTGCGGCAGCAGAATTTGTCCGACGATCCTCAAGCTGAGCGCCAACGGCAGCGCCGTCGTTGAGGATAATCCGCCGAGCAACCCTGTTTTGCCACCATCGGCGACCACATCCCCAAACACCGCCGGCTCATGAAAACGGTGGGACGCCTTGCCACCCACCCCCAGCTCTTTGTTCGGACCAACGGTTGGGATCTGGATGTGCTCACCCGGTTCCTGACTGACCCGGTCGTGCAGAGCAGCCGCGGCCTCGACGTGGTCGGCACGACCGAACAACTCGAGCACGTGGCCACGCTGATCCCCAATGACTGGTTCGCCGCCTCCGCCACGGGCAGCCCGGAGCAGTGCGTGACCGCCATCCGCAATCAATTCGATCTCGGCTGCGACGGCGTCATCATGCACGGAGCGTCGCCCGAGGAACTAGCGCCGGTTGTCGCGGCCTACCGGGCATCCGGTGAGCTCTCCAAACAAAACGGTGCGAGCGACGAGGTCGGGAACTGATGCAATCAGTTGTCGACCATCCCCAGGGCCTCTCGGCGCAATGGATCTCCGAAGCACTCCATGCGGCGGGCCATCCCTTTACCGTGTCCGACGTTCGATTCGAACGTGTTGGAACCGGCCAGATGGGCACCCACCTACCGGTTGGACTTGTCCTATGAAGGCGTGGAGGGGCCCCCGACCCTGACTGCCAAGCTGGCCGGCGAGGATGAGGGGATGCGGTCAATGGTTGCCCCAGGATACGCCGCCGAGGTGGGTTTCTACTCGAGGTTGGTCCCAGGCCTCAATATCCGCACTCCTCGGTGCTGGTATGGCGCTATCACCAACGACCACACACGCTTCACCTTGCTGCTCGACGACATGTTCCCGGCCACGCCAGGAATCCAAACCGAGGGGTGCACCGTCGATCAAGCCGCAGCATCGCTACGAACTCTGGTCGGATTGCACATTCCGTGGTTGGACGATCCGAAGCTGCGCCACATGGAATTTCTCATGCGCAGACAAGGACACCGCTGCGATGATGGCGCAAGTCATGTCGCAGGCCTGCGAGGCATACATGGAGCGGCATGCCGACGATGTGGCGCCCGAAGATGGCGAGACCCTGCGTCGCGCCTGCACGGTGATCGAGCGGTGGCAACTCGCCGAGGCCTCGCCGTTCTCGGTCATACACGGGGACTATCGCCTCGACAATCCGCTGTTCGATCCGGCGACGGGCGAGGCCACGGCAGTCGACTGGCAGACTGCTGCGATTGGCCCACCGCTGCGCGATGTGGCCTACTTCCTCGGCACGAGTATGCGAAGTGAAGACAGGGCAGCCCACGAAGAGTCGTTGGTCCGTACCTACCACGCTGCTCTCCTTCAGAGTGGCCTCAGCATGTACAGCTTCGATCATTGTTGGAACGACTAACGCATCGGGCAGCTCCAGGGGCCGATGATCGCCGTCATCGGATGCATCTACGCCGGCACCAGGCGCACCAAGAAATCAGACGCGATGTTCATCGCGATGGTTCGCCGTTCGTGCGCGGCTGTGCGGGATCTGGGATCGCTCGACCTCGTCTGAAAAGCAAGGCCGCAGGGGCACTGGCTGCCTTGACGGCCGCGAGTTCGACCTCGAGCTCCTCAATGGTCTGGCGTGCCACAGCCAGCTCGTCGACCTCGATGCTCTTCGCGCCTTCTTTCAGGCCTCGACTTGTGACCGGTAAAGACACGTAAAGACACGTAAAGACACGTAAAGACACGTCGGAGAGTCTGATCTTCTGGGGGATCCCACTTCGGCCCTGTGATCTGGGCTTTTGGTGGAGGTGAAGGGACTCGAACCCTCGGCCTCTACATTGCGAACGTAGCGCTCTTCCGGCTGAGCTACACCCCCGGCACCGACCAGATTAGTCGGGCGCACGAAACCGTCCCGAGCGGCTGCCGCGGGCGCACGAGGGACGATGCAGCCTCGCTCAGCGCGCGGCAGCTGCCCGGGGCATCTCGAAGTCGTCGTCGTCCCAGGCTCCCGGGAAGCCGGCCGCCGCCGCGTCGAACCGCCCGCCCGCCCCTTGCGGACCGGGACCGTCTTCCCGGTGGGCCCGGCGCCGGGCCTGCTCGGCCTCGAGCTCCTTCGCATAGGCCATCAAGGCGACGAGGCCGAGGGCGGCCACCCCGGCCAACCCGGTGAACACCCAGGCCAGGTGCATCCCCGGCCATATCCCGATCAGCGCCGTCGAGAGTGCCACCCCGCACAAGGCGCGCAGCAGCGTGGTGCAGCGGCGGCGGGCCTCCTCGCGGCGGAAGGCCGACAGGTCAGCGCCCACCTCGGGCAAACAGGCAGGTTCGGGCCGGTCCAGTACTCCGATCCGCTCGTAGTGGCCGCCCTCCCCGTCATCGACGTCGGCCGCCGCGGCGTTGTCGGTCGGCCGGAGCAACACCAATTTCGGCCGGGACGAGTCGACGGTTGGTGCAGCGACTTCCGCGGGCGCGGCTCCAGGAAAGGCTGTGTGCAGTCGGTATGCCGGCGCCACCGTCTTCGGACCTGCGTGTTCGAGGAGCTGCAGCTGATGATGGAAGTGGTCGATGGAACCAACACCTGAACGCTCACTGAATCGCCGCCACACGCTCGGCGCCAACACTCCCACCCAGAGCAGAACTACGAGGACCAGCAGAATCACAATGGTCACTCCCCGACGACCTACCTTCGCTCTCCGGTGCCAAGCCTATTGAAGGGCCTGCAACCAATGGTGGATGGTGGGGAAATGCCACAGCGCCGACCTCGTCGGCACTTCTCCGCTTCACTCCGTTTGTACCCCTCTCACCGCGTCGAAGCAAGCGCACGTGAACGTCCCTGTTCATGCACTCGCGGACGCGGGTCAGGTGGCGCGACTCCACCACCGCCCGGCGGTGCACCCCACCGTGACCGGCATTCCGAAGCAGGCCGAGACGCGTTCGGAGGTGACGACGTCGCGGAGGGAGCCGGCCGCCATCAACGCGCCCTCACGGACGAGCCCACCATGGGTGAAGCCCGGCGGTATCTCCTCGCAGTGGTGCGTCACCAGGACGATCGGAGGGCTCTCAGGGTCACGGGCCAGCGCGGCCAGTTGGGCCAGCAACCGCTCCCGGGCGCCCAGGTCGATGCCCGCGAACGGCTCGTCCAGCAGGAGCAGCTCAGGGTCGCTCATCAGCGCACGGGCGAGCAGGACCTGTTGGCGCTCTCCCTCGGAGATCACCCCGAACGGGCGATCCCCGATGCTTCCGACGCCGCCCCGGACCAGCAGCCTTTCAGCCTTCTCCCATTCCGCCGGCCGGTACTCGTTCCACCAGGTTTCGAGCGCGCCGTGACGGCCGCTCGCCACCACGTCGAGCGCGGCCATGTCCGCCCGCAGCTGCCGCGTGACCGCACCGCTGACCAGGGCCACGCGGGGGCGAAGCGTCCGGACGTCGACCCGGCCCAGGCGGCCTCCCAGGACCTCCACCGATCCGGCCGTCGGCCACAGCCGAGCTGCTGCCACCTGGAGCAGCGTCGTCTTGCCCGACCCGTTCGGCCCGAGGACCACCCAGCGGTCGCCGACGTCGACCCGCCAGTCCACGCCGGCCAGCACCGGCACACCGTCGCGGCAGACCGTGACGCCGTCGAGCACCACGGCGGGCGCCGGCCGTCCCGGCGCGCTCACGTCCCGGTTCGTTGGACGTCCGCGATGCGCCGGGAGATACGGCCGATGAGACCGGAACAGCACTGTGCCCAAGTCCGCTCGCCGGCCAACCAGAGCCAGAGCTCGCGCCGGTAACCGAGCACGACCAGCCGGAATGCTTCCTCTCCGAGGCCGGCCGAGGCCAGAAAGCGCCAGCGGGCCCAGAGCCAGGCCACGACGCCGTCGTCGTCCGTCAGCACGTCGTCGAGCTCGCGCCCGTCGAGGACGGCGGCAAGCCAGCGCTCGGCCCGTGCCACGGGCTCGTCGGGCACGTGCAGGACTGGAACCGTGGTCACGGTCAATGACGGATGTAGACCGGCTGGCGATCGGTGCCGTCGTAGGCGCGCACGTGCTCCTCGAATTCGATGAACAGCGGGGCGTCGGGATCGAGCTTCCGTTGGAGGGTGCGATTCGCGATCTTCTTGTCCAAAGCGTCCAGGCGCAAGAGCGCGGCCGGATCGTCGAGGCCGCGCACGTCGAGCTTCGAGCGGGCGGCCTGGAAGGCGAGACGACCCCGCTCGGTCCGGATGAGCACACTCGTCCAGCCGTTCATGGAGCCGACGCTGCCGACCGATATGTCGGCCGAGCGGCCGAGGAAGTCGGCGCACTCGTCACAGCCCTTGAGCGCCGCACCGTGGAAGTCCTTGACGGGCTCGTCGACAGCCAGCTCGCCATCGCGGTACTCGACGATCATCCGGCCGCGGATAACGTCCATCTTCGAGACCCGGTCCAGATCGACGCCGCGCTTGTCGCGCAGCTCCCGCAGCGTCAGCGCCTCGTAGTCGAAGTTCTTCGTGCACATGAGCGCGATGGTCAACACGACCGCATCGACCCGGTGCGCCCCCGTGGGCCAGCGGCGCGCTTGCATCGCCCGCAGACCTTGCACTTCACATGGAGTGCCAACGACCGCAATACGCGGCTTGGGTGGCAGGCTGTACCCCGACAGATCCAACTCGGCCAACGCCATTGTCTGGTTGTAGAAGCTGCCCGAGGCGGCCCTGACCTCGTCGGCCGTTGTCGCGATGGTGGCGATCCCCTTCCACTGCTCGTCGGGATCGGGGCTCGGCTTGGACACGAGGGCGCCATCGATCTCGCCGGCGGCCAGGAGCCCCATGAGGAGAGCGCTGACCGCCCCGCCGTCTTGCACGTCGTCCAACTGCGCACTTGCCCGCACGGCGTAGGAGTCCACGACCGCGCCGAGCCCGTCGGCCGGCGGGCCGCCACTGATCTTCCAGTACGTGTCCGACGAGTCCGAGCGGACCTGGGCCGGCTGGACCTCGGCGTCCCCGTCGGCCGCGACGGTCGACGGTGGCCACAATGCCTCGTACCGAAGGCCGCCACGCGGGCAGAAGTCCCAGCACAGCGAGCAACCCGTGCACATCTTGACCAGCTCCGGCAGGTTGGTGTCCTCATCGATGCCGATCGAGTTCGAGGGACAGACAGCGACGCACGTGCCGCACTGGATGCAGCGGTCGGCGTGGATCACGCCGGCCTCCAGCTCCCAGAACCACACCTTGCCGGGGGGCTCGGTGATCCCGTTCATCTGCTCCCTGAGGCGGTAGCGCTTCACGGGGTCACCGCCTCTGCCGTGACGCTCAATGTCGAGCGCAGGTCATCGGGGGCGGTGCGTCGTGCCCACAAATAGAACGGCTCACCCGGCCGGTGCTCCTCGCGGTAACGGGAGACGACCCGGACGAGGGCGTCGGGCACTCGGTCAACGGGGAGTGCGCCAACGATCCAGTCGATGAACGCGGCGTCCGGGCCGAGCGATCCACCCAACCCGATATCCACGGCCTCTTCGATGTGTTCGTCGACGTGGGCAATGTCGCCCCGGAAGCCGATGTCCGCGATCTGGGGCTGCGCGCACGACGCGGAACACCCGGAGAAGTGCATCCGGATGACTCCGGCGTCCTCGGGTCGAGCCTGGCCATCGCCAGCAGACGACAGCTGTGCATCGAGAGCCCGCGCCCACTTCACGGCGCGCTCCTTGGTCTCCACGACGGCGAAGCGGCAGAACTCCGAGCCCGTGCAGGCGACGACGCCGCGTTCGAAGGGCCCAGGGAACGGGGAGTACGTCTGCATCAGCGGCTCGGCCAGGAGCTCGTCGAGCTTCGCCTCGGGCACCCCGGAGACGACGAAGTTCTGGTCGGTGCCGATGCGGACGCCCCCGTCGCCGTACGTCTCAGCGAGGCGTGCCAGCTCTACGAGGTCCAGGCCGTGCATCCTGCCTACGGGGACCGAGCAGCCGACGTAGAGCAGGCCCGGCTGCTTCTGGGGGTGGACACCGACGTGGTCGCCGCGGAACGCGGTGGTGAGCTCCCGGGCGGCGGGGGGCAACGGGAAGTTCGTGCGCTCGTCAAGGGCCGACCGGAACCCCTCGGGGCCGAGTTCCTGCGCGAGGTAGCGCATCCGCGCCAGCCCGCGGTTCTCCCGGTTGCCCAGCTCACCAAAGACCTGGGCCACTCCCCGGCAGAGTTCGACGGCCTGATCGGGGCGGATGAAGACGTCGACGTCGGAGGCCATCCGCTCCCCGTCGGAGAGTCCTCCGCCGATCAGCACGTTGAAGCCGACCGTGCCGTCCGTTTGCTCGGCCGGCCACAGGCCGATGTCGTTGATCTCGACCCGGGCGCAGTCCTCCGTGCAACCGGTGACGGCGATCTTGAACTTGCGCGGCAGGTTGGCGTACTCGCGGTTACCCGTGAAGAACGCCGAGATGGCCTGCGCCACCGGCAGCGCTTCGAGCACCTCGTCCGTGTCGATGCCCGACACCGGGCACGAGCAGACGTTGCGCGCCGAGTCGCCGCACGCCTGAACCGTGGTCAACCCGACATCCCAGAAGCGCTGCCAGATGCGCGGCACGTCTGCGATACGGATCCAGTGCAACTGAATGTCCTGCCGGGTGGTGAGGTCAGCGTAGCGATTGCCAAAAACTGGACTGTCGTCGGGACCCTCGGCAAAGGCATCGGCCGCCACACCGATCTCGCGCACCTGGGCCGCGGTCATCATCCCGCCCGGCACCTTGATCCGCATCATGAAGGCATCGCCACCCTGGCGCTGCGGGTACATACCCACCCACTTGAGGCGTTCCGCTTCGCCCGGGACCTTGGCGATGGAATCGGCTCCCTGTTTGGAGTACGTGTCGATGACCGCCTGTGCCACCTCGAACGGATGCCGGGCGAGCTTCAGCTGCTCTACGGAGTTGAGCTCGCCGATGTCCCGGTACGGCCGGATGAACTTGAGCCCGCGGTCACGGCGACCGCGGAACTCCATCCCATAGGGATTGTCGAGGTCACGCGGCACTAGGCGTGCAGGCCGCACTCGGACTTGTCGAGGCCAGACCAGCGCCCCGAGCGTGGATCCTCCCCTTCGGCCACCGGGCGCGTGGTCGGCGCACAACCGATGGACCGGTAACCCCGGGAGACGAGCGGGTGCACGGGCAGTGCGTGGTCGGCCAGGTACGACGTGATGTCGTCATCGGTCCAGGTGGCCAACGGGTTGATCTTCACCAGTCCGAACGAGGCATCCCAGCTGACGATGGGTGCATCGGCCCGGGTGGGGCCGTCGGCGCGCTTGAGCGACGTCATCCAGGCCCGCTTGCCGGCGATCGCGCGCCGCAGCGGGTCCACCTTGCGGAACTGGCAGCATTGTTCCGTGCCGCACGGGTGGGCCGCCGCATCGGGGCCCGGCTTGGACACCGTGAGGTTCAGCCCGTAGCGTGCCCGTACGTCCTCGACGAAGGACAGCGTCTCGGGGAAATGTGCCTCGGTGTCCAAGAAGACGACCTCGATTCCGGGCCGGACCTTGGTGACCAGGTCGATGAGGACGATGTCCTCGAAGGAGGCGGCGACGACCATGGAGTCGTCGAACGTCTCGACGGCCCAGCGGATGACGGCGCTGGCCGGTGCGGACTCGAACCCGTTGCTGATCACGGAGAGCTCGTCCAAGCTCAATGGCTGCTCCTTCACGTAGGTCTCGGCCACCGATCCTCACTTCTTTCCGAGGCGATCAGGCCTTTCGGGGGCCCGCCGCCGGCGCTTGACGCCCGTCCGAATGCAGGCTTTAGTATACATGACCAAAATGGTCAAGATTCGAAGAGGCCCCATGGACACCGCCGCCGCCTTGCACTCCCTACAGGACCGCCCCGCAGTGGGCTCCGACGCGGGCCGACCCCGGGGTTCGGTGACCGCCCTGGTCAGGCCCGTCGAGCACCCCTTGGGCCACCTCGACCTCCTGGAATCCCTGGCCATCTTCATCATCCGCGAGGTCGCGGCCGAGTCGGAGCGCCCGGTCCTCCTCTTCAGTGGTGGCAAGGATTCCGCCGTCCTGCTGCACCTTGCCTCGAAGGCCTTCAAGCCGGGGCGCATCCCTTTTCCCGTCCTGCACGTCGACACGGGGCACAACTTCCCCGAAGTCCTGGCCTACCGGGACGCGCAGGTCGAGGCCGAGGGTGCACGGCTGCTGGTTGCACGGGTGCAGGACTCCATCGACCAGGGCCGGGTCGCCGACCCCGGGCCGACGGCGTCGCGCAACCGTCTCCAGACCACGACACTGCTCGACGCCATCAACACCAATGGATTCGATGCCGCCTTCGGAGGCGCTCGGAGGGACGAGGACAAGGCCAGAGCGAAGGAACGCGTGCTTTCGTTTCGCGATTCCTTCGGCCGGTGGGATCCCAAGGCACAGCGTCCCGAGCTGTGGCAGCTCTATCAGGGCAGCGTGCGCCCGGGCGAACATCTCCGCGCCTTCCCCCTCTCGGACTGGACGGAGCTGGACATCTGGCAGTACATCCGCCGCGAACGCATTGAACTCCCTCCGATCTACTACGCCCACGAGCGTGAAGTCATTGAGCGTGACGGCATGCTGCTGGCGCTCAGCGAATGGGTCAGCGCCGAGAACGGCGAGGATGTCCGCAAGGAGAAGGTGCGGTTCCGTACCGTGGGCGATGCCACCTGCACCGGTGCCGTGCGCTCCGACGCCGACACGGTGGAGGAGATCATCCGCGAGATCTCGGCGTCACGAATATCGGAACGAGGAGCGACCCGGGCCGACGACCGCTTTTCGGAGACCGCCATGGAGGACCGCAAGCGTGAGGGGTACTTCTAGGCCCATGACCACGTTGCCCGGCTCGCCGCCGGCCGGCGGCCCGGAGCTCGGCGCAGACACAATGGATCTCCTGCGGTTCGCGACCATAGGATCCGTCGACGACGGCAAGAGCACCCTGATCGGCCGGCTGCTCTTCGACACCCGGCAGCTGTTCGACGATCAGCTCACGGCCATTGAGACGGCATCAGAACGACGCGGGCTGGGCGAGGTCGACCTCTCTTTCGTGACCGACGGCCTCCGCGCCGAGCGGGAGCAGGGCATCACCATCGACGTGGCCTATCGATACGCCGCGACGCCGCATCGTAAGTTTGTGATCGCCGACTGTCCCGGCCATGTCCAGTACACGCGCAACATGGCGACCGGTGCCTCGACGGCCGATCTCGCGCTCGTCCTCGTCGACGCGACCTCCGGCCTGCGCGAACAGTCGCGCCGCCACGTCTGCATCGCCGCGCTGCTGGGCGTCGATCAACTCGTGGCCTGTGCCAACAAGATGGACCTCGTCGGATGGGACCGCTCCGCCTACCAGAGCATCGTCGACGACATGGAAGCGCTGGCACGCCGGCTCGGAATCGCGTCCTGCACGGTGATCCCGATTTCAGCGCTCCACGGTGACAACGTCGTGGCGCGCTCGGATGCCGCCCCGTGGTACGACGGCCCGACGGTGCTCGACGCGTTGGAGTCGGCCCAGGCGGGCGGGTGGGCCGCCCAACATGGTGTCAAGAAGGGCAGCGGGGCCCGACTCCCCGTGCAATGGGTGCTCCGCCAACCAGGCGGGGGACGCAACTACGCCGGCATGGTGAACGGTGGGCCGTTCCGCGTCGGTGACCGCGTCGTGGTGCTCCCGCAGGGTGCGCACACAACCCTGCGCGCCATCGAAACCGCGGACGGGCCACTCCAGCGCGCCGAGGTCGGACTGTCCGTGTCGGTCCGCCTGGCCGACCACCGCGACGTGTCCCGCGGCGACCTTATCGCCGCCGCGGAGGATGCGCCCGAGGTGACCGACACGTTCGAAGCAACCGTGTGCTGGTTCCGGGACCGCCCGCTGACGGCCGGCGACCGCCTCAAGATCAAGCACACGACGCGGGTCACGCCAGTCGTCGTCGAGGGCGTCACCGGCACCTTCGACGTCAACGACCTCCGGATGGTCGAGGCGAATGAGCTGCGCGAGAACGACATCGGGGTCGTGAAGCTGCGGACTGCCACACCGTTGGTCCTCGACCCGTACGAGGCCGACCGCATCACCGGGAGCTTCGTCCTGATCGACGAGCTGACCTTCGCGACGATTGCCGCGGGCATGGTCGGGCCTCCCCGGCTCCATGACTGACTCATCGACGTCGTTGACGCTCTACCCCGTCTCCCTCGACCTATCGGGTCGCCCCTGCCTCCTCGTCGGCGGAGGTCGCGTTGCCGCCCGCAAGGCGCGCACCCTCCTGGAATGCGGCGCCGTGGTCACTCTGATCGCGCCAACGTTGAGCGATGACATCGAGGCACTCGTGCCGTCGTTGCACGCCGTGGAGCGGCGACGCTACCGGCGCGGCGACGCGGCCACGTTCCGGCTCGTGGTCACCGCCACCGGTCGTCCCGACGTCGACGGGGCCGTCTACGCCGATGCCGAGGGCGCCGGCGTGTGGGTGAATAGCGCCGATGACCGCGCCCACTCGTCCTTCATCCTCCCCGCGGTGCACCGCGACGGTGCGGTGACCGTTGCGGTGTCGACTGGAGGGCTGAGCCCGGCGCTGGCCTCGTGGCTTCGGACCCGACTGGCCGCGCGGTGTGGCGAGAACTTGGGAACCCTGGCCCAGGTACTGGCGGACGCGCGCCTGCGACTCCTCGAGGCGGGTGGGCGCAGCGACTCGGTGGATTGGGCGGGACTGCTCGACGGGCCGCTCCCCGCGCTCGTGCAGTCGGGTGATCTCGACAACGCCCAGGCAATTGTCCGCTCCGCGGTGGGCCACTAGGCCTTTTGCCCCTGTCGGGCCTCTCAGCCCTTGCCCATATTTAAGCCGCAGGTAAGTAGGCCGCGGCGTCCCGAGCCGTGAGCGTTCTGAGGGGGACACACAATGAGACGGTTCGGTACGAAGGGTCCGGAGACGTCGGACGTCGCGACCGATTGGGACGGCATGGCGAAGTCCACTGCTCGCTTTGGAACTCTGCGTCGCCGCATGGCGGCGACAATGGCGTTCTTGGTGACGCTCGGCACCGCCGTCGTCGTGTCGACCACCGCCACGCCGTCGGGAGCGGGCACCGTCCTGGCTCCGACCCAGGTCTTCGCTTCGGTCGGCGCCTCGACGGTCAACGTCTACACCCCGGGCACACCCGCCACCACGGGTAGCCCGGCCGTCGCTCCGAATTTGGTCACGTCACTCAATGACAACTCCGTGATTCCTCCGACGTCGCCCGTGTATCCCGGGTACCCGAGCGCCGACAACACCGCCGGCAGCGCGTTCGACGCCAGCGGGAACTTCTACGTCACCGACGACTACAGCGGTCAGATCAGCAAGTACGACCCCAACGGCGCACTGACCGGTGTCTTCGCCTCGGGGTTGCAGAACCCGCTCTCCCTCGTCTTCGACAACTCGGGCAACCTCTACGTGGGCCAGCAGAACACGCCCTACATCGCCGAGTTCAACTCGAGCGGCCAGAACACCGCCAACATCGGACCCGTGACGACGGGCGAGACGGGCGACGACTGGATCGACCTGGCCAGCGACCAGTGCACCTTCTACTACACGACGGAGACGAACGTCGTCTATCGCTACAGCAACTGCGCCGGCAGCGTCGGCCAGCAGTCGAACTTCAACGCGGTCCCCTTCCCGGGAGCCAGGGCGTTCCAGGTCCGGATCCTTCCGGACGGTGGGGCGCTGGTGGCCGACACCAACTCCGTGCTGCGTCTCGACTCCACCGGGAACGTCACCGAGGTCTATCCCTGCACCGCTGCGGATCAGAGCGCGCTCCAGGCGGCCTACCCCTCGGCCAACGTCGTTGCAGCCCTGCCGGACTGCGGCGGTTCGCTCTTCAGCCTGGCCATCGACCCGAGCGGCACCTCCTTCTGGGCCGGCGACTCGTACTCGGGAAACATCTGGCAGATCGGCCTGGCCTCGGGCCAGGACATGAACGAAGTCAACACCGGAGCCGCCTTCCTCTACGGCCTGACGGTGGAGAACGGTTCCGAAGCGGCCACCACCCCGACGGTGGTGTCGGCGACGCCCACGACGCTCAGCACGCCAGCCGAGATCGGATCGGGCAACTTCTCGACCCCCACCCCGGTCACGGCGACACTGACCAACTCGACCACCAACGCCCCGATCGCCGGCGAGCCGGTCACCTTCACGCTGAACGGAAACCCGAGCGAGTCGTGCACGGTGAACACCGACGTCAATGGCGTGGCCACCTGTTCCATCACGGCCACTGAACCCTCGAGCACGTATACGGTTTCCGCGTCGTTTGCCGGTGACTCGTCCACGTCGACCCCGTTGGGCTCGAACACCTCGACCGGTACTTTCACGGTGACCCCCGACACGAGCTCGTTGACCTACACGGGCCCCACCACTGCCGTCAACGGCCAGCCGATCACGCTGACGGGCACCTTGACGGACACGACCACGAACACTCCTCTGCCCACCAAGGTCGTCACCCTGACGCTCGGATCGCAGTCCTGCAGCGGGACGACTGATGCCAACGGGAACGTCAGCTGCCCGATCCCCACAGTGAGCCAGACGGTGAGCTCGGTCGCCATCACCGCCACCTTCACCGGCGACACATACGACACGCCGGTGACGATCACGACGCCCACGCCGGCCACTGTCTTCGAACCGACGTCACTCTCGGTGAACACGGCCACGAGCGACTTCGCCGACCAGACACTGGTTTCGGGAGTGCTCACCGACACCGTGACCAACGCGGTCATCCCGGGTGAAAAGGTGACCTTCTCCCTCAACGGCACCGAGACCTGCTCGGCCATGACCGACGCCACGGGCACGGCGACGTGTCCCATCACGCCGGGCGAGCAGGCCAACACGTACACCCTGAAAGCCACCTTCGCGGGTGACTCCACCCTGCCGCTCCAGCTCATGGGGACGAACGGCTCGGCCAACTTCGTCGTCACCCTCGAGGAGACCGCGCTGAGCTACACGGGCCCGGCGACGGCCCAGAACGGGCAGCCCCTGCTGCTCTCGGGCACCTTGGTCACCGACGACCCGGCACCGAACACGCCCCTCTCGGGCCGCGCCGTCAACTTGACGCTCGGTACGGGCACCACTGCTCAGTCCTGCCCGGCAACGACCACCGCCTCGGGCCAAGCTGCCTGCACCATCACCGTGGCCAACCAGTCGCCGGGTCCGATCCCCGTCACCGTCAGCTTCGCCGGCGATGCGTACTACAAGATGGCCAGTGCAGCCGGGACCGTCAACCTGCCCGAAGGCACGAAACTGACCATCAACCCGACGTCGGGCCCCTACAACGCGTCGACGCCGGTCTCGGGAACGCTGATCAACACCTTCACCAACCAGCCCGTGCCGAACGAGCCGGTCACATTCACACTCGGGACCCAGACCTGCACGGCCACGACGGGCTCGAACGGGGTTGCATCCTGCCCCCTCACGCCGAACCAGCCGGTGGGTACGTACCCGATTGCCGCGACCTTCCCGGGGGACTCGACCTCGATGCCGCAGTTGCTCACGAACAGTTCGTCGAGCACCTTCACCGTGACCCCCGCCACGACGACGCTGACCTACACCGGTCCGACCACAGTGACCAACGGGCAGTCCGCCACGCTGTCCGGGACCTTGACGACGAACGAGCCTTCGGGCACCGACGTCGCAGGCCGGACCGTCACCTTCACGCTCGGCTCCGGCGGCTCGCAGCAGAGCTGCACGGCGGTGACCAACACCAGCGGGGCGGCCAGTTGCACGATCGCCAACGTGAACCAAACCACCGGCACGGTAGGGATCTCTTCCAGCTTCGGTGGTGACAACTACTACCAGTCTTCGACGACGTCCGCCACGGCCACGGTCCACACGCCGACCACGCTGACGGTCAGCGCAGGCACGAGCGACTTCGCGGACGCCGGCACAGTGTCGGGCGTCCTGACCAACTCCATCACCGGTGCCGTGATCCCCGGCGAGTCGGTCACACTGACTCTGAACGGGACCCAGTCGTGCACCGCGATGACGAACGCCAGCGGCGTGGCGTCGTGCTCCATCACACCCAACGAGCCGGCGGCCACCTACACGCTCAGCGGATCGTTCGCCGGTGACACGAGCAAGGCGCCGCAGTTGCTGGCGAGCATTGGCTCCAACCACTACGTCGTAACCCTCGAGGAGACGGCCATCGCGTACACCGGGCCCTCCATCGCCGTGAGCGGCATGTCCTTCACCATGTCAGCCAATCTGACAACCGACGGCAACCCGCTCGGTGGCCGGGCGGTTCTCATGACCCTCGGCTCCGGGACCACGGCGCAGAGCTGCACGGGCACCACGAACACCTCGGGGAACGCCAGCTGCACAATCGCCCTCGTGAACCAGACCGCGGGGACGGTGCCCATCGCGGTCACCTTCGCCGGAGACGCCTACTACCGTCCGGCCAGCGCCTCAAGGTGCGAGACGACGGCTTCGGCACCTTCGAGCGGCGGGTTCGAAGTCGGCGACCGCTCGGCTGGCGCGCCGACCAACGGCACGCAGGTGAACTTCTGGGGTTCTCAGTTCTGGAAGAACAACTCCTTCAGCGGCGTGGTCAACGCCCCGGCGTCCATGAAGGGCTACATCGACAATGCGCCCGGCTTTGCCTGCGGGGTGAACTGGAACTCTGACCCGGGCAACAGCTCTCACCCGCCGTCGACCATCCCCGTCAACATGCTGGTGGTCGTCTCGAGCACCAACACCAAGTCGGGGTCCAACGAAATAGGCGACATCAAGCACCTGGTCGTCGTCTCCGTCCAACCGGGGTACGCCGGGAATCCTGGGCACGACGGATGGGGAAACATCATCGCCACCATCTGCTGAGCAAGAGTGAACGTGGCGGCGCACCGGGCTCGACGTCCGGTGCGCCGCACCCGTCTCGGGAGCATCGGACACGCGGCACACAACGCTCGGGCACGCGGCACAACCACGACTCAATTGTCGCGGCGAATCCCGCCGGCTAGTCCTTTAGCCCCTGTTGCAGCTGCGGGGTTTGCCTCATATTCGTCATCAAGAAGCGTGCCTCCGACAACGATGCCTGGCGGTCCCGTTTGACGCGGGTCGTGCGAGCACGACACACGGAGGTGGGCGATGTCGAACACGGCATCTGGGAGCCGTGACTTGCGAGGGGGTTTGTCATGAGACTGTCGGTTGCTTGGGCGCACGGACGAGGAGGTCGTAGGGCGATCTACGGCGGGAACGGCTCTGACGAGTCGAGACCCGGATTCACCGATGCCACAGTGCGCCGCACGGCGCTCGCTCTTTCGCTTGTCCTCGTTCTGGGCGCCATCGGGCTTCTCTTCTCGCCGGCCAAGGCTGGCGCGGGAACCTCGGTCCTGGCCCCGACCCAGGTCTTCGCTTCGGTCGGCGCCTCGACGGTCAACGTCTACACCCCGGGCACACCCGCCACCACGGGTAGCCCGGCCGTCGCTCCGAATTTGGTCACGTCACTCAATGACAACTCCGTGATTCCTCCGACGTCGCCCGTGTATCCCGGGTACCCGAGCGCCGACAACACCGCCGGCAGCGCGTTCGACGCCAGCGGGAACTTCTACGTCACCGACGACTACAGCGGTCAGATCAGCAAGTACGACCCCAACGGCGCACTGACCGGTGTCTTCGCCTCGGGGTTGCAGAACCCGCTCTCCCTCGTCTTCGACAACTCGGGCAACCTCTACGTGGGCCAGCAGAACACGCCCTACATCGCCGAGTTCAACTCGAGCGGCCAGAACACCGCCAACATCGGACCCGTGACGACGGGCGAGACGGGCGACGACTGGATCGACCTGGCCAGCGACCAGTGCACCTTCTACTACACGACGGAGACGAACGTCGTCTATCGCTACAGCAACTGCGCCGGCAGCGTCGGCCAGCAGTCGAACTTCAACGCGGTCCCCTTCCCGGGAGCCAGGGCGTTCCAGGTCCGGATCCTTCCGGACGGTGGGGCGCTGGTGGCCGACACCAACTCCGTGCTGCGTCTCGACTCCACCGGGAACGTCACCGAGGTCTATCCCTGCACCGCTGCGGATCAGAGCGCGCTCCAGGCGGCCTACCCCTCGGCCAACGTCGTTGCAGCCCTGCCGGACTGCGGCGGTTCGCTCTTCAGCCTGGCCATCGACCCGAGCGGCACCTCCTTCTGGGCCGGCGACTCGTACTCGGGAAACATCTGGCAGATCGGCCTGGCCTCGGGCCAGGACATGAACGAAGTCAACACCGGAGCCGCCTTCCTCTACGGCCTGACGGTGGAGAACGGTTCCGAAGCAGCCGTGACGCCTCCGCCGGCTGCCACACCCACGACGCTCATCGTCCAGCCGGTGGTCTCGGGCAACTTTTCGACCCCCACCCCGGTCACCGCGACGCTGACCAACCCGAGCACCGGGATGCCCCTCGCGGACGAGCCCGTGACCTTCACGCTGAATGGCAACCCGAACGAGTCATGCACTGCGAACACGAACACAACTGGTGTGGCCAGCTGCTCCATCACGGCCACTGAGCCCTCGAGCTCGTACACGCTCACTGCGTCGTTTGCGGGGGACACGTCCACGTCGACACCGTTGGGCTCGAACACCTCGACCGGTACTTTCACGGTGAACCCCGACACGAGCTCGTTGACCTACACCGGGCCCACCAGCGCGGTCAACGGCCAGCCGATCACGCTGTCCGGCACCCTGACGGATACCACCACGGGCACCCCGCTACCGGGCAAGGTCGTCACGTTCACCGTCGGCTCGGGCCCCACGGCGCAGTTCTGCACCGCCACGACGGACCTGAACGGGAACGCCAGCTGCCCGATCACCCCGGTGAACCAGCCGGCTGCTTCCGAGCCGATCACCACCAGCTTCGTCGGCGACACCTACGACACCCCCGCCACTGCGCCGTCGAGCACCCTCAGTGTCACGGAACCCACCATGTTGACGGTCAACCCGTCCAGCGGTGACTACTCCGACTCCACGATGGTGTCCGGGGTGCTGGCCGACAGCTTTGGCCCCGTCCAAGGTGAGAAGGTCATCTTCACCCTCAACGGCACCGAGACCTGCACGGGGGTGACCGACACTACGGGCACGGCGCAGTGCTCCATCACGCCCGGAGAACAAGCCGGGACCTACTCCCTCACCGGGACCTTCGCTGGCGACACCAGCGCCACGCTCCCGCTCCCGCTGCTCCCGTCCAACAACTCGGCGAACTTCGGGGTAACCCTCGAGGAGACGGCCCTCACGTACACCGGACAGACATCGATCTTCAACACCGGCAGAACCTGACCGTCTCGGGTGTTCTGACCACCCCAAACGACTCGGGTGCCACGGGTGCCACGCCGGTGGTCGGCCGCGCGCTGACCTTCGTGCTCGGAAGCGGTTCGACCGCTCAGAGCCTGCACCACCAGTGTCCCCACCGACTCCACCGGGACAGGTTCGTGCACGATCAACAACGTGAACCAGACCGTGGGACCGGTGCCCCTCACGGTCACCTTCACCAGTGACGGCTACTACAAGACGGCCACCGCGCCGGCCACGATCAACGTGGGCCCGGTGGCGGTGGGCACAACCTTGACGGTGAACCCCGGGACGAGCGACTACGCGGACGCCACCATGGTGTCGGCGACCCTGATCGACAACTACACCCGGTCGGGGCGGCCAACGAGCCGGTCACACTCACGTTGAACGGAACGGAGTCTTGCTCCGGGAAGACAAACGGTAGCGGGGTGGTGTCCTGCTCCATCACACCCGGCGAGCCGGCGGGGACGTACTCGCTGACCGCCACGTTCGCCGGTGACACCACGCCGTGGCCTCACCTCGACGCCAGCACAGGGTCGAACAATTTCGTGGTCACCCACGAGGAGACGGCCCTCAGTTACACGGGCGCGACCAGCGCCACAAACGGGTCCCCGGCGACGCTCTCGGGCGTGCTCACGACCGACTCCGGCACCGTGCCAATCGTGGGACGGACCGTGGCCTTCACCCTTGGCTCCGGGACCTCGGCCCAGAAATGCAGCGCGACCACCAACTCGTCGGGCGCCGCCTCATGCGTGATCACCAAGGTGTACCAGACCATGAGCCCAGCACCGGTCACGGCCACCTTCGCAGGCGACGCCTACTACGCCCCGGCGAATGCATCGGGTAACGTGGCGATCAGCACACCCACCTCGCTCTCGGTCAGCGCGACCACGGGCACCTACGGGCAGCCAACGACGCTGACGGGCACGCTGACAAACTCCGTGACCGGAACTCCGATCAGTGGCCAGACGGTCGTCCTGACGCTCAATGGCACCCAATCGTGCACCGCGACGACCAACTTGAGCGGGACGGCGTCCTGCTCGGTGACCCCGAATGAGCCCTCGGGGACCTATACAGTCTCCGGAACCTACGCGGACGCGCCGATCTCGACCCCGCTTCTGACGACCAACTTGTTGCCCAGCATTGGCAGCAACAACGTCGTGGTCAACAAGGCACCCACCACGGTCACCTACACCGGCCCGACCAGTGTGGGCTACTGGCAGACGCTGACGCTGACCTCGACGTTGACCACGCAGGGGACCCCGGTCGTGGGACAGCCCCTGGTCATGACGCTCGGCAGCGGCCGGAGCGCCCAGAGCTGCACCGGCATCACCAACTCGTCGGGCGTCGCCTCGTGCACGGTCACGGTGAGCCAGGTCTACGGCTCGGTGACGGTCACCGTCTCGTACGCGGGCAACTCCTACTACCAGACGTCCTCGACGTCGTCCTCCGAGAGGGTCGGATGCGGCCAGGGCGGTTACGGCGGGGGCGGTAACGGCGGTGGCACTGGTGGCTCGGGCGGCAGTGGCTCGGGCGGCGGTGGCTCGGGCGGTGGTGGCGGCGGTGGTCCGTGCGGCGGCGGCTCAGGCGGCGGAGGGTGCGGCGGGACCCTGCCTCCTCCGAAGAGTGGGGGCCAGGGCTGCGGCTGACCGCAACGGCCGCGACTGCGGCAAGGACCAAAGGTGACACAAAGGGACGGGACCTCCTAGGTGGGGTCCCGTCCTCGCGTCGCCTCAGGGTTGCGCCACCATGACGACCATACCGGCAAGGATGAGGACGAGCGTGGCGACGGCCGCCCGGCCCACGGTCGTGGCGTCCCGGTCCATCGGCCCGGCAACAGGGTGCGGGCCGGTCGCCGGTTCGAGCGCGGCGACGGCAACCTTGAGGCGATTCTCGGCCGGCCACAGCATCCCCTCGGCGAGCAGCGCGACGGTGGCGAAGAGCGCGAGGCCCGTCACGACCCAGTCATCGCCGAGCGCATAGGACCCATCACTCATGGCGATGAGGGCAAAGCCGAAGACCGGGATGCCATAGACGAAACGGCCGGCCCAATTGAATCCAGGGCGGTAGTAGCGCCGCATCTGCTCGGGAAGCGGGACTTCGGCGCTCAGAGTGCGCCGCAGCCGGGACGCCGTGGCGGCGGCGGCGGCCATGCTGACGAGCCCAACCACCGCGCTCCCCACGTGGAGCAGCAGCACGACGTCGAACGCGGCCCCGTCCGGCTGGTGGTGCATGCCCGACATGTTCTCCTATGTCCGTGGAACGCGAGGGACGGCCCCGCGACCCTGGCGCCGATTTGGCCAGTGGAACCTGTACCGTAGAGGTGGAGGGAAGACCATGAAGGTACGCACGTTGCCGGCGATCGGGCCGGCACCCGGAAGAGAGTCCCGATGAACCAGTTGCGCCTCGACCCGTTGTCGGGCCGTTGGGTCGTCGTGAGCCCCGGCCGCTCGGAACGGCCCTACTCGTTCTTGACCCGCTCCCATTGGCAGCCCGACGGGTTCGACCGCCCGTGCCCGTTCTGCCCCGGCAACGAGGAGGACACGCCGCCGGCCCTCGAGACCTACGGACCGACCGGCGGCTGGCTCGTCCGGGTCGTGCCCAACCTGTACCCCGCCTTCGAGGGTGACTTGCCCTTCGTGGTGGCTAACCGCGGACCCGTCTTCACCCAGGCCACCGCGGGAGGCATCCACGAGATCCTCATCTTCTCGCCCGAACACGACCTGACCTTGGGGCAGCTCGGCCAGGAACAGGTCGAGCTCGTCATGGCGGCACTGCGCGACCGCCTGGAGGAGCACGCGTCGCAGCCCAACCTCCGGTACACCCAGGCCATCGTGAACTCGGGCCGCGAGGCGGGAGCGTCGCTCGAGCACCCGCACGGGCAGCTGCTCGGCATGTCGTTCATCCCGCGCGAGCTCGCCGAGGAGCAGGCACGCTTCGCTCGCTTCGTCGGGTCTTGCCTCCTGTGCACGACCATCGAGGCGGAGGAGGACTCGACCGAGCGGGTGATCTACGCCAATGACCGCGTCGTGGTGGTGTGCCCCTTCTGGAGCGCCGTCCCCTACGAGATGCTCGTCATGCCACGGGAGCACAACCCCCATCTGCACCGGAGCCCCACCGAGGACCTCATCGCAGTCGGCGAGGCGATCCGACGCACACTGCAGCAACTCGCCGAAGCGGTCGGCGACGTGGCCTACAACATCGTCTTCCACTCCGCCCCCTACCGGGTCGGCGAGCCCTACCACTGGCACGCGCACATCTGGCCCAAGGCGACGACGACGGCGGGCTTCGAGCTCGGCACCGGCGTGGCCATCAACGTGATCTCTCCCGAGGAGGCAGCCGAGACCCTCAAGGTCTCCGCCCTGGCGCTCTGAGGCCTTCGCCCCTTGGGGGCGATCCGAGGTCTACGGCGTCTGCACCGAGCGGGCGAGCTCGAGCATCGGCACAAGCCGCCGGACCAGGTCTCTGTCCGGGCCGACCAGGCCCCCGATGCCGGCCGTACCCAGGTAGCCCGCCACGAAGGCACGGCGGTTCCTCGCCTCCCAGGCCTGGCCGAGCGCGGCGAGACCGAGCCGGCCCGCCGGGTCCCGCTCCGCTGCTGCGACCGTGCTGGCCTGGTGCATCGACCACAGGAGGTCGGCCACGTCGGCCAAGGGGCTGCGCCGGCCGGGTGCGGAGCCTCCGGCGAGGACACCACCAGGCGCGCAGTCGCTGACCACCCATCCCTGGTCGGTGCGCGCCGTACGGCCGAGACCGAAATCGCCGTGGGTGCGGATCACGGGAAGCCGCACCTCGGACTCGCGTATCCACTTCACGAGCTCCGCCACACCGGGCGCCTCCAGGAGCGACGGGTCCGCCGCGGTGATCGACGCCTCCGACTCGGCGAGCCAGTCCACCACTGGTTCATGGTGGCGCAGGAAGGCGCGGTCGAGGGCCAGGTGCATGCGGGCCGTCATGGTGCCCAACGCCCGAGCTTCGTTGCCGAAATCACCGCCGGCCGTCTCCGGCGAACCGCCCGTCGCGTAGAAGTCCCGCAGTGACGTGAGGGCGAGGGCCCACCCACCGGAGCGGTCCGCCAACGGCTCCTGGACCACGCCGAGGTCACGCCCCTCCCAGACCCAGCGCACCAGCGGGGCGGCCACGTGGTTGAAGCCCGCCTCGTCCAGTCCGACCATGAGGTCGACATCGGGGCGCGGCGCGTCCTGGAGCCACGGAAACACGATGAGGTCGCCGCGGTCGCCGCAGTCGATCGCCGTGGCGTCGTGGTCGTCACGGAGGACGGCCACCGGCCCGGGGCGGGTCTCGACGCCGCGTACGGTGGCCAGCAACAGCGGCGCCAGCTGGGCGTCACGCAACGCATCGGTGCAGACGGCAAGACCGTGCTCGTCGTCGAGCAGGCCGAGGGTGGCCTCCTCCCCGGCGCGCAGGAAATGGGGCTCGTCCGTCACACTGCGCAGGCCCGCCACCACGTGCGCGCGCCGCTCCCCCACCCGGGCCACGATGTCGATCAGGCCGGGTCGGCCGGACCGGAGCACCTCGGCACGCTCGATGTCGATGTCGACGGCACCGGTCGGCGCGGCCCGCCGCAGCCCCAGCCACGCCTCGACGAGCGTGCGCAGCGCGGGGTCGTGCGCGGAGGTCATTCGGGGACGGGCCTGTACTCGGGAGCCAGGTCGAACCACAAGAAGCCGTACGGCGGCAGCGTGATCGTGTAGGGCTCCTCGGTGATGACCGGAAACGGGACGCGGCCCAACACCTCGTAGGGCGTCGAACCGGCCCACTTGGCCAGGGCCAGCTCGGCCGGCTGCGCGAACCGGCTCAGGTTGTGGACGCACAGCACGGCCTGGTGCCGGTACACCACCTCGTCGCCCTCGCTCTCGTTGCCGGCCGGGACGGTGCGCGCCAAGACGGTCGCGGGGCCCCAGTCCAGGGCACCGTCCACCGACGGCCGCACCGGTGGGGCCGCCGCGGCGGAGCTGCTCAAGATGTCGGCCACCTCGCCCGAGCGCATGTAGGCCAGGACCGAGGGGTTGGCGCAGGGCAGCACCTCCATCTCGCCCACACCCATCACGGGCAGCGCCCGCCGTTCGGTCAGCATGCGGCGCAGCCAGTGCAGGAAGGATCCCTGGTTCCGCAACTGTGCCTCGACGTTGAGCGCGGCGAAGCCGTAGACGGGGTCCATGAGGGGCGGCAGATACAGCTGGGCGAAGTCCGCCTTCGAGAACCCGCCGTTGCGGTCTGGCGACCATTGCATCGGAGTGCGCACCGAGTCGCGGTCACCGAGGTAGATGTTGTCGCCCATGAGGAGCTCGTCGCCGTAGTAGATCACCGGACTGCCGGGCAGGGACAGGATCAGCGCATAGAGCAGCTCGGCCGTCCGCCGGTCGTTGTCGAGCAGCGGCGCCAGTCGCCGCCCGATACCCATGTGCCGCTTCATCCTCGGATCCTTGGCGTACTCCGCAATGAGGTAGTCCCGCTCCTCGTCGCTGACCTGTTCGAGGGTGAGCTCGTCGTGGTTGCGCAGGAAGATGGCCCACTGGCTGGCGTCGTCGATGACCGGGGTCTGGGCGAGGATCTCGGTGATCGGGTACCGCTGCTCCCGACGGACCGCCATGAACAGGCGCGGCATGAGCGGGAAGTGGAAGCACAGGTGACACTCGTCGCCGTCGCCGAAGTAGTCCGCCACGTCGCTCGGCCACCCGTTCGCCTCGGCGAGCAGAATGCGTCCCGGATAATCCGCGTCGATCTGCTTGCGAACCCGCTTGATGAACGCGTGTGTCTCGGGCAGGTGCTCTCCCGATGTCCCGTCGCGCTGGTAGAGGTAGGGCACGGCGTCGAGCCGGAAGCCGTCGAAGCCGAGATCGAGCCAGAAGCGGACGAGGTCGATCATGGTGTCGGCCACTTCGGGGTTCTCGTAGTTGAGGTCGGGCTGGTGGTGGTAGAAGCGGTGCCAGTAGTACTGCTGGCGGGTGTCGTCCCAGGTCCAGTTGGAGCGTTCCACGTCGGTGAACACCACGCGGGCGTCCGGCCATTTCTGATCGTCCTCGTTCCAGACGTACCAGTCCGCCTTGGCGTTGTCCCGCGACGAACGGGACTCGATGAACCAGGGGTGCTCGTCGCTGGTGTGGTTCATCACGAGATCGGCCACGACCCGGATGCCCCGGCGGTGGGCGTCCTCGAGGAACGCCACCAGGTCGCTGATGCTGCCGTAGTCGGGATGGACGTTGAAGAAGTCGCTGATGTCATACCCGCCGTCGCGGAACGGTGACGGGTAGAACGGCAGCATCCAGATGCAGTCGATGCCGAGCCACTCGATGTAATCCAGCTTCTCGCGCAGCCCGCGCAGGTCCCCGGTGCCGTCGTTGTTGGCGTCGAAGTAACCCCGGATGAGCACCTCGTAGAACACGGCGTGCTGGAACCAGCGGACCGAGGGGTCGAAGGCGCCGTCACCGGAGCTGACCGGGATGGGAGGCGAGCTCATCCCGTCATCGCCCGACGAACGTCGACCGGCCGGGGGGCGGGAGTGCCTCGTCCTTGGGCCGGTCGAGCCGGACGAGCGCCACGTTGTGCACCCGGCGTTCCACGGTGACGTAGGTCTCGGCCACGGCCGCACCGTACCGGACCCGGCGCCACATGGCTCATTCGGTCAGGAGCCGATCGGCGGCCTGGTACGGGTCGAGCTCGCCGGCCGTCAGGGCCTTGACCGCCGTGGTGAACTCCTCACCGGCTGCGAGCTCGCGGATGCGGGCCTCCGAGCGCGCGAGCAACACCCGGCGCAGCTCCTGCGCCAGTCGATCGGACCGCCGCGCGGTCAGCTGGCCCGCGCTCTCGAGGTAGTCGCGGTGGCGAGCCACCGCGTGCCAGAGGTCGCCCACACCCTCGCCTTCCGTCGCCGTGGTGTCGACGATCTCGGGTCGCCATACGCCGGGCCGCGACAGGTCGAGCATCTGTTCCAGGTCTCGACGGGCCTCGCGCCCTCCCGGACGGTCCGACTTGTTGATGACGAAGACGTCGGCCACCTCGAGCAACCCCGCCTTGCTGGCCTGCATGGAGTCACCCCACCCCGGGGTGACCACGACCACCGTCGTGTCGGCCGCGGACGCGATCTCCACCTCCATCTGCCCGACGCCGACGGTCTCGACGATGACCAGCGGGATGCCCGCCGCCCCGAGCAGGCGGACCGCATCGGGCACGGCGAGCGAGAGCCCGCCCAGGTGGCCACGGGTCGCCATCGACCGGATGAACACCGTCGCGTCGAGCGCATGCTGGCTCATGCGCACGCGGTCGCCGAGGATGGCGCCACCGCTGAACGGAGAGGTCGGGTCGACCGCGAGCACGCCGACCTGTGGCACCGGCTCCGACCGCGGTTCGGGCCAGCCCGCACGCACCTGTCCGATCAGCCCGTCGGTGAGCGTCGACTTGCCCGAGCCGGGTGCGCCGGTGAGGCCCACCGTGTACGGGACCTCCGACCGGTAGGCCAGGCGGGCGACCCCGGTCGCGCTGTCGCCGCCGCGTTCGATGTAGGACAGCAGCCGCGCCAGCGCGACGCGGTCACCCGCCCGAGCCTGCTCGAGCAGCGCTGCGGGGTCGGCGGGCCGTGGGGGGTTCACAGGATGGTCACCTTGGCCCCGAGCGAGCGCAGCGCACCCGCCAGGTCCTCGTAGCCGCGACGGATGTGGTGCGCGCCGCTCACCACCGTCTCCCCCTCGGCCACGAGCCCGGCCAGGACGAGGGCCACGCCGGCCCGGATGTCCGGGGCACGCACCGGCGCTCCCGAGAGCCGGGGCACGCCGCGCACGACGGCATGGTGACCCTCGGTCCGGATGTCGGCGCCCATCCGCCGCAGCTGCTCGACGTAGCGGAAGCGCCCCGAGAAGAGATTCTCGGTGAGGATGCCCACGCCGTCGGACACCGACAGCATCGCCACGAGGAGCGGGCTGTAGTCGGTAGCCACCCCGGGGTACGGGAGCGTGGCGATGTCGGCCGACACGAGCCGCTCCTGCGCGCCGGCGCACAGCCCGTGCGGACCCATCTCCGTGTGCACCCCCATCTGGTTGACCTTCCGCAGGACCATCTCCATGTGCTCCGGCCGGGCGTCTGCGATCGTCACCTCGCCTCCTGCCATCCCGACTGCCGCCAGGTAGGTCGCCGCCACCACCCGGTCGGGCACCACCGTGTGCCGCGTCGGCCGGAGCTCGTCGACCCCCTCGATCTCGATGCGCGAGGTTCCCGCGCCGCGGACCACCGCCCCCATGTCGCAGAGCATGGCGGCCAGGTCGGCCACCTCGGGCTCCTTGGCGGCGTTCTCGATGACGGTCGTTCCCTTGGCGAGGACGGCCGCCATGAGGAGGTTGTCGGTCGCCGTGTGGCTCGGGTACTCCAGCACCACCCGCGTCCCCACCAGTCGACCGCCGGGGACGGTGCCGCGCACCTCACCGTGGGACGACTCGAAGCGGGCGCCCATGGCACTGAGGCCGTTGATGTGGAAGTCGATCGGACGGTCGCCGAAGTCGTCCCCACCGGGCAACGGCACCCGGACGGCGCCGCAGCGCGCGAGCAGCAGACCCAGGACCACCACCGACGCACGCATGCGCTCGAAGAGCTCGTAGGGCCCCCCGGGCACCAGCTCGCCGACCGGGGGCGTCGTCACCGCCACGTCCCCGTCGTCGTGCCGCTCGACCTCCGCCCCCATGGAGCGCAGCACGTTGGCCATGCTCTCCACGTCGTCGATGTGCGGGACGTTGGACAGCACCGTCCGCCCCTCGGCCAGGAGACAGCCCACCATCAGCTTGAGGGCCGAATTCTTCGCTCCGCCTGCGCTGACGGTTCCCCGGAGCGGTCCGTTCGGCTCGACAATGATCTGGTCCACGAACCCAAGTATCGCCGCTGGCGGGCCCGCGGCCGGTAACCGCCGATCCCCGACCAACTATGGTCCAACCGTGGTGACGACACGCCAAGCCCCGGACCGGAACCTCGCCATGGACCTGGTGCGCACGACCGAAGCCGCGGCCATGGCGGCCAGCCGGTGGATGGGCCGCGGCGACAAACTGGGCGCCGACGGCGCCGCCGTCGAGGCGATGCGAACCGTGCTGTCGACCGTGCCGATGGACGGGATCGTCGTGATCGGGGAGGGCGAGAAGGACAATGCGCCCATGCTCTTCAACGGGGAGAAGATCGGCGACGGGACGCCCCCGCTGACCGACATCGCCGTGGACCCCATCGACGGCACGACCCTGACCGCCCAGGGCCGCGGCGGTGCCCTGGCCGTGATCGCCGTCGCGGAGCGGGGCGCGATGTTCGACCCCGGGCCCTGTGTCTACATGGAGAAGCTGGCCGTCGGCCCCCGCGCTAAGGGGGCGTGTGACATCCGGCGCACGCCGACCGAGAACCTTCACGCCCTCTCGGAGGCCCTGGCGCGGCCGATCCGGGACCTCACCGCCGTCATCCTGGACCGGCCGCGCCACGAGCAACTCATCGCCGAGGTGCGGGCGGCGGGGGCGAGGATCCGGCTGATCACCGACGGTGACGTGGCGGGTGCCATCGCCACCGGCTGGCCCGGCGCCGGCACCGACATCCTCTTCGGCATCGGGGGGACGCCCGAGGGCGTGCTGGCCGCCGCTGCGCTCAAGTGCATGGGGGCCGAGATCCAGGGCAAGCTCCACCCGCGCAACGAGGCGGAGCGCGCCGCCGCCCTCGAGGCCGGCTACTCCCTCGACGCCGTGCTGACGACGGATGACCTGGTGCAGGGCAACAACTGCTTCTTCGCCGCCACGGGGATCACCGACGGCGAGCTCCTCCGGGGCGTCCAGTACCACATGTTCGGCGCCACGACGCAGTCGCTCGTCATGCGCTCCAAGTCGGGGACGCTGCGCAAGATCGACGCCAGCCACGCGCTGACCAAGCTCGCCGAGTTCAGCTCCATCCCGTTCGGCTGAACGGCCGCCGGCGGGCGCCGTGGCGCCGTCGATCGTGGGGAGGCGTCAGGCGGCGGTCTGCGAGGCAACGGCGAGGCGCAGTTCGGCCCGCGCCAAGGCGCCCTCGGCCTCGATCAGCTTGACATCCACCTCGGCGTCCTCGGCGGCGGGTCCCCGGCCGCCGCCGAGCTCGTTGACCCGCTGGGCCGCCGCGTCCCGCGCCAGCTCCGCGCGCGGCACGTCGATCTCCTCGGCCAGCTCGGCCACACCGGCCAGGAGCGTCACGCGGGTGGAGAGACCCGGTAGCGGACCGTCACCCTCGGCCAGGCCCGCGGCGGCATCGGGGCTCGTGTCGACCTGGACGAAGCCACCGTGCACGGCCAATCGACTCACGATGCCGTCGGGCTGCTCCACCCGCACCTCGCCCGGCACGACGTCGCCCACCAGCGGCGTGTGCCCGTCGAGCACGGTGAGCGCACCGTCGGACGTCGCCAGCACGACCGACGTGGCGCCGCCGGCCAGGAGGGACTGTTCGGGCGTGACGATCTCCACGCCGAAGACGCCGTCGGCCACTAGCCCGCCTCCGCCTCGAGCGTCTTGGCCTTCTCGAGCACCGACTCGACCCCGCCCACGTTGAGGAAGGCCTGCTCAGGGACGTTGTCGAGGTCGCCGTCGACGAGGGCCTCGAAGGACTCCACCGTCTCGTCGATCGGCACGAAGATGCCGGGAACGCCGGTGAAGACCTCGGCCACGAAGAACGGCTGGGACAGGTAGCGCTGGATCTTGCGGGCCCGGGTCACCGTCACCCGGTCCTCTTCGGACAGCTCGTCCATCCCGAGGATGGCGATGATGTCCTGCAGCTCCTTGTAGCGCTGCAGGACCTCCTGCACCCGGCGGGCCACCGCGTAGTGGCGGTCACCCACGATCTCCGGCGCCAGGATGTTCGAGGTCGACGCCAGCGGGTCCACGGCCGGGTAGATCCCGAGCGCGGCGATCTGGCGGGAGAGCTCCGTCGTCGCGTCGAGGTGGGTGAACGTCGTGAACGGTGCCGGGTCGGTGTAGTCGTCCGCGGGGACGTACACCGCCTGCAAGGAGGTGATCGACTTCCCCTTGGTCGACGTGATCCGCTCCTGCAGCTCGCCCATCTCGTCGGCCAGTGTCGGCTGGTAGCCGACCGCCGACGGCATCCGGCCGAGCAGCGTGGAGACCTCCGAGCCGGCTTGGACGAAGCGGAAGATGTTGTCGACGAAGAGCAGGACGTCCTGGTTCTGGACGTCGCGGAAGTACTCGGCCATGGTGAGGGCGGCGAGGGCGACGCGGAGGCGGACGCCGGGGGGCTCGTCCATCTGGCCGTAGACCAGGGCCGCCTTGTCGATGACGCCCGACTCCTGCATCTCGAGCCACATGTCGGTCCCCTCGCGCGTCCGCTCCCCGACGCCGGCGAACACGGACACGCCGCTGTACTGCTGGGCCACCCGGTGGATCATCTCTTGGATGATGACGGTCTTGCCGACCCCGGCCCCGCCGAACAGGCCGATCTTGCCACCCTGCACGTAGGGCTCGAGGAGGTCGATCACCTTGATCCCGGTCTCGAACATCTGGGCCCTGGGCTCCAGCTGGTCGAAGGCCGGCGCGTTGCGATGGATCTCCCAGTACTCGTCGATGCCTTCGATGGAGTCAGTGTCGAGCGGCTGGCCGAGCACGTTGAAGACGTGGCCCAGCACCGCGTTGCCCACCGGGACCGTGATGCCCCGGCCGAGGTTGCGCACGGGCGCGCCCCGGACGAGGCCATCGGTCTGCTGCATGCAGATGCAGCGCACACGGCCGTCACCGATCTGCTGGGCCACCTCGGCCGTGACCTGGTGGGCGGACCCGTCGAGCTCGATGGTGAATTCGACGGCGTGGTTGATCTCGGGCAGCGCGTGGGGCGGGAACTCGACGTCGATGACGGGGCCGGCGATGGCGACGACCCGGCCGCCGGCCAGCGTTCCGGCCGGCGACGTGTCCTGCAGGGTGGTGGTGGTCATCGGGTCAAGCTCCCTTCGATTGGCGGAGCGCTTCGGCCCCGCCGACGATCTCCATGATCTCGGTGGTGATGGCGTCCTGACGGGCGCGGTTCATGACGCGCGTCAGGGTGCGGACGAGCTCGTCCGCGTTGTCGGTGGCCGCCGCCATGGCGCGCTGCTGGGCGGTGAAGAAGGAGGCGGCACCTTCGAGGAGGGCGGCGAAGATCTCCGCCTCGAGGGCCCGGGGGGCCAACCCGAGCAGCAGCTTCGCGGGCTCGGGCTCGAACTCGGTGTAGCCCTCCAGCGTCCCTTCGTCCTGCTCTTGCTCGTCCCCGGCACCCTCGGGCAGTGGGAGAGGCAGCAGCTGCTGACGCTCGACCCGCTGGGTCCCGGCCGAGACGAACCTGGTCGAGACCAATTCCACGAGGTCGATCTCGCCGGACGCAAACGCCGCGGCCACGACCGCCGCGATGTGGCGCGCGTCGGCGAACTCGGGACGGTCGGCGAAACCCGTGAACGACTCCGCCAACTCGACGCCCCGGAACCGGAAGTAGGGAGGGGCCTTCTTGCCCACCGACCACACCGTCACCTCGGCGCCGTTCCTCTTGTGCTCGACCACGAGCCGCTCAGTGGCCCGCAGCGCACCCGAGTTGTAGGACCCGGCAAGGCCCCGGTCGCCGGCGATGGCCAGGATCCCGACGTGGCGCGGGGACTCGGGCGTGCCGAGCAGCAACCTCGCCGCGATCGGATCGGCCGCCGCGGCCAGCCGGAGGACCCGCTCCATCCCCTCGCGGAAGGGCCGGTTCGCCGCGATCCGCGTCTGGGCGCGCACGATCCGCGAGGCGGCGATGAGCTCCATCGCCTTGGTGATCTTCCTCGTGGACTGCACCGTGCGGATGCGGCGGCGCAGGATCCGCTCTTGGCCTCCGGCCATGCGTCAGTCGACCTTCCCCGTGTCGAACCCCTCGAGGAACGACGTCAGGCCCTTGTCGAGCGCGTCCCCGTCGGGCAGCGCGCCCGTCGTGCGGATCGTCTCGAGCACTTCGGGATGGTTCCCCTTGAAGTACTCGATCAGCTCGGTCTCGAACCTCCGCACCTCGGGGACGGGGACGGTGTCCGTCCAGCCCTTGGTCCCCGCGTAAATCGCGAGGACCTGTTCCTCGACCGCCACCGGCTTGTTCTGGGGCTGCTTGAGGAGCTCGGTCAGGCGGTACCCGCGGTCGAGCTGGGCCTGCGACACCTTGTCGAGCTCGGAGCCGAAGGTGGCGAACGCCTCGAGCTCGCGGAACTGCGCCAGGTCGAGCTTGAGCGTTCCCGAGACCTGCTTCATCGCCTTGACCTGGGCCGCGCTCCCCACCCGGCTCACCGAGTTGCCGACGTTGATGGCCGGGCGGATGCCCGAGTTGAACAGGTCGGTCTCGAGGAAGACCTGCCCGTCGGTGATGGAGATCACGTTGGTCGGGATGTACGCCGAGATGTCGCCCGCCTTGGTCTCGATGATCGGCAGCGCCGTGAGCGACCCGCCGCCCCGCGCGTCGGACAGCTTGGCCGCACGCTCGAGGAGCCGCGAGTGCAGGTAGAAGACGTCGCCGGGGTAGGCCTCGCGCCCCGGTGGACGCCGCAGCAGCAGCGACACGGCACGGTAGGCCTCGGCCTGCTTGGAGAGGTCGTCGTAGATGATCAGCGCGGCCTCGCCGTTCTCCATCCAGTGCTGGCCCATGGCGCAGCCGGCGTAGGGCGCCAGGTACTTGTAGGGGGCGGGGTCGCCCGCCGAGGCGACGACCACCACCGTGTACTCGAGTGCCTGGTGGTCCTCCAGTGTGGCCACCGTCTGGGCCACCGACGAGTTCTTCTGCCCGATGGCCACGTAGATGCACTTCACGCCCTGACCGGCCTGGTTGATGATCGTGTCGATCGCCACCGTCGTCTTGCCCGTCTTGCGGTCCCCGATGATCAGCTCGCGCTGCCCGCGGCCGATCGGTGTCATGGCGTCGATGGCCTTGATACCGGTCTGGAGGGGCTCGCTCACGGGCTGGCGGCCGACGATGCCCGGGGCCTGCACCTCCATGCGGCGGGTCTGTGTCGCGTTGACCGGGCCCTTGCCGTCGATGGGCTCGCCCAGTGCGTTGACGACGCGGCCCACCAGGGCGTCGCCGACGGGCACGGTCTGGATCCGCCCCGTCGCCTTGACCGTCTGCTCCTCTTCGAGGTTGTCGACCTCGCCGAGGACCACGGCGCCGATGGTGTCCTCGTCGAGGTTCAGGGCAAGACCGAGCGTGCCGTCCTCGAACTCGAGGAGCTCATTGACCGCGGCCCCGGGGAGGCCCGACACCCGGGCGATGCCGTCGCCGACCTCGACGATGTGACCGATCTGCTCGGCCCCGACCGCCGGGGTGTAGTCCTCGACGTGGTGCTCCAGCGCTTGGGTGATCTCACTGGCGTCGATCGTCAGCTCTGCCATCAGTGTGCTCCCTCTGTCTCTGCTGTCGTCGTGTGGTCCCGGCCGGCGCGTCCGAATCCGGACCCCTGCCACCCCGTCGGGACGAGGTGTTCGCGCAGCGCGTCGATGCGGCCTCGTGCCGTTGCGTCCACCTGCAGGTCGCCGATCCGGATCAGCGCGCCGCTGAGCAACGCCTCGTCGATGACCACCTGAAGCTCGACGGGCCGCCCGGCCAGTCCGGCCAGCGAGTCCGTGAGCATCGTCTGCTGTTGTCCGTCGATGGGAGCGGCGGCGCGCACGTGGGCGATGCGCCAGCCGCGGGCGGCCGCCGTCTGCTCCACCAGGAAATCGAGCGTGCCCACGAAGTCACGCGCCCGGCCGCCCGTCACCACGTATCGGACCAGCGCCACGGTCGTCGCCGGCACCTTGCCCTCTACCAGCTGGCTCACGAGCCCCTGGCGCGCGGCCGGGTCGAGGTCGCGGTCCGTGAGCGCCGCCCGCAGGGCCGGGGTCGAGGCCACGATCCGCCCGAAGCGGAAGAGGTCGTCCTCCAGCGACTCGAGCTCGTCGTTCGTCATGTCCTCGTGCAACGCCGTGGCGTAGCCGCCCACCCGGGACCGCGCCTGGGTGAGGCTCAGCGGCGGTTCCTCGTTCGGGCGGCCCTCGGCTTCGTGCGCGGCCCGAGACGCGAGCCATCCCAGGGCGCCGGGGACCTCGGGCGCAGGCACCACCAGGCAGGCGAAGGCCGCCAGCCGCCGCGCCGCAGCAGAGACCTTCCCCTCGAGGATCTCGAGCATGACGTCGCGGCGGACCCGCCCGGGCACCGACGTGTCCGTGAGTGCGGCCCGCAGTGGCGGGTTGCCCAGGGCCTCCCGTTCGATCGCCGCCAGGTCGTCGGCGATCGCCGTGAGCGAGGACGCGGCGGCCGCCTCCATCACGGCCGCCGCGTATCCCTGCAGCGTCGGGTTCACTGGCGCGCCCCGGCGTTGGCGGCGGCACCGCCGGCGGTGTCGGCGCGCAGCGCGCTCGACGGCCTCGTCGATCAGGTCGCGGTGCGCCTCCTCGTTGACTTCGCGCCCGATGACCCGCTCGACCACCTCCAGGACGATCGCACCCAACCGCGCCGCGGCCTCCTCGATCGCCCGCTGGCGCGCCAGGTCGATCTCGATCTCGGCGTTGCCGACGATGCGCTGGTACTCGGTCTGGGCGCTCACCTGGCCGTCGGCCCGCACCTGCTCGGCCGTGCGGTTGGCCTGCGCCACGATCTCGCGGGCCTGGTGGCGCGCCTCCTCGAGCACCGCCCTCCGCTCGTCGTCGGCTGCCTCGGCGTCGGCCCGCGCCCGGTCGGCGGCCTCGAGCGAGTCCTTGATCTTCTCCTGGCGCTCCTCCATCGCCTTGTTGATGGGTGGGAGCACCCACTTGTAGATGGCGAGGATCAGGATGATGGAGACGATCAGCTCAATGAAGAACGTCCCATTGGGCAGAAGGAAGATGCCTGCGGTGGTCATGATGCTCTCGGTCTCCGGGTTCTCTCCGGCACGTGGTCGGTGGGATGCGCTCGGCTAGGCGGTGATGCTCTTGGCGGCGAAGACGTAGACGAACACCACCATGAACAGCAGGTTGATGAAGTACATCGCCTCCACCAGGCCGACGGTGAGGAAGAAGTACTGACGGGCCTTGGCCTCGATCTCGGGCTGCCGGGCGATGGCCGCGATGGTCTGCGAGCCGGCGAGGCCGTCGCCCACCGCGGCGCCGATGGCGCCCCCGCCGAGTGCCAGCCCACCGCCGACGAGCGCGCCGGCGACACGTATCGAAGCTTCAACTGATCCTGCCATGTTTCCTCTCCTTTGTTGAGATCGTTCTCTGGTTGTGGTCGGTCCAGCGGGCCCGCCTCTTGGGCCCCTAGTGGTCGTCCCGGCTCATGCCCATGCCGAGGTACATGATGGTCAGGAGGCCGAAGATGAAGGCTTGGATCGCGCCGATGAACAGCTCGTCGAACGGCTTCCAGATGAGCAGGCCGATCCACGACAGGTAGGGCGGGATCAGCGCCACGATCACGGCGACCATCAGCACGCCGGAGAAGATGTTGCCGAAGAGCCGGAAGGTCAGCGTGATCGGCTTGGTGATCTCCTCGATGATGTTGATGGGCGTCAATGCGGCATACGGCTGGGCGTAGTGCTTGAAGTACCCGCCCCATCCGCGCGCCTTCACCGAGTTGTAGTGCACCAGGAAGAAGACCGTCAGGGCGAGGGCGAGGGGCAGGTTGACGTCGCCGGTCGGCGGGGCGAGGAACCCGGGGTCGCCGCTCGGGATGAAGGCGAGCCAGTTGCAGATCAGGATGAAGAAGAAGACCGCGACGCCCAAGCCGACGAAGGGGATGCCCTCGGGGCCGATGGCCGACTGGGCCAGGTCGGACACCTGCTCGACGAGCGTCTCCCAGAAGAGCTGCAGCTTGCCGGGGACCCCCGAGGTGACCTTGGCCCGCATCCGCAGCCCCAGTCCGAGCACGATGGCGGCCGCGATCAGCGTGGTCCACACCACGTCCAGGTAGATGGTGAGGCCGGCGACGCGCACCACGCCGTGGTGCTCGCCGATCGTGATGTTGCCGCTGGCCAGCACGAAGTGGTGGGGGCTCACTGAATCCCCTGGGAGATGATGACGCGCCCCACGTTGACCACGAAGAGCAGCTGGAAGATGACGAGCCCGGCCACCGCGCCGATGCCGAGTGCCCCGTTGAGCAACATGAGGCCGACGCAGATCACCGTGATGGCGCCGAGACGCGTGACGCTCCTGGTGCCCATGGCGCGCCGGAGCACCTTGTTGTTGGTCTCGCCCTCCGTGGAGAGCTTCGCCACGCCGGCATCGAGGAAGCGGAGGTTCACCACGGCCATCCCGAGCCCGATGCCCAGGCCAAGCGCGGCCCACGGCGCGGAGAGGAGCAGCGCGATGACGATGGCGGCCAAGCCGACGACGATGGCGGACACGATCGTGCGCCGGAGCACCTTGGCCAGCGCGTTGCCCCCGAGGTCCGAGAGCCCGTCGAGCATGTTCACGCGCCGGCCCCTACAGGTAGGCGCGGATCTGCTTGATCACGCTGAGGGCCGCCACCGCCAGGCCCAGCGCCAGGCCGACCAGCAGGAACGCCGGCGCCGTGTGCAGGGCGCTGTCCACCCAGAGCCCGAGTCCGAGGCCGGCTCCGACGCAGACGGCAGCCGCGAGACCCATGCTCAGGAACGCCACGGCGCCGGGCAGCGGCTTCGGCTCGTCCGGCGGCTGTGAGGATTCGTCCTGGTCGCTCACCCGGATGGGCGCGCACGACGAGACTCACTTGACCACGCATGCGACTGCTGCCCCCTTATGCGGTGCGTGGCGCGCCGGAGTCCGTCGGCCGCGCGGCCGCGACGGCAGCAACGGACGAGGCGAGGTGGACGGGGTACACAGCCCTCATCTTCGCATCCCGGCCCAGATGGCGTCCAAACGGTCACGACGGGAACCTGACCACCTCGCTGACCCGTCGGACCTCCTCGGATCGGGGTTGAATGCCCTGGTCCGGGCGCTCGTCCTCGTCGTCCCCGTTGCCCCGGCGCAGGCCGGGATGGAAGAAGGTGTAGAGGCCCACGCCCAGGGCGGCCGCGCCGATAGGGATGAACGCGTTGACCTGGTGCACGAACAGGGGGAACAGGAGGAAGCTCGAGAGGATCGCCGTCCAGGCCCACAGGATGATGACGCTCCGCCGCGGCCCGTGGCCGAGGCGGAGCAGGCGGTGATGGATGTGCTCCTTGTCGGGGGTGTCGAAGCCGGTCCCCCGCGCCGTCCGGCGCACGAAGGCGAACGCCATGTCGACCAGGGGGACGCCGAGGATCAGGATCGGGATGAACAGCGGTGCGAAGAAGAAGTAGGTCACGCCGCTGATGGGCACGGCGGTGGGGACGCGGCCGCCGATCACCATGGTCGAGGCCGCCATCAAGAGCCCGAGGAAGTGTGCGCCCGCGTCCCCCATGAAGATGCGGGCGGGGTTGAAGTTGAACGGGAGGAAGCCGAGGCAGATCCCGCACGCGATCACCGCCACCAGCGGCCCGATGTTGTCGCCCGGGAGGAGACCCAGCCCCATGAGGCGTATCCCGTAGAGCGCGAGGGCACCCCCGCCGATGGCGACCACGCCGGCGGCGAGCCCATCGAGGCCGTCGATCAGGTTGACGGCGTTGGTCAGCGCGATGACCCAGGCCGCCGTGATGAGCGGGATGATGCCGGGGGTCAGGACGAAGAACCCGGCGAGCGGGATCTTGAGCTCGTACATGGTGACGCCGCTGAAGTAGAGGATGCTGGCGGCCAGGACCTGGCCGGCCATCTTGGCCGGCGCCGACATGTCACGGACGTCGTCGATCAGCCCCACAGCGAACATGGCACCCGCGGCCAGCACGACGCCGACCATCTCGGGGGAGTCCTGGAAGATGTGGCGCAGCTGCGGCGTGGCGGCTGCGGCGAGGACGGCCACGAGGAAGCCCATGAACATGGCGGCGCCACCGCCGTAGGGGATCGGCCTGGTGTGCACGGTGCGCTCCCCCGGAAGGGCGACGTAGCCGACGCGGACCGCGATGCGCCGGGCCGGGATCGTCAGTGCGGCCGTCGCCCCTGCGGCGACCACCAGGATGAGGCCGTACCAGCCGATGTTGGGCACGTGCGAGCTAGCCCACGAGATCGGGATACGGCGGGAAGGCGGCACACAGCGCGGCGACCTCCTTGCGCACGGCGGCGACCTCGGCGTCGTCGTTCCGGGCCTCGAGCGTGCGCACGATCAGATCGGCGATCACCTGCATCTGCGCGGTGCCCATCCCCGCCGTCGTCTCGGCGGCCGTCCCCAGGCGGAGGCCCGAGGTCAGGAAGGGAGAGCGGGGATCGTCGGGGATGGTGTTGCGGTTGCAGGTGATGCCGGCCCGGTCGAGGACCTCTTGTGCCTCCTTGCCGGTGAGCTCCGCGTCGAAGGGTCGCAGGTCGACGAGCAGCAGGTGGTTGTCGGTCCCGCCCGAGACCAGGCGGAACCCGTGTCCGGAGAGCGCACCTGCCAGCGCGGCCGCGTTGGCGACCACCTGTGCGGTGTACCGCGCGAACTCCGCCGTGGCCGCTTCGGCGAAGGCCACCGCCTTCGCTGCGATGACGTGCTCGAGCGGCCCACCCTGGAGCCCGGGGAACACCGCGCTGTCGATCTTCTTGGCCAGGTCCTGCCCGCACAGGATCGCCCCGCCGCGGGGGCCCCGCAGTGTCTTGTGGGTGGTGAAGGTCACGACGTCGGCCACCCCCACCGGGCTCGGGTGCACCCCACCGGCGATGAGCCCCGCCGGGTGGGCGGCGTCGAACATGAACAGCGCCCCCACCGAGTCGGCGATCTCGCGGAACGGCACGGGGTCGATGATGCGCGCATAGGCGGTCGAGCCGGCGACGATCAAGGCGGGCTTCTCCGTCTTGGCGACGTGGGCAACCTGGTCGAAGTCGATGACCTCACCCGGGCTCGACTCGTCTTCGGACTCGGGTGTCACGCCGTAGGAGACGAAACGCCAGAACTTCGAGACGATCGCGGCCGGCGAGCCGTGCGTGAGGTGCCCGCCGTGGTCGAGCCGCATGGCGAGGATGGTCGCCCCCGGTTCGACCAGCGCCTGGTAGGCGGCGAGATTGGCCATGGCCCCCGCGTGGGGCTGGACGTTGGCGTGCTCGGCTCCGAAGAGGGCCGTGGCGCGGGAGCGGGCCACCTCTTCGATCTCGTCGATGATCTGGTTGCCGCCGTAGTAGCGGCGACCCGGGTAGCCCTCGCTGTACTTGTTGGTCAGCACCGAGCCGGAGGCGGCCAGCACGGCGGTCGACGTGAAGTTCTCGGAGGCGATGAGCTGCAGCGTCGTCTGCTGGCGCTCGAGCTCCTGGCCGATGAGGCCGGCCACCTCGGGATCGGCGCCCAATGCGCGCATGTCACTGCTCATGGCGTCCCTTCGACTGGAAGCTGGTGGACGAGACCCCGTTCGAGTCCCGCCAGTTTCTCGAGACGCCCGTCGTGGCGCCCGTGCTCCTCGGAGGCGTCCATGAAGGCGGCGAGCGCGTCGACGGCGACGGTGGCGCCCGTGGTGCGGGCGCCGACGCAGAGCACGTTGGCATGGTTGTGCCGCCGGGCCAGGGCTGCCGTGGACACGTCGTGGACCACCGCCGCCCGGACGCCGGGCACCTTGTTCGCCGCCATGGCCATGCCGTTGCCGGTCCCGCAGATGCAGACGCCGAGGTCGGCGGACCCGCCCGAGACGGCGCCGCCCACCGCGGCGCCGAAGTCCGGGTAGTCCACCGCAACCCCCGGCTCGAAGGTCCCGTGGTCGTCCACGGCGTGGCCCTGGGCGGCCAACTCGGCCTTGAGGATCTCCTTGAGATCGAAGCCGGCGTGATCCGAGCCGACGGCGACGCGCATGAGCACCGAGTCTACCGATGCACCCCGGAGGCCCCGAGTCGTGAACCGGTACGCTGCCCGGGCCATGGCCCTCGACCCCAGAACGCCCGTCGTCGTGGGCGTGGGGCAGGTCACGACGCCGCCCGACGCCGGCGTGGACGCCGCCGAGCGGCCCGAGCCGCTCGAGCTCATGACGGCGGCGCTCCGGGTGGCGGCCGAGGACTGCGACGGCGCGGCGGCCGGCGGTAGCGCCCCCTCGGGGCAGGCCTTGATCGGACGGGCGGACAGCATCCGGGTCGTGGTGCCGCTGGGCTGGCGCTCGGTCAACCCGGCGCAGCTGGTGGCCCGGCGCCTCGGCTTTGTCGACGGGGACGAACCCGCGCAGCTCATGCTCTCCGCCATCGGAGGCAACAGCCCGCAGGCCCTCATGCACGATGCCTGCCTGGCCATCAGCCGGGGCGACCTCGACGTCGTCCTGATCACGGGAGCGGAGGCCATGTACGCCCGCACGATGGCGCGGCGCAACGGACAGTGGCTCGAGTGGGCGAGCCAGCCGGAAGGGACGCCGCCACCCGTCCTCTTCGGTGAGGACAAGGCGGGCGCCACCGAGCTCGAGATGCAGCGCGGCGTGATCCTTCCCGTTCACGCCTACCCCTTGTTCGAGAACGCGCTGCGCGCCGCGGAAGGATGGACGCTCGAGGAGCACGCCGCCCGCATCGGGGCGCTGTGGTCGCGCTTCAGCGAGGTGGCCGCCGACAATCCCGACGCGTGGATCCGCACGCCGCGCACGGCCGACGAGATCGTCCACGCCGGTCCGGGCAACCGGATGGTCTCGTTCCCCTATCCCAAGCTGTGCACCGCCAACATGCAGGTCGACCAGGGAGCGGCATCCATCGTGTGCTCGGTGGAGGCGGCCCGCGCCGCCGGGGTGCCAGAGGAACGCTGGGTCTTCCCGCTCGCGGGCGCGGACGCCAACGACCATTGGTTCATTTCGCAGCGGCCCGAGATGCACCGCTCTCCTGCCATACGCTACGCCGGCGCCGCCGCTCTGGAGCAGGCCGGGCTCGGCATCGACGACGTCGCCTCCGTCGACCTCTACTCGTGCTTCCCGGTCGCGGTGCAGATCGCCGCCCGCGAACTGGGGCTCGCCGTGGAGGACCCGACGCGCCCCCTGACCCTGACCGGCGGGCTGACGTTCGGTGGCGGGCCGGGGAACAACTACACCGCGCACGGCATCGCCCGCGCCGTCGGCGCGCTGCGAGCGGCGCCGGGGACGGCGGCGCTCGTGACCGGCCTCGGGTGGTACGCCACCAAGCACTCCATCGGCGTCTACGCGTCCAGGCCGCCGGCGCACGGCGGCACGCGGCCCTTCGCCTGGCGTGACGTCCAGCCCCAGGTCGACGCGCTCCCCCGGTGTGCGACCGAGCCCGAGGCGACGGGCCCGGTGCGCGTGGAGACCTACACCGTCACCTTCGACCACGACGAGACGCCCGAGCGCGGGATCCTGGCGTGCCGGACGGCGGACGGCAGCCGGGCCTGGGGCAACGTCACCGATCCCGCCACCCTGGCGCTCCTCTGCACCGAAGAGGGCGTGGGCCGCTCGGGTGTGCTCGGGATCGACGGCGTCCTCACGCTGGACGAGTAGGGCCGGCGCGGGAGCCGCCCCTCGAGCACGGCGACCCGCCACGCGATATAGTTAGAACGGCTAACTATCTCCTGGCCGCGCAGCCGGCGGGAGCGGAGGGCAGGGAAACCATGGCGCACGACCTCGTCATCAGAGGCGGCCACGTGGCCGACGGCCTGGGCGGCGAGCCGGTGGTGGCCGACGTCGCGGTCGACGCAACGACCATCGTCGCCGTCGGGACGGTGGAGGCCAAGGGCCGCGAGGAGATCGATGCCGACGGCTTGCTCGTGACGCCCGGGTTCGTCGACATCCACACCCACTACGACGGTCAGGCCACGTGGGACTCCCGGATCACCCCGTCGAGCTGGCACGGGGTGACGACCGCGGTCATGGGCAACTGCGGTGTCGGGTTCGCACCGGTGCGCCTCGACGCGCACGACCGCCTCATCTCCCTCATGGAGGGGGTGGAGGACATCCCCGGTGCCGTGCTCGACGAAGGCATCGACTGGGAGTGGGAGAGCTTCGGCGAGTATCTCGACGCGGTCGAGCGGCGGCCTCACGACATCGACCTGTGCGCCCAGCTCCCCCACGGCGCGCTCCGCCTCTACGTGATGGGTGAGCGGGGCGCCCGACTGGAGGACGCCACCGACGAGGACACGGCGGCCATGCGCCGGCTGGCGACCGAGGCCCTGCGGGCAGGGGCCGTCGGCTTTTCGACCTCGAGGACACTGAACCACCGCACCGCCACCGGCGACCCCACGCCGTCGCTGCGGGCCCGCGCGGACGAGCTCGAGGCGATCGCTCTCGGCGTGGCCGACGCGGGCCACGGAGTGGTGGAGCTCATCTCGGACTTCTGGCCCGACCCCGATGCGGAGTTCGCCATGATCCGGCGTCTCGTCGAGCTGACCGGGTGCCCCCTCTCGGTCTCGCTGGCCCAGAGCCACCAGCGGCCGACCGCGTGGCGAGAGCTGCTGGCCCAGATCGCGCAGGCAGCGGCCGAGGGCCTGCCGATCCGGGGCCAGGTGGCGCCGCGGCCCATCGGGCTGCTGCTCGGGCTGCAATCGTCCTTCCACCCCCTCTCGGGCAATCCCGTGTTCCGCGAGATCGCCGGCGAGCCGCTCGAGGCCCAGGTGCGCGCCCTGCGCGACGCGGCCTTCCGGGACCGGCTCCTCGCGGACGAACGCCAGGGCGGCCCCGGGCGCCGCTTCATCGATCCCAGCCGCATGTTTCCGCTGGGCGACGTGCCCGACTACGAGCCCGCCGCCGAGACGAGCGTGGAGCGGATGGCCGAGGCCCGCGGGATCGAGCCGGGCGCCATGACCATCGACCTGTTGACGGAGAACGAGGGCCGCAACTTCCTCCTCGTGCCCTTCTCCAACTACGCCGACGGCGACCTCGATGCCTGCGGCGAGATGCTCGCCCACTCCGACACGCTGATGGGGCTCGGTGACGGCGGCGCCCACGTGGGCATCATCTCGGACGCGAGCTTCCCCACCTACGCACTCTCCCATTGGACCCGCGACCGCTCGCACGGCCGGATGGCCGTGGGCTCCATGGTGGCGCGCCTCACGAGCGCGAACGCCCGCGCCGTGGGGCTGACGGACCGGGGCATCGTGGCCGAGGGCATGCGGGCGGACCTCAACGTCATCGATTTCGACCACCTGCGCTGCGAGGTGCCGGTGATGGCGTACGACCTGCCGGCCGGAGGCAAGCGGTTGCTCCAGCGCTCCCGTGGCTACCACGCGACGATCGTCGGCGGCGACGTGACGTACCGCGACGGGGAGCCGACCGGCGCCCTGCCGGGGCGGCTGGTCCGCGGTGGCGCGCCCGGCGCGCGTTGAGGGCGAGAGGAGACGACATGGACACGACCGAGCTCCACGTGCTCGAACCGTCGGCGGAATGGCGTTCGGCCGACGTCGCCGAGCCGGCGGCATGGACCCTGCGCCTCGACGAGAACGACCTGGCGGAGCTCGACGCGGCGCTGGTCACGGCGAAGAAGAAGAGCACCGATCCACTGGACCTCGAGCGGGACGACTTCCCCCTCGACGGCCTGGCCTCCAAGCTCGACGGCGTGGTCGACGTCCTGCTCGACGGCCGCGGCTTCGCCCGCATCGCCACGCTGGACACGGAGCGTTACGGCGACGACGACCTCACCCTGCTCTATTGGGGCATCGGTCTGCATCTCGGTGAGCCCTGGGCGCAGAACAAGTACGGCCACGTGCTGGGCGACGTCACCGACCAGGGCAAGACGATCGACGACCCCACCGTGCGCGGCAACGAGCTCGGCGGCGTTGCGCTCGACTACCACACCGACGGATCCGACCTGGTGGGGCTTCTCTGCCTGCGCACGGCGCGCACCGGCGGTCTCTCCTGCGTCGCCAACGCCGTGGCGATCCACAACCAGCTGGTGCGCGAGTCCCCCGAACTGGCCGCCGCGCTCTACGACCCGCTGCCCTACGACACCCGGGGCGAGCAGGCAGAGGGGGCGCAGGCCTTCTACCGCGTGCCCGCCTTCACCGAGCACAACGGCCGGCTCTTCGTCCGTTTCATCCCCCAGTACATCCTCGCCTCACAGCGCCACCCCGATGCGCCGCGCCTCAGCGCCACGGCCCGCGAGGCCATCGCCGCCGTCTCCGCGCTGGCCAACGATCCCGACTTCAACGTGTACATGGACCTGCAACCGGGCGAGATGCAGTTCATCAATAACTACCACGTGCTCCACGGCCGCTCCGCCTACGAGGACGACGTCGCCCTGGGCTACAAACGACACCTCAAGCGGCTGTGGCTGGCCACGCACGCGTTGACCGACCGCCCGGCGCACTTCACGGCGCTGGGACGCCGCCACTGGGAGGCACGGCGTTCGGTCAGCACGCTGCGGCCGGTCGAGCGCTAGGCGTCCGGCCCGCCCCACCCCGGGCTCAGCCCGGGTTCAACCCGGCCCGGACCTCTTCGTCCGCGAGAACAGGCGTCGCCGGGTGTTCATGAGCATGGTCCCCTCGATGAAGGAGGCCGGCAGGGCGCCCTCGCGCAGGACCCTGACCGGCGACACCGTGGCGTCGACCAGCGTCGCGGGGGCGCCGTCGCGCCGTCCGCCGTCGACGACGAGGGCCACGTCCGCCCGATCGAAGCCCTGGCTGACCTCGCCCGGTGCGCTGAAGCTGAGCGGCACCGTGCGCCAGGGACCCTGCTCGCGGCAGAGCCGGCGCAGGATCCGTCCGTCGGGCATGCCGACCACCGCCGCCCACACGCCGCGCCCGCCGCCGTCGGCATCGGGGCCATCGGCCGGTGCCTCGACCCGGGGCAGGAACACCTCGACCGGGCCGGGCCAGCACCGCTCCAGCAGGCGGCCGAGCTCGTCGGTCCAGCCCGACGTCAGCGCGCGCACGGCGTCGGCGTGACCGACGGCATAGTGCGGGCCGTCCGGGTCCGCGGCCAGCTCGACCAGCCGCGCCTCGCTGTCGGCCGCACCGGCGCGCACCGCGAGGCTGTAGCCCCCGAATGCGGGCACCGCGATGATCCGACCGGCGGCGAGGGCGTCCGTCACCTCGCGCGCTCCGGCCGACACGAGCGGCGGACGGGCCTCGTCGGCGTGGTCGACGCCGGCCAGGTCAGGCGGCACGGACCACCAGCGCCCGCGGCCGCCCCGCCAGGTCAGGCTCGACCCGGACCTCGTCGTAGCCGCGCGACCGGGCGAGGCGCTGGGCGGGGCCGGCCTGCGCCGGTGCCAGCTCCATGACCGCGGTCCCTGGCCGGCGGAGCCAGGCCCGGCACTGCTCGAGCAGTACCTCCACGTCGGCCAGGCCCGGGGAACCGTCGCGCGCGGCGCGGGCGACGAGGGCCCGCCGCGGCTCTGACCGCACCTCGGGCGCCAGGCCGGCCCACTCGTCCTCGCTCACGTAGGGCGGGTTCGCCACCACCAGGTCGACCGCCCCCCGCAGCGCGACGGGCAACGCATCGAGCCAGTCCCCCCGGGCGAGCTCGACCCTCGTGGCGCCACCGACGCCGGACCTGCGCTGCGCGTCGAGGTTGATCGCGGCCACCTCAACGGCATCGGCACTGGCGTCGACGCCCCAGACCGCGCGCACGACGCCGGGGCCGAGCTCGGCGGCCAGGGCGAGTGCGATGGCGCCGCTCCCCGTCCCGGCATCGACGGCGACCAGGCCCCCGCCGGCGTCGCCACGCGCGTGGTGCAGTCGGCGTGCCTCGGCCAGCGCCACCTCCACCACCTGCTCGGTCTCGGGGCGCGGGATCAGCACGCGGCGGTCGACCACGAGGTCGAGGTTGCGGAAGGGCCAGTGTCCGAAGACGTACTGCAGCGGCTCCCCCGCCGCCCGGCGTGCGGCCATCGTTCGCGCCGCCGCCACCGCGCCGGGATCGAGGGGGCCGCTCGGCGGGTCGGGATGCCCGAGCACCAGGCCGAGGCCGAGCGCCTCGTCGACGATGAAGCGCGCCTCGTGCGGCGCACCAACCACCTCGGCCAGCTCGGCGACCAGGGCGCTGCGGGTGGGAGTCGCAACCACGGTCACCCGGCGCCGCCCTCCTCCCCCGCCAGCTGGCGCGCCCGCTTGTCGGCCATGAGGGCATCGGTCAGCTCGGAAAGGTCGCCCGCCAGCACCTGGTCCAGCTTGTACAGCGTGAGGTTGATGCGGTGGTCGGTGACCCGGTTCTCCTTGAAGTTGTAGGTGCGGATCTTGTCCGTCCGGCTGCCCGCGCCGACCTGGCCGCGCCGCTGGGCCGACATCTCCGCGGCCTGGCGATCCTGTTCGGCCTTCAGGAGCCGGGCCCGCAGGACGACCATCGCCTTGGCCCGGTTCTGAATCTGGCTCTTCTCGTCCTGCATCGCCACGACGGTGCCGGTGGGGAGGTGCGTGATGCGCACGGCCGAGTCGGTCGTGTTCACCGACTGGCCGCCCGGGCCGGTCGAGCGGTAGACGTCGATCTTGAGGTCGTTCGGGTCGATGGCGATCTCGACCTCGTCTGCCTCGGGGAGAACCGTCACCGTGGCCGTCGACGTGTGGATCCTGCCCTTCGCCTCGGTGACCGGCACCCGCTGCACGCGGTGCGTGCCGGCCTCGTGCTCCAGGCGGATGTAGGCGTCGGGGCCCTTGACGACGAAGACCGCCTCGTTGATCCCGTCCTTGTCCGATGCGTCCTCCGAGAGGACCTCGACCTTCCACTTCTTTATCGCCGCGTACCGCAGGTACATGTCGTAGAGCACCCGGGCGAACAGGTTGGCCTCGTCGCCCCCCACCGCGCCGCGGATCTCCATGATCACGTTGCGGCCCTCGTTGGGGTCCTTGGGCAGCAAGAGGTTCTGGATGCGCTCCTCGAGCGACTCCACCCGAGCCTCCTGCTCGTCGACCTCCCGGCGCATGAGCTCGCGGTCGTCGCCCGACGTGTCCGTGAGCATCTCGCGGGCGGCGGTGACGTCCTCCTGGGCCGACATCAGGTCGTGCCAGGCGCGGACGATCTCGCCGAGCTCCTTGTGGCGCCGCGACAGATCGCGCAGGCGGTCCGCATCGCGGAGCGTGACCGGGTCGGCCAGCTCCGCCTCGACGGTGTGGTATTCCGCTTCGAGCGCGGCCATCCGGTCATCGAACATGGCTCTCCGCGGTGGTCCCGGTTCGGGCGACGGCGGGCCGCGGCAGCAACGCCGCGCGCCGGCCGGGCCGGGTCAGTCCTGCGCCGCCGGGGCGGCCTTGGCCTTCGCCTTGCCCTTGCGCTCGCCGTAGCGCCGCTGGAAACGCTCCACCCGTCCGCCGGAGTCGACCAGCTTCTGCTTGCCGGTGAAGAAGGGGTGGCACTCGTTGCACAACTCGACGTGGAGGTCGGCCTTTGTCGAGTGCGTCACGAACGTGTTGCCGCACGAACACTTGACCGTCGCGTCGACGTAGTCGGGGTGAATGTCGGACTTCATGGTGTCTCCAATATCGATCTGGTGGAACATTGTAGTGGCGCGGGCGGATGGGTCCTCCGCGACGCCGCCGTGCGGATCAGGTGCCCGGACCCTTGGCGATCTCGGCCAGGAACTCGTCGTTGCTCGATGTCGTCCGGATCTTGTCCATGAGCAACTCCAGACCGGCGGCATCCTTGCCGTCGCTGGCCAGGGCGTTGAGCACCCGGCGCAGCTTCCAGACCTGTTGGAGCTGGCCCCGCTCGAAGAGCAGCTCCTCGTGGCGGGTCGAGCTGGCGTTGACGTCGATGGCTGGGTACAGGCGGCGCTCCGAGAGCCGGCGGTCGAGCCGCAGCTCCATGTTGCCGGTGCCCTTGAACTCCTCGAAGATCACCTCGTCCATCTTGGAGCCGGTCTCGACCAGCGCGGAGGCCAGGATGGTCAGCGAGCCGCCCTCCTCGACGTTGCGCGCCGCACCGAAGAACTTCTTGGGCGGGTAGAGCGCGCCGGAATCGACACCGCCGGACATGATCCGGCCGGTCGCGGGGGCGGCCAGGTTGTAGGCCCGGGCCAGGCGGGTGATGCCGTCGAGGACGATGACGACGTCCCGGCCCATCTCGACGAGCCGCTTGGCCCGCTCAATGGCCAGCTCGGCCACCTGCGTGTGCTCGTCGGCGGGACGGTCGAAGGTCGACGCGATGACCTCGCCCTTCACCGAGCGGCGCATGTCGGTGACTTCCTCGGGCCGCTCGTCGACGAGAAGCACCATGAGGTGCACCTCAGGGTTGTTGGCCTCAATGGAGTGGGCGATCTGCTTCATGACCGTCGTCTTGCCCGCCTTCGGAGGCGAGACGATCATGCCGCGCTGGCCCTTGCCGATGGGCGAGAGCAGGTCGACGATGCGGGCCGTCAGGTTGTCCTTGTCGCCGGGCATCTCGAGGTTGAGCCGCGAGTCGGGGAACAAGGGGGTGAGATCCTCGAAGCGGGGACGGTTGCGCGCCTCTTCGGGTTCGAGGCCCGAGATGGAGTCGATGCGCAGCAGCGCCGGGTACTTCTCGTTGTTCGACGCCGGACGGCACGCGCCCTCGACGTAGTCGCCCCGTCGCAGTGCGAAGCGGCGGGCCTGGCTGATCGACACGTAGACGTCCTTCGGCGAGGCGAGGTAGCCCTCGCAGCGCAGGAACCCGTAGCCCTCGTCGCGCAGGTCGAGCATGCCCTTCACCTCGACCAGCTCGCCCGAGTAGGGCTGCTCCTGGCCGCCGCCCTGGAGCTCGCCGCCCTGGCCCCCGCGCTCGCGGCCGCGCCGGCGCCGGCTGCGCCGGTTGCCGACATCTCCGTCGGGCTGGTTGCGGTTCTGGCTGGTCTGGTTGTTCTGATTCTGGTTGTTCTGGTTCTGGCGGTTCCGGTTGCCCTGCTGGTTGTGTCCCTGGCTGTTCTGCCCGTTCTGGCGTGGCGCCGGATCACCGGCGTCGGCCAGCTCCGGTGGCTCGACGAAGACCGCAGGTCCGGAGTTGCCGGGGCCGGCCGCCTCCGCCGTCGCAGCGCCGACCGGGGCGGTGGCATCGCCCGCAGGCACCGCCGTGGTGGCGTCGGCCTCGCCGTCGCCCATGTCCGAGTTGGCTGCGCTGCCGGTGCCGTCGCCCTCGTCGCCGGTCTCGGTGGCGGTGGTCGTGGCGGAACGCGCCCGCCGGGTCGGCTTCGCGCCGTTGGCCACGGCGTGCCCCGCATCCCCGTTGCTCGATCCGGCCGCGCCGGACCCGGAGGTCACGCCGGTGGCGTCGAGTATCTGATCAATGATGTCGGCCTTCTTCGTCCGGCTCGTCGTCTTGAGCGACATGGCCTGGGCGATGGCACTGAGCTCGTCGCGCTCCTTGCCTTCGAGAACCGATCGTTCGAGCTGCTGTTCGGCAGTCATCGGGCTCCTCTTCTGGGAGGGTTATCGCCGGCCCGGTTTCGTCCGGCACACGGCAAAGGAATTTCAAGGAGGAGAAGGGATTCGCGTGTGAATGCCCTCCCCCGGATCACCACTGCGTGGTGCTCTCCCGAGACCGCTTGTACCCGCGGAGAGCGCTTACGAGGCGCAGTGGGGATGTACACACTCTAGCCGGACGGAGGAGGTCATGCCAACACACCCCCCTTTCCCGCAGGTCATTCGACGTCCCGAGCCGGTCCGCGCTCTCCTCAGACCGAGATCTCGGCCAAAACAGAATGGAGGTCGAGGTCGATGACCGAGGGCACCGAGATCGCCTTGATGGCCAGGTCCGGGTCCTTCAACCCGTGCCCGGTCAACACACACACAACCCGCGATCCCTCCGGCACGCCCTGCTTGATCAGCCCGGCGACCGACGCCGACGAGGCGGCCTCGCAGAAGACCGACTCGTGCCGGGCCAAGAACGCGTACGCGTCCATGATCTCGTCGTCGCTGACCGCCGTGATCGAACCGCCGGACTCCGACGCGGCGGCCGTGGCCGAATACCAACCGGCCGGATTGCCGATCCGGATCGCGGTGGCGATCGTCTCGGGGTTCTCGACGGGGTGGCCGAGGACGATGGGCGCCGCTCCCGCGGCCTGGAAACCGAGCATGCGGGGCAACTTCGTCGAACGCCCCGCCTCCTTGTACTGGAGATAACCACGCCAGTACGCCGAGATATTCCCGGCGTTGCCGACGGGGATGCAGTGCACGTCGGGCGCGTCGCCCAGGACGTCGACGATCTCGAAGGCCCCCGTCTTCTGTCCCTCGATCCGGTGCGGGTTGACCGAATTGACCACCGTGATCGGCGCGTGGTTGGGGAGGTCGCGCACGATGCTGAGCAGCTGGTCGAAGTTCCCGCGCACCTGCAGCACCCGCGCGCCGTGCATGAGGGCCTGGGCCAATTTGCCGAGGGCGATGTGCCCGTCGGGGATGAGGACCACGCAGGCGAGGCCGGCTCGCGAGGCGTAGGCCGCCGCGGAGGCCGACGTGTTGCCCGTCGACGCGCACACCACCGCTTTGGCACCCTCGTCCACCGCCATGGAGATGGCCATGGTCATGCCGCGGTCCTTGAAGCTCCCCGTCGGGTTGGACCCTTCGACCTTCAGCCACACCTCTGCGCCGACGCGCTCGGAGAGGCGGGGCGCCGCCACCAGCGGCGTGCCGCCCTCGAGGAGGGTGACGACAGGGGTGCGGTCCGTGATGGGGAGGAAGGCGCGGTACTCCTCCATGACGCCGCGCCATCCGGTCGTCACGGCGCGCTCCCCGCTCCTCCCCCGCCATCCTCGCCTTCGCCGATGACGCGGAGCACGCCGCTCACCCGGTCCACCGCCTGGTGGCGGCGCAGCTCGTCGATGGTGGCCAGGAGGTCCCCCTCCCGGGCGACGTGGGTCAGGAAGATCAGCCGTGCCTCCTCGGCCAGGCCGAGCTGCTCCATGGCGCGGATGGAGACGTCGTGGTCGCCGAAGATCTTCGCCACGGAGGCCAGCACACCGGGGCGGTCGGCCACGTCCATGCTGAGGTAGAAGGCGGAGCGCATGTCGTTCTGCGAGCGGACGGTCGTGCTCGTCCGCTTCGGCGCGGGTGCCGGCGCACCGGCGAGGAGGTTGCGTGACGCGTCGACCAGGTCGCCCAGCATGGCGCTGGCGGTCGGGCCCCCGCCGGCGCCGCGGCCGTAGAGCATGAGCTCGCCGCTGACGGCCCCCTCGACGAACACCGCGTTGAAGGCGCCCCGCACCGCGGCCAACGGGTGCGTCTTGGGCACCATGGCGGGGTGGACGCGGACGGAGATCTCCGGACCGCCGTCGACCAGCTCGGCGATGGCGAGCAGCTTGACCGAGTATCCGAGCCGGCTGGCGTACGCGACGTCGGCTGCGCTGACCCCGCTGATGCCCTCGCGGTGCACGTCGGCGTCGACGATGTCGCTGCCGAACGCCAGCGAGGCCAGGATGGCCGCCTTGGCGGCGGCGTCGTGTCCCTCCACGTCGGCCGTGGGATCGCGCTCGGCCAGGCCCAGCTCTTTGGCCTCGCGCAGCACGTCGTCGTAGCTGTCGCCGTCCTCTTCCATGCGGGTGAGGATGTAGTTGGTCGTGCCGTTCACGATCCCCATGACCCGGACGATCTGCTCCCCCGCCAGTGACTCTCGCAGCGGCCGGATGACGGGGATGGCGCCGGCCACGGCCGCCTCGTAGAGCAGGTCCACGCCCGCGGTGGCCGCCACCTCGGCCAGCTCCGCGCCCGCCACGGCGAGCAGCGCCTTGTTCGCCGTGACGACCGGCTTGCCGTTGCGCAGGGCCGCCTCGACCAGTTCGTGCGCGGGGTGGAGCCCGCCGATGACCTCGACCACCACGTCGACGTCGTCGCGGGCCACCAGCGCGGCGGCGTCGGTGCCGATGAGGTCGGCCGGGATGGACGGGGCGCGCGGGCGGTCAGGGTTGGCGACGGCGATCCCGACGAGCTCGAGGCGGATGCCGGTGCGGGCGGCGACGTCGTCGGTGCGGCCGAGCAGGATCTCGGCGAGCGCGCTGCCCACGTTGCCGCACCCGAGCAGGGCGACACGCACGGTCGGGGCCGGGTGCGCGTGCGGGTGGGAGCGGCCGCTCGCCGCTGCGCTGGCCGGGTCGGCGGTCACCTCCAAACGGTACAGGCTGGTCGCGGCGCCACCGGGACCCTGCGGCGCGCTCGCTCAGGCGTCGAGGCTCGTGAGGTCCTCGAAGGTCTCCCGGCGGATCGCGACGCGAGCAGTGCCGTCGGAGACGAAGACGACGGCCGGCCGGGGCACCTTGTTGTAATTGGATGCCATCGCGTAGCCGTAGGCGCCGGTGACCGGCGTGGCCAGGACGTCCCCCACTTCCAGGTCGTCGGGCACGAAGGCCTCCGGCACGACGAGATCCCCGCTCTCGCAGTGCTTGCCGACGACGCGCACCGGCCGTGGGCGGGCCGCCCCGGCCGAGCGCGGGAGGAACGCCTCGTAGCCGCTGCCGTAGAGAACGGGTCGCGGGTTGTCGCTCATCCCGCCGTCGACGCTCACATAGGTGCGGATGCCCGGGAGGTGCTTCACGGTGCCGACCGTGTACAGGGTGATGCCGGCGGTGGCGACGATGGAGCGGCCGGGCTCGGCCGAGACCCGCGTCGCCGGGTCGACCCCGGCCTTGGCGCAGGCCTCGAGGGTGGCCGAGGCCCACTCCGCCTGGGTCGGCGCCGACTCCCCGTTGACGTAGGGCACGCCGAGGCCGCCGCCGACGACCAGCTCGGGCAGACCCAACGGTGCGAAGAAGGCACCGAGCACCTCGGCGGCCTGCTCGAACGAGGACGCCTCGAACACCTGGCTCCCGATGTGCGCGTGGACGCCGACCAGCTCCACCCCCGGCAAGAGCTCGAGCGCGGCGACCGCCTCCGCGGCGGCGCCCGAGGAGACGGAGAAACCGAACTTGGAGTCCTCCTGGCCCGTGCGCACGAACTCGTGGGTATGCGCCTCGACGCCGGGCGTCACGCGAACGAGGACCTTCGGCCGGGCCGCCGTCGGGGCCGAAGACTCGACCAGACCCCCGAGGCGGGCGATCTCGTCGAACGAGTCGACGACGATGCGGCCCACGCCACGTTCCAGTGCGGTCGCCAGCTCGTTGGTCGACTTGTTGTTGCCGTGCAGGACCAGGCGGTCCGCCGGGACACCCGCGGACAGGGCGACGTGGAGCTCGCCGCCGGACGCCACATCGAGGTGCATCCCTTCCTCGTGGACGAGGCGGGCAACGGCGCGGCACAAGAACGCCTTGGTCGCGTACGCGACGCCCTCTCCCCAGGCCGCGACCGCCGCGCGACAGGCGTGACGCACGTCGTCCTCGTCGTAGACGAACAGCGGTGTGCCGAACTCCTGGGCCAACTCGAGGAGGTCGATGCCGCCGACGTGCAGGTGACCCTTCTCGTCGACCCACGCGGTGCGTGGGAGGAGCTGGCGCTCCAGCGGTGCGGTCGCGACGTCGTGGTCCGTCGGCATGGAGATGCAGGATACGGCAGGGTTCGGCCACTCCGTGAGACCGGGGATGAGGCAGGGGCGGCCGTCGGCACGTGACGAGTACGATCGTCCCCTGCTCTTGCAACGCCCGCCCCCGTAGCTCAGCGGATAGAGCACCGGCCTCCGGAGCCGGTGGCGCAGGTTCGAGTCCTGCCGGGGGCGCGAATGTGATGTCTCAAGACATCGAGCACCGACGTCTGGGACACAGCGTAGACCTGGGCCGTTGATGCTGCTCAGGGGATGCGCTGATAGTCCTTGGTCGGGTCGAGGACGAGGCGGCGCAACGGTGAGCCGTCGAATCCCACGATCTCGACGTCGAGACCGTCGATGAGCATGGCGACGCGCCAGCCGGCATAGGCATTCCCGATCCCGATGTGGTGAAGCCGTCCCCGGTGACGAAGCGTGATCCGGCCGGCTTTGTCCACCCGGTCAAAGCGCAGCCGTCGTTCGCCCACCTTGACGAATGACGGGGAGGGCAGCGCCTTGTCGCGTGCGTTGTACACCGCCGCCGGTGTCTTGCGTCCGATGCCCCGGTGCGGTCGCACCTCGTTGTAGTAGTCGACGAAGCGATCCAGCTGGCGCTGGAGTTGCTTGGGGCTCTTGATGTCCTGCATGGCCAAGAACTTCTTCATGGTCTGGTGGAAGCGCTCGACTTTCCCGCACGTCTGGGGGTGGTAGGGCCGGGCGTGCTTCGCCTCGATGCCGAGCGAGAAGAGCTCTTGTTCGGTCACCCCGGCCACCTGGTGGTGGCGCTGTGTGGAAAAGATGAGCCCGTTGTCGCTGAGGAACGACGCCGGATAGCCCCTGGCCTCGGCCGCCTTGTGCAGGACGCGGACGACGTCGTTGCCCTTGACCACCTTCATGGCTCTCGAGGCCACGCACAGCCGCGAGTGGTCGTCGATCATGTTGAGCACCTCGTAGACCTGGCCTCCCCCGAACTCCACGTGGGTCATGTCGGCCTGCCAGCACTCGTTGGGCAGGTCGGCCACGAAGCGCTTGAACGAGCTCTTCGGACGCTTCTTCGGTGAGAGGGCGACGAAGCCCCGGGCCTTGAGCACCCGAAAGATCGTCGAGACCGACGGCGGCGCACCGTAGCGCTGGGCCAAGTGGAAGTGGATGGTCGCCGCACCGGCGTCGAGTCCGTCGTCGGCGAGCGCCTTGTGCACCGCGACGATCTCGTCCTCGTAGAGGTCGGCGATGCGGTTTGGGGAGCTCTTGGGTCGCCGGGAGCGTGCCTCGAGGCCGCCTGGGCCCTCGAGGCGGTAGCGGCGCAGGAGCGTGAAGAGCCAGCGGGCATTCACCCCGTGGGTCCTGGCCAGCTCCTTGATCGGCCGCCCGGTCCGCAGATGCGTCTCGATCAAAAACCTGCCCATGTCCACAGGAGCACCCCTTCACTGGTGGTGTCCTATGTCTTGACACATGCCCAGAGGCGGTGTCCTATGTCCAGAACCCGCACACTGCCGGGGGCGCGAATGCCCGGGGCGCCGCATCGGGGCGCACGGGATAGGAGATAAGGGGTCTCAAAACTCCGCACCCCGGTCCACTTCCGCCGCCGGAGGTTCGAATAACCCGCCGTGCACACCGCCCACGGTCCGGCGCATCCCCACCGACCGATCGGTCAGTCCCGTTCCGATGTTTCGACGTTCGAGTCCCCATGCGTCCACTTTGAGGAGTCGGGAGAGAGGAGCGCGGGCACCAACACGACGACAAGCGGGCCGCGCACCGGGCCGGGAGGGGCAGCGGCCGGCGCCACCCGGGAACGGGGGGTCACGCGGCGCTGGCTCGGGTGTGGCGGAACCTTCAAGAGGAAGCCGACAGCCAAAGTGCTCATCCGATACTCCGCAAGGAAGGATTGTCGCGAGAGGTCGAAGGGGCAAGGAATGAACCGACCATCGAAGAGGACGAAACCGATTGATCACACGGCTACGTCACGGGCGCCGGGCAGTGATCGGGTTGGCCGCGCTTGCTAACAGCACCGTTGACGAGGCGGAAGCACAGCCCCTCTGTCACGAAGATCGCGTTGGCGTGGTGGTCCACTCCCGAACCGGCTGGGTGCCCACGTCCCGGCGTACTGGGATATTTAGCGGCCCCACAACCCAAGGGTTTAGGAAGACAAGGAGAGGCCGGATGACTTGGTTCCGAACTCGACACGCCGCACCATCAGCATTCGCCGGCGTTGCGCTCTTGATTGGCACGGTTGTACCAATCGTTCTGAGCAGCCGACCGTCGGCGGCGAGTACGGCGCCGGGAGAGTTTGCAGCCATCACCACGAACTGCTTCGGCGCAGGACCGACACCGGGTTCGCTCGCACCGCTCATTGACGTAAACCTCTACGACCTGCCCCCGGGCGCATCCCCTGCCGTCTCGGCAACGATCACAGCTGGGACGACTACCTCACCGTTGAAACTGGTCACCTCCCCCTTCTCACCTTCTCCTCCGCCGGGCGCCTACTACTTCGCGAGCGGAATGACCTTTCCGACACTACGCGGGCAGACGGTCTCGATCTCGTTGACATGGACCGACGGCGTCGGTGGGAGCGGCGCGTCAGGACCTCAGGTCGTGGGCCTTCCAACTTGCTCCCCAGTATCGAGACGCGCTGCGGCCATGGCAGCGAACCAAACCGGCACCGGGTATTGGACCGTGACGCAAGACGGCCTCGTGCACGGGTTCGGCCAGGGCCTCGATTACGGAGACATGGGTTACGTCCCGCTCAATGCCCCTATGGTGAGCCTCGCTCCGACAGCGGATGGCGAGGGCTACTGGCTGCTCGGAGCCGACGGAGGTGTGTTCAGCTTCGGCACCGCGCACTTCTACGGCTCAACCGGGAGCTTGCGGCTCAACGCTCCGGTCGTAGTCATGGCGGCAACCCCAGACGGAGGTGGCTATTGGTTCGTGGCCAAAGATGGCGGCGTGTTCGCCTACGGTGACGCCCAGTTCTACGGCTCAATGGGCGGCAAGCATCTCAACGCGCCCATCGTCGGTATGGCTGCTGACCCGGTTACCGGTGGCTACTGGCTGGTGGCGTCGGACGGAGGAATCTTCTCGTTCAACGCCCCGTTCCACGGCAGTACGGGCAGTCTGGTGCTCAACAGCCCGATCGTTGGGATCGAGGGTGCCTCTGACGGAAGCGGCTACCGCGTGGCCGCCGGTGATGGCGGGGTCTTCTCCTACGGCCTGCCCTTCGCGGGTGCCTATGTCGGGCAGGACACATCCCCGATCGTTGGCATTGCAGGCCAGGGCGACACCGGCTACTGGCTGGCCGATGCGTGCGGCGGAGTTGCCTCATTCGGCTCCGCGCAGACCTACGGACAGTCCGGAGGCCTCTGTTAGTCGTTGCACCTAGCGGGGTCCCGACTGCCCCACCGTCCCGGCGGCAAGTACTGGGGCAGGGCAACGGTGCCTCGGCCGTGCCATCGGAGGCGGGACACATAACCTTGAACCATGTCTGGCGAAGACCATGTCGCGACCGCCCGAGCGGTCTACGACAAGTCAGCGCCGAGATATGTCCAGTTCGTAGGCACTGAGATCAGCTCAGCGACAGAAGGCCCGATCGACCGTGCGCTGCTCGTGGCCTTCATCGAGCTCATCAAGAGACAAGCCGTCGTTCGTGTCGCCGACATTGGGTGCGGGCCAGGCCGAGTGGCAGCTTTGATGGCGGAGCACGGTCTCGAGGTCGTCGGTGTCGACGTGTCCCAGGCGATGCTCGCCGTCGCTCGGACCGCACATCCGGACATCAAGTTCGAAGAGGGTCAGCTCGATGCACTTCCGATCGAATCGGGAGTGCTCGCGGGTGCTGTGTGCTGGTACTCGATCGTTTACACGCCTCCGGATCGGCTCGTCGAGGCATTCGGTGAATTTAAGAGAGTCTTGATGCCGGGGGGGTACGCACTCCTTGCATTTCAGGCGGCGGGCGAGCCGGTACACCGTGCTGACGCGCAGGGGACACATCTACCACTCACGAGCTACACGCACGGTGTGCCGGAGGTTGCAGCTTGTTTGGAGGACGCCGGATTCAAGATCTACTCCACGAGTCTCAGGGAACCTGAATTTGGAACACGAAACCACCCCCCAGGGATTCGTTTTTGCCCGTAGTCCCCTCTCGTAGCTGCCGACTCAGGGCTCCCCGGCCCGGCGAACTTCGGCAGTGCCATCGAGCGCTTCTCGATGAGCGAAGAGCTGTAGTCGGGATCTGTCTCACGCACTAGCACTCCAAGGTCATGGAGGTCAGACGGAGCCTTGATAGCGAGTTCGTGAATGTTCCTGCGCTGCCGCAAGCAGGGCGAGAACGGCCGTTGCCGTTTCGCGGTGGTCGAACTCGGCCAAAATCACTTCACCGTCGACCGGGATATACCCATGGATCGCCCACACTTCTGCATCCATCTGGAACAGGTCTTGGCCAAGCCGCGGGTGCAAGGGGAGAATCGAATCGATCACCATCTCGGGGTGCTCACCACGTTTGTCAGGCATCTCGCTCACCTCGATTCGATCATAAGTACGGAGTCGGGTCTTGTGAAGATCCACACCTACGACACGCACCTGGGATCGCCGGCCGCGCTGCCAAGCGCCGGAGGGGCCCACCTACCCGGCGGTAGGTGACACTCGCCAATTCCCAGCTGAGAACCACAGGGAATCCATATCCCGCGCTCCTCTCAATGCAGCGTCAAGATGCTTCCGGGCCGCTAGCTCCTCACGGCGAAGAGACGCCACGACCCAGGCACACCTTTCAGCTCGTGCTCGCCGCGGTCCTCGAATTCAATGTCCGAACCAGCCACGAGGTCCGTAACTGTGCGTGAGGCGAGGACTTCTCCGGCGCTGGCTGCCGCCGCTATTCGGGCACCAATGCGGACGGACAACCCTCCGATGTCTCCACCTCTTACTTCTATCTCGCCAGTGTGCAGCCCTACACGCGCTTCTATGCCGAGCGGACGCAAACCATCGCGAATGTGGCAGCCACAAGCAATCGCCCGCGCTGGACCGTCGAAGACGGCGAGTGCGCCATCACCGGTGGATTTGACGAGCCTCCCGCGGTACGCCTCGATCTCTCGAGCAAACGACAGCATCGTGACGGTCGAGGATCTCCCGCCAACGGTGGTCACCGCCTGCGGCCAGCTGTTCCGTCGAGCCCACGATATCGGAGAACAGGACAGTCGAAAGGACCCGTTCTGTTGCTGTCACCTGATGGCTGCCGGTAAGAAATGATTCGATTTCATCAGCGAAACGGGGCTCGTAGGCGAACGCCAGATGCTCTCCGGGCAGTTCGACGAACCGGGCGTGTTCGATATGACTTGCCAACCAGCGGCCATTTCCGATGGGAACCGTCACATCGTCGCGAGCATGGAGCACGAGCGTGGGTGCGGAAATTGTCGATAGCACGGTCCTCACGTCGATGCCCACCAAGGTGTCGAGAAATGCTCGGACGGTGCCTGGACTTCCCCACGCCCGCTCCTCACGACCCATGAACTCACGGACCCGCTCGTTCTCAAGCAGGCTCGGAGCGAAGACCGCCAAGGACCCGCCGCTTCCCCAATCATCAGCGGCGATTCGATACAACGTCTCGATTGCCATTTCGTTCCCGTAGGGAAAGTCGACGTCACGCCGTACTCGTGGCATGGTTCCGTAAAGGATCAGCGCATCTGTTCGTTCGGGATATGTCGCGGCGAAGAGAAGGCTCATCGGGCCACCTTCGGACACGCCGATCAAGGCGGCATGCTCCGAGCCAACGGCATCCATCACAGCTCGGACGTCGTCCATTCGCGCTTCGAGGGTCGGCGCTCCAACGTTGCGATCTGAGAGCCCGACTCCTCGCTTATCGAATATCACGAGCCGCGAGAACGAAGCGAGCCGCTCGTAAAGTTGGACGAGAAACGGACTCTCCCAGTCGACTTCGACGTTTCCCGCTAGGCCGTGCACCCACACGAGATCAATCGGACCCCCACCCAGGGACGCGGTAGGCGATGCTCACGTCACCCGCCTTCGCATAACGAATAGGGGGTCGCTCGTCCATCATCGACCCCGAGAAGTGGCGGATTTATCAGCCGCTGAGGGAACAAAGAGGGAACCGACGGGATTGTGCATCAGAACAGTGTGCCCTCAGATACGTCTTTTGTCTCGGGGCGCCGTTCGGCTGGTTCAAATCATCTGTCCAACGAGCGCCCGTCCCGGTGACCTGCAATATTGGTCGCGCAGGTGGCGCAAAGAAAAAACGTGGACCCTGCCGCATTGCTGGATGCCAAGCGGTCCGACCTCGCCTCGGTTCAATGAAGTGGTGCACCCCTGTGCAACCGACGACGGAGTGAAAAGCTGCTCAAGTGTCAAAGATTCCGCCAGTATCAAACAGAGAATTGGTATGGCGCCACTACGAGGACTTCATAAACCGGGGCGATCTCAGCGCCGCTGATCGTGATCTGCGACCAGACTTCATCGACCACGCCGCTCCGCCAGGGACGCCACCAGGTCCTGAGAGCGCGAAGAGTTGGATCACGATGGTGCGGACGGGGTTCCCGGACATCCAGGTGCGAGAGGAACAGTGCATCGCAAGCGGCGACATGGTCGGAGTGCTTGCCTGTTGGTCCGGGACCCACGATGGTCCCTTCTTTGGCATCGAACCGACTGGTCGAGCTACTGAGATGCGGGGGATCGTTCTTTGGCGGATCGCGGACGGCCAACTCGCCGAGCGATGGGCCGTTCTCGACTACGACGCCCTCTTGGGAGCGATCGGTGGTGGTTCCTGAGTCCACATCCCGGCGGCATGTATGGGGACAGTCAGCCGGCTGCCGCCGGTCGCCTCCGCTGACAGTTCGAAATCTATCCGGAAGAATGACCAATCTTCGGTCCAAGACGCCAAGCCCGGGTCCCGTGGTCCCAGTAGACGGCGTCTCCCAAGTGCTCGTAAAAGGCTTGCAGTACGGACTTGGCGATGGCGAGACTGCCCTCCTCGTTCCTGTATGTGAACTCCTCACCGAAGCGTTCGGCAATGTCCTTCACGGCCGTCGACTGGTACAGGAATCCCTGCACCTCGACCCTGGCCACCATCCAGTCCGCGACATCTTGAGCGGCCGTCACCGCTCGTCATCATGGCACCTAGGCAGTCCTTGAATGACGTACAAGCGGGAGCTGACGGCGTCCGCTTGTACGCTTTCCATGACCCCAGGGTGCCGAATTGCCCCACCGTCCCGGCGTTGATGAATCGGGTACGCCAGCTCACATCTCGACCGAAGCTTTGTTGCCGAAGATCGCATCAGAGCCTGGCGAACGCCGCCGCTTCCTCGTCGAAGGCGACGGCCGCTTCCTTGTGGACGCTGGGACGCGTCCGCGACACGGCGTCGGCACAGTCGTCGGATGTCACCACTGGCGCACCCCCGGCGAGCGCCCGCTCGAAGGCGAGCTGGGCTGCTCGCTGGGCGGCCAACGCGAAGTCGGCGGGAGTAAAGCCCTCTGTTCGCTCGGCGATCGCATCGGGATCACACTGCTCCAGGAACTCTGCCACCAGCTCGGCACGGCCGGCACCGTCGGGCGCGCCAATCGGGATGATGAGATCGAAGCGTCCTGGTCGGAGCATGGCTGGATCGATGGAGGCGATGGAGTTTGTTGCCATGACCATGAGTCGACCCGGGCGGGACTTAAAGACTGGAATCGCCTTGAGGAGCTCGTTGACGACCGCCTGCTGGCTCTCAGGTCGGCTGGCGCGTGCCGAGGCGATTTCGTCCGCCTCGTCAATGAAGCACACCAAATGGTCCACGTGCGCCAGATCTTCTAGCGCGGCACGCAGAGCCGCTGCGCCCGCAGTGCCATGGCCCAGGAGTGAGGGGTGTAGCTCGACGAACGCCCAGGAAAGGCGGGACGCCATGGCACGGGCAAACGAGGTCTTGCCCGTGCCAGGTGGCCCGAAGAGCATCACCGCGGCGGGCGCTCGTAGCCCGACGCTGTCCGCCAGGTCGCCATGTGAGAGCGGAGCGACAATCCGGCGCTCCAGGAGTTCCTTGGTCGTCGAGAAGCCTTTCATCTCTTCCCACAACCCCGCCGGGGGGAAGTGGCCGGCGTAGCGTTCGACGATTTCGAGCTCCTCGGGCACCATCGAGGCCGACCTGACGTACAAATGGAGCCCGTCTATTCGGTCGAACCCCTGGTGTGCAAACGCGACCTCCCCGACTTGACCGTGCTCGACCAGAGCCAGCATGCGCAGGGCGCCGTGATGGACGGCCTCCTGATCAAGTTCGCGTAGCAGCGCAGAGCCGATGCCCCGGTTCCGCCAACGCGGGTGCAGTGCCAGGGCGAGCAGATGAGCATCGCGACCTGCCATACGCGCGATTGCAACGCCAACAAGCTGCCCGGACGCGAATGCCACGGTGGCCGGCTGCTGTTCGTTGAGCGCCTGGACTACGTCGCTGCGGCTATAGGCGGCGGCCGTAGCCGTGCCGGCCACGTCGATGAGGCGCACGATGTCCTCCACGGGAGCCAAGGGGTCCCGGTGGTCCACTCGCTGTACGCGCCATCCCTGCGTCACGCGTCCAGTCTTGCTTGGCGGAGACCCGCGTGGTGGCACTCCGGACAGAGGCCGAGTCGAAATCGCAATACCCGACAGTAAGAGCCAATGCCCCAACCGGCCGGGGTAGCCCATAAGTGCCTGATTCGTTAGGGGGCACAACCGCCGCCGGCATTTCGAACTTCCGGGCGGGGCCGGCGATGCGGGTGGGTGGTTTTGGGACCCGGGCTTCGGGCGGTTGTGGGGGTGCGGAGTTTTGAGACCCCTCATCTCCTATCCCCTGCCCGGGGCACACCGCGCGTCAGTTCTTAAGCGGATGGTTCGTCGCCAGCGCTCGGGCACGTCGGCATCGGCGCTCGAACGACGGCAATGTACTCACTCCGGTTGCTGTTTGACACTGTTCAAAGATCGCGAGGTTTGATCACCGCGTGGTGCGCTTGGCTTCAAGATCGTCGATCCAGCGCTGGATCCAGTCGAGGAGCTCTGGGTGGCCTTCTTCGACACCGGAGAGGCCCTCGACGATGAGGCCGAGCTGAAAGCTCGTCACTGCGGCCACGATGACCTTGAGGGGGAACTGGGATTCGTCAAGGCCGTAGTCACGAAGGGCCCGCCCGAAGTGGACCTCAAAGATCGTTCGGAACCGAGCGTGAACATCGGTCAGCCGCGTCCGGAGAACCGGCATGTTCCAGCCCATCGCCAAGAGCTCGAGGAGGATCTTCGGGAAGCGTGAAGTCGGCTCGTTCAACCAGAACTGCGAACCGAGCCGCCACTTCTCGGCGAACGTCAGGTTCGGATCGGCATAGAGGCCTTCGAGGGCCAGGGCAAGTTGCTCCACAAAGCGGGCGAGGGTCTGGGTGAGCAACTCCTCCATCGATCCGAAGTAGTAGTGGACCAGCCCGTGATTGACGCCCGCCTCTTCAGCCACGGCCCTGGTCGTGACGCCCGCATAGCCGACCTCGTAGAGGAGACGCTCGGCGGCGTCCATCGAGCGCGACGGTCGCCTGTTGGCGCGCGTCCGAAGTCTTCCTCTGCTCGAAGGTCCGGACCATCAGCGGCCGGCCGCGACGACCAATGACGTCGGGGAGGACGCCACATCCTCTTGACGGTTAGTCACTCGTATTGGATACTAGCCCAAGTCGGTTGACTCGTCAGGTCGTTCTTCCGTGTCACGCCTGGCGAAACGACTTGGCTGGAGGGTCCTGGAAAGAGAAAATGGGCTGAAAACGTGGGATGCTTCGAGCAGGAAGAGCGAACCGCAACTGGAGCGATCCGTGGCGGTTCGTTCTGCCAGGAACGGCCACTGCAGGGCAGTCACTACCGGCAACATGGAGGAGAGGGCCACCTCTCGACGGCGTCGGGCCACGCCGACCCGAGAAGGTCGATGGGCCCGCGCAAAGTCTCCACGGGGAGGTGATAGGTGACGATCACCGAGGCACTGGCAGCGTGGGGTTCGTACGATCTCGACGCCCCGTTCCCGCTGTTCGCGCAGGTCCGCGGCCTCGGCCCGGTACATGCGGTCACGTTGGCCGACGGGCATGGCGCGTGGCTGGTGGTCAGCTACGAGGAGGCACGTGCCGCCCTCAACGACTCGCGGCTCTCCAAGGACATGCACGCGGCCTTGGCAACCGGCGCCGGCGTCGTGGCTGAAGGCTTACCCGGACCGGACTTCGCTCGGCACATGTTGACGGTCGACCCACCCGATCACACCCGGTTGCGGCGTCTCGTCTCCGCCGCCTTTTCAGTGCGGCGAGTCGAGGCGTTACGCGCCCGAATTCAGGCCATCACTGACGATCTGCTCGATGACATCGCGCGGCAAGGGCCCGACAGCCGGATCGATCTGATTGCAACCTTCGCCTTCCCACTGCCCTTCACGGTCATCTGCGAACTCCTCGGCGTCCCTCCCCGCGAGCGTGCCTCGCTCGGTGAAGGGTTCACCAAGCTGTTGGTCCCGACTTCCACTCCGGCAGAGTATGCGGCGGCCAAGGAGGCGTCCGACGAGGTCGTCGCCATGTTGAGAGCACTCGTCGAGGCCAAGCAGGTCGACCCCGGTGACGACCTCGTCTCCGCTCTGATCAACGCCCGCGACGGAGAAGAGAGTCTCGACAGCCAAGAACTGCTCTCGACGATCTTTCAGCTGATCGTCGCCGGTCACGACACAACAGCCAGTCTCATCGGGAACAGCGTCGTCGCGTTGCTGCGCAACCCTGCTCAGCTCGCCGAGCTCCGCGCCGACCCCACGAGCATCCTCAAGGCCGTCGAGGAGTTCCTGCGCTACGACGCACCGGTCCCTCATTCGACGTTTCGATACACGGCGTCGCCGCTCACACTCGGTGGTGTGGCGATCCCCGCCGGTGAACAGGTCATCATCTGCCTGGCCTCGGCGAACCGGGACGCGAGCCGATACACCAGCCCCGAGGAGCTCGACCTCGACAGGGACGAGGCCCGTCATCTTGCGTTCGGGCACGGCATCCATCACTGTCTCGGTGCGCCGCTGGCCCGACTCGAGGGCCACATCGCCCTCGAGTCGCTCCTGCGCCGATACCCGGAGATCTCCCTCGCCGTCCCGGCGTCTGACTTGCGTTGGGGGCATGGTGACGGCCTCGTTCTTCGCGGGCTGTCGGAGCTGCCGGTCATCCCTGGCCCGGCCGCCCCGAGGTCACGATCGTGAACGGGAATAAGGCCGTCTCGAACCGGCTCGATCAGAGCTGGCGCGGGGTCGACGAGGGGTGGGGCCGGCTGGCCGCGGACTTCTCCACCCTCAGCGAACCATCCAACTGCCGGGAGTACGTCGCTCTGCACCACCGGCTAGGCGTGAGCGCAAGCGACGCGCTTCTGGACATCGCCTGCGGGGCGGGTCTCGCATTGGAGCTGGCTGGTCTACGCGGCGCACGGTGCGCGGGTATTGACGCATCGGAGCGCTTGATCGCCGTGGCTCGGGACCGGAACCCCGGCGCCGACCTGCGGGTCGGCGACATGCACGCCCTGCCATGGGAGGACGCCGCTTTCGACGTCGTGACCAGCTTCCGGGGCATCTGGGGGACGACCCCGGGAGCGATGAGCGAGGTGCGCCGGGTCCTGGTTCCCGGCGGCCGGGTGGGGCTCACCGTGTGGGGTCACATCAAGGCATCGCCAGGCGCCTGGGCGCTCGCGCCCTTCTCGCTCGCCGCGGCCCCGAAGGTGGAGAACCAGGCCGCCATGGTGGCACTCGGCCGGCCTGGCGCCGGCGAGAGATTGCTTCAGGACGCCGGCTTCACCGACGTCGAACGCATCGACATCCCCTTCGTGTTCGAGTTCGCCGATCCAGAGCTGTATGCACGAGCCTTGGCGTCGACCGGACCGGCTTTCGAGGCCATGGAGGCGGTTGGAGAGGCGGCGTTCTTGCAGGCGGCGGTGGAACTGGCCCGTGAGAAGGTCCGCGACGGCCTGCCACTCCGGGCGCCCGTTGCGGTCGTGGGCTACATCGCCAGCAACCCCGCCGTACGGGTCCCCCGCGGCAGCGACCATGCGACCTTCCGAGCCGACGAGGTGGGCGCAGGCTTCCTCGCAGCGCCGACGCAGACGCCGGAGGCACAACGCCTGTTCGACCAGGACATCGAAGGCGTCGGCTACGTGACGAACGTGTCACGACTGTGGGCGTACATGCCGACCACGCTCGAAGGCTTGTCTGACCTCATGGGCCAAGTGACTGAGGCCGGCTCGCTCACCATCCGACAGCGGGCTGTCCTCGTGACGGCCACTGCATCAGCTCTGGGTGACTCCTATTGCTCGCTGGCGTGGGGCAAGAAGCTCGCGGCGGAGTTGGGATCGGAGGTTGCGGCGGCGGTCATTCGTGGTGCCGACGATGGTCTGGACGCTGAAGAGCGGGCGCTGGCCCGTTGGGCTCGAGCCGTGGCCACCGACCCCAACGCCATCGAGCGCCAGGGACGTCCAGGCTCTGCGGGACGACGGCTTTGACGAGGCGCAGATCTTCGCCGTCACGACCTTCGTAGCGCTCCGCCTGGCCTTCTCGACTATCAATGACGCGCTCGGGAGCAGCCCCAGACTCCCAACTAGGCACGTCGACGCCGGCACCGGTTCTTTCCGCCGTTACCTTCGGCCGCCACCTGGGGCCTGAACATGAGTAGGCAGACGCCGCGGGTCTACGCCGCTACCGGGCGTTCCAAAAGAGCGCTTCGAGCGGCCGGGGTCGGCTGTTTCGGGGAAATCCCGTGATTGTCAGGCGCGATGGCGCACGCCGCCTGAGCAGGTGTTGTAACGCCGCGGGGACATCCCTCACGGCAATGGAGAAAGGAGCAAGCACATGACCACTACGGACACACCAGTAAACAACGGCGTCAACGTCGAGTTCCTCTTGGGCGCTCGGGGGTTGCTCACCGAGACGCCCCAGGCGGCTCAGTTCCAGTGGCGGGCAACCAGTGAGTGGCAGAACGGCACCCACAGCCGCTCAACGGTCGAGGGCTTCTTCGGTCTCGGCGAGGAACAGAGCCACCGCACCAGGTACGTCTTTGACGCCGATCACCCACAGGTCTTCGCCTCCGAGGACAATGGCGCCACCCCTGTCGAATACGTTCTCGTGGCCCTCGCTAGCTGCCTGACCGCCGGCGTCGCCGCGGTCGCACAGAACCGCGAGATCCAGTTGCGCAGCGTTTCGGCGACGATCGAAGGCGGGATGGACGTACGCGGCATCCTCGGCATGGACAGCGATGTGCGCAATGGCTTCAGCGACATCAAGGTGACCTACGACATCGACGCCGACGCGTCACCCGACGACATCAAGGCTCTCGTCGCACAGTCGCAGAAGCGCTCGGCCGTGTACGACATCATCACGAACCCCACCAACGTGAGCGTCGAGGTTCGCTGACCGAAATTGGCTCGAGGAGGAGTAGGGCAGCCCTATGCGCACCACGACCGTCGTGATCGGAGCCGGTCACAGCGGGTTGGCGATGAGCAGCTGCCTCTCAAGGCGCTCGATCGATCACGTCGTGCTCGAACGACACGAGGTCGCCAACTCGTGGAGGACCGAGCGGTGGGATTCGCTTCGTTTACTCACGCCGAACTGGCAATGCCGCCTTCCTGGATACTCGTACGACGGCAACGATCCCGACGGCTTCATGACGATGCCCGAGGTCGTCGACTTCGTCACGGACTTCGCGACGCTGATCGCCGCTCCGGTGAAGTCCGGCACGCCCGTCACATCGGTGCGCCGCAGCAATGGCGAGTACCGCGTGACGACGAACCAGGGCGAGTGGCAGTGCGCCACGGTCGTCGTCGCCACAGGGGCCTTCAATATGCCTCATGTACCGCCTTTTGCGGACGCGGTGCCATCGTCGGTGGCGACCCTGACCCCGCTGGAGTACCGGAACCCGGAGCAACTCGGCGAAGGCGGCGTGCTCGTCGTCGGCGCATCGGCTACAGGGGTGCAGATCGCATGCGAGGTCCAGCGCTCCGGCCGCCAGGTGACTCTTGCCGTAGGCGAGCATGTCCGCGGGCCCCGCGTGTACCGGGACCGGGACATCCACTGGTGGATGGAGGCGGCCGGCGTGCTCGATGAACGATACGACGAAGTCGACGACATCGTTCGGGCGCGGCGCGTTCCATCCATGCAGCTTGCAGGCTCGCCCGAACGGGCGACGTTCGACCTCAATGCGCTCACGAGCATCGGCGTAAAGCTGGTCGGGCGGTTCGCTGGCATCAACGGCACCCGGGCCCAGTTCTCGGGATCCTTACGCAACAAATGCGAGCTGGCAGATCTCAAGCTCGGACGGCTGCTGGACACCATCGACGAATGGGCGTCTGCGAACGGCCTTGACGACTCGGTGCCGCCACCTCACCGGTTCTCTCCAACGGTCGTGGACGCCTCGCCACCTCTGGGTCTCGATCTCGCCAGCGGTGAGATCGAGACCATCATTTGGGCGACAGGATTTCGCCCTGACTATTCCTGGCTCGACGTTATGGTCCTAGATCGCAAGGGGATGATCCGCCACGACGGGGGCGTAGTCGAATCGCCCGGCATGTTCCTGCTCGGAGTCCCGTTTCTGCGTCGACGCAAGTCGAGCTTCATCGACGGAGCCCGGGTCGACGCCGAAGAGCTCATCGTTGAACTGACCGCCTACCTGGACACTAAAACGTTGTCGGTGAGCGATTGACGGGCGCCGACACGAGAGCCGCATTTGCCGCAGATAGATGATGACCCCGAAATAGTCCGTCGCGAGGCCGTACGTGCTGGCCAATGTGTTTATGTTCGGCGCATTGGAATTCCCAATGATGGTCCCGTAACTGGTGTTCTCCATCATGATCTCGACGATGTGCTGGTAGTGGGGGATGGCCTTCTGCGGTGCACCCTCCGCACTTGCAGTGGCCGCTCCCGAAGTACCTATCCCGGTGATTGCCGCAAGCGCAAACACGCTCGCGGCAAATGGCTTCAGCTTCACAGGTGACGCTCCTTCGCTGGTCGTTGTGGTCACGTCGTGCGCCGCACTCGCGGAGCGCACCGGCCTCGGTGGCCTCATTGCACCGTAACGATCGACTGTGAACACTCAGAAACGTTGGATCGACGTGCAAGCAAATCATCGGTGAGGTTCGCGTGGCGCGCTGGTGACGTCACGGTGACGGCGCTGTGACGAAAGGCGAAATGCAATTGCCCGGTGTGGCCGTACACAAGGCTGTACACCAAGCGGAACTCTCGCGGCATCACCGGCGGCAACCCGTATAGCGGGTCTGCAGCCGCGTACGAGAGCTATGGACGCTGTTCCGTACGACGAAATTCCACATCGATCACCATGCGGACGGCGGAAACCGCGGCGACAAATTCCAGCGCGAGCTCGCCCTGCTCCAGGCCGACCACCGCGATAACCCAGAGGATCCCCGGACTGTCTGCGACCTCGCGAGGACCTACGAGGACGGGCACGAGCTCGCCCGAGCAGCCACGTGGTATCGCAAGCGGGTTCAGCTGGCGGGGTGGCCGGAAGAGACCTGGTACGCCACGTGGCGGTTGGGCTGCTGCTTCATGCAGAGCGGGAGGCCCGAGGAAGGCTGCGGCGTGCCGTGGAGCGCCCTGGGGCGCTCGACCATGGCGGGCCGAACCCCTATGGACACTGGCCGAGCACTACCGGCGGACCAGTCAGAGGCAGCTGTGTATCGAAGTGTGCGAGTTGGCCCGCCGACACTGTGCCAACGGTGCCGAGGACCCCGGGGTGCTATTACGTTGGCGAGCGCGAACTCGGCCTCGCCCCTGTCGACGAGCTGCTCTGCCGCACCGATCTGCCGCCGGCCTACGTCAGCAGCTTGCATGAGAACCGGCGCTTCCACGAGCACTAAGCCGTCGACCTGAGGCGACGGAACGAGAGGCCGGTATTCGCGGTAGGCTGACGCTCTCGTCCCCTTGGGAGAGTCGCTTCGCTTGGGCAGGACGGCCGTGTCGGCCGATGCCGCCCCGTGCAGGTTCGACGCCTCGACCGAGTCTCTTTTGAGGAGCTCCTGTGCGCGTCCCGAATTTGCCCGTCGAAGGCTTCGATGGGCGCGGGCGCTCTTTCGGCGTTCTCAGCTCCTTTCCTCCGACGGCATGCGGTCTGGCCACGTTCACCGCGGCCTTGGCGACCGGAATGGCGGCCAACGACACCAATGTCGGCGTCGTGCGGGTCGTTGACACGGGCGGACAGACTTCACAGAGTGAACGGGTCATCGGCGAACTCGTCAACGGATCAGACCGTTCGCTCGTCGCAGCCTCGGACCTGCTGAACCAATTCGATGTCGCTGTCGTCCAGCACGAGTACGGCCTGTACGGGGGCACCGACGGTGACGAGGTGCTCGAGATCCTCGGCGGTCTCCACGTTCCTTGCATCGTGATCGCCCACACGATCCTTGCCAGCCCGACGCCACATCAACGCTCCGTCCTGAACGAAGTGGCAGCTCTTGCAGACCGTGTCGTCGTCATGTCAGCGGCGGCCCGGGTGCGCCTGTGCGACGGGTTTGACGTGGACGCATCCAAAGTGACCACCATCGCCCACGGCGCTGCCATTCCTGCCGCACGAATGGTGCCCGATCGGGAGGGTCGACCCGTCATATTGACCTGGGGTCTGATCGGTCCGGGCAAGGGGATCGAACGTGGCATCGACGCCATGCGGACGTTGCACGATCTCCCGATGCGGCCCCGCTATCTGGTGGCCGGTCAGACCCACCCCAAAGTGCTGGCGACCCACGGCGAGTCGTACCGTCAGGACCGGATGGACCAAGCCGCACGCCATGGAATCTCCTCGTCGGTCGTCTTCGACGCCGACTATCGCGACGTCGCGTCGCTCACGGCATTGATCCAGTCCTGCAAGGTTGTCGTCCTGCCCTACGACTCGAGGGACCAGGTGACGTCGGGCGTCCTCGTCGACGCCATCGCGGCCGGACGACCGGTGGTGGCGACGGCATTTCCGCATGCCGTGGAATTGCTCTCGAGTGGCGCCGGATTGATCGTCGACCACGATGACCCCGATGCAATGGCGCGTGCCCTGAGGAGGGTCCTCACCAGACCCGAGCTCGCCGCGAAGATGGCTGCCGAAGCATCCAGGCTCGCGCCGAGCCTCGGATGGTCAGTGGTGGCCGGTGAATACCTGCGCCTGGCCACGGGCCTCCTCGAGGAGCGACTGGCATTGGTGTGATGTCGCCGCTCGAAACCCCGGGTCCGGACTTCCGCCACCTCGTCCACATGACCGACGAGCGTGGCACCTTCGAACACGCCCTCTTCAGCGAGCCCAGACCCGAACACGGCTACTGCAGCGATGACATGGCCCGTGTGCTCGTCGTGGCCACCCGGGAAAGAAGCTCCACGCCGGCGCTGCGCAACCTCGCGAAGATCAGTCTGAGATTTCTTTTGGACGCGTTGGACGCACAGGGGAAGTGTCGAAATCGGATGAACCAGGCTGGCGATTGGGAAGATCGCCCGGCACTCGAAGACTGCTGGGGCAGGACCATTTGGGGCCTGGGCACCGCCGCGGCGCACAGCGACGACCACCTGATACGCCAGTTCGCCACGACTGGGCTCGAGCAGGCGATGAGGCAGCGCTCGCCGTGGCCGAGGGCCATGGCCTTCGCAGCGCTCGGTGCCGCCGAGATCGTGAGCGTCGATCGCGACAATGTGTCTGCCCGCGCTCTGTTGTCCGATGCCGCTGCCGCACTGAGCGGACCCAGCCGAGACTTCGGCTGGACGTGGCCCGAACAGCGCCTGACCTACGCCAATGCCACGCTCCCCGAAGCAATGATTGCGGCCGGGACGGCGCTGGAGCGTCCGGTCCTCCTTCGCCGCGGGCTGGACCTCTTGGAGTGGCTGCTCGACCACGAGAACCGAGACGGCCATCTCTCGGTCACCCCGGCGGGAGGCAGTGGTCCCGACGACCTCGGTCCATCCTTCGATCAGCAGCCCATTGAGGTGGCGGCGCTCGCCGATGCCTGTGCCCGCGCCGAGGCTGTTGACGGCAACCGACGGTGGGCGGGCGGGAAGACCGCTGCCGCCGATTGGTTTCTCGGTGACAACGACGCGGGGGTCGTGATGTGGGACCCCGCGACCGGAGGTGCCTTTGACGGCTTGGAGATCGGCGCAGCCAATCTCAACCAAGGCACCGAGTCGACCCTTGCCCTGCTATCGACACTGCAGCACGCGCGGTCATCGTTGGTCGTGGTGCAATGACCGTGCAAGCCCCGCCGCTGGCCCGTCGCAGCCCGATCCGCATCGCAGCCGACCCGTCGCGAGTGGTGACCCGTCTCTTCGTGCCGGGACACGAGGGATTCGACCAGCAAGAGTCCCGATCCTCCACGGTCTTGCAGCGCGTCTTGGCGCTACCCGACGACGAAGTGCAGCGAAGCTATGACGATGTGGTCGCGCGGTTCGAGGGTCGACATCACGGCTTGACCGACACGTTCCTCCGGCATGCCGACGAGCTCTCCGATCGCCTCGACCCGGAAGGCCGACTCTCCCCCACTCGCCGCCTGCTGCTTGGCGCCACCTTCACCAGCGAATACGCCATCGAGGGTGCCGCTCTCTGCAACCCGAGCATCGTGATGCACCCTGACCAGACCAGGATCAGCCGTGGCAGTCTGCGTTTCGTGATGAGCGTCCGCGCCATCGGCGAGGGCCACAACTCCTCAATTGGCTTCCGAACGGGGACGATCACCCGTTCGGGCGAGGTCGATCTCCATCCCACTCCGACCTATGCCACGAAGGGGCGCCGGGACGGGGCGATGTTCGAGGCAGAGGTGTTCAAGGCAGAGCTGCGTCGGATGCGCGGGGGCGGGGATGACGCCGACTCTGTCCTGGGACGCCTCGGGGCGAGGTTTTCTGAGGCGGAGATGGAGGTGCGGCTCAGAATCCTCGAGGACCATGTTGCCACCCGAAAACAGGCGAAGAGGACCGTCGGTCTCATGCGAAAGATCGCCGAGCGGAGCTACAGCGTCCAGTTCGAGGAGGGCACACCGCTGAGTGAGAAGGTGCTCATGCCGGCGATGAGTGCGGAGTCAAAAGGCATGGAAGACGCGCGGTTCGTGCGGTTCGTCGGGGACGATGGCAGCGTGACCTACTACGCCTCCTACACGGCGTACAACGGCACCGACATCGGCCAGCAATTGCTCGAAACCAAGGACTTCACGCACTTCACCTCGTCGCCGATGGTCGGAGCCGCCGCCGCCAACAAGGGCCTTGCGCTTTTCCCTCGCCTGATCGGCGGCCGTTTCGCAGCTCTCTCCCGGAGCGATCGGGAGTCGAACACCATCGCCTATTCGGAGAATCCGCGTCGTTGGGAGGACGGGTTGGCGTGCCAGGCACCGATGACATCCTGGGAAGTCGTGCAACTCGGCAACTGCGGGTCGCCCATCGAGACCGAAGCCGGCTGGCTGGTGCTCACCCACGGCGTCGGTCCCATGCGCACGTACAACATCGGGGCCATTTTGCTCGACCTCGAAGAACCCACGCGCATCATCGGCAGGTTGCATGAGCCGCTCCTCAGCCCGGCTCACGACGAGCAGGACGGCTACGTGCCCAATGTCGTCTACTCCTGCGGCGCCCTCCTCCATGCCGAGACCCTGGTGATTCCCTACGGAATTGGCGACTCTGCCATCGGCGTGGCGACCGTGCCTCTGGACCAGCTTCTTGCGTCCCTGAGCGCCATCCCCGATTGACCCACCTAACAACTCGAGTGACTGGAGAACACCGTGCCTGACCGATCACCTCAGAAGCCTGCCGGGAAGAAGCCAGGCAGGTCCCTCAAGGAGAAGAGGGAAGCGAAGAAGGAGAAGCGCGACGAGCGAGACAAGAAGGCCGATCGAACCGGTTCGGGGCGCTGAGGGCCGGTGCGCATTGCGGTGCTCGCGCCGATTGCCTGGCGTGTCCCGCCGCGCCACTACGGACCGTGGGAGCTGTTTGCCTCACTTCTGACTGAAGGACTCGTGGCGCGGGGGCACGATGTGACGCTGTTCGCCGCGGGGGACTCGGAAACGTCGGCTCGGCTGTGCAGCGTGGTGCCGCAGGGTTGGTCGGAGGACCCGAGCATCGACCCGAAGGTGGCCGAGTGCCTGCACATATCGCAGGTCTTCGAGCGAGCGTCTGAGTTCGATGTCATCCACAACAGCTTCGATTTCCTACCGCTCACCTACTCCGCGTTGATCTCGACGCCGGTCGTGACCACGATCCACGGGTTCTCCTCGCCACGGATTGTGCCGGTGTACGCGAAATACGGTCCGAGCACGTTCTATGTCGCGATCAGCCATGCCGACAGGCATCCCGCTCTCGACTATGTCGCCACGATCCATCACGGGATTGAGACGGACAATTTCACGTTCAACCCGACTTCCGGCTCCTACTTGGCGTTCTTCGGGCGAATCCACCCGGACAAAGGCGTGGTCGCAGCGATCGATGTCGCCGAAAAGACGGGGATCCCGCTCCAGATAGCCGGAATCATTCAGGATGAGCCGTACTTCGAGCGGGAGATCGCGCCACGCCTGGACGGCGATCGCGTGCAATTCGTGGGATCCGTCCGAGCCGAGGATCGCTCATCCTTCCTGGGGGGTGCCATGGCCCTCCTTCATTTGATCGATTTTGACGAGCCATTTGGGCTCTCGGTCGTCGAAGCCATGGCGTGTGGCACACCCGTGATTGCCTTCGACCGAGGATCCATGCCGGAAGTCATCGTCGACGGCACGACGGGTTCTCTCGTGTCGGACGTCGCTTCGGCTGCCGCGGCCATCATGGAAGTCGGCCAGCTCGACCGGCAGACAGTTCGGGACTTGACGGTGCAAAGGTTCAGCCATGACCGCATGGTCGACGAGTACGTCGCCGTCTATCGACATGCGATCGCCGAACATGACCGTCACTTGTCGTAGAGATCGGTCAACTGCCGCTTAATCTGGGGCTCGCCGTGGCTGATCTGGGATCACCTGCAGCAGCGCTTCAGGGCACCACCGGTTCCTTCGCCGCCCATGAACACGGCAAATCGCGTGTCGACGGTGAATAGTGCCTTTTGCCCGTCGGCGTCGCGCCGGTCGGCGCAGTGCGCGTAGGCGTCGAAGAGTTTCCTGATGGCAAGGCGGTCGGCGGCCTCCGCTGGGTCTATCTGTGTGTGGACGGCCATCGGGCGGTCTCCTTGGTGGGTGGACAATAGGGTGGCGTGACCTGATCGCGTTTCCGCTCCGCTGGCGATTCGAGCCTCTCGTCATACGGTCGTCGTGGGTGTCGGTCACACGGACCCGACCAAGTCAACCCAACGCGCGGTCGAGATTGAACGCAGCGTTGATCAAGGACAGGTGGGTGAGCGCCTGCGGGAAATTGCCCTGTTGCTCTCCGGTCTGGCCGATCTGTTCTGCGTACAGTCCGAGGTGATTGGCATAAGTGAGCGTCTTCTCGAAGTAGATCCGTGCTTCATCGAGCCGGCCGGCTCGAGTCAACGCCTCGACATACCAGAACGAACATACGGTGAACGTTCCTTCCTGACCTCGGAGCCCGTCCGGGCTTGCCTCCGGGTCGTAGCGGTACACCAAAGAGTCGGAGACCAACGTCTTGCTGAGCTCGTCCAACGTGGACAGCCACTTCGGATCGGTGGGGGAAATGAATTTGGCGATCGGTAGCATCAAGACCGCGGCGTCGAGCACAGTGCTGCCTTCGTGCTGAACGAAGGCTTGGCGTTCCGTCGACCAGCCCGACTGCATGATGGCCGAGTAGATCGCGTCGCGCACGCGACACCAATGCACCTGATCGGCGGGCAGGCCCCGGTGAACGGCCATGCGGATGGCTCGTTCGACGGCCACCCAACTCATCAGCCGGGAGTACAAGAACTTTTGGCGGCCGCCGCGCGTCTCCCAGATACCTTCATCGGGCCGGTCCCAGTTGTCGCAGACCCAGTCTGTTCTCGCCCGGACCGCCTCCCACTGGTCCGAAGAGAGCGGTTGCGCCCACTTGTCGTACAGGTAGACCGAGTCCATGAGTTCGCCATAGATGTCGAGCTGCAGCTGACGAGCCGCTCCGTTCCCCACCCGCACCGGGGCCGAACCTCGGTAACCCTCGAGATGTGGCAGCTCCCGTTCCGCCAGATCCACCCGTCCGTCGATGCCGTACATGACCTGGAGCGGTCCACCTGGGCTCCCGTCGGAAGTCGCGCACCGGGTCAGGAATTTCATGAATGCGGTCGCCTCATCCTCGAATCCGAGCTTGAGGAGCGCGTGGACGCAGAAGGCAGCGTCCCGGATCCACACGTAGCGGTAATCCCAGTTCCGCTCCCCCCCGATCCGTTCTGGAAGGCTGGTCGTGGGCGCGGCGATGATCGCCCCGGTGGGGGCGTACGTCAAAAGCTTGAGGGTCAAAGCAGACCGATGGACGACCTCTCGCCAACGCCCTCGATACCGCGAGGCGGAGAGCCAGTCCCACCAGTAGTGCACCGTCGACATCAGTTCCTCGAGCGTCTCTTCGGCGCGGCACGCACGGAGCTCGGTCGAGGAGCCGACCTGCTCTAAGGAGAAGACGGCAACGCCCCCCTCCTCAAGCGTGAACTCACTGACAGCGTCGCGCTCGTCGAGCGCCAGGTGCTCGGTCGAACCGAGGTAGAGCGACAGCTTGGAGGAAGTGAAGAGCACACCATCTCGTACCTCCGAGACGTCGTGGGGGTCAGAGCCGTAATTGAACCGGGGGGCCGCCCGCATACGAAACGGCATCGTGCCCCGTATGCACTGCACACGGCGGATTAGGCGCTGCCCATCGCCCGGGCCCTGAAGCGGCATGAAATCCTGAATCTCGCCGACTCCCTCTTCGGCGAAGAATCTGGTGATGAGGACATTCGTGTCGGGAAGGTAGAACTGTCTCGTCCGGGCGGGAATGGCAGCCGCGAGTGCAAACACGCCACCCTGATCGGCGTCGAGGAGGGAACCGAAGACGCTCGGCGAGTCGAAAGCCGGGGAGCAAAACCAATCGATGGTCCCGTTGGTCCCGACGAGCGCGACGCTGTGGAGATCCCCGACGAGCCCGTGATCGGCGATCGGCAGGTACTCTCCGACCAATCCTCGACTAGCCGATGGCGATCCAGGCTCCACGAGACGAGAACTCTAGGAGCCGGTGAATGGTCAGTGGCGATAACTGCCGTCACGGAACTCGTCCACGAGCCCCGGACGGGTGGGAAGCCAACCGAGTTCGGATCGCGCCCTGGTCGCCGCCGAGCTCTGGTCGAGCAGCAGCACCTCGGCGAAGTAGTCCCCGAGGCGGGCGCGAGCCTCCTCATCTGAGCCGGGGACCGCCCCCGGAGCGCCGACAGCGACAGAAGCGGCCTCGGTCAACTCAGCGACGGTGGGATGCAGCCCGTTGCTGACGATGTAACGGCCCCGGGCTGAGTCGCTTTCCAGCACCCGCCGGAAGAAATCAGCCACGTCAGCGACATGGACGGTCTCCCAGTGTTGCTGTCCTGTGCCGAGCATGATCAAGTTGCCGGCGGGGTCACGGGGAGAGCCGAGAAGCACCCCTGGAACCCCGCCTCCGCCGTCCCCGTAGCCGACGCCGCACGTGATCACGACACCGCGCATGCCGCTTGTATCCAGCACTCGGCGCTCGATCGGCTCCCGAAACGACACCATTGCCGGCGCGTCCAACGCCGAGTCCTCGGTGATCGCGCTGTTCGCGCCGTAGATCCACCCGCCGCTGATGTGGAGATACGGCTTGCCGGTGCCATCGAATGCCTCGACTGCCGCGTCGACCACAGCGGAATCGAGGTCTGCGCTCGTGGCGTCCCCCGGACTTGCGGTGTGGATGGCACCGTCCGCGTCGCTGAGCGCCTTCACGACGGCGGGTCGATCGTAGAGATCAACGACAGCCGTGGTCGCGCCCCGGGCGGCGACGGTTTGGGCCTGCGTGTTGTCGCGCACGAGAGCGGTCACATCGTGCCCGTGAGCGTGCAGTTCCGCAAGGATGTGGGAGCCCATGAAACCTGTTGCTCCTGTGAGTGCCACTTTCATCTCTGGATGCCTCCTGTTGGGGTCGAGGGCGGGGCCAGCGAGCTTTCACTTGCACTGTCAAGCAAATATTATCATCCCTGATGACTTGCTGTGTCAAGTGATACCGCGACTGACGCTTCCTTGCCTTCCAGACGGATCGCGGTGAATTGCGCATGTTCGGGTTCCAAGACGGTTCCCCATTTCCGGTGTCGTTACTTGACGGCGTAAGTGAATAGCTATGATGGCGAAGTGACGCGCTCGAGCCCGCACGGCCACGACGAGCCGGACGTCAATTGGCTGACGGCCGAGGAGCTCGATTCCTGGCTTTCGGTGGTTCGATTGATGACCTGGCTTCCGTGGTCGATCGACCAACAACTGCAACGGGACTCAAAGCTCGGGATGGTCGACTATCAGGTCATGGCCATACTCTCCGAGAGCCCGCAGCGGACGATGCGGCTGAGCTCGCTGGCGGAGGTCACCAACGCGTCGTTGTCCCGGTTGTCGCGCGTGGTCACCCGCCTCGAGAAGCGGGGACTGGTGCGCCGCGAGCCCGATGCGACAGATGGGCGGTTCACCAAGGCAATCCTCACCGAAGAAGGGTTCCGAACGCTTGCCGAGGCCGCGCCGGGGCATCTCGCACATGTGCGTTCCCTCGTGATCGATGTGCTGTCGCCGGAGCAACTGCGACGGCTTGGCCGCGACGCCGATCGCATCATGGCGCGCATCGACACATCTGCGATCAATTGATCAATTGACCGCCTCGCTCCTGCGCCGGGAGCGTCTAGGGCTCGAAGTCGTACGTCGCGGTGCCGTTGACGCCACCGACGGTCAATGCGATGGTCAGCGAGTCGACGTTGCCGGTGAAGCCGGGCGACCAGCCACCTCCAGCCTTGAGCCAGATCCCGCCGGCGATCGGCTGCCCGCCGAATTGTCCGGTGATCGGCCGGATCGCTGCGTTGGGATACGTCGCGAGCAGATGGGCGAACGAGCACGGGGCCGCCTGGGTACACGCCTGGGCGACGGGGACCCCGCCGACAATTGGGGTCCCGGTCTGCCACCAACCGGACGGGGCGGTCATGGGATTCCACGTTTGCCACGTCTCGCTTGTCACTGCCGCCTGGCCGGACAGGCTCGGCTCGAACACCAGACGACCCTGGTACGAGGTGTTGCTGTCGGTCGCGTCGTAGTCGACGTCGAACTGCAGCGTCGTGGCGTTCGGTCCGACGGCCGCCTGGTACGTCTTGTACGACAAGAAGTTGATGTGATCGAACCGGGTGCCAGCGTAGAGACCGTTCGCCAGTGCCTCGCCGCCGGTTGCATCGACCGTCAGTTGCGCACTGCCCGCCCCGTCCGAGCCATTCGGCCCGCTGACGAAGGCACCACTGCCGTTCGGCGTCTCCTGGACAAAGCCGAATCCGAGGCTTGCCGCGTTCGATGCGTTGACGACGACGTTCCCGTCGCCGGGTTCGAAGTTGTTATTGGTCACGTTGCTGCCTATCCCGACGACCACGTTGTCGGTCGCGCCGACGAAACCGCCCGTGACCGGACCGCCGGCACGGATGAGGAACAGGCCCGGCGCGCCACTGATGGTGGGACGGATTCGCGCGTTTGGATAGTCGGTCATCAGTGTCGACCAGGTGCAGTACGAGCTCTGGGTGCAGGGGGGATTCGGCTGTGCGACGCCCCCGACGATCGGGCGGTACGTCGAGCTCCCGCTGGCAGAGGAGTACCACGCGCCTCCGGACATCGTGTCCCAGGTCTGCCATTGGCCGGGCACAACCGGAGCCGCCTGCGACGGAACGAAGACGAGCCGTCCCTGGTAGGTCGTGCTCGAGTCGGTGGAGTCGTAGTCAACGTCAAATTCCAGCGCCGGGGTCTCGTTTGGCGAACCCGAGTAGGCCTGGTACGTCGAGTACTTCAGTTGCGTCAACCCCGACAGCGCCTGGCCGGAGTAGTTGCCGGTCGCGATCGCCTCACGCCCCGTCGGGTCGACGGTGAGCAGCGCGCTGCCACGACCGGCCGGGGGAATGCCCGGCCCATTCACGAATTGTCCGCTGCCGTTGGCTCCTTCGTTGAGGAAGAACCATCCATTGGGCTGCGATGGCGTCACCACCAAGTTGCACCCGGTCGCCACGACGATGAGCCCGACGACCAGCCCGACCAATTTCAACTTACGCATGCAGGTGCTCCCCCGAGTAGATCCTTCCCCCTTCCGAGGCCCAGGCTTACACGCTTACTCGTGGACGTCAACTGCCGTTGCTCGTGGGACCGCCACCAGGACCGGGACTCAATCCCTCGTACCGGCATCAGCGGCGTGTGACTGCCCTCAAAGCCCCTCGCCTGAGTGCGACGCCAACGTCGGTCGTCCCAGTTCGGCGGCCCGGTGTGCCAATTCGACCAGCGCGGCGACCACCTGGGTGACCACCCCGTGCTGCGTCGGCTCGACGTGCTCGCCGAGGTCCCCGATCCCGCGCAGGCCCGGCGGCAGCTCGACTTGGACGCCGTGGGCCGCGGGCAGGTTGACCGGGTTGTGGGGGTGGAATCCGAGCCGCACCCGCTCGTCGGCAACGTGGTAGCCCGCGAAGCGGCCGTGGAACAGCCGGCGGGCCGCCGCGAGCAGTTGCGCGTTCAGCCCTCCCACGATGATCCCGCGGAGCGGACCGGTCTGGCGCCCACGGAGCGCGGGCCCGTACGGGTCGATCACCAGGCCGCGGTCGGGATCGAGCCATACGGCAAATCCGTCGCGCCCGAATCCGTGCACCGAAATGGCGATCTCCACGTGCCCCAAGAACGCTTGCAAACGTGGCGATTGCTCCGGGTCGTGCAACCGCGACGTGAGATGGACCCGCAGCCCGGGCGGCTGGACGATGGCGTAGTAGGACGCGCCCGCCAACTCGGCGGCCCGGCGGGCGATCTGGTCGGTGCCCCGGTCCTGCGAGCCGCCGTGCAGGGCCATGAAACCGACGGTGGAGCGCAAGATGCACTCCTCTCTCAACCCGGGCAGGGTCAGGAGCTCGGCCAGGTCCATCACTTCCAATTTGCCACGCGGTCGTGCAAGGAGCCGATGGTGGAGCCTCGACCGGATCGCCGGCGCTCGGGGTCCCCGTTCACGGATCCCATGGGGCCGTCTGACGCCTCAGACGCCAACCCTTTTTCGTAGACCCGACGTGGTGCCGGTTGCCGTCAGCCGGTCACGACCACCGTCGCGACCGCCACGTTGTTCGCATAGTCCGGATCCGGGTTTCCCGACCATGCCGAGGCCCGGACTGTCCCATCGCCCCGCTTGGCCAGCCGGAAGTTCACGGTCAAGCTGGCCGACGAACCCGGCGCCAGGCGACCCACGAACCACATGTCCTCGTGGTCGGACCACCCGCCCTCGTGGTCGGACCACCCGTCCTCGTGGTCGGACCACCAGCCGTCACCGGGGGCCGCGACCCGCCAGAACCGGTGCGGGAGCTCGATGGCCGCCCTGACGAAGCGCGCCGTCGCGGGACCCGCGTTGGCGACGGTCAACGTGCAGCTCGCCACCGTTCGCACCGGAACTGTCGCGGGGCAGACGAGGGCGGCCGAGATGTCGGCCGCCCTCGAGTTCGTGGCGACCGTGACCGCGAACGGACCGGCGGTGGCGTTGCCGGCGCCGTTGGTGGCCACGACCGAGTAGGCGAACGAGGTCGTCCCGGTCGGTGGCGTCCCCGACAGCGCTCCGGTCGTCGGATCGATCGTCAGCCACGACGGCGCGCCCGGGGCGAGCGCGAACACCGGGGCAGGGACCCCGCTGGCCGCGAAGGCGTACGTGTAGGCCTGCCCGGCGGTAGCCGTCGGGGGCGGCGAGTCCAGGGTGAAGGCAGGCACCTGGTCCACGACGATGCTCGCGGTGAGGGTCGGTGCCGCCGCGTAGCTGGCGTTGCCGGCCTGACTGGCGTCGATGACACACGTGCCGGCCTGGGTGTAGTCCAGCACGGCGCCGTCGGTACCGGTCGCGCTGCACACGCCGGCGCCGCTTGCGGCGTCGACCGAGAAGACGACCGGGTTGCCCGATCCGCCACCGGTCGCGGTCAGCGTGGCCGATTGCCCGACCACGCCGAGGGCCGGCGGGGTGAAGCTGATCGCCTGCGGGACGGGGATGACCGTGTCCGCGTCGACGCCGTTCATCGAGACGTCGGTGTCCACCTGCCCGGGCGGCAGCGCGACGCTGGCGATGTCGACGTATGCGCTGCCGGACGTGAGCGTGGGCACCACCGTTCCCATGAGGGAGAAGGTCGCGGTGCCGCCGCTCGCCAGGTCGATGCCGCTCCACTCGAACTGGTCCGTGCCGACGTTGGAGAACGTCGTGCCGCCCACGGAGCTGGTGGCGAACAGCGCGGTGAACCCACTGTTGAGCGTGTCGACCACGGTTGCGTTGGTCGCGGCCGACGGACCGTGGTTGGTGAGGGTGATCGCGTAGGTGTCGGAGGCGCCCGGCGCGATGGTGTCGATGCCGTCCGTCACGCCGATCGTGAGGTCGGCGGCCGGGATGACGTCGATCGCGGCGGTGGTCCCGGCAGGCGTGGTGCTCTGGTCGCTGCTCGCCGACGCGGACGAGATGTCCGACTCCATGGCGGGAGGCCCGTCGGTGGTCTCGGTGTAGGAGAGAGTGGCCGATGCTCCGGCGCCCAGGGAGGGGATCGACCACGTCACGACACCGGCCGCGGTGGTGGTCGTGCCGTCGGACGTGGTGACGGTGGAGTCGAGGGTGAAGTTGGTCGCCGGCGTGACCGGTACGGACACGTTGGTCTGCGTGGTGGCAGACGTGTTCGAGACGGTCACCTGGTAGGTGACGTTGGTACCCGCGACCGCGGACTCGCTCGGCGTGGTCGTGACGCTGTCGCCGTTGTACGACGCGATGGCGACATCGAGCGGAACCGCGGACGTGGCGCCGGTCACCACGTCCGAGTCGGTGGCGTTGTAGACGGGATTGGTGTCGATCTGCCCCGGAGCCAGCGCGACGGTGGCCACACTCACGAACGCGCTCCCGGCCGTGAGAGCCGAGGGCAGCGTTCCCGTGAGGCTCAGCGTCGCGCTCGGCGCCGCTGGCCAGGTTGACGCCCGTCCACTGGAACTGGCCTCCACCGAGGTCGGTGAACGTGGTCCCGCCGATGGAGCTGACATCGAAGAGCGCCCCGAAGCCGCCGTTGAAGGTTTCTGTGACGGTGGCGTTCGTCGCCGCCGACGGGCCGTTGTTGGTGAGCGTGATCGTGTAGGCGTCCGAGGCCCCCGGGGCGATGGAGCTCACCCCGTCGCTCACCGCGATGGTGAGGTCGGCGGCCGGTATGACCTCGACGGCCGCGGTGGCCGAGCCGGGTGTCGTGCTCTGGTCGCTCGCCGCCGACGCCGAGGTGGCGTCCGACTCGAGTGCGGCCGGTGCATCAGTCGTTTCGGTGTACGTCAAGGTGGCCGATGCGCCCCCCGCCAGGGTGGGGATCGACCAGGTGAGGACGTTGCCGGCCGCGGTGGTCGAGCCGGCAGACGCGCTGACCGTCGTCGTCCCGAGAGTGAACGCTGCCGGCAGGCCGACGGGCACGACCACGTCGGTCTGGGTACCCGATCGGGCGTTCGAGACGGTGAGCTGGTAGGTCACGTCGGAACCGGCGAGCGCTGACGCGCTCTGCGTCGTGGTCGTGTCCCCGGCGTAGGAGGCCAGCGTCAGACCCAGTGGAGCCACGCTCGACACGACGCCGGCCGCGAGGGGTGTGGCGAACATCTGCCCCGCGCCGACGATGGCGCACGCCGATCCGACGACGGCCGCCACGCGCCGCCGCAGGCCGGGACGGGACAGAGCGCGGTTCGGGCCGGGCGGAGCGGTCCCGGTCGTCACAACACGGCGGCGCTCCATGTTCGACATGGCGTCCCTCCTGTGGCCTGAGCGGCGCACCTCCCCCGAACTCCGCGTTCATTATCCGATCGCTTCTTGGCCCTGTCTCTGGTAAATAAGGCCGGTTTTCGTCGACCGCCGGGGGCGCTCGTTGACAATTCCGGGGTCCCCGTTGTCAATGGCGCTCGTCTGTTGTGATGGACGTGAGACAGGACTTCCGCGCGGCCGACCCGCCGCGGCGGGCGCTCCCGACTCCGACGCCACAGCACAGCTACAGCTACAGCTCGAAGGTCTCCCCCGACCGGTGGATCGTGAGGGCCGCGACGACGGCGCCGACCAGGATGAGGCTGCCTGACACGACCAGCGCCTCGTGCAACCCCGAGCCGAACGCCTCGTAGGCGGCATTGACGACCTTGGTGGCGATGCGGGCGATCGCGGCGCTCTTCGAGTGCTCGGCGCTGCTGGCCGCTCCGCCGCTACTCGCACCCCCCGTCTGGATGGCGTGCAGGACCAGGCTCTGGAAGTTGGGCGGGATGCCGATGGCCTTCAACCGCGCCGCCAGGTCTCCGGTGAGCTTGGCGTTGACGATCGCACCCAGGATGGCCACGCCGAACACCGCGCCCATCTCCCGGCTCGTGTTGGTGGCCGACGCCGCCATCCCCGAGCGCTCGGGCGGAACGACCGTGAGGGGGACCGATGTCACGGGCACCAGCAGCATGCCGATGCCGATGCCGGCGATGGGGAGGACCCATCCGATCGTCCCGAAGTCGACGTGGGGCCCGAGCACCGCGCTCGCCACAAGGATGCCCCCGCCCGCCAGCAGGCAGCCGAACGTCATTGGCATCCTCGGCCCCACCCGGGCCACCAACGGGCCCGTCAGGGCGGACGCGATGATCAACCCGGCCGCCATGGGGAGGAAGTCCACCGCCGTCTGGTACGCCGACGCGCCGACCACGACCTGCAGGTACAGGGCCGTGAAGAAGAAGATGGAGAACGTGCCGAAGTAGGCGACGAAGGCGACGAAGATGGAGCCGCTGAACGGCGGGCGGCGGAACATCGTGAGCTCGAGCATGGGGCTCTTGACCCGCTGCTCGGTGACCACGAAGGCGACGCCGGACAGGCCGCACAGGACGAACAGGGTGACGATCCAGGGCGTGGTGTAGCCGGAGTTCTCCCCCTGTATCACTGCGAACGACATGCAGGCCAGGAACGCGGCGCCGAAGACGAACCCGAGCACGTCGATCTGGCGTCCCTGGCGGTCCGAGGACTCCGGCACCCAGACGGCGGCCAGGACGAAGGCCACGAGACCGAACCCGAGGTTGAACCAGAAGATGGCCCGCCAGCTCGAGAAGCCCACCAGCGCGCCCCCGATCACCGGCCCGAGGGCAAGCGCGAGGCCCGAGACAGCGGCCCAGACACCGAGCGCGTCGGCGCGGGTCTCGCGGTCCGGGTAGACGTGCCGGATGATGGAGAGCGTGCCCGGCTCGCTGGCGGCGGCGCCCACACCCATGATCACGCGGCCGACGATCAGCCAGTCGGCGTTGCTCGCCAGCGCAGCCACGACGGACCCGGCGCAGAAGATCGCAACCCCGGCCAGCATGATGCGCTTGCGCCCGAGGATGTCGCCCAGCATGCCCGCGACGAGCATGAAGCTGGCGAAGGTCAATGCGTACCCGTTGACCACCCACTGCAGTTGGGTGACCCCGGCGTGAAGGTCGCTTTGGACGTTGGCCAGCCCGACGCTGACGATTGTGTTGTCCAAAAAGGTGAGGAAGAGGACGGCGCACAGGGTGGCCAGGGCGACGGCCTGGGCGGCGGAACCGAGCCCGCCCCTCTTGATGTCGAATCCGGGCGGTGCTCCGCTGACCCCGTCGGTCAGCACGGCGGGCCCAGCCGTCGTGATCTGACTGCGAGCTGCCCTCGGGCGGACCTCATGCACCGAGTTTTGCGTACCCACAAGACGGGTAATGGAACCGGTACGGGGTGCCGCCGCATGCAGGGCCGTGTGCCGCACTCGTGCTGGACACCCCTCGGACGTTCGGCTGTGCTCGGCTCAAGGCCTGGAGGACCGACGGTGGGTTTCGGGACTGCGGATCGAGCTCAGGAGCCGGCGGACGCGAGGGGGACCTCGCAGCCTTCTTCGAGCGCATCGACTACCCCTTCTACGTCGTCACCGTCCGGTCCGAGGCCGCCGAGATGAGCGGCTGCCTGGCCGGTTTCGTGACGCAGTGCAGCATCGACCCGCCGAATTTCCTCGTCTGCATCTCGAAGGTCAACCACACCCTCGCCGTCGCCGAGCATTCGTCGGGCATGGGGCTGCACCTGCTGGGAAGCGACCAGGTCGACCTGGCCCGGCTCTTCGGCGAGGAGAGCGGGGACCAGGTCGACAAGTTCGCCTCGGTCGACTGGCGGCTCGGCCCCACCGGGGCGCCCCTGCTCGTCGACTCGGCGGTGAGCATGGAGGGCCAGATCCTCGGGCACTTCTCCGTGGGCGACCACGAGGCCTTCCTCGTGCGCGCCGTCCGCGCCGTCCCCGGTGGGCATCCGGGGCTCCTCACCTTCCGCGGCACCCCGCGGCTGCACCCCGGCCACCCGGCGTAGGGCACCCCCTCTTCGGGTCTCGGACACCAGCACGTGGGCGAGGCCGCCCGCATGGACCGCTCCGTCACATCGATCGGGTCACGATGCAGCTGCGTCGGCCCCGTCGAACTCCGCGGGTTGCACCAGGCTGATCATGTTGCCCGAGTCGTCGCGCATCATCGCCTCGATCCCGTAGGGGCGCTCCGCCGGTTCCGACAGGAAGGTCACGCCTCTGGTCCGCCGCCTCGGGCGACCTGCCCATGTCGCACGAGGCCAAGATGATCTGGAGGTCGGGCTGGTCCTTCGGCCCGACGGTAGCCAGCGGAAGCCGGCGCCCGTACCCTCGAACTCCTCGCCCATGGTGATGTCGAAGCGCAGTTCGAGGCCCAGCTTCTCGGTGTAGAAGGCCTTGGCGGACTCCTGGTCCAAGACGAAGACGTTGGTGTGCGACATGCGACGGTCGGCTCCAGTCCATGAGGAAGCACCCCGGGATCGGGGGCGGACCGCCCCGCTCCGCCGAGGTGCGTTGGAAGGCGCTCGGCGACATGCCGACCAGCTCGGAGAAGCGGGAGCTGAACGAACCCAGGCTGGAGAACCCGACCAGCATGCAGACCTCGGTCACCGTCAGGCTGGCCGAGCGCAAGAGGTCCTTGGCCCGCTCCAGCCGGCGGCGGGTGAGGTAGTTCGCCGGGCTCTCGCCGTAGGCCTCCTTGAACTCCCGTGCGAAGTGGAACTTGGAGAATCCACAGGGGTGGGCCGCCATCTGGTCCAGGTCGAGCGGGTCGGCGTAGTGGCGGTCCATGAGGTCCCGCGCTCCGCGGAGGTGCGCGATGTGCTCGCTCCCGCTCACGAAGTGCACGGTACCGCCCCGGTGCCTCGGGGGGAGAGGCACGGGGCGGCGTGCGGCGCTCGATCAGGCGTGGGCCTCCCAGAAGTCCCGGAGCAGAGGGACGAGGTCGGCTGCCCGCTCGTCGGGCCAGAACAACATGGCGTCGCGCACGAGGGTGACCCGCTCGACGCCCGGGATCATGTCGGCGATGCGCTCGGCCCACGACGGCTCGAAGAAGACATCCCCGGTCCCCCACGCCACTTGCGCCGGAGCCCGCAGCTGCGCCAGCAGCGGCTCGACCTCCATCAGCTCGTCCGCCGCCGATGCGCGTCAGGAAGCGTTCGAGGCCCTTGCCCTGGTCGGGGACGAACGGGGCGAGATAGCTCGTGATGAGCTCGTCGGAGAGTTCGTCGGGGTGCGCGTAGCCCTGGGCGAACCCGACCTCGGAGCGGGCCAGCGCCAGGTCGCCGGCCATGGCGGCGACCATCGGGCCGAACTCGCCCGACGCGGCCAGTGCGACGAAGGGCTTGAAGGCCTCGGGTGGGAAGTTGTCGTGGACGTCGCAGTTGGTCAGCGTCAGCGTGCGGATCCGCTGCGGGTAGCGGGCCGCGAAGACCTGGGCCACCGCTCCGCCGGTGTCGTTGGCGACCACGTCGACGCGGTCGAGCCCGAGCGCCTCGCAGAGCTCGTCCAGGAGGGCGGCGAGGCCGTTGAGGGACAGGTCGGCCGCCACGTCCGCCGGCACCGGCGTCGCGCCGTGCGCGGGCAGGTCGGGAGCGATGCAGCGACGGACGTCGGCGACGTCCCAGATCACGTTGCGCCACAGGTCCGCGTTGACGAGGACGCCGTGGACCAATAGTGCCGCTGGCGCGTCGGGGCCGCCGTCGGCTCCTCCTCTGCCGTGGTCGACGTACGCGACGTCGCCCCGGCTGAGGCGGATCGTGCGGCGCGGCAGGAGCGTGGGAGCCGCCTGATCGGGGTGTGCAGTGTCTGTCTTCGGTGGGGGTCATGGTCGCCATCATATAAACCAACTGTCTGTTTGTAAAGAGGGGAGTAGGATTCCGGCGTGCCCACGCAGGCAGAACGCACCGAGGCCACCCGTGGGCGCCTCATCACGACGGCTCGCCGGCTCTTCGCGGAGAAGGGCTTCGCGGGCACCTCGACCGAGGAGATCCTCGGCGCGGCGGCCGTCAGTCGCGGCGCGCTTGTACCACCACTTCCCGAGCAAGACCGACCTGTTCCAGGCGACCTTCGAGGCCGTCGAGGACGAGGTCACGGCACGCATCCTCGAGGCCGCTACGAGCGGGGGCGAAACCGATCCGATGAAGGTCCTCGTGCTGGGCTTCGACGCGTTCTTGGACGAGTGCGTCAAGCCCGAGGTCCAGCGCATCGTGATGCTCGACGGCCCCACCGTCCTCGGGTGGGACACCTGGCACGAGCTCGATGAGCGGTACGCCTTCGGCACGCTCAAGGCCGTGCTGACGCTGGCGGCCGACGGCGGTCGGATCGACCGGGCCGCCGTGGAACCGCTCGCGCACCTCCTCCTCGGCGCCATCATGCAGGCGGGCATGGTGGTGGCGCGGGCCGACGATCCCGCCGCCGCCAAGGGGGCCATGGCGGAGTCATTCGGGCGCCTGATCTCCACGCTGTGAGCGCGGGGCTGTCGCGACGAAGCTACGCCGCCCCGAACTCCGCGACGACCCACGCGGGCAACCGCGTCGGCCGGCCGCGACCGTCGACGCATCCGTGCACGGTCACCGCGGTCGCCCGCGCCTCGCCGCCCGACGACACGAGGTAGGCGATCTGGAACGTCGTGCCCGTGACGGCGCCGATCCGCAGCGACACGTCGACCTCGTCGTCGAAACGCAGCGGCTTGCGGTACTGCACCGACGCCTCGAGCACGGCGAAGTCCCGCCCGTCGGCGGCGCTGCTGTCGCTCCCGGCGCGCACCGCGTCGTAGGGGTGCCCGATCGCCCTCAGATACGCCACCCGCGCCTCTTCGAGGTACGGCAGGTACGCCGCGTGGTGGATGATGCCCATGGCGTCGGTCTCGGCGAAGCGGGTGCGCAGGCGGTGGGTGAAGTCGTAGTCGGCCGGGTCCCGTGAGGGCTGCAGGGACTGGCGGGCCATGGTCCGACCCCTACTCCCCCGTCGGGACCATGTCGCCGCCTGCGGCGGCCGCCCCGCCGGCTCCCCCGGCCCTGGTCCCGGGCGCCTCCACGTCGCCGCCCCGCCCCGCGCCCCGCGCCCCGCGCGCACGCCTGGAGGCCATCTGGTTGACGAGCTCGCGGTTGTTGAAGATGGCGAACTCGCCCTCGGCCTCGACGGTCACGATCCCGTCCTGGACGATGCGGCCCTTGCTGAAGACCCGCCGGTCCGTCACCTCGGTGACCCATCCCTCGAAGACCGCTTCCACGCCGGTGAGGGTCGGGCGCCGGTAGCGCAAGGCGAGGCGCACCGTCGGCCCGGTGGCGCCGGCGATGGCGTTGGCCCCCGTCAAGATGATGTCGAACGTGGCCGCCAGCACGGCGCCGTGCACGCACCCGGGCGCTCCTTCGTAGGCCACGCCGAAGACGGCGCGTCCCAGGGCCTTGGGCGGCTCGAAGTCGAGCACGACCGGCAGGGCCAGCGGGTTGAAGGGGCCGACCACGACGTCGAAGGGCATGGCCCCCCCGATCGGCACCTCTCTGGGCGGCGAATCCTCGTCCGGCGCGATGAAGCGCGGGAGCGGCATCTCGGGCACGTGCGCCTCGAGCTCGTCCGCCACCCCCGCCAGCTGCGCCGTCAGCCGAGCCGTCTCGGCGGGCGGCGGCGCGGTGCTGACCGAGAGGCGGATGAGGCGGCGCAGGACGTCGGCCAGCTCCTTTGCCTCGGGCAGCCGGCCCTTCAGCCCCGGGTGGAGCTCGAAGGACGAGGGCAGGGCGTCGGGGGTCGGCACGGCGCGAACAGTACCGCCGCGCCTCCGCCGGCCGACATTCCCGGGCGCACGCACGCCGCGGCCCGACCGTTCCCCGGTGAGCGCTCATAACATGGCTCGGTGACCCCCGAGCACTCCGTCCAGTTCACCTCCGGGAGCCCCGAGACCCTCCTCGACCCGATCGCTCCCGCGCTGGCCGCCGCGCTCGACGCGGCCCGGTCCCTCCCGCCGGACCGCCGTCGGGCGGCGGTGGCGGCGGTGGCGGCGCAGGACCCGCGCTGCCTCCAGGCCTGGGCGGACCTCGCCGAGCTCTCCGAGGACCCGGTCGACCGCTATGCCTTCGCCCGGGTCGGCTACCACCGCGGGCTCGACGCGCTGCGTGCCGCCGGGTGGCGCGGCTCGGGCTACGTGCGCTGGCGTCACGAGCCCAACCGCGGCTTCCTCCGGTCCCTCCATTCGCTCGAGCTCGCGGCGGGCGCCATCGGGGAGACCGACGAGGAGCAGCGCTGTGACCTCTTCCTGCGCCAGCTCGATCCCGAATGGGAGCGCGCCCGCACATAGTTAGGCTTTCTAACTGTATGATGGTCGAAGTGTCCGTGACGTCCCCTCCGTCGACCGCGCCGCGCGGCCCGAAGGCCGGCGCGAAAGCCCCGGCCCGAACCAAGGCGGGCGGCGCGCCCGTCCTCGGGACGTACGGGCGCGTCGCGGCCTGGCTCTCTAAGCGCGTCGAGGTGGCGCTGTCCACCGTCGACCTGACGCTGCCGCAGTACAGGGTGCTCGGGATCCTGGCCGAGGGCTCGGCCGCCGCCTCGGGGCTGGCGGACCGGCTGGCGGTGCGGCGCCCGTCCATCACCGCCGTGATCGACGGCCTGGTCGCCCGCGGCCTGGTGGACCGCCGCCAGGAGGACACCGACCGCCGCCGCGTCGCGCTGCGCCTCACGGACGAGGGGGTCCGCACGCTGGCCGAGGCCGATCACGCGGTCGACGAGTATCTCGTCTCCCTCGCCGGGCACCTGCCGGACAAGGAGGAGGCCATGGCCCTGCGCTCGCTCGAACTGTGGGCCCGCGCCATGACCGAGTCCCGCCATGGACACCATCAGGCGGACGAGTCCGCCCCGCCGGCGTCGCCCGAGAGGAAGGCCCGGTGAGCAAGACCGAGGACCGGCTCGACCGGGCCGCCGCGGACGGCAACGGGAACGGCGCCACCGGGGCACCCGTCACGACCGCACCCGCGCGGGCTGCCGCTTGCCGCCTACGTGCCGATGGGCGTCACGAGCCGCTACGCCGCGCCCAAGGCGACGGTCGACACCGACCGCTCCAAGTCGTGGATCAAGCGGGCGGCGCCGATCGTCATGGCGCACAAGGTGCAGTTCTTCAGCGCGCTGATCTTCTCGTTCCTCGGGCTGGTCATCCAGGTGTGGATCCCCAAGATCCTCCAGAACGGCATCACGAACGCGTTGATCCTGCGGACGCAGGGGCTACACACCTACGTCGAGTTGATCGCCGTGCTGGGGTTGGTCACGGGCGTCTTCGGCTACATCTCGCGGACCAACCTCTATAAGGTCGCCTACGCCATCGAGTTCGACCTCCGCAACATCCTCTACGAGCAATTCACCCGGATGTCGTTCCCGTTCTACGACCGGGTGCAGTCGGGGCAGCTGATTTCACGGGCCAACTCGGACATCCGCTCCGTGCAGATGTACCTGACCTTCGCACCCATGATCCTGGTGCAGTGCTCCATTGCGATCGTTGCCTTCGTGTTCATGCTCTCCATCAGCGTGCCGCTGGCCTTCGTGGCGATGGCGTCGATGCCGTTCATCTACCTCGTCGGCGTGAAGATGCGGAAGTCCCTCTTCCCCGTCTCGTGGATCATCCAGGCCCGGCTCGCCGAGGTGGCGACCGTCGTCGACGAGAACGTCAACGGCGTGCGCGTGGTCCGGAGCTTCGCCGCAGAGCAGCAGCAGCTGCGCCAACTGGCGACGGCGGCCGACCGGGTGCAATGGGGCTACATCAAGGACGCAGACCTGCGGGCCCGCTTCGCACCGCTGGTACAGAACCTGTCCCAGGTCGGGCTGGTGCTCGTCCTGCTCGTCGGCGGCTGGATGGTCATCCACGAGCACCTGCCGGTGGCGTCCATCGTGTCGTTCAACCTCTACCTCGTGATGATGCAAGCCCCGTTCATGATGTTGGGCATGCTCATCATGATGGGCCAGCGCGCCTCGGCCTCGGCCGGGCGCATCTACGAGATCATCGACGAACAGCCGACCATCGTCGACCGGCCGGACGCCGTCGACCTGGTCGACAGCAGGGGTGACGTCGAGTTCGACGGCGTGTCCTTCGCCTACCGGCGGACAGCCTGTTGTCGAAGCCGGGGGAGGAGGACGACGGCCGGCGCGACATCCTGCGTGACCTCGACTTCCACCTGCATCCGGGCGAGACCGTCGCCCTGGTCGGGCGAACCGGGAGCGGCAAGTCCACGGTGGCCCGCGTGCTCGCCCGCTTCTACGACGCCACCGGGGGCACCGTGCGCGTGGACGGCCACGACGTGCGCGACCTCACGCTCACCAGCCTGCGGGCCAACATCGGGGTCGTCCTCGACGAGCCGTTCCTCTTCTCCGTGTCCATCCGGGACAACATCGCCTACGGCCGTCCCGACGCCCCGATGGAGGAGGTGGTGGCCGCAGCCGAGGCTGCCGGTGCCGGCGGCTTCATCAACCGGCTCGCCGACGGCTACGACACGGTCGTCGGCGAGCGGGGTTACACGCTCTCGGGAGGCCAACGCCAGCGCATCGCCATCGCCCGTGCGCTCCTGGTCAACCCGCCGATCCTGATCCTCGACGATGCCACCAGCGCCATCGACGTGAAGGTGGAGCAGCGCATCCACTCGTCGTTGCGTGTGCTCATGGAGGGGCGGACCACGCTCATCATCGCCCACCGCCTGTCGACCATCAGCCTGGCCGACCGGGTGGTGCTGCTCGACAAGGGCCGCATCGTGGCCGACGGCACCCACGCCGAGCTCCTGGCCACCACCCCGCTCTACTCCGAGGTGCTGGCCCAGGCCGCCAGCGATGAGCAGGCCGCCCGGGCCGCCGCGGCGGGCGACGAGGACCTCGGGCTGGAGGACGACGTCCTCGAGCCCGAGGGAGGTGTGCTCTGATGTTCGGCCCCGGCGGAGGGCCGCCCATGGGCGGCGGGGGTGCGCCCGGTGCAGCCCAGGCGGGCCTGCCCTTCGGCGGCATTCCCTACGAGCTGCAGGACGGCGTCGACCTGCTCCTGAAAGAGGAGCCCGAGCGCGGCGAGTCCGACGCCGTCTTCACCCAGCTGCCGACGCCGCACGAGAAGAAGCGGCTGAGCCTCACCACCCTGCTCATGGAGTACCCGGGGATGCTGGCCCTGGCCACCCTCCTGGTCGGCCTCATCGCCCTGTTCACCCAGCTCGGGCCGAGCCTCGTGTCGTACGCCATCAACCACGGCATGACGCCGCCGCACTACGACTTCGCCGTCGTCGTCGTCATGGCGGGCTTGTACCTGGTGTCGATCATCATCTCGGGCACCGCCCAGTGGGGCCAGGCGCGCGTGACCGGCCGCCTGGCCTCGTGGGTCATGAACGACCTGCGCATCACGGTGTTCCGACACCTCCAGCGGCTCTCGCTCGACTTCTTCACCGAGGAGAAGGCGGGCGTCGTCATGAGCCGCATGACGAGCGACATCGAGAACCTCCAGCAACTGCTGCAGGACGGTCTGGCCCAGTTCGCCATCCAGGGCCTCACCATGATCGTGATCACGGTCTTCCTCTTCGCGACCAACGCCACGCTGGCCGCGATCACGGTCTTCGCCGTGCTGCCCCCGCTGGTCGTCATGTCGATCTGGTTCAAGCGGTCATCAGAGCGCGGCTACGACAAGGTGCGCGACGGCATCGCCCTGGTCCTGGCCGACCTCTCGGAGAGCCTGCAGGGCGTGCGCATCGTCACCGCCCACAACCGGCAGCGCTACAACGTCGAGACGCACCGCGACGTCGTCGGCGCCTACCGGGACGCCAACAACTTCACGGGCCGGATCAACGGGGTCTACGGCCCCGGCTCGCAGGTCATCAGCGTGTTCGGCCAGGTGCTCATCCTCGCCATCGGCGGCGCCATGTACCTGCACAAGCCGCAGGAGATCAACCTGGGCCAGCTGACCGCCTTCTTCCTCTACGTGAACCGGTTCTTCTCACCGATCCAGCTACTGGTCCAGCAGTACAACACCTTCCAGCAGGGCCGGGCGTCGGTCTTCAAGCTGCGCGGCCTGCTCGAGACGGAGCCGTCGGTGCTCGAGGCACCCGACGCGGTGGAGCTGCCGCCGATCAGGGGCGAGATCCGCTTCGACCATGTCTCGTTCGGCTACGACCCCGCCGTGCCGGTGCTACACGACGTCGACCTGACCATCGACCCCGGAGAGACGGTCGCCTTCGTGGGCGCGACGGGCGCAGGGAAGTCGACCATGGCCAAGCTCGTCACCCGCTTCTACGACCCGACCGGGGGCCGGGTGCTCATCGACGGGTACGACCTCAAGGGCGTGACGCTCTCCTCGCTGCGGTCGCAGCTCGGCGTGGTGCCCCAGGAGCCGTTCCTCTTCGCCGGGACGATACGGGACAACATCTCATTCGCCCGTCCGGGCGCGCCCGACGACGAGGTGTGGAACGCCATCCACCAGGTCGGGCTGGGCGAGCTCGTCCACCGACTTCCCTACGGCCTCGACACCCCGGTCCACGAGCGGGGCCAGTCGTTGTCCTCGGGCGAGCGCCAGCTCATCGCGCTGGGGCGGGCCTTCATGGCCGAGCCCCGGGTGCTCGTGCTCGACGAGGCCACCTCCAACCTCGACCTGCAGTCGGAGACGATGGTCGAGGCGGCCCTCGACGTCCTGCTGCAGGGGCGGACCGCCGTGCTGATCGCGCACCGTCTGTCGACGGCCATGCGGGCGGACCGCATCGTGGTGGTCGGCGACGGCCGCCTGCTCGAGGTGGGCTCGCACGACGAGCTGGTCGCCTTGGGTGGCCACTACGCCGAGATGTACGAGACCTGGATGACCCAGTCGCACGCCGCGTAGGGCAAGGTCGGCAGGCTCAGCGGCCGGACAGAAGCTGGCTGAAGGCCGTCGGCGGCGGCGCCTCCATCCGCCTGCGGATGGTCGTGGCGCACTCCATCGGGGAGGCGACCGAGGTGTCGACCTCCACGTCGTAGACACCGGGCGTGTGCACCGCCTCCTGCCAGCGCACGACCGGTTCGGGTGTCGACCCCTCGGGCGAGGTGGTCACGTACCGCGCCGAACCCTCCTGCGTCGTCTCGTCGCGCCGGGCCATGATCACCTCGAGGGGGCACCGGACCCCCACGAAGTAGGCCGGCGTCCCCTCGAGCCGCGTCGCGACCAGCTCCAGGATGCCGAGCGGCCGCGAGTAGCGGTCGTGCAGGCCGACGTCGACGACGACGTCGAGGCCCAGGCGGCTGAGGGTCGCCACCGACGCGAACAACCCCGCGTAGAGGAGCGCCACGTCGTCCTCGAGGTCGGGCCGCTCACCGCCGGGTCGCAACCCGATGCCGGGACGGCTCCGGACGGGTGTGACACCCTCGAAGGCGTCGACGCCGAGGTTGAGCCAGAGGCCCCCGAAGGTGTCCTGCATGGCCGCGGCGATGCTCGACTTCCCCGACCGCGGCGCCCCGTTGAGAACGACCACGTCGCCGGGCCGGCTCACCGGGGAATGGCGCCGGCGCTCACATCGGAACGGTACCCCGACCGCCCCGACCCTGGCACCATGGGCCTATGCCGCACAACGCGTTCGTCGGGACCGTCGCCAGCGGGTACGAGACCAAGTGGGCGGACCTGTTCGACCCGGCGGTGGTCGACCCGGCCGTCAGCTTCTTGGCCGAGCGGGCCGGGCGCGGCGGCGCGCTCGAGCTGGGCATCGGGACCGGCCGCGTTCGCGTTGCCCCTCAGTCGGCGTGGCGTGCCGGTCCACGGCATCGAGCTGTCCGAGGACATGGTGGCGCAGCTGCGGGCCAAGCCCGGCGCGGCGGCCCTCGGGGTCACGGTCGGAGACTTCGCGACCGCACAGGTCGACGGCGCTCTCGGAACGTTCACGCTGGCGTACCTCGTGCGGAACACCATCATGAACCTCACCACGCAGGACGAGCAGGTCGCGTGCTTTCGCAACGTCGCGGCGCACCTGGCCCCAGGGGGGAGCTTCGTCATGGAGGTCCTGGTCCCGGATCTCCAGCGCCTGCCACCCGGGGAGACCCTGCGGGTGTTCACGTCCACGTCGACGCACCTCGGCTTCGACGAGTACGACGTGGCACACCAGTCCGTCGTGTCGCACCACTACTTCGTGACCGAGGGCGAGATCGAGCCGTTCTCGGCGCCGTTCCGCTACGTCTGGCCGTCCGAGCTCGACCTGATGGCGCGCCTCGCCCACCTGACGCTCACCGAGCGCTGGGGCGACTGGGACCGGTCGCCCTTCACCGCTGAGAGCCGGAGCCACATCTCGGTCTGGCAGAAGCCGGCGGTCACGCGAGCGTCGGAGGAGACAGGGAACTACGGATCGTAGGGGGGTGCCTCTCCCCAGCCCCACCGGGGCACCGGTGCGTGCTCGACGACGGCAGTACCGGCTTGGGAGTTGGCCAGCGCGATGCGGGTGCCCCACTCGAGATAGGCGACGAGCGCCGAGCGGAACTCCGGATCGCTCGGCAAGCCCGCATCGTCGGCCGCGAGGCTCATCAAGGAGGCGAAGCGAAATCGCTGCGTATCGGAGATCCCGAGCCGGCGGTGCTTCTCGACCATCCGCTCGTAGCCACCCAGCTGTGCGGAGTAGTCCGACGGACCACCGAAGACCTCGCACCACCAGGTCGCCACGTTGCGGCGATGCTCGGCATGGACGCCGCCGGGGAAGAACGCTGACAACAGGTCGTCTCGCTCGACCCTGTCGTAGAACGCGTTGATCATTCGGTCGAACGCAGCTCTGCCCCCGGCCCACTCGAACAACGTCGGCTCGACCCCCATCCCTAGCCGACCGCCAACTCCTCGTGCGCCTGGGTGATGTCGGGCATGCCGTCACCCTACCGACGCCCCGGCTCAGGCGACCCGGCTCAGGCGACCCGGCTCCAAGCGTCCAGGGTGGCGCGGTAACGCGCGTCCCACTCGTCGTACGTGGTGCGCAGTTGGCGGCCGGGCCAGTGGTCCGGGAGGAGCTCTTCGGGCAGGAGCGGGTCCGCCTGCAGGTGCCGCAGCACCGCGGCCGAGAGCTCGAACCCCGGCGCCAGCGCCTCGGGAACGTCTGGTGACAGCGCGCCGAGGCTCTGCAGGAGCGTCCCCGACCGGTCGGACCACGCCCGGAGGTCCCACAGCCGGGCGGCCAGCGCCCGCGGATCCCCCGGCCGAGCCGTCATGAGCTCGACGTCGGTCTGCAGGGAGTCGGGCAGCTCGATGGCGACGTTGCCGGGCCGGAGCCACACGCCCTCTCGCAGCTCGCCCATCCGGGCATAGCCGAGCACGCGGCGACGGGCGCCGCGCACCCCGGCGGTGCTGCCGGCGGTCGTCACCACGGCCAGCCACCACCACCCCTCGTAGGCGGCGGTCGTTCCCGAACGGCTGGCGGACTGGCGGGACTGGCGAGCCGCCAGGTGGCCGGCGAGGCGGTACCGCCCGGACCCGTCGGTGGTCGCCTCCCCTGCCGCCACCATCCGGCTGAGCGCGACCCGTGCCCTGTTCTCGCTGATGCCGAACAGCGTGGTCAGCCGGATCAATTGGGCGACGGGCAGCTCGGGGGGATCCATCCCGAGCAGGGCGCTGGCCAGCACGGAACGGGCCGTCAGCGGCGGCAGCTCGACCGGTGTCGCGGGGGTATTACGTACTTGCGTCACTTGACTGATTATCGTAATATGTCCGCATGGCAAGCACCATGGTGCCCGACGCGGGATCCCGGCCCGACGTCCTGCCGAGCGAGCGGCTCCTGGCCAACGGCATGGCCCTCCCGGAGCTGCGCGCCGCGCTGCGCCGCATCGACAACCTCCGCAACGCCATCTCGGTGGCGGCGGTGTGGTTCTGGGTCGCGCTCATCATCGGCGGCGCCGTGTGGATCGGCCACTGGTGGAGCTACCTGATCGCCTTCGTGCTGATGGGTCCGATGTACGCGCGTTTTGCCATCCTCATGCACGAGGCGGCGCACAAGCTGCTCTTCACCAACAAGCGCTGGAACGACTGGATCGGCAAGTGGGTCGTCGCCTACCCCGTGTTCACGCCGGTCCAGCTCTACCGGCGGGTGCATTTCGCCCACCACAAGGACGAGTTCGGCCCGGCCGAACCCGACATCGCCTTCTACGCGCCCTACCCGTGCACGCGCCGCGCGCTGGCGCGCCGGCTCTTCCGCGACGCGGTCGGGATCAGCGGCTGGAAGAACTTCGTCCCGCTCGTCAAGAACACGCTGCACATGCCGTTCCGCCCCATCGGCCTCTCCATCTTCGGCGTCCAGGCCGTGCTGTGGGCAGCCATGTGGGCCGCCACCGGCCGCTGGTGGATCTACCCGCTCTTGTGGTGGCTGCCCTGGATGACCGAATGGCGCGTGATCAACCGCCTGCGCTCCATCGCCGAGCACGGAGGGATGGAGCGCAGTCCGGACCGCCGGGCCACGACGCACAACGTGCGCCAGTCGCTCCTGGCCCGGTTCTGGATCGTCCCGTACAACACCGGCTGGCACCTCGCCCACCACGTGGACATGGGCGTGCCGTGGCGCAACCTGCCCGCGTACCACGCCGAGCTCGAGCGGGCGGGCTACATCACCGACGTGATCACGTACAAGAGCTACTGGGCCCTGTGGAAGGCGCTCTCGAGCGCCGACGAGGCGACGGAGGTGCGCGCCACCGTCGAGGCCTGAGCGGCCTTGTTCCGGTCGGTCGGTTCGGCGCCTGGTCGATGACCGGCTTCACCCCGTGCCGTCGGCCTCCTCGCTCGGCCCGACGTGCGCGTCGAGCCACGCGAGGAGCGGGGCGGTGGCGTGGAACAGGTCGACCACGCGCCTCTTCGCCCCCGCCGTCCCGAGCCAGCCGGCCACCGGCCAGGCCTTCATGGCGACCAGACCCTTGTGGCGCAGGAGCTCAATCCGCGTGTGGTCCCTGGGGTAGCCCCGCGGCGCGCTCTTGAGCGTCTCCATGGCGGTGACTTCGACCGCTGCGGCGCGCAGGGCGTCGACGACGGCCTGGAGCTTGCGCCCGGTCCTGTCCGCCGCCGCGGCGGCGCGGTAGCGCTCCAGCTGGTCGGGCGCCATGTGGTACGTGCCCGCGCCGGCCATGAGGCCGTTCGCCGAGAGCTGCACGTAGCCGTCGCCGATCCTGGCCGCGATGGCCGTCTTGTAGGGCGACTTGTCGGGGCTGAAGCGCGTGTCGCGGTAGGGACGGAAGAGGCGGGACTCGCCGAACTCGCCTGCCAGCTCGGCGAGCAGCGCCTCCATCGGTCCCTTCACGTCCCGTTCGTACACGTCCTTGTGATCGTTCCAATAGGCCCGCGTGTTGTCCGCCTCGAGGCCTTCGTAGAAATCCAGCGCGCTCGTCGGGCCACCCCTTGAACCCCGTCATCGCCCCATCATGCCCCGCCGTGCAGTCACACTCCGGCGGGCCGCCTACTTGATCTCGGCGAACACGATCTCGCGGACGGAGTTCTCATCGAAGCTGATCCCGCGCGCGATGCCCGGCGCCCGGCGCTCCTCGGCGTTGGCGGCATAGGCATCGAGCGAGGCCCTGTCCTCGAAGACGACGCCGATAACGGCTCGTCCGGCCTTCCGGTCGGCCATGTTCCGTAGTGCGCAGAAGCCCGGTGCGGCCTTGATCTGGGGGAGTACCTCGTTCTTGAAGAACTCGATGTTCTGGTCGACGTTGGCAGGGTCCATGCTCACCCTGCTGACGAACAAGGCGCATCCGACCACCGGGGGCTTCGTGACGACGCTGGCGACTTCCTCGAGGTTCTCGACCGTCATGGTGCCGCCGACAATCTTGAGCGCTTCGTCCCTCGCCTTGCCGAGGGCGCTGTCACTGGCGGCCCGGTCGGCTTCGGTGTCCCACAGCGACAGGATGGTGAAGACCGCGTTGTCGCGGTCGGCGCTCGCCGTTACGCCGCGGTAGCCCTTCTGTGCGTTGAGGGTGGGCAGTGCCTCATCGCGGAAGTAGTCGACTCCCGCGTCGATGTTCGTCGCCCCTGTGAATGTCAAAAGCCGGGTGTGCATCGGGACCTCCCTGTGTCTGAATGCCGACCCGGCCCCCAGGGCCACCATGGTCGGCCCGTCCCGCGGAGCGTATACCCGGGTTGCGCTGCGGGATAGTGGGTTCTCTTTGCTGGCGTCGCCGGGCCCTCGACCCCGCGTGCCCGCCGCAGCACTAGCGCCGACTCGCTCTGAGCCCGACGCGACACCGCAACCGCCGTCACCAGCGCCGAACAGTGGAATTGGTGCTGTTCTCCACGCCTTCAGCCAGAGGGACGCCGTTTTCACACAGCAGGTAGACCTGGAGTTCTGAGCACGGGGCAGCGGGCCCGCATAACCGTCCCGGCCTGGCCCCATTTGCGCCCACTCTGTGACTTATTCTCACCGTGTTTTGCGGGAGGGCGAATAGTCGGGCTGAAGCGCGTGTCGCGGTAGGGGCGGAAGCGGCGTGACTCGCCAGCCCCTGAACCCCGCCGTCGTCCCATCATGCCCTGCGCCGCGTCGTGCCGTCCGGTCGGCCCCGCCGGGCCGACACTCGGGTTTCTCCCGTCCCGACCGGGGGCACAGTCGAACGGTGCACGAGATGGGGACGCGGACACGTCCACCCGCCGTGCGCTCCCTCGAGTGGTGCCTCGCCGCGCTCGGAGGCGCAGCCCTGCTTGCGGCCGTGCTGGCGGCCCCGTCGGACGCCCGTGCGGCGGCCGCACAGGACTGGCCACCGTTCGTCCTGGTCGCCGGGCTCCTCCTGGTCGGTCTCGTGGCCGAAGAGGACGGCCTGTTCGCCGCCGGCGGCCATGCGCTCGCCCGGCTGTCCTCCAACGGCCTCCTGCTCTACGCCGGCACGACCGTCCTGGTGCTGACGGTCACGACGTTGCTGAACCTCGACACGTCAGTCACCTTCCTGACGCCCGTCCTCGTGTACGCCGCCCGGGCGCGGGGCGAGGACGAGGCCCCGCTCATCTACGCCTGTCTGCTTCTCTCGAACGCCGGCTCGCTGCTGCTCCCCGGGTCCAATCTCACGAACCTGATCGTGCTCGGACACCTCCATCTCTCCGGGGGCGCCTTCCTCGCGTGGATGGCGCTCCCGGCCGTCGCGGCGGCCTTCGTGACTGCGGTGGTCGTGGGGCTCTTCTCCCACCGTGCGCTGCGCGCCACCGTGGCCGCGCCGACCACGAAGCTCGAGCACCCGGTGCTGGGCGTCGGGCTCGGTTCCGTCGTCGCCGTGACGGTGCTCGTGGTGACCCTGCGCTCGCCCGCGCTGCCGGTGGCAGCGGTCGGCGTCGGTGCCGTGCTGGTGCGATCGCTGCGCCGTGGTCCCGGCGGGTCGCCCGGAGCCGCCCTGCGCATCCTCGGCCTCCCGGTGCTGGTCGGGCTGTTCGGGCTGGCCGTGGCACTGGGAACGCTCGGTCGGTCGTGGTCGGGCCCCGAGACCCTCCTCTCGCACCTCGGCGCGTGGGGCACCGCGGCGACGGCCGCGCTGACGAGCGTGCTCGTGAACAACCTTCCGGCCGCGTCGCTGCTCGCGGCGCGTCAGCCCCCCCATCCCTTCTCCTTGTTGGTCGGGCTCAACGTCGGCCCGAACATGTTCGTGACCGGCTCGCTGGCCTGGGTCCTCTGGCTGCGGGCCGCCAGGACCGCGGGCGGGCGCCCCGACGTCTCGAGAGCCAGCCTGCTCGGACTCTTCAGCGCACCGCTGGCCATCGCCGCCGCCGTGGGCGTACTGGTCGCCCAGGGCCTCAGCTAGCGGGACCCGCCGCTCAAACCACAGGAGCGCCGTCGGTGTCGACGCCCAGCGCGCGCCGCAGCACCAGCGCCGCCTCGCGTTGGGCGCGCTTGGACACCTCGGCCGTCGTGACCAGCGCCGAGCCGTGGAACGTCCCCGGGAATTGGTGCAGCTCGACCGAGACGCCCGCCTGCAGCAGGCGGAGGGCGTAGATCATCCCCTCGTCGCGCAGCGGGTCGTTCTCGGCCGTCGAGACATAGGCCGGGGGCAACCCCGCGAGATCGGTCGCCCGGGCCGGTGCCGCATAGGCCGGCACGTCGGACGCTCCCGACATCTCGCCGAGGTATGCCTTCCAGCTCTGGACGGCGAGCGGGCGGTTCCACAGAGGGGAGTCGACGAAGGCACGCATCGAAGGTGTCTCGAGCCGGTCGTCGAGCTCGGGGATGTGGAGCATCTGGAAGCAGACCGGCGGCCCACCGAGGTCACGCGCCAGCAGCGCGGTCGCCGCCGCGAGCCCGCCTCCGGCGCTCGCCCCGAGGAGGGCCACCCGCGCCGGGTCGACGCCCAACGGGTCGGCCTCGGCGTGCAGGAAGGACAGCGCGGCGTAGCAGTCGTGGATCCCGGCCGGGTAGGGGTGCTCGGGGGCCAGGCGGTATTCGACCGAGACGACCACGGCCCCCGTATCGATGGCGGTCAGCGCCGCGCCGGCGTGCTCGGCCTGGACGCTTCCGATGACGAAGCCACCGCCGTGGATCATGACGATGCCCGGAACCCCGGCGCCGCTCGCTGCCGCGCGGGGTCGGTACACGCGGACTGCCACGTCGGGGTCTCCGTCCCATCCGGGCACCCGCCGATCCTCGATCTCGAGGGTCTCGATCCTGGGGATGTCGATCCTGATCGCGACGAGAATCTGCTCGAAGGCCTCGCGGGCCGCCACCGGGTCGGAGAGGTCGATGACCGGCAGGACGCCGACCAGGGCCGCGAGCTCGGGATCCATCATGGCTTCGCTCCCCGATCCGCGGGATCTATTTGGGCTGCATGCGAATGCCGGCGTCGATGCGGATCGACTCGGCGTTCATGTACGAGTTGGACAGGAGTTCGACGGCCAGCGTCGCGAACTCGCTCGCCCGCCCGAGCCGTTTCGGGAAGAGCACGTCCTGGGCCAGCTTGCCCTTGAAGGCCTCGGAGCCCTCCCCCGCGCCGTAGATGGGCGTGTCGATCAGGCCCGGCAGGATGGTGTTGACCCGGATGCCGACGACCGCCAGGTCGCGGGCCACCGGGAGGGTCATGCCGACCACCCCGCCCTTCGACGACGAATAGGCGGCTTGGCCGATCTGACCGTCCTCTGCCGCCACCGATGCCGTGTTCACGATGGCGCCCCGCGCGCCGTCCTCATCGGGCTCGTTGAGGCTCATCTTGGTCGCCGCCAGACGGATGCAATTGAAGGTGCCGATCAGGTTGATCTCAATCACGCGCCGGTACTGGTCGAGATCGTGCGCCGACGCGTAGTCGCCGTCCTTGCCGATGGTGCGGGTGGCCCACCCGATGCCGGCGCAGTTCACCAGCGCCTTGAGCGGTGCCATCTCGGTGGCGGCGCCGACAGCGGCGATGACCTGGTCGGCATTGGTGACGTCGGTCTGGGCGAAGAGCCCGCCGATCTCCTTGGCCAGCGGCGCTCCCTTGTCTTCCTGCAGGTCGGCCACCACGACGTGCACCCCGCGCTCGGCCAGCAGGCGGGAGGTGGCTTCACCGAGCCCGGACGCGCCTCCGGTGACGATCGCCGACGTGCCGTTCAGGTCCATGTTCGCTGTGACTCCTCGTGGGGTTCGTGCCGTGTCCGGGAGAGGATAGGGGTCGGCGCGGCCCCGGTCACATCTGCTCGGGCGCCTCGATGCCGAGCAGCGAGAGACCCAGCTCGAGCACCCTCGCCGTGAGGTCGCACAGGCCGAGACGGGAGGTGCGGACCGCCTCGTCCTCCACGAGCACCCGGCACGCCTCGTAGAACCCCGTGAACGTGGTGGCCAGCTCGAAGAGGTACGCGCACAGCTTCGACGGGCTGGACGTCTCGGCGGTCGCCTCGACCGCGGCGGCGAACCGCTGCAACTGCAGGGCGAGCGCGCGCTCCTGGGGCTCGCCGATCAACGGCACCATCCCGGGCGGGGGCGGTGCCACCTGGGCGCGCCGGAAGATGGAGCGGATGCGGGCGTGCGCGTATTGCAGGTACGGACCCGTGTCGCCCTCGAAGGCCAGCATCCGGTCCCAGTCGAAGACGTAGTCGCGGGTCCTCTCGGTGGAGAGGTCGCCGTACTTGACCGCGCCGACACCGAGAGCATGGGCCACCGCGGCCTGGCGCTCGGGCGACAGGTCGCTCGAGCGCTCCTTCATGGCTGCCGCCGCCCGGTCGATGCCCTCTTCGAGCAGGTCGATGAGCCGGTCGGAGGCGCCGCTCCGGCTCGCCAGCTTCTTGCCGTCGATGCCGAGCACGAGGCCGAACGCGACGTGGACGGCGGCGTCGGCGTCGGGCAGGTAGCCGGCCAGGGCGGCCACGGCGAAGACCAGGCGCAGGTGGAGCGACTGCTCGGCGCCGACGACGTAGATGAGCCGCGTGGCCCCGAGCCGGCCCGTGCGGTCGCGCACAGTGGCGAGGTCGGTGGCGGGGTAGCCGTACCCGCCGTCGGACTTGCGCACGATCAGCGGGAGCGGGTCGCCGTGGCGGTTCTCGAAGCCCTCGGGGAAGACGCAGAGCGCGCCGTTGTCCTCCACCAGCAGGCCCTTCTGTTCGAGCTCGGCGACCACGACGGGCAGCAGCGGGTTGTAGAAGCTCTCCCCCACGACGTCGTCGTCGGTCAGAAGCACCCCGAGCAGGTCGTAGACCTCGCGCGCGTGGCGCATGGACTCGCCGACGAAGATCCGCCATAGGCGCATCGTCTCGGGGTCGCCGCTCTGGAGCAGCACGACGCGCCGCCGGCTCCGTTCCGCGAAGCTGGACTCACTGTCGAATTGCAGGCGGGCCGCCGCGTAGAACTCGTTGAGGTCCCGCACGCTGAAGGACTCGGCGTTCTCTGCCCCGCCGACGTCGACGAGATGCTCTATCAGCATGCCGAACGGCGTCCCCCAGTCGCCGATGTGGTTCTCGCGCCGCACGTCGTGCCCGAGGAACCCGAGCACACGGGCCAGCGCGTCGCCGATGAGGGTGGTGCGGAGGTGCCCCACGTGCATCTCCTTGGCCACGTTCGGGGCGGAGTAGTCGATGACCACCGTCTCGGGGTGCCCAACAACCTCCACGCCCAGCCGCGGGTGGGCCGAGAGGGCCGCCACCTGCGCGGCCACGAAGTCGTTCGAGAGCGTCAGGTTGATGAAGCCGGGACCGCTGACCTCGACCTCCGAGCAGATGTCGTCGAGCGAGGCCGCCGCCACGACCTCCTCGGCCAACTGGCGCGGGGGCCGGCCCACCTCCTTGGCCAACGCGAGGGCACCGTTCGCCTGGTAGTCGGCGCGGTCCGAGACGCGGAGCACCGGGTCCGAACCCGGCCTGACGGTGTCGAACGCGGCCTGCAGGCGCTGGAGGAGGACGCTGGATGCGTCGGGCATCCCTCATTCTCGCATGTCGAGCCACGGGCGACTTTGGCCCGGCCGCGTCAGTCCGCCGGTGCCCCCATGGCGCCGTCGAGCAACCCGTACCGCCGGTAGGGACCGAAGAAGCCGTGTTCGAGCAGGCCGTAGCCGACCCGCCCGCCGTAGGAGAACTCGGCCACGTTGTCGACGATGCCGTACTGGGCGATACCCCGCACCTCGTCGACGGAGAGGACGAGGCCCTGGGTGAGCGGCTCGGGCCCGTGGTACATCCCGTGGCGCCAGTCGGCGTCGATCCCGTAACCCGTCCCGATGGAGACGAAGTTGGCCAGCAACGGCGTGCAGGCGATCTCCATGCCGGCGTCGGGGAACCGCAGCACGGAGCGGTCGATCACCCGTGTCCCGGGGACGAGATGGTGCTCGTGCTCGGACGGTCCGAGCTCGTCGACCGGGCGCTCGGGATCCGTCCACACCCGCTCTGCCTGTACCAGCGGGCGCTCCCCGTCGTCGCGCTCGTGGCAGATGTACATGATGGCGTGATCCTCGAACTGCATCGGGAAGTAGTTCCACATCCCGCCCAGCACGAGCTCACCCTGGCGGATGCCGTCTGGTTCGGGCTCTCCGACGGGGCGCACCCCCCAGGAGCGGTCGCGCGTCCCCCAACAACGCCCCGGCGTGACCTCGATCTCGGTCCCACCGACCGTGAGCGCTCCCGACCAGCGGCCGGTCTGGGCCAGCCGCTGGGTGTCGAAGACGACCCTGCCCTTGCTGCGCATGTACTGGCGCGGCTCGGCCACGGCGGGGATGTGGCCCTCCCAGATGACATCCATGGCCACGCTGTGCTCGGTGGGCTCGACCACGACGCGCAGGCGGCGCAGGGGCTCGAGCACCTCAATCCGGAAGGGCCCGACGGAGAGGTCGCCCCGGTCACCGAGTGGCGCCGACGCGCGCACGATGTGCTGTGAACCACCGTGGCGCACGTCGATGAAAGCGTCGACGACGCCGAGGTTCGGGTACTGGCCGTAGCCGAAGATGGCGAACCAGTCACCTGAGCACGGGTGCATGTTGAAGTAGTAGCGGTCGTAGAAGTTGCGGTCGCTCGTCGCGGGGTGCGCGATGAACTCGGCGGCTTGGTGGACGGGATAGTCGTCCCAGGACGAGAGCGTCACGTCGGTGCGCTCAACAGCAGGCGCCGCCGCTGCCGCACCCGCCCGCCCCCGGTGCGCCGGCCTCGGCCATCGAGCGGCGCTCGTCGCAGACGGCGTGACAGGTCGAGCAGCGGAATTCGTAGACGGGCACGGTGGACCTCCACCCGCAGCCTACGCGCACGCCCGCCGGGCTACGGCTGTGCGAAGGCGTAGATCGGCGTGCCGTTGAAGGAGTTGGAGTCGGCCGGCAGGAACGGGCCGTCGATCGCCACGGAGAGGAATCCGTCGCGACCAGGTCCCGAGTCGCCCCCGACGGTCATGATGGAGCCGTCCGGCCAGACCTGCGTCACGATCGCCACGTGGACCGAGGTGTTCGTGCTCCCGGGGCCCGTGCCGTACAGGACGGCGTCGCCCACCGACGGCGTGGCGGTGGGCGGCAGTACGGCGCCGAAGGTGCGGGCCCAGCCCCAGATGTCCCCCGTGAAGGCGTAGCGCGGGATGGGCACGCCCGCCTGCTCCCAGGCCCAGGTGGCGAACAGCGCGCACCACTCCTCGCAGGGGCCGTACGGGTTGCACCAGGTGCCCTGCGAACTGCTGGGGTCGGGCTGGATCTGCGACGCGACGCCGGCGGCGATCGCGGCCGACTGGGGGAACATCGGCTCGGGTGTGGGTGTCGAGAAGCTGTACTGCCAGGCCTGCGGGTCGAGCAACCAGTACCCGGTCCCCTGGTTGTTGCCGATGATGGCCGAGATCTGTGTCGCCGTCGGGTCGAGCGCGAGTCCCCCGTAGGACTGGGCGTCGCCGAAGGGCAGCACGACGCCGTTGGCCGTCGCGAGCAGATAGCCGCCGCCGTCGGGCGAGGCCACCATGCCGACGACGGGGTCGGGCAGGTTCTCGGCACCCGCCGAGCCGTAGAAGCCCGCGTCGCCGTACGGGAAGATGCCACCGTCGGCGGCGACCAGCCAGTACCCCTTGCCGTCGTGTGTCGTGGCCATGCCGACGATCGGCGCGTTCAGCACGAGGCTGCCCGTGCTCCCGTAGAAGCCGGCGTCGCCGTAGGAGAAGATCCCACCGTCGGCGGCCACCAGCCAGTAGCCCTTGGCGTCGGGCGTCGCCGCCATGCCGACGATCGGCTGGTTGAGCGGGGTCGAACCCATGGAACCGTAGAACGGTGCGTCGCCGTAGGAGAAGATCCCGCCGTCGAGCGCACCGAGCCAGTAGCCGTTGGCGTCCGTCGTGGTCGCCATGGCGACGATGGGGCCGTTGAGCGGCAGGGCGCCCGCCGAGCCCTCGAACGTCGCGTCACCGAACCCGAAGACCCCCCCGTCGGCGCTGGCGAGGAGGTACCCGCCCCCGTCGGGCGTGGCGACGCCCGAGAAGACGGGTGAGTTCAGCGGCTGGGGCATCTGGGGGGCGCCCCCGCTGACGCTGCCGAAACCGATCATCCCGGCGTCGTTGTACACGCGGGGCTGGGAGGTGCCCGCAGGCGTGGCGCGGGTGAGGCCCCAGCCGACGGCGAGCGCGCCCGGAACGAGGACGGTCGCCACCGTCATGGTCATCACGGACGGGACGAGCGCGGCCACGCGCCGCCACGCGCCGCTGTGCCCGTCCGCTCCCCTCGCGCCTCCGCGTCCGCGCACCCCGAAGATTGTGCACGCACGCGTACACGCCCGAGGTGCAAATGCGGTTACGAAGTCGTTACGACTTGACCCAAACGCCGGTGTCGGCGCTCCGGCCGGGCAACGGGACGCACGGGACAGCCCCCGGCCCGCTGCCGCTGGGGGCGGCGCTCCCCCCATTGGGCATGCCCGCGCACGACGGGCAGAATGGTCACATGAGCCCGGACCCCACGACCGCAGAACACCCCGACACGTTCGGCGCCAAGACACCGTTGGCCGTCGGCGACCGGAGCTACGAGATCTTCAACATCAAGGCTCCGGCGCTGGCCGACCGCCACGACGTTGACCGCCTGCCCTACTCCATCAAGGTCATCCTCGAGAACCTGTTGCGCCATGAGGACAGCCCCCACGTCTCTGCCGACGACGTCGTGGCCGTGGCCAGCTGGGGGGTCAATCCCGAAGGCCACGGCCAGGGCGCGGGCGACGCCGCCCACGAGATCGCCCTGACGCCCGAGCGCGTGCTCATGCAGGACTTCACGGGGGTGCCCGGCGTGGTCGACCTCGCCGCCATGCGCGACGCGCTGGCCCGCCTGGGGGGCAACGCGGCACAGGTCAACCCGCTCGTCCCCGTCGAGCTCGTCATCGACCACTCGGTCATCGCGGAGCGCTCGGGCGACCCGTCCGCCTACGACCGCAACGTCTCCATCGAGTACTCGCGCAACATGGAGCGCTACCAATTGCTGCGCTGGGCCCAGGGTGCGTTCCACGGCTTCCGGCTCGTCCCCCCGGGCACGGGCATCTGCCACCAGGTGAACCTCGAGTACCTGTCTCGACTCGTCTTCGCGACCGACGACGGACGCGCGTTCTGCGACACCCTCGTGGGGACCGACTCCCACACGACGATGGTCAACGGACTCGGTGTGCTGGGCTGGGGGGTGGGCGGCATCGAGGCCGAGGCGGCCATGCTGGGCCAGCCGCTCTCGATGCTCCTGCCGCCCGTCGTCGGGCTCCGGATCGCCGGGGAGCCCAAGGCCGGCATCACCGCGACGGACGTCGTGCTGACGGTGACCGAGTTGCTGCGCGACCACGGCGTCGTCGGCGCCTTCGTCGAGTGCTACGGCCCGGGCGTCGCCGCCCTGCCGCTGGAGACCCGGGCCACCATCGGCAACATGAGCCCCGAGTACGGCGCGACCTGCACCATGTTCCCGATCGACCAGGTGACCGTCGACTACATGCGCTTCACCGGGCGTGACGCTGAGCACCTCGCGCTGGTGGAGGCCTACGCCAAGGCGCAGGGCCTCTGGCACGACCCGGGCGCACCCGAGCCGGTGTACTCCGAGTACGTCAATCTCGACCTGGGCGACGTGGAGCCTTCGCTGGCCGGCCCCTCCCGCCCCCAGGACCGGGTTTCGCTGGGCTCGGCCGGCGACGCCTACCGCGTCGCGCTGGACCGCTCGCCGCGCACCGCCGCAACCGAGCCCGCAGCGGCGCCACACCACCAGATGACCGACGGTGACGTCGTCATCGCGGCGATCACGAGCTGCACCAACACGTCGAACCCCCAGGTCATGGTCGGCGCAGGGCTCCTGGCCAAGAAGGCGGTCGAGCGGGGGCTGCGCTCGAAGCCCTGGGTCAAGACGTCGCTCGCGCCCGGGTCGCGCGTCGTTGTCGACTACCTCGAACGCGCCGGCCTCATGGAGCCTCTCCAGGCGCTCGGCTTCTTCCTCGTCGGCTTCGGCTGCACGACCTGCATCGGCAACTCCGGCCCCCTGCTCCAGGGCGTGGCCGAGGCGGTCAGGGAGACCGATCTGTCCGTGGCCGCGGTGCTCTCGGGCAACCGGAACTTCGAGGGGCGCATCCACCCCGACGTGCGGATGAACTACCTCGCGTCACCACCCCTCGTCGTGGCGTACGCGCTGGCCGGGACCGTCGACGCCGACCTGACCACTGATCCCGTCGGCCTGGACGCGGCGGGCAACCCGGTGCTCCTCTCGGAGCTGTGGCCGTCGATGGACGAGGTGAGCGAGACGATCAAGGCGTCGCTCACGTCCGACATGTTCCGCGCCCGCTATGGCGCCGTCTTCGACGGCGACGACTACTGGCACCAGGTCCGGACCGAATCGGGCGAGACCTACGCGTGGCAGGACGACTCGACCTACGTGAAGAACCCTCCGTTCTTCGAGACCATGACCATGACGCCCGCGCCGGTCACCGACATCCTCGACGCTCGGGTGCTCGTCATGGTGGGCGACAGCGTCACGACGGACCACATCTCCCCGGCTGGATCCATCGGTCCCACCACGCCGGCGGGGCGCTACCTGACCGAGCACGGCGTGCCGCGCGAGGACTGGAACTCGTACGGAGCCCGGCGGGGGAACCACGAAGTGATGATGCGGGGCACCTTCGCCAACGTGCGCCTGCGCAACCGGCTCGCCCCGGGGACCGAGGGTGGGGTGACCTTGCACCAACCGGAGGGCACGGAGACCTCCATTTACGAGGCGGCGATGCAGTACGCGGACGAAGGAGTGCCTTTGATCGTGCTGGCAGGTCGCGAGTACGGGACGGGCAGCAGCCGCGACTGGGCGGCCAAGGGAACGGCGCTGCTCGGCGTGCGCGCCGTCATCGCGCAAACCTTCGAGCGGATCCACCGGTCCAATCTCATCGGCATGGGTGTCGTGCCTTTGCAGTTCTACAAGGGCGACTCGGCCGAGAGCCTCGGCCTGACCGGGCACGAGCGTTTCTCCATCGCCGGCCTCGACGTGCTGAACAAGGGTGACCAACCCAAGGAGCTGTCGGTCACCGCGACGGCGGACGACGACTCGGTCACCGAGTTCCGGGTCGCGGTGCGCATCGACACTCCCATGGAGGCCGAGTACTACCGCCACGGCGGGATCCTGCAGTACATGCTGCGCCAGCTGGCGGGTTGATGCTCAGGGATCGAACCCGGCCAGCACCTTCTTGGGCGCCTTGCGCCGCCATGATTCGGTGAGCAGCTCGCGCAGCAGCGCCGTCGTCGCCCGCGCCAGCACCACCCGGCATCCGCGCCGCTTCTGGCCCCACCACAGCTCCTCGACCGCCACGGGGAATTCGGCGCAGTAGGCGGCCACCTCGTCCTCGTCGAGGAACACGTGGACACGACCGCCCTCCGGTGGCATCGTGGCGAAGATCTTGCCGGCGACACGGAACGAGGTCATGTCGTGGTGCGGTGCCTCAGCCGTCTCCGGAAGCGAGAGGGCGAGGCGCCGGACGGTCTCGGCGCGCACGGCCATCAGCCGGAGACCGGCGATCCGGCCAACGCGACGAACCGGCGCACGACGCCGTCGCCGAACCGGCTCACGTGCGCCACGTCGGACGCCCGCACGAAGACGCCGGGCGGGAGGTGCGGACCCCAGCGCGCCACGAGGCTCGCCGTCACCTCCACGTGGAATTGCAGCCCATAGGCCAGCTCGCCCACCCGGAACGCCTGGTTCTCGTAGGCGTCGCTGCCGCGCCAACCGCACGGCGTCCTCCGGCAGGGAGAACGTGTCGGCGTGCCAGTGCACGCACGGAAGCGGGGACGGAGCGGCCCCGAACACGGGGTCGTCGATGGCGTCGGTCGTCAGGTGGACCTCGCCGATGCCGCATTCGGGCGCCGGGCCCTCGGTGACCTTGGCGCCCAACGCCGCGGCCAGCTGCTGCGCCCCGAGACAGATGCCCAGCACGGGCAGCCGGGCATCGACCGCCGCGCGCAACAGTGCCCGCTCGTCCTCGAGCCAGCCGAAGTCGTCGTGCACGCTCATCGGGCCCCCCATGACGACCAGCCCCGCCATCCCCACGACCGCCGGCGGAGGAGGGACGGCCTGCCCCAGGTCGGTGCGCACGACGCTCAGGCTGGCGCCCGAGTCCCGCACCGCGCCTTCGACCGAACCGGGGCCCTCGAATGCGGCGTGCTGCACGACCACCCATGGGTCACCCGCGCCCATCGCGCCTCAGGGGATGAGGGTGACCCGGAAGAGCTCGGCCGAGGAACCCTGGGGCAGACCGGCCGTCGCCGCCTGTGCCCGCGCCCATTCACCGATCCGCAGCGTCAGGCCCTCCGGGTCACCGATCTGGCTCTTGTGAGACAGGAGCGCGGCCACCTTGCGTTCGAGGGTGGCGCTCGTATCGACCGCGATCCCCGGTCGCTCGTCCGCCGGGCTCATGAGCCACAGCTGTGCGACGCTCCATGGTTCGAGTCCCTCTTCACCGAGCAGTTCCGGGTGGGCGAACGGATTGCGGGCGTCGGGGTAGACCGCGCAGACGGCGGCTTCCCCGGCAGCCAGATGGTCGGGATGGCTGGCAAAGATGGCGTCCCAGTTGCGCTCGGGCGACTGGGTGATGACCCGCTCGGGCCGGACCTGGCGGATCACCCGGCTGATGTCGCGACGCAGTGCCAGGGTGGCCTGCACCATGCCGTCCGGATGCCCGAGGAAGCGCACGTCGCTGACGCCCACCACCGCGGCCGCGGCGCGCTGCTCGTCTTGGCGCAGCGCAGCCATCTCGACCCGCGGGATCAGCCGGTCCGATCCGCCCGCGTCGCCGTTGGTGACGATGCAATAGGTGACCTCCACGCCGGCCGCGGTAAAGGCGGCAACCGTGCCGGCCGCGCCGAAGTCGACGTCGTCGGGGTGGGCGGTCACCACCAGGACGCGGCGGACCCCGTCCTCGGGCGACCAGAGCGGGGCGGTCGCGACCTGGCTCAGAGGACGCTCTCCTCGGCTTTGGGCTCCCAGGCCCCCAAGTCGGCGAGCCGGGGGTCGTTGGAGAACATCTCGACGATCGGGATCCGCAAGCCGAGGCGTCGCTGAATCACCTCCATCTCGACCAACTGGTTCCACAGGGCCAGGCTGACGACGACTCCGGCCCGCCCGGCCCGTGCGGTGCGGCCGGAGCGGTGCAGGTAGGCCTTGTGGTCCTCGGGCGGGTCGAAGTGGATGACCCCGTCGACCGCCTCGATGTGCAGGCCCCTTGCCGCCACGTCTGTCGCAACCAGGACGGCGAGCTTGCCGTTCGAGAAGTCGGCCAGCGCCCGCTCGCGGTTGGCCTGGCGCAGGTCGCCGTGGATGGCGGCCGCCTTGACCCCCTCCTTGGCCAGGTTCTCCACCAGCCGGTCGGCCCCCCGCTTGGTGCGTACGAAGAGCAGCGACTTCTCCTGGTTGCGGCAGATGGCTGCGGCGACCTTGACCTTGTCCATCTGGTGCACCTGGAGGAAACGGTGCTCCATGAGCGTGACGGTCTGCGTGGCGGAGGCGACTTCGTGGAAGACCGGGTCGGAGAGATACCGCGTCACGAGGCGGTCGACGGCACCGTCGAGGGTGGCGGAGAACAACAGCGTCTGGTGGGGCTGGTCGAGGCGGCGCAGCACCCACTCGACCTGGGGCATGAACCCCATGTCGGCCATGCGGTCGGCCTCGTCGAGCACCAGGGTCTCGAGTCCGTCGACTGCGACCTCACCGCGGTCGCCGAGGTCGATGAGGCGCCCGGGCGTCGCGATCACCACCTCGACCCCCTTGCGGAGCTTGGCGACCTGGCGGTCGATGTCGGCGCCGCCGTATACGGCGACGGAGCGCAAGCCCAACTTCTTCGCCAGAGGCGCGAGCACGTCGTAGACCTGCACCGCCAGCTCACGCGTGGGGAGCAGGACAAGGGCGAGCGGCCGTGCCGGGCGGGTGGCGGTCACCGGACCCTCCGCGTCCCGGGTCGCCTTGGCTCGTTGGAGCAGCGGCACCCCGAAGGCGAGCGTCTTGCCGGAGCCGGTCTTGGCCTTGCCGCAGACGTCGCGACCGGCCAGGGCGTCGGCCACGGTCAGGGCCTGAATTGGAAAAGCGCTGACGATGCCTTCATCGGCCAGCGCTTGAGTGAGTTCGGGTGAGACGCCGAGGGACTCGAAGGTCCTGGCTGTCTCATAGGTATCGTCGCCCGGGTCGGCGCCGTCCCCGTTCGTGGAGGAACCGGCGTGCGCGCCGGTCAGGGCATCAACGGTCATTGTCCCGCTCTCTCTGTTGTCGGCGGGGCCGTGCGCCATCCAGAGGAGTGAGAGTCGACCCCGACTCACCAGCCCCTGCCGGTGGTCGCACACCTATTGTACCAGCCCAGGAACGTTCTGACGCGACAGCCGGTGCCATAGTGAGCCGGCGACATCACAACCGAAGGGAGACCTCACCATGGCCAAACTCGATGCGGGCGCAACCGCTCCTGCGTTCGCCCTGCCTGACCAGGATGGCAAGCCGGTCAAACTGTCGGATTTCAAGGGCCAGCGGGTGATCGTGTACTTCTACCCCGCCGACGACACGCCCGGCTGCACCAAGGAGGCGTGCCAGTTCAACGACAACCTCCGCGCCTTTGACAAGGCGGGGGTCGCCGTCCTCGGGATCTCGCCGGACAAGGCGGAGAAACACGTGAAGTTCCGCACCAAGTACAAGCTGAAGTTCCCCCTCCTCACCGACGCCGACAAGAAGGTCATGGAGAAGTACGGCGCGTGGGGTGAGAAGACCATGTACGGCAAGAAGACGGTCGGGACCATCCGATCGACCTTCCTCGTGGGGCCCAACGGCAAGGTGCAGCGGGCCTGGTACAACGTGCGTGCCGACGGCCACGCGGCAAAGGTCCTCGAAGAGATCGCCGAGGGCTGAGGAGCCGGCATGAAGTCGTGGAACGGCTTCGCGGCACTGCGCCCCGATCTGGCCGAACCGGGCCGGGCGTTGTTCTACCAGGTCGGCGTCGGACTGGGCTACCTCGCGACGACGCGGCCAGACGGTGGACCAAGGGTCCATCCCATGTGCCCCATCATGCGCGAGTCCGGGCTGTTCGCCTTCATCATCCCCTCACCCAAGCAACGTGACCTCCGGCGGGATGGTCGCTACGCGCTCCATTCTGTTCCCTGCGAGGACAACGAGGATGCCTTCGCGTGCACCGGCACCGCGCAGGCCGTCGACGATACGGGGCTCCGGTCCGAGCTGAGCGCCCTCTTCGTGGAGGAACGGGCCCGGATCGGGGTTCCGCCCCCATCCGGCGACTCGCTCTTCGAGTTCTTCCTCGACTCCTGCCTGTTGACCCGGACGACCGGGCACGGAGACCCTGCGCCTTCGCACCAGGTCTGGCGCGACGCATGACACCACGGTGCGGGAAGGGGCCCACATGGGGCAGGGGATAAGCGAAGTCCTGACATTTGCCATCGGGGTGGCCATCAGCCCGGTGCCGATCATCGCGGTGATCCTGATGCTCTTCTCGCGGCGCGCCAAGGTGAACGGGCCCGCCTTCCTGGTGGGCTGGGTGCTCGCCCTCGCCGCGGTCAGCACCGTCGTCTACGTGGTCTCGCACGATGGCAACGTCGCCACGAGCAGCACGGCGTCCGACTCTGTGTCGTGGGGCAAGATCGTCCTTGGGGTCGCGTTGCTCGCGCTGGCCCGGAGGAACTGGGGCAAGCGCCCCGCACCCGGCGAGGAGCCGGCCATGCCGAAGTGGATGGCGGGCGTGGACGCGCTGTCCCCCGCCAAGGCCCTCGGGCTCGGGCTCTTGTTGGCCGGGGTCAACCCCAAGAACCTGATCCTCACCGCCGGAGCCGCGGCGGGGCTGGCCCAACTCGGGCTCTCGACGTCGGACGCCGTCGTGGCGACGGCCGTCTTCGTCGTCATCGCCAGCGTGACCATCGCCGGCCCCGTCATCTACGCCGCGGCGGGCGGAGAGAAGGCCAGGGGCACCCTCGACTCGGCCAAGGCCTGGCTGACCGCGCACAACGCGGCCGTCATGGCGGTGCTCTTCGTCATCTTCGGCGTCGACCTGATCGCCAAGGGTCTCCCACCCCTGACCAGCTGAGCCGAACCCGTTCCCCGAGCCGTGTGCCGCTCAGCGCTGATGCGCGGGGCACCAATACGTGGTCCGGCCCCCGACCACCTCCCGGCGCAACGCCGTGCCGTCGAGTGGACAGAGCCCCCCGTCCCTGCGCTCCTCCATGAGATCTCCCAGGTGCGAGCCGCCCCGGCGCGCCAGCTGGCGCAACGTGGCCCGCAGCGACCGATGGAGCTCGCGCAGCTCATCCTCTGTGAGCGGCGAACGACGACCGGGCGCGAGGCCGGCGCGCCAGAGGATCTCGTCGGCCAGGAGGTTGCCCACCCCGGCGAGGCGCTCCTGGTCCATGAGCCGGGCCTTGAGGGGCGCGGCCGTCCCCTCCCGGCCCGGGCCGATCGCGAGCCGCGCCGCGCAGCTCGCGCAACGAGACCGACAGGGCGTCGGGCCCGAGCCGGTCCTCGTCGGGTGCGATCTCGAGCGAGCCGAAGCGCCGCGGGTCGTGCACCAGGAGGTTCCCCCCGTCTTCGAAGGTGATGCGGGCCCGCACCCACTTCTCGTTGAAGACACCCGGGCCGTAGCGCAGGCGGTCCAGGGCCTCGCGCCCGTCGACCACCAGTCCGCCCGTCATGCCGAAGCGCACGCCCAGGGTGGGCCCCTGAGTGGTGTCGAGCAAGAGCAGCTTCCCGCGACGGCGCGCCGAGATGAAGGAACGGCCGACCAGGGCCGCCCGCAGCCGGGGCGGCGTGGTCCCGCCCCGGCCGTACCTCGAGTCGACCATCCACGCCCGGGTGATGGGCCGGTCGAGCGCCTGCGCCGCAAAAGACCGGTAGCGCTCGACTTCGAGGATCTCTGGCACCGGCGCAAGGTATCCGACCATTGCGGTGCGCCGAATATGGTGGGCCAATGCCACCCGAGAAGCCGCAATGGGCCGAGCTGTTCACCGAGGTCGTGACGTCCGGGCTCTGCACCGGGTGCTCGGCGTGCGTCATCGCCTGCCCGTACGACGTCCTCGGGTACGACGACACCGAGGGCGCCTACAAGCCGTTCCACGTGGACGCCGAGGGCGGGCCCGACAACTGCACCCACGGCCTCAAGGGGTGCACGCTCTGCACCCGCGCCTGCCCGCGCTTCCGGACCTGGGAGCCCGACATCGAGACCTACCTGTTCGGGCGCCCCCGGACCGACGACGAGGTCTCGGGCATCGCCCGCCGGACCGTGCTGGCCCGGGCCACCGACGCCGACGTGCAGGGGATCGGGCAGGACGGTGGCCTGGTCTCGGCACTCTTGATATGGGCCTTCGAGCACGACGTGATCGACGCCGCGCTCGTCTCGGGCCTCGAGGGCGACGGCTCGACGTGGAAGGCGGTGCCCCGAGTGGCGCGCAACCGCGAGGACGTGCTCGCCACGGCGGGCTCCCGCTACACCTACTCGGCCAACCCCTTGGCCTACGCCGAGGCCATCGCCGGAGGGGCGGAACGCATTGCCCTCGTGGGCATGGGCTGCCAGGCCTCGGCACCCCCCGTCATGGCGGCGCGCAAGGCCGGCAAGATCGCCCGCCGCTTCACCCTCTCGATCGGGCTGCTCTGCTCCAAGACGTTCGACGACGCCATCTTTCCCGAGCTCTTCGAGGCGAGGTACGGGTTGCCCCGGGCCGACATCGTCAAGATGAACATCAAGGGGGTCTTCCAGGTCTGGATGAAGGACGGCAGTTACCACGAGGTGCCGCTGAAGGAGGCCCACGCCTGGACCCGCGAGGGTTGCACGAGCTGCCCCGACTTCGCAGCCGAGCACGCCGACATCTCGACCGGGGGCATCGGTGCGTTCGGCGACTGGACCCTGACGCTGGTGCGCACCGAGCGGGGCGAGGAGCTGTTCGGCGACATGGAGACGGCCGGCGTGATCGAGACCAGGCCAATCGAGGACGACCCGGGGGCGGTCACCCTCCTCAACAAGCTGAGCCGCGTCAGCCGGAAGCGCTGGCCGGCCACGGCCGTGCCCATGCCGGGGCGCCTGCCCGCTGCCACACCTGCCACCTGACGTGCGCCGATGAGCGCGCCGGGGACCGACGAGTTCGCCGCCCTGCTCGGGATCGAGGTGGAACGCCGGGGTGCAGGCCACACGGTGGCCGTGCTGACCACCGACGGGCGTCATGCCAACCCGCACCGAACGGTGCACGGCGCCGTCTTCTACGCGGTGGCGGGGGCGGCCGTCGCCGCGGCGGCGAACGACCACGAACGCTCCGGCATCATCTCCTCGGTGCTCGTCGAGTACCTCCAACCCGCCGCCATCGGTGACGAGCTCTACGCCGAGGTGACGCGCGAGGTCTCGACCGACCGGGAGGACATCTTCACCGGCTCGGTCCGGCGCGGCGAGAACGGCGACCTGCTGGCCTGGGTGCGCGCCCGGGGGACGCGGCGGACGCGCCCGGCCTGAGGCCGCCGTACCCGGTCTCCCCCGAGGGGCCCACTCGCCTTCCGGTGGGACCGATCAGGCTCCTGGGGACGGGTCACGCCCGGTGTAGGCGAGAAGCTTGTCCTGAGCGGACGCGTTCGGGGCGACGTCGATCGCTGGTTTGAACACGCCATTGCGCTGCTCGTCGGTGAAGCGCCCGTAGATGAACGCGTAGGCCGCGTCGGGGAGCCCGGTGGGCATCGTCGCGTCCTGCGCCGTGGACCTGGCCAGGTCCCACCCGTGCAGGAGTTGGTCGCTGAAAGCGACGCCCAGGGCCGGACCGGTCCTTTCGATCACCCCCGGCTCCTCGAAGGTGCGTAGGGTCTCGGCGCGCCCCCGCGCGAAGTCGGTCACCGGGTCGTCGCCCATGAGATCCGGTGGGGTCGACGAGGGCGGCGCAACGTCCTCGCCTCGTGCCGCACCCACGAAGTACCGCTGCGTCTGGAGCATGTGGTTCATGAGCGTGCGGACGTCCCACTCGTCGCAGGACGTCGGGGCATCGAGCTCCTGGACGGCTCCCGCCACCTTGGCCGACGTCCACTCGCTCGCACGCCGGTAGAGATCAAGCAGATCGAGATCCATCGCATTCCTCCTCTTGGTTGCCGATGAGAGCACTACCCATATGAGACCTCCCGCACCCCCCCCGGATCGATGCCGCCTGGCTGGCCCGACCCGCGCCCGCCGGGCCTCCTCATGCCGCCACCGCTGCCGCGGTCGCGCTCGCGCCCGCGAAACGGCCGAACATCGTGCTGTCCCCGATGGAGAGCCCGCTGGCGTACCCGAACGAGCACACACCGGCCGTGGTGCGCCCCGCCGCGAAGAGCCCCGGGATGGCGCGGCCGGTGAGGTCGAGCACCTCGCCCGCCACCGTCGTCTCCAGCCCGCCGAGGGTGAAGGGCGCGTAAGGTGCCGGCCCGACACGAAGGTCGACGGCGCCGATCGGGGGCACCAGCGGGCGGACCCAGGCCGGGCCCTTGTGGAAGAGCGGGTCCTCCCCCGCCGCGGCGTGGCGGTTGTAGAGGTCGACGGTGGCCTGGAGCGAGCCGGCCGGCAGGCCCATCTCCGACTCGAGCTGCTCGGCCGTCTCGCAGACCCACGTGGCGGCGAGGCCCATCCAATTCACCTCGTAGGACGCCTCGTCGACGATGAGATAGACCTCGCCGCCCTGCTCGTAGAGGGCGGACTGGCCGACGCGTCCCATGTACGTGTCCTCGTTGATGAACCGCTGACCCTTGCCGTTCACGAGGATGCCGTGGATCAGCGTGCGAGGCGGGGTGATCGGCAGGGAGACCTCCCCCGCGTACATGTTGCGCACGCCGGCGCCGATGGCCTGCGCCATGCGGATGGCCCGCCCGTCGTCGCCCTCGGTGCCGACCTTGAACGTTCCACGCACGAGGGGCGGGCAATGCCGGCGCAACATGTCGTCGTTGAAGATGAAGCCGCCCGCGGTGAGCACGACCCCGCCGCGGGCCCGCAACGAGACCGTCTCGCCGAAGCGCTGCGCCTGCACGCCGACGACCCGGCCGTCGTCGACGACGAGCCGGTCCACCCGGGTGTCGGCCGAGATGGCGGCGCCGGCGCCGGTGGCGGCCGCCGCCAGGTGCTGCATGAGCAGCCAGCCCGTCGAGCGCTTGGTCTTGGCCAGATGGCCCCGGGGCGCCGGGCGCGCGATCTCGTTGAACGGGTAGGCGTCCTCGCCGCCGGAGTAGACGAGGCCCTCGGTGCCGGTCGGCGCCATGGAGGTGTCGGCGCAGAACGTCGGGTCGAAGGGGACGCCGCGTGCCACCAGCCAGTCGAAGTGGCCCAGGCTCTCCTCGCAGTAGCGGGCGATCTTGCGCTCGTCGGGATCCGGCCCGCAGGCGGCCATCATGTAGCGGTACATGTCATCGAGGCTGTCCTCGAACCCGCAGGCCCTCTGAATCGGCGTACCCCCGCCGAGATACACGATCCCCTCGGCCAGGGCGGCGGCTCCTCCGGGGCCGGAGGACCGTTCGGTGACGAGCACCCGGGCCCCCGCCTCGGCGGCGGTGAAGGCCGCGGTCGAGCCGGCGGCGCCGAATCCGACGACGATCACGTCGGCCGCGTCGTCCCAGCTCTTGATCTCGGCCACGTCGCACGGCGTCACGTCGTCGGGGTTGCGCACTCCATCCTCTCCGCGCTCTTCGCCGAGACGGTAGCCGTTGGTGCCGTGGCAGCCGGGAGCCCCTACCCTGCGGGCGTGCCGAACCCACCCGATGCGCCGGCACCGCCGGCCGAGCTCGAACAGCTCGCCCCGGGGTGGACCGCCGTGCTGGCCTACCGGCTCGTCGCAGGGCTGACCACGTGGCGCCTCACGGGCCCGGACGGCACCGTGCGCTTCGCCAAGGTCGACACCGAGGGCCGTTACCCGACCCTGCGAGGCGAGTCCGAGCGGATGATCTGGGCCGCTCCCTACCTCCCCGTTCCCACGGTGGTCGCGCTCGAGCGGTCGGACACCGCGGCGGTCCTCGTCACCGAGGCGCTCCCCGGCCGCGACGGGACCCATCCCGACTGGCGCGGCGACCTTCCCGGGCTGGTGCGGGCGCTCGGCCGGGGGCTACGCGACTTCCACGAGGCGGTCGGGGAGGAATGGTGCCCGTTCCGCTTCGACACCGAGCGGGCGCTCGAGCACGTGCGGCGACGGGTTGAAGTCGACGACGTCGACCCGGCCGGCTTCCACGAGGAGCACGCCCACCTCTCTCCGGCGGCCGCGCTCGCCGAGCTCGAGGCGACCGCCCCCCTCGGAGAGGACCTCGTCGTGTGCCACGGCGACTACTGCCCGCCGAACATGCTGCTCGAAGGAGGCCGGGTGACCGGCTACGTCGATCTCGGCGAGCTGGGCGCGGCGGACCGCTGGTGGGACATCGCCGTCGGAGCCTGGAGTGTGGGCTGGAACTTCGGGGATTCGCTCGAACCGCTGTTCTACGAGAGCTACGGCATCACCCCGGACCCGGTTCGCATCCGCTTCTACCGACTGCTCTACGACCTCGTCTCCTGAGCCGTCCGGCGGGGTCGACCCGGGCCCGAGCCTGCTGCTGCGGCGGCGATCAACGCGCGTGCCCGGGTGAACACGGCGTCGAACATGGGCACCGTCAGCTTGCCGGTGAACGTGTTCTGCTGGCTCGGGTGGTACGAGCCGAGCAGGGTGACCCCGGGGTCGAGCGTGCTCTCGGACAGGTGGCCGAACGACGGGCGGGGCCGTAGGCCGTGCTGTGCCGCGACCGCCCGCCAGGCGAACTGTCCGAGGGCCACGACCACGACGGCGTCGCCCAGCAGCGACAGCTCGCGGGCGAGATACGGTGCGCACGCCTCGCGCTCTGCGGGATCGGGCTTGTTGCCCGGCGGCGCACAGTGCACGGCGGCGGTGATGTACGCGCCGCGCAAGGTGAGGCCGTCGTCGCGGGACGTGCTGACGGCCTGCGACGCGAAGCCGGCCCGGTGGAGCGCCGCGAAGAGCCAGTCACCGGACCGGTCGCCGGTGAACATCCGTCCCGTCCGGTTGCCACCGTGCGCCGCCGGCGCGAGGCCCACGATCACCAGCGCAGCGCGGGGATCGCCGAACCCGGGCACGGCACGCCCCCAGTAGACCTGGCCGGCGTACGACGCCCGGCCGGTCCGCGCGACCTCCTCGCGCCAGCGCACGAGGCGCGGGCACCGCCGACACGCTGCGACGTCCCGCTGCACCGCGGCCACCGAGTCCCTCTTCCCCCGGTTGGACGACATGGCGCAGAGCCTACGATGGGCGTCCGTGCCCCCATCAGCCCGTTCTTCCGCCGCACGCACGATGTCCCGCCGCGGCCGCCGGTCTCCCCCTGCCACTGTTGTGCTCCTGGTGCGGCACGGCACGACGCCGACGACCGGCAAGATGCTCCCGGGACGCGCCGGCGGCCTCCACCTCTCCGAGAAGGGGCAGGCGCAGGCCGCCGCGGCGGCCGAGCGCATCGCGCTCTTGGGCAAGGCCCCAGCCGCGGTGTACGCATCGCCACTGGAGCGGACCCGCGAGACGGCGGCACCCATCGCCCGGGCGCTCGGCCTGCGCGTGCGGACCGCACCCGGTCTGGTCGAGGTGGACGTGGGCCAATGGACCGAGAAGCCCCTGACCCGGCTGTACCGGACCCGGGAATGGCCCGCCGTCCAGCGCTGGCCGGGAGGATTCCGCTTTCCGGGTGGGGAGTCGTTCGCCGAGATGTCGGTGCGCGCCATGGACGCCGTGCTCGGGCTCGTGGCCGACCATCCGGGCCAGACGATCGTGGCCGTCTCGCACGCCGACCCGATCAAGGCGATCGTGGCGGCGTCGGCCGGTGTGCCGATCGACCTGATGCAGCGGCTCGTTGTCTCGCCGTGCTCCATCTCGGCCATCCTCTTCACCGCCGGCGGCCCGGTGGTGCTGTCCGTGAACTCGACGGGAAATCTCGACGAATTGGTGCCGTCGTGAGGGATCGGCTGCGGTGAGCGACGAGTTCGACTTCGACGCACCCGATCACTGCACGATCGGGGTGCTCGGCGAGGTGGGCCACCGGCTCTTCCTCTTCTACTGCCGCCAGGGTTTGACCGAGACGACGGTCAAGGTCGAGAAGCAACAGGTCGCGGTGCTCGCCGGGTACCTCGGCCGCATCGTGAAGGAGCTGGGTCGCCCGGGTCACCTGCCCGAGGATCTCGAGTTCTACGGCACCGAGGAGTTCGAGTGGGTCGTGGGGACCATCGGCGTCTCCTACGACGAGGAGCTGGACCGCATCATCGTCGTGCTCGAAGAAATGGACATCGACGACGAGGACGGGGACGAGGACGACCTCGCCGAGAGCGGGCGAGTGCTGCGCGTCGCGCTCACCCGTGAGCAGGCGGCCGCCTTCGCCATCCATGCCACGCAACAGGTGGAGTCGGGCCGCCCGCCGTGCCCCCTGTGCTCGCTCCCGTTGGACCCGGCGGGTCACGACTGTCCGCGCACCAACGGGCACCGTCCGCCGGCGAGCTAGCCGTCGTGTCGGACGCCACCGTCGCGCGGGTCCTCACGGACGGCGACATGGAGGTGCACGGGCGCATCGCCGGGAGCTCGAATGCCACGCTGCTCGTGACCTGCCGGCTCGACGGCGAGGAGCTGCTCGCCGTCTACAAGCCGTCGAAGGGGGAGCGGCCATTGTGGGACTTCCCCGGTGGGCTCTTCCGGCGCGAGGTGGCCGCCTACGCCCTGTCCGAGTGGCTGGGCTGGGGTCTGGTTCCCGAGACCGTGGAGCGCCGAGAGGCTCCCTTCGGTCCGGGTTCGGTGCAGCGCTTCGTGCACGAGGACGGCACCTCGCACTATTTCACGCTGCGCGACGAGCCGAAGTGGCACCCCACGCTCATGCGCGTCTGCGCGTTCGACGTCATGGCCAACAACGCCGACCGCAAGAGCGGCCACGTGTTGTTGGCCGAGAACAAGCTGTGGGCCATCGACCACGGCCTGTGCTTCAACAGCCGCGACAAGCTGCGGACGGTGATCTGGGACTTCGGCGGCGTCCCGCTCGAGGCCGCCGTGCAGGACGACCTGGCCCGGCTCGCCCACGAGGGTCCGCCGATGGAGTTGTGTGAGCTCATCGATCCCCAGGAGGTGGCCGCGACCCTCGACAGGGTCGCCTGGCTCCTCAGCCTGAAGACCCTGCCCGAGCTCGTCGACGACGGCGAGTGGCCGCCGTACCCCTGGCCGCTGGTCTGAGCGGTCTCGCCACTTCGAAACCTCCTGGTCACGGCGTCGGAGCGCACCAGTAGAAATCTGACTCAACCCATGGGTAATATGAAACCGCTATGACGGGTTGGCAACAGAGCCTCGACCCGGAGGCCGGCCGGGGAGGGCTCGATGTCCATTGATCCCCTGATCGTCCTCGGGAGCGCCGTCGTCGGGTTCCTCGTCGGTATGACCGGCGCGGGCGGCGGGGCGCTGATGACCCCGATGCTGATCCTCTTCTTCGGCGTGAAGCCGTCGACGGCCATCTCGAGCGACCTGGTCGCCGCCGTGCTCATGCGGCCGGTGGGCGCGGTCGTGCACATGTCCAAGAAGACCGTGAACTACCCGCTGGTCGGCTGGATGGTCCTCGGCTCGGTCCCGTCCGCTCTGTTCGGCGCCTACGCCCTCCACCTCTTGGGTAACTCGACGTCCGCCGAGCACAACGTGCAGCTGCTTCTCGGTGCGGCCCTGCTGATCGGCGCGGCGGCCATGGTCCTGCGCTACGGGCTCGACCGCCGTTCGGGGCACCGGCGGCAAGGGCTCATCCGCGAGGTCGTCGTGCGCCCGCTGCCCACCGTGGCCATCGGGGCGATCGGTGGCTTCGTCGTCGGCATGACCTCGGTCGGCTCGGGCTCCTTGATGATCGTGCTCCTGCTCTTCTTGTACCCGGTGCTCGGCGCCAACCAGCTCGTCGGCACCGACCTCACCCAGGCTGTCCCGCTGACGCTCGCCGCCGCGCTCGGCGCGCTGGCCTTCGGGCATGTCGAGTTCGCGGTCACCGCGTCCATCGTCGTCGGCAGCGTGCCGGCCGTCCTGGTCGGCTCGCTCATCTCTTCGCGGGCCCCGGACCGCTACATCCGCCCGGTCATCACGTTCGTCATCTTCGCCTCGGGCCTCAAGTACGTGGGCGTCGGCACCACGGCACTCGGCTGGACGCTCGGCGCCGTGCTCGTGGGCGCCGGCGCGATCTGGCTCGCCTACGTGCGGCCGCGGCGGGCCGGCCTGGGCAGCGGCGAGTCTGATGGGACCCACGACGGCGCGCCTGGCACGTCCGCACTCTCCGTGAACGGCACGCACCGCGGCGTCACGGCGGCGGCAAAGCCGAGCTGACCAAACACCCGCGACCCCTCGCGCGCGTACACCCGTGCCGGCGTCTCCGACCGCTCACGGGATGTGATAGCCGAGGTTCTGCAGCCCGCCGATCACCTGCTGGGCCACGACCTGCCCCCCGCCCGACGTCAGGTGCGTCCCGTCGGGCGCCCGGACGTTCACGATCTGGCCGGCGGCGTTGGTGATGAAGGCGGTGTACCCGCCCTCCGCGGTGCCGAGCACCTTGTCCATCGGCAGGAAGGTCACGGGGGGATGCGCCGCGGCCGCCTGGCGTTGGACCACGGCGTTGACGTCGGACATCTGGGCGCTGAGGCCGGCGTTCTGCATCGGTGGCATGCCGACCCACACGACGGTGGCGCCGGCGCTCTGGGCGATCTGCATGAACTGCGCCACGCGCTGGGCGTAGAGCGTGTTCCACTCCGCCGACGTGTAGGGCACGTCGGGGGGGCCGAGGAAGTCCTGCGCGTCGTTGGCGCCGATCATCACCACCACCACCTGGGGCTGGGCCATCTTCATGTCCGACGTCAGCTCCGCCGGCCAGTTGAAGTAGTCGGGCCGGGTCAACCCCGTGCTCTCGCGGGCGTCGAGCGCCGCGTTGACGACGCCCGTGCCGGCGAGGTCGGACTGCAACGGCCCGCCCATGTCGAGGCCGATGGAGTCGCCCACGATCAGGACCCGAAGCGGGTTGGCGGCGGTGGGGAGCTTGGGGTTGGGGGGCACGGTCGTCGGCGTGGTCGGGGCGGTGCCACCCTTGCCGGGCGTCGTCCCGGGCGTCGGATGCGACCGGCCCGCGGCGACGGCGGGCCGCGCCCCGGCCGTCGTGAGCCCGACGGTGCCACCCGGCAGGCGGTTCTCCCTGCCGGTGACGGAGACGAGGTGTGACAGCTGGAGGGCGCGGCTCAGCCCGGCGAACGGGCCCGTGATGTCGAGGCTCACGGTGCGCCGGGTGCCGACGGGCGAGACCTGCGCGTTGTGCTGCAAGGTCGGCGCGAAGAGCAAGAACCACAGGGCGAAGGCGGCCACCCCGATGGCCAGGACACGCGTCCACGGCGCCCGCACCCGGCCGTCATCGGGCGGGGCGAGCTCGGGATGCGGTTGCGCGCCCCACTCCTCCGGCGACTCCCAGTCCACGTGGTGCGGCGGCGTGCGGGCGTCGGTCATCAGAAGCGGTAGTAGATGAAGGGCGCGACGCCGACCGGGCCGAACGTGGTGATACCCAGCAGTGCGAAGCCGACCACCCCGACCTGCACCGCGGTGCGCTGGCGCGAGAACGCCCCCTGCAGCCGGGACACGCTCAACGTGGGCACGAACTGGGCGGCGATGGTGCCGAGGACGGTGAAGACGAGCAGCGGCGTGATGAGGGGGGACGGCGACCCCCACCCGGTGAAGAGGCGCCCCAGCAAGGTGAAGGCCTGCGACAGGCCGGTCGCGTTGAAGAACACCCAGCCCAGGCACACGAACTGGAACGTCAGGAAACGCTGCACCCAGACGCGCACCGGACCGTCTGCCACCGGGGGCAGACCCCGGCGCTCCCGGCTCGTGCGGCGCAGGTGGCCGAAGCTCTGCCCGAGCCCTTGCAGGGTGCCCCAGGCGACGAACGTCCACGCTGCGCCGTGCCACAGGCCCCCCAGCATCATGGTGATCATGATGTTGCGGACCGTGGTGGCCTGGCTGCCGGCGCTGCCCCCGAGCGGGATGTAGAGGTAGTCGCGCAGCCAGCGCGACAGCGTCATGTGCCAGCGGCGCCAGAAGTCCTGCAGATTGCGCGCCGTGTACGGCGCGTCGAAGTTCTGCGGGAACCGGAAGCCGAGCAGGAGGGCGAGGCCGATCGCGATGTCGGTGTAGCCGCTGAAGTCGCAGTAGATCTGCACCGCGTAGCCCCAGGCCGCGAAGATCGCCTCGGGCGCCGAGTGCTGGAGGGGTGAGGTGAAGACCGGCGTCACGATGGCGCTCGAGACGAAGGAGGAGATCACGACCTTCTTGAACAAGCCCGCCAGGATGAGCCAGAAGGCGCGGGAGTAGTCGATGCCGTCCGGGTCACGGCGGCGTCGTATCTGAGGCAACAGCTCGCTCCCGCGCACGATCGGGCCGGCGAGCAGGTGGGGGAAGAACGAGAGGTAGACCGCGAAGTCGAGCGGCTTGGCCGGCTCGAGCTGGCGCCGGTAGACGTCGACGACGTAGCTGATGGCCATGAAGGTGAAGAAGGAGATGGCGATGGGCAGCCCGACCTGCAGCAAGGGGACGGCCCGGCCCAACCCGACGGCATGCGTGACGTTGTCGAGGTTCACCGAGACGAAGCCGTAGTACTTGAACCACCCGAGGATCCCGAGAAGGGCGGCCACGGAGACCCCCATGGCAATGCGCCTGCTCCGCTCGTTGCGCGCCGCCCCCACCACGCTCCCACCGGCGAACGCGACCGTCGTCGTCGTCGCCAGCAGGAGGCAGTAACTCCACCCGACCCAGCCGTAGAACACGTAGCTCAGGCCGACCATGGACAGCTTCCACCACCCCGCGTGGGGGTTGAGCAGCCAGTTCACCGTGAAGGCGACGGCAAAGAAGATGGCGAAGTCGATAGTGGGAAAGAGCATCAGGGGCGATCAGCTGATAGCGCCGAATGTACTGCCGGAGGTACGGCCCGGTCGTGCACGCACCACACGCGGGGGCCATGCGGACCCGGCAGCGCCGGCCCGGTGCCGAACGTCGTTCGCATCGGCCGCCCGGACCCCGACCGGGCGGACGGGCGGTCTCAGCGCCTCTGCGGGCTGTTCAGCCCTTCGCCTTGAGTTCCTCGATCAGCGCCGGCAGTACCTTGTGCACGTCACCCACGATCCCGAGGTCGGCCACCGAGAAGATGGGGGCCTCCCGGTCCTTGTTGATGGCGACGATGTTCTTGGAGCCCTTCATCCCGACCAGATGCTGGGTGGCGCCCGAGATCCCGCACGCGATGTAGACGGTCGGCTTCACCGTCTTGCCCGTCTGGCCGACCTGATGCGAGTAGGGCACCCAGCCGGCGTCGACGATGGCTCGGCTGGCGCCCGCCGCACCGTGCAGGAGTTTCGCCAACTCCTCGATCATCGCGTAGTTGGCCGCCTCCCCGAGCCCCCGCCCGCCCGAGACGACGATCGCGGCCTCGTCGAGCTTGGGCCCGCTTCGCTCCTCGACGTGGCGCTCCACGATCTTGGCCGTGTTCGTGCTTGCGACGTCGCCGGGGACCGGGGCCGCCACGACGGACGCGGCAGCGCCGCCCGACGGCTCGGCCGCGAACGACTTGGCCCGGATCACGAAGATGCCCGGGCCCTGGCCGGTGAAGTGGGCGGTGGCGATGTGGCTGCCACCGAAGATCGGGTGCTGGCTCGACAGGCCACCGTCGCCCTCCACCAGACCCGTCACGTTGGTCAGCACCGGACGGTCGAGCTTGGCCGACAGGCGACCCGCGATGTCACGCCCCTCGTAGGTGGCCGGGAGCAGAATGGCATCGGGCGCGTTGCCGCTCCCGACGAGCGCGGCCAGTGCGGCTGCCACCGGCACGCCGGGCAGCGCGCCACCCAGGTCGCCGACGTCGTAGAGCGTCGTGGCCCCGTACTCCCCCAGCGGCGCGGCCAGCGAGCCCGCCTCGGATCCCCAGGCAACGGCCTCCACCGTCGACGCGATCGACCGGGCCTCGGTCAACAGCTCGAGCGTGACGGTCGTCGGGCCCGAGTCGCCGGTCTCGGCCAGCACCCACACCTTGTCGATCGGCATCTCAGACCACCTTCAGTTGCTCGAGGAAGGCCACGACGCGCTGCGCGCCGTCGCCCTCGTCCACCACGATCTCTCCCGCCCCGCGCGCCTCGGCCTCCGAGACGTCTGCGATCACCTCGCGGGCGCCCGCCGAGCCCACCTGGGAGGGGTCGATGCCGAGGTCGGCGACGGTCAGGTTGTCGACCGGCTTGGACTTGGCCGCCATGATCCCCTTGAACGAGGGGTACCGGGGCTCGACGACGCCGGCGGTGACGGTGACGACGGCGGGCATCGGGCACACGACCTCGTCGTACCCGGCCTCGGTCTGCCGCTCCACCTTGACCGTGCTGCCGTCGATGGAGATGGCCTTGGCGAAGGTGACCGACGGCAGCCCCATCAGCTCGGCCACCTGCACGGGCAGGGTGCCCGTATACCCGTCGGTCGACTCCGTGGCCATGACCACGAGGTCCGGGTTGGCCCGCGCGATCGCCGCCGCCAGCACCTTGGCCGTCCCGAGGGCGTCGCTGCCGGCCAGCGCATCGTCACTGACGAGGATGGCCTTGGCCGCGCCCATGGCCAGTCCGGTACGGAGGCCTGAGGTCTCCCCGCCGGGGGCCATGGAGACGAGCGTGACCTCGTCACCCTCGCCCGAGGCCAGCTGGAGAGCCATCTCGACGCCGTAGTTGTCCGAGTCGTCCATGATGAGCTTGCCGGACCGGTCGAGGGTCTTGGTGTCCGGATTGAGCGCCCCGGGGGCGGCCGGATCGGGAATCTGTTTGACGCACACGACGACGTTCATGGCCGACCATCTTGGTGGACCCGGGCCGTTCCTCGCCATTCGGCCGGGTGACAGGCCCTTTTTCGACCCCTCGTCAGGCGGGCCCCCCACCGGCGATGGCGAGTGCGTCGTCAAGGCGGTCGGTGATCACCGCGTCCACCGCCCACTCGGCCATGGCCCGCAGGTCCTCGGGGGCGTTGACGGTCCACACGTTGATCGCGAGGCCGGCGGCGTGCGCCCGCCCGACCAGCTCGGCGTCCACGCCGCTCACGAAGGGGTGGACGGCCGCGAACCCGGCCTCGACCGCCTCGGCCAGCGCCCGCCCGGGGTCGACGGCGAACCCCCAGAGCGCGCCGAGGGCCAGGCGGGGGTCGGCGGCCTGCACCGCCAACAGCGTCGGGACCTGGAACGACGAGACGATGACCCGGTCCGTCCAGCCCGCCTCTTCGATCGCCGCCGCCGTCAGCGCGGCGACGGCCTCCCCCGGGTCCCACCCGGGGTCCTGGGGGGCGTTCTTGATCTCGACGTTCACCACCATCCCGTCGCAGACGGCGAGGACGTCGGCGAGGAGGGGCACGTGCGCGGGGAGGTCCGCCACACCCAGAGCGCCGATCACTCCGAGGCCCGGGATCTCGGCATCGTGGTGGACCGCAAGGCCGCCGTCAACGGTCAGGCGCACGTCGAGCTCGACCCCGTCGGCACCGAGCCGATGGGCCTCGGCGAACGCATCGAGGGTGTTCTCGACAAAACCCTGGGTGCAACCCCTATGAGCAAAGACGGCCGTCATCGGGACGGTGACACGCCGATGACACGAATACGGCGACCAATGCACGGAGAATTCACGAAAACTCCTTGCGAGCCCCACCGCGGGCCGTTACCCTCTAATCCCGTAAACAACCCGCTTTTCACTGACGGACACCGATTGGGTCCGATCATGTGAAAAGGATCACAATGCTGGTGGAGGCACATTCCGATGGCTCTCATGTGGAACCGGACCGTCGATTGGGACGCGGACGACTGGCGGCGTGCGGCCGCTTGCCGCAACACCGAACCGGACCTCTTCTTTCCCGTCGGCACGACCGGCCCCGCCCTCGACCAGATCGAGGCGGCCAAGCGTGTCTGCCGTTCGTGCGAAGCGCTCGAGCCCTGCCTCGACTTCGCGCTCGCCACCAATCAGGAGTCGGGCGTCTGGGGTGGCACCTCCGAGGAGGAGCGCCGCAAGCTTCGCAAGGCGTGGCTGGCGGCGCGTCGCTCGCAGCGCGCCGCATTCTGAGGCCGCCGCCCCCGTCATCGCCCGCTCATCGGGGTGGGCGCACCGGCACCGTAATCATGACGCTCGTGCCGCCCCCTTCGGCCGGCGGCAGCGCCTTCATGGAGATCGTGCCCTCGAGCTGACTGACCACCAGGTCGCGCACGATCGACAGGCCGAGGCTCGTCGTCCGCTCGATGTCGAACCCGTCCGGTAATCCGAGCCCGTCGTCGCGCACCTCGACGCCCAGCGTCGAGTCCTCGTTGCTCAGCGTGAGGTCGACGTGGCCGACCGGCGCGTAGCCGGCGGCACCGCCCGCCCCCTCGAGCCCTGCCGCGCCGTCGCTGCCCCCGGCGTTCTCCGGGTCGAAGGCGTGCTCGACGGCGTTCTGCAGGAGCTCGGCCACCGTGACCGCCAACGGAGTGGCCACGTCCGCCGCGACCTCGCCGAGATCCCCGTGGACCGCGATCACGATCGGCTGTGACGACACCACCGAGTCCTCCGCCATCTGGACCAACGAGCTGACGATCTCCGCGAAGGGCACCTGATCGCCCGGGTCACGCGAGAGGATCTCGTGCACCAGCGCGATGGAGCGCACCCGGCGCTCGGACTCCTGCAACGCGACCCGCGCCGCGCGGTCCCCCACTCGGCGCGCCTGCAGGCTGAGCAGCGACGAGATCGTCTGCAGATTGTTCTTGACGCGGTGGTGCACCTCGCGGATGGCTGCCTCCTTGGACAGCAACAGCCGGTCGAGACGACGCACGTCGGTGACGTCGCGCAAAAGAATCATGGCCCCGGTCACCACTCCGTGCGAGAGCAGGGGGATGCAGTGCACGAGCACGATGACGTCGGGGCGACGCTCGACCTCTTCGACGACGGGGCGACCGGTGGCGAGCGCCCATTCGACCGCCGACTCCTCGATGTCGAGATCACCGAAGCGCCTCCCTTCGGGCTGGGTGTAGATCCCCATGCGGTGGAACGCGTTGATGGCGTTGGGCGATGCGAACTCGATCCGCCCGTCGGCGTCGACGACGACGACGCCGTCGCCCACGCGGGGCGCCTCCTCGGTGCCGACGTCCTCGTCGGGGAAGGGAAAGGCCGACTGCGCCACCATGTCGGCCAGGCGCTCGAACACGTCGAGGTACGTCCGCTCGTACATGCTCGTCGGCCCCTTGAGCGGCGCCAGCGAGACCCGGAGCAGGGCCCCGATGATCCGGCCTTCGAAGCGGACGGGGATGTTCTCCACCGGGACCAGCTCGCCCAGGATCGGGTGGTGGATGCTGCCGCGCACGATCTCGCCCGTGTGCAGGCACTGGGCCACCAACGTCCACTGCGACTCGTTGACGGTCTGACCCACCAGGTCCTGTTCGACCAGGGTGGGGCGGTTGTTGGGCCGCATCTGCCCGAGCACCACCAGCTCGGGATCCCCTTCGGCCGGCGACGTCGCGGCGGCTGGGTCGGAGCCGTCAGTGCCGGCCGCGTGCACCGGCACGAGCAGCAGGAGGTCGGAGAAGGAGAGGTCGGCCAGGACGCTCCAGCTCCCGAGCAACCGCTGCAGGTGCTCGAGCTCCTCGGGCTTGAGGTCGGTGTGGCTCTGTGCGAGCTCGGCGGGGGTCGGCATCAGCCGCCGGCCTTCGCCGGCCCCGACACCGCGACGGGATAGGGGATCCGGCCCCGGTAGCCCTGCAGCTGCGCCACCCCCACCGACGCCAGCACGGCGCGCAGGTCGTCGGCCCGGTCGGCCACGTAGTCGACCTGGTGGGCGTCGGAAGCCGTGGTGAGCGGCACCCCGCGGGCAACGAAGCGCTCGAGCAGCCGGGCCGCGGGGTACTGCTCCCCAATGGGCTTGCGCCAACCCGAAGAGGACAGCTCGGCCGCCATGCCCGACGCCGCCGCCGCCTCGGCCATCCGGTCCCACCATTCGGCGGGTGCGTCGGGCAGGTGGCCTGCCACCTTGACCAGGTCGGGGTGAGCCAGCACGTCGCAGGTGCCGGACGCAGCGAGCTCCTCGAACGCGCGCGTGTAGTCCGCCCAGCACGCGTCGACGTCGCGCGCCGACCACTCGGCCATCGACACCGGGTCGTCGAGGTCGTCGAAGCGCCAACATCCGACCCAGTGCACCGAGCCCAACAGCACATCGAAGGGATACCCGGCCAGCAGCCCGGCCACCGTGTCCATGCGGTCCTCGTAGTAGTCGACCTCGAGGCCGATGACGACGGGCAGTCCCGCGTCCTTCACCTCCTGGGCGTAGGCCACGTAGTCGTCGAGGTCGACGGTCGCGTGGAACTTCCAGTACTCCGCCATGGACTCGGCCAGCCCGGGCGGCACCCGCGCGTCGTCCCAGAAGCCGCCCAGCAGCGAGTCGGCCTGACGGAACCGGAACAGGTGCTCGGTGAGCGCGAGCTCGGTCACCCCTGCCGCCTGGGCGCGCTCGCAGTAGTCGGCCAGCTGCTCGACGCGCAGCGGCGTGTCGTGCTCGTGATGCGGCCAGAGGTGAAGGTGGTAGTCGAGCACCTCAGGCGGTGTCCAGCACCGTCGGCCGCGGGCTGCGCATCGTTGCCTCAGCCGGCCGCGGCGTGGCGGATCAGCGTCACGCCGTCGCGGATGGTGGTGAGCACGCACGCCACGCGCCGGTCGTTGACGACCTTGTCGTTGAAGGCGCGCAGCGCCAGCGCCGCTTCGTTCGGACGCTCTTCGCTCGCCAGCACCCGGCCGCCCTGCAGGGTGTTGTCGACGACGATCAACCCGTGTGGGGCCAGCTTGGGCAGCACCGCCTCGTAGTAGGCGTCGTAGGAGACCTTGTCGGCGTCGATGAAGACGAGGTCGAACGGGCCCTGGAGCTGCGCGAGCGTCCGCAGCGCCGGCCCCTCGATCACGCTGATGCGGCTCTCGAGGCCGGCGGAGGCGATGTTGCCGCGGGCCGTGACCGCGTGGTGGGGGTCGACCTCGAGCGAGATGATCGAGCCACCCGGGCCCAATCCCGCCGCCATCGCGATGGACGAGTAGCCGGTGAACGTCCCGATCTCGAGCACCTGGGTGGCCTGGGCCGCGAACACCAGCATCTCGAGGAAGCGGCCCTCCTCGCGTCCCACCATCATCCCCGACAACTGGGCAAAGCCCTCCCGGGTCGAGGCGTCCACCGTCTGCAGGTACTCCGGCGGGGGCGTCGTGTGCGCCTCCGCGTACAGCTCGACTTCGGGGTCGATCATCGGGGCCATGGCAACGATGGTAGGCGCCCTGCCCCGGACCGGTGCCACGGGTCCCGGCCTGCCCGTCCCTGCCCGCCGCTACCCCCAGACCTGTGCGCCCAACCGGAGCAGCCCGCCCATGTCGTAGATGTCGGCGTCGAAGAACGGGACGGTCACGAGGACGTCGGGCGCGCCCGTGAGCTCCGCCTGTTGCTCGGCCTCGCGGCGGGCCACCAGTCCGAAGTTGATGAAGCTCTCGGCCACCTCGCCGATGACGCGGGCGGCCACGACCGGGTCGTCGGTGAGGCCCTGCGCCAGCTCCTCGGCCCGGGCGTCCATGGAGAGCGCCAGCTTGTCCGCCCTGGGGTCGCGCAGGTATTCGGGCAGGACCTTGTTCAACACGATGGCACCCAGGTTCAGCTGGCGCTCCTTGAGGGCGGCCGAGAAGAACTCCGCCTCGCGGACGGGCGTCGCCTCCAGGGTCGAGACGACCATGAACGTCGTGCGGCGGTCCGAGAGCAGGCGCGTGACCGCCTCGGCCCGCTCGACGAACCCGGCGTACATCGACTGGAACAAGATGAAGAACTCCGAGATGTCGGCCAGGAACTGCGTGCCGAGGATCCGGTCGGCCACCTGGTAGAAGGGCCGCGACGCGAAGTTCACCAGCCGCGACCGGTAGGGCACAATCAACCAGCGCAGCAGGCGCGACGAGAAGAAGTCGGCCATGCGCTGCGGCGCATCGAGGAAGTCGAGCGCATTGCGGGTCGGCGGCGTGTCGACGACGATCAGGTCGTACTTGCCCTCGGTGTGGATCTCGTAGAGCCGCTCCATGGCGATGTAGTCGTGCGACTGCACGAAGCGTCCCGAGATGTTCTGGTACAGCGGGTTGGCCAGGATCTGCTCGCGGGTCGCCTCGTCGGGCGCATGGGTGCGGATCAGGTCGTCCCAACTCTGCTTGGTGTCCAGCATCGCCGCCCACAGCTCGCCCCTCGGGTGGGCCGCCGCCTCGGTGAACACATCGTCGGGGATGCGGACCTCGTCGTTCCCGATCCCCTTCAGCCCCAACGCGTCGGCCAGTCGGCGCGCCGGGTCGACCGTGAGCACCAGGACGCGGCCGCCCTGTTCGATCACGGCGGTGGCGGCCAGCGACGCCGCCGTCGTGGTCTTACCGACCCCACCGGGCCCGCAGGCGATGACGATGTCCTTGGCCGCCAGCAGCTGCCCCACCGTCTTGGGCGCCGGCGCGCCGGTGGCCGTCACAACCCGAACTCCTCGCCGAGGGCGTGGGCCACCTGGCGCGTGGTCCGGGCCCCGAAGCTCCGGGCGAACAGGTAGGGAAGGAGCAGCACAGGCAGGTCCTCGGGGAGCCCGGCCTGCAGTCGTTGCAGGTGGGTCGAGCGGGTGCGGCGGAGCGTCACGGCCAGACGAGCCGCCTCGAGCACGGGGGCCACGTCGCCGCCGGCCCGGTCGGACAGCACCCGCTCGGTGTCCACCGTGCGCAGCTGCTCGAAGATCTCCTCCTCGCGCTGGCCGAACAGCTCGGGCAGGACGCGGTTGACGATGACGGCCGAAGTGCGCACGGTGGTCTCCTCGCGCACCCTCGTGACCAGTTCCAGGGTCTCGCTCACCGGCATCTCCTCGGGCGTGCACACCGCGACGAGACCGGTCTGGCGGGGATCCGAGAGGATCTCGAGCATCCAGTCGGTCTGGCTGCGGATCAGCCCGACCTTGACCAGGTCGTTGATGGCCTGGGGCGCCGCCAGTTGGCCGATGATGTGGCCGCTGGCCGGCGCGTCCACCACCACCAGGTCGTAGTGGGACTCACGGACCTCCCAGCAGAGCTTGCCCACGGTCAGGATCTCCCGCACGCCGGGCGCGGCGGTCGCGACGAAGTCGAACGCCTTGGCGAGCGGTCCGATCCGCCCCACGACCGGGATGCGCAGTTGCAACTTGAGGTACTCGCGCAGCGACGCCTCGGTGTCCATCGACATCGACCAGACACCCGGCGCGATCTCACGGGCCGTGAAGTCCGTGGGGGGCGCCTCGAAGAGGGACGTCACGTCGCCCTTGGCGTCCACCTCGCACACCAGGACGCGCTTGCCCTGCTCGGCGGCCAGCTGGGCCAGGCCGGCGGCAACCGTGGTCTTGCCCACGCCTCCCTTGCCGGTGACGAACACCAGGCGGAGATCGAGCAGATCGGGACCCGCGCTCACCGCCCCGGTACCTGCCCCGCGCGCACGGACGTCCCTAGGGGGCGCCAAACCCGACGCGGCGCTCGGAGGAGGGCGCCCCGACTTCGACGTAGGCCACCTTGACGACGGGGACGCCGACCCGGCGGCCCTTCCGGTCGGTGAGCCAGAGCACCCCGTCGCTGGTCTTGAGCAGCTTCTCGATCTCGGCGACGACCTTGTCGAGATCGGCATCGTCGGGCATCTCCACCTCGAGCTCCTTGGGGGTGTGGGTGATGCCGATACGCACGTCCACCTGGTGACACTCCTCTCACGGACCTCGGGACGGTCCGAGGGTCACCTGGACGTTACAGCGAAGGGGCAGACTTCTTGACATGACGGGCACGCCCAAGTCCGAAGGGACCGAGCGCAGTGCACGCTGGGCGGCGACGATGTCGGGCTACTCGGGGCCCGTTCGCCTGGCCCATGCCGACTCGCACGCCCGCATCGGGCCGGCCCCGGGTCCGCCGGCGGCCGACCACGCACCATCGGCCCTGCCGAGCGGCAGAGAGGAGCGCGAGGAGCTGGAGGACGCGCTGCTGGCGCCCGGCGCGACGCGGGCGTCCGGTGCCGGCAGCCGGGCGCAGCCCGAAGAGGCCGACACCTGGCGGACCAGCTTCGAGCGCGATCGTGACCGCATCCTCCACGCCACCTCGTTCCGCCGACTGGCCGGCAAGACACAGGTGTTCGTCTTCCCCCAGGACCATCAGCGGACCCGCCTCACCCACGCGCTCGAGGTGGCACAGGTCGCCACCGCCATTGCCCGGGCCTGCCGCCTCAACGTTGCCCTCACCGAGGCCGTCGCCCTCGGTCACGACTGTGGCCACGGGCCCGGCGGCCATGCCAGCGAGGACGCGCTCGACCCCTACGTGCCCGGCGGCTTCGACCACGCGCCATGGGGCGCGCTGGTGTCCCTGGCCCCGCTCAACCTGTGCGCTGAGACGGTGGACGGGATTGCCAACCACAGCTGGTCGCGTCCCGCGCCGTCCACGCCCGAGGGCGAGGTCGTCAGCTGGGCCGACCGGATCGCGTACGTCTGCCACGACTGGGAGGACGCGGTGCTGTCGGGCATCGTGGCCACGCGGCAGCTGCCCCTTGCGGTCAGCACGGCGTGCGGCGAACGGCGCAGCGCCCAGCTCGATGCCTTCATCACCGGTGTCGTCTCCGCCACACTTCGCACCGGGCAGGTCGGCATGGAGGAAGAGACGGCGGAGGCGCTTGCAGCATTCCGGGCCTGCAACTACGAGCGCATCTACCTGCGGGACGCGTCGCTGCGCCAGGGCGAAGCGGTGATCGGCGTGCTGCGCGCGCTGGTCGAGCACTTCTCCGACCGCCCCCACCGCATCGCGGAGCACGCCGGCTCGGCGCTGCCGTCGCCTGACGTCGTCGCCGGGAGTGAGGATGCGGTGCGGGCGGCGGTCACTTACGTTGCCGGCATGACCGACCGGTTCGCCTTCCGTCAGGCGGTGGCGATCCTCGGCTGGGACCCGGCCAAGCTCCCCACCGGCGTGGACGGCTGAGTCGCCCGAGGCCGGGCTCAGGCCGGACGGTCGGGAAAGGCGGGCGGGCGCTTCTCGGTGAGCGCGGCCACTCCCTCGGCGAAATCCGCGCCCCGCATCATCGCGGCCATGCGTGACCCGGCGTCGTTGACCGCCGTCGCCACGTCTCCGTGCAGGTCGCGGTAGAGCTGCAGCTTCGTCACCGCGAGCGAGGACGGCGCGATCTCCGTGGCGAGCTTCCCGGCGTAGGCGTAGGTATAGGGAAGCAGCTCGGTCTGGGGGAGGGCGCGGTTGACCAACCCGAGCTGTTCGGCCTCTTGGGCCAGCACGACCCGGCTCGACAGCAAGAGGTCCGCGGCACGTGTCACGCCGATCAGCCGGGGCAGCAGCCACGACAACCCGTACTCGGCCGGCAGGCCGAGACGCCCGTGCGACGTGGTGAGCTTGGCGCCGTGGGCGGCGAACCGCAGGTCGCAGTAGCACGCCAGGACGAGGCCCACCCCGGCCGCCGGCCCGTTGATGGCGGCGATGATCGGTTTGGGGATGCCGAAGTGGTAAGCGAAGTCGGCGTCGAACTCTGGGCGGACGCCATAGCCCGGCATTGCCACGTCGTCGCCCAGCCCGGCATCGTAGGAACCGCGCTCGACGTGGCCCTCGAGTGCCCGCGCGTCCGCGCCGGCACAGAAGCCGCGCCCCGATCCGGTCACGACGATGACCCGCACCCCCGGATCGGCGCCGGCCCGGTCGAGCAACGCCCGGTACTCGGCGTGCATGCGGCCGGTCCACGCGTTGAGGCGATCGGGCCGGTCCAGCGTGATGGTGGCAATGCGGTCACGGACCTCGTAGCGGGTGACCTTGAGCTCCGTGGGCTCCACGTCAGTCGAGCGTTGTGTACCGGGTCATGTGCAAGGTGCCTGCCTCCACCGCGTGCTCGAACTCGACCAGCACGGGGTCGCCTGCCACGGCCCGCTGGTAGGCGGCGGCGTCCGCGTCAGAGACCCACAGGGTGACGACGAGCCAGTCCTCGCCGTGGCGCGCGGTCGTGCGCCGGACAAATCCGGCCTGGTTCGGCACGAGCTCGGTCTGGATCCGACGGTCGAGGGCGAGGAACGACTCATCCGTGACCCCCTCGGCCAGCCTGAACGTGGTGATCTCGACGATCGACATGGCTCAGGCCTGCACCAGCATCACCGGGTTGCCCTCGGGGTCGGTGATCCCGGCGAGTGTCGGCCCGCCGGGGACGTCGAAGGGCTCGGCCACGATGGTCGCACCGAGCTCGACGGATTTGTCCAGCGAAGCCCGCAGGTCGGCCACCTGCACGTACAACGTGACACCTGATCGGTCACTGCCGCGGATGTGACCGGCGGGCCCGGGCTCGGGGCCGCCGAGGCCGGCGGGGATCTCCATGATGAAGCCGTCACCGATCTTCCAATTGAACAGTTCCGCATAGAACGTTCGTTGGCGTCCGGGGTCCTTGGCCTCGATCTCCCAGTGCACCACCGGCCTCGCCCAGTCCCGCACCACCGCACCTCCTTCGCGCCGGCCTCACAGTATCGAGGGGGACGGGGCGAGCGCTCCTCTGAGTTTCCGGTCAGCCCGAGTCGAGCACGATCCCCACCTTGTAATGTCACACACGACCCTTGAGAGAAGGTTCCATGGCGGACGGCGGACGGCGCATGACATGCGAAGACGGCACCGAGATGCAGGTCGTGATGTCCACGCACGTCGCGACGAGCGGCCGCCGCGGGAGCGGAGTTGGCAGCCGCACTGGACCCGGTCGAGATGAATTGGGCGTGAAGGCCGATGAACTGAGCGTGAATGTCGTCCGAGTCAGCTAGGCGAGGAGTAGGGTCTTCACGGAGATCCGGGCCTGGCACACCTGGAGCTGTGACCGTTGCGGGCCCTGGCGATACCGGCGACGCGACGGAGGAGGGGAGAACGAGTTGACGCACTGGACCGAGGTCCTGTTCAACATCTCCGTGGTGGAGTTCGTCCTGCTGGCCGCGCTCACGACGCTGCAGTGGGTGCGCCACCGGATCCGCGGCGCCGGCTGGGTCGCACTCTCCTTCGCCATCTTGGGCGGGGTGTTTCTCGTGGTCAAGGTCGATCCCACATGGGTGACCAACCAGAACGTGGCCAAGTCGCTGATCGCCTTGCTCCTGGTGATGCCGTACTGCCTGTTCCGCTTCGCCGGCAGCTTCCGCACACCGAGTCGCGCGGTCCGGTTTCTCGCCCTCGCCGTCACCGCCGGGATCGTGGCTTTCACCTTCGCACTGCACGACCTGCCGGCACCGGGGTTTCCGCCGCCGCCGAACTCCCTCGCCTACCGCGTGTCCTTCGGGGTGGCCTTCGGATTCCTGTTCGGCTACGTGGTCATCAGCTTGTTCATGGCTGGGCGGGGGGAGCCGCCGATCGCGGCCACCCGGATGCGCCTGCTCGCCATCGGGGTCGTGGGTCTCGAGGTTCAGGTGGTGGTGGCCGCTCTCGGTCTCCGCGGCCCGACGGTCGGTCTCGTCACCCGGGCCCTGACCGTGGCGATGGGGGTCTTGTTCCTCATGGCACTGGTCCTTCCCTCGTTCCTACGGGTCTTCTTGAGCCGCAAGGAGGACGAGGCCTTCCGCCGGGCCATCGACGAACTGGTCTCTGCGGGTGACTCGGCGGACGTGGCCGAGCGCCTGCTGCCCCACGTGTGTGCGCTGGTCGGCGCGTCGGAGGCCGCCCTCCTGGCCGGCGACGGCACCGTCGTGGCCCGTTACCCGGCGTGGCCGGAGGGCGACGGGTCAGAACCCCTGGACGAGAGCCCGGGGGGTCTAGGCGCGAAGCACCGCCGCATCACGGTGCGGACGCACAGTGGCGCGACCCACTCGCTCGCGGTCAACATCAGCCCGTACATGCCGTATTTCGGCAGCGACGAGCTGCACAAGCTCGACCAGCTTGCGAGCATGGTGGGGCTCGCCATCGAGCGGTGCGAGATGGCCGAGCAGATGGCGTTCCAGGCCTCGCACGACGGCCTCACCGGATTGGCGAACCGCACCCTCTTCATGGACCGGTTGCAGGAGGCCTTGAGCCATGTCGGGCGGCGCCGCAACTCTCTGGCGGTCATCTTCATCGACCTCGATCGCTTCAAGCTCGTCAACGACCGGGCCGATCACTCCGCCGGTGACATCGTCCTCAACGAAATGGCCAACCGCCTGACCGCCATGACCCGCGGGGTCGACGTGGTCGCCCGCTTCGGCGGCGACGAGTTCGTCGCCTTCGCCGAGGTGGACCACGAGACGGGCGGGCTCGAGATGGCCGAGCGGCTCCGCGCCGGGCTGAAAGAACCTGTGGTGATCGGCGACGCCCGGCTGGTGGTGACCGCCAGCATCGGCGTCGTCATCACCGCGGACTCGACCAACGCTCCCGCCGATCTGCTGCGTGAGGCCGACAACGCGATGTACGACGCCAAGCGCTTGGGTCGCGACCAGGTCGTCGTGTACCGCGCCAACGCCCGCGACGTCGCGAACCTCAAGTGGGGACTCAGCCCGACCCGCGGCTTCCGGCGCAACGCCGGCTGATCGGCCTCCGCCGTCGCTGAGCGGTCCCAGCGGCAACGCGAGGATCTAGCGCAGGGTCAGCTCTCGCCGGTAGACCCGGGCGGGTCCGAGGGCGGCCAGCTTTTCGGCGATGGCCCGGAAGGACCGTGCCGTCTCACTCTGGGGATCGACGGCCATGACCGGCCGGCCTTCGTCCCCGCCCAGCCGGACAGCGTTGACCAGGGGCACCCGGCCGAGGAGCGGCACCCCGAGGTCGGCGGCGAGGGTCTCGCCGCCGCCGGAGCCGAAGAGCTCGTAGCGGGTGCCGTCGTCGCCGGTGAACCAGCTCATGTTCTCGATCACGCCGCGCACCGACAATTTCAGGCGGCGTGCCGCGAAGGCCGAGCGCTGCGCCACCCGCTGGGCCGCCGCCTGCGGGGTCGTGACCACGACGATCTCGGCCCGGGGCATGACCTCGGCCAGGGTCAAGGCGACGTCGCCGGTGCCCGGTGGCATGTCCACGAGCACGAAGTCCGGTTCCCCCCAGTAGGCGTCGGTGAGGAACTGCTGAATCGCCTTGTGCAACATCGGTCCCCGCCAGATGACCGGCTGATCGTCCGGCACGAAGTAGCCCATGGAGAGGCACTTGACCCCGTGCGCCGAGGTCGGGATCACGATGTCGCCGAGGATGATCGGGTCGTGTTCGGTTCCGAGCATCTTCGGGACGGAGAAGCCGTAGACGTCCGCGTCGAGCAGTCCGACGCTGTGGCCGGCCTCCGCCAGCGCGATGGCGAGGTTCACCGTGACCGTCGACTTGCCGACGCCACCTTTTCCCGACGACACCCCGATGACGCGCGTGTGCGCATCCGGCCCGAGGAAGGCCGGCAGCACGGCGCCGGCGCTGTGCCCGTGCCCGGCGTGCTCGTGGCCGTGCCCGCCCCCGTCGACCTCGACCGCCGGGACGCCGTCCCCCAGCATCCCGGCACGCAAGCGCTGGCGGAGCCCGTCCCGCTCGGCCTCGGTCATCACCACGAAATCGAGTTCGACCTCCTCGACCCCGGCCACGGAGAGGGCAGCCCGGTGGATGTCCTCCGCCAGGTCGTCGACCCCCGGCCAGGCGGCCACAGGCAGGGCCACTTCGACCAGGACACGGCGGCGGCGCGGGCGCACGGACCGGAGAAGGCCGAGTTCACCGAGCGTCAGGCCCAGCTCGGGCTCTTGGACGGCGCTCAACGCGGCCTCGAGCTGTGATTGGTCTGCTGCCATGCACTTCCTCGTCTCGGACGGGATCCGAATCGGGTGATCCGCGCCGTGGACGCTCATCCCGCGTCGCCCCTGCTTGAGGGGCTGATCCCCCGGTAGACTACCCACCGTGAGCACTGCTCCGATCACCGCGGAGCCCGAGCGAGCGGCCGGCGCGGACGATGGCCGCTTCAGCGCCGCCGTCGCCGCCGTTTCGGCCGCGTTCGGCGATCCGACCCGACGCGACATCTTCCTGCACGTGCGCGCCAAGCCCGGAGCCACGGCGACGGAGGTCGCCGCCACGTTCTCGCTGCACCCCAACGTGGCGCGCCACCACCTCCAGCGCCTGGTCGACGGCGGCTACCTGCGGGTCGAGACCGGACGCAACGCCGCCGGCGCCGGCCGGCCCTCCAAGCGGCATTTCTGCGTGGAGGAGGAGTTGAAGCTCGGTCTCATGCAGCGCCGGGACGACCTCCTCATGCGTCTGCTCGTCGAGGCGGTGCAGCGGCTCGGGCCCGAAGAGGCGGAACAGATGGCGGCGCACGTCGGTGAGGAATACGGCCGCTCGCTCGCCGCGCGGATGACCCCGAGTGAAGGGCAGCGCACGGTCCGGGCCGCCATGCACGTGGTGGCAGAGACCCTCACGGCCCACGGCTTCGCCGCCCACGCGGAGGACCGGGGCGAGACCACGGCGGTCGTGGCCGAGCAGTGTCCCTTCGGGGACGCGCACAGCACCAACCCGGTGCTGTGCGCGGTCGACCGCGGCATGATCAAGGGACTGCTCTCCCAGCTGTGCGGCACCGCGGCGCACCAGGCGCTCCCGGTGATGCTGTCGTCGCGGGCGCGCGGCGATGACGCCTGCACGGCTTCTGCCTGAGCCTCCGTGGCTCGCATCTATCTCGACCACGCCAGCACGACACCCGCGCGTCCCGAAGCCCTCGCCGCGTTGGGCCACTGGGCCGCGCTCCCACCCGGCGATCCCGGCCGTATCCACGAAGAGGGCCGCACCGTCCGCGACGCGCTCGAGACCGCACGGACACAGGTGGCGGACCTGCTCGGCGTGGTGGCCCGCCAGGTCGTCTTCACCTCGGGGGCGACTGAGGCCATCAACGCTGCTGTCTGGGGTGCGACCCGCGCCGCGCCGGGCGCGCCGGTGCTGTGCGCCGCCGTGGAGCACTCGGCGGTCCGCGATGCCTCGGCGCGCGCCGCGCCGACCGAGACCATCGGCGTCGACGGCGAAGGTCGGCTCGACGTCGCGGCCCTCAGGGAGCGCCTGGAGGACCGGCGCGCGTCCCGCCCCGCGCTGGTGCACTGTCAGTGGGGCAACCACGAGGTGGGGACGCTCCAGCCCGTCCACGAGGTGGTCGGGCTGTGCCACGACGCGGGGGTCGCGGTGCACGTCGACGCCGCGGCCGCCTGCGGCCACGTGCCCACCGACCTGGGCGCGCTGGAGGCGGACCTGGTCAGTGTCAGTGCCCACAAGCTCGGTGGCGTGCCCGGCGCCGGCGCGCTGATCGTGCGGCGTGGCGGCAGGTTCGAACCGTTGCTGGTCGGCGGCGAACAGGAACGCGGTCGCCGGGCCGGGCTGGAGCCCATCCCGGCGCTCCTCGCCTTCGGCGCCGCCGCCGCCGCGCTGGCCGGCGAGGCACACCACGTCATCGAGACCGAGGCCGCGATCGCCCGGCACCAGATCGCCGCGGTCCTCGACGCGGCGCTGCGGGTCGGCGGGGTCGACGTCGTCGGTCCCACGACCGAGGAGCACCGGCTCCCCCATCTCGCGTGCCTCGGCGTGCACGGTGTCGAGGCGGAGCCCGTGCTGATCGGCCTGGACCGTCTCGGTGTGGCCGTCCACTCGGGATCGGCCTGCTCGTCGGAGAGCATCGAGCCCTCGCCCGTGCTCGAGGCGATGGGCGTCGACCCGAGCCACTCTCTGCGGGTCAGCGTGGGCTGGAGCACGACCGACGCGGACTGCGCCGGCTTCGCCGACGCCTTCACCCGGGTCGTCAGCGACCTGGTGGCGCTACGGAGCTGACGACCCGGTCGACCCGGTGGCCCCGGTCGAGAATGCTGCGGGGACAAGCTCCCCCGTCGCCTTGTAGGCACCCGCGACGAGGGGTGCCACCTGGGGCAGCTCGGCGGCCGGAGGGCCGTCGGCCAGGAAGTCGTTGAACTGGCGAACGGCCGCCGCGTGGTTGTGGTCCTGGTTCTCGAGAACGAGGCCATAGAACAGATGGCTCTCGTAGTAGGTGGGCGAGTCTCTGACCGACGTCTCGATCTCGGCGCGCCCGATCTTCACCAAGGCGCTCACGTGCGCCGCTGCTCCGATGTCCCACTGGAGGTAGCCCGCGTAGGCCAATGCCGCCGGGTTCGACGGGTCCTCGGTGAGCACCTTGTTGTAGAGCTCGAGCGCGGCCTTTGTCTGTCCTTGGTTGTTCAGCGTCTGCGCCTGATGCAGCTGTTGTGCAATCGTCTGGGCCTGCGAGAGGGTGACGCCGCCCGACGACGACTGGCCGGGCTGCCGGGCTTGGACGAAGTGCACGACGAGGATGACGGCACCCGTGGCGATGAGCAGGCAGGCCGCGACGATGCCGATGCGCCGCCACAGGGGCAGCGGGGGTCGTTCGGGCCCTCGCGCGGGCTCGCGTTCCTCGGCCACGGCGGGAGCGGGTTCCAATGTGGCGAGCTCGGCTTCCACCTCGGCCAGCCTCGCCGAGTCCCGCGCCACCAGGACTGCGTAGTCGTCGCCCGACAGGTCCCCCGCCTCGTGCTCTCGCTCCGCGTCGTCGAGGGAGCGGTGCAGGAAATCGCGCTCGTCGGTCAGGAACCAGCGGTCGTCGCGCGGGAATGGTCCCGCGCCTCCACCGCCGGCGATCCGCCGACCGTCACCGCACGGTCTCCTCCGTCCTCAGCGCGTCGAAGGCGCGGCTCCGGCGCCAGAAGACGACAGCGACGCCCACCAGCGCGCCAGCGCCCGCGACCAACGGAATGATCCAGATGAGGGGGACTCCGCCAGCGTCGGGCGGCACCAAGAGGATCGTCTGGCCGTACTCGGACACGAGCACCTGGTCGATGTCGGAGCTGGACCGGCCTTGCGCCACCAGGCTCTCAACCTGGTGCCGCACCGCGATGGCCGTCGTTGCATTCGACTGGGCCACCGAGACATCGACGCACGACGGGCAGCGCACACCGGCTTCGATGGCGGCGGCGCGCTCGACCTGCTGTCTGGGGTGCGGTGTCGAAGAGGCCACCGCCCACGGCGAGCGCCACCGCCAGGACGACGAGTGGCAGCGCGACGCGAGCCCACAGCGGCATGCCGGTCGTGCGTTCAGCCATGGGACGCACGGGCCTGCTCCGCCTTGGCGGCGGCCAGGAACGAATCGAGGTTCTTCTGGGTCGCGGGCCCCACGAGCGCCGCGGTGACACGGCCCGAGGGATCGATGACAAAGGTCGTGGGCGGCGCCGTCACCCCATAGCTCTGGGCGATCGCACCGCCGGGGTCGCTCACGGCGGGCCAGAGGTCTCCGTTCGCTCGCTGAAAGGCGCTGGCCGTGTCGGACGTGTCGTGGAACACGACGCTCACCATGTCTGCGCCGTCCGCCGCATGGGACTGTTCGTAGTGGAAGCGTGACAGGTCGGGCGCCTCCTCCTGGCACGGAGTGCACCAGCTGGCGAAGAAGTTGATCACGACGTAGTGGCCGCGCAACGAGAGCAACGACACACGCGACCCCGTGCTCAGGTCGGTGCCGGTGAACTGGGGCGCGGTACGCCCGAGCAGCGGGCTCTGGACGGCGGTGGCCTGCTGGGGCGTCCGGGTGGCCAGAACGACACCGACGACCACGAGGACCAGCATGACCGCACCTGCGACCCAACGGGTCGCGTGGCGGCGACGACGAGTGCTCACGCCGGCCCGGTGCCGCGGGCAACCAGGGCACCGACGGGCTCAGGCGCGGCCGCCTCCCGTTCGCGGTGCGTGCCGGGCTGCGCGTCCGTCACGAGCGGCGACGACGCCGAGGCGGGATCCGTGGCCCTCCGCCGTGAGCCGGGGACGAGGGCCAGCACACCGCCGACTCCGATGAGCAGGCCGCCGGCCCACAGCCACGCGACGAGCGGCTGGATCACCACCCCGATGCCCACCGAGCCCGCTGGTAGGTTGTTGATCGCCTGATTGCCGGACGTCGAGCCCAGACCGCCGACGACGTCGAAGGTCAGGTAGACGTCGCCGAAGAGACCAGAATCAATGGCTGGCGTCCCCTCCGCCGAGAGCGCGCTGCCGAAGCTCGTTGTCGCCGGGGCGAACATGCCGCCGTCGACCTTGACCAGTGCCTCGTGCGCCGTGCGCGACGGCGAGGCGACAGTACGCAGACCCACGAACTCGAAGCGGTGACCGTCGAAGGTCACGACCGTGCCCTGACGCAGAGCGAGCTCCGCCTCGTGGCGGTAGGAGGTGGCGGCGATCACGCCCATGGCGAGGAGCACAACGCCGAGATGCACGATCATGCCCCCGTTGGCACGCCCCACCAGTCCGCGCCACCAGCCCACATGGCGTGCGTGCGCGGCCCGCACGGAGAGAACGAGGGCACGCGCGGCGGTCGCGGCAGCCATGGCGCCGAGCCCGAAGCCGATGAGCGTGGGCCCGCCACGCAGGCCGAAGGCCACGCACAGCACCACCGTGCCGACGCCGATCCAGACCGGGATCACGAGGCGTTGCCACAACACCGCTCCGCTCATCTTGCGCCAGCTGAGCACGGGGGCCACCGCCATGAGGAACAACAGGGTCAGGGCCGCCGGAATACCGACGGTGTTGAAGAACGGCGCACCGACGCTCACCTGCTGCTGCGTGACCGCCTCGTAGAGGAGCGGGTAAACGGTGCCGAGCAACACGACGAAGGCAAAGCCGACGAACACCACGTTGTTGAGGAGGAACGCACCCTCGCGGCCGAGCGGGGCGTCGATCCCTCCCGGTGAGCGGAGCCGGTCGCCGCGCCAAGCGATCAGCCCGAACCCGACGATGACGACCGCGAAGAAGAAGCCGATGAGCAAGGGTCCGAGGGAGGATTCCGAGAAGGAGTGCACCGAGTTGATCACCCCGGACCGGGTGAGGAACGTGCCGAGGATGGTGAGGGCGAACGTGGCGATGGACAGCGACAGGTTCCACACCCGCATGAGGCCGCGCCGCTCCTGGACCAGCACCGAGTGCAGGTAGGCCGTCCCGCACAGCCAGGGCAGCAGCGCTGCGTTCTCGACCGGGTCCCAGCCCCAGAAACCGCCCCATCCGAGCACCTGGTAGGACCACCAGGCACCCAGCACGATGCCGACGGAGAGGAAGGTGAAGGCGACCAGCGTCCAGCGACGGCACTCGATCTGCCACCGATCCCCCACCCGGCCTGTGGCCAGCATGCCGATGGCGAAGGCGAAGGGGACGGTGAAGAGGACGAAGCCGACGTAGAGGAGCGGTGGATGGATCGCCACGAGCGGGTTGTCCTGGAGGAGCGAGTTGGGCCCGAGACCCTGCGTCACGCCCGCGGCGGTGACGAAGGGGTTCGCCGGCCCGGTCATCAGGCCGAAGAAGAAGGCGGAGACGATGTAGAGGACGAGCGTGGCCCACCGGATCACGGGGTCCCGAGCCAGCCGCCGGTAGCGCCACACGAAGACGGTCGAGATCAGCGAGAGGACGAGACCCCACAACAAGATGGATCCGGCCAGGGCGGACCACATCCCCGTGATGGAGTACAGCAGCGGCGTCACCGTGCTGTTGTTCTCGGCCACGAACACCAGGGTGAAATCGTGGGTGACGAGCGCGTGCTCCATGGCGCCGGTGGCGAGCAAGGCCCCGACGAGCATGACCGGCGCCAGCGTCCTTCCGTCGCGGGGGAACCGGCCCACCGGAATTGTTCCGTCGGCCTGAGGGCGGGTGGCCAATCCGCTGACCATCACGAGGGCACCGGCGACGCTCGCCACGAAGGCCAGCCAGACCCCGACGGTCCCCAGATTGGCGTCGACCATCAGCAGGCCGGACCGGTCGTCTTCGGCCGCACGCGACCCGGATATTGGGCGGAGTAGGTCGCGGAGTGCTTCACCAGGATGGAGTTCGACACGAAGTCGGTCGAGGTGCCCGAGGTGAAGTGCCCGACGACGACCACGGGGATCCGGGCCTGGAACAGCTGGGGAGGGCTCCCCGTGTTCGCGACGCGTACGACGTGAGGTCCCTCGCAGATGTTGAAGTCCGAACCGGTCGAGGTGGAGCGAATGGTGCCGGGTACGACGGTCCCTTCGAGACGGAAGGTCTGCGTGCCGAGTGACGCCCGGTGTGCGAAGGCCTGGTCGACCGTGTCGAAATAGTTGAGCGAGCTGCCCAGGCCCTCGACCAACAGGAAGACGAAGGCGACGACGAGGAGCGCGAAGACCGCCAGGACTCGCCTGCTCGCCCGGCGTCTCGGTGGTGGTGGCACGGCCGGCCCGCGACGGGCGGCGGGCGGCGGCGGGCTGGAGGGCGGGCTGGGCTCGGTGGTCGTGCCCGTCACGACCGCTCGCCGCGCGACGGCCCGCCCGCCTCGGCGACCGGCGGCTCCGAGGCCCGCAGCGCCCGCTCCCAGCGCCTCCGGCGAAGGAGCAGGCCAACCGCATAGACGAACACGGTTGCCAGCGCGACGGCGTACCCGGCGTCGACGTAGCTCATCGTGGCGTCACCGCCCTCGCCGGGCCCCTCGGCGCTGCCCCCGACGCCGACGAGTTCGGTGTCCTCGCTCCAGCGCTCGGCCAGCGAGACCTCGAGCTCCTGGTCGCCCACCGCGTCCTGGAGCACCTCGACCTGGTAGCGCACGCCGAGCAGCCAGACGAAGATCAACGAGAAGGCGAGGAACCCCAGACCGAGCGTCCAGAGCATGATCCCGTGCACGTGCAGGTTGAACCCGGGGTCGAGCACGGTGCCACCCTGGTGCAGCGTCTGCCACCACTGGACCGAGAAGTGCACGATCGGCACGTCGATGGCGACCAGCAGCGCCGCCACGGCGCAGCGGCGCGCCCGGACCGCGGGGTCGGCGGGGACGCGCCGAAGCGCGAGGTAGCCGATCTCGAGCAGCAGCAAGAGCGCGGTGGAGGTCAGCCGGGCGTCCCACGTCCACCAGACGCCCCAGGCCGGCCGGCCCCAGAGCGACCCGGTCACGAGCGTGAGGGCGGAGAAGACGGCGCCGACCTCGACGGCGGAGGCTGCGAGCCGGTCCCAGAAGAACGAGCGCGTGCGGGGCCAGAGGTACAAGAGGCTGCCGCCCGCGGCGACGCCGCCCGCCCAGTACAGGGCGACGGTCGCGAGCGGCGGGTGGATGTAGAGAAGCCGGGCCAGGTTCCCCTGGACGACATCGGGCGGCGTGACCCAGAGACCCAACCACACGGTCACGCCCACGGTGACGATGCCGAGGACACCGACGGCATCGAGCCAGCGCGGCCGGGAGGGCAGGAGCGCCGGCGACCTCATGCGGCCTCCTGCAGCGGGCCGTAGAGGACGATACCGACGACGAGGTAGACCACCGCGAACGGGACGAGAATCTTCAGCCATTGCGTCCCCGAGGAGCCGTTGCCGTTGAGCGCGGCCTCCCACACTTTTGACCCCGCGAGCAGGACCGGAGCGAGCACGGGCAACACGAGCAGCGGGAGCAGCGTGTCACGCACGCGCAGGCCGGCCGAGAGCGCACCGTAGAGCACGCCGGCGCAGGCCAGGCCCACGGTGGCCAGGAGGCACGCGACGACCGCGAGCCACACGACGTGGACGTGCACATCGAAGAGGAAGGTGACGCCGGCCCACAGGACGACCTGGAGCGCGAGGAGCTGGAGTCCCACCGCCGCGGCCTTGCCCAGGAAGATCCCCGCCGGGTCGATGCCGGAGAGCCGGAGCCCGTCGCGTGTGCCCTCGCCCGACTCGACGGCGACGCTGCGCTGGATCGCCAGCACCGTCGAGAACAACAGTGCGACCCAGAAGATCCCGGGCGCGGCGTGGCGCAGCGCAGCCTGGTCGGGCCCGATGGCGAACGCCAGGAGCACGAGGACGAGAAAGGCGAAGGGGACGACCTGCCAGAGCGCGACGCGCGAACGGGCCTCGATCCGGAGGTCTTTTCCCGCCACCAAGACGGCGTCATGCCACATTGATGGCTCCCGTGACGCCCGCTGCTTCGTCGGGCCCGGGAGTCGACACCGCGGTCAGGGTGACGCGGCGCCCGCCCGGCTGCTCACCCGTCACCCGGCCGCCCCCCATGGAGACGACGCGATCGGCGAGTGGGACCGTGAGCTGAGGCTCGTGCGACGAGAGCAACACCGTGGCCCCTTCCGACACGGCCTCGCCGATCAGATGTCCGAGGAGTGCGCGCGACGTGGCGTCGAGGCCGGCGTGCGGCTCGTCGAGCAGCCAGAGGGCGGGGCGGCGGGCGAGCAGCGCTCCCAGTGCGACGCGGCGCCGCTGGCCGGCCGAGAGCCGACCGGCCGGCGTGTTGCGGAGGCGTCCGGTCAGGCCGACGCGCTCGAGGGCCTCGTCCGCTCCAGAGACCGGGAGCCCGAGGGCCCGCACGGCGAAGTGGACGTTCTCCGCCGCGGTGAGGTCGTCGTAGAGGGGGGCGGCATGACCCAGGAGCCCGACGCATCGGCGCACCGAGGTGTGGTCCGAGGTGAGGTCGACCCCGAGGACGGTCGCCTCACCCGACGTGACCGGCAAAAGCCCTGCACAGGCGCGCAGGAGGCTGGTCTTGCCTGCGCCGTTGGCGCCCACGACGACGACGACCTGACCCTGGTCGAGAGATAGATCGACCCCGGCAAGGGCGGGAAAGCGGCCGGCGAGTGCGACGGCGGCGCGGAAGTGGACAACAGGGGCCATGGCCTTCCCCACCATGGTAGGGGGGGTCGGTCCCGGGGTTCCAAGCGGGGCAACGCCCCCGGGCCTGCGGGCGGACTGGACGCGTGACCCTGGCAGGGGTCGGACTGCCAGCAGCCCACCGGCGCTCCAGCCACCAGGGCTCGGGATCAGCCCATGTGCGCCAGGGCGTTGATGTCGTCGAGCGAAGTATCGCCATGGCCTGCCAGCTCGGCCCGGGCGAAGTTGCGCAGCGCCAACTCGTGAGCGACGAGGAGGGCGGCCGCTGCCTGCTCCGCCGGGTCGAGCTCGCCGATCCGGACGTACATGGCCGAGTACCGCGTGGTGATCGGCTCGAATGAGGCCATGAGCTCGTTCCACGGGGTGGTGGCCGTGGCGCCCGCCAGAATCTCGGCCGTGGCCAGCATCTCGGGGTCGGGTTCGGTGGAGATGCCGGCCCGCTCGAGCGCCGGAGCGATGGCTTCTTTGGTGCGCCTTTCCATGGTGGCGAGCACACGCATCTTGGCCGCGTGCTCCGCCTCGCCGTCCTCCTCCAGCTGGGCCGCCAGGCGATCGAAGAGCTGCTCGCCCAGCACCTCGCCCTGGTAGGCCTTGACCCAGAGATCCCCGATCCCGTCCTCGGGCGAGAAGATCGTGTCGGGTGCGGTGCCGGTGTCGCTCATGCCGCCGACGATAATGCCAGCGGGCCGCCGTGACCCGAGGTGGCGTCGATAGTGTCCTCGCACCGATGGTGACTGTCCTCGTGCCGCTGCCGGCCTACGACTTCGACCCGACCGAGGTGGCGGTGAGCTGGCAGGTCCTGTCGGCCGCCGGACACGACGTGCGCTTCGCCACACCGTGGGGACAACCGGCCCGGGCCGACGACCTGATGGTGACCGGGAGGGGCCTCGACCCGTGGGCGCGATCCCCGGAGTAAATCGCGTGACGCTGGTCGGCCGCATCCTCCGCGCCGACAAGGCCGCCCGTGCGGCGTACGCCGACCTGCTCGCGGACGAGGCGTTCGGAACGCCGCTCCACTGGGGCGCGGCCGCGCGCAGCGTCTACGACGCGCTGCTCCTTCCGGGCGGGCACCGGGCGCGTGGCATGCGCGCGTATCTCGAAAGCCCCGAGGTGCAGCAGATGGCGGTCGACTCCTTCCGGGCGGCCAGGCCCGTCGGGGCGATCTGCCACGGCGTCCTGGTGGCGGCGCGCGCCGTGGACCCGGTGACCGGGCACTCCGTGCTGCACGGCCGGCGGACGACCGCGCTCACGTGGTCGCTCGAGCGCAGGGCCTGGGGGGTCGCCCGGTACACGCGCTTCTGGGACGCCAACTACTACCGGACCTACATGGAGGAGCCCGGGCAGCCCTGGGGGTACATGTCCGTGCAGCAGGAGGTCACGCGGGCGCTGGCCGATCCCGCCGACTTCATGGACGTCACGAAAGAGACACCTGATCGGCGGCGCAAGACGAGCGGGAGGGCCCGGGACACGTTGACCGACGAGCGCCCGGCTTGGGTCGTGCGCGACGGCTCCTACGTCTCGGCCCGCTGGCCGGGCGACGCGTTCACGTTCGCCCGGGTGTTCGCGGAGACCCTCCGAGCACAAGCCTGAAGCAATCGGGAGGCCATCCGGCGCACCCGTCAGCGCCCGTCGAGCACCAGGTCGAAGGCCCCCGGCGGCATCACCGTTTCGAAGTACAGGTCCTCGGCGTCTCCCCAGCGTGCCTCCCATTCTGCCCGGTACCGCGCTCCCTCCCGGCGCAACAGGCGGTCGCGCCGGACGTCCCGGTCGACCTCCAGGAGGACGCGTAGGGTGAAGAGGTCGGCCAACTCGGGTCGGGAGCTGTAGGCGCCGTCGAGGATGACGATGCCGACCGGTCCGGCGGTGATCTCCTTGCCCAGGCAACCGTTGTCGGCGTCCCAGTCATAGGGACGCCACCTCGCGGACCCGCCGCGACGCAACTGCTCCAGTACGGCGCGCTCGGCGCCTCCAGTCGATCACGAGGTCCATCTTGCGCGGCGCGTCGACGGCGTCCCAGTACTCGTCGCTCCCACCCGAGTAGAAGTCGTCGCCGTCGATCACGAGGGCGCCCGTGCGGGAGCCGACGGCTGCGGCCAGCGTGGACTTGCCGGCACCCGACCGCCCGTCGAGCGCCACGAGGACGGGCCCGGGTCCGTGACGTCGCAATTCCTCTATCCGCTGCACCAGCCGGTCAACCGACAGCACGGTGCCCGCGGTCGCGCGCGTGGGAGCCTCGTACGGGCCGGCGATCAACTCTTGCTCAGCCGACCGAGGCCGATGTTGTTCAGCAGGTTCGAGAGCTGGGTCGACACCCAGCTGACGTTGTCAGTCAGCAGAAGCACCCCGAAGACCACGAGGACGACACCCGCCACGAGCTCGACGGCCCAGAGCCAGCGCCGGGTCCGGGCCAGCATCGTGGTGAGCCGGTTGAACGCCAGGCCGACGATCACGAAGGGCACGGCCAGTCCGAGCGAGTAGGCGAAGAGGAGAAGCACTCCTCCCGGGAGCGTCCCGTTCCGCGCCGCCAGGCTCAGCACGGCGCCGAGGACCGGTCCGAGACACGGCGTCCAGGCGAAGGCGAACGCCATCCCCATCAGCGGCGCGGCCCACGCGCCGAGCTTGGACGGGCGCACGTCGAAACGGTGTTCGCCGGTCACGCGCGACAACGTGCTGACGGTGCCGGAGCCAGCATGGGCCCACACGCTGGACGGCAAGGCACCGAGCAGCATGACCGCGCCGAGGAAGATGATGACGGCGCCGCTCACATGTGCCAGCGTGATCTGGTGCGCATCGAGGACGCGGCCGATGCCCGACGCGGCGGCGCCGAGCGCCACGAAGACCAACGTGAAGCCCGCCACGAACAGCCCGATGCCACGCAGGACGGGACGCAGGGCGGCCGCCGGCGTCGCCCCCTCGCCGCCTCCTTCCAGCTCGGCCGCCGAGAGGCCCGACACCATCGAGACGTAACCCGGGACGAGGGGAAGCACGCATGGGGACACGAACGAGAGAATCCCGGCCCCGAAGGCGACGAGGACGCCGGCCGGATTGGCCGCGATCGCGGCGGGTGCGGCGGTAACGAGGAGCGCGGCGTCCCCGCCTACGTGAGGCTCTTGCGGACCAGGTCCATGTCGGCCTCCACCATCATGGTGACCAGGGCCGGAAATTCGATCTCGGGACGCCACCCCAGAACCGCGTGAGCCTTTACGGGCTCGCCCACCAGGAGATCGACCTCGGCGGGACGCAGGAACCGCTCGTCGATCAAGACGTGCTGCTCCCAGTCGAGGCCGGCTGCCTCGAAGGCCAGACGGCACAGCTCGCGCACTTCATGGGTCTCTCCCGTCGAGACGACGTAGTCGTCGGGTGTGTCCTGCTGGAGCATCAGCCACATGGCCCGGACGTAGTCGGCGGCGTAACCCCAGTCCCGCTGGGCGTCGAGGTTCCCGAGGGCCAGCTTGTCGTCGAGCTTGTGCGCGATGCGGGCCACGCCGTGGGTGACCTTGCGCGTCACGAACTCGAGGCCGCGACGGGGGGACTCGTGGTTGAACAGGATTCCCGAGGACGCGTGCAGCCCATAGCTCTCGCGGTAATTGACGGTGATCCAGTGCCCGTAGACCTTGGCCACCCCGTAGGGGCTCCTCGGGTGGAACGGGGTGGACTCGCGTTGCGGCACCTCGTGGACCTTGCCGAACATCTCCGAGGAGCTGGCCTGATAGAAGCGGATGTCGGGATCGACCAGTCGGATGGCGTCGAGCATGCGCGTGACGCCGAGGGCTGTCGTCTCCCCGGTGAGGACCGGCTGGCTGAAGCTCGTCTGGACGAAGGATTGGGCGGCCAGGTTGTAGACCTCGGTGGGCCGGTGGTCGCGCAGCACGTTGATCAGCGACACCTCGTCGAGGAGGTCCCCCGCGACCAGCTCGAGCCGGTCCTGGATGTGCGCGATCCGCTCGAAGTTCAGCGTGCTCGAGCGCCGCACCATGCCGATGACCGTGTAGCCCTCTGAGAGCAGGAGTTCGGCCAGGTAGGACCCGTCCTGCCCGGTGACGCCCGTGATCAGTGCCCGCTTCGCCATCGGGCCGAAACGCTAGCCGACCGACGTGCGGGCCCCACCCGCGCGCCTACAGTGCCGTCGTGCCGACGGCATGCATGGTCTCCTTCCGCCTGGGCGGGGGCGACGGGGTCGCCATCGAGGCCGCGAAATGGTCCGCTGCGCTGGTCCAGCTCGGATGGGACGTCCGCACTGTGGCGGGCTCGGGAACGGTCGACACGATCCTGCCCGGATTGGCCATCGACGCGCCCGTGCCCCCCGCACGGGCCGAGGTGGAGCGCGCGGTGGCCGGCGCCGATCTCGTGATCGTCGAGAACCTCTGCTCGCTGCCCCTCAACCAGCAGGCGGCCGACGTTGTGGCGTCGGTGTGCGCGGGGCGTCCTGCGCTGATGCATCATCACGATCTCCCGTGGCAGCGTCCGCACCTGGCCCACCGACCGCCGCCACCCGACGACCCGGCATGGGCGCACGTGACGATCAACGAGCTGAGCCGTGGAGAGCTGGCGGCCCACGGGATCACGGCGACGACCGTCTACAACGCGTTCGACCCCGACCCCGTGCCCGGGGACCGGGGCGGCACGCGCGACGCCCTCGGCGTGCGCGCCGGGACGCTGCTCCTGCTCCAACCCACGCGGGCGCTACCTCGCAAGAACATCGCTGGCGCCATCGCGCTGGCCGAAGCGGCCGGCGGCACCTACTGGCTCCTCGGGCCGGCGGAGGACGGGTTCGGTCCCGAGCTCGAGCGCCGGGTGGCACGGGCGCGCTGCCCGGTCGTCCTCGGCACGCCCGAGGGGGGGTGCTCCATCGCCGACGCCTACGCCGCCTGCGACGCCGTCCTGCTGCCGTCGACCTGGGAAGGTTTCGGCAACCCCTCGGTGGAGTCGGCGACGCATCGGCGCCCGCTCGCGGTGGGCTCCTACCCGGTGGCGGCCGAGCTGGCGGCGTTCGGCTTTCGCTGGTTCGACGCCTCCGACGCGGGGCCGTTGATGGAGTGGTTGCGGCGCCCGGACCACACCCTCTTGGCGCACAACCACCGGGTGGCCGCGGACCATTTCAACGTCGCTGACCTCCCGGCGCGGCTCACCCGCGTCCTGCGGCAGGTCCCGGGCCTTCCCCGCCCCGTATGACCGTTCGGTAACCCGCCCCGTATGACCGTTCGGTAACCTGAACGCCGTGTCAGGAGTTATCCAAGCCGCCTCCCGGCGGCTCACCGCGGAGCAGCGCCGCCACCAGCTCTTCGCGGTGGCACTCGAGCTCTTCGCACATCGGGGCTACCGCCCGACGACGATGGACGACATCGCAGAGGCGGCGGGCGTCACGAAGCCGCTCCTCTACCAGCACTTCTCCTCCAAGCGGGCGCTGTACCTCGAGCTGGTCGACTCCATCGCCCAAGACCTGTTGACGGCCATCGGACGCGCCCTCGTGCTGGCCGAGGGCCCACGCCAACAGGTGGAGCTCGGCTTCGCCGCCTACTTCAGCCTCGTGGTCAGCCATGAGGCGGAGTTCCGGCTGCTCTACGGCCGCGACCACGCCGACGACCAGGAGCTGGGCCGGGCGCTGCGCGCCGTGGAGGACGCCATCGCGGAGGCCATCGACCCGCTCATCGACGCCGGCCTCGATCCCGACCATCGTCGGCTGCTGGCCTACGGGATCGTGGGCATGGCCGAGGGAGCCAGCCGGCGCTTCATGGCGCAGCGCCCCGACTCGGACGCCGAGCTCGAGGAGGAGGCGCGAAAGCTGGCCCGCCGCGTGGCCGACCTGGCCTGGGCCGGATTGCGGTCCGTCCACGCCGACTGAACGGGGACGCGGCCGGGCGTGGCCCGGCGCGCGCAGGTCACAGCAGCCTCACGAGCGTCCGGCACAGCCCCCACAGCTCGTCGACGCAGGCCGCGTACACGTCTCCCTCCGCCCCGGCGGGGTCGAGCACGTCGTCGCGGTCGGACAGCTCCGTCTCGTCGAGCCCCAGCGACGCCACCCGCTCGCCCAGGCTCGGTGGCGGCGGGGAAGCGCGCCGCAGAGATGGCGGATGGTGCCCGTCTTGGCCGCGGCGTCGGGAAACTGGCGCCGCACGAAGCGCACGTGGTCGGCCTCCATGACGACCACCAACTCGGCGTGCACGAGGTCGACGCCGTGAACCTGGCGGCTGCGGTGCCGGCGGAAGTCGGCGCCCGCGAGTTCGGGAAGGCGCGAGAGCGCGGTGCGGGTCCGCAGCCCCATCGGCTGCCCGTCGATGGTGTGGGTCCCCGCGGTCACGATATGCAGCGGCTCGCCCGCAGTCCCGTCTCGCAGGGCCTCGAGCATGAACCCGGCCATGACCGACCGGGCGGCGTTGCCGGTGCACAGCACCAGCAGGTCGGTCATCCGGCGGCGACCAACAGCGCGGGCGCGTCGACGTCGAGCGCGTGCTGGGCGTGGCGGGTCGTGCTCGTGAGGAACATGAGGTCGCCGCGCTCGGTCCGCTGGACGACCATTGACGCCACGATGGCCATGAGCACGCCCCCGAATGTGTCCAGCCGGGTGTCGGCGCGGAGCTGCTCCAGCGCGTAGCCGCGTACGCCACGCCGGCACAGGGCGTCGTGGTAGTGGGCCAGGAGGTCGGGCTCGTGGGCCCGACGGTCCTCGGGGGAGAGGCAGCCGCCGACGAAATACGCCACATCGAGCGACGCGCCGGCCCAGGCGACCGTCTGCCAGTCGACCACCACGGGCCTCGGATTACCAGTCTGGAACAAGAGGTTGTCCAGCCGGAAATCACCGTGGCTCGCCGTGCGCGGACCGGAGTGCAACCGCAGGTACGCGGGCAGGTGCCGGGCGAAGACCCGGCACAGCTCGCGGTGCTCGGGTGCGAGAGTGTCCTCGTAGCGTTCGAGGAACCCCGGCAGCACCGACGCCACCAGCGCATTCAGGAAGCCGTCCGACTCCGGTGTGGCACGGTTGAGCCATGCGCGCCCGGCCAGGTCAGGGTCCTCCCAGCACGGGGCGTGCAAACCGGCCATCTCCTCCAGGACGGCCGCCGCCACCTCGGGGGCACACGCGGCGATCTGGTCCCCCTGCGCTGCGCCGGCGATGTCTTGGAGAAGGAGCGTGAACCATCCGGTCTCGGGCTCGACCTCCGCGACGTAGGTAGCCGGGACGCGGGCACCGACACGGGCGGCGACCTCCTGGTAAAAGCGCACCTCTATCTCGTAGGCCCGCAATGCAAGGCCCGTGCCGCGGCTCTGGTCGTCGGCCGAGGCGAACTTGCCGACCACGCTGGCCGGTCCCGCCCCGGGTTCGTCGTACGTGAGGACGAAGCGGCTCGTGTCGGCCATCTGGCCCGTACCGATCGGACAATGCTCGAAGGAGACGACCCGGGCGCCCGCGGCCAGCGCACCCGCCCGGAGCAGGGCCGCGGTCAGCCAATCAGGGCTGACGTCGGCGGCGCTGCGGAGGAGGTTCGGCGGGCCCATGATGCGCAGCAGACTACGTGGCTCGCCCCGAGCTGAGCTCATCCGCTCCGGACATCTGGACCCACCCAGGCGCGTCCGCTCGTTCGATCATGCGAAACGATTCAGCGCACTGAACCGTCCGGGCATTCGGGCGAACATCCCATCGCGGAACCGTTCGACCACTTTGGGTTCCAATCCGTGACCCAGGTGTCGAGGCCTGTGATCTCCAGCACTCGGTAGACCATCGGACTGGGACGACAGACGACGAGGTTTCCCCCGTCCTTGATCGCGATCCGCCTTGCTGCGTGAATGGCACCCAACCCCGATGAGTCCATGAAGGTGAGCTGGCAAAGGTCGACGACAACGAGCGAGGCCCGGGGTCCGATCAAATGCTCCGCGAGCCCCCGACAGGTACATGCGTCAAGCTCTCCCCTGAGAGCAAAGAGGCGACCTCCATCAATGTCGTAGGACGTCACGCCGAACAGGTCCTCCATCACGTGTCTCCACCAACCTTGACCGCCCTAGAAAGCTGCCGCCCCCTCGTACAGCGGAGCGAAGGAATGAACTCCTCGAGAGGCCTTCTCGTTGTTGTGTCCGTCTTTGCCACCCTCCTCGCGTTGTGAGGTCCGGATGCTTCTGTCTCGGCTTCGATCTACCGCTCCGCCAGCATGGTTGAAAGAGGCTCCTCGATCAATCACCTGATCGGGTGATTGATCGGCCCGAGCCTCCTCTTAGAGTGCAGCCGTGGCCAAACCGATCCGGCCAAACCGATCCAAGTCGCGCTCGTCAACGACTACATGATCGTCCTCGAGGGCCTGCGGGCCCTCCTGAGGTCCAGTGAGCCGGAGGTCCAGGTCGTCGAAATCGATGTGAAGAAGGGGCCGCGGCGAGGGGTCGATGTCACGCTCCTCGACACCTACGGAGAACTCGGATCCCTCGGCGAAAGGGTGCGCGCTCTTGGCGCCGACGCCAGTAACGGGGCGATCGTGGCTTGACGTTCGCAACCGTGCCCAGGCCGCGTCCTTCGCTGAGCAAGGCATCCTCGGCGATCATCACCGTCAACCAAGCCCGTGGAGTGATGGCCAACCACGTTGGGACCGGACCGTTGCTCACATCTGATGGCGTCGGCCGCGCTTGTCTCATTCGTTGGTTCCGAGTTGTTTGTCATCTGTCCAAAATCGACCGAGGTTTCGCTGCCACATATAGGGGTATACCCATTGCGACCTGAGGAGGTTACCAATGGTTGGAGCAGGAGGACTTGTCGCGAGCATCATCGCCTTTGCGGTGGGGGCCGTTCTCGATTACGCCGTGACCACGAACCCGGATCAACACGGATTCAATATCAACAAGGTCGGCGTCATTTTGATGATTGTCGGGGTGGTGGGTGCGGCGCTTTCGCTGATCGCCATGCTGGTCGGCAACACGCGCCGCGGTCGGACCGTTGTCGACGATGGGCAGGGAAATGTGGTTCGTCGAGTTGATTCGACCTACTAGATGACCCTGTTACGTGGCGAAATCAACAGAGGTGTAATTAATCCATCCAAACGAAAGGGATCCCATGTCAACGGCCGATAAAGCCAAGAACAAGGTTCAAGAAGCTAAGGGTCATGTTGAGAGCGCTGCCGGGAAGGCCACGAATGACCGGTCGCTGCAAGCAAGAGGTAAACGAGACAAGGCGTCTGCCAACGTGAAGCAAGTGGGCGAAAAGGTGAAGGACGCATTCAAGAAGTAAGTTTCGCCGCGTTGTGCCCCTTTTATTCGGGTCAACGCGGTCCACGTCAATTCATATCGAAAGGTGTCCAATCAGGCACCGGAAACGGGGAACGATCATGGTCATAATCTTGCTGGCACTGTTGGTGCTGATTCTTTTCGGAGCAGGTTTCGCGGTTCACTTGCTTTGGATTGCTGCTGTCGTCGTCGCGATCGCGTGGCTCGTAGGCTTCGCTCTCAGCCGGGGGGAAGGCGCCAGCCGCAAGTCTCTCCGCCGCTGAGAGCCGGCGAGGTCGGGGACGAAAGCGTCAAGAACCTCATCTCCATCTCGTGCTGGAGTAGAGAGCGACCGAACGTTCGGTTGTCATGGTGATACCTGTGCATGCGCCCGAAAGAAGGAACTGACAGGACCGTATCGGCACTATCCTCGGAAGCACCCGACATGGGCGTCGCGCTCGGCGCCGGGTACTCGAGTGAGTGGTCGTCGCCAACGCCGACGTGAAGGTAGTGAGCGACGGTGTCAACAAGTAGAACCTCTCGATTGGACGCCGGCGGGCGGAAGACACGTCTTCGGCAAGCCCAGGCCCACCTTCGCGAAGTGGATCCTGTGATCGGACAGCTCATTGAGCGACGGCCGGACTTCGATCCGCATGCATGGCTCGACGAGCTTCCGCCGATGAACCTGTTTGGGTCGCTTCTCTTTCAGGTGACCGGACAACAACTGTCGGTGCCTGCGACCAGACGGACCATCGAACGAGTGACCTCGCTCTTTGGCGGACATCTGCCCTCGCCCGACGAGCTATTGGCAGCGGAGCCGGGAGACCTGCGAGCGGCCGGCCTTTCGTGGCGCAAGGTCGGCACGCTCCGAGATCTCGCCGAACGCCTTTCCGATGGTCGACTCGACGTCGAACGGCTCACAAAGCTGTCTGACGAGGAGTTCATCGCCGAACTGACAGCCATTCCGGGTATCGGAGCCGTGGACCGCGCAGGGCGCGTTGCTCGTTGCCCTACGACGGGAGGATGTCGTCCTCCCAGGCGATCTCGCTTTGCGTAAGGCGGTGCGCAACGCCTATCGCCTGGATCATTTGCCGACTCAAGAGGAGGTCCTCGAGATCGCCGAGAAGTGGCGCCCGTTCCGCAGCCTCGCCACGTCCTATCTCTTCGCCGCCGCGGTTGACCCGGACGACTTCCAGGCATCGTCCTGAGCGGCGAGCCGCGGAAGTCCGGGAAGATGGAAGGACCTCATTTCCAGCGGTAGCCGACCCCTCTACCCGTAAGCCGGCAAGATGGCCCCGCTGATCGGCGCCGCGGCATCGCTCACGAGAAAGGCAATGATGTCTGCGATGGCCTGCGGGGCGACCGCATGCGCGAGCATCTCTTCGGGAAGCGCCGCTCTGTTGTTCGCGGTGTCAAGCAGCTGGGGCGCAACGCTATTCACACGAATCCCGACTGGCCGGAGCTCAACGTCGAGGAGGCGTGTCAAGTATGCGAGGGCGGCTTTGCTCGCAGCATACGCGGCCATACCGGAGGTCGGCTCTAAGGCGGGGCGGGCTGTGACATGCACGATGGCCCCGGAGCCCTGCCGTTGCATGTGCGGAGCGACAGCTTTGCTCAGCCAAAAGGCAGCGCCCAGATTGACGTCGATCATCGTCCGCAGGAGATCCGGAGAGGTGTCAGCGGCGCTCGCTGGTTGAAAGGCACCAATGGTGTTCACCAGCACGTCTGGGACACCCACATCCGTCGCGATTCGATCGATCAGAGGTGCGACGAGGGCGGGATCGGTCACATCGGCGACCTCACGCCGGATGTCATTCGGGAGTGTGTCAAGGTTGCCCGCACTCCGATCGACGGCAACAACCATCGACCCTTCAGCAGCGAGGGTCAGCGCCGTGGCGTGACCGAGCTCTCCCCCGGCTCCGACAACGACTGCGATGGAGGCGCTCATTTCGGGTCACCCGTGGCGTACATTCTGCGGATGTGATCGGCCTCAGTGCGGTCAGTCATGGACGACTTCGATCGCCTTGATCAACGGTCTGACCTGGGGACTTTGCGACGTGACCGCTCGGCGCTCCAAGCGATAAATTCTTGCTGAGAGCAGTACATGCTCGCTGGTCACCACTCCTGATCGTAGTCGTCAACATTTGCGTTGGCAAGCAATGTCATGCATGTTTTTCTGATGGCAGAACCAGAGACGACTTACAGGGCCCGCGGCATGGTGGCGAAAGTGGCCAGTTCCGCTGATGCGCGGAGTACCCGCGCAACAATTATGTCAAACGCTTTGGCAAAGCTGAGGTCAGCCCGGCATGTTCGGCTGGAGAGAAGAGAGAACGTCTGTCCCACAATTGCTTGGAGGAGCAAGTTACTCTGAAGCCGATGACGAAGGTCGAACCACTCTCTCCGACCGAAGAAGCCCTGTGGCGGGCAATCATGCGTATTGTCAAAGTGCTCCCCCGCCACCTCGACTCCGACCTGATCCACGGAGCTGGTGTGAGCGCGAGCGAGTACACCACGATCATGCATCTATCCGAGGCGCCCAATCGTGAACTCCGAATGAGCGACCTGGCCAGTGCTACCGGACTGTCAGCGAGCAGGATGACCCGCCTCGTCGACGATCTCCAATCACGATCTCTTGTGACGAAGGTGGCGAGCTCCACCGATGCCCGGGGCAACGTGGCCAGATTGACGTCCCGGGGTATGGCGAAGATGCGGGCGGCGTGGCCGGTACACCTGGCAAGCGTTCGCACACGATTCTTCGATCACATGGACACGGCTGAGATCAAGCTCGTTGCTGCCGCAATGTCCGGCGTCGCCGACCAGCTCGAAGAGAGCTAGCCGGGCGGGTCGCCATGCGCCTCGACCCGGTGCGGGGCCACGGGTTCACGCAGGACAGGCGGAAACGCCTTCAACCGTCACGAGGATGGGTGGAATCCGAGCCGTTATCCTGAGGACCGATCGCCGTGACGAACGATTGCAGGTCCCACGAACCCGGAGAGGGTTGGCACCGGTGTGACGTCCACGAGCTTGCTTTCGAGCTCGAAGGGGTCGCGCCCGACCCTTCGCATCCCTAGGCGCCCCGCGCTATGTCCCTCTTCGACTACGACACTCGGCCCGCGACCCCTGGGCTCGTGTTGGTGGACTCAGGCTCGTCTGCGGCTGCGTACCGGATCCGCGACTTTCTCAGCCGGAACAGCCTCCCGTACGAATGGGTCGACGTCACGGACTCCGAGAGGGTGAGTGCGGTGCTCGGCAGCACCGAGGTCGACGCCCGCGTGCTCCCGATCTGCGTGCTTCCAAATGGCACCCAGCTCGCCCCCGCGACGCTCGAGCAGGTTGCCGCAGGGCTCGGGATGGTCTCGGGACCCTCGCGCGCGGACTACGACCTGACCATCGTGGGTGCCGGCCCAGCGGGTCTCGCTGCCGCCGTCTACGCGACATCGGAGGGCCTCCGGACCCTGGTCGTGGAGGCCGTCGCTCCGGGGGGCCAGGCCGGTACGACCTCGATGATCGAGAACTATCTGGGTTTCCCCAACGGCATCAGTGGAAGCGAGTTGGCAACCCGCGCCGTGGCGCAAGCTCGCAGATTCGGAGCCGAGATCCTCTTGGCCCGTCCCTTGGTCGGAATCTCGACGGAAGGCTCGGGGTATCGCGCTCAACTCTCCGATGGGACAAGCGTTCTCGGACGGACCCTCCTCTTGGCGACCGGGGTGGAGTGGCGTCGTCTGGAAGTGCCCGGCATCGACGAGCTGCTCGGTGCCGGGGTCTATTACGGGGCGGGACCGAGCGAAGCCTTGGGCTGTGCCGGGGCGCATGTCGTCGTCGTTGGAGGAGGGAACTCCGCGGGGCAGGCCGTGGTGCGGTTCTCGCGCTATGCGGTCCGGGTGACGCTCCTCGTACGTGGGCCGGACCTCGCCGCCTCGATGTCGAAGTACCTCATCGACGCCATCGCGGGTATTCCCAATGTCGACGTGCGAACGAGGACTCAGGTCGTGGGCGTCAAGGCCGACGGTCAGCTGCGTGAAGTTCTCACGACGTCGCCAGAGGATCACGCTCCACAACCTCTGCGGGCCGACGCTCTGTTCATCTGCATCGGGGGCGAGCCGCGCACGGTCGCTGTCGGCGGGACCGGACTCGTGACCGACGATGCCGGCTACGTCCCAACCGGGAGTGAACTGACGTCGTTCGCCCAAGACGCAGAAGGTTGGGACATACCTCGACCACCTCTCCCCCTCGAAACGAACCTCCCCGGTCTTTTTGCCGCCGGCGACGTCCGGCGCGGTTCGATCAAGCGCTGCGCGGCTGCCGTCGGGGAGGGTTCCATGTCAGTTGCCCTTGTGCACCAGCGGCTGGCGGAGGTCGGCGGTGAGTAGCGAGGCGACGCCTCCGGACGTGACTGAGCAGGCGGTGGCTGAGTTCGCTCACGTCAGCTCGACCGATCGCATCGCCGCGGTGGCGCAAGCCCTCGAGCACAACGGCATGCGGGCGTTCGTCGTTGAGTCGGGCGACGAAGCCCGTCAGACCGTTGCCTCGTTGATCCCTTATGGTGCCGAAGTCTTCAACAACACGTCACGCACGCTCGAGTCGATCGGCGTGGCGGATGACATCGAGCGGTCTGGGCGTTATCAGCCGCTCCGGTTGCGCCTCTTCCAGATGGACCGGGAGATGCAGGCTCGGGAGATGCGAATTCTTGCGGCCGCACCTGACTACGTCGTCGGAAGCGTGCACGCCGTGACCGAGGGAGGATCGTTACTCTTTGCGTCCGCCAGTGGGAGCCAGTTGGGTCCCATCGTGTCGGGAGCCGAGCACGTCATCTTCGTGATCGGAGGCCAGAAGATCGTGGCCGACATCGAAACCGGGATCCGGCGAATCTTCGAATACGCGTTTCCGCTCGAGGACCGGCGAGCACGAGATGCCTATGGCGTCGCGAGCGGAGTGAACAACATCCTCATCATCAACCGAGCGGTCGTGGCCGAGCGAATCACCGCGATCCTCGTTCACGAATCGCTCGGGTTTTGACGGCATCAACTCGCGAGACAGACCGATTTTCGTGTACCGCCCGACCGGGTGGAGGGCGACGAAGTTCCAGACCTTGCGGTGCTCCGTCGAGACCCTCTTTTCCCTGGTGGATCAGTTGATGTGGATCCCCGAGATCGCCCGGGAGATCACCAGCCGCTGGATCTCCGAGGTCCCCTCGAAGATGGTGTAGATCTTCGAGTCCCGGTGCCACTGCTCGACCGGGTTCTCGCGGACGTAGCCGTACCCGCCGAGGATCTGGATGGCCTGCTCGGTGACCCACACGGCGTTCTCGCCGGCGTAGAGCTTTGACATGGAGCCCTCGCCGTTGGCGAACTTCTTGCCGGTGCTCGCCATGTTGGCGGCCCGGTGCACCAGCAGCCGGGCGGCATCGGTGTGCATCTTCATGTCGGCCAGCTTGAAGGCGATGGCCTGGTTCTCGATGATGGCCCGACCGAACTGCTGGCGCTCCTTGGCGTAGTCGAGCGCGTACTCGTAGGCCGCACGCGCGATGCCGACCGCCTGGGCGCCGACGATGGGGCGGGACGCCTCGAAGGTCGCCATGGCGGCCTGCGTCGAGGTCTTCTTGCCCTCCTTGGCCCGGGCGAGGCGCTCGTCGAGCTTCTCCTTGCCGCCGAGCAGGCAGCGGCCGGGGACGCGGCAGTCGGTGAGCACGACCTCGGCCGTGTGCGACGCCCGGATGCCCATCTTCTTGAATTTCTGGCCCTGAGCGATGCCTTGCGTGCCCTCGGGCACCACGAAGCTGGCCTGGCCCCGGCTCCCGAGCTCGGGGTCGACCGAGAGCACCAGGACGTGCGTGTTGGCGATGCCCCCGTTGGTGATCCAGGTCTTGGTGCCGTTGAGCACCCACTCGTCCTTGGCCTCGTCGTAGACGGCCCGTGACTTGAGCGAGGAGACGTCGGAGCCCGCGTCGGGCTCGGACACGCCGAACGCAGCCAGCTTGATGTCGTCGGGCGTCCCGAAGCACTGGGGGATCCACTCGCCGATCTGCTCGGGCGTCCCGTTGGCGAAGATGCCGGCCACGGCGAGCGTGGAGCCGAAGATGGCCAGCGCGATGCCGGCGTCGCCCCAGCTCATCTCCTCGTTGACCAGGCACATGAGCAGGCCGGTGGGGTCGGAGAACGCCTGCGCGATGAAGTCGAAGGAGTACAGCCCGTTCTTGGCGGCCTCCTCGATGATGGGCCACGGCGTCTCCTCCCGCTCGTCCCATTCGCGGCCGGCGGGGCGGACGACGTTCTCGGCGAACTCGTGGACCCACTTCTGAATCTGGAGCTGATCCTCGTTCAGCTCGAGCGAGTAGTCGGACATCGTGCGTCCTCCTTGGGCGGCCCGGCCACGGCCGGAGCCAGTCTCCGATCGTCGTCTTAGTTACTACACAGTAACCTACGGGGCGGTAACCGGTCCAGCCGGTGCCGTGTTATCGCTCCTGACCAGGAATTCTTCGTACGATCAGCGGCGGATGGCGGTACCCGACGGGGTGTCCTCCACGATCCAACCCCGCCGCACCAGTTCGTCCCGCAGCGAATCGGCCCGCGCGAAGTCCCGGGCACGGCGGGCCTCGTCGCGCTCCGCCACCAATGTGGCGGCCGCCTCGTCGACCTCGCCGAACTCCTCCCGGAGGGACACGCCGAGCGCCGCCACCAACACCGCCGCGGTATGCGCGAGCACCGCCGCAACCGCCTCGTCACCGGCGTCCGCCATCGAGTGCGCCGCGGATGCCAGCTCGAAGATGCCGGCCAGGGCGCCCGGGGTGTCGAGGTCGTCGTCCATGCGCTCTCGGAATGCGGCCACCGGTTCTCCCGCGAGCTCTGTCGCCGGCTCGATCCCCTCGACGACGAGGCCGTGGGCCGTCTGCTCGAGCAGCCCCCCCACCCCGAAGCGCCGCGCCAACCCGTCGAGGCGCGCCAGCGCCTTCTCGGCGTCGGCCAACGTGTCCGGCGTCACCTCGATGGGCGAGCGGTAGTGGGCGCGGAGGACGAGCACCCGGTAGGCGCGGGCGTCGTAGCGCGACAAGAGATCGGGCAGCGTGGTGAAGTTGCCGAGCGACTTCGACATCTTCGTGCCCTCGACCTCCACCCAGCCGTTGTGCATCCAGTGCCGTGCGAAGACCTTGCCGTCGGCAACCGCCTGCGCCCGCTCGTTCTCGTGGTGCGGGAACTTCAGGTCCTGCCCGCCGCCGTGCAGGTCGAACCCCTCACCAAGCAGGTCGAGCGACATGACCACGCACTCGGTGTGCCACCCGGGCCGGCCCCGCCCCCACGGTGAGTCCCAGCTGGGCTCACCCGGCTTCGCCTTCTTCCACAAGGCAAAGTCGAGGGGCGAGCGCTTGTCCTCGTTGGCCTCGACCCGCGCCCCGACCTGCAACGACTCGAGCGATTGTTGGGCCAGGAGGCCATATCCCTCGACCTTGGAGACCTCCAGATAGACGCCGTCGGGCGTCTCGTAGGCCTTGTCCATGGCCATCAGCTGGCCCACCAGCGCCAGCATGTCCTCGATGTACTGCGTGGCGTGCGGGATGTCCTGTGGGCGCAGGTCACCCAACGCGTCCATGGACTCCCACCAGCGGGCCTCGAATTCGGCAGCCACGTCGGCCTCGGTGCGTCCGAGCTCGGCGGCCCGCCTGATGATGTTGTCGTCGACGTCGGTGACGTTGGCCACGTGGTGCACCTTCAGCCCCGTGAAGCTCAGGTAGCGCCGGAGGATGTCGAACGTCAGGTTGGCCCGCCCGTGCCCGATGTGGGGCATGTCGTAGACGGTCGGCCCACACACGTACATCGACACCTCGCCCTCGGTGCGCAGCTCGAGCGGGTGGACCGTGCCCGTTGCGGTGTCGTAGAGGCGCAGCACCCGGGTACGGTAACCCGATCATGTCAACCCCCTCGACCGGCGCGCCCCGGGTACCCGACAAGCCGACCCTCGACGGCCTCGAGGATCGTTGGGCGTCGACCTGGGACGAGGGAGGCGCCTACCGGTTCGACCGCAGTGCCACCCGGGAGCAGGTGTTCTCCATCGACACCCCCCCGCCGACGGTGTCGGGGTCGCTGCACATGGGATCGGTCTTCGGCTACGTGCAGACCGATGCCGTCGCCCGCTACCGGCGCATGCGGGGATGGAAGGTCTTCTACCCCATGGGGTGGGACGACAACGGCCTGCCGACCGAGCGCCGGGTGCAGACCTACTTTGGCGTGACCTGCGACCCGTCGCTGCCCTACGACCCCGAATTCACGCCGCCGGCCGAACCTGGCCCGGAGGACATGCCGGTCAGCCGGCCCAACTTCATCGCGCTGTGCCACCAGCTGACGGCCGAAGACGAGCTCGCCTTCGAGGCACTGTGGCGCCGCATCGGGCTCTCGGTCGACTGGGACCTCGGCTACGCCACCATCGACGACCGCAGCCGGCGGGCGAGCCAGCGCATGTTCCTGCGCAATCTGGCGCGGGGGGAGGCCTACTCCTCCGAGGCGCCGACGCTGTGGGACGTCGACTACCAGACCGCCGTGGCGCAGGCCGAGATGGAGGACCGCGACCGGCCGGGCGCCTACTACCGGCTGCGCTTCGACGACATCGAGATCGAGACCACGCGGCCCGAGCTGGTCGCCGCCTGCGTGGCGCTGGTCGCCCATCCCGACGACGAGCGCTACGCGCAGCGCTTCGGGACGACGGTGCACACGCCGCTCTTCGGGGTGGAGGTGCCGATGCTCGCCCACCACCTGGCCGAACCGGACAAGGGCTCGGGCATCGCGATGATCTGCACCTTCGGCGACGTCACCGACGTCGTGTGGTGGCGCGAGCTGGACCTGCCCACCCGCAACATCCTCACCCGGACGGGCCGTATCACCGAGGTGCCCCCGCCCGGCGTTCCCGACGGCGAGGCATGGCGGGCCATCGCCGGCCGCACGGTGCGGCAGGCCCAGCGGGCCATGGTCGAGATGCTGGCGGCGGCGGGCGACATGGTCGGCGAGCCCCGGCCCATCATGCACCCGGTCAAGTTCTACGAGCGGGGCGAGCGCCCACTCGAGATCGTGACCAGCCGGCAGTGGTTCATCCGCAACGGAGGGCGCGACGAGGAGCTTCGCCAGTCGCTCCTGGCCCGGGGCAAGGAGCTCGACTGGCACCCGCCCTACATGCAGGTCCGCTACGACGACTGGGTGAACGGCCTCAACAGCGACTGGCTCGCGAGCCGCCAGCGCTTCTTCGGCGTGCCCATCCCGATCTGGTACCCGATCGGCGCCGACGGCGAGCCCGACCACGAGTCGCCCCTCGTCCCCGACGAGGCCCGCCTGCCGGTCGATCCCACGACCGACACGCCCCCCGGCTACACCGAGGCGCAGCGCGGCGTCCCGGGCGGCTTCGCCGGCGACCCCGACGTCATGGACACGTGGGCCACCTCGTCGCTCACCCCGCACATCGCCTGCGGGTGGGAGGAAGACCCGACGCTGTTCGCGGCCACCTTTCCGATGGACCTGCGGCCCCAGGGCTACGAGATCATCCGCACGTGGCTCTTCTCCACCATCCTGCGCACGCACCTGGAGCACCACGTCGTGCCCTGGCACCACACCATCCTCAACGGCTGGGTCCTCGACCCCGAGCGGAAGAAGATGTCCAAGTCCAAGGGCAACGTGGTCACACCGATGCCGCTGGTGGACGAGTTCGGTTCCGACGCCGTGCGCTACTGGGCCTGCAACGGCCGGCCCGGCACCGACACCGCGGTGGACACCGGCGTCATGAAGATCGGCCGCCGCCTGGCCATCAAGATCCTCAACGCGTCGAGGTTCGCGCTGGGCCGCCTCGGTGAGGACGAGCCGCCGGGCGTCGAGGCGGTGCGCGAACCGCTCGACCTCGCCCTGCTGGGCCAGCTGGCCGACGTGGTGTCGACCGCCACGGCGTCCTTCGAGCAGTTCGACTACGCCCGAGCGCAGGAAGTCACCGAGACCTTCTTCTGGTCCTTCTGCGACGACTACGTCGAGCTCGTCAAGACGCGGGCCTACGGCGAGGGCGACGCGGCCGGCGCCGACTCGGCCCGGGCCACCCTGGCGCTTGCCCTGTCGGTCCTGATCCGGCTCTTCGCCCCCTCGCTCCCCTTCGTGACCGAGGAGGTGTGGAGCTGGTGGCAGGAGGGCTCCGTCCACCACGCGCCCTGGCCCGATGTCGAAGAGATCGGTCCGCCCGCACACGCCGACCGCGACGTGCTCGCGGTGGCGGCCGAGGTGCTGGGCGCAGTACGCCGCGAGAAGACGACCCATAAGCGGTCCATGCGGGCGCGGGTGGCACGCCTGACGGTGCGGGGTCCCGCGGCAACACTGGCGGCGGTCGAAGCGTCCCGCGGCGACATCACCGACGCCGGCGGCGTGGACGAGCTGGTGGTGGCGACGGGCGACACGCTCACGGTGGACGTACTGCTGGCCGACGACGCCTGACCAGGGGTCAGGTCAGGCGTCGGGCGCTGCCTCGACCTCGGTACGCACGTGCCCGGACGACGCGCCGGTGCGGCCGGCGGGGGCGGCCGCACGCGCACCCTCGAGGAAGTCGCCCACCGCCGATGTCGTGGCCTGGCAGCGGAGCGACGCGACGACATCGAACGCGTGCTGCGCGAGGGGCAGCTCCGCGTACGCGACCGGCTGGCGCGAGACGGCCCGCAGGCGGTCCACGAAGATGCGGGCGGTCTCCACCGGCACCAGCGTGTCGTTGGCGCCCTGGAGGACGAAGAACGGGGGTGCGCCGGCGTGGACCCGGCAGGTCGGCGAGGCATCACGGAAGACCTCGGGATGCTCCGACTCCGGGGTCTTCATGACCTTCTTCTCCAGCATCTTGAGCAGGCCCGGCCCGAAACGGGCCGACCCCTCGGGCGAGCCGGTCAGGTCCATGACGCCGTAGAAGGGGACGCAGGCCTGCACCGACGTGTCCAGCTCCTCGAATCCCGGCTGGAAGGCGCGGTCGCCGGCGCTCAGGGCCAGCAACGCGCACAGGTGGCCCCCGGCCGATCCCCCGCTCACGGCGACGAAGGATGGGTCGCCCCCGTACTCGGCGATGTGCTCCTTGACCCAGGCCACGGCGCGCTTGGCATCGACGATGTGCTCGGGCCACGTTGCCTTCGGGCTCAGCCGGTAGTTGATGGCGACACAGACCCAACCGCGGGCGACCAGCTCGTACATCATCGGCTTGCCCTGCTGGCGCTTGTCGCCGATCATCCAGGCCCCGCCGTGGATGTACACCATGACGGGCGCCTTGTCGGGCGGAGCCAACCGGGAGCGGTAGACGTCGAGACGGTGGCGCGCGATGCCGTCGCCCCAGTAGTCGATGTCGGTGGTCGCCTCCACGGCACGCGAGCGGAACGGAATGGCCCGGGTGACGCGCCACCACCGACCCCACGTTGGCGCAGTCGGCTCCGTGGGGACGGGGAATCTCTGCGCGCGCACGTCGTCGAGGGCGGCGGCGGTGACGCAGCCGGTCCGGTGGCCGGCGATGCCGAGCCCGAACAGCCCCACCCAGTCCACGACGGCCACGGCCAACCCGAGCCAACCTGCCCAGCCGTCGAGCGCGCCGAACCATATGAAGACGCCTGCTGCGACCATCTGCCAGACGATGTTCTGGAAGGCCAACTCACCGGCGATCCACGACAGGGAGAAGCTCAACACGGTCAAGGGTTCCCGCCGGATGGGCCGGTAGGCCAGCACCACGGCGACGGCCCCCACGAGGGTGACGATCAGGAAGGCGTACGGCACCCCACCATCTTCGCCCGCGGCGGGGGGCACGCAGTCGACCCTGGTCGGAGCGGTTCTCCGTTTGCCTCGGCGAGCGGTTGGCGCGAGGTTAGGGACGCACGGCGACGACCAAGGAGAGTCGATGACCCCCGAACGGCTGAGTGGGCTCGATGCGAGCTTTCTCTACATGGAGACGCCGACCCTCCACATGCACGTGGCCATCACGGCCGTCTTCGACCCCTCGACCGTGCCGGGCGGGTACTCGTTCCGGCGGGTGCGCCAGCTCATCAACGACCGCATCCCGCTGGCGCCGGTCTTCCAGCGCCGGCTGGTCGAGGTGCCGATGCGCCTGGGGTTCCCGGTCTGGGTCGACGACCCGGAGTTCGACATCGACAACCACGTCCGCCGTGCCGCGGTGCCCTCCCCCGGCGGCATGCGCGAGCTAGGCGATTTCGCCGCGGACGTCATCAGCCGCCAGCTCCATCGCGACCGCCCGCTCTGGGAGATGTGGATCGTCGAGGGCGTGGAGGACGGGAAGATCGCGCTGGTGGCCAAGATGCATCACAGCACGGTCGACGGCGTCTCCGGCGCCGAACTCCTCGGCGTCCTCTTCGACCTTGAGCCCGAGCCCCCCGCCACGCCGACGCTCACGCCGCGCCAGCTCGACTCGCGCATCCCGTCGGGCCTCGAGCTGGTCTCGCAGGCCATGGTGTCCGGCCTGGTGGCGCCGTTCGACGTGGGCCGCATGTTGCTGCGCACGACGCGCAGCATCTTCGGCATCCGCCGCATCCGACAGGGACTCACCGCCAAGGCGGCATTGCCGTTGACGGCACCCCGCACCTCCATCAACGTCGCCGTCCACGCGCGGCGGCGCGTGGCTTTCGCGGCCGCGAGCCTGGCCGACGTCAAGAAGCTGAAGAACGCGATGGGTACGACGGTCAACGACGTGGTCCTGGCCATGTGCGCCGGCGCGCTGCGTACGTACCTGCTTGCCGGCGACGAGCTCCCCGACATCCCTCTCGTCACGGTCGTGCCCGTCTCGGTGACGCCGGACGTGGCCGAGCTCAAGGGTTCGAACAAGGTGTCGGCCATGTTCGTCCAGTTGCCCTGCCAGATCGACGACCCGCTGGAGCGGCTGCGCGTCATCCACGAGGGCACCAAGGGGGCAAAGGAGGAGCACCAGGCACTCGGTGCGACCACGCTGCAAAACTGGGCCGAGCATGCGACGCCCAATGTCTTCGCCGCGGCGGCTCGCCTCTACACCGGGATGAAGCTGGCGGACCGCCATCGACCCGTCGCCAACCTGGTCGTGTCCAACGTCCCGGGCCCGGACTTCCCCTTGTACCTCGGGGGCAGCCAGCTCCTCGGGATGTTCCCCCTCGGGCCCGTCATGGACGGGATGGGCCTCAACATCACCATCATGAGCTACCTCGGGGTCCTGTACTGGGGGCTCGCCTCGGACTCTCGCGCCGTCCCGCGGCTGTGGGACGTCGCCGCGGCGATCCCGCACGCGCTGAGCGAGCTCATGGCGGCGGCCGGGCTCGAGGCCGAGCCCTTCGGGGTCCCGATCCACCTCGGCCCCGGCATGCCGCCGACCGCGCACTGGATCCGTTCCGCGGCGTCCGCCCAGGCCGACGCGACCGGTAGCGTGAGCGCATGACGGTACGAGAGCTCGGCCACCTGGTGCTGTACGTGCGCGATGTCCGCCGGTCGGCGGCCTTCTACCGCGACGTGCTCGGCTGGCGCCAGATCCTGCCCGAGCCGGGCGAGGAGCCCGTGGGGGCCGCCGCGTTCTCGTCTGGTCGCACGCATCACGAGCTCCTGCTGATTGAGGTTGGCGCTGACGCCACACCGATACCCCGGGGCCGGCGGGTCGGGCTCTACCACTTCGGCCTCAACGTCGGCGACACCGATGACGACTTGCGGGCGGCGCTGGCCCAGGTGCAGGCGGCCGGTGCCACGGTCGTCGGCACCTCCGACCACACCGTGACCCACAGCCTCTACATCCTCGACCCGGACGGCAACGAGATCGAGCTCTACATCGACGTGCCCGGGGTGGACTGGCGATCGGACCCGGCGCTCGTGGCGGCTCCCATCCGTCCGCTCACACTCTGAGCGGGCCGGTCGGCGCGCCGGGCGCACCGGTGGTCGGGACGCAGTGAGGCTCGCGCACGCCGACGCCGACGGCGCGCAGGCTGCCGTCGAGGTGCTGCGTGCGGGGGGCGTCGCCGTGGTGCCGACGGACACGGTGTACGGCCTGGCCGCGCGTCCGGGCGACGCTGACGCGGTACAGGCGGTCTTCCGGGTCAAAGGCCGCCCCGAGGGAATGCACCTCCCGGTCCTGGCCGCCTCGGTCGCGCAGGTGCGGGCCCTCGGCGTGGCCTTCACCCCCGCCGCAGCCGTGCTGGCCCGGCGGTGGTGGCCGGGCCCGCTCACCTTGGCCTTCGGCTTCGACGTCGGGCTGGACCGCCCGGCCTGGCTGGCCGGGCGTGAGGAGGTCGCGGTCCGCATCCCCGAACACGACTTCTTGCGGGCACTCTTGGAGCGGACCGGGGTCCTGGTCGTGACCAGTGCCAACCCTCACGGCGCGCCGACGCCGCGCACCGCACACGACGTGGCGGCCAGCCTCGGACCTGCGGTCGACCTGGTGGTCGACGGCGGGCGGCTCGAGGGCGTGCCGTCGACGCTGGTCAACGTGCGCGGGCCTGAGCCGGAGGTCGAACGCCAAGGGGCGATCTCGCGAACCGACGTGGAGTGCGCCCTGGCGGAGGTGCCATGACGAGGACGCTCATGGCGATCGAGACCTCGTGCGACGAGACGGCGGCCGCCGTCGTCGACGACTCCCTGGCGGTGCGCTCGTCGGTCGTGGCGAGCCAGATCGACCTGCACGCGACCTTCGGCGGGGTGGTCCCCGAGCTGGCCAGTCGCGCCCACGTCGAGACGATCACCCCCATCGTCCAGCGCGCGCTGGATGAGGCCGGCGTGGCCGGGAATGACCTCGACGCCGTGGCCGTGACGTCCGGCCCGGGCCTGGTGGGTGCGCTCCTGGTCGGCATCGCGACGGCCAAGGCCCTCGCCCTCGGCTGGGGTGTGCCCGTCGTGGGTGTCAACCACCTCGAGGGTCACCTGGCCAGCGTGTACCTGGCCGACCGCGACGTGCCCTTCCCCCAGATCGCCCTCCTGGTGTCGGGCGGGCACTGCATGCTCACCCGCGCGACCGAGCCGGGCCGCTACGAGCTGCTCGGGGAGACGGTGGACGACTCCATCGGCGAGGCCTACGACAAGGTGGCCCGTTATCTCGGACTCGGCTACCCGGGCGGTCCCGTGCTCGACCGGCTGGCGTCGGCCGGCGTGGATGTCCTCGGCTTTCCCCGACCGATGCTCGCCGACGGTTATGCGTTCTCCTTCTCCGGGCTCAAGACGGCCGTGGTCAACTACGTGCGCGCCAACCCGGGCTTCTCCGAGGCGGAGGTCGCGGCGTCCTTCGTCGCCGCCTGCATGGACGTGCTGTGCGCCAAGCTCCACCGGGCGCTCGACGAATTCGGCGATCCCGCCGTCGCCATCGTGGGTGGCGTGGCCGCCAGTCCCATCCTGCGCGCCCGGGCGCAGGCACTGGCCGACGAGTTCGGCGCCAGGCTGCTCATCCCGCCGCATTCGATGGCCACCGACAACGCCGCCATGATCGGCGTCGCGGGCTGGCTCGCCTTGGCCGCGTCCGGGCCGAGCCCGCCCGCCTTCGGACCCGAGCCAGACCTTCGGTTGCGCTTCACTTAGCTGTCGGCGAGGGCACGGCGTTCCCGGCGACGGCGCGCCCGGGATCCGAAGACGTGGGAGGACAGGTCGAGCACCACGCCGAGTGCCACGATGACCCACCCGAACGAGTCGACTCCCTTCCCGGGTGCATAGACGAGTGCGTAGAAGAGCGTCGCGTACGGCAGCAGGATGAAGCCCAGCACGCCCTCCCAGCCCGAGCGGAAGGCGATCGTGAGCCGGTCCGTGAACACCCAGAGCAGGAAGATCACCAGTCGCGGCGAAATGGCGGCGAGCAAGGCCAGGAGGCAGCCCATGGGTCAGAGCGGCAGGCCGCCGGTGGCGGCGTTGGTCGAGCCGGTGTCCTTGAAGGCGGCGATCGTCCGTTCCGCGATCCGCATCTGGTGGATCTCGTCGGCGCCGTCGGCGAACCTGGCCCAGCGGGCGTGCTGGAGCATGTTGGCCAGGGGGGTGTCGGTCGAGTAGCCGAGCGCGCCGTGCACCTGCATGGAACGGTCGATGATGCGGTTGAGACTGTTCGCCACGAAGTGCTTGGCCATCGACACCTCCGTGCGGAAGTCCTCCCCGCGGTCGATCTTGTAGGCGGCGTGGAGGACCATGAGCTTGCACTGGTAGAGCTCCATGGCCGAGTCGGCGATGAGCCATTGCACGCCCTGCTTCTCTGCCAGCAGAGAGCCGTGCGAGTAGCGGTGGAGCGAGCGGTCGACCATCATGTCGAGCGCCATCTCGGCCTGTGCGATCCAGCGCATGCAGTGGGCCAGCCGGGCGGGTCCCAGCCGATACTGGCCGAGGCGGTGGCCGTTGCCCCGCCCCCCGAGGATCTGAGAATCGTGCACACGCAGATCCTCGATGACGATCTCGGAGTGCCCCGTGGACCCGTGCATCGTCTCGACCTCACGCACGTCGTTCCAGCCCGCCGCCGGCAGATCGACCAGGAACGCCGTGTTGGCACCGCGCGAACCCGGCGGCACGTCGGGCTCGGTCCGAGCCACCAGGATGGCGAACTGGGCGCGCCGCGCGTTGGAGATGAACCACTTGTGGCCGTTGATGATCCACTCGTCCCCGTCCTTTTCGGCCCGGGTCTGAATGAGAGTCGGATCGGAGCCTGCCACCTCGGGCTCCGTCATGGCGAAGCAGGACATGGCGGTGCCCTCGCACAGGCGGCGGAGATAGTTGCCCTTCTGCGCGTCAGTGCCCCAGTGCAGAAGTGTGTGCATATTGCCCTCGTCTGGAGCCATGCAGTTGAGGATCCACGGGCCGAGGCGCGTCTTGCCGGCCTCGGCCTGCACCATGGCCAGCTCCACGTGCCCGAGCCCCATGCCGCCCCACTCCACGGGCATGTGGGGCAACCACAGGCCGGCCCGCTTGGCCTCGTCGCGCAACTCCAGGATTGCGACCAGGTACTCGTGGCGGGAGGTGACCGTGTCCTCGTCGTCGAATCCCTTGACGCGCGGCATCACGGTGTCCTGAATGAAGGAGCGCACCCGGGTGCGGATCTCCTCGTGCTCAGGGTCGAGGGTGAAGTCGATGGCCATGTGCGCCTCCCTGGGGCCTCAGTAGAGGCCTACTACGTTGCCATTCTCGTCGATGTCGATCCGCTCGGCCGCCGGGCTGCGCGAGAGCCCGGGCATTGTGCGCATGTCGCCACTGACCAGGTAGACGAACCCGGCTCCCACATTTGCCCTCGCCTCGCGCACGGGCAATCGCCAGCCGCGCGGAGCGCCAAGGAGCTTGGGGTCCGAGGAGATGGAGAGGTGTGTCTTGGCGATGCAGACGGGCAGTGAACCAAAACCGGCCCGCTCGTAGGTGTCGAGCTGGCGTGCGGCCAGCGGTTGGTAGTCGACGCCGTCCGCGCCGTAGACCTCGGTGGCGATGGCCTCGACCTTCTCCCGCAGCGTCGCGTCGTCCGGATACAGCATGTGGAACCGGTTCGGCTCCGCAGTGGCCTCGACCACCGCCTCGGCCAGCTCGACCGCGCCCTTGCCACCCCTCTCGAAATGGGTGCAGACGGCGGCGCGCACGCCCACCGATGCCGCGATTTCTCGGATTGCGGCGTGCTCGGAGGCGAAGTCGCCCTGAATTGCGTTGATGGCGACCACGGGCGTCACGCCGTGACGGCGGACGATCTCCAGGTGGGCCAAGAGGTTGGCCGCGCCGAGCAGCACCTCGGCCGGGTTCTCCTCCAGCATCTCCGGCGGCAGGGGCCGGCCCGCGACCACCCGGTGCCGGCCGGAGTGCAGCTTCATCGCACGCACCGTCGTGACCACGACCGCGGCGTCCGGCACGAGGCCCGAGGTGCGGCACTTGATGTTGAAGAAGCGCTCCGCTCCCATGTCCGCGCCGAATCCCGCTTCGGTGACGAGGTAGTCGCCGGCGTGGATCCCGATCAGGTCGGCCACGACGGACGAGTTGCCGTGCGCGATGTTGCCGAAGGGACCGGCATGGACCAGGACGGGGGTGTTCTCGAGGGTCTGCAGCAGGTTCGGCTTGATGGCGTCGCGCATGATCACCGTCATGGCGCCGGCGGCACGCAGCTCCTCAGCGGTCACCGGCTCGCCCGCAGCGGTGTAGCCCACCACGATCCGTCCCATGCGCTCGCGCAGGTCGCGCAGGTCCCGCGCGAGGGCGAGCACCGCCATAACCTCCGAGGCCGCGGTGATGTCGAACCCCGTCTCCCGCGGGATGCCGTCCTCCTTGGCGCCAAGGCCGCTCACGATGTTGCGCAGGGAGCGGTCGTTGACGTCGAGGACGCGCTTCCAGGTAATGCCGTGGGGGTCGATGCCCAAGGCGTTCTGATTGTGGAGGTGGTTGTCCACCATGGCGGCCAGGAGGTTGTTGGCGGCGGTCACCGCGTGAAGGTCCCCGGTGAGGTGGAGATTGAGGGTCTCGAACGGGACGACCTGGCTGTACCCGCCGCCAGCGGCGCCCCCCTTGATGCCGAAGGTCGGGCCCATGGAGGCCTGGCGGATGGCAACCGTGGCCTGCAGCCCGATGCAGGCCAGCGCCTGGCCCAGGCCGACCGTCGTGGTCGTCTTGCCCTCGCCGAGCGGTGTCGGGGTCACCGCGGTCACGACGACGTAGCGGGCACGGGGTCGCTGATCCAGCGCGCCCACGGCGTCGAGGCTCACCTTGGCGACGTGCGCGCCGTACGGCTCGAGCAGGTCCGGCCCGATGCCCATCTGCGCGGCAATCTCCCCGATCGGCAGCAGCGTGGCGCGCCGCGCGATCTCGATGGCAGGGGGGAGCGGCACCGGCATGGATCATGCCAGACCGTGCCGGATCCGGGCCGGCGACGACGGCAGCCGGTGAACGGGCCTACGCTCGGGCCTACCCGCGCCGGACACCGGCGCGAGCGAAAAAGTGAGGTGCGGCCCACCGGGCGGTGCGCCGTCATGAAAGGAGCGTTGCCATGTCCAAGTCCGATGGCGTCTTCATCTACATCGGGACCTATGCCAGCGAGGTCGACGCCCGCGCCGACTACGACGTCGTGAAGGACCTGCACGCCACGGGCGCCGTCGGCACCTACGACGCCGCGGTGATCACGAAGGACGACAAGGGCAAGATCCACGTCAACAAGGACGAGACGACCACGCGCCACGGCGCATGGGGCGGCGCGGGCGTCGGCGCCCTCGTCGGCATCTTGTTCCCGCCCTCCATCATCGGATCGGCCCTGGTCGGTGCGGCCATCGGGGGCGTCAGCGGCCATCTGTGGAAGGGCATGTCGCGGGCCGACGTCAAGGAATTCGGGGAGGCCATCGACGCCGGCGAGGCGGCCCTGGTGATCGTGGGCGAGACGACGATTGAGGCCTACATCGAGAAGGCGGCGCTGAAGGCACAGAGGAAGGTGGCCAAGGAGCTGCAGATCGACAAGAAGGGCGTCGACCAGGCGGTGCAGGAGGCTGCGAAATCGCTCTCGTGATCGACCGCGGCTGGGGTTGAGCGTCGGTTTGCTTCTCGACCCGTTCCGGCCTCGTCGGAGCGTCGCCCGGTAACGTGCCTGCGATCAGCCATCCGCCCGCGTCCCACCGAAGCCCATGACCGCCCTCCACGTCCTGTCGCTGCTCCTGGGCGCGTTGATCGTGCTGGCGATACTGGGCTCGGCGCTGAAGACCGTCGTCCTGCCCCAGGAGGGCTTCCCGCGTCTGGCCCAGGCGGTGTTCGCGTTGGTGTACCGGCTCCTGGTGCACAAGTGGCGGACGAACGCACGAGCCACCGCACTGCGGGGGCTCTACGCACCGGTGGCGCTCGTCAGCCTCCCCTTGGTCTGGATGATCATGATGGTGGTCGCGTTCACGTTCGTGTTCTGGGGCACGGGCGGCCTGACGTGGCAGAAGGCCTTCGAGATCAGTGGCTCCTCGCTGACGACCCTGGGCTTCAGCAAGCCCAACGGGACGGGCCGCATCTGGCTCGCCTTCATTGAGGCGGTCATCGGGTTGGGGCTCGTCGCCCTCCTCATCAGCTATCTGCCGACCATCTACGGCGCCTACAACAGCCGCGAGAAGGGCATCAACCGGCTGCGGCCGGTCGCCGGCGCACCGCCGGTCGCGACGGATCTGCTCCAGACCCTGCACCGCATGGGGATCCTCGAGGACCCGCAGTTCTGGACCAACGCCGCGGACTGGATGCTCGACCTCGAACAGACGCACACGGCATTCCCGATCCTCTCCTACTTCCCCGAGACCCACATCGACCACTCCTGGGTCGCCACCGTCGGGTCATTGCTCGATGCCGCCGCGCTCGTGACCTCGGCGTCACGGACCGAGGCGGGCGAGATCTTCGAGGACGTGGAGAAGGGTCCGCTGACCGTCCTTGTCTACGGCCTGCCGCTCGTCGTGCGCATCGCCCGGGCCGTCAACATCCCGCTGCCCCCGCCGACGAGGCTCCCCGAGGTCCTGCTCCATCAGGACGAGCCTGCCCCCGCCATCAGCGTCGCCCGGGGCGAGTACCTCGCCGCCATGGCCGCCGTCGCCCCCATCCTCGCCCTGGAGCCGGGACGAGACGAAGAGGGGTGGCGCCGTTTCGCCTGGACCCGTTCCGCCTACGATCCGGCTCTGCCGCGCCCTGGCCGGGCTCACCAGTGCCTTCCCCTCGCCGTGGACCACCGACCGTCCGGCCGAGGTGGGTCGCCCACGCTTCCTCAGCCGCCGCCCGCTCCACGTCGACTGGTCCCAGGGCGCGTCGGGCGCGACCGGGGTGCCGGCCGTGGGCGGAGCGGCTACAGGTGGCTGAAGCCGCCTGACTCCTCCCGCGTCATCGACACGGTGACCGGGTGGCGCGTGAAGTGCTCGATGGACTTCTCCATGTCCTCGAGGAGGAGCCCGGCCAGGTCGCGGCTCACGCCTTGGCGCACCAGGATCCGCTGGACCGAGATGTCCGAGACCGACCCGGTGAGTGGATAGGCGGGCACCTGCCAGCCCCGGGTGCGCAAGCGGTCAGCGATGTCGTAGAGCGTGTAGCCCGGGTCCTCGCCCTCCTTGATCCTCCATGTCACCGTGGGGATCCCGGTCTGCGGGTTGGAGTCGCAGAGCAACTCGAAGGGGCCGAGCTTGACCACTTCGGTGGCGATGAATTGACCCGTGGCGTAGCAGGCGTCGTGAATGTTGCGGTAGCCGTCCCGGCCGAGCCGCACGAAGTTGTAGTACTGCGCCACCACCTGGCCCGCGGGCCGCGAGAAGTTGATCTGGAACACCGGCATGTCCCCACCCAGATAGGTGACGTGAAAGATCAGGTCGTCGGGCAGGTCCGCCGCGTCCCGCCACAGCACCCAGCCCACCCCGAGCGGCGCGAGGCCGAACTTGTGCCCCGAGGTGCTGATCGACTTCACGCGCGGGACGCGGAAGTCCCACACCAGATCGGGTGCGCTGAAGGGGGCGAGGAAGGCGCCGCTGGCGCCGTCGACGTGGATGTCGACGTCGAGGCCCGTCTCTTCCTGGAGCTTGTCGAGCGCCCGGGAGAGGTCGAGCACCGGCTCGTACGACCCCGTGTAGGTGACACCGAAGGTGGGGACCACCATGATCGTGTTCTCGTCGACCCGCTCGAGCATCTGCTCGACGTCCATCTGGTAGTTCCCCGGGGACATCGGGATCTCCCGCATCTCGACGTCCCAGTAACGAGCGAACTTGTGCCAGACCACCTGCACCGGCCCGCACACCATGTTCGGCGAGTCGGTCGACTTCCCGGCCGCCCGGCGCTTGGCCCGCCAGCGCCACTTGGCTGCCATGCCACCGAGCATGCACGCCTCCGAGGACCCGATGGCCGAGCAGCCGACGGGCTCCCCGTCCTCGGGCGCGTTCCACAGGCCGGCCAGCATGCGGACGCAGCGCCGCTCCAGCTCGGCTGTCTGGGGGTACTCGTCCTTGTCGATGAGGTTCTTGTCGATGCAGAGGTCCATCAACTGATGGACCTCCGGCTCCTCCCAGGTCTGACAGAACGTGGCGAGGTTCTGGCGTGCGTTACCGTCGAGCATGAGCTCGTCGGAGATCGCCTGCATCACGTCCGACGGCCGCATCTCCTCGGTCGGGCAATGCGTGGACGGCAGAGGCGCCTTGAGAGCCTTGTCGGCGTAGACCGAATCGATCAAATGCTCCCGAACGTTCTCTCTCTTGTGCAAAGGCATCACGCGCCCCCTGTCGGCTCGCTCTGGTTCGGTCCGTACCGTACCGGGCCGTCGGGAGACGGGCGACCGGGGCCGCAACTGCGACGCGTCCTATGAGTGAGAGCTCGCTCCTGCAGCGCCGCGCGCGCGGCGCACCGCGCCGCGTCGGGTCAGCTGGCGAGAAGCTGCAGGTGTGCGCGGCCGGCACGCACGGGGGTCCCGACCCGACGGGCCTGAGCATGGGCCGGAACTGTCCGGACGGTCTCGGAGCGGTCGGCCAGCTTCGATCGCAGCTGGCGAAGGGCCTTGGTGTGGATCTGGCACACCCTGCTCTCCGTGACACCGAGGACGTCACCGATCTCCGTGAGCGTGAGGCCGTCGTAGTAGTACATCGTCAAGACGGTCCTCTCCCGGTCGGGCATGCCGTCGACCGCCCGGAGCAATGCCTCCTTGGACTCCTTGGCCTCGAAGGTGTCCACCGGGCCTGACGACCCGTCCGGCAGCGTCTCGCCGAGCGTGGAGCGTTCCGAGCGATCCCCGCCGCGCAACACCTCGTCGAGCGCCATCATGCCGACCGTGGAGATCTTGCGCATCGCCTTGTGAAATTCACCGACGGTCATCTCGAGCTCAGCCGCGACCTCGGTCTCATTCGGAGTCCGGTGCAACGTGGCCTCGAGGTGCGTGAACGCCTGCTCGACGGCACGGGCCTTCGTGCGCACCGACCTCGGGACCCAGTCGATCGACCGCAGCTCGTCGATGATCGCCCCCTTGATGCGCGGGATGGCGTACGTCTCGAAACGTAGGTTGCGCTCTGGCTCGAAGCGCTCGATCGCGTCGATGAGCCCGATGATGCCGTAGCTCACAAGATCCTCCTCGTCGAAGTGCCTTGGGAGCCCGGCCAACACGCGGCTGGCAACGTACTTGACGAACGGTGAGTAGTAGATGATCAGTTGATTGCGCAGCGTCTGGTCACCGGTCCGCTTGAAATCGGACCAGAGGCCCTCGATGCCCCGCTCGACTGTCTCCTGCGCGGTGGAAAGCTGACTCGACGTCGATCCCACGTGTCCCCCCTCCCTCACTGGCATCATCCGACGGATGCCATCCCCCCTGAGGTCACTGCATCTGACCGTGCGGATTTCGCGTCTTCAGGAGTACCCGACCCATTAATAAGGGGCGTACTTGCAGGTCGGTGGCGTAATCGTTGCCGCCCGGTTGCAGACGTCAAGCAACCAACGAGCAACATTTCGTTACAGTCGACGCGCGCGGCGTCACCCTCGCGTTTACGCCATCCCCGTTGCCGGGGTGCCGGGCAAGACCGGGGCGGTGTCGCCGGGCCTGCCGGGCGCGTTCTCGGCCGCAGGTCCACGCGGACGCGGGCCATCCGAAGCGGTCCGCGGACGGGAACGGTGCCGTTTCGGTCGTATGACCTTCTCCTCACCGTCGGGATAACGACCCAGCGGAGCCGCACTTTCGGGTGACGCCGGGCGGCCGACGGCGTCATTCCCTCAAGGTTGGGTTGGGCCGGGCCGACATTCCGAGCATGCGTCTGACAACCGTGGGACCACGGTGCTGGAAGACCCGGCGGGAAACGAGCGGGCCATGAATCCACCGGTGGACGTGGCACGCCGCGCCTCGGCACATCGCCGCGAGCCGGGGACGGCCGCGGTGCCCGATTGGGGCTCGTCGACGTCCGGGCCCGAGGGCCGCGCCCAGAAGACCATCGTCGTCGCCGAGGACGACCACAGCTGTCGCAGCGCGCTCCACCAGTACTTCGAACGGAGCGGGTACCGCGTGATCGAGGCTCCCGACGGGCCCTCGGCACTCCGCGCCGTTTTTCAGCACTCGGCCAGCCTGGTGCTCCTCGACCTCGGTCTCCCAGGCTTCGACGGCACCGATGTCCTGGCCAAAGTGCGCCGCCACAGTGCCGTTCCGGTGATCGTGTGCTCGGGCCGTGACTCAGAGGACGACCGGATTCGGACGCTCAACCTGGGAGCAGACGACTTCGTCGTCAAGCCGTTCTCCTTCGCCGAGCTCGAGGCCCGGGTCCGAGCCGTGCTCCGGCGGGGCAGCAGTGAGCCTGTGGCGACCTGCATCCACCACGGCGATCTGGTCGTCGACCGCGACACCCGGACGGTGACCGTGCAAGACGTGGTCGTCCCCATGACCCGCAAGGAATTCGACCTCCTGGCCTTCCTGGCAGCGTCTCCGGGCCAGGTCTTCTCGCGCGAGGACCTGCTCGAGCGGGTCTGGGGCTCCACCGAGGAATGGCAGGGACGCTCCACCGTGACGGAGCACGTCCGCCGGGTACGCCTCAAGATCGAGGCCGACCCGGACTCGCCGCGCTGGATCACGACCATCCGCGGTGTCGGTTACCGGTTCAGTCTGCCCGAGGGGTAGGCATCACCACTCACCTGGGTCCGTGCCGCTGCCCCTCGCACCACGTCCGCGGAATTTTGGTCCGAAAGTCCTATGGAGTCGACCCGACCTCGCGCCGACATTGACAACGACCACACCCTGCGCTCTCGAACTTCTGGGACGACCGGGGTGCCGCAGCGCAGAGGCGTGCGGAATGACGAGGGGGTTGTCGCGATGACATTCGGCTCCATGCCGGTGCGCTCTCGGCCCCGTCGCGGAGCCGGTCAGCCCCGCGGCCATGCCGGGTCGGTGCTCCCGGTGGCCGCTGCAACCGCTGATCCGGGTCGCCCCTCTCGCAACGCCATGCGACTCGATCCGGGCCGTTCCCGCACCACGGAAGGTGGTACCGCGTGACCCTGCCCTTGGATGTCTCAACTCGGCCGGAGCACTATCACGACGCCTTCGATGCCGCGAACTCCAACCCCACGGTCGTGTTCACGCCCGCCGCCGACGACGTCGCCAACAGGACCATCCTGCTGGCCGAGGACGATCACAATTGCCGCAGGGCGCTCCAGCACTATTTGAAGCGGTCGGGCTACCACGTCGCCGAGGAAGCCAGCGTCTCCTCCTCGCTCGACGTCGTCTTCAATCACCCGGCTGATCTGGTCATCCTCGACTTCGACCAGTCCGGCGAGACCTCCGAGGTCCTCTCCAAGATTCGGCGCCGCAGCACGGTGCCGGTCATCGTGTGCTCCGGTCGAGCCTCCGAACGGGACAGGATCAGCATGCTGAACCTTGGTGCCGACGATGTCATCGCCAAGCCGTTCTCCTTCGCCGAGCTCGAAGCACGGGTGCGAGCGGTCCTGCGCCGCGGCAGCGCCGCCCCGACGACGACCCTCGACCACGGCGAACTCGTGATCGACCAGGGCACCCGTACGGTCAAGGTCGGCGACACCGAGGTGGCGATGACCCGCAAGGAGTTCGACCTGCTCGCCTTCCTTGCCGCGGCGCCGGGAAAGGTCTTCTCCCGCGAGGACCTGCTCGAAAGAGTCTGGGGTTCCAACGGCCGGTGGCAAGGCCGGTCGACGGTCACCGAGCACATACGCCGCGTCCGCCTCAAGATCGAGACCGACCCGGAGAACCCGCGCTGGATCACCACCATCCGCGGTATCGGTTACCGCTTCACCCTGCCCACGACGTAACGCAGCGGTGGGCTTGCCTCCCGGGGCTCACGGCCCCGCGGGATGCTGGCCTGTCAAGAGGTAGCCCCCTCCGTCCGGAGTCGGGACCATGGCGAAGAAATGGTCCGTGCCCTGACCCCCGCGGGAGCCGTAGAACGCCGCATCGAAGCTGAACAGGCCGCCGTCGGCGGCCAGCTCCCAATAGCCCGCGCCACTCGGCGTGGCGGCCATGCCCACGATGGGCGCGTTGAGCGGCGTGCCGCCCATGGACCCGTGGAAGGCCGCGTCGCCGAAGGAGAAGATCCCGCCGTCGCTCGCCACCTCCCGGTAGCCCGCGCCACTCGGCGTGGCGGCCATGCCCACGATGGGCGCGTTGAGTGGCGTGCCGCCCATGGACCCGTGGAAGGCCGCGTCGCCGAAGGAGAAGATCCCGCCGTCGCTCGCCACCTCCCAGTAGCCCGCGCCACTCGGCGTGGCGGCCATGCCCACGATGGGCGCGTTGAGTGGCGTGCCGCCCATGGACCCGTGAAAGGCCGCGTCGCCGAAGGAGAAGATCCCGCCGTCGCTCGCCACCTCCCAGTAGCCCGCGCCACTCGGCGTGGCGGCCATACCCACGATGGGCGCGTTGAGTGGCGTGCCGCCCATGGACCCGTGAAAGGCCGCGTCGCCGAAGGAGAAGATCCCGCCGTCGCTCGCCACCTCCCAGTAGCCACCCGACCCGGCCGTCGCTGCGCCCACGAGCGGCAGGTTGGACGTCACCGCGGGACCCGGAGCAGGGGCGTTGCCGAACGCATAGGTCGCGGTCACCTGGGGTCCGGAGCCTGGCGCTTGTCCGCAGATGGACACGAACGAGTAACCCATGGCCCTGAGCCGGGAGATGATCTGCGGCAGCGCGGCCACGGTCTGGGAGCGGTCGCCGCCGGCATCGTGCAGGTCGACCACGGCTCCGGGGAACGCGGCGCCGACCACCCGGTCGACGATCATCTGGACGCCGGGGAGCGTCCAGTCCTTGGGGTCGACCGAGTAGCTCATGGTCGTCAGACCTCGGGACGCGACCTGGTTGAGGACGGCGCCGTTCCAGGCGTCGTAGGGAGGCCGCACACACTCCGGCGTGGTGCCGGTCACGTCCCGGACCTCGGCCTGCGTCATGTCGATCTGGGATGCCACCGCCGGGACGGGGATCGTCGTCAAGTCAGGGTGGCTCCAGGTGTGGTCCTCGACGGGGTACCCCGCTGCCACCACCATCCGTGCGATCTGCGGATTGCGAGCGACCTCGTCGCCGATCTCGAAGAAGGTGGCCGGCACCCGGGACTGCGCGAGCGCCGAGAGCACGGCAGGGGTGAAGGGTCCGGGACCGTCGTCGAAGGTGAGGGCGATCACCCTCTTCCCCGCCGTCGCGGCACCGCCCGGCGCCTGGGACGTGGTGAAGGCCGGCTGGCCGTTCGCGGTCACCGCGGCGGCGGCGCCGAGCGGCCCGGCGGCGGCGCCGGCCACCACCACCAGCAGAGCGGCTGCCATGAGAGCGGTCGCCGTCAACCCGCGTCGACACCTCGCCTCCATGACCCCCTTTCTTAGGCCACGCGCCGTGTCCACACCAGGATCCCCCGCACGGAGCCGTCGGACACGCACCACCCGGCGCTCAGCGGGCCGCCTCCCACGCGGCCCAACCCGCCAGCCCGGTCAGCACGACGGCGGTGGCGATCCGCACGGTGGAGATGTTGACCACGCGCAGCAGGCTCTGTCCGCCGACCACGGCGAGTCCCGCCACCACCCACAGAGCGAGCAGGGCACCGACACCCACCGACAGGGCGTCGTGGTAGTGGGCGGCCAGGTTGGCCGTCAGGATCTGCGTGAGGTCGCCCCACTCGGCGAGGAAGATGACCAGGAAGGCCGTGAGCGCGATGCGGCGGTGCGACGCCACCTCCTTCTCCACCAGCTCCTGGTCCCGACGATCTTTGGCCGCCTCACGCAGCGCGAGGAGGGCACCGGCGAGAAACATCGCCGCAACGAGAGCCTGGAGAACCCGCGGCGGCAGAAGGTGGAACAGAGCGACGCCGATCGTCGTGGCGATGACCACGTGAACGGCGAAGGCGGCGGCGGCCCCCAGCCACACGATGGCCGGCCGGCCACGGGTGGACATCACGAGAGAGGCGAACATGGTCTTGTCCGGGAGTTCGCCTAAGAAGATGATCGGGAAGACGGCGACGACGACGGCGAGCTGCACGACCACCTTTCTGTCGCGGTCGAACGTAGCGTGCCGCCGTTCTCCCTTTGCTCCACACGGCGCCCCAGAGAGCCTGCCTCCTCGGGTCGAACGCCTGGTACGGCCGATCGTGGCCGCGTCGCGGGGGTCGAACCGGGTACGTTCGGCCCGGGCGGAGGGCCCTCGAGATCCCTGCCGCGAGGAGGCGCAGCCACATGAGCCCCAAAGAGGCAGCGTGGATCGGCGAGCTGGTGCGCACCCTGCAGGTGAAGCCCGGTTCCAAGGTCACGCTGTCGGCGGACTTCGACCCGGCCTCCACCGCAAACTTCGTCGAGAAGAAGGAGGGTGCAGACCTGCTGGCCGAGAGCGTCCACCTCCTGGCGGCGTACCAGGATCGCCTGGCCGCCGAGGACGCGCACGGCGTGCTCCTGTGCCTACAGGCGCTCGACGCCGCCGGAAAGGACGGCACGATCCGACACGTGATGAGCGGGGTCAATCCCCAGGGGGTGCACGTCAGCAGCTTCAAAGTGCCGTCCGACGAGGAGCTCGACCACGACTACCTCTGGCGCTACGCGCGGCGGCTCCCCGCCCGTGGCGAGATCGGCATTTTCAACCGGTCGCACTACGAAGAGGTGCTCGTGGTGCGGGTGCATCCCGAACTCCTGGAGCGCCAGCACCTGCAGCCCGAGGCCGTAGGACCCGACATCTGGAAGCGCCGTTTCGTCGAGATGAACGACTGGGAGCACTACCTGACGGACAACGGGATACGGATCGTGAAAGTGTTCCTCAACGTCTCGAGGGAAGAACAGCGGCGGCGCTTCCTGCGGCGGCTCGAGCTGCCGGACCACAACTGGAAATTCTCGGCGAGCGACATCCGGGAACGCCGGTACTGGGATGACTACCAGCACGCCTTCTCGGACATGCTGTCCAACACGAGTACGGAATGGTCGCCGTGGTACGTCGTCCCGGCGGACCACAAGTGGTTCGCCCGCATCTGCGTGGGCGCCATTCTCGGTCAGGCCCTGATAGAGCTCGATCCCCGCTACCCCCAGATCACTCCTGAACAACGGCGCGAAGAGCTCGCCGCCAAGGAGGAGCTCCTGGCCGAGGCACCCGGGGACGGCGCATCACCGGCATGACCTGACCGAGTCGGGGCGTCAGCCGGTCCCGCCGCTCCCGGACCGGGCCTCGGGCAGCCGCTGCACGGCATCGAGGAGGGACTGGCCGGTCATGGTGAAGACGGTTTCGTCGTCGCTCTGTCGCCACAGTTCGAGCAGCTCGAGCGAAACCGGATCGCACCCGTAGCGCATCGGGCCGGAGACATCGAGGATCGCATCGACGACGGCCGATGCCGCCTGCCTCGGCCCGACGACGCGAGGGTCGGCGTATTCCTGGCGCAAGGAGGCCGCCACACCGCCCAAGGCACGGTAGTCGGCGAACCGATCGGCGCCCTGCTCGCCGGCGCTGAGGCGGAACATGTCGGTATCGACCGGACCAGGCAGGATCTCGACGACCCGGATGCCGAAGGGTGCGACCTCCACCCGCAGGCTGTCATCGAAGGCGGAGACGGCCGCCTTGGAGGCGCGGTAGGCCGAGTAGAACGGTACGGCGGCGATGATCGACGACGACGTGATGGTGCACACGACCGAGGGTTGATTGGCCCGCAGAGTGGGGATGGCCGCCGCCGTGAGAGCGACGACACCGAAGACGTTGGTCTCGAACATCCGGCGCCAGTCGTCGACATCGGCGAATTCGACCGGGAGGTAGTCCGTGTCGATGCCGGCGTTGTTGACCAGGACGCGTAGATCCTGCGGCAGGTCGAAGGACGAGGGATCTGTGACGTCGAGCCGGCCGACACGCAATCGCCCCCGGGCCTCTGACGTCAGGGTCGCTCCGGCGCCGGGATCGCGCATGGTGGCCACCGTGTCAAAACCTCGATCGGCCAGCTCGAGGGCGATCGCACGCCCGATTCCCCGGCTCGCACCCGTCACCAACGCACTCCCGTGAACATCCATGCCGCGATTCTTCCCCAACGGTGGCGGGCGGGCGGTAGCGTCCGGGCTCGTGGGCGTGTACCGGGAGCAGGTCGTTCCCCGCATGGTCGAGTGGATGTGCGGTGCCGCCGGAATGGACCGCTGGCGATCCCAGACCGTTGACGGGCTGTCGGGCCGGGTGGTCGAAGTCGGCTTCGGATCGGGGCTCAACGTCCCGCACTATCCGCCCGACGTCGATGTCGTGTTCGCCGTCGAGCCGTCGGCCACGGCCCGACGGTTGGCCGAGCGCCGTATCCGTGAGAGCTCGGTGCGCGTCGAGCACGTGGGTCTCGACGGCCAGGAGATCCCTCTCGACGACAGCTCGTGCGACGCGGCACTCTTCACGTTCACCCTGTGCACCGTTTCTGACCCCGCGCGGGCGCTGCACGAAGTGCGTCGGGTGCTCCGGCCGGGCGGGTCCGTCCACTTTCTGGAACACGGCCTGTCCCCCGACCCGGGTGTCGCCAAGTGGCAGCGCCGCATCGATCCCTTCCAGCGCAGGCTCGCCGACGGGTGTCACCTCACGCGGGACTCGCCGGCGCTCGTCGAGCGCGCCGGATTCGTGATGCGGCGAAGTGAGCAGCTTTATGTGCGCGGGCCCAAGCCGTGGTCCTGGTTCACCATCGGCGTCGCGATGAAACCGGCTGGATGAATCCGACGGTTCGGCAGATGGGACGGCCGAGGGAACGCGCCTCATGAAAAGGCGATCGACAGAGCTGCTGGCACGCTCCTCACACTTCGACAACAAGGGCAGGAGAGACTGAACCGCATGCGCGTCCGGCACTGGCCACTCGGTCTTTGTTCGGCTGCACTGGCCGTCGTCGCTGCGTCGTGCAGCAGCGCGGCCTCCACCCCCTCGGCAGAGCGCGTCACCGGCGGTCCCACCGGCCACTACATCGTGAACCCGGGGATCCACAAGATCAAGCACATCGTGGTCATTCAGCAGGAGAACCGCTCCTTCGACTCGTATTTCGGCACGTTCCCGGGTGCCGACGGGATTCCGATGACGAACGGCGTCCCGACGGTCTGTGTCAACAACCCCCAAACGGGTCAGTGCCAGGCGCCCTACGTCGACCACGCGGACGTCAACGGCGGGGGGCCCCACTCGGCACCGAACGCGACGGCCGACATCAACGGCGGCAAGATGGACGGCTTCATCGCCCAGGCGCAGTCGGGACGGAAGGGGTGCCTGAATCCCACCGACCCGGCCTGCACCAACTCGGCCCAGGCCGACGTGATGGGCTACCACACGCAGAGCGACATCCCCAATTACTGGACGTACGCCAATGACTTCGTGCTGCAGGACCACATGTTCGAGCCGAATGCCTCGTGGAGCCTGCCCTCTCATCTCTTCCTGGTGTCGGAGTGGTCCGCCTACTGCACGCAGGCGGGCAACCCATCGAGCTGTGTGAACGCCTTGCAGACCAAGCCGGTCGAGAGGCCGCAGAACGCTCCGGCCGTCTACGGCGGTGAGGCCGGGCCGAAGACCGGCGGCGGCAACCCGAAGCACCCCAACAAGGCCGCCAATGCGAACCGGGCCAACCAGCCCGACTACGCCTGGACCGACCTGACGTACCTCCTCCACAAGCACAAGGTGAGCTGGGACTACTACGTCGTGAGCGGGACGGAGCCCGACTGCGAGAACCCGGCGGCCGAGACCTGCGGGCCCGTCAACCAGAACGCGAGCACACCCGGGATCTGGAACCCGCTCCCCTGGTTCGACACCGTGCAGGCCGACCACCAGCTCGGCAACATCCAGGACGTCACCAACTTCTACCGCGCAGCCAAGAAGGGGACCCTCCCAGCCGTATCGTGGGTTACTCCGTCGGGCGCGGTGAGCGAGCACCCACCGGCACCGGTGAGCTTCGGGCAGAGCTACGTCACCAGCGTGATCAACGCGATCATGCGCAGCCCGGACTGGGACTCGACGGCGATCTTCCTGGCGTGGGACGACTGGGGCGGCTTCTACGACCACGTCGTGCCGCCGACCGTCGATCAGAACGGGTACGGGCTGCGCGTGCCCGGCATCGTGATCAGCCCCTACGCCAAGCGGGGCTACATCGACCACCAGACGCTGAGCTTCGACGCCTACGACAAATTCATCGAGGACGACTTCCTCGGAGGCCAGCGGCTGAACCCCGCCACCGACGGGCGACCCGACCCGCGGCCCAGCGTGCGCGAGGACGAAAAGATCCTGGGCAACCTCGCCAACGACTTCAACTTCAACCAGAGCCCGCGACCACCCCTGATCCTGCCGGTCAACCCCAAGACGACCCTGACGGGGACCCCCAAGCCGTCCCAGCTGTCCCAAGCGGCCCGGGCGCCCGACAGCGACGGGTGACCGGAGCTCCCGCTGGGGGCACGGCGACCCTCAGAGGTCGAAGGCCGTCGGATGCCTGGGCTCGTAGAGCACCATCTGGCCGCCGCCCGGGATCTCCAGCACGGCACTGCGCCCGAAGCCGCGTTCTTCGACGCCGCCCGCGAACCGGGCGCCCTTGGCGCTGAGCTCCGCCACCGTCTCACCGATGTCGTCGCACACGAGGGATATCTCGTGGTGCACACCACCGGCGTCCGTCGGGTGCACGCCCAACTCCGAGGGTCCCGTGCCGAAGATGAGCCAGCCATCGTGGGCGTCGACGCTCGGCCAGCCAAGGACGTCCCGGAAGAACTGCCTCGCCGCCACGGCGTCGTCGGCATGAACCAGAGTGTGCACTCCCGTGATCATCGCCCAGACACTACGGCCGAACCGATCGTGGTGCCCCGGTCGCCGGGCGGTCGCTGAGCTGAGCCGCGAGCCGATCGGGGCCTCCTCACCGGGACCGGCGCGCGGTTCGAGGTGGCCCACCTGAAGCGCAGGCAGACCGCTGCGTGGCGGCGGGTGATGTGCGAACGGTGGTTGCGACCAAGCCACCAGCGTGCACCTCGCTACGTTGGGCCACTTGATGCGGGGACCTGACGATCCGACGCCACTCGTCGCGCGCCGGTGGCCGGGATGGTCGGCCGTCATCGTGGCGCTGGTGCTCCTCCTGGCCGGCTGCTCGACCGGCGGGCACCAGAACGGCGCACTGGGCGAGCCCTCCAACTCTGAGCCGCCCGCACCGGATTACCCGGCGATGTGCGCCCCCGTAGGGGCCGACACGACCAGCACGTGCCTGCGCCTCACTCTGGAGGCGATCGACGCCGCTCGGGCGCGCGAGGCTCTGCCGCCCATGGTGCTGCCGTCCGACTTCCCGCGTTTGACGATCCCCGAGCAGCTCTTCGTCGCCGTCGACCGCGAGCGCGTCGACCGGGGCCTGCCCCCCTTCACCGGTCTGGTCGCGGCCCTCGATGGCAAGGCCCAGATCGGTGCCGACTCGGCGCAGTTGCCGCGACGACCCGGGGACGCGTACGGCGGGACCGTGACGGAATGGATCGGTGCCGTCGACAACGGGCTCGATGCGGACTACCAGTGGATGTACGAAGACGGCCAGAACAGCGGTGTTTCCGGCTGTTCGCACACCCAGTTCTCGGGATGCTGGGCCGACCGTCAGACAGTCCTCGGCCGACTCGGCTCACACCACCTCGTGATGGGAGCCGGGTTCAACGCGAGCGGTGACACGTCGTCCGGAGACCGGGGTGGATCCTCCCTCGCGGCCATTTTCGCGGTCGGCTCCTCCAGACCTGACCCCGGCGGCGCGGAGCAGACCTACGCCTACACCTGGGCCGAAGCCCGGGCGGCGATGTCCGCCGGGGCGCTGACACCACTGCCTTCGGTTCCACGGTCCGACTCCGGGACCGGCATCCCCGATCCCGATCGCAACGTGGCGCCGGTGCCCGACTACACGCGTGCCTGCGCGGCGAGCGGGATCGACGTCTCCCCTGCGTGCACCGGTACCGTCCTGGCGGCGATCGACCACGCGCACGCGCTGGAAGGGGTCCGGCCCATGGTCTTGCCGTCCGGCTTCGCGTTGCTGACCGTGCCGGAGCAGCTCTTTGTGGCGGTCAACCTCGAGCGGGTGGACCGCGGCCTCCCACCCTTCGGCGGGCTCTCGCCCGGACTCAATCGGAACGCCCAGCGGGGCGCAGACGACGCCAACGACCCACCGGACCCCGGACAGGCGTACGTGCTCTCCGACGCCGAGTGGGCCGGCGGGTCTTCCAACGCGCTCGATGCGCTGTACGGCTGGATGTACAACGACGGGTTCGACAGCGGCAATCTCGATTGCCCCCATCGCGGCGCGCCGGGGTGCTGGGGTCACCGCAAGGGCATCCTCGACAACTTCGGCTCCGGTGCCAACCTGGCGATGGGCGCCGCGGTCAACACGACGCGAGACACCCACCGGGGCGACCGCGGGGGGACCTCCATGGCGATCACGCTGGCCGTCGCGAACACCCCGGTCCGGTCCTACACCTACAGCTGGGCACAGGCGCTGGCTGCCATGCCCCCGGGAGCCCCGTGACCGCACACTCGCAGATCTTCTTCAACCCGGCGTGCTCGAAGTGCCGCTCCGCGCTCGCGCTGTTGGACGAGCACCACATCGGGGCGGAGGTCGTCCGCTACCTCGACGATCCCCCGACGCGCGCCGACCTCGAGCGCCTCATGACGCTCCTGGGCATCCACGACCCCCGTCTGATGATGCGCACGGGGGAGCCGGTCTATGCGGAGCTTGCGCTCGAGGGTCGTGCCGGCGAAGAGCTCCTCGTGGCCATCACCCAGCACCCGATCCTGTTGGAACGGCCCATCTTCGTGGTCGGAAACCGGGCGGTAATCGGCCGCCCACCCGAGCGGGTTCTCGAGCTCCTCTGATCGTCCCGGCCCGCCGGGGCGGCGGACCATATCGTTGGCGCACAGCCACGGCGGACGAAACGAGGAGAACCGTGTACACGACGATGGTGATCTCAGCAATTCTCGGCCTCGCGGCGATCGCGGTCTCGTTCGCCGCCAACCGGCGACTCTTTGACGGGGGTGGGAACGCCGGCAGGGTCACGCTGCTCGAGGGGACCTACTACGTCGTCGGGTTGTGCTCGCTCGGGCTCGGTTGGTACTTCAACGTCCGCTACACCAACCTGTACGGACATCGGGCCAGCTACGTGGACTACACCAAGATGCTGTTCACGAACTGGGCCGCGGACTCGGCCGCCCAGGACTACATCATCGTCAACGTGGTCCTGATGCCCCTGTGGACCATCGTCGAGGGAGGGCGTCGTGGCCTGAGGTGGGCCTGGATCTTCTTCGTCATGAGCCTCTTCACCAGCCTCGCCTTCTCCATTGCGATGTTCCTCGCGTTCATGGAGCGCCAGCTGCGCTACAACCGCGCCCTCGATCCGGTCTCCAACACGGCGTAGCCGCAGTTGTACCCCGGGATGAAGGTGACCCCGGGACCACCGTGGCATCCCGCACCGCACAGGTACAGACCCTCGACGGGGACCGGGTTGTCGGGCCACCCCCTCGGGCCGGGACGGAAGGGGCCCATGAACTCCGGCTGCAAGAGGCCATGGCAGAAGTCCCCTCCGGTGCATCCGAACATCAGCTCGTAGGTGTAGGCCGGGTAGTTCAGCTGCCGCTCGATCAGGTCGGGGAAGTTCGGCGCCACCGAGGAGATCTTGTCCACGATCCGCTGCGCCATCTCGTCGCGCAGCCGGCCCTGCGACGCGCGATCGGCACCGATCGGCAGGTAGAACGCGAAGCTGCTCGCCGCGTGCATGCCCTCGGGGGCCAGGCTCGGGTCATCGAGCGAGGGGATCTGCAGGTTGAAGCTCGGGGCCTCGGGGACCTGGCCGCGGACACACCCTTCGAAGTCCCGTTGCATCTGTTCGGCCGTGCCGAAAAAGGTCACGTTGCGCCCGAAGGTCGAGCCATTGAGGGCCTCGTAGGGCTCTCGGTATTCGGGCAACCCTCGCAGGGCGAAATGGGCCTGGAAGTAGGCCGCCCTGTGGTCGATGGCGGCGACCCGCCGGGCAAAGGCCTCGGGGAGCGCGTCGGCGTCCATCAGCTGGGTGAACGTCGTGGTGGGGTCGAGGTTGGAGACCACGATGGGAGCGGTCGCGATCTCGCCCTCGCCGAGGTCGACGCCCTTGACGGCTCCGCCGTCGACCACGATGCGCGCCACCTTGGCGTGCCGGCGCAGCTCGCCACCGTGCTGCTCGAACAGGCGGCACAGGTGGTCGGCGATGGTGCCCAGACCGCCGCGCACCTTCGACATGGTCGCGTTCCCGGGCGACGCCAACGCGAACGCGAGGCAGAGGGCACTGCCCGGTGAAGCGGGACCCCGGAAGGTGGAATTGACCGCCAGGAAACTCAGCATGCTGCGCACTGGTGCGTGCTTGGCCTTGTCGGGCAGATGGCGATCGACGACGTCCATCACGCTTCCGAACATGGCGGTGCGGATCGCCTCACGCTCCGCCTCGTTGGTCGCCGAGTCCCACATCTCGTCCAGTGTCCGCGGGGGTTTGCGCACGTCGAAGCGGCCGATGGCCCGTGCCGGTGCTTCCGCCCATGCAGCGACCTCAGCCATGCCCAGGACGGCCTCGATGCCAAGGGTCTCACCGAGGTGCGCGAGCAGCCGCTCCGGATCCGAGTAGAGGAAGATCGGGGGCTGGTCACGGTCGCCGACACTCGCCGACTGGACCTCCGGCTCGTAGATCGGGCAGGACGCAAGATCCAGGTCCTCGTAGATCTCGTTCGGGACCGGGAATTGGATGGAGCCCGCCAGCTCGAAGCGGTAGCCGCGGATGAGCTCGGTCGTCGAGGCCATCCCTCCGATGAAGTGGTTCTTCTCCAGGCAGAGGACCCGCATGCCGCCGCGGGCCATGACCGCGGCGGCCGTGAGACCGTTGTGACCCGCGCCAATGACGATCGCGTCGTAGTCGGGCATAGGGATGGGACTGTAGCGAGCCGGCGCCGACGCCGCTGTCCCCGGGAACGCGACGCCGGACGTTCGTGTTCGGCCGGTGGGCTCCACGGACGGTGGTGGGCCATCGAACGGGAACGAGGGTTCCTGTAGCAGCGGGCGATCAGTTCGGCGCGTTCTGTCCCTTGATGTGCGTGCGCAATTCGCGCGAGTGCTCGCCGCCTCGCACGCGTTCGAGGTATCTCGCAGCCCCTTCTTGATCCATCGTGCCGCCGGCGACCGCGGCGTCGGTGTGGACCTGGGCGTGGCGGGCCCTGATGCCCACCAGAATGGCGTCGAATTCGTCAGTCCCCTGGCAGGCACGCAGGCGGACCGCCTCATCCTCGAGAATGCGGCCTGAGGCCACCATGGTGTCGAGTTGCTCAATGATGCGTTGCTGGTTCACTGACAGTGCCTTTCCGTGTCGTCGGGTGATTGTGGACGAGGCCCCGCGCGTAATGCTCCGCACAGCGGTCGGAGCAGAAGTGGATCCGTTCGCCGGCCTCCTCCAGCGAGGCCGGGGCGTGCGCAGTCTCGACCTGCATGCCGCACACCGGGTCCGCGCGCGTATCCGTCCCCGGCGCCAAACCGGTCGCGGTTCTTGTAGATCCAGTACAGGAGGCCGAACACCCCCAGGAAGAGGATATTGAGGTATGTGGTGTAGTTCCACGAGAAGTGCGCGGGCGCCACAGTGACCGGTCGTGCGGTCGGGACCAGCCCGGCCGCACTGAAGGTCAGTTCTGTGATGAGGCCCGCAGTCGACATCAGGATCCAGAACACCGCCAACATGCGGAGCATGAGCCGTGTGCCGTAGTAGCGGCGGTAGATCATGAGGAGCGGGAACGCGATCAGATCGGCGAAGATGAAGGCGATGACGCCGCCGAACGAGATCCCTCCCTTCCACAACGACGCCGCCAGCGGCACGTTGCCGATGGAGCAGACGAAGCTGATGATCGCGATGAAGGGACCCACCACCGCGTTCTCGAGGCTCGTCCAGAATCCGTGTCCCGTGACGAAGACGGCCTGCCAGACCGACGTCGGCACCAGCACCGCGAGGAACCCGGCCACCACGTAGCCGATGACCAGTTCACGCCGGACCATGGTCAGATCGGACATGGTGTAGGTCGCGCTGTCGGCCCATCCGGCCATCGATCGCAACCGGATCGACCAGGGCCGGTTCTCGGTCTGTGCGAGCTGGATCTCCCCGTGTTCGTGATCGGGCCCGGACTCGGCAGCCCGGAGTCGCTCCCGTGCCTGCACCACGAGGCGACCGCGCAGCCAGAGCGCACCGAGCGTGGCCAGCAGGACGATCATGATGATCCCGCCGACGAACTCGCTGACCGCGAATTGCCAGCCCATCAGCACGACGAGCACGATCCCGAGCTCGATCACGAGGTTGGTCGACGCGAACATGAAGACCATGGCTGAGACGTAGTCCGCTCCCTTCACGAAGAGCGACTTCGCCATGGCGGCCGCGGCATAGGAGCACGACGAGGAGACCATGCCGTATCCCGAGGCCCGCGCGACAGCCGGCGCCCGGTGATCGCCCAGCTGGCGTCGCATGGCGTCACGGCTGACGAACGACTGGACGGCCCCGGCGAGACCGAATCCGAGCACGAGGGGCCAGAGCGTCTCCCAGAACATGAAGAAGCCCTCCCGCAGCGAGCGCCCGACGTCCACCGTGAGGGCGGCGGTCGCGAGCATCTCTTTCAGGAGCGCACGAGCCGGCTGATGGCGGCCGAGGCCTCGTTCAGCTTCTCGGTGGCCTCGTTCCCGCCCGTGCGCACGGCATCGGACACGCAGTGGGCCAGATGGTCATCGAGCAGCTCGAGCGCCACGACTTGGAGCGCCTTCGTGGCGGCGGAGACCTGCTCGAGAATCTCGATGCAGTACCGGTCCTCGTCCACCATGCGCTGTAGGCCCCTGACCTGGCCTTCTACCTTGCGCAGGCGCTTCTGGACCGCCTCTTTGTTGTCGATGTAGCCGGGCCGCATCGGCGTCCTCCCATCTATACCTGGTACCCCTATAGGGTATCAAGCCGGCGGGCGGGCGCCGACAGATGACCGGGCGGAATCAGCCGGCGGCCTCGGCCACGCGGCGCATCCCTTCTCGCCAGGGCACTTCGGTCCGGCCGAGCACGGCATGCATCCGGGTCACGTCGGGCCACAGGGGCCACGGGGCGTCCGGGTCGTAGCGGATCCGCACGGGTTTGTGCACCAGTTCACCCAGGTACTCGCAGTAGTCCTCGGCGCTCACGGTCTCGCTCCCGGCGAAGTTGACCACCACCGGATCCGGGGCCGCCACCTCCAGGGCACGGATCGCCAGCCGCACGTAGTCATCTTCGAAGATCGGGTTGTAGTTGTTCGGCGCGTCGGGATGCAGGACGACCTCCTCGCCACCGAGGATCTGACGGAGGCGGCTCACCGGCGCACCACCCTCGGGACCGTACGTCGAGAAGATCCGGATGATGGTCAGTGGATTGCCGCAGTGTCCGGCTGCGAACTTCACCACCTCCTCCCCCGCGATCTTCGAGAGGCTGTACAGGCCGAGGTGCACGCCCGGCGGGTCGCTCTCCGTGAGCGGGCGTCGGCCCTGATAGGCGTAGGCCGACCCGCTCGAGCAGTACACGAACGCGGCACCCGTGCAGGCGGCGACGAGTCGTCCGGAGGCCTGGGCATTCGTCTCGAAGATCTGCGGCCACTGCGGGTCCGCCTCCCGTCCGAACCGGGCGGCCGCGTGGAACACGTGGGTCAACCCCCCGGGCAGCCGCTCAAGGTCCAGCGCGGCGACGTCGCCGACGACCGGTGTGATACCGGCATCGACCAGGCGCGTGCGGTCACCCTTGCCCCGGCAGCGCGCCAGACCGAAAACGTCGTGCTGCTCGGCCAGGCGTCGGGCGAGGGGGAAGCCGACCCTCCCCGTCGCGCCGGTGACGAGCACCCGCCACCGCTCCGTCGGCGATGCCGTCATTGCCGCGGTTGGGCCGCGGGGTCGGCGCTCACGCCGCCCATCATGGTTCGTCGGACGCCGCCAAGCCGGGCCGCGGCGGCCGAGGCGCGGCGGTCAGCCCCCGAGGATCCCGAGGCCCTCGTCGCGGATGCCCTTGGCGCGCGCCTCGGCGAAGCTCTCCAGCCAGGCGCGCATCTCCTCGCTTCCGGTCTCGTCGGCCCAGCGCCGGGGCATGGCCGGGAACGAATAGTCCGGAGGCAGCGCGGGTGGCGGCGGCTCCTGGGACTTCCGTCCCAGGGCGGCGTCGAGTGCGGGCGCCAGGCGGTCGGTCTTCGCCCGGACCCGTGCCTCGTCTCGATCCTTGAAGGCCGGGAGGACCTCGCGGCCGAAGAGCTCGAGCGACTCGCAGATGTGCTCGTGGCGGTTCTTGCCGGCCTGGAGGACGAAGATGAGCTGGTCGACGCCCGCCTCCTCGAACCGTTCGAGGTACGCGCGCACCTGCGCCGGGGTTCCGGTTGCGCCACGGAGCCCGGTGCGGTCACCGGAGGCCAGCTTGGCCCCGAGGCGTTCCTGGCGCAGCGCCGTCTCGATCTCGGGCGAGTAGCCCCGATCGCCGCGACGCTCGAGGTACTCGGTCCAGACATCGGTCGAACCGGGACGGTGCTCGCCGAAGACGTAGTAGTGCCCGAGCGAGTAACCGAAGAAATTGCCGCCCTCGAGACCCCGGTCGAGTGCCACCGTCTCGTCGGGATGGCACATCATCTGGGTGACGCACGCAATGTTGGGATTGACCGCGGCCCCGACGGGAACGCAGCGCTCCGCCAAGGTCCGCTCGTAGTCCGACACCCACTTGGTCGCTTCCTCCGGGTCGATGAAGGCGAAGGTGAGAGCACCGATGCCCTTCTCGGCCGCTAGCAGAATGGTGTCGCGCCGCGAACACGCCACCCAGAGCGGTGGGTGTGGCCGCTGCATCGGCTTGGGTACGACGTTGCGGGGTGGCATCTGCACGAACCGCCCGTCGACGCCGGTGAACGGTGTCTCGGTCATGCACCGGAGCGCGACCTCGAGTCCCTCGAGCCAGGCCTCCCGTTTGGTCGCCGGGTCGACCAGGAAGCCGCCGAGCTCCGCCTCGGACCCCGACTCCCCGGAGCCGAACTCGACCCGGCCGCCCGAGATGAGGTCGAGCGTGGCGACGCGCTCCGCCGTGCGGGCGGGATGGTTGTAGCCGGGCGCGGTCTGAATGATGCCGTGGCCGAGCCGGATGTCCTTGGTCCGTTGGCTGCACGCGCCGAGGAAGACCTCGGGGGCAGACGAGTGGCTGTACTCCTCCAAGAAGTGGTGCTCGACCTCCCAGACGACGTCGAAGCCGAGCCGGTCGGCCAGCTCGACCTGCTCGAGCGCGTCCTGCATCAGACGGTATTCGCCGTCCTCCTGCCATGGCCGCGGGAGCTGGTGCTCGTAGAAGATCCCGAACTTCATGTCCCGCCGATCGAGAGGAACTCGGCCAGGATGTCGGCGCCCCTCTCGTGTCGCGCGCACCAGAACTCGACTTCGCCCAGGGCCGCCCGGCGACCCTCGTCGCGGCCCGGGCCGAGACTGTGGGCCAGCAGCGGATCCCAGATCCGCCCGATCATGTCCGAGCCGGCGTACCGGTGCCCGTCCAGGCCGACCCAGGTGCGATCGCGCATCTCGGAGAGCGCGGTTCGCAGGTAGCCGACGTGCGGCGCCTCGTCGGCCCGGATGTACGAGACGAGCCGGGCGGCCTCGCCATCGCCGGCCACCAGTTCGGTGTCGGACATCCATTCCTCGGCCCAGGCGAAGGTGTGGAAGGCGGAGATCTCAATGAAGAGGACCCGGACCATCAACGACACCATCATCTCGAGCTCGGGCGGGATGTCGTCCGGGAGCAGGCGGGCGGCGGCGGCCCCCGGCCGTCCCGGTCCGAACCCCATCCGGATGAGCATGGCGTCGATGTCGAGCTCCCCGCACGATCGCTCGAACGCGATGTCGCGGGCGGCGAACCACATCTCCTTGTGCCCGGCTTCCTCGTCCCAGCCGGCTTCGTCGCGGCCGTGCGCCTCGAACAGTCCGCCCCCGAGATGGTCGATTGCCGTCCCGCTGACATCTTCGACGAAGTGCCGCTGCAGGTTCGCGGGCTTCAAGAGGCGGATGTTCGCCCCGTATCCCTCGACGGTGCCGATGCGGGTCAGCGTCGCCATGAGCGGTTCGGGAACGCCCGCTCGGACGAGGAAGCACGCCTGCTCGACGGTGGGGAACGAGCGCTCCCACCACTCGAGCGGCACGTCGATCAAGTCGGTGGCGAACGTCTCGCAGTTGCGCTCCCCCCACGCGGCGATGGCCGGGAGTCGGAACCTCGTCCGGGGTGAGACGTAGCGGCCGTCGTCGTCGAAGCCGCCGTGGCAGTGGACGCCTCCTGCGATGAGGGGCTCGGCGACGGGAAGGTCGGCCAGGAGCTCCTCCGCCGTGAACTGCACCTGTGCGGTCCTCATGCGCATTCCTCCCTGAAGCTGTTAACTGCTTGGTATATACTGACCCGTATACAGATCGAGAGCAAGCTGCTCCCGCGGGCCGAGCGACGTGCCGCCATCCTCCACGGTGCGGCGGAGGCATTTGCCTCGACGGGTTTCGCCGACACGTCCATGGAGGACGTGGCGGCCGCCTGTGGAGTCACGAAGCTCATCGTGTACCGGCACTTCGGGTCGAAGGAGGAGCTCTACCGCGAGATCCTCCAGCAGGTCTTCGACCATCTCGGCCAAGAGCTGCGCAGCGAGCTCGCGCTGCCGACCCGGAGCGGGCTCGGTCCCCGGACGCTCCTCACGGTGGCACGCGACGATCCGGCCGCCTTCACCCTCCTGTGGCGCCATGCGGCACACGAGCCACAGTTCGCGGCCTACGCAGCCGAGCTCAGGTCGGTGTCAGCCACCGTGGTGCGCCAGCTGAGCGCCCTCGACACGGGCGACGAGCTGCTCGACGCCTGGCGCTCCGAAGCGCTGTTCGGTTGGCTGGTCGAGGCCACGCTCGTCTGGCTCCAACAGGGCACGGCGGCCCGTGACGACGAGTTCGTGCAACAGACGTCGGCCGGGTTCCGGGCGCTCCGCTCCGCCCTGACGAAAGGCACCGCCCTGTAGCGACGCGACTCCGGGGACGCGACCTCAGCCGACGGCGGCCGTCGCTCCGAGCCGGCTCTCGAGGGAAGGGGCGACCCGGATGCGGTTGCGGTCGGCGGCCTTGGCCCGGAAGAGCGCCCCGTCGGCCTCCTGAACGACCTCGCGCGCCGGCAGCGGAGAACCGGGTGTCCAACACGACACTCCGCCGCTCAGCGTGACGAACGGCGGGTCCGAGGGGCGGGCACCGTGGGTGATGGCCGCGTCAAGGACCGCTCGGCGAATCCGCTCGGCGGTCACGAGGACCGCATCAGGGCTGCAGTCCGGCATGAGCAGCAGGAATTCCTCGCCGCCGTAGCGGTAGGCGCACTCGCCGGCGCGGACCACCAGGTCGATGCACGCGGCAACGCGTCGCAGCGTCTCGTCGCCGGCGACGTGTCCGTAGTGGTCGTTGTAGAGCTTGAAATGGTCGATGTCGAACAAGGCCACGCCGTAGGTCCGACCGACCCGCAGGGCACGCGCGTGGGCGCGGGCGAGGTCCTCGTCCATCCGCCGACGGTTGCCGAGGCCCGTCAACTCGTCGGTCAACGAGCGCTCCAACAGCACCAGGTTGACTCTCTCCAGCTCCGCCTGGGTCTGCGCCAGCCGCGCGTGCAGGCCGGTCATGCGCTCGGCCGCGATCAGGCGCGTCTGCACCGCGAACGAGTCGACCGGCTTGATCAGGTAGTCGTCGGCCCCGGCGCTCATGCCTTCCACTACGTGCTCGGGATGGTCGAGTCCGGTCGTCAAGACGACGTAGGTGTAGCTGTCTCCGGGTTCGTCCCGCACCCGGCGGCACAACTCGGGGCCGTCCAGGCCCGGCATCATCCAGTCCGTCAGCAGGACGTCGATCCCCCCGGACGTCAACACGTCCCAGGCGCTCGATCCCTCCTCGGCCACCAGGCATTCGTGGCCGAGCTTGGTCACGATGGCGCGAAGCAGCAGACGGCTGGTGGGATCGTCGTCGACGACGAGGATCTGCATCTCAGGCCCTGCGGGCAACGACCTCGAGGGCAGCCCGCACGCGTTCGAACTGGGCCTCGAACTGTTCCAACAGCTCGCCGGCGTCGTCGAGCTGCGCTTCACGGGCGCAAAGCTCCAGGCTGGCGCAGACATCGGCCAGACCCGTTGCGCCGACGTTCGCACTGGCGCCCTTGAGGGTGTGGGCGGTGCGCTCGAAGGCGTTCCGGTCACGTTCTCCTCGCAGGCGCAGGAGCTCGGCGTACCCTTCGTCGCCCAGTGTGAGGTATTCGGCGACGATCTCGGCCAACGCATCTCCTTGACCGTCGTCGAGACTCAGCAGGAACTCGATCTGCGAGCGGTCCAGCGGACCGCGCGTGTCAGTGGGTGAGGACATGCCGTTCACCTCGCTCCGGTCCTTGTTTCGTCGCCGTGACCCATCGCAGCAGCGCAGTGGCCACGGCCTCCAGCCGCACCGGTTTCGTGATGAAGTCGTCCATCCCGGAGGCCATGCAACGCTCGCGATCTCCCTCCATGGCGGCGGCGGTCATGGCGATGATGGGAATGTGGCCCGCCGAACCCTCCAACCGTCGAATGGCCGCCGTGGCTTCGTACCCGTCCATTTCCGGCATCTGGCAGTCCATGAGCACGGCGTCGTAGGCGCCCGATTGGAAGGCCTCGACTGCTTCGACACCGTTGTTGGCGATCGTGAAGCCGTAGCCCAGGTTCTCGAGCACTTTCGACCCCACGAGCTGGTTCACCTTGTTGTCCTCGACGATCAGGATCATCCCCACGACCTCGGAGATCTCGGACGGAGCGGTCTGCGGAGTCACCGGGGTCTCGCCGACGGCGGACCCTGCGTTGAGACTCGTGATCAGGCAGTCGAACAGCTCCGACGACCGAACCGGCTTCGTCAGGCAGGCGGCGAACCCGGTCAGGTGGGACTCGGCGGGCTCGAGCCGGTGGCCCGAGGAGCTCAGCAAGAAGAGCACCGTCTCCGCGGTCGAGGGGTCGGTCTTCAGCGCCCGGGCCAGCTCGATGCCGTCCATACCGGGCATGTTCAGGTCGACCACGCCGAGATCGAATCCCCTACCGTCCTGCGCCGCCGTCAGCGCGAGCTCGAGGGCCTGGAAGCCATCCGCCGCTTCGACAGCCTCGACGCCCCAGGAGAGCAGCTGTTGGCGGAGGATCCTCCGGTTGGTCGCGTTGTCGTCGACGACCAGGGCGCGTTGGCCCGAAAGCGTCCTGGGGTCCCCGTCGTCGAGTGACGGTGCATCTTCGGCGCGGCGAAGCGACAGTTCGAACCAGAACGTCGACCCCTCGCCCGGTGTACTGGTGAGCCCGAGCCTCCCGCCCATGAGCTCCACCAACTGCCGGCTGATGGTCAGGCCGAGCCCGGTGCCGCCATACCGTCGGGTGGTGGAGGAGTCCGCCTGGGCGAAAGCGCTGAAGAGGCGCTCCTGATCCTCCGGGGCGATGCCCACACCCGTGTCGACGACGTCGAAGTGCAGGGCCACCCGCTCCGAGTTCCGATGGAGCACCCGGACGCGGATGACCACCTCCCCGGCGGAAGTGAACTTCACTGCGTTGGCACCGAAGTTGAGTAGGACCTGACGGATCCGGGTGCCGTCCCCCAGTAGTGCAGGAGGCAGGTCCGGCGGGACGTCGACCAGGAGCTCGATGCCCTTCCCGTGTGCGGCTCCAGCCAGGATGCGCCCGACGTCGTCGATCACGCTGGGCAAATCGAGCGCTGACTCCTCGATTTCCATCTTGCCGGCTTCGATCTTCGAGAAGTCCAAGATGTCGTTGATGATGACCAGCAGGCTCTCCGCCGAGACCTTCACGCCGGAGGCAAGTTCGGCCTGCTCTTCGTCGAGGTCGGTCTGGAGGAGGAGCTCGGTGAGCCCGATGACGCCGTTCATCGGCGTGCGGATCTCGTGGCTCATCGTCGAGACGAATTGCGACTTCGTCTTCGATGCCACCAAGGCGGCATCTCGGGCGGCGACCAGGTCCTCTGCCGCCTGGCGCGCCTCCGTCACGTCGCCACCGTTGAGCACGTACCCGTTCACGGACGGGTCATCGAGGAGATCCGCGCCGTTCCAGTCGATCGTCCGGTACTCACCGTTCGCGTGCCGCATCCGGACCTCGAAGACGGCGGCCTCGGTGCCCGTGCTGTTGAGACCGGCGAGATGCGAGACGACCGAGCGAGCGTCGTCCGGGTGCACGAGGTCCGTGAAGCGCGTGCCCTCCAGCTCGGCCGCGGGGTAGCCGAGCACGCGATCGGAGGACGGGGTCACGTAGGCGATCCGGAGGTCCGCTTCAACGACGACGATCAGGTCCCAGGTCTTGTCGATCAGGGACCGGAACCGGGCGGTCTTCATGGCATGGGCCTCCCTGACGGTGAGACCCATCCGCACCGTGGCCACGAGCAGGGTGATCGTCGCCAACGCCAGCGCCGGCCTTCCGACGTGCCCGAAGCTGGCGACGAAGAGGATGATGATGCTGATGGCGGCACCGAACGCCGGCAGGGCGAAACCGCTGACCTTGTCGGTTGCCGGAAGTTCGACCTTGGGCGGGAGGATCCAGACCGCGAGGGCAAGAAGCGTCAGGGAGATCGGCCACGCCGCACCGTTGGCGATGTATCCCATGCGGCTCGCCGGCTGGAGGAGGTTGAAACCGTCGCCGATCGCGTTGGCCGCCAGGGCGACGCAGGCGATCGCGAAGAACGGCCGGAATCCGCGCGGAAGCACGGCCAACCCCCCGACACACAAGGTGAAGAGCAGGATGTCCCCGAGCGGGTAGGACAGGCTGAACCCGGTCGACAGCGCGCCGGCGCCGGTGACCCTGATGACCGCCGCGACGACGAAGGCGGCAGACAGGGCGGCGACGCCCAGACCGGCGATCAGGCCGTCCAATGAGGTTGTGAGGAGCGAGCTCCGGTTGCCGCGTCGGATGAGGAACGCGAAACCCATGAAGCACAAGGGGAAGAAGCCCACGTAGAACACGTCGGCCAGCGACGGGGTCGGGGGCGTGCCACCCCCCAGGGACTCGGCGGTCAGCACGAAGTCGCCGACGGCCCACGAGATGCACGCCACACCCATGACGAGGGGGAACAACCGCGCCACCGAGCTGCTCGATCGCCAGGTGCCTTCGAAATAGCGGGCGAGGCACAAATTGCCCACGGTGAACTCGAGCGCGGCAACCCCCCACCCGTCGAGCCAGGTGATGGAGGAACCCTCGGGCCGCACGATCAACGAGACGACGAGGGCGGCGACGAGCGCCCCGGCGATGGCAAAGGTCACCCGGACGCGGGTGGGGACCCGGTGGGCCTCGGGCACCTGAGGCGCGCCCGACGATTCGCCCGGGACATCCACCCGCTCACGCAGGGACTCCGTCCCGCCCCGGTCCGCGACTGCTACCGCCATTGAGCTATTGACGGCAGAATCGAGCCCCGATTGAGGGGTGTCCAGAGAATTGGACGGGCACGGGCTGGATCCGCCCTCTGGACTGGTTTCCAGGCGGTGGGCCCGGCTCGTCCTGCCGTGACCTCGACCTACTCGCCGACCTCGTCGTTTCTCTCGCGCTCGGGCTCAGGCGGCCCGGACCAACCGGAATGGGGGTCGGAGGCCGGGAACGATTCCTGCTCCTGTTCATCGACAGGGTTCGGGTCGGCAACGTGTTCGTCGTCCGCACCGGGACTCGTGTCTTCGTGGGTCACGGCGCTCCTCTCGGATCTGGCGTTCTTCTCCGACGGTCGGTAGTTCTCTCGCGGTCCACTCTGCCGCACTCAGACGAGCGCGGCCAACCAGTCGGCGACGATATCGGCCACCTCGGCCTCGCTCCTCCGCAACGAATGATCGCCATCGACGAGCTCGAGGGTGACCGGCCCCCGAATCGCGGCGGTCTCGCGTTCGAGCTCTCCGGGCGTGGCAAACGCGTCACGCCGACCAGAGACGAACAGGCACGGGAGCTCAAGGTCGGGAAAATGCCCGGTCCGGAGGCGATCGGGCCGCCCCGGCGGGTGCAGGGGGTAACTGACGAGGACCAGCGCGGACGCCTGCAGGCCCTCGGCCACGGCCATGGAGCACATCCGGCCCCCGAAGGAACGGCCCCCGACCGCGATACGGCCGACCGGGACCGAGAGTCGCTCCGCGAGCGACGACGTGACGCGGCGCACGGTTTGGATGGACACCGCAGGGGTGTCGGGACGCCGCCTCCCCTCGGCCTGTCCCGGGAACTCCACCCGCTCCACCGCGATGCCACGCGGTGTCACGGCGTGGTCGATGGCCACCAGCCCGGAGTGGTCGCGGCCAGCGCTCGCACCCGGTGTGAGCACGAGACCGGCGACCCGGCGTACCGTCATCGGACCATCATGGCCCGACCGGTCTCCCTTCTCCGTGCGCGACGCTGCCGCCAGGAATGCCCATGATGTCCTGGCAGACCCGCGTGTCTGGCGCCCTCGGTGCGGCGGGGCCGGGCCGGCGGCTCGGCGCGAACACCTGGATGGTCGAAGCGTCCGGGCGCCGGCTGGTCGTCAAGCTCGGCCCAGGCTGCCTCGACGAGGCCGACGGGCTTCGACGGCTGCGCGCCGTGCCCGGCGCCCCGCCGGTGCCCGAGCTCGTGCTCGTGGAGGACGACCTCCTGGTGACCACCGCGATCGACCAGATGCCGGCGACGCCCGCCCACCAGGAATCGCTCGGCCGGGCGCTGGCCCGACTGCACCGCGCCCCCTTCCCGCGGTGGGGCGGTGGCTCGTCGTGGATCGGCTCCTGCCGCGTCGACCCGGCGTGGTGTCCCGACGGCGCGGGCTTCTACGGTCATCGGCTCGAGCAGCTGTCCGCCCGCTGCCGCCTGGAGGAGGTCGTGCGACCGGTCATCGACCGGCTGGAGGAGTTGCTCCCGCCAGGTGGACCCGCGCTCGTCCACGGCGACCTCTGGTGGGGCAACGTGTTGTTCGGGAGCGACGACCGGTCGTGGCTCATCGACCCGTCCGTCCATGGCGGTCACCCCGAGGAGGACCTCGCCATGCTGGCGCTGTTCGGTCCGGTGCCGCCGCGTGCGCTGGGGGCCTATCGAGAGGTCCACCCCTTGAGCTCGGGCTGGGAGGAGCGCATCACGCTCTTCCAGCTCTATCCGCTGCTCGTCCACTCCGTGCTCTTCGGCGGGAGCTACCCGGCGCGGGCGGCCGCGGTCGCCCGGCGCTTCGCGTGAGGGTCGTCGGACGTCAGGCCAGACGATCCGGCCCGACGGCAAATCGACCGAAGAGGAAGCCCTCCTCCTCGAGGAGGTGCACCATGGCAAGCCCCAACGGGCTTCCCAGCTCGTCCCCGGCCAGGACGCGAGGACCGTCACCCGCCACGAGGCAGGGAGACAGCGTCAGGCAGAGCTCGTCGAGTAACCCGGCGTGGACGACGTCTGCGTTCAAGCGGGGGCCTCCCTCGAGCAGCACGGAGTGGTACCCGGCGCCGTGGAAGTGTTCGAGGACCCGGGCCGGGTCCACACGGGCATCGCCCGCGACGACAACGTCCGCGACCCCCTCGCCCCGCCGACGCTCTCCCGGGTCGCAGTCGACCGTGGTGAGGACGATGGGGCGCACCTCCGCCTGCGTGAACAACGGTGAGGACCAGTCCAGGTTGGCCGAGCGGGTCACGAGCGCGATGGGGGGGACGGGCGGCTGCCCCCGTCGCTCACGCAGAGCCCGGAGCTCGGGGGCGAGCAGCACCGGTCCGTACGCTTCGGCCCGGGCGGTCCCCGCCCCGACCAGTATGACATCGGCCAGGGAGCGAAGAGCCTGGAAGACCCGCCGGTCGGCTGGTCCGCCGAGCATGCCGGAGCGGCCGTCCACCGTGATCGCGCCGTCGAGGGTGGAGATCATGTTGCACCGCACGAACGGTCGGTCGTCCCCGACGCCTTCGGGAAGCGCGTAGGCAAGGACGGGGTCGACATCGGCTTCGGGCCGCGGGAGTAGAGCCCTCATCGGTCCGTCTCGGTCGGGAAGTGCCACACGTGGTTCATTACAGCACCCGCACACCCGCTCGCCGACCGCTGCGTCGAGCTGGGATCAGGCCGACGCAGTGGTCCTCGGCACGGGCTGAGCGATGTGCGCCTTCGCGAGCGCGCGTGCGTTCAGATCGCCCGCATCCGATTGTTGCGTGGATCGTGAGTCACCTCGGCGAGTCCCAGCGCCTCCAACAGCGGCGGGAGATACATGCCAAAACGGCCGCGGTAGCCCTTACGGAGGCCATACCAACCCCCGGCTGGGTTGTCCTCCGATCGTCCCCAGGCCTCGACGGTGCCGGGTGCGGCCGGCTTCTTCTCGTCGGCTGCGCCGAGCGGAACCCAGTCGCCCTGCTCGACCAGCCACTCGTGAAGGTCGCCGATGGCCCGAAGGTGATACGTGAGCGTCGTCGAACCCACCTGGCACATCAAGGCGGGCGGATCCGCGTTCTCGTCCTTGTACATCGTGTACCCCGAGGTGCCAGGGGGCGTCTTCAACACCCATGGATCGTCCTTGGTGCCGGCCGCCATTCAATGGTCTCCGTTTCCGTCTTTCGTCTTCGACGACGACGGACCACGGGGCCGATCGTCACGCTCCGGAGCCAGGGTCCGAGGCAGCCCGCACCGGCCGAGGATTCCCTTGTCGCCGAACCGAGTGATGCCTGAGACCTGGTCGTCGGAGAGGCTCAACACAATGAGACCGCTGGCACGTGAGATCGACGCGTTGGGGTCGGGGAGGTAGTAGCCGAACGCGGGCTGGTTGTTGGCCCGCGTCGGTACCAGCCTGACTCCATGACCCCAGACGCCCCGACCTTGGAGGAACTCGGCGATCGCCCGCGGGCCGTGGCACTCGACGGGCTCCGGCGGCATCGTCAGCTTGGCGTCTTCGGTCAGCAGTGCGATCACCTGCTCGAGGTCGCCTCGCTCGAACGCTTCGACGAAACGCCTCACGACTTCCGCCTCGCCTGCGGAACGAGGGAGTGGCACACGCTCCGCACCCCGGTCGGGTCGGAAGCCCTCTCGGGCTCGGACGAGGGCGCTGTTGACCGCGGTCGGTGTGGTCCCGAGGATCTCGGCGACCTCTGACGCAGGAAAGCCGAGCACGTCGCGCAGGACGAGGACGGCCCGCTGCTGGGCCGGCAGCTGCTGCAATCCGGCCACGAAGGAGAGTGCGATGGACTCGCGCACCTCGTAGCGCGCTTCAGGGCCCTTGGCGACATCGTCGATCAAGACGTCTGGATACGGCTCGAGCCACCATGGCTCGTCCGAGCTGACGAGTCCTTCCTTCGCCAACGCCGGCTCCCGCAACAAGATGGATTCCGGGCGACGGTTCCCGTCTCGGAGGAAGTTGAGACAGCGGTTCGTGGCGATGCGGTACAACCACGCTCGTAGTGATCGGCCGTCAAAGCGGTCGATTGCTCGCCAGGCCGACAAGAGGACCTCCTGAAGTACGTCCTCAGCATCTTGGAGTGATCCGAGGATCCGGTAACAGTGCACGAGAAGCTCGCGGCGATGAGCCTCCACAAGCTCCTGGAAGGCGGCGCCGTCACCGGCTTGCGCGCGCTCGAGGGTGGTCTCTTCCATCTGGCGCCGTCCTTTCTCCCGGTCTCACCCTTCTCAAAGTAGTAACACCATCGGCGGCCCAAATTCGTCGGCGAATCTCCGATACGCCCGGTGTTTCAACGGTTGAGGGACCTGACCAGCACGATCGGAGAAACACGATGACCTCGATCCACGACAAGAACGACGCGGGTGTCGCTGTGGACGAGCGGCTCCATCCACGGAGCGACCCGGTCGCGGGAAGAGCCGACGCGCCTGGGGTCACGCAGACCAAGCCCGGGACCGAGGCGCTGTTCCACCGTTGGCGGGCCTTTGCGTTGTTGGCAGTCGCCTATTTCATGACCATTGTGGATCTCACCATCGTCAATGTCGCCCTCCCGACGATCGGCCACAAACTGCATTTCGCCGAGTCAAATCTGCAGTGGGTGGTGACGGCCTATGGGCTCACGTTCGGGGGATTCCTGCTTCTCGGCGGCCGTGCTGCCGACCTCCTCGGCCGCCGGCGCTTGTTCATGACCGGATTGGCGATCTTCACGGGAGCGTCCTTCGCCTGCGCGCTGGCCACGAGTGACACGTTCCTGATCGTCATGCGAGGGGTCCAGGGCTTCGGAGCGGCGGTGGTGCTCCCGGCGGCACTCTCGATCGTGATGAACATGTTCGAAGAGGGTGCGGAGCGCAACAAGGCGCTGGGCGTCTGGGGTGCGCTGGGCGCCGGCGGCGCCACGGTCGGCCTGCTCGCCGGCGGTCTCCTGACTACGTACGCGGGCTGGCGCTACATCTTCTTCCTCAACATACCGATCGGCGCGGCGGTGCTCGTCCTTGCTCGGCGCCTGGTACCCGAGAGCCGGCTGGAGAGTGCGCCCCGACGCTTTGACCCCTTTGGCGCGGTGACCGTGACGGGCGGCCTCGTCGTCCTGGTCTACGCCATTTCCCGGGCGCCACAGGTCGGATGGGGAGCCGCACAAACCGTATCCATGCTGGCCGCTTCAGCGGGGCTCTTGGTCGCGTTCGTGATCCTCGAGACACGGGTCGCGGCACCGCTGTTGCCGTTGCGGCTCTTTCGTATCAAGACGATCGCCGGGTCGAACGCGGTCGGCTTCCTCCTCGGGGCCAGCTTCTTCACCTTTGTCTTCGTGGGCACCCTCTACATGCAGCAGGTTCTGGGTTACTCGGCGCTGAAGACGGGCTTGGCCTGGCTCGCCGCATCGGTGACCTCGGTGGCGCTGGCCGGGCTCTCACAGATGCTCGTCACCCGCACCTCGGCCAAGATCGTCATGGCGTTCGGCATGACCCTCATCGGAGTCGGAATCCTCTGGGCGACACAGGTGCCTACGAACGGGCACTTCTGGCAGAACATCGCGGGACCCTTCTTCGTCGCCGGAGCCGGGACGGCCTTTGCCTTCATTCCTGTCTCGATCGGAGCCCTCGCCGGCATCGCCGAGCGTGACGCCGGAGTCGGCTCGGGGCTCCTCAACACGTCCCAGCAGTTGGGCGGCGCGATCGGTGTCGCGGTCGCGTCGACGGTGGCCGCCACGCGCTCCCACACGCTGATCACGCAGGGACACCCGGCGCAGGTTGCCTTGACCGGCGGATTCCAGTGGGCACTGTGGGTCTGCGGACTGACCGGATTGGCCGCCGTGCCCGTCACCTTCGTACTCATTCGCCGCCGGGAGCTGGCGGGAGCGGTCGCCAAATCCATGCATCGGGACGACGGACCTCGTTCGTCACGACACCAGGACAATCACTCGTCGTCATAAGGAGGAACACAGATGCCCACCGAGGAACTTGCCGGGACCACGGCGATCGTGACGGGAGCCAGCCGGGGATTCGGCCGAGCAACGGCCATCGCACTCGCTCGCACGGGGGCCCACGTCGTTGGCGTGGCGCGGGGTGAGGCCGGGCTAACCGAACTGCACCAGCAGCTCGGTGCGGCGTTCACACCCGTCGTCGCCGACGTGACCGACGCCACGCTCGCCGCACAGCTGATCGCTGACTACCGACCGCGGACGATGGTGCTCAATGCCGGCGCGACTCCGCCTGCGGCGCGGTTTCACGAGCAGACGTGGGAGAGCTTCAGCCAGAACTGGGACGTCGACGTCCGGCAGGTCTTCCACTTCGCCGGCGCGGCCTTGGTCACTCCTCTCGATCCCGGGGCGGTGGTCGTCAGCTTCTCCAGTGGTGCGGCGTTGCGCGGATCGCCGATGAGCGGCGGGTATGCGGGCGCCAAGGCCACGATCAAGTTTCTCAGCTCGTACGCCGGCGCCGAAGCTGAACGGAGCTCTCTCGGCATCCGATTCGTCTCGGTCCTGCCACAGCTGACACCGGCGACGCAACTGGGTTCTACCTACGTCAAGGTCTACGCCGAGTACGCGGGCCTCAGCACCGAGGCGTACCTGGGCCAGATCGGTGAGGTGCTCTCCTCCGAGCAGGTCGCGCAGAGCGTCGTCGATCTCGTCACCAACGACAGCTATGGCGCGCCGGCGTACCTGCTGACCGCGGGCGGGCTCAGCCCGCTGGAGTAGAACTCCGCCTGCGCCTCCTCGGTCACGCCACGCTGCCGTGCGTTCGCGCGGTCAAGTTCCGCGGACTCACGTGACGGCCAGCGCGGGCCCCTCGACGGGCGACTCGGCCATTCTGGGACGGCCGTTGACGAGGACTGCGCTGGCCAGGGCCGCGAGCACGAGGAAGCCGGCGCCTATTGCGAAAGCCACCGAGTACCCGTGGACCAGTCCTTCGGGCAGGAACAGCCGACCGTGCACCGCCAGATAGTTGGCCGTGGCCGTCGCTGCCACCGTGTTCAGCAAGGCCGTGCCCAGGGAACCACCGATCTGCTGCGTCGTGTTCACCAGGGCGCTCGCCACTCCCGAATCCTTGTCATCCACGTTCATCAAGGCCGTGCTGCTCAGGGCTGGGAACGCGAAGCCGAGTCCGAGGCTCATGAGGAGCTCGGGCCCGAAGACGTAAGCCCAGTAGGACGTGTGCACGCCAATCTGGGTCAGCCAGGCGAGCCCGATCGCACCGACCAGCATCCCGGCGGTCATGGGTATGCGAGGCCCGATTCGGGGGACCAGCGAGGACGAGGCTGCCGCCGCGACGACGATGCCCACGGCGAAGGGCAAGAAGGCGATCCCGGCCTTCAGGGCCGAGTAGTGCAGGACTCCCTGCATGTAGTAGCTGAGGAACACGAACATTGCGAAGAGGCCGGCTCCGAGGAGGAAGGACGCCAGATACGACCCACCTCGGTTTCGCTCCGCAACAACGCGGAGCGGGAGGAGGGGATGGCTCGACCGGGTCTCCACGACGACGAACGCGACCAGGAGGACGACCGCCACACTCAAGAGGGTGAGCGTTGCGGTAGACCCCCAGCCGTCGGAGCTGGCCTTGGTGAATCCGTAGACCAAGCTGACCAGGCCGGCGGTGGAGAGGAGGGCGCCCGGCAGGTCGTAACGGGTCGTTCCCTCCGCTCGACTCTCGTGCACGACCCGGCTCGCGGCGAAGGCGGCGAGGAGGGCGATCGGGACGTTGACCAGCAGGCACCACCGCCAGGAGGCGTACTCCGTGAGTACTCCGCCCGCGAGGACGCCGATGGCACCCCCTGCGCCGGACACCGCTCCATATGCGCCGAACGCTTTCGCCCTCTCTTTGGGGTCGGACTGGAACGTGATGGTGAGGATGGAGAGCGCGGCTGGTGCCATGAGGGCGGCAAACGCCCCCTGGAGTGCACGTGCTCCGAACAGCATCGCCTGATCAGTGGCCAGTCCACCCAGTGCCGACGCGGCCGCGAACCCGACCAGGCCCACACCGAACATCCGCTTACGGCCACCGAAGTCGGCGATGCGGCCGCCGAGGAGCAGCAATCCCCCGAACGCCAGGGTGTAGGCGGTGATCACCCATTGCCTGTTGGCGACCGAGATATGGAGGGCCTTTTGCGCCGAGGGCAGGGCGATGGTGACGATGGAAGCGTCGAGCACCACCATGAGCTGAGCGATCACCACCACGGCCAGAATCGACCAGCGTCTCGGATCGGGGTCGGTGCTCGCTCGGCCAGCACTCAACGTGTCATCGTTCACGGGGTCTCCTCGTTGGGATACGGACCTCTCGGTACCGAGGTGGGCCGGGAATTCGACCACGCGGGTGTCACACGACGATCCCACGGTCTCTTTGGCCAACCCCGACGAGACGAACGGTATTTCCGAGCGCTCATCCCGGCTTTACCCGACACGACGGCACGGGGGTGACCGGGGCGGGGCCCATCGGGGGTTGTCTACAGTCGACCGCGGACCCCTCGGGTGGGATCCCACGCCGCGACGGGGCGAGGGGTTACCGCGACTCCTCGGGGACGGCGGGCCGGCCGCCCACCGAACGCCGCATGGCGGCGTGGATCGCATTCGGGGTGAGGACCCCCAGATAGCGCCCGTCCTCGATGACGGGCACCCACCGGACGTCATGTTGGAGCATCTCGGCGAACGCGACCCGCAGCGAGGTTCCCAGTGGCACCTGGACGTCGAAGGGGACGAGGTGGTCCGTCACGGAGCCGGTCGCGGTCGGGTCGAGCTCGATCCAACCGCAGAGGTGCCGGTCCGCGTCGACCACCACGGCCCATCGGATGTCGGCGCCCGCTGCCTGCGCCCGGGCGTCGAGCATCGTGTCGCCGGGAAGAACGGCCGGTGGATGGAAGAGGTCGTCGCGTTCGATCGGCACCACGGCCAGCAACTGGACACCACGGTCGGCGCCGATGAAGTCGGCCACGAACGGCGTCGCCGGCCGCCCGAGGACCTCTGCCGGGCTGTCGTACTGCTCGAGCACGCCGCCCTTGGAGAGCACGACGATGCGGTCCCCGAGTTTGGCCGCCTCCTCGATGTCATGGGTGACGAAGACAATGGTCTTCTTGAGCTGCCGCTGGAGGTCCAAGAGCTGATCTTGGAGCCGCAAGCGAGCGATCGGGTCCACGGCGGCGAAGGGCTCGTCCATCAGGAGCACCGGGGGATCACCTCCGAGAGCCCGGGCGACACCAACCCGTTGACGTTCACCTCCCGACAGCTCGTGGGGGAAACGGCGCGCGTAGAGGTCGGGATCGAGGCCCACCAGGTCGAGCAGCTCGTGCACCCGCTCGTCGACGCGCGCCTTGTTCCAGCCGAGGAGACGCGGGACCGTGGCCACGTTGTCGGCGATGCGGCGATGGGGGAAGAGGCCGCCCTGCTGAATCACGTACCCGATCCCCCGGCGCAGCATGACCGGGTCCAACTTCAAGACGTCGGTGTCGTCGATCAAGATCCGCCCACCGGACGGCTCGATCAGGCGGTTGATCATCCGCAGGGTGGTCGTCTTCCCGCAGCCCGAAGGGCCGACCAGAACACACAGCTCCCCGGTCGAAACGGTGAAGCTCAGCTCGCCCACGGCAACCGAGTCCTTCTGGTAACGCTTCGTCACACGGTCGAGCGTGATCACGCAGTCCCACGCTACTCACGCAACCGGGCGAGACCCCTGGTCACGTGCGCGCCGGACCGCCGCGGGCCGATAGCGTCGGCACGTGGGCCTGGCCGCCGGGACTCCGTTCTTCCGCTGGAGCTACGTGACGAGCCAGTGGGGCCAGATTCAAGGTGACCTGGTGCAGCACATCGAGCTGAGCCTTCTGGCGGTGGCGATCGGCACGCTGCTGTCGATCCCCCTGGGTGTGTTGGCCTGGCGCTATCGCCTCGTCCGGACGCCCGTGTTCGGCGTGGCCAGCGCCCTGTACATCATCCCCTCGCTGGCTCTGTTCGCCGTCCTCGGTGGCATCACGGGCTATGTACCCCCCCGATCGTGGGTGACAGCCGAGATCGCCCTGGTGGGATACACGCTGCTCATCCTCATCTGGAACACCGTGGCCGGCCTCAACGCCGTGCCCGAGGATGCCCGGGAAGCGGCCACGGCGCTCGGGTACTCGCGGAACGCCGCGCTCCTACGGGTCGACCTACCCCTCGCGCTCCCCTACATCTTCGCCGGGCTCCGCGTGGCCACCGCGACGGTCATCGGATTGGTCACGGTGACAGCCCTGATCGGTCTCGGTGGCCTCGGCCAGCAGATCACGTACGGCTTCAACATCGCCTACAACACCCCGATCATCGTGGGGCTTGTGCTCTCGATTGCCCTCGCTGCCGTGGCCGACCTCCTGCTCGTCGGCGCCCAGAGATTGGCCGTCCCGTGGTCGCGTGTCAGTCGCAAGGCGCGGGCGGCCGCGGGCTAGGTGAGCTGATGTCCTTCCTGGCCAGCCTCTTCGACTGGTTCACCTCCTCGGCCAACTGGGTGGGTCCGAGCGGAATTCCCACGCTGTTCTGGAACCAGCTCCTGCTGAGTGGGGCGGTCGTCATCACGGCGCTCATCCTCGGCGGTGGACTCGGGGCCATCCTCGGCCACACCGGCCGCGGGGGTCTGGTCGCCGTCAATTTCGGCCAACGCTTTCCGGGCCGTACCGACGCTGGCCCTGCTGACCCTGCTCGCCATCCAGCCGGCGATCTCTCTCAAGTGGGGTGGCTTCCTCGCCGCGTGGATCGCGCTGACGGTGCTGGCCGTTCCGCCAATCCTCACCAACACGTACGTCGGGATCCGAGAGGTCGACGCGGACGTCCGCGACGCCGCCAAGGCGATGGGCCTCAAGGGGCGGCAGGTCTTCGGACGGGTGGAGGCGCCGCTGGCGATCCCCTTCGTGATGGCCGGGGTGCGCACGGCGTCCATCGAGGTGGTCGCCACCTCCACCCTGGCTGCCTACGTCAGCTATTCGGACCTGGGGACGTACGTCATCACCGGGCTGAACACCCAGAACTCGGTGCTGGCGACGGCCGGCGCCCTGCTGGTGGGAGCCCTGGCCGCCGCAGTCGCGCTCGTGCTCAGCGTGGCGGGCCGCTACCTGACGCCGCTACCGCTGCGGCACCGGTCCCGGGTCCGAACGTTCACGGCCCGACCGGCGCTGTCCTGACCCCGCGACAATTGACAAATCCGACCGGGGCGATAAATGTTTCACTTTCGCAGCAATTTCCTTACGGATACGGGTACATCGGTACCCGCGGCACGTGAGCGGGCACCCAGCCCCGACACGAGATCGGACGACCTGATGCCTCGATACCGCACATTTCTCGTGTCGGCCCTGGTGGCCCTGGCGGCCTGCGTGGCCGTTCCCGTGAGCGCGTCCGCCTCGAATGAGGCGAGTTCGAAACCCACGATCATCATCGGCTCCACCAACTTCGAAGAGCAGGCGATCGTGTCGAACATCTGGGCCGACGCCCTGAAGAAGGCGGGCTACCCGGTCACCGTCGAGCCGGCGCTGGGAACCCGGGCCATCGTCGTACCCGCGCTGGAGAAGGGCCAGATCGACCTCGAGCCCGACTACGCCGCGTCGTTGCTCGGCTTCCTCCACGGTGGGACGCCGCAGCCGGCCGGGGACAACATCGCCACGGCCGTCCCCGCTGACCAGAAGGCACTCGCCCAGTACGGAGTCACGGTATTGCCGGCCTCGAAGGCCCTCGACACGAACGTCTTCGCCGTCACACAGGCGACGGCCAAGCAGTACCACCTCACGACGATCTCGAGTCTGAAGGCCAACGCCTCGAAGCTCACCCTCGGCGGCCCGCCCGAGTGCCCGACGTTCGCCGGTTGCGAGGCGGGGCTGAAGAAGGTGTACGGGCTGAACTTCGCGGGTTTCAAGTCCCTCGACGAAGCGGGACCACTGAGCGTGGCGGCATTGAAGAACGGTGAGGTGCAGGTGGTCGAGCTGTTCTCGAGTGACGGCAACGTGGTCTCCAACAACTTCGTCGCACTCACCGACAACAAGCACCTCGAAGGCGCTGACTACATCGTCCCGGTGATCCGCAAGTCAGTGAACACCTCGGGGGTGGCCAACGTGCTCGACTCTGTCGACGCCAAGCTCACCACGGCGGCCATCTCGAAGCTCAACCTCGACGTGACGCAGCAACAGGAGGAACCGGCGGCCGTCGCCCAGACCTGGTTTACCTCGCACGGCTAACCGCAGTACCAAGGGCTCGGTGCGCTACCCCAACCGTGTGAGCAGGTTCCGGGTGATCTGTTCGATCTGCGGGTCTCGCTCTGCCAGCCCGTGAGCCCAGTCGGTCGACCCCGACGTCATCACGGTCGCGCCGGCATTGTTGGTGTACACACCCAGCACGGCGTGGCCGTGACGAATGCGTTCCACCGCCTCAGGCTCACGCGTCCCGAACACGCGTGACGCGATGTACTCCAACTCGCTGGGCTCGCCAGGCCGGGGGGGACGGGGCGCGCTCTCGCGCGTGAAGTGCTGTGTCGGACACGTGCCGAGAATCTCGAAGGTCGATGGCGTGCCGTCCTCACCGGTCGGGTAGGGCAACCCGTCGCGGTAGGTGAACACGCACCCGTCGCACTCGTAGCCGACAACGGTGGCGCCGGCACCGAGGACGTCGCCGTAGCCCAGCCCGGTGCCGTCGAACATCCAGTGACCGGCGCGGTGCACCGTGTAGCCCCCGAGGCCGGCGGTCACATTGCGACCGATGCGGTGATAGCCCCCTCGGGTGAACGACACGCCGGTCATGTGATTCTCGGGACGACCGACGATCACGTCGGACCAGAACGTCGTCACCTCCGGTTCGCTCTCGGTTCCCATCAGGGGATCGTTCTTGAAGAAGCTCTTGTAGCCGGCCATGACATCGTTGTCGCCACCTTCGATTCGCACCTGCCACAACGACGTGTTACCCGAGAAGAACGCTGCGTTTCCGCCACCGGCGATGAAGGATTCGACCGTGTCACGCATTCCGCGAGACCAGTACTCGTCGTGACCGACGGACAGGTACAGGCTCGCGTCGTTCAATACCTCGGGATGTTCTTCGAGATCAGCATTGGTGCACACGGCGATCTCGAACCCGTCGCGTTCGGCCCACTCGATGAACGGAAGCTCCCAGTCGGGCCAACCCGCCGACCCGGCATAGCCAGACAGATGGTTGATCTGGACGTAGCCGACGTGCGCCGCGTTCTGCGGATCGGGCGCGCCCGTACCCGTCACGCGACGACCCTTGCCCGGAGGCTTGTAGAGATAGCCCGCCGACATCGGCCGGCGCATGGCGACGTGGGTGCCGCCGGTGTAGAGGTTCGGCCCGCCAAAGTCGTTGTAGGCGTGCCACGTATTGGTCGAAAGCGCGACCACGATCCGTGCGCCCGAAGATGGGCGCACCACGAAGAACGCATAGTCGCGGCGCACCTTCTCGCCCACGTCGATCTCCATGGTCACCTCGTAGTATCCCGACCGCCATGTCGGGTCAATCTCCAGCCTGAGAGCGACAGGCCAACCGCACCCCTTCGACGAGGCGTCATGCGGCGTCTCGTGCTCGTCGGCCGCGACCGCATCCGCGCTGAACACGACCTCCCGTTGCGCCCCGACGCGGGCCACCTCGACGCGCACGGGCCGTCCGGCTGACGACGACATGTGCAGACCGACCTGCCCGCCCGCGCTCACCGATTGTGGCCAGCAGTACCCGGCAACCACTTCACGCCGCATCTCCCGACCCTATCCGGGTCAGATCACACGCTGCCTTGGCAGATGGAGTGGTCACCGCTTCCGGCTGCTCCTCCGTCGCGGCTGAGATCTCACCCGATCCCTACTGGGCCCGCAGCTCCGTGAGCAAGCGCAGGAGGATCTCGAGGTCGCCAGCTAGATATGGTCTTGTGCGTCGATCCGACGTGGGGCTGCCCCGACTGGAGGCGTCAGGTGAGCGACGAACAGTTCCAGAAGGTGAAGCTCGGGCGGGGCTTTATCGCCGCCTTGGACCAGAGCGGCGGAAGTACCCCCAAGGCCCTCAAGCTCTACGGCATCGACGAGGACCAGTATTCAGACGACGACGAGATGTTCGCGCTGATGCACGCCATGCGCAGCCGGATCATCCGTAGTCCCAGCTTCGACGGCGACAGCATCATCGCGGCCATCTTGTTCGAAGACACGATGGATCGCGAGATCGATGGCCGTGACTCGGTGTCGTACCTGTGGGATGTAAAGCGCGTGGTGCCATTCTTGAAGGTCGACAAGGGCCTGGCCGATGAACAGGACGGCGTCCAGGTCATGAGGCCTATCCACGGCCTCGCTTCCTTGCTGTCGCGGGCGAAGGAGAAGGGGGTGTTCGGCACCAAGATGCGCTCATTCATCAAGCGGGCCAGCCCTGTTGGCATCGAGGCGGTCGTCGATCAGCAATTCGAGGTCGCGCAAGAGATCGTGGCCCGCGGTTTGGTACCCATCATCGAGCCCGAAGTCGACATCCATAGCCCTGAAAAGGGTGCAGCGGAGGAACTTCTGAAGGCGAACATTGCGAAGCAGTTGACCCAGCTCAAGTCTCTTCAATACGTCATGCTGAAGTTGTCGCTGCCCGACATCGACGACTTCTACGCCGACCTGGTGAGCCACCCGAAGGTTTTGAGAGTGGTCGCGCTGTCCGGCGGCTACGACCGCAAGGAGGCGGACGAGCACCTGGCCGCCAACCACGGTGTGATCGCGAGCTTCTCACGCGCCCTCACGGAGGGGTTGTCGGTACACCAGAGCAACGACGAATTCGATGCCGCTCTCAAGCTTTCGATCAAGAGCATTCTCGGCGCGTCCGTTGCATTACTTGCCGGTCGATCAGACTCGAGCCCGCCAGAGTGAGGCGCCCGGTGACTCGCCAGGTGATCGACTCTGAATCAATCGAGCGGCACCGGAATGTCCGAGTGTGAACCTCTTGTGGGTGGTTAGTCTGCACCAAAATTGGCCAACACGCGACTCCCGGTCGCCGTCACATGCCGCGGCGAATCTGAAGGTCTAGACGTTCCGAGTTGCACGTTCCGCACATGCGGCCCCGAGAGGTGAGATGACGGCTCAAGTCGGCTTCCCTTTGCCACGGAGGGTGGCATTTCCGAGGTTGACGGCCAGGTCGACAATTATCACGCCAAGTGCGATTGACACGAGTCCCGACCGGGTCGACGGCGACCTTCGAGTCCCAGAGAGTCGGGCTTCCGCTGCCGGCCGGTGCTGAGCACGTCACGGACGTGAACTGCTCCCGTTTCTAATCGCGAGAGTCTGCAAGAATCAAACGCCGGTGGCCGGCCTTCATGAGGATCCCACGGACCTTCGGGCAATCCTCGGGTGGACCTCAAAAAGCGGTACCCAGACGAACCGTGGGCTGGTAAACCGTCGAATACTTCACTCTGGGCGAACCGTCGCCCGTGGAGCGACGCCAGCTTGTGCGAGGCAAAGGAGATGAGTATGGCAAGCGAAGGATTCCATGAACCCCTTGAGCTCCTCGACGAAGCCACGGTCGATCATCACCGCGCCATGACGTCGCTGTGTGAGGAGCTCGAGGCGATCGACTGGTACGACCAGCGGGTCAAGGCCACCTCGGACGAGAGCTTGGCGGCGGTGCTGGCTTACAACCGGGATGACGAAAAGGAACACGCCGCAATGGCCCTGGAGTGGCTGCGCCGCCGCGACGGCGCCCTCGACGCCAACTTGCGAAAGTATCTCTTCACCTCCGGGCCGATCACTGAAGTCGGTGAGGATGCCGGGGATGCCGCAGGTGGTGCCAGTCCAGGTGAGGACGGTTCGGTGTCTCTCGGCATCGGGAGCCTGAAGGGAGCGCTGTGATGAACCACTTGTACCGAGAGCTTGCGCCGATCTCCGCCTCAGGCTGGGAGACGATCGACAACGAGGCCAAGTCACGTCTCCCTACTTATCTCGCCGCCCGCAAGTTAGTCGACTTCGCGGGCCCCCACGGGTGGTCACACTCGGCGACCAACATCGGCCGGATCTCTGAGATTACGGGACCGTCGGAGGGCGTTTCGGCGGCCCAACGGAGAGTCATCCCGCTCGTCGAGTTCAGGAGCGAGTTCAACGTCTCACGGGTCCAGCTCGATGACGTCGAGCGGGGGGCGAACGACCCCGACCTGCCGGAATTGGATGAGGCCGTCCGGCAGATCTCTCTCGGCGAGAACGTAACCGTCTTCCATGGGCACGAGGCCGCCGGGCTTCGTGGCATCACCGAGAACACCTCCCACGAATCGATCGCCCTCGAGGCAAACATGGACCGCTCGCCCGACGGTGTTGCCCGCGCGGTCAACGTGCTACGCCAGGCCGGGATCGACGGCCCGTACGGACTGGCCCTCTGCCCGGACATCTACACAATGATCGTCGAGGGCACCGAGTATGGCGGCCATCTCCTTTTCGATCATCTGGGCGAGATCCTGGGCGGACCTCTCGTGTGGGCACCCGGCGTCGACGGTGGCGTCGTGCTCAGCCTGCGCGGGGGTGACTTCCAACTCGATTGTGGGCAGGACCTCTCCATCGGTTATCTCGATCACGACGCCGACATCGTCCGGCTCTACATCGAGGAGAGCTTCAGCTTCCGGGTGATCGAGCCGGACGCCGCCGTGGCCCTCCGCCTCGAATCCTGACCGGGCTCGACTGGCACCCCGAACCCTTCACTCGACAACGCTCGACTTTCGCATCTGGGTTCTTGAGACCCGCTTTGCCGATCTACTGCGTCATCATTCGGGAGAAACCGCATCGAGCAGCGCACCGGGATTCTCAACCTGCGGAAGATGCCCGACGTCGGAGAGGATCCGGAAACGGGCCATCGGTATCGACTTGGCATAGGCCCGTCCGTACTCGGAACCAGCGATACGGTCGCTATCGCCCCAGAGCACGAGCGTCGGAATCTTCAAAACTCCGAGACGCTCGGCGAGGGTGGGATCGTTCATGTTCCCGCCGGTGTAGGTGGCGAGGGCGCTCCTATTCGCTGCTTGCACAGCCTGTGCGGCGAGTGGCAAGTCGGTCGGATCCATGCGGAATAGGTCCGGATTGCGGAAGGCGCGCTCGAGAAACTCGTCGTAGCCCATCGTGAAGAAGTCGGCGACCGGTTGGTCGGCGACCTCGATGCCGACGGCGTCGAGCAAGACGATTCTGCTGATGCGAGGCGACCCGATCAGGGCCATCTCGACGGTGATCCACCCGCCGATCGAGTTCCCGATGACCGTCACGTCACTCAACTCGAGATCGTCGAGTAGCGCGACGTAGAGCGTCGCGAGACGGCGAATGCTGTCGAGCCGTTCCGGTCGGGTCGTGGCACCAAAGCCCGGGTGGGTCGGTACCAGGACCCGCGCCGGACGAGACTCGGTGAGGCGCTGAGCGAAGCCCGTCATCGTGTCGGGTCCACCACCCCCATGGAGAAGTAAGAAGGGCTGGCCCTCGCCGGCATCGTCGAGGGAGATCTCGATCGGGCCGACGTCATCGAGGCCCACGGTCTTGTTCATGGTGCTCATGGTTTCTCTCCTTCTCGGCGATGATGTCGGGTGTCGATAGTTGGAGCGAGCTCCGGCTGGTCTTTGGCGGCCCCGCCGAAGTGACCAAGGCTGTAGCGTCTTTGGGATCCCACGCTACCGACCCTCAGGAGCTGAGCCGGTGGTCGACGGGGCGCGTCCCAACCTGTAGCCGGTGATTGTCCGTCTGCTGAGGACTTGGAGCCAGGATGAACTTTCAGGGTGTCGTGATGAACGTGGCTGACCTCAACCGATCGATTGACTTCTACCACGATGTGCTTGATTTCACGTTGCTGTCCCAGAATGAGCAGTTGGCGACGGTGAGCGCCCCGGACAGCGACCGACCTCAGGTCATCGTGTTGCGAGCGTTTGGGAGCAGTCCTGCCGGAGGAGCTCGCCACATCGGTCTGCGAGCCTTCGTATTGGAAGTCGAGTCAGCCGATGAACTGGAGCGGATCGCAAGCGAGTTGGACTCCCGAAGACTCCTCGTCAGCCGGCGTAATCAGAGCGAGTGGACCGCAATCGTAGGCCGCGACCCGGACGGGATGGCCCTCGTCGTGGCACGCGTTTCAGGCGAGGGGCGGCTTACTGAGGGCAGCTGGAGAACTCTGGATGATCTTCTCTACGGAATCGGCGAGTAAGCGGGCCAGAGGCGCCCTCTGCTGGGCATTCTCCTTCCATCCAACCAACAACAACTCCAACGAAGAAGGTACCGATGAACCTTGAGCAAACTCTCGAGAAGATTGTTGAGCACGCCCACGAGGAGCTCCGCATCGTTCGGAAGCGAGCCGAAGAGAAGACAGCCGCGCGCGACCACGGCAAGGATTACCACGAAGCTCAGACCGCTGCCGATCAACTGGACCATTACGCGCACCTGGTCCGTCGGTTACATGATGCTGAATACAAGGATGGTTGGCGACACCACAGTCTGAATGAGATTGGTTAGCAACCGGAACTGAATCCTCGAACGGTCGCGCACTACCGGACCACGGAGTCAAGGATGAACCGGACTTCTACAACGGATGGTTCGCCGTGGTCGATGCCGGCCAGCTCAGCTACTGGTTGATTGCCTCCGATGGAGCGCCTTCACCTTCGGCGACGCCAAGTTGGACGTTTCAATGGGTCGCACGCCAATCAACCAGCCAATCGCCGGCATGGCCGCCACCTCCGACGGCAAGGGCTCGCCACTTTCCAAGGTCCAGGGGGCGGCACCACTTGAATGGCCAATTGTCGGAATGGCAACCGGCTGACTCGAGACGGTCCATCCGCTCATATTCTTCAGCCTGCAGGAGCGCCCGGACGCCGGGGCGGGCCGTAACGGCGACTGCGCATCGCCGAGGGGCCGCGCTCGGCCATCGAGAGGTTGGCGGCGGTGTTGATCAGGGCCACGTGCGAGAACGCCTGCGGGAAGTTCCCGAGCAGCCGATCGGCCTTCGGGTCATACTCCTCGGAAAGGAGACCGACGTCGTTGCACAGGCCACAGAGCCGGTCGAACATCTCCTTTGCCTCGTCGTCGTGTCCGAGCAGCGCCAGGTTGTCGGCGAGCCAGAAGCTCGTCATCAAGAAGGCTCCCTCGGTCCCCGTCAGGCCGTCGACGTCCTCGTCGGTGCCGGTCTGATACCGGCGGACGAAGCCATCGGTGACGAGCCCCTTCTGGATGGCCGCGACAGTGCCGACGACACGCGGGTCATCGGGGCGCAGGAAGCCGACAGGTGCGAGCATCAGCAGGCTCGAGTCGAGCAGCTTCGAGCCGTAGTACTGGGTGAACGAGTTGAGCTCAGGGTCGAAGCCCTTCTCGCAGACCTCCGCATGGATTTCGTCGCGCAATTGCCGCCAAGGGTCCATCGGACCCTTCGGCAAGACGCCATCCTCCGCCAGCGTGACGGCGCGGTCGAAGGCCACCCAGGCCATGACCTTCGAGTGGGTGAAGTGCCGCCGCGGGCCGCGCACCTCCCAGATCCCGTTGTCAGGCTCGCGCCATATCGTCTCCAGGTGGTCGAGGATCGCCACCAGCAGATCCGGCGACCAGGCTGACTCTTGGGGGATAGGGCCTCGCCAATAGGTGACGGCGGAGTCCAGGACCTCGCCGTAGACGTCGAGCTGGAGCTGGGTCGCCGCTTGGTTGCCGACACGGACGGGTTTTGCGCCCTCGTAGCCCGTGAGGTGGTCGAGCTCGAACTCCGCGAGGCGTCGTTGGCCGTCGACGCCGTACATGATCTGCATCTCACCGGGGTTCCCCACGACGGCGCGGCGGAGCCATCCCACCCACGCCGCCGCCTCGTCGGTGTACCCAGAGACCAACATGGCGTGCAGGGTGTAAGTCGCGTCCCGGAGCCAAGAAAAGCGGTAGTCCCAGTTGCGGACGCCCCCGATGGTCTCGGGGAGCGAGGTCGTCGCGGCCGCGCAGACGGCGCCGCTGGGCTGGTAGGTGAGGGCCTTCAAGGTGATGAGCGAGCGGACGACCAGGTCGCGCGAGCCGCCGTTGTACGTACAGCGTCCGACCCAGTCGTGCCAGTAGTGCCGCGTGTGGTTGCGTGCTGCCAGGCTGTCGAGAGGGAGCGGGGCATGCATCTCCGAGGGGAACCAGGTGAGCGAGAAGGGACGGCGCATGTCGCCCGACAGGGAGAAGGAGGCAACGGTGGTCGTGTCCTTGCCAACGAGACGCACGGGGCTGTGCAGGCGGAGGCCGTCACGGGCGGCGACGAACACGAGGCCGTCACCGGTAGCGGTGGCCCAGGGCGTGATCGCGCCATACTCGTAACGCACGATCAGCTCCATTTGCATCTCGACGGTGCCACCTCGACCCTCGATGATGCGGTGGATCATCGAGTGGCCGTCGTACGGCGGCATGAAGTCACACACCGACACCGAACCCGTCGACGTCTCGAAGATCGTCTCGAGAACTAAAGTCTCCGGTTCGTAGTGGCGGGTGACCTTGGTCACCTGGCCCTTCGGAGCGATCAACCACCGTCCGTTGCCCGCGTCGCCGAGCAGCGCCGCGAAAGCGGCGCCGGAGTCGATTCGGGGCGCGCACCACCAGTCGATGGATCCCGTAAGGTCGACGAGGGCAATTGTTTTCGTGTCGCCGATGATGGCGTAGTCCTCGATCTTCGAGGGCATTGCTCCTCCTCTAGACTCCTGCTCCCGGGGTCGGCGCGGCTATGGCTCGACCGAGAAGAAGCGATCAAATGCTGCTTGATCGCTGTAAAAGGATTCAATCCTCGAGATCCGATGTCGTCCGTCGTCTTCGGTCACCGAGATGAGGAAAATGACCCGGAAGTCGTGCTGTTGGCCTTCGCGTTGCAGATGAATCTTCGCAAGCCCAGCGACGTTGTCGACCCCAGCCATCCAATCCTCCCATTCGAGCAGATCGATTGGGTCTTCTGCGAGTCGGAGAAAAGTTGAAAGGTGCTCCGCAACAGCTTGAACGCCTTGAAAGACCCCTGAGGGCGCGTGTGTTCCTGGTACGACGTCTACGACCTGAGGATCGAGGAGTTCGCAGGCCGCTGAAACATTGCCGCCGAAAATCTTCTGAAAAAAATCTTCGGCCACAGTGACGCGGGAATCCGGCATATTCCAATCCTTCCACTCCAGGTACATGGCCGAGCGACCGCTGTGGCCTCTCGGACGATCGCTCGTCGACCGCGCGGCTAGTACGGCCTCATGGGGAGCGGCCGACGCTCCCTCGCCTCCTTATTCGACCCGCAGCTACTCCACGAGCGTCCCTGTGGCCCAGCATTGCACTCGTCATGAACTGGCGGCGCAGGCGACGTTGATATGCCCGGATGAACGCGAGCCGAAGGGGGCACGCTGGAGTCCTCGGGACACGAAACGGCGCGCCGTAATGGCTGACTTGCGTTTGCGCTTGCCGGAGTTAGCGGCGCGCTGGTCAGCGCTCTAGAACGCGTCACCTTCCCGGCAAACGGGGTGACCCGGTTAGGACGGTCGGCGTCCGAGGCCCTCTACGAGCTGTCGGTCGCTGACTCGTTTGATGTTGCCGTCGAGGTCGAAGAAATCGACCGACTGGACGCCCTGAACTCGGCATCGGAGCTGACTCCGTTGCTCGTCGGGGCAGACGCCGCTCGGCTCCACGCCATGACCCCCCTCCGGGATCTTGACGTGGGTGATCGGTCTGTGATTACGCTGTTATTTCACTCGTCGACCGGTCTGGTACGAGCATCATGCACAAGGGAGTTGCGGCATGACGAGACCCAGTGTTCCCGTCCTGATGCCCTGATGCGCGCATGGCAGGTACAAGGCGCCGGAGAGCCCATCGACGTATTGCACCTGGTCGAGCTGGAGCCTCCGCAACCGGAACCGGGACAGGTCCGCATCCGTATCGAGGCGGCCGGCCTCGGGCTACCTGACGTACTGATGTGCCGTGGCACCTACCCCCTTACCCCACCACTACCGTTCACCGCGGGCCAGGAAGCGACAGGCACGATCACCGCCACCGGCGACGGTGTCGAGCTCCCGATCGGTGCCCGCATCATGTGCGTGACCGCCTTCACCGAGGGGTTCGGTTCGTTCGCCGAAGAGTGCCTCGTCCCAGTTGATTCGGCCTTCGCCGTACCCGACGGTCTCACCGACCGCGAGGCGGCCGGGTTCTGGATCCCGCACCTCACCGGCTGGATCGGTCTGGTCGATCGCGGTCGCGTCGCTCGAGGAGAGTGGCTGGCCGTGCTGGGAGCCGCGGGTGGGAGCGGAATCGCCGCCGTCCAGTTGGGTCGGGCGCTCGGAGCCCAGGTCGATTGCCGTGGTGAGCGATGAAGCGCGTGCGTCGTTCTGCCGCCAGCTCGGGGCCGCCGCGACGATCAACTACACCGAGGGTCCGGTGGCTCCAGCACTCCGTAAGATCACGGACGGTCGGGGGGTTGACCTGATCTTCGACCCCGTCGGCGGGTCCCTGGCCGAGGACGCGGTCGCAGCACTGTCCCGGCACGGGCGACTCCTTGCCGTCGGTTTCGCCAGTGGCCAATGGCCAAAGCTTGCGACTATCAATCTCGTCGTCACCAACACGTCGCTCGTCGGCGTGTTTGCAGGTGGCTATACCCGCCACGAGCTCGAGGATATTCACGCGAAACTCTCCGGCCTCGTGAGCAGAGGTCAGTTGACAAATGCAGTCACGGCCGAAGTCTCGTTCGACGAGCTGCCCGAAGCGCTTCAACGCATAGCTGACCGCCGTGTGGTCGGCAAGCTCGTGATGGTGCCGTGATCCCGAGTCTCGCAGCGACCGGGAAGGTCGTGATCGTGACCGGCGGCAGTAAGGGTCTCGGTCGCGAGATGGTGCTCGGGTTCGCCGAAGCGGGCGCGGATGTCGTCGTGGCCAGCCGCAAGCTCGGGAACTGTGAGGCCGTGGCCCAGGAGGTGCGCCAGATGGGCCGGCGCGCCCTGGCGGTGAGTTGCCATGTCGGCGACTGGGAGCAGTGCGAAGCGCTCGTCGACGTCACTGTCGCCGAGTTCGGGCGCATCGACGTGCTCGTCAACAACGCCGGAATCGCCCCCGTCCCGCCGTCTCTGGTCGCCGTGACGTCCGACCTGTTCGACAAGACGATCGCTGTCAATCTCAAGGGTCCGCTCCGGCTCATGGCGCTCAGCGCCCAGCACATGCCCGCGGGCGGATCGGTCGTGAACATCAGCTCAAAGGCGTCCATATACCCTTCGCCGTTCACCGTCGTCTACGCCGCCGCGAAGGCCGGCCTGAACGCGCTGACGAAGGCGGCGGCGCAGGAATTCGGGTCGCGCGGCATCCGGGTCAACTCGATCGTGTGCGGAACGTTCCACACGGACAGCCTCCACGCATCTCTACCGTCCGAGGAGGCCCAGGCGCAGATGGCGTCGAAGGTCGCTCTGGGTCGAATCGCCTCCGCCAAAGAGATCGTGGGGACCGCGCTGTACCTCGCCAGCGACGCATCGTCCTATCTGACCGGTGAGCTCATCATGCTCGACGGCGGTTGAAAAATGGACAGGGAGAGCGACACATGACCGAGACGCAGGACAACGTCGTGATCGGCCCGGGCAAGGTGGCAGTGATCACCGGAGCCGGCAGCGGTATCGGGCGTGCCCTCGCCGAGGCGTTTGCGGCAGCGGGGTCAGCCGTCGTCGTCGCCGACCTCGACGACGGCGAGGCGGAAGTCGTCTCCAAGGGTATCCAGACCCGGGGTGGCGTCGCTCTCGCTGCCAAGGTGGATGTGTCCGATGCCGCTGCAGTCGACCGGCTGGCCGCGACGACGCTGGAACGGTTCGGGCGCGTCGATGTGTTGTGCAACAACGCCGGCGTCTCCACGTTCAACCTGATGAGCGACCAGACGCTCGACGACTGGCGCTGGGTGGTGGGGGTCAACTTCTGGGGGGTTGTCCACGGGGTGCACACCTTTGTGCCGATCATGCGCGACCAGGGCACTCCCGCGCACATTGTCAATACTGCTTCGATAGCGGGACTTCTCAGCGGCGTCGCCTTCATCGGGCCATACTGCGCCACCAAGGTGGCGGTGGTCTCGATCTCTGAGACCCTGGCTCAGGAGCTGGCGATCGACCAGACACCGATTGGCGTCAGCGTCCTCTGTCCGAGCTCGGTCGACACCAAGGTGATGGAGTCCGAACGCGGGAGGCCGGCCGCGTTGGGTTCCGAGAACCGCACGGAGATGGCTGAGTCGGTACGCCTCATGATCCGCGAGGGCTTCACAGGGCCGACCGGTTTGACGCCAGCACAGGTCGCTGACCGCGTCCTCGAAGCCGTTCGCAACGGTGAATTCTGGATCATCACCCACCCCGGCGAAGCTCCGACGGTCGAGGCCCGCTTCGCCGGCATCCTCGAGGCCTTCCCGGGCGAAGGAGGTTGACGTGGCCTGGGACTTCGAGACTGAACCCGAATTCGAAGAGCAGTTGCAGTGGATGCGCTCATTCATCGACACCGAGCTGATCCCGCTCGAACCCATTGTCCGGGAACTTCCGCCCGAAGAATGGACGATGGTAAAGGCGCACCTTCAGACCAAAGTCAAGGAGCGCGGCCTGTGGGGAGCATTTCTCGATCCGAGCCTCGGCGGCCCAGGTCTGGGACAGCTGAAGCTTGCGCTGATGTCGGAGATCATCGGACGCTGCATGATGTCGATGACGATCTTCGGGGTCCAAGCACCCGACAGTGGAAACATGGAGCTGCTCGCTCACGGTGCGACGAACGCCCAGAAGGATCGTTGGCTCTGGCCCAATCTCCGGGGTGAGATATCGAGCGCGTTCGCACTGACAGAACCATTTCTCGCGGGTTCCGATCCGACCGTTCTCGGAACGACAGCGATGAAGGACGGCGATGAATGGGTCATCGAGGGTCACAAATGGTTCATCACGAACGCGTCAGTCGCCGACATCGTCCTGGTGCTCGCCGAGACAAACCCCAAAGGACGACCGCACAGGCACGCGTCGATCCTCGTGGTTCCCACCGGAACGCCGGGCATGGAAATCGTGCGCGACATCGGGACGATGGCCCACCCCGAGGTCGAATTCGGTCAGATCGGGAACCATGCCGAGCTCGTGTTTCGGGCCTGCCGTGTTCCTGCCGACCATTTGATTGGTGCGCCAGGCGATGGGTTCGTCCTGGCTCAACAGCGTCTCGGCGGAGGCCGTATCCACCACGCCATGCGTTGGCTGGGTCAAGCGCAGCGATCGCTCGACATCATGTGCGAGCGTGCCGTATCTCGGAGGTCGCATGGCAAGTTGCTCGCACAGCACCAGATGGTCCAGGACTACGTCGCGTTGTCCCATACCGAGATCCAGGCGGCGCGGCTGCTCACCTTCCAGACCGCTTGGAAGATGGACAAGTACGGGGCCACCACCGTGAGAGCCGACCTGGGAATGGTCAAGGCTCATGTGTCGGGGGTGGTGCTGGCGGTGCTCGACCGGACGATCCAGGTCTGCGGCGCGCTCGGGTACTCAACCGATCTCCCCGTCGAGGAGTGGTACCGGTCGACGAGGTTCGGGCCGATCGGTGACGGGCCCGACGAGCTGCACAAGTCGGTGCTCGCTCGCACGGTTCTCAAGAGCTACACACCGGTTGAGGGATGGCCGACCGAGCACATCCCCAGCCGGCGCCCGGCGGCCGAGCAGAAGTGGGCGTCGCTGCGCGCCGAGGTGGGCCTGCGATGACCACCCAGAACACGGGGGATCCATGCCCGAGTTGACCGAAACGTGCATATCGGTCCGGAGGAGTCGTGATCTCAAGGCGACGGTGGTAATACCAGCCGGCGGAGCCCTCGACGAGATTGCAGGGGGGACTCCATGACGAGGGAGTCAGTCGCCGGTCACGCCGGTGCGTGGTCCCGTCGGGAGCCGATCCACGCGGTCTTCTTCGATTTCGCCGACACGCTGTTCAGCAGTCGAATGCTGCGTGACGTGCACCTCCGCCAATTGCGGTTTATAGCCGACACGATCGGGGTGACGGCGTCCGATGATGCACTGCGGGCGAGTTATCGCGAGGGGTTGGGAGTCGCTTACCGATCGGTGGCATCGCGTCCCTATTATCTCCACCGCGAGCTCTTCGGCCAGGCCTTCGTCGCGATGGCGCGAACGTTCGACCGGGAGTTGGACGACGCACAGGTCGGATATGCGGTCGATCGCCAGTACGAAGCGACGATCGAGGCCGCCGAGTTACGAGCCGACTGCCTCGATACCCTGTGCGGCCTTCGGGAGCGTGGACTGCACGTCCAGATTGTCTCGAACATCGACGAAGAGCAACTCGAAGAGCTCGTCCGGCGTCTGGGGTTGGTGTCCGCGATCGACGCGTGCACGAGTTCGGAATCGGCACGGTCGTGCAAGCCGGATCCCGGCATCTACGAGTGCGCGCTCAAGAAGGCCCGCTGCACGGCGGCACAGGTGCTTTTCGTCGGTGACAGTCCAGCACACGACGTCACTGGACCTCAGGCAATGGGGATGTTGACGGCGCTTCTCGTCGCCGACGCCGGTCCGGGAGCCGAGGATTGCTGCCCCGACTTCGTCATCGAACGTCTCGGGCAGGTGGTGCAGATCGTCGAGCAGGAAATGGTCGGATGACCGAGTCAGTCGACACGTTGAGAGATTTTCTTGACGGTCGGCTTGGTGATTCGAGCGCCATTGAGGTCGAGGAGATGGCCGGGGGTGGATCCTGTGACATTTTTGGCGTGCAGCGGGGAACAGAGCGGTGGGTCCTGCGGCGCGCCCCCGGCCACGCGAGTTCGGCGACGGCCCACGACGTCCTGCGCGAGTTCCGTATCCTCGACGCGATCAAGGACGAGGCGGTCTCGATCGCCCGGCCGATCTTGGCATGCGACGATCCAGACGTCTTCGGCGCGCCATTTTACGTCATGGCGCGCATCGACGGTGTCCCCGTGCGTGCCGGGATCCCATCGGCCTGGACAGCGAACCCGCAAGGGCAATCGCAGGCGCTCGATCAACTGGTTGATGCACTCGTCGCGATTCACGCGGTGGATTGGCGGCAGCGCGGGCTGGGCGATCTCGCCCACTTCGGCCCCTACCTCGCACGGCAGGTCGACCGCTGGATGTCACAGCTCGATTCGTACCGTGGTCGCCCCCTTCCGTCGGCCGCTCGCCTCGCATCATGGCTGGACGATCACCGACCGGCCGATCAGTTGCCTGCGCTTGCGCACGGGGACTACAAGCTCGACAACGTGCTCTTTGCACCGGATGCGCCGCCGCAGCTGCTCGCGGTGGTCGACTGGGAGATGGCATCCATCGGGGACCCGTTGATCGATCTCGCTTGGGCCATGATTTTCCATCCCGGACAGGAGGGGACAATACCCCTCGGTGTCGCGGCGAGCCCGGGTTTCGATCGGTCGCACATGCCGATGCGCTCGTTGTTGATCGCTCGCTACGCGGAACGTTCGGGTCGCGACGTCGGCGGACTCGATTGGTATCATGTGTTCGCCCGCTGGAAGCTCGCCATCGTCTTGGAGGGCAGCTATGCCAAGTTCCTGCGTGGCGAATCGAAGAAGGCGGTCCACGAGTTCTTCGGTAAGCAGAGCGACATGCTGCTCGAAAGCGCCCTAAGCATCGTCGAGGGGCGCTGATGGGCAAGCACAACGACCTGGAGCTCGAGATCGACGATATCGTCGACGCCGCGATCGTGATCTTACGCGAGCGAGGTCTGGACGCAGTGAGCATGCGCAGCGTCGCTGAGCGACTCCGCGTTTCCCCCATGCCGCTGTACACCCGGGTGGGGAACAAGGCTGCCCTGATCGACGCGGTGGCCGACCAACTCCTCGCCGACCTGGCACCACCGGCCGGCGCTGAGGAGCCGTGGCTTCCGTATGCCGAGCGATGGTGCCGAGAGTTGCGAAGCCGACTCAAGCTGGCTCCCGACAGTCGTCTCTATCTCGGCGCAGCCCGGGATGCGTACGTGGAGGCGTCCCGACCGTTGCTCACTGCGATGCGTGAAGGAGGCCTGTCGGCGGACGCCGCAGTGCAGGCCTGCCGACTTCTCATGTGGGCGACGGTCGGTTTCGTGGCCATGGAACAAGGGTCGAGCCTGCACGCTCCGGGCGTGCGGCGAGGGCGCATGTCCGGCAGCAATCCAGCCGGGGTGACTCCCCAAGAAGCTGACGAGTTGTTCGAGATCCAAATCGGTTTCATCACCGCCGGGGTCGCTCGATTGCAGAGTGGTTGAACCCCCGCTGGCCATCACGCAGACGATGCTCGACGTGGCACGAAAGGATCCGAACCGCGACACCGGCGAACTCCTCGATTGCCTCCAAGTAGTCAACGCCCGAGCGATTGACCTCACAGAAGCACTACTCCTGCTCAGCCGCGCCGACCAGAAGTCCTTCGCCCCTGAACCCGTCGACCTGTTCCTCGTAGCCGAAGAAGCCACTGAGACACTCCTCCCCTTTGCAGAAAAGCATGGGGTCACCATCGAGACCTCCGGCGACATGACCCCCACCATCGGCTCAGAGGCGCTCCTGCTGCAGTTGACTACGAAGCTCGTGCACGACGCGATCGTCCACAATCTGCCTGGACAGGACCCCGTGTGGGTGACAACCAGCGTGCACCCCAAGGCTGTAGTGCTGACTGTCGAGAACACCGGGGAGAATGTCACCCCACAGGTAGTTGCCACCCTCGTCGAGCCGTTTCAGCGCGGCACCGAACGCATACACACTGACAACGCAGGTGTCGGCCTCGGCCTGGCAATTGTCAAAAGCATCACCCAGGCACACGACGGAACCCCCACCCTCACCTCACGGGCCGCTGGCGGGCTCTGCGTCACGGTGCAACTACCGGCCGCGCCAGCGCAGACCGCCACATGACGATCAGGGTGAGAAATGAAGCCCCGATCGAGGAGAAGGACCGTCTCCTCTGACCTGCTACTCCATTACTCGGACGGACTCGACAGATCGGCAGGGTCGGTTGACGCTCCCCTTGTAAGCGAACATATGTTCGCTTAAATTGCCAGTGTGGACCTTCCGCCAGCCAGGCGAGCGACCATTCTGCATGCCGATCTCGACGCCTTCTACGCGTCGGTTGAGCAACTGTTGGACCCCTCACTGCGGAACCGGCCCATCGCCGTAGGCGGCAGTGTGGTCTTGGCGGCATCGTATGAAGCCAGGAGCTACGGCGTCCGAGGCGGCATGCCCGGGTGGCGGGCCCGCCAGCTTTGCGGTGATCTCCTTTTCGTCGGTGGTCACTTCGGCCGCTACCAACAGTTTGGCGACGATGTCGTGTCTGTCTTTCATGACTTCACCCCTCGAGTCGAGCGGGTGTCGATAGATGAGGCGTTCCTCGATGTTGCCGGCGCCGTCCACCTCTTCGGAGCACCGACCGAGATCGCGGCGGCCATCCGTCGACGCGTGAGCGAGGAGATCGGTCTCCCTTTGTCCGTTGGCGTGGCCCGCACCAAGCACCTCGCCAAGGTGGCGTCACAGGTGGCCAAGCCCGACGGCCTCGTCACCGTGGCTCCGGGCGATGAGCGCGACTTTCTCGACCCCCTTCCCGTCGGGCTGATATGGGGCGTGGGACCAACGACAGAACGGCGCCTCCTCGAGGCCGGGATCTCTACCATTGGGCAACTGGCCAAGGCCGGCAGCCCGATCCTGGGCAGCCTGCTCGGCCAGGCAGCCGGGGCAAAACTGGCCGCTCTCTCGGCCAACGTCGACGAGCGGGCAGTCGAAACAGCGGCCCGATCGAAGTCCATGGGTGCCCAGGCCGCCCTCGGACGGCGGGATGCAACGCCGGAGCTGATCCGAGAGACGCTCGGCTACCTGGCTGACAGAGTTGCCGCCCGCCTGCGAAAGGCCAACCTGGCCGGTCAGACAGTGACCGTACGGGTCCGCTTCTCTCACCTGCGCTCAGTGACCCGCTCTGTCACGTTGGCCGCTGCGATCTCGACGACGCTGACGCTGATTGAGGTGGCTGAAAGGCTCGCCCACTCGGCCGTCCTCGACAACGAACGAGAACGCGAAATCACGCTCATCGCCGTTTCGGTCTCCAACTTGCGCCCAGACCATTCCTTGCAGCTCGAGCTACCTCTCGATTCGCCCAAGTGGCGGCGAAATGGGGGCACCCGACCGAGCTCCGTGGTCGAAGCATCCCGATGGGGCGTGGACCGGTCCGTCGACGCCATCCGGGACAAGTTCGGCCGGACTGCCGTTGGTTATGCCACTGTCGCACTTTCCGCCGCCGAACGAGTTCCCGAGGAGTTCCGCGAACTAGCCGAGCGGAGGCAAGATGGCACCCAGGCGAAAGCCAATGAGTCCGATCGATGGCTTTGCTCGCAGTCGGAGTGACCACTGGTTCGGTCATCGGTTCCACACCTGGACACACACTTCAAGCCAGCTTGACAGTCGGAAGGGGTCGCGAACGCGGCTCCCTACGAGGCTCCGCTCGTCCGGTCTCCGCCAAAAGCGCCGTCTACCGGCGAGAGGCTTCTGAGAACCGAAACTGCTTCCGTGGGATTCTCGAGGGATCTCACACCGATTAAGCGCTCTGGTTTTGATTGCCGTCCCGGAATCCGAAGACGCCGTACGCGATTCGTACGGTCGCATTCACGGACGATCTCCCGTTCCGGCCCGGTCGGTCCAGACCGCCCCCAACGACTCCAGACTGGCGATCTGAGACTCGTCGTAACCTAGGCCTTCGAGCACTTCCCGCGTATGCTCTCCCAGCCTTGGTGCGCGGAATCGGGGTTTGGCAGCCTCGACCTCGAAGTCGGCGGGAGTGGCAATCATCATCTGGGTCCCGTCCTCGTCGGGCACCTGCACCAGGCCGCCCGCCGCCAGGAATTGCTCGTCGGAAAGAAGGTCCTCGACGGTCTGTACCGGTGACCAGAAAAAGTCCGGCTCGGCGTCAAAGATCGCGGCCCATTCCGATAGTGGTCGTGTGGAAAAGATCTCGTCGAGGAGGCGCACCAGCTCAACTCCGTTCTTGAGTCGGGCCACCGTCGTCTCGAAGCGTTCGTCAGTGAGCCATTCACGGCGATCGACGGCCCGGGCCAGGGGCGGCCAGTGCCGTTCTCCGTCCAGGCCGACGATCCAGAAGCGCCTCCCGTCGCCGGCGGTGTAGTTGTTGACGGTCGGATTCGTCATCGTCGACCGGCTCCCGAGCCGGATCGGCCTTCCCCACATCAGCGCGACGTTCACGTCGAATCCGATGGTGTAAGCGCCTTGGCGAAGGAGGGACGCCGAGACAAGGTCGCCCACGCCCGTGCGTTCGCGGGCGACGAGCGCGGCGCAGACCATGGCCGCTCCCGTCATCGCGACCGAGTGGTCGCCCATGCCTCCGCGCTGGAAAGGAAGTTCGGCGCCCGGAGGTGTCAGGGAAGCAGCCACTCCGGACCGCGCCCAGAAAGCCCCAATGTCATACGACGGCCGATTCGCTTCGGGACCAGTCAGGCCATACCCGCTGATGATGGCATAGACCAGGGCGGGGTTGCGACCTCTGAGGGACGTGGGATCGAGGCCGACACGTTCCAGTGCCAACATCCGGATGTTGGTGAGGAACACGTCCGCCCCATCGATCAACGTGTTGGCAATCTCGCGACCCTCGGACGAGGACAGGTCCAGAACGATGCTTCGCTTGGAGCGGTTGTCGAGCTCGAAGACAGGGTTGCTGGGAAGATCTCCTCCGAGCATCTTTTGGAATCCGCGTGCCGGGTCACCGCTCGGCGGTTCGATCTTGACTACGTCGGCGCCCCAATCGCTCAGGATGCCCCCGGCCGCCGGACCGGCGACCCATACGCCTAGCTCGACCACCTTCACGCCCCGTAGCGGTCCGGTGGGTTCACCTCGATTCTCCACGGCTCCCCTGGCTAGCCCGATGGTCCCAATCGACGTTCCTTACTGAGACGTTGCCTCGATTTGGACCTTAGCTGAGGACGTCTGCAGCTGTCGGGGCGTACGACGGAAGGGGGGGCGACGCTCAACCCTCACGAAGTGGAGTTAAGGATGCCTGTCGTCGGGCGAATATCGAGGCTCCGCAGGTACTCAACCCACTGGAGCGTCACGATCGACGTTTAGAATATTGCAAATGCCTAGCGCGAATTTGTCTCGGGCCCGCGTCGGAGTCGGATCGTTCTCACGTTCTGAGGGCTGAGAGTCTTGGGGTGGGTGGCAGCCGACCGGAACACTCCGGCGCAGTGACGCGCTCCCGCACTGGGACGCTGCCAACCCCCCGGGCCTTCCGGCCCCCCGGGCTCCACCGAACCACCGCACGGCCCGATAAGTGGGTCGACGAGGCTGGCGGTCCAGTCGACGACCAGGCTGTCCTCGAACGATTGCAGCGGTTGGCGATCCCACCCGCATGGGTAGACGTGTGGGCGTCCTCCGACGCCAATACGTCAGTGCAGGCGACGGGCGTCGACCAGCGCGGTCGGACGCAGTATCGATACTCTCCAGCGGCCCGCGACCTTGCCAGCGACTACAAGTACGCCCGCATGACACTGTTCGCTGCGGCCCTTCCTGCCTTACGCCTTCAGGTTGCGCACGACCTCGCTCGATACCGCAACGATCCACTCGACGCACGTGTCGTGACCGCCGCGATAGTCAGGCTTTTGGAGCGTGGGCTGCTTCGTGTTGGCAATGACCGGTACGCCCGGGACAATCACACCTACGGATTGACAACGCTTCGGAGGAACCACGTCGAGACGAGCGGTTCGACCATCACGTTCCATTTTGTCGGCAAGGAACACCTCCCTCACACCGTCACAGTTCACGACCAGGCGACGGCCAAGGTTGTGGGCGCGCTCGTAAGTTCGGCGGACAACGACACGCAGCCACTCTTCGCCGTAACGGGTGAACATGGAACGCATCACGTGACCAGTGCCACAGTCAACGCCTACCTCCATGCGCATAGCCAAGCGCCGGCGAGCGCCAAGGTGTTCCGCACCTGGGGCGCTACGGTTGCAGCAGTTGCGGTGCTTGCCGGAGCCGAACCCCCAGCGAACGTCTCTGGGAGGTCGCGGGAGCGGCTCGCCGTCGGGGCTGCGGCGACCTTGTTGGGCGACACGGCCTCCGTCACTCGGTCTTCGTATATCCATCCTGCTTGGATCGACGTGGGCCGGTCCGACCTCGTCGCCGCTGCCGTCGCCGAGTCCTCCGCCCGCGTCGGGACGCGTGCTGTGGCAAGCCTTTTTCCGGATCCGGGTGTCCAGGCAGCGGTCCTCTCCGGAATCACGGATGCGACCACGGAAGTGCTCGCCCGAGATGAGAATGGGAGTGCCTAAGCCATGTGGACTCTGAAGGTGTAACAAGGTGAGCCCGTAAGTGTTCCGGGCGGAATTGTGTCTTTGGCACACTGACACCTGGTTGCGAGCGACGAAGATGTTCGACGACACGTCTTTGGGAGTACCGCGCGCCCGCCTAACCACTGCGTTCTTGCCGGTCAGAGCAAGGGACACGAGCCTCGAACGCGAAGCTCACCTTGTCGCCAAGGTATCCCCCTCCGGCTGCATCAAAGCTGCTGGCTGCCCGGAACGACAGCATGGGGAATAGTCGCAACGAGCTGCCGAGAGTTTCACGCGGCCCAGGCGGGCAAGCCGCGACTCAGCCGATCATCCGGACCGGCGGCGGCGACCAAGAACCGTCGAGTCCCTGCCGAGTGGGGTCATATACGCGAAGCGTGAGGTTGAAAGCACCATTTGGTGCGGGCAGCCAGTTCACGTCCTTGCCGGTCGGACGAGCGGACGACATCACGAGGGTGATTGAGCCGTCCTGACCGCGGACGAGGCCGGCCGTGTGATCTCCGATTGAGTAGCGATCGATCGCGTTGGCCACGAGAAACCCTGCGGCGTTGTACATCGTGATCGACCAAAAGCCGTCGGATCCATAGGGCGGAAGTTCGCGTGACTGAGAGCCGGATGTCATACCTGTGAGTTCCGACAAGCAGAGTCGTGGTCGTCCCCGACCGAGCGCGGCTCGCATGGAAGTAGACGGCTTGCGTCGGAACCTGCGCAGCGAGCCCGAATTTCGCCACGATGGCTCGCATTTCATATTCAGTCCCGTACGCGCCCACGACGGCGCCTCGGGTCCAGCCGGTCGAGGTTGGGATGGAGCCTTCCCCGACTCCTCTCCCGAGAACGCTGGCGCCTATCTTGAGTGCATTGAGATATGCCACCGCGTCACCCAATCTGGCGGCTCCAGGCGTTCGCCCCGGACCGATGCCGGCAGCAGCCATGGCTCGGACGACGGGGGCATCGGCGGCAGCTGGTGGGTCGGCCGCCATGTTTGTTCCGAGATCGGCCAGGAACCGAAGCGACGTCGATGACGGTAGTGCCGACGCCGGGCAGGCGAGGGTGCTTGGCCCGGCGATCGTGCCGGAGCCGTGGCCGGTTAAAGCAGTGAGCGAGTACTTGTGTTGTAACGCCACGGTCGCGGCGAGATCAGCTGGCCCCTTCACTTGAGTCCGCCCGAGGAGCCACGCATCTGGCGTGGCAACGTCAATGCGGACAATCCCCTTCGGGATGATGCCGTGCCAACCGGGACCGACGAACGCATAGGTCCCGGCACCGTGGTGGTCGGTGAGCACTCCGACGTCCGCGACCGTGTTGGTGTACATGTCGAGCAATTGGAAATTGACGTACCGCCCGATCACTGACGGGACGGTGAGGAGCTGTGGTTCGGCGCGTAGGTCGAGAGATGCCGTCGAGTAAAGCGTGTCGTCGTTCGGGGCGACAACTGAGGTCGAGCTTGGACCAGCAAGCGTCGAAACGTTGTATTGATGGTTCACTCCGATCTGGCAGGCCAACCGATCCCGAGTGTGGCTCATGATCACGAGAGGGAGGCCCCAGATCTCGGCATCGACAGTGCCAGTGCACAACGTCATGTCCGCCGCACTGGCGGATCGGCATGCTGCGCGCGCTTTGTTCAGCAGCGCTGGGTGGGTGCTGATCGGGCCCGGCGGTTGGATCAACTGTGCCGTGGAAACCGACGGTGTCGCAGTGGTCGATGCCGACGACTCCTTGGCGGCAAGGTTTCCCGCCGTGACGAGCGATGTGGCAAAGATGACGGCACCGCTGCGGTAAAAGCGCGACGTCTTTCGCTTACGACCGCGGCAAGGACCTGTCGTGATTGCCTGTTCGTCGCGCTTTCTAGACATCCAGCGAGCCACCGTCACCACCGAACGGGCACCTTGCAAGCGTCGGCCCATCACAAGAGTCCTGCGTGACGCCAATGCTTATTGGCACTCACAGGTTCGCCCATCCCAGGGAAATGTCGTCGAACTCTCCTCCGGGCGCACAATACAGTCCACCGACCCGGCCCTGACCTGCAGATTTCTGAGTGGCGGGGGGAGGATTCGAGCGACTAGGCCCGGCCTGAACGTCACCCCATCCTGAGTCTGGGTTCGACAACCGGGAGACCGCGCGAAAATGGCACCGATGCCGCTCCCAATCCTGTTGACAGTGGATGACGACCCCGAAGTTTCCCGAGCCTTGGCCCGCGACCTGCGGCAGCAGTACGGCGAGGAGTACCGCATTCGCCGGGCCGAGTCCGGGCCGGCAGCCCTTGACGCCCTCAAGGAACTCAAGCTCCGGGACGAACGGGTCGGCTTAGTGCTGGCCGACCAGCGCATGCCGGACATGACGGGCGTCGAGTTTCTCGCCCAGGCTCGTGAGTTCTACCCCAAAGCCCGCCGGGTCCTCCTCACCGCGTACGCCGACACCGACGCAGCCATTGCGGCCATCAACCGGGCCGATGTGCAGTACTACCTGCTGAAACCATGGGACCCACCCCAGGAGAAGCTGTATCCGGTCCTCGACGACCTTCTCGAGGACTGGAAGATGCAGGATCGGATCAAGACGGACGACCGCATACGGGTCGTCGGACATCGCTGGTCGGGCCCGTCGCACGATGTAAAGGACTTCTTGACCCGCAATCAGGTGCCGTTCAGGTGGTTCGAGCTCGATCGCGACGCGGAGGCCGCGAGGCTCCTGGCCGCCAACGGAGCGGACGAGGACGACCTTCCACTCGTCATCACCGACTCGGGCCTCACGTTGCGGGCTCCCTCGACGACGGAGGTTGCCGACGCCCTCGGGCTCTCGTCGACGCCCTCGCTCCCTTTTTACGACATCATCGTGATCGGGGGCGGGCCAGCCGGCCTGGGTGCTGCCGTCTACGCCGCCTCGGAGGGTTTGCGCACCGTTCTGGTAGAGCGGGAGGCGACGGGGGGCCAGGCTGGCCAGAGCTCCAGAATCGAGAACTACCTCGGCTTCCCGTCGGGGATCCGGGGCGGAGACCTGGCGTGGAGGGCGACCACCCAGGCTCGCCGGTTCGGAGCGGAAATGCTGCTCACTTCAGAGGTGGCCACGCTGGAGGTGTGCGGATCGGCCCGGGTTGTTCGCTTGGCGAACGGCGGGGAGCTGTCGGCTCATTCAGTACTGATCACCACGGGAGTCGCGTACCGGCGCTTGGAGGCCCAGGGCGTCGACAGCTTTAGCGGACGCGGCGTCTTTTACGGGGCGGCGACGACCGAAGCGCAGTCCACCAGGGACGAGGACGTCTACATCGTCGGTGGAGCCAACTCGGCCGGCCAGGCCGCGGTGTTCTTTGCCACCACGGCCCGCAGTGTCACGATCTTGGTACGAGGGCAGAGCCTGGAGCGCTCGATGTCACGTTACCTCGTCGAGCAGATCGCCGAACTTCCGAACGTGCATGTTCGAACCTGTGCCGAAGTGGTGGGAGCAAGTGGGAGCGACCACCTCGAACGGTTGAGGATCGCTGACCTGACGGCTGGTACCGAAGAGGAGATCGAGGCCTCGTGGCTGTTTGTTTTCATTGGCGCCGCGCCCTGTACGGATTGGCTCGGCAAAGAAGTGCTCCGTGATGAAAACGGGTTCGTCCTGACCGGGCCGGACCTGCTCACCGATGGGCAGCTCCCGGCAGACTGGCCGCTCGAACGCCATCCTTATTTCCTGGAGACAAGCGTCCCCGGGGTTTTCGCGGCGGGCGACGTGCGAGGTCAATCGGTCAAGCGGGTGGCGTCGGCCGTTGGCGAGGGCGCCATGGCGGTGACGCTCGTGCATCGCTACCTGGAGCTCTTGTGAGCGCGGAGCCGGTCAACTTGAAAGAGGAGCTGCGGAGAACCTTTCTCTTCGAGAGCCTTACCGACGAGCAGCTGGATTGGCTGGTTCAACACGGCACCGTCGAATCGCATGATCCGGGAGTCAATGTCTACGACGAGGGCGCTCCGGCCGAGTCGTTTTATGTTCTTCTTGACGGCGAAATTCAACTGGTTAAGCGGCTCGATGGCTCCGACGTGGTGCTGTCGACCGCCAACCAGGCTGGGGCCTACGCAGGTGCCACCCGTGCGTTCATTCCCTCTTCGGCGGATGAGTCCTACGTATCCAGTCTTCGAGCGGTGACGCGCAGCCGCCTGTTCCGGCTGCGCGGTGAGGACTTCGCCAAGGTGCTCAACACATGGTTCCCCATGGCAACGCACCTGCTGGACGGGCTGTTCCTGGGGATGACCAACGCCGAAGCCCTTACGGGGCAACGGGAAAAGCTGATCGCCCTCGGTTCGTTGTCCGCCGGTCTGGCCCATGAGCTCAACAACCCAGCAGCCGCCGAGGCGCGAGCGGCCGAAGCGCTCAGCGGTCGACTCCGGGAAGGCCGTCAGGCCATGGTCAAGCTCGCGCCCCAACTCGCTCAGGGCGAACTCCATGGTCTGCTCGACCTGCTGAACGAGGCAATCGAGCGAGCTGGCACCGCTCCGAGGCTCTCGACGCTGGAAGCGGGAGATCTCGAGGACGCCCTGGCCGCCCGTCTTCAGGACGCCGATGTGGAGGACCCGTGGGAGCTGGCGCCCGCCCTGGCCTCAGCCGGCCTCGATGAAGCTTGGCTGGATCGCGTCGTGGAGTGCACCGGCCCGGCAGCGCCCTACGCCCTGCGCTGGCTGTCGACCGTCCTGGACGTGGAGGGTCTGGTCGGTGAGATTCGAAGCTCAGCCGGCCGCATCTCCGAACTGGTCGGCGCCATGAAGGACTACAGCCACCTCGACAAGGCCCCGCTCGAGGAGATCGACATTCACGATGGGCTCGAGAGCACCCTGATCATCTTCGTTCACAAGCTCAAGCAAGGCGTGAAAGTGGTACGGGACTACGACCGCGCGCTTCCCAAGGTTCTGGCACGCGGTGGCGAGCTCAACCAGGTGTGGACGAACATCATCGACAACGCCATCGACGCCATGGGTGGCAAAGGGACACTCACGATTCGCACCGCCCGCGATCGCGATTGTGTCCTTGTCGAGATCGGCGACACGGGACCCGGGATCCCGGCCGAGCTTCAGCGGCGCATCTTCGATCCCTTCTTCACGACCAAGGATGTCGGTGAGGGCACGGGACTCGGCTTGGATATCAGCTACAGGATCGTCGTGCGCCGCCACCATGGCGACATCCGGGTTGAGTCCAAGCCGGGTGACACTCGTTTTCAGGTGTGGATCCCGATTGATCAGCCGGCGGCGTCAAAGGGCGTCGACTCGCAGTAGTCACCCCGACGAGCACCCCTCGTCGGCTTGCCGCCCATCTCGTGATCGCTGGCAGGGTTTCGATCCAGAATTCGAGGACGATCCTGTCGAATTGCCCCGGGCAGCTCTTGGCTCGACCCTCAATGTGCCAGAACGACTGAGGGTCCGGCGCAGCCTCTACTCGTTCGCCGAACTCCAAGAGGTCTGTGTCCGTTTGCAGACGGAGGACTGGGATCTGGAGCTCCCAGACCCCGTCCTTCAGCTTGCGTTTCAACTGCTTGGTGGCGGGGGGAGGATTTGAACCTCCGACCTTCGGGTTATGAGACCTATTCGTTCCGTCCAACTGGACTCCACGGACTGATCGAGTTTGACCGATTCAGCTGTCTACCTGAGATGATGCGACTCCACCCACGCTGAGCAGGGAGCCGGCTCCTGACAGAGGATCCTGAATGCGTGGGATTTTCGTGGGATCCCACCGACCTTCGGGCAAACTTCGGGTCCATTTTTCCGAGTGGTCCCACTGGGACTCCCCTGTCCGCCGGAACCAAGTTCGACTCCGGCCTGTAGTCCCATCGAGCCCTGGCCTTGAAGGGGCCTTCGGAGCGTCCGCGCTGCCATTTGGCGGTGGTGGGGTCGTCACCTTCGACGTTGAGCCGATAACCCGATCCGAACTGCTGCCCTCACCATGTCGGACGGAGCCTCCAGACTCGCCCCAGCAGCGTAGTCGCAGGCCAACGGTCATTATCCAGTGGCTCCTCGCAGAACGATCCGATGATACAACCTCATATCGGGGCGCCGGGAAGCCTGGTCGGCACCACGCTTGCGTTCCTCGTGCCCTCGAAGCCATCCCTATGGCTCGACCTCGTCGGGCTGATCGGGAGCCTCGCTGTGCTCGCCGTCAGCGGGGATCAGTTCGTGATCGCCCTGGCACGAATCTCTGCCTCGGTACGTGTCCGCCCGACGGTCGCCGCCGCCCTGGTCGGCGGCCTCGGCACCAGCATCGCTGAGCTCATTGTGGCGGGTATCGCCGCGGCCAAGTCGCCCTCTCTAGCCATTGGGAGCCTGGTGGGGTCGATCGTTGCCAACGTCTGTCTGGCTTGGCGGTGGCGGCACTGATCACCCCCTTGAAAGTCGACTCTGCGACCGTGCGGAGGGAGGCGCCGATCAGCGTTGCGTCGGTCGTGTTGTTCGCCATCCTCGCCGTCGGGGGTATCACCGCGGTGAAGGGCCTCATCATGCTTGTTGCGCTCGGCGCCGCTGTTGCGGTGTTGCTGTTCGGACAGGGACACCGAAGCGGAGATCCGCTCGGATCTGAGATGGCCGAGTTCGCTTCCACTAGGACATCACGCTCGTCTGTCGAACCGATTCGCGCGATCGCCATGCTCGTCTTCATGCTCGGCGGCGCAGAGGTGATGGTGACCTCCTCGCTCGGCGTGGCGAGACATCTCGGGTTCTCCGCCGGGTTAGCAGGGCTCACTCTGGTCGGCATCGGCACCTCAGCACCGCTCATCGCCGCGTCGATCCAGGCAGCGCGCAAACGTGAGCACGACCTCGTGGTCGGGAACGTACTCGGCGGCAACCTTTTCATCGCCCTCGGTGGCGGGGCCGTCGTCGGTTTCCTCGCCTCGGGCAAGGTGCACGTCGGCGGCGTGGCGCTCGTGCTCATGGTCGTGGTCGTGGTCGCGTCGTGGCTCGCCATGGCGAAAGGGGCGACGCTTCGACGCTCGGAAGCGGTCGCCCGGGTGCTCGCGTATGCGGCTTGCCTTCCTTTTGTCAATCGCTGAGCCTCCGGTCGAAGAAAGACAGTCAGACGCAGACTCCAGGCGGTCGACTTGCAGGAGGTTGAGGACGATCGCTCTTTTTCGCCGTGACTTCTCAAAAGTCGATCTGGAGGATGTCGACTCCCGACACATCGACCCAAACATGTCCAGCGTCGTCGCGGACGATACGGACCTGGACCTTCTCACAGTTGGAACATCGGGCCACTATGCCCGGGGCGTTGACAAAAACAAGCCAGTCGGCCATCGGTGCACGGTTGCCGCAGCCCGCGCACGTCGCGATCGCGGCCGTAGCCTCGAACGAGAACACTTCACGGAGAGCCCCAGCCAGTACATTTCCATCGAGCATCGAGTCCGGCGTCATGCGTCTCCTCCGGAGGGTCCGAACCGCTCTGTCTTCACGCGCCCCGCCCCATAGCCGACGAGAACCAGGCCCTTCGACACCACCTCGACGAACGGGGTGGGCCCGCAAACGAAAGCCGGGCTGGTCCCTCGCTCGGCGTAGCTGACGTCGGCGAGCATCTGGGCGTCGACGCGACGCCGGAACCCGCTCCATTGCGCTGACACCGTCCGGGTCAGCGTGTAGAGGACCTCGAAGCCGTCGCCGGCCGCTGCCATCGCATCCAACTCTCCCCGGTAGAGAAGATCATCGGCGGAACGAGCGGAGTAGAGAAGTCGCATGCGGGTGCGAAGTCCGCGTCGGGCGCGGTGACGCGCCATCGACATGAGCGGGACCACGCCGGAGCCGCCGCCGACCAGGAGCACGGCGGCCGGTTCGGAGTCGTCCCAGACGAAGTAGCCGCCCACCGGACCTCTCAGTTCAAAGCTGTCGCCAGTTCGTGCCTCGTCCGTCATCCACGGCGACACCTCGCCGTCGTCGATCCGCTCGACGGTGAGCGCAAGGACGGGATCATCCGGTGCCGATGCGATCGAATAACTGCGCTCGGCTTGGTACCCATCATCTGCGGTCAGGCGCACGTCGACGTGTTGTCCCGGCCGATGCCCTTGCCAATCCTCGACTTGGAGCACGAGCGTGGTCGCCCCCGCATTCTCGGGAATGACGTCCCGGACGGTGGCCGCCAGCCAGCTCAGTCGCCCCAGTACCGCTGTTCCCGCCACGGATCCCCAGTAATTGTTGTAGCCGAGCCGTTCCCAGAAGCCGGGCTCGTCGTTCTGCTGGAATTGCAACCCGCGGACCCACTTGGCGCTCTTCCAGAAGTACAGATGGGGCACCAGCATGCCGCGCCGGACCACCGTGCTCAGGTGCCAGCTCACGGCCGCCGTAACTCGTAGCGATCCATGCTTTGCCGCCGGTGATGTCTGCCACGGGCAAGTTCGTCGTGTACTCGCCGTCGGCGAACACCATCGCATAGGCCGCATCGAACGCCGAGCCCTCGAGGAGTACATCGAGGCTCACCCCCTGCCACATCGTGTCGAGCTTGGTCCACTTTGTCACGCAGTGGATGTCGCACCTGACGGTCTCCGTCGGCAAGGACCGAAACTGCTCCCAATTCCAGCGCCCGACCGTGCTCCCGTCCACGCCTAGAACGCGGAAGTCCCATTGGTCCATCGGGATCCGAGGCGTCGGACCAGCGGATAGGACCGGAAAATCCCTGACCAGGTACTGGCCGGGTGGCAGACGATCAGCCTGACCGCGGTCGCGGGTCCGCCCCCGGAATCCCCGCGTGACCCGCTTCACCCCACCGGCGCCGCTCATCGGCCCTCCTTCTTGTGCCTGCTGCACTCGGAGCACCGCCAATCTAGCGAAGCGCGACGAGCGAAGCGCCGTGAGCGGTCAGGGCTCACAGTCGGTTCCGACCGGTCCGCAGCTCAGTCGGGAAGAGGCGACGACCGGGCGTCGGTGCGGGTCCGGTGCAGGTCGTGATCCCCGACGGGTGGCATTCCGCCCCACGGGGCCGCCGGCAGCGCGAAGCAGATCCGGGTGCCGCCGCGAGTTGGCGTCTCGGCCCAGATGCGGCCGTTCTGCGCGTCGATCAAGCCCCGGGCGATCGCCAGGCCTAGCCCTGCCCCGCCGATGGAGGGCGCCCGTGCGGGGTCGCCTCTCCAGAACGGCTCGAAGATTCGTTCCCGCTCCCCGTCGGCGACGCCGGCGCCCGAATCCTCGAGCGAGACGAAGACGGCCCCGGCCCCACTTGTCACCGACGCTGTCACCACGCCGCCAGACGGAGTGTGGCGGAGAGCGTTCGTCACGATGTTCGTGAGGACCCGCTCCACCTTGTCCGGGGCGCACAGGGCCCAAGCGTGCTCATCCCGCACGACGGTGCGCACCCGGACGCCGAGGGCTCTCGCCTCGAGCTCGTAGTGTTGGAGGAAACCCTCTACCAGGACACCGAGCTCCACAGGCTCGACTGCCAGGGTGATGGCCCCGGAGTCGATGCAGGCCATTTCGAAGAGGTCGTCCACAAGAGTGCTCAGGAGACGGACCTGCCCGTGCAGCGTCTCGAGGTAGTGGTGGGGCTCGACGACGCCGTCCTCCATTGCCTCGAGCATCGCTTGGAGCGAGGTAATCGGGGCGCGAAGGTCGTGGCTGGCCCAGGCGACCAACTCGCGCCGAGTGTCGAACACCTCCTCGACATGCCCAGCCATGGCGTTGAAGGAGGCCGCCAGCTCCGCAACCTCCGTCGGCCCCGACTCGGGAGCCCGGGCGGCGAGGTCCCCGGAGGCGAGCTCGTGGGAGGCGTCCCGCACCCTCTCAAGGTGGAACACGATGTTGCGGGTGAGGAGGATCGCGCCGACGATACTGGTGGCGGCCGCGGCCGCCGAGACCAACAACACCCCAGCCTGCGCGCCCATGTGGAACACCTCAAGCCCGGACAACATCACGGACGCGAGCGGCAGCGCCACGGCCAACAAGGCGAGACCCGTCAGCTGCAGCCGGACAGAGGGCAGCCTGCAGAGCAGCACCGCGAGCGCCACTCCGACCACCAGCGTGGCACCGCCGACGATGAGAGCTTCGGCGATCACGGCGTGAACCGGTAGCCCACGCCCCACACGGTGCTGATGCGCCTCGGATCCGAGGGGTCGTCCTCGACCTTCTCGCGCAGGCGGCGAACGTGGACCGTGACGGTGGCGGTACCGGCGTCGAGCGCCGCCTCGTATCCCCAGACCTGGGCCAGCAGCTGTTCCCGCGAGAACGCAACATGCGGATGGCTCGCCAGGCACCACAACAGGTCGAACTCGGTGGCGGTGAGGCCGACGTCACTCTCTCCGAGCAGGACTTCGCGCCGGTCCGCGTCGATGGAGAGCCCACCGGCCTCGATGTGCCGGACGACCGGCTTCTCGGTCGACGCAACGCGCCGGAGGATCGACTTGACCCGGATCACCAGCTCCCGCGGCGAAAACGGCTTGACGACGTAGTCGTCGGCTCCGAGCTCGAGCCCGGTGATGCGATCGGACTCCTCGCCCCGGGCCGTGAGCAGGAGGACGGGAAGATCCCCGTTGGACCGGATCCAGCGGCACAGGTCCAGCCCGTTGAACTCGGGGATCATGACGTCGAGGACGACCAAATCCGGGCGATCAGCCTGAATCAACTGGCGCGCCCTGACGCCATCAGCCGCTTCGAGGGTCTCGAAACCGTCATGGCGGAGGTACCGGACGACGACGTCGCGTACCACGCTCTCGTCGTCAACCACCAGAACCAGTGGCGGGCTGTCCATTTCGCGGAGCGACCCGGGGACTTCCGGGCCCGGTGCCAGCGCCATCTCCAAGACCGTAGCGACTCCCGGGCCGCAAGGACCGTCGGCCGCGGTTACAAAACCCTTACGCCGCCTCGAGCTCGTCGCTGGGCTCGTTCGAAGTTGCCGATTTGTAAGGACAACCCATGTCCCAACCACCGCGCCGGCGGTAGGTTGAGCCGGCGTGGTCGACACTCCCAAGTCGCTACCAGATGTGGTCCGGACCACCATGGAAACCGCCCGGGGCAAGGCCGAGGACACCTCGGCGGCGCTCTCGCGGCGCGTGACCAGCCCGCTGCATAGCACGTGGCTGGGCGCCGTCCTCGGGATCCTGCTCGGCGTGACGTTCACCGTGTGCTTCGTGACCGGACTGGTCGACTACCTGTCCCAGCACCCGACGGGATGGTTCCGCCTGCCAGCCCATCCGGCCGACTTGTACCGGGTCAACGAGGGACTACACGTCTTCACCGGCATCGCCACCATCCCTCTTTTGCTCGCCAAACTCTGGGTGGTGTGGCCGGAACTGCTCGAGTGGCCCCCGATCAACAACGTGCTCCATGCCTTGGAGCGACTGAGCCTGATCCCTCTGGTTGGCGGATCCCTCTTCCTCCTCTTTACGGGTGTCTTGAACATTGACTACTGGTACAGCCCAATGGGATTCAGCTTTACGAGCGCGCACTTCTGGACGGCGTGGCTGGTTGTTGGCGCCCTCGTGATCCACGTCGGGGCAAAGGCAGCAACGGTGCGCACGGAGCTCGGTTCCGGCCGACGCCCCCTGCCTACGGAGGAGGAAGTGGCCGCGGCCACGCGCGCCGCGGTTCTCCCGGGAGACGCTCCTGGGGACTCCCAACCCGGAGGGCTCGGACGCCGCGGCTTTCTCGGCGCGGTCCTGGGCACGGCGGGACTACTGGTGGTGGTCGCCGTTGGCGAGACCATCGCTCCCCTGCGCCGGCTCGCCGTGCTCGCCCCACGCAACCCGACCGTCGGCCCGCAGAACGTGCCGGTCAATCAGACCGCCCTCCAGGCCGGCGTCGTCGGGGCGGCCGCCGACGCCGGGTACCGCCTGACTGTCACCGGCCGCTGCCGCCGTCCGCTCTCGCTCTCGGTCGCCGAGCTGCAGGCGCTCCCCCAACGCGTCTCTGCCCTCCCGATCACCTGCGTCGAGGGCTGGAGCGCCGACGCCGTGTGGCGCGGCATCCCTCTCGGATCGCTGCTCGCGCTCGCCGAGGCGCCGCGGGGCGCAACAGTGCGGGTGGAGTCACTGGAGGACCAGCACCGCCTCTACTCGTCATCGGTGGTGGACGGCGAGCATGCCGACGACCCCGACACGCTGCTGGCCCTCGAGTTGAACGGAGAGACGCTCGACGCCGACCATGGATACCCGGTCCGCCTGATTGCACCGGACCGGCCGGGCGTGCTCCAGACCAAATGGATTTCGAAGGTGGTCGTCTTGTGACGGACGAGCCGGTGGAGTCCGCGTCGGGGGCGGCACAGCGGCCGGAGTCCGCCGTGGCGCCGCGGCGCCGCCCGCAGCCGGCGCAGGTGGCAAGCCTGATCGTGGGGTGGGCAGTGATCGTCTTCGCGCTCAACGGCATGATCTCGGAGCCGGCATCTGACCCGCCGAATCTCTTCCGCCTCCTCATCGGCCTCAACGTCGTCAACGATGCGTTCGTGATCCCGATCGTCCTGGCCATCTCACTGCTGGTCCGGCGGGTCCTGCCCCGGTGGGCCGTCCTGCCCGCTCAGGTCGGGCTCTTCGCCTCGGCGGTCGTCGTGCTCTACGCCTACCCGCTGCTCGGTGGATGGGCCCACACCGCCCGGGCGGGACCGTCCCGCTTGCCCCACGACTACGCCTACAGCCTGTTGTGGGTCCTGGGCGCCATCTGGCTCGTCTGCGCGCTCCTGGCCGTGGCGGCCCGGCGGTGGCGACGTCGCCCCGCGGGCTCCTGAGCACGACGTCGGTCACCGGGCTACCCCGCACCGACGAGGGCGGGCGCCGGGCGGTCCCCCTTTGGACTGCCGGGCGGATCGTGGTCGTGTTGGCAGCGGTGGCGCCCGTCGCCGTCTACCTCTACGTCGCCGCGCGGCGCCTCGGGTATCCCTTCGAACTCGAGTGGCTCGAGGGCGGCGAGGTCGAGATCGTGAACCGGGTGGTCCACGGCCAGGGCATCTACGTCGCGCCGACGCTTCACTACGTGCCTTACCCGTACCCGCCCCTTTTCGTTTGGGTCTCGGCGGCCTTCGCCAAAGTGCTCGGTGTGGGCTTCGTGGCGCCCCGTCTCGTTTCGTTCCTGGCATCGCTGGGCGTGATGGCACTCCTGTGGGACATCGTCCGGCGCGAGACAGGCGACACGGTGGCCGGTCTGGTGGCGGCGGGGCTGTTCGCCGCCACGTACCAGGCGAGCGGCGCATACTTCGACCTGGCACGGGTGGACTCCCTCTTTCTGGTACTACTGCTCGCCGCGATAGCCCTGGCGCGACGCGCCCGGACTTGGCGCGGCGGCGCGGCGGTCGGCCTCCTCTTGTTCCTCTCCTTCTTCACGAAACAGTCGGCTCTCATCGCCGCGGTGCCGACGCTGTTGTACCTGGTGGTCTCCCGGCGTCGGGTGGGCCTGGCCGGGACCGTGACGTTGGCGGCGCTCCTCGTGGTCTCCACCGCGGTGCTCGATCACGCGACGCACGGTTGGTACGACTACTACGTCTTCGCGGAGCTCCCGAGCCAAGGGATCAGCACCCACGCCATTCAGACGTTCATTCCGAAGAGTCTCTTGCGCCCCACGGGCTGGGCGCTGGCGCTGGGGTTGGTCGGGCTTGTCGTGGGCTGGCACATGCAGCGGACGGCTCGGGGTACCGGGGCGGATGCCGGCACCGGCACCTCGACGGGTTGGCCCTTCTGGATCTGCGCCGGAGCGGGCCTGGTGGCTGCGTCGTGGCTCTCGTTGGTCCACGCCGGAGGCTCGTTCGACGTGCTCATGCCCGCCTACGCCGCCGTCGCCATCATGGCCGGTCTCGGCTACGACGCCCTCGTCCGGTCCAATCCGAGGTACCAGGCGCTGCTGGGCGCACTCCTCGCGGTGGTGATCACCGTCCAGGTGGTCCAACTCGACCGCGGCAGCCTCCACGAGATCCCGTCCGACGCCAGTGCGGTCGCCGGGCACCGCTTCATCGCACTGGTGGCGTCACTGCCGGGGCAGGTGATCGTGGCGGATCATCCCTGGTACGAGACAATGGCCAGGAAGCCATCGTGGGCGCAGTCCGAGGCGGTGCACGACGTGCTGCGGTCCGGTCCGGGGCCCGCCCGACGCGAGCTCCTGGCCAGCATCCAATCGACGCTGGACTCTCCATCGGTGACGACCGTTTTCGGCGACGACCCGGGGGACACCATCGGGCCGGGCTTCGCTCGCAATTTCCGGCTCGGTTCGCCGGTGTTCAGTTGCGCCCGGTGCTTCTTCCCTGTCACCGACGTCCCGAGGCGGCCCTACCTGCGTTACGACCGCAGGTGACCCGTCCGCGTCGTCATGGACTGGATGACCGATCGAGTTGGGCGAAGTAGCGGCCGTCGTCCTCCCAGGCCTCGGTGAGATGGAAGCCGCTGGTGCGGGCGAGGGCGCCCATCTCGACATGAGACACAAGCGACCACCGGAACCAAGGGCCGCACTTCATCCCGGTCTCGATGCGCACATCGAGGTGCTCGGTCGGCTGGTTGGGGTGTCCCGTCTCCACCAGCAGCCGCCCCCGTGCGGCGAGGACCTCGGCTACCCGTCGCAAGAGGCCCTCGGGGTCGCCTCCTATGCCGATGCTGCCGTCGAGCAGAAGGGCGCACCGCCATCGGCCGGCGTCCGGCACCTGCTCGAAGACCGATCGTTCTGCCACCGCTGCACCACGACGTCTGGCCAACCGGACCGCCGTTGGCGCTGTGTCGATCCCCATGGCCTCGACACCGCGACGGAGCAGCGACGAGACGTGACGCCCCGGGCCGCACCCGACGTCGAGCACCGGGCCAATAGCGCGGTCCAGCAGGGACTCGTCGACCTGATCGGCTGGCGCCATCCAACGGCGCACGTCGAGCTCGAGCGTGCGGCCGTCCTCGGTCCTCAGGACCGGCGATCTGACGAGGGTCTCAGGCAGGACTCGGCTCCGCCGCGGTGCAGGCGCAGGCTCGCAGGGCTGCGGCGAAGGAGGAGTGGGGAACGAGCTCGGCCACCGCGCGGGCGTCGGAGATGGTGTCCACGTCGCGCAGTCCCTGGACCAGCAAGCAGCGCAGGCCGAGATCCTCGAGGCGGTGAAGTTGCGCGGCCGCGGTGCGGTCGGTGCTCATGGGAACACCCGTGAACATCCCGGGCACCGGGCGGCGGGAGCCGATGACCCAGTAGCCACCGTCGTCCGCCAGACCGAGGACAGCGTCGACACCGGGAGCCAGCAGGGTCGTGGCGGCGGCCTCGAGGTCCGCCACACTCACCTGGGGCGTGTCCATGCCGATGAGCAGAATCGGGCAGGGCGTGCGCTCCCAAGCGTCCTCGATTGCGCCGGCGAGCCGGTCGCCGAAGGTACCTCCGCGCTGAGGCAGGACAGTGAACCCACTGGGGACCCATCCGTCGTACCGGCCCTCGAACGCCACCACCTGGGCGCGCAGGTTGGTGCAGGCAACGACCTCGAGCGTGTCCGCAAGCGCGGCCCCGGCCACCGTGGCCGCCTCACCGGGGGTCAGCGGCGGGCTCAACCGGGTCTTCACCGTTCCCGGCCGCGGCTCCTTGGCGATGACGACGACCTGGACATCGAGCACGGAGGCGGCACCGCAAGGCGGGGGGGCGTGGCGTGGCGTCGTCACCGGAGGAGCGATCCCATGTCTCCGATGGTCTGGACCGTTCCACGCACCGTGCCCGTCACCTTCGAACGGCCGGAGCGGGCCCGGTAGACCACCCCTACCTCGGACACGGTCCAGCCCGACCGGTGGGCCCGCAGGACCATTTCGAGCGGCCACCCGGACCGTCGGTCCTCGATCCCGAGACCGACCAGCTCGAGCCGCCGGGCCGCGCGCATGGGACCGAGGTCCCGCAGCGTGAGCGAGGTACGCCGTCGAACTTCGGCCATGAGGACGCGGTTGGCCACACGTGCGTGCAGTGGCCATGCGCCCCGCTGCGCCAGCCTCGCCCCCAAGGTGAGATCGGCCTCGCCCCGCTGCACCGGGTCGGCCACACGCGGCAACTCCATCGGGTCGAGCGAGCCGTCGGCGTCCATGAAGCACACCACGTCGTCATCGGCCGCCGCGAGCCCGGCGGCGCACGCCGAGCCAAAGCCGCGGCGGGCCTCGAGGATCACTTCGGCACCTAGCTCGGAGGCGAGCTGCGCCGAGCCGTCGTCGGAGCCGTTGTCGACCACCAGGGGCCGGTAGGCAGCCGGCATCCGACCGAGTACCCACGGCAACGCGCGGGCCTCGTTGAGCACGGGGAGGACGACGACGGGCATGTGAGGGCACCGTAGCGAGCACACTCTCGTGCGAACGCAAAATGCTCTTACGAATCTCTAACTTCGGGGCGAACCGAGGATCCGGCGCCATGCCGACAGATACCGTCGGGCCTCATGAGACCCAGGCAGCTCCAGGCGGTGCGCACGCTTCGTGGTACCCCGACATGAGGGTGCTCGTGACCGGCGGATCGGGCTTCGTCGGGTCGCACGTCGTCGATCTCCTGGTCGGCGAAGGGCATGACGTCGTCGTCGTGGACCGTGTTCCCCCGACTCATCCGAACCCGGCGGCTTACTACGTGCACGCCGACCTCGTCGATGCGGCCGATTGGGTGCACACGCTCGAGGGTGTCGGTGCCGTGAGCCATCAGGCGGCGAGAGTCGGCCTGGGGCGTGGGTTCGACGATGTGGCCGACTACGCGCGCGACAACGACCTCGGCACGGCGGTGCTCCTCCGCGAACTGGCTCGCACCCATTTCGCCGGTCGCCTCGTCCTGGCCAGCAGCATGGTCGTCTACGGGGAGGGCGCCTACCGCTGCCCGACATGTGGCCCGGTCCGCCCGGGCCCCCGTGCGGCCGATCGACTCGAGGCGGGCGCGTTCGAGCCGCCGTGTCCTTCCTGCGGAGCGGACCTGGTGTGGATCACCGTCGACGAAGAGGCTCCTTTCGACCCGCGCAACGTCTACGCCGCCACCAAGGTCCACCAGGAGCACCTCTGCTCCACGTTCGGCCGCGAGACCGGAACGCCAGTCGTCGCTCTCCGGTACCACAACGTGTACGGGCCCCGGGCGCCCCTCGACACGCCCTATGCGGGCGTGGCGAGCCTGTTTCTGGGCGAGCTGCACCGGGGAGAGGCACCCCGCGTCTTCGAGGACGGGGCGCAGACGCGGGACTTCGTGCACGTGGTGGATGTGGCAAGGGCGAACCTGGCCGCCCTGTGCGCGGACCCTCATGTCACCGGAGCCTTCAACGTGGCGAGCGGCACGGCGCGGTCCGTTGCCGACCTCGCCCGTGAGCTCTGGACGGTCGTCGGGTCGGGCGGCCCGCCACCGGTCGTAACCGGCGAGTGGCGCCTGGGCGATGTTCGCCATGTGGTGGCCTCCCCCGACCGGGCGATCGACCAACTGGGCTTCCACGCCGCAGTCTCGTTCCGTGACGGCCTCAGCGAGCTGGCGCAACACCTCTCCCCTGGCCCCTTGTGAACCGCTCGGCCCCAATTGGGCCGGCTCGGCGGGGCGGCGGCCATGGTGTCCGTGCTCGCCTTTTCGGTTGTTCTCGCCGCCTCCGGGGACGTGGCCGGCAGCGCATTTCGATGGCACAGGCCAGCGACAGCGGGTCTGACGTGTACTTCGGAACATGGGGCAAGCACATCTGCGGCTTCGGGCCGCACGGCACCAAACTCTTCGACGTCACCGCTGCGGCTCCTATTGACAGCTACCCGCCCCGACGGGGAGCGGCGACCTCATCGTCGGCGACCAGGCAGGGACGGTGGCCGCATCGGATGACGCGGTGATGACTTGCTACCGTCGCGTGCCCATGGAGTACCGCATCGGACAGGCGGCGGAGATCCTCGGTGTGAGCGCGGACACCGTGCGCCGCTGGGCGGATGCGGGGCGACTGAAGACGACACTGGGACCAGGAGGTCGTCGGTTTGTCAACGGCGCAAATTTGGCTCGCTTCGCCGTGGAGATAGCCGGCGAACCGGTGCCGGCCCGACCGCGCACCCAGTCGGCGCGGAACCGGTTCCCGGGGATCGTCACCCGAGTCACCAAGGACAAGGTGGCGGCCCAGGTGGAGGTGCAGTCTGGTCCGCACCGATTCGTGGCGCTGATCACGAGGGAGGCCGCAGACGAGCTCGAACTTGCCCCGGGCGTGCGCGCCGATGCCGTTGTGAAAGCAACCAACGTCGGGATCGAGATCCCCAGTTAGGTCAGGTCGCCTCCACGGATTCGTCATCGACGCTCCATACCATGACGGCATCGGGCGGCACCTCGACTCCGCACAACCCACCGACGGTCAGCGGCAACGGCGCAGCCGTCCGAGCCCGAAGCTCGAGCTCGGGGTTAAGCCGGACGAAGTACTCCACGGAGGTGCCCAAGTCGGCCATGTCGGTGACCACGCCGCTCAGGCCACCCGTCGGGGCCAATGACACCTGCTCTGGAGCCACCTTCCACAGCACCGCGGTGCCCAGGCCGGGGGCGGCGTCGGTGGCATCGATCCGGGTCCCCGAAGCGTCGATGGTACCGCCAGGGGACATCCGGCCGCGGTTGACGTTGGCCACACCAAGGAGGCGGGCAACCTGCGTCGACGCCGGCAGGGTGAAAACCTCCCGGGTAGGGCCGGCCTGGAGTGCAGCGCCCTGGCTGATGACGATCACCTCGTCTGCGAGGTAGGCGGCCTCTTCGGGGTCATGGGTCACGACGACCGTGGCCAGGTCCGTGTCGCGTTGGAGACGCCGTAGTTCGCGACGGAGGTCGTGGCGCACCGGCGTGTCGAGGGCGGAGAACGGCTCGTCGAGCAGAAGCAGATCCGGAGACCGACAGAGGGCCTGCGCCAGCCCGACACGCTGTCGTTGCCCACCAGAGAGCTCGGCCGGATACCGCCCGGCCAGGTCTTCAAGGCCGAGCGTGGCGAGCCAGTAGGCGGCACTCGGGGCCGTCGCGCCGATGGGGAACAGCAGCTGTTGCCACACCGTCAGATGTGGAAAAAGAGAAAACCCCTGGGCCAAGTAGCCGACCCGGCGCGACTCGGCGGGAACATCCTCCACGGCGCGCTGCCCGAACCAGACCCGCCCTGGTCTCGAGCCGTGAAGACCCGCGACCGATCGCAGCAGGGTGGATTTCCCTGACCCGGACGGACCGAGCAGGGCCAGACGCCGGGCCAGCGGGGAGTGGGCCAAGACGAGGCGGAAGTCACCCAGAAGGAAATCGATGTCGAAGCCCACCGGTTGTGAAGTAGCAGGCCTCCCGGGTGGAAGCGGCTCGGGCAGCGACATCACTGTCGTGGACCTCCACGCCACGTGTAGCCGGCTCAGCACGACGGCAACGACGGCAACTCCGAGCGCGAGTGCGGTCGGAGCGATGGTGGTCGGGAGGCCGACGCCGCTGAACTGATTGTAGGTGTACACAGGCAGCGAAAACGGGTGATAGGCGAGCACGACGGTGGCGCCGTACTCCCCGAATGCGCGAAGCCAGGCCAGCAGCATGCCCGCCCTGATGCCGTCGGCGGCCAAGGGAATCGCCACCCGCCGGAAGCGCGACACCTCAGAATGACCGAGGGTGGCGGCGACGTCGAGTAGCACAGGGTCGATTGCCCGGAACGCTGAGCGGGCCGACACGATCAGGAAGGGAGCGGACACGAAGGTCTGGGCCAGCACGATGCCCACGATCGATTCCGTCAGATGGCCGCCGAATTGCCGCCCTATGAACGAGTAGGGACCGACCAGATAGACGAGCAGTATCCCTCCCATGAGCGGTGGTAGAGCCAGGGGCAGGACCACGATCACGCTGATCAACGACGAGATCCGGCCGCCCGGACGGGCGAGGAGGTAGGCGAGCGGCACCCCGAAGAGCGTGATCAGCGCCAGTGAGATCGTGGCGCATTCGACGGAGGTGCCGAACGCCGAGAGGAGCCCCGGCGTGCGAAAGCCGCGCACGGGTCCGACGGCCAACCTGACTCCGAACGCAATGACCGGAACCGCCAGGTACAGGACGATCACGGCTCCGAGCCACGGCAGTGGGCTCCTCGCTGCTTCGTGGCGCACCTCTACACGATGGGTTTGAGGTCGCTGGGTACCGAATGCCCTCCCCTGAGGGTCGGCGGCAGGGTCGGCACGAGGCCGTTCCGTTTGAGGATGGAGCGTCCGGAGACTCCGAGCAAGAATGCGACGAAGGCGCGCGCGGCACCGGTATGGGGCGCCCTGTTCAAGATGGTGATGGTGTAGTGGGCGGAGAGGAGGGTACCGGTGAGCGGGACGGTCACCAGGTGGGCGGCCGCCGCCTCGACGCCGTAGAAGAAACCAGCATCGAGCTGTCCGGCTTGCAGCTCCCCGACCAGGGACGTCTCTGGGAAAGAATTGGCCGACGACGTGGCGAGGGATCCCAGTGCCGGCAGGTGGTGAGCCTTTGCTACCTCGTCCAGTGCCTCAACCGCCAATAGGCCCTTGGGGTCCGTTGCCGGATCGGTGCGACCGAGCAGGAAGCCTGGTTGGCCGACGACCTCGTACCAGGGCTTGGACTTGAGGGCCGCCGCGAACTTGCTCGAAGGGTTGTAGGCCAGCACCAGGGGCGAGGAGGCGAACCCGGCGTACCAGGAGACCCACGCACCGTTGGCGGACCCTTCCAAGGAGACATCGACGGCCGGCGACGCGCTGATGAACACGTCTCCAACCTCGATCCGACCTCGGATCTCGCTGGCCAGGGCATCGGAGCCGGCGGAGAAGCCGTTCACGGTGTACCCGGTCGACTTCGTAGAGGCAGGACCGACAACCTGTTGCATCAGGTTCTGCAGCGAGCCCGCGTAGAGCACGTCCACCGGACCCGAAGCGGGAGGGGATGCGCCCGCCGCACCGACGGATCCCGCGCCCGCACCGACCAAGCTCAGGAGCGAGACCATGCCAACCAGGACCGTCAACGCGAGGCGGGACCGGGCAACGCGCCCATGCGAGGACGACGGGCAGAGTGCCATGGCGTCAAGGTAACCGCTTGTGCGGTATTTACGGCGGAAAACTCGATATCTTGATAGTTTTGCAAGGATTATCTGCAGATTGGCTTACGGATGCCGCCCGCGGCCGCTGTCACCCGCTTCGGGCCGGCAGCGGTGCCAGGGGGGCCGCTGGGTTGTCCGGGTCGACGCGATCCCAGTCACCGGACCTGCCGCCGGATTTGTGCCACAGGGTCAGTTCCTCAATGGAAGCCTCGAGGTCGTGGTCGTGGAGAACGCTCACCAACGTGAGCGCCGAGACGGCACACGCGGTCAAGGCTTCCATCTCCACGCCAGTCCGCTCGACGATCTCGGCGGTTGCCTGCACCTCACAGCGGTGGTGCAGCAGCCGGACCTCGACGGTCACAGTATCGACCTGGATGGGGTGGCAGAGCGGGATCAGTGCCGACGTCCGCTTGGCTGCCATGATTCCGGCCAAGCGGGCCGCTTCGACGATGTCTTGGAGTCCACTCCTGCTGACCAACAGTTCGGCCGGGTCCGCAGTGGTCACCACCGCGGCGCGGGCCACTGCGATCCGGTGTGTCCTCGGTTTGCCGGTGACGTCAACCATTCGGGCCCGGCCCGAGGCATCGAGGTGTGTCAGCCCACGGTCGCTGCGGTCCCCGCCGGGCACGGTCGCCGTCACTCCTACCCGCCCGAGACCGGTGGGATGACCGCGACCTCGTCGTGCTCGGTGACGGTTGCCGAGCGCTCGACCTCCTCGCCGTTCAACCACACCCTCGAAACGCCCAGCACTCGGGCGAACTCCTCCCCGAACCGCGCCTCCGCCGCCGCGATCACCGCCGCCACGTCGCTCCCGGACAGCGTCAGGCTCGACACGCCCGCCGCCTCACGGGCAGGCCCGAACAAGCGGAGGCGCGCCATGGTTCAGCCTCCGATCATTGACATGGAGCGGGCCGGTTGGAGGAAGCCGGGTTCGTTGATCCCGTGGCCGGGGAGCTTCGACCAAACAGCCTCGCGGAAGGCGAGTGCCAGCTGTTCGTCGCCGGCGCCGCGCCGCAACACGTCGCGCACCGGGATCTCGCGGTCGGAGAACAGGCAGTTGCGCAGCGAGCCATCGGCGGTCAGGCGGAGGCGGTCGCAGGTGCCGCAGAACGGTTGGGTCACGCTGGAGATCAGGCCGATCTCGCCAGGCCCGTCGACGAAGCGGAACCGCTCCGCCGGCGCCGTCCCGCCCCGTTCGACCGGCTCGAGGGGCCAGACCGACGAAATCCGCTCGAACACCTCTCGACCGGGGACCAGCCGGTCCCTCCCCCAGGCTCCGTCGGCGTCAAGCGGCATGAACTCGATAAACCGGACCACCCGGCCGGTGCGGCGGGCGAGATCGGCGAAAGCGAGGATCTCGTCGTCGTTCTGACCCCGAAGGAGCACGACGTTGACCTTGACCGGCCTCAAGCCCGCCCCTTCGGCTGCGTCCATGGCGTCGAGCACCGTCGGCAGGCTCCCCCGGCGACGAATGGTGGCAAAGCGGTCCCCCCGAAGGGAATCGCAGCTGACGTTGACACGCCGCAATCCGGCCTCCGCCAGCTCGTCCGCCAGCCGCCTCAATCCCGTGCCGTTGGTGGTCAGAGCCATGTCGTCAAACCCGATCTCGTCGAGCCGGGCGATAAGGGCCGGCAGTCCCTTGCGGACGAGTGGCTCGCCGCCGGTGAGGCGGACACTGGTCACTCCGACCGATCGCGCCACCCGGGCCAGCCGGGCGATCTCGTCGAACGTCAGCAGATCGCGTCGTGGCAGACCCGGCAGACCCTCCTCGGGCATGCAGTAGACACAGCGCAGATTGCAGCGGTCGGTGACCGAGATCCGGAGATCCCGGTGGACCCGCCCGTGACGGTCGACCATGGGACCCTCCAGCGGCATGGCGCCGGCCGCCGTGGGGTCGCTGCGACGTCGCCGCACCGGCATCGACATTCGCACGGACGCCGCCGCTGTCACGGTGAGACTGCCTCCGCCGCGGACCGGGACCGCGGCAGGGCCGCGACGTCCAGCACGGTGCCATCGACGTTGGCCAGCCGGCCGGGGTCGATGAGCACGACGTCTACGAGCTCCCCTGCTGCACTGCCGTGACCGTCGGGAACGACGATGAGCGCATTCGCCGCGGCCAGGGCGTGGAGCTGGTTCGACTCCTGCCCCGTCTCTGCCTGCACACGCCACCTGCCCCGGCGGTCCAGCCCGACGCAGCCTCGCAGGAAGTGGACCTTGCCATCGGGCGTCCGGCGCAGTTCCCCGTCCGAAACGGCCGTGACAACTGGCCGGTGCAGATCGGTGTGACCTCCGAAGATCCGCAGCGCCGGCCGCACGAACAATTCGTAGCTGACGACCGATGACACGGGATTCCCCGGTAGACCGAACACCGGCGTGCCGGACCGCGCCAACCGGCCGAAGGCCAGCGGCTTGGCGGGACGGATGGCCACCTGCATCCAGCGCATGGTCTCGTCGCTCAGGCGGGCGAGCACCATGCGGACCAGATCGGAATCCCCGACGCTGACGCCGCCCGTGGTGACCACGGCGTCCAAGTCGGCCGCCCCGGCGAGGGCGTCTGCCAGCGCGTCGGCTTCGTCGGGCACGATCCCGAGGTCGATACCCTTCCACCCTTCCCGCCGGACCAGGGCGAGGAGGGAGTGGCGGTTGGCGTCGCGGATCCGACCCGGGGGCAGTGGCCCGCTCCCGGCGAAAAGCTCGTCGCCGGTCGAGAGCACCCCGACCCTCGGATGGGGGTGCACCATGACCTCGCCGACACCCTGGTTGGCCAGGTCCCCCAGATGCGCCGGCGTCAGCGCGGTGCCCGCGCCCACCACGAGGGCGCCCAAGGGGACATCCCGCCCGGGAAGGCGGACAAACTGACCAGGCTCAACCCGCTGCATGATCGTGACCGTGCCCGCGTCGTTGCCCTCGGAGTGCTCCACCATGCAGACTGCGTCGGCGCCGGCCGGGAACAGGGCTCCCGTCATGATTCGCACCGCTTGCCCCGGACGAACCGTCCCTTCGAACCGGTGCCCGGCTGCCACGGACCCGATCACATCGAGCCGCACCGGTGCATCCGCCGTGTCGTCGGCACGCACCGCGTAGCCGTCCATGGACGAGTTGGCGAACGGAGGAACCGCTTCCGTGGCCATGATGTCGTCACTCACCACACACCCCAGGGCGTCGTCGAGCGCGATGCGCCGCGGCGGCAGCGGCGTGCACTGAGCCAACACGAAACGTTGCGCGTCGGGGAGCGGGATCATGACGGTGCACCGGGTGCGTACCCACTCGCCGAGGCGCCCGGCTCGAGTCCCCTGCCGTCATGACACCGCACCCAGTCCGAGCCGCGGGCCCAGGTCTCGCGCTTCCAGATCGGCACGGTTCGCTTGATGGCGTCGATACAGTGTTCCGCCGCCGCAAACGCGGTGTCCCGGTGCGGTGCCGACGCGACCACGACCACGGAGACCTCACCAACCCCGAGCGTCCCGACCCGGTGCAGCAGGACGAGGCGGCCCACCTCGGGCCATTGGCGGCGTACGATCGAAGCCACGCCGGCCATCTTCGGCACGACATGCTCGAGGTATGCCTCGTACTCGAGGCTGGAGACTCCCGGCCGTCCGTCGGAGCGATCGCGCACCGTGCCGCAGAAAGTGACCACGCCTCCGCACGCGGCCACGGTGGCCCATTGCCGCGCCAGGTCGACGGGCAGCGCGTCCTCGCTGACGTCGATCCATTCGTCACCGTCCGGCGGGAGCAGCACACGATCCATCGAGGTCATCTCAGCACACCCGGACACGTCGTTCTCCTCGCCATTGACCCTCTCGAAGCGGGGATTCGGCCGGCCGTCAATGGGGTCGGCCCCCGGCGAGAAGTTCCAGTGCGTGGTCCAGGACGTCCATCACTGCTTCTAGCGACTCCCGGGCCCCGTTGACCGAACCGGGCACGTTGAGGATCAGGCACGACCCGACCGTGCCGGCGACGCCCCGGGAGAGCGGTCCCAGTGGGCTGACGGCGCGCATCGCCTCGGCCAGTCCCGGAGCCTCGCGCTCGATGACCTTCCTGGTCGCCTCCGGGGTGAGATCCGCCGGCGAAAAACCCGTGCCACCCGTCGTGACGAGGAGCCCGGCATAGGAGGACGAAAGGTCGGCCAGTGCCTCGGCGACCGGCTCCACGCCGTCGGGAACGACTCGGCGTTCCACGACGACGAAGTCGTTCGATAGCAACAAGGCCTCCACGGCGTCCCCCGCTCGATCGACCCGTGATCCGGCGGCGACCGAGTCGGAAACGGTGAGGACCTTCGCGGGCACCTCCACTCGTGTGACGTTACCGGGGGATCCGTTCCGGACTTTCAGCTCCGCGGTAATCCCGGATCCGGAGTTCTCACAGTTCTCTTACTTCTGTGTCGGAACGATGTCCAGAAACCTACTGCTCCTGTCCGTCTCCCGTCGGGCCCGGAACGCACTTCTCAACTCCACGGTGGGATTCTCGCCTCCCTGAGCTGGACGCGCCGCCGACACACGCCACCGCCGGGCCGTCCGGGACGCGATGCCACAGCCCGCAGGGCATGGTCTACCGTCCACTGCAGCCCACCCCAGCGTGAATGGCGAACGAGTCTCGTGCCTGCTGCCGTCGAAGTCGAACAGCTCTTCCACACCTACACGCGTCGCGACGGTGAGGTCAACGTCCTCCGCGGCGTGACGTTCGAGGTGGAAGAGGGTGGGTACGTCTCACTGGTGGGGCCGTCGGGCTCCGGGAAGACCACGTTGCTTTCGCTGATCGGGGGATTGGAGCACCCCCAAAGCGGCCGAGTCACAGTGGCGGGTCACGACCTGTCCGACCTCGGAGGGGATCGCCTGGCCGAGTTCCGCCGGTCCACTGTCGGATTCGTGTTCCAGCACTTCGGACTGCTCGAGGCGTTGACCGCCCAGGAGAACCTCGAGCTCACGCTCACGTTGTCGGGCATGCCACGGGCCCAGCGCCGTCGGCGCGCCAGCGAGCTCCTCGAACGGGTCGGGCTGGCGGACCGGATCAGCCATCGCCCCTTCGAACTGTCCGGCGGCGAGCGTCAGCGTGTCGCGATCGCACGTGCGCTGTCCAACAGCCCTCAGTTGATTCTGGCCGACGAACCCACGGGCAACCTCGACGACGATACTGCGACGGCTGTGGTCGGCCTGCTCGAATCGCTTCCGGCCGAGCACGGATGCACCCTCATGATGGTGACCCACAACCGGGCGCTGGCGGCGCGGGCCGACCTACGGCTCGCGCTCGTTTCGGGGAGCGTCACGACCGAAACCGACGCGCTCCACCCCAACGGCACCGACAGCGCACTCCGCCGACCCGGCCTCGACGGATGGACGACCCCTTGACGTGGCGCGACGCGATCGGGCTGGCCGGCCGTGAGCTGCGGCGGCGGCCGGGCCGGGCCGCTCTGACCCTGATGGCCGTCACGCTGGCCACCGCGCTCCTGTCGGCCCTCCTGGCGGTGGCGGGCACCGCGCAGACCCGCGTGCTCTCGCAGATCGCCAACGGCGGCCCGCTCGCCAGCATCGCGGTCTCGCCGGCCGCTCCTGACCCCACCCAAGCGGGGCTGGACAATCCCCGCACCGGGCCACCGCGCGACCTGACGGCGCAGTCGCTGACGCGCATCCGCGCCCTTCCCCATGTGCGATCGGTGGTGCCGGTCATCGCCACGGATGTCGTCGTCGTCCCGCCTGCCGTTCCGCCGAGGGGGTCGACCGCATGTCGGGAACCCGGCGCCTGCACGAGCTCCTCCGGCAACGGCGGCGAGCCCGATCGACCGGTCCGCCCGGTGAGCACGGCAATCGTCGGAGTCAACCTGCGCCAGCTCGGCAACCTTCCGGTCGCGCTGCTGTCCGGGCGCTTCCCCGCCGTGGACGCCGCCGATCAGGTCGACGTGACCCAGGACTATCTGAGCCATCTCGGCCTGGCCAAGACCCAGGCGGCGGAGGTCGTGGGCAGCCAAGTCATGATCGGTTCCAGGCGGTTCGCCGGCACGCAACCGGCGGGCACCTCAGGGTCCGACGTGGCAGTCCTGGCGTATCGCTGGACGACCGCCACGATCGTCGGCGTCGTGCAGCAGGAGGCGGCACCGGGTGACGTGCTGGCGTGGCCCACATTGCCGCAACAGGATTTCAAATGGATCCAGTCCGCGCGGCAACTGGGGAACACGGACACACCAACGTCCCCATACGTGCAAGCACTTGTGGTGGCGGACCAGCTGGCCAACGTCGAGTCCGTACGGATCGCAATCGCAAATATCGGGTACACGAGCAGCGCGCAGCAGAGCATCATCACCGCGGTCGGTCACTACCTCCACGTCGTCGAGATCGTGCTGTCCGGCATAGGGGTGGTGGCGCTGGCGATCGCCGCGCTCGGGATCGCCAACGCGTTGATGGCCGCCGTACGCGAACGCCGGCGCGAAATTGGGGTTCTCAAGGCCATCGGCGCCCGTGACCGCGACGTCATGCGGACGTTCCTCGTCGAGGCGGGCACACTGGGGTTCGTCGGTGGCGTCCTCGGCACGGCGCTAGGTGCAGTTATCGCTCTTGTGATCGGTGGCCTGGCCAATCAGTACCTCGAATCGCAGGGTCTGGCGGGAGTCAAGCTGGACGTCCCTGCAGTTCTGCCACTCGGGGCGGTGCTCGGCGCCACCGCCGTGGCCATCATGGCCGGCGTCATCCCGGCTCGGCGGGCCGCCCACCTGCCGGCACGCGAGGCAATGGAGGCGTGATCGGTTTGGGAGTTCCGGGCCTCCGGCGGCGTCACCTCCTCGCGATGCTGTTTGTGGCCGCTACCGGGCTGGTGTCGTCGGGCTGCGCCGGCGGTGGGACGTCAGTGACCCCAGAGACCGAGGCACACGTTGCGCCCTACACCTACGTGGCGATCGGCGGGAGCGAGTCGGTCGGCTTCGACGCCAACGATCCCGTACGGCAAGCCTTTTCCGTACTCTTCGATCACCTGCTTCCCCACCAGACCGTCTTCTACGACCTTGCGGTACCCGATGCAGGTGCCGCCGACGTCCTGGCCCATCAGGAGGCGGCTGCTCTCGCGCTGCATCCCAATCTGGTCACCGTCTGGGTGGGCCTGAGCGATCTTGAGGCCGGCGTCAGCCCGGCCGAGTTCGGATCCCAGTTACAGGAGATCGTGGCACCCTTGCGGGCGCTCAACGCGCAGGTGCTCGTCGCGAATATGGAGCCCATCACCCACGCCGTTGCGTACCAGACCTGCGCCGGCGTGCCGGGCCCCTCGCCCGACTCGGGCAATTTCCGCTGCTTCGTCGACCGCCGCTTCGCCGGCGACACGCTTCCTACTGCCGACACAACCAATGCCGTCCTCGCCGCGTACGACGCCCAGGTGGCCGCGGTGGCGCAACGCGACGGTGCTGTGCTCGTGAACATCGATGCCGCCATGTCGCGGTCGGCAACCGGGGGCGCCTCGCCGTTCAGCGGTGAGGACCTCGACCTCTCCACGACAGGCCATGCGCTGGCGGCGCGGCTCTTCGTGTCGGCGTGGCGGTCGACCAGAACCACATCAAACTCGAAGTGACGAGCAACGAGAAGCGGACCTCGACGCCCTGATTTCAACAAAACGAGCGGACGACGGTTGGAGCGGAAGTCGGTATTCGTGGTGGCGGGGGGAGGATTTGAACCTCCGACCTTCGGGTTATGAGCCTGGACCTGCGGGTTGGTCGGAGTTGGTCGCGGTTGGCTGGAGTGACTCCCAGCTGGGCACACGCCGACGTGCCGTTGGTCGCGGTTGGTCGCCGTCGGACACCGTTGGTCGCAGCGCGTGCAGAACCGCTCGGAGCACGTGATAGGACCGGTTCATGTCGTCGAACTCGTCTCGCTCGGCCACCTGGTGGAGCCACTCGTAGGTCTTGGCAACGGTCCGATCGATGACGTCGAGCTGGTGATCCATGCTGCCAGTGTTCGCCTTGAGTCGCGACTCTCACCAGGGGCGAAGGTCCCATGTCAGCGGTACCAGCGGCCTGGGCGTTTGAGATCCCTGTCGTACTGCTTCACGACAACAACAGACGGGCAGTGGCGTTAACATACCGCCTCGGCAGTGGGCGCTAGGCGGGAGAGAAGCCAGTCACCTGCCAGGCGAGACACCTCCTCTGGGGCTCTTGGCTCCTCGAAGAGATGGGTGGCGCCGGGCACCACCACCAACTGGCTCTCGCAGCGCAGTTTCATCTGCGCCTGACGGTTGAGCCCGAGCACGACCTCGTCGTGGCCACCAACGATGAGCAACGTCGGCGCTCGCACCTGGTCGAGCTTCGAACCGGCAAGGTCAGGGCGTCCTCCCCGAGAGACGATTGCGGCGATCGATGAATTGGGCTGGGCGGCTGCCCATAGGGCGGCGCCAGCTCCGGTGCTGGCGCCGAAGTAGCCGATGCGTAATCCCTTTGCTTCGGGCTGCGCCTCGAGCCACTGGGTGACCTCCCCAGCCGGTCGGCCAAGAGCTCGATGTCGAAGACCGCTGCACGGTCGAACTCTTCATCGGGGTGAGCGGATCGAACAGGAGGGTGCCGAGCCCGGCTGAGTTCAAGACGGCCGCCACGAAGCGGTTGCGCGGACTACTGATGAGGCGGTGCTGTCGCAAAGCGACGGCCAGTGACAACGTCGGGCTGGTGACGACTACGAGGGTTCGCAACGCTGGCCCACCGACTCCACCAAGCCGGCTTTGCCGGCATCTGGTACTCCGCCGCACACGACGTCCGGGGTGGGCTACACAGTCTGGCGCTATTCGGCAAGCCCGGGCATCAGCCCGACGCCCTCCTCCATTATTCCGAGAGCCGATTTCGCAAGCGCTCATTGACGAGGCGGCGGCGACCCTCGGCTCGGAGGTACTCCCAAGCACCCCCCGTAGCCCGGCTTGCGGGCATTCTGGCGTGGCCCGTTGAGCGGCTGAGTCGCCGCATCGCACCGTCGTTCTGGGCGGGTCGGAGTACCCCCAATTTGATCGGCGAATCGGGTTCTGCGCCGACCCATTCCTTTCCACCTCCGGCCCACACAATCGAGGCAGCCGCGTGCACCCTTCATGCGACTGCGGCAGGCGGCCGTAGCATTGTGACCGAAGTCAAGAAATAGTGGCTCGAGCTACTGAGCTGAGCGGTAGATTGGGCGGCCGGTTAATGAGAGTGCCGACTGACCTGGGTCGACGTTCTCCGGCGGCTCGCCGCACGTCGTCGGATTCGATCCCGGGGGAAACGCTCGCGAACACCGAGCAGGCCACATTGAGAAGTGTCCCTCCCCGTCCCGCACGACAAAGACACATAGCACACGCTCGGACTGACATCGTCCGACCTCCAGTCACCGCTCGATACTCACATTCGAGTGGCATGCTCTCGCGACCCCGAGCGAATGGCGCCGCTGCTCTGTTGAGGACGATCACGTTCTTCGGTGAGCGACAGGACACCGTTGACCATGATTCAGTGGTGGTTGGGGTCAGGTTGACGAACCACCCGGGCGAGAGCGGGGACGACACTGTCCAACCGTTGGTCGAGGTATAGACAGTGGTGGAGAGCACACCGATGCCGACGCCGACGGTCCCGCCCAACATGGTCACGAGGAGAGCCTCGGAGATCGACAAGATTTGAGGGCGCTCCTCGAGAAGAATGTGACTGCTCGCGACCGTCATCTCATCTGGCTAGCGGATCACGACCACCGAGCAGCCGGCGTGCCGGACTCAACGCTCGCTCACCAACCCCAGGAGGAGCTCGGCCATCGCCCCTCTGCCGCGAGTGCCCACGACGAGAAGCTCGGCATCACGGGCGGCGTCGAGCAACACCCGGACGGCACTCCCCCTGATCACTTGCGCGTGGATGCGCTGAGGATCCATGTCCGGGAGGGCATCTCCGATCACCTCGTCGAGCTTGACCCGGGCTTGGGCGATCAGCTCATCGGGCCAGGGGACATGAATTTCAAGACCAAGAGGTGCGGGGTGCTCGGGAAAGGTCCAGGCCGTCACCACCTCGAGCGTGGCACCGGACCACCCGGCTGACGGGCTGCCCACTGCAGGGCGCGGATCGAGGGCTCTGAGCCGTGGACACCGACGACGATTCGCCGGATCGGCGTGCCGCCGCCCACGTCGGGATTCGCTTCACTCACAGGTACCCTCCTTGCTGTCGGGTTGCAGGATGTGTGGACCGCGATCCGGAGCGTTGACACCGATGCGGCGCCAAAGCGTGAGAGCACCGATCGCCGCCACGACGATGCCGCCGGTCACGACGATCACCGTGGTGGGGGGAAGGTGGAGAGCAAACACCCGTCGGGACAGCGAGACGCAGAACAACACCAAGAAGGTTGCCGCCATGGACGCTACGAGGATCACCCGTGCAAGGTTGAACGGACGCGCGATGAGGACCAACACCCACATGGCCATGGCGAACACCGCTAGCAGCGCCGCCGTACGGGCCTGCGCCAGGGTGGTGTCGGACCAGGCCCGCGCCATGAGGTAGCTGGCGAAGGTCGCGGCTGCAGTGACGGTTCCTGCCGGGAGGGTGAAGCGCAGCACACGCCGCGTGAAGCCCGGCACAGCGCGCGGTGCCCCCGACTCGAAGGCGAGGAAGAATCCAGGGACGCCGATGGTCAGGGTGTCCACGATGGTCAGGTGACGAGGGAAGAAGGGATAGGGCTCTGCCCCGACGATGATGGCAGCGGCCAGGAGGGCGGCGTACACGGTCTTGGTGATGAAGAGGTTGGCGACCCGCTCGATGTTGGCGATCACCTTCCGGCCCTCGGCCAGGATCCGAGGTACGGCGGAGAACGCACTATCGAGGAGCACCACACGGGCGACTGATCGGCTCGATTGGCTCCCCGACCCCATCGCGATCCCGAGGTCCGCCTGCTTGAGCGCCTGCACGTCGTTGACCCCGTCCCCGACCATCGCCACTACGTGCCCCTGGGCCTGGAGGATGTTGACCACGGCGAGCTTCTGCTCCGGTCGGATCCGACCGAGCAGGTTGGTCGCATCGAGCGCTGATCGCAGGGCCCGGTTGTCGTCGAGCCGGCCGGCGTCTTGCGCTGCACCCAGCGAAGGGATGCCGAGGCGATCCGCGACCTGGGCGACTGTCTCCGGCGCATCACCTGAGAGGACCTTGATCGTCATCCCCTGCTCGAGGAGGTAGCGCACAGTTGGCGCCGCGTCCGTGCGCAACTGCTCCGCCAGAACAACCAGCGCCACGGGCTCGAGGGTGGGCGGCAGTGGGGCCACCTCGACGGGTTCGGAAGCTCGGGCCAGGATCAGGACCCGTCGTGCGGACCGCTCGTGGTCCCTGGCTCGGGTCATGATGCCGGACTCGTCCTCGGGGAGGACGACCTGGGAAGCCCCGAGAACCCACGATCCATGGCCGACGAAGCTCACGGCGCTCCACCTGCGCGAGGACGAGAAGGGCACCTGTGACCGGACCCGCCAGCTGGTCGACTCTCCTACCTGGAGGGGCGCCAGAGCGCCGATCGTCGCGTTGGGCGCCGGATCGGCGGCCGCGGCGGCCGCCAGGACCTGTTCGACTTCAGGTCGTGGCAGGTCGGAGAGGACCTCGATGTCTGCGAGTTGCAGTCCTGGTTCGGTGAGCGTCCCGGTCTTGTCGATGCACAGCACGTCGACGCGTGCCAGTCCCTCCACCGCGGCCAGCTCCTGGACCAGTACGCGATGACGCGCCAGCCGGAGCGCTCCCACCGCGAAGGCCATCGACGTCAGCAGCACGAGTCCCTGGGGCACCATGGCGGCGACCCCAGCTACCGATCCCCGCAGGGCGTCGGCCGATGACTGATGGCTCCGGAGGAGCTGGGTGACGAAGAGTGCGATGCCGATCGGGATCATGACCCAGGTCACGAGGCGCAGGATCTCGTTGGTCCCCTGCTGCAGCTCGGAGCGGATCAACCTGAACTTCCGGGCCTCAGCCTCGAGGCTCCGCGCATAGGACATCTCACCCACTCCGGTCGCCCTGATCCTTCCCGAGCCGGCGACCACGAAGGTTCCCGACAGCACCGGTTCGCCGATGGGCTTGGGTACCGACTCCGCCTCACCGGTGAGGAGGGACTCGTCGACTTCGAGACCCTGCGATGTGAGCACCTGGCCGTCGACCGCGATCTGGTCGCCCCGACGCACCTCGATCACATCGTCCAACACGATCTCTTCGAACGGAATGTCGAAGGCCACACCCGAGCGGACGACGTGGCATCTCGGAGCGGCTAGGACGGCCAGCCGATCGAGCGCCAGCTTCGAGCGGATTTCTTGGAAGACTCCGATCGCCGTGTTGGCCACGAGCACGATGCCGAAGAGCGCATCCTGAGGAGGCCCAACCACCACTGCCACGATGAACAACGACCCCAAGATGGCGTTGAAGCGAGTGAGCACGTTGGCCCGCACGATCTGACCGACCGTGCGCCCGCTGGTCGGCTGCACACCGTTGGCCTTGCCGGCACGAACCCTCTCTCGGACCTGCCCCTCGGAGAGCCCGACGGACGGGTCGAGCGGCGTCTCTCGTTCACCGGGTGCGGAGGTTGCGTCCGATGGCGCCACGGCCTCGGGAGAGTCCATCAACGCCGTGGCTGGGCGCCCGTCTCCAATGGGCGATCCCTCCAGTTGGCACGGTATGGCGCGGCGCCCCGTTCGTCGCCTTTCATTGGCCTATCTTCCCCTCCCATCGCATGCGCTCCTAGGGCCAAATGACATGGTCCACCAGTTGGGCAGGACGTTCGGCCCTGGTGACGTCGAGAGCCCCGGCTCACGATGACTGGGGTGGTGAGCGCGCAATCGAACCCGCCGTCATGGCTCGGCCGGCACTTGGCCGTCCTCCTCCTCGACGTCACCGGTGCCTGCCTCGTTGTCGGCGGAGCGCTCCATCTGGCGGGTGCCGCCACGGCGGGAAACGCGGTCTGGGTCGCGTCCGGCGCCATCGGGGCCGCCTACTCGCTGTGGACGATGGTGGACAGCCTCCGCCGAGGACGGGTCGGGGTGGACCTCATCGCCCTCCTGGCCTCGGTCGGCGCGCTGGCCGTCGCCGAGTATCTCGCCGCCGCCGTGATCAGCGTCATGATGGCCAGCGGACGGGCGCTTGAAGCATGGGCGGCCGGACGAGCGAATCGGGACCTGCGCCGGCTCCTCGAACGTGCCCCCACCACGGCTCACCGCTACGAGCGCGAAGAGCTCCGTACCGTGGCTGCGGACAGCGTGGTACCGGGCGACCGCCTGATGGTGCAATCGGGGGAGCTGGTACCCACCGACGGCCTCTTGCTCACAAGCGCGGTGCTGGACGAGTCCGCGCTGACGGGAGAGGCGCTACCCGTCACCCGTGAGCCAGGAGAGCCAGTGCGCAGCGGTGTGCTCAACGCAGGGTCGCCGTTCGACCTGCGCGTGACGGCCCGCTCATCAGAGAGCGCGTACGCCGGAATCGTTCGGCTCGTCGCGGAGGCCGAGTCCTCGCAGGCTCCATTCGTCCGTCTGGCCGACCGCTACGCGATCTGGTTCCTCGTCCTCAGTCTGGTCGTCGCTGCCGGTGCCTGGATCGCCGCTGGACCGGCCCGGGCCGTTGCTGTGCTCGTCGTCGCCACGCCGTGCCCGCTGATCCTCGCCGCGCCGGTAGCCCTGGTCGGAGGCTTGTCGCACGCGGCGAGGCGGGGGGTCGTCGTCAAGGGTGGCGCGGTCCTCGAACGCCTAGCGCAGTGCACCACACTGCTCATCGACAAGACGGGAACCTTGACGACCGGCTACCCGTCGCTCACGACCATCGTGCCGTCGGGCACGTTGGCCCCTGACGACGTGCTCCGCCTGGCGGCATCCCTCGATCAGGTCTCGCCGCACGTGCTCGCGCATTCGGTGGTCAGGGCGGCCCAAGAACGAAGATGTGAACTCGAGCTTCCCGAACAGGTCGAAGAGGTCGCCGGGGCGGGCATTCGTGGGGTCGTCGGCGCCCACGAGGTCGTGCTCGGCAAGGCGTCATGGGTCGGAGTCGAGGGGTCGCCGGCCTGGGCCAAGACAGCACGTCGACGTGCCCGCCTCGATGGGTCGTTGACCGTGTTCGTCGGAGTGGACGAACAGCCCGCGGGGGTGTTGGTTCTGGACGATCCAGTGCGCCGCGACGCCCCGAGGACGATCCGCTCTCTTCGTCGAAGCGGCATCGATCGGATCGTGATGGTCACGGGCGACCGGCCGGAGGTGGCTGAAGCCATAGGTGCTGTCATTGGGGTCGACGAGGTGCTTGCCGAGCGCTCGCCGGCGGACAAGTTGGACGTCGTGAATGCCGAGCGTCTCCGGGCGCCGACGATGATGGTCGGGGACGGCATCAACGATGCCCCCGCCCTGGCACTCGCCGATGTCGGTGTCGCGATGGCAGCTCAGGGAGCTTCGGCTTCGTCCGAAGCAGCCGACATCGTGCTGACAGCGGACCGTTTAGATCGATTGGGCGAGGCACGATCGGTGGCTGTTCGGAGTCGACGAATTGCCCTCGAGAGCGTTGTCGTAGGCATGGCGATGTCGCTCGTAGCAATGGGGTTCGCGGCGATCGGCCTGCTTCCCGCAGTCTGGGGAGCGCTGCTTCAGGAGGGAATCGACGTCATCGTCATCCTCAATGCTCTGCGGGCGCTACGTCCTCCTCAAGCTGAGATGGGCTTCGATGAGGATGAATCCGCCCTCGCGAGGCGATTCCAATCCGAACATCTGGTCATTCGGGCGGATCTCGATCGGCTTCTTGCAGCTGCCAATGCGATGGGGACGATGCAGCCGGCGGAGGTCATAACGCACGCGCGCGGAGTGCACCAGTTTCTCATCGAAGAGGTCGCACCGCATGAACAAGCGGAGCAAGAGCTCCTGTATCCCGTGCTCGAGCACGTCCTTGGTGGACGAGAGCCGACAGCCCCCATGAGTCGCGCCCACATCGAGATCCTGCATCAGATCAGGCGCCTGGGCGCGCTGCTCGACGAGATAGGCGACGAGGAACCCGATGTCGAAGACATCGATGAGATTCGCCGCCTGCTCTATGGCCTGCACGCGGTTCTCCGTCTTCACACTCTCCAGGAAGAGGAGAGCTACCTGTCATTCGAGGACAGCTTGGATGCGACCCCGAAGTCAGATAATCCCTCGGTTGGCCTGGCGCACAGTTCAAGTGCTGAACCCCTGGGTGCAGTGAACCGAGACCCGAATGTCTGGTCGAACAACTCTTAGGCCGTCTTGGTTGCGGCGTCGCGTCGTGGTGAGCGAGTTGGTGCTCCTCGTGATGCTGACGTTCTGGCTCATCAAATTTGTCATGATCTGGCCCTCGATGACGGCGCAGTCAGTGACGGCAAGGGACTTTCGACCCTAGGCAACCCCTGCTCAACCATCGCATGATCGAAGTGCCTCCGCGGAAAGGGGGACAGATGGGTGGATTCGTTCGTAGACCCCTCGTCGGGGTCCTCGTGGCCTTCATGTCGATGGCAGTACTGCCCTTCATGAATGGCGGGACTGCCTCGGCGGCCAATCTGGCCACCGCGAGCGTCACGACACCGTACTTGGCCTCAGTCGCGATGGCGGCTACTCCCACTGGGCATGGCTACTGGCTGGTCGGTATTGACGGTGGCGTGTTCTCCTTCGGTGACGCGCCCTACTTGGGTTCTCTCCCCGCTCTCCACGTTGCGGTGAAGAACGTCGTGGGCATCGATGCCACTCCCGACGGGCGCGGCTACTGGCTTGCCGGTTCTGATGGCGGAGTCTTCGCCTTCGGCGACGCGGCCTACTACGGATCGGTCCCCGGTGTGCTCGGGCGACCCGCCCCCAATGCCATTACCGGGCTGGCCGAGACCCCCGACGGGCATGGCTACTGGCTGGTGGGTGCCGATGGGGGCGTGTTCAGCTTCGGCGACGCCCAGTTCTACGGCTCCTTGCCGGGAATCGGTGTCCAGCCGACATCGGTACGGTTCACCCAATCAGACCAGTTCAACGCCTTCGTGGCGTACTCGGGGGTCGTTGCGATCCAGCCCACTCCCGATGGACACGGCTACTGGCTAGTCGGCCCCGATGGGAGTGTCTTCACCTTCGGTGACGCCGGGTTCTACGGCTCGCTTCCGGGCGCCCTCGGGACCCGGGTCGTGCCGAGCACCTCTCCCGCCGGCGCCCTTGGGTCCCGGGCGGTGGTAGGTACCGGTCACGCCGCGGCTGTTCCAATCGTTGGTTTCGCCGCGACCGCCGACGGCCATGGCTACACGATGGTGGCTGATGACGGCACCGTCTACTCCTTCGGTGACGCTCAGTTCTTCGGCTCCCTTCCTTCAGTTGGGGTACAGGTACCGCCAGTCAGGGTCACGGGGTTCACCTCACCCTCAGCTGTTCAGCTCGCCTTTCCTCTGGCCACCGTGGCCGGGATCACCCGAACGCCGGACGGGAACGGTTACTGGATCGTCTCGTTGGATGGCGGCGTCTTCAGCTTCGGCGACGCTCAATTCCTCGGCTCGGTCCCCGGCGTCCCCACCACGATCCAGAGCGTCGTCAGCATCCGATAGCAGGATGAGGAGGTAAACCACCCGCGCACGGTTGGTCGACGGGTCAGACTCAAGCTGCCCACTTTATGTGCACGATGTCAGAGTCTAAGAATGAGGGTAGACGCATTAGATCTAGACGTGTCATACATATCGATTACCTTGCCGACACTCCGCGAGGACATAAGTTCAGCCCTCGTCGAACTCGGATCGGTTCAACGCGAGTCTCTGGATTTAACCTCACCAACTGTGCGGAGCGATCCCGAGGGCAGGCCAAGGATCCCAAGTCCCCAATCGAAGATCGGACCTCAGTTGCACCGGGCGAGGGGACCAAGTGCCCTGTTCAGCCCTGCCCACGAGGGTGATACTGGCGCGGAGACCTGCCAAGGGAAGGGTCAGATGGTCAGAGAAGACGAGGGCTCAGGTTCGAAGGAGGCGGTGCAGCCGAGGATCGTCGTGGGCGTCGACGGGTCGCCGCCCTCGCTCAGTGCGCTCGAATGGGCGGCCCGAGAGGCGTGTTTGCGGGGCGCCACCCTCGAGGTGGTGCACGCGACGTTCTTGCGCCACGACGCCATGGAACTCGATTCCTTGGCATGGCTGAAAGCGCGCGAGAGTGCGATCCTCGACAAGGCCGTTGCGAAGGCGTCCGCCCTGGCACCCGGCCTCGTGGTCCTCGGGCGTGCGGGTGACCCACCTGCCGCCGAACTGCTCGTCGACGTCAGCAAGGACGCTGATCTGCTGGTGGTTGGATCACGCGGTCTCGGACTATTCAAGGAGCTCGCGCTTGGTTCAGTGAGCCAGGACTGCGCACGCCACGCGCAATGTCCGCTGGTCATCATTGGGCCGAGGATGGTCCATACGGCAACGGTCGGCAACGACGCCGCACAACCGCCTGTCGGTGCCAGGCGACCGTGAGCTTCTTCGACCTCGTCTTGCGCAACCTTTGGTCCAAGAAGGCCCGCTCCATCGGCTTGGCCTTCGCCGTCGCCATTGCCGTGATGGCGGTCGTCACCCTCGATGTCACGAGCAGTGGCCTCGAGAAGTCGGCGGCCGCGATCATCTCGGTGGGTAAGGCTGACTTCACGGTGGCGCAGAAGGGGGCGTCGGACACGCTCTCGAGCACCATCGACCAACAGGAGTTAGCCCGTCTGCGGGAGACGCCAGGCGTCGCCAGCGTCGTCGGTGTCCTGGTCGAGACGGAAAACCTCAACGCCGACAACCCGGTCTTCATAGAGATCGGGATCAACCCCGGAGATCTGTCGTCGTTCGGTGTCTCTGTCGTCGCCGGAAAGCCGTATCTGCCCACCGCCGCCCACGAGGTGATGCTCGGCTGGCGGGCAGCCGCCAATTTGGGCCTCAAGGTAGGGGACCGCTTCAACGCCAACGGCACCTGGAACACGGTCACGGGCATCTATTCGACGGGGAACTCCTTCGGCGACGCCGGCGCCATGTTGCCGCTCCCTGCCATCCAAGGCTACAACCGGCTCCCCGGAATCGTCACCCTGGCCTTCGTCAAGGTGTCGCCCGGCGCCTCCTCAGCGGCGGTCGCCGCTCGAGTCGACTACGCCCAGCCTCAGCTGACAACGATCCGTACTGCCGCCCAGTTCGGAAGGGCGGACCGCACCCTGGTCTATCTGCAGGCGGCGGTGAACGGGAGCACGGTGCTGGCCATCCTCATCGGAGCGGTGATCATCGGCAACACGATGCTGTTGTCGCTCTTCGAGCGCATCCGGGAGTTCGGTCTGATGCGGGCTGTCGGTTGGACCAGACGCCGGACGGTGACCCTCTTGCTCAGCGAGAGCCTGCTCCTTGCGTTCCTTGGTGCTGCCCTGGGCGTCGTGTTGTCCTTCTTCATCGTCAACGTGCTCGAGAGCCTGCCGGTTCTCAAGGGCATCCTGCATGCCGACTTCACGCAGGGCGCGTTCTGGCGGGCGCTCTTCACTGCGCTCGTCATGACGCTGATCGGAGCGTTCTATCCGATCACCCGTGCCGCCTTGCTCTCACCATTGAAGGCCCTCAGCCATGAGTGAACAGGCCATCGACCGTCTGGCGGTGGAGGTGCACGGCGTGACCCGGCTCTACCCCGGCCAGGTCACCGCACTGGCTGGGCTGGACCTATCCGTTGGGTACGGGGAGATGGTCGCCATCACCGGACCGTCGGGTTGCGGGAAGTCGACGCTGCTCCATCTGCTTGCCGCCATCGATTCACCGACTTCGGGCTCAGTGTCAGTGGCCGGTCAAGACCTGGCCCACGTTCACGATCTTAGCCGATACCGCCGCCAAGTCGTCGGACTGGTGTTCCAGTTCCACAACCTGCTGCCGCAGCTTCCTGCGGTGTCCAACGTCGAGCTCCCCATGTTCGGCGCGGGCCTATCCAAGCGTCAGCGGCGGGCCCGGGCGCGTGAGCTCCTTGCCGAGGTCGACCTTGGTCAGTGCGAAGGTCGCCTGCCCACGGAGCTCTCCGGCGGCGAGCGCCAGCGCGTGGCGATCGCCAGAGCCCTCGCAAACGAACCCCAGATCCTGTTGGCTGACGAGCCCACCGGGAGCCTCGACTCGGCGTCCACAGAGCGGTTCTTGGACCTCCTCGGTCGTCTCAGTAGCCGCGGGATGACGATCGTGATGGTTACTCACGATGGTGACGTTGCCGCTCATGCCCACCGTGTCGTGGAGATGCGCGACGGTATGGCGACCGGTGAGATCCTGAAGCGCGACTTCGCGGGCTCAATCACGTAGTGGTTGCGGCTCGGCCGGACACGAAGAGCCGGCTCTACGGTGTGGCGAGCAGCGACAGAAGGCAGGCGCACTCTTCGACGCTCGACGCTCGACGCTCGACCTCGCCTGAGACCGCACAGACCCTACTGGCCCCTGATCCTCGCGTCCTTTGACTCCTATGCATTGTCACTCCTACTTGGAGGATGGAAAGGCAGCCCGATGAACGATACGACCAATAGCAAGCAGCGTGCGAGCAGCAGTGCCGCCAGCAAGGGCGGGGCTGGGGGCATCTGGCTTCTCGGGTTCATCGGAGCGCTTTGCTACTACCTGCACACTCACTCTGGGACGTTCTGGCTTGTGCTCTTGGCACTGATGAAGTCCGTGGTCTGGCCCGCGTTCGTCGTGTACCACGTCTTGACTTTGAAGTAGCGGGACCGCACCTATTGCCCGGCCTTTGGAAAGAGCAATTGGCTGCCCGACTCCGAACCGAGCTGTCCCACCGAGCCGCCGATAGGGGCAGCCGGAGACCTATGCCTTCACGGTGACCGACCCAACAGCAATGCCGCTGGGTCGGTCACCTCGCCAGCCTGCCAAGACCCGACCCGGGACCTTCTGCCCTACCCGCGACGCGTCCTTCGCCGGACAATGGGGATCGTGAGAGAAGAAGGTTTCTGCAATGAAGTACCTCGACTGGATTGCCGTACCGATTCTGCTGTTGGGGGCTGCGATGCTCCTCGCCGACATCGGCGCATCGGGTCTGTGGATTGCGGTCATCACGGTCGGCATCGCACTCGTAGCCGTCGACGCCTACCGACGCACGCATCCACATCCGACGGTGTAGACGCCTCGTCGTCCGTGATTCCCGAATACCGGGCGATCGAGTGCGAGCACAGTTGTCGACAGCCAACCCGGCGTACGGGGGCACCCTCGCCGTGCGAATTGCGCCAGGGGGGATCTTCGCTGGTTGCAGCAACACAACTGACCGGTCCTCGCTTCATGAAGCCAGGCCAGCGGTCAGAGGAACCTCGGTGATGCACAACCCCTACTACTACGACGGCGGAACCCACTGGGGGTTGTGGATCGTCATGATTCTGGCCATGTTGGCGTTCTTCGGCATCCTGGCCTGGGCGGTCGTCACCATCATTCGTCAGCGAGATGGTCAGCGCCTCGGGGTAGCCCAATCACCGCCCGTCGGTGGCAGCGGCAGCCCAGACCCGCTGCAGATCCTCGACGAACGTCTCGCCCGCGGTGAGATCGAGATCGACGAGTACACCCGTCGCCGAGACCTCCTCCGGGGAGCCGGTCCAGCCACGCCGTCGCGATGACGCGGCAATCCGCGATCATCGCGTCGATTGGGGCCGTGCTGGCCTTAGCTGTCGGGGTGGCGGCGCTCGTTGCTCTGGTGAGCAGTTCCACTGGTCCAATGATCGACAACGAGGTGGGCTCCGCCGCGTGTTCGGTGCCACGACTCGATGGCGTGAAGGTGGATGTCACGCTCAGCGACGCTGGTGACGCGATGATGAGCCAAGAACCGATGATGGCGACCATCACGAGCGACCCGACGAGTGTGGCCGCTGGCAGGGTCTCCTTCGTTGCCTTCAACAACGGAGCCCTCGTGCACGAGATGGTGGTGCTCCCCCTCCCCTCGGACGGTCCAGGGACGAGGCTGACGGGGGCGGATGGCAAGACAAATGAGGCCCACAGTCTTGGAGAGGCGTCGCGATCTTGCGCCGGCGGTGTCGGCGATGGCATCGCCCCGGGCAGTATCGGCTGGACGACGATGACGCTCAAGCCGGGGCGCTACGAGCTGGTTTGTGATGAACCGCGGCACTACGCCGCAGGGATGTTCACAGCCTTGACCGTGCACTAGACGCGGTGGCCAGGTGTCCAACACCGGCGAGTGCGACCAGCAATCAGCGTCTGGCGTTGCCCGGTGGATACCAGGTCTAGATCTCGTTCGCCGGTACCGTCGCCAGTGGCTGCTCCGCGACGTCCTGGCCGGGCTTGCTCTGACAGCCCTGCTGGTCCCGCAGGGCATGGCCTATGCGGAGTTGGCGGGTCTCCCCGCCGTGACCGGACTGTACACGTCCGTCCTGGCGCTCCTCGCCTATGCGGTGTTCGGTCCGTCTCGGATCATGGTCGTCGGACCCGATTCGGCTCTCGGACCAATGATCGCAGCGGCCATCCTGCCGCTAGTCGCTGCCGACGGTGACCCGACAAGAGCGATCGCGCTGGCCAGCATCCTCGCGCTTCTCATGGGCGCTTACTGCATAGTGGCGGGGTTGGCCCGCGTGGGCACTCTGGCCGAGCTCCTCTCACGGCCGATGAGAGTCGGGTACTTGAGCGGTCTGGCGATCGTGGTGGTGGTCAGCCAACTTCCGAAGCTGTTCGGCTTCAGCACGACGGCCAACGGACTCAGAGCAGAGTTCCACGCCTTCGTACAGGGGATCTCTGACGGCAAAGCCGTCTCAGCGTCTTTGCTCATCGGCGTGGCTTCCCTCGTGGCGATTCTCGTCCTTCGTTTCTGGTTGCCCAATGTTCCCGGAGTGTTTCTCGCGGTCGTCGGCGCCACGGTCCTCGTGAGCGTGTTCGACCTATCGGCTCATGGCGTAGCCGTCCTAGGAGTCATCCCCCCTGGCATTCCGAAGCCATCGATCCCTCGGGTTGGGCTTCACGATATGGGCACACTGGCCTTGGCCGCGCTGGGTATGGCCTTCGTCACGCTCGCCGACACGTCGGCTCTCTCGCGTAGCCTCGCCGCCAAACGGGCCGCGAACGTCGACCAGAATCAGGAGCTGGTAGCGCTCGGAACGGCTAACTTGAGTGCCGGTCTTTTCCAAGGATTCCCAGTCAGCGCATCTGCAACACGAACGGTTGCCGCCGAGAGCTCAGGTTCCCTGACACAAATGACCGGGGTCATCGGGGCCTTGTGCATCTTGGTGCTCCTTACCTTCACCAACGGTCTGCTGCAGAATCTCCCCAATTCCGTGCTTGCGGCGATCGTGATCGCTGCCGCCGTGAGGCTGTTCGACCTCGCGACTCTCCGCTGGTTGTGGAGGGTCAGAAAGTCCGAGTTCTTGCTTTCGCTGGCCGCTCTGTTGGGTGTGGCCATCTTTGGGGTATTGCCAGGCATCGCGATCGCCGTTGCTCTGTCCGTGGGTGACTTCGTTCGTCAGGCCTGGCGGCCGCACACCGCGATTCTTGGGAGGATCCCTGGAAGAAAGGGATACCACGACGTTGAGCGACACCCCGAAGCTGTGCAGATTCCCGGATTACTCATCTTCCGATTTGACGCACCGATATTTTTTGCAAATTCGGATTCCTTCTCTGACGGGGTGAAGACGGCAATTGCCACACGCAAAGAGTCAATCGCTTGGATCATCTTGGCAGCCGAGCCGATCACTGATATCGACACTTCTGCAGCGGAGGCGCTCGATCACTTACTCGATGACCTCGAAGTCGAAGCGGTGCACTTGGTTTTGGCCGAGCTGAAGGGTCCCGTCAAAGACCGCCTACGCAGCTATGGGCTCTATGAGCGCCTCGGCGACGATCGGTTCTTCGCCACTATAGGCACGGCTGTCGGCGAATACGTCGACGCCTCGGGAGTGGAGTGGGTCGACTGGAGCGACCAGGAGCCCGATGGTGGGCATAATCCTCATCCAGATCTTTAACGACAGAACAACGCCTGGCGTCAGCGGCGGAGCATCCTGGCAAGCACTTCGGCCTCACTAATCTCCGGCTGTTTGGTCGCGGTGAGCAATGTCAACGTTCCCTTCTTCGCCAGTTCCTTCAGGTGATCGAGTGCGTCTGTCCGTTCCGGTTGCAACAGTTCGGCGTGATAGCGACGGGTGAACTCCTTGAACCGTGCAGAATCGTGGCCATACCACTTTCGCAGCTCCGTTGACGGTGCGACCTCCTTGCACCACTCGTTGAGGTGAGCCTTGGTTCTGGTGAGTCCCCGCGGCCACAGCCGATCGACCAGCACCCGGATACCATCGTCTCGCGCGGGTGGGTCGTAAATCCGACGAACCTGAATACTCGCTTTCTCTGCCATAGCGACCCTCCCCGGAGTTCCCGCTCGTGTCTTCATCAACGATGTGCTCTCTACGACATGGGAGTGCACAGCGAACACGAACTGGGACCTGTGCCTCGGCGTTGTCTCCATTCGGTCGGCAAAGAGGGACTCGAATCCGTCACTTGGTCGAGTGGGCTCTGGAGGGCCGGCGCCACTCTGTAAGGGTGCCGAAGTTGACGGAGATTAATCCCGAACCCGCGAACGTAGGCTAAGCACAGTGCAGCGGGCGATAACTGGCTACCACCAAGACCACGAGGGCGACTGGGTCGCCGAGCTCTCGTGCGGCCATGACCAGCACGTACGACATCGCCCCCCTTTCGAGCAACGGCCCTGGGTGCAAAGCCCAGCAGGACGCTCCGGCCGACTCGGTAAGCCCCTCGAGTGCTCACCCTGCGACCGAGCCGAGCTCCCCGCCAACCTGCGAATGGTGCGTACAAGTCCGGAGTGGAATGAGCACAGCCTTCCTGCTGGTCTGCGTCGATCTCACCGCCTCGGCCACGGCACCTGGGGGCGAATCCATGTCCACGACGGTCACCTTCAGTTTTCGATGGCCAGTGAGCCGCCCTTGCAAGACGAACTCGTCCGAGGAGAGGAGCAGGCGATCCCACCCGAGATGGAACACGAGGTACGGCCGGTCGGCAGTGTCCGGTTCTCCTTGGACTTCTGGCCGTAGATCGAGTCGATAAGACACACGCCCCGGAGCCTGTGGATCTAGGCGGTGATCCGGCTTGCTGGGCTGGTCTGGTGTGCCCCGAGTGTGGAGCGATACTCGACGGGTCCGAGCATCGCCCAGGATGTTCCAGAGCCGGGCGCACCTGATGCAACTGAGCTCCGCGGTCAGATGTCCACCTGGAGGACGACACGGCAAAGGCCGTTTGGACTAATTCAGTAAACGGTGTCGTCAGCATGCGTTGTCGGCACCTTTAGTTTCGACCTTCCAACACGGTAATAACGCGTTCACCCCTGTCTACCCCTCACCCGCACCGAGTTGCCCCCCGGCCTTTTGGGTCTCCTGCAGCAGATTCCTTCGGGCGGCGAGTCTTGGACCTCCCAACGACGAGAACGGTTTTTGCAGGCGTTCGCCAGCGTCTTGGACTTCTCGGTACCGGTGGATGACAACCTGCCATCGGACATCGAACCAGTCGTCGCCGACGAGAGCGCCTGAACCATGGTCCTAACGCGTCGGAGGACCCGGCAGCAACCGGGCCCTCCACGAAAGTTCCCCGACACCTGAAAGGAGGTGAGAACCAATGCTTATTATTTGCGTATTTATAATTGTACCGCCTTAGCTAGCGCGAGCTAGCTGATCGCGTACCCCTCAAAGCCGGAGGCCCGGTGCCTAGCGTCGTCGTGTTGGCGGCCACCTGGGCATCGGGTTTTCCGGCCTTCAGAGGGGCAGCAACCCCGACGATCCGACGTCGCCCGGGCGGTTCGCTGTCATCGCGCTGTCACCAACCCTGGGTAGCAAGAGGGCCGGTCCCGAAGAGCCGGCCCTGACCTGCGAATTTCTGAGTGGCGGGGGGAGTGGCGGGGGGAGGATTTGAACCTCCGACCTTCGGGTTATGAGACCTATATCGAGCGTCTACCAACTAATTCACCGGTCAACCGAGTGTCGCTGAATTACCCTTCTAGCTGGGATGATCAGCGATACGACACCCTGAGCAGCGAATACCTTGATAACACCCGAATCTGAATCCGGGGGATTTTCGTGGGATTGATTCCATCTGCCGCCGCTTGGATGGTCGGCCTCTCGGATCCAGATCGCCAATTTTCACGGATCCAGATCGCCAATTTGCAGCCCAACATCTCGGTGGGGGAATCGGACGAGCGCGCGTTCTGACACGTGGATGCCACTCGGTCGGTGACTAGGGGTTCCCACAGGCAAGCAACTCCAGGAATGGGAATTAGCGAGCCTGGCTGTATCGAGCCGGCTATCCGCCCTCGATGATCCGGATGATCGTCTTTCCGGGAATGTGCCGGTCCGGGGCAAACGCGGCCGGCGCTTCGGCGAGCGGGCGTACCGCACCGACGATCGGCTTGTGGCGTCCGTCCCTGAGCCGCTGAGCGAGGTCAGCGAGCCGGGAGCGGTGGGCTTCGACGACGAAGAACATGGCGCGCCCGTCCTTCGGCTGGATCGTGGGTGTCCCGACAGTGGTCACGAGCGTGCCGCCGGCGCGTACTAGCGCAGTCGATCGGTCGCGAATCTCACCTCCGATCACGTCGAAGACCACGTCGACCTCGCCGGCGTCTTCGAGCTTGTCGCTCTCCAAATCCAAGAAGATGCTCGCTCCCAAACCGAGAGCGGTCTCGCGGTCCGCGTCCCGGCCGGTGCCGATCACGACAGCGCCCATCTCGCAGGCGAGCTGCACGGCGATCGACCCGACGCCGCCCGCGGCGCCGTGGATCAGGACCGTCTGACCGGTCGTGAGGTGAGCATGATCGATCAGCCCCTGCCATGCGGTCAGCCCCGAGATCGGCAGAGCGGCGGCCACGACGTGGTCGACGTCAGCCGGAAGAGGAGCGAGGTTGCGGGCCTCCAACGCGGTGTATTCGGCCAGGGAGCCGTCGCGGACCCAGTCGATCAGTCCGAACACCCGTTGGCCGACACTGAGGCCGGTGGTGCCGTACCCCAACTCGGCGACGATCCCCGACACCTCGTGGCCGGGCACGCTCGGCGTCCGGTCGCGCCCGGCGCGGTCGACCCATGTTGACGACCAGTCCAGCTCACCGGGGGTGAACCCCGCGGCATGCACCCGTACGATCACATCGTTTTGGGCGGCGTGGGGGTACGGGATGTCCGTCAAGGAGAGTCCGCCGACACCGGCTTCGCGATCTCGAACGGTGATTGCTTGCATGGCAGCTCCTTTCTGTAAGGGGTGGTCGAACCGTCCCTGCACGTCGAGGCCGAAGCTGAGCCCCGCGTGTGATGCCTCAATGGGCGCACCGCGCCAGGGTAAGCCTCTCGAAGGAGCCCTGGGCGTGGTTCCGGCAGCGGGGCCAACCAGTCTTGTAACCGAGCCACTATCCACGCGGGTCAACGGCATCGAGCAGGGGTTGTAGCGGTCCAGCGGGGCTTGGCGCACTGAGTCGAAGAACAGGTCGACCTCGAGGGCGATGAGCATTTGATTCTCGTGTGCACGACAGTTGGCGAAATCAGGCCCCCGCGGACTGACCACCGTCGATGTGCAGGACAACTCCCGTGACAAATGAGGCTCGCTCCAGATAGAGGATTCCCTCGACGACGTCGCTGATCTGACCGACTCGGCCCAGCGGATGAAGCTCTGCGAGGCCTTGATACGAAGCTGGATCGAAGGCGGGGTTCTGTATGACCCCGAGCGAGACCGCGTTGCACCGCACACCTCGGGACGCATACTCGATAGCAAGTGAGCGGGTAACGGCCGCCAGACCGCCCTTTGTGAGCGAGACGAGGGCAGATGGGTTCTCGCTCTCGGCATGGTCGACAAGGCTGGTCGTGAGATTCACGATGTGACCACCCGAATCCTGGTTGAGCATCTGGCGAATGACAGCCTGGGTGACCTGGAAAAACCCGGTCAGATTCACTGCCGTGATCGCCGAATAGTCCTCGAGTGTGTAGTCGGTAAACGGCTTACTGATGAAGATCCCAGCGTTGTTGATCAGGCTGTCGATGCGCCCGAAGCGATTGACCGCCTGATCAACGATCATCTGGGCGGTCTCGACCTCGGCAATGTCACCCCTCACCGTGAGAAAGTCGGACGCGTCGGAGGGTTTGATCGATCGCGACACGCCCACGACCGCATATCCGGCCTCCCGAAAGCTTTTTGCAGCGCCGGCGCCGATGCCTTGAGACGCTCCGGTCACCACCGCGACCTTGCGTGAGGCGTGGGATGCGGCGCTCATCCGACGAGGTATCCCTCGCCGATCACATCATCGCTCTGGCGTCCTCCGACACCGACGAGCATGTGGGGAGCGCCGAAGCTCGCTTCAAAGGGATAGATCAGGTCGAGTATTCGACCGGGAAGACGGCTGTTCACGACAGCACTTCCGATTTGGTCTCGTTCGCTTGCCTCGTC
>CAVSAT010000021.1:0-41259 GCA_963726005.1 uncultured Acidimicrobiaceae bacterium
ACAAAGTGCCAAAGGACGATGTCCTTGACGTGTTGAGTCGGCTGGTTGACAAGTCGCTCGTCATGGCCCCGGTCGTGGGCGAGACCCGGTTCTCCCAGCTACAGACGTTGTGGCAGTACGGCACGGATCGCCTCGATGACTCAGATGAGGCCGACACGGTACGCGCCAGGCATGCGGCCTACTACCGCCAGTTCGCCGAGGGCGCCAACGAACGTCTCCGCGGTGCCGCGGCATCGGTGTGGCAGGCCCGTCTGACCCCCGAGTTGGCCAATATGAAGGTCGCGCTCGATTGGCACCTGGAGACCAGCGACATTGATGCGGCGCTGTTGATGGTCTCTGGAATGGCGTGGTTGTGGTTCGTCAACAGTGACATTGCCGAAGGTACGCGTTGGCTGGCCGGCGAGTTGGGTGCCGAAGGGAAGCGCCGTGCTGAGCTGCACGCCACTGCCCAGGTCTGGCACGGCTACTTCGTCGGCATTTCGTCCAGCCCCGCGTCAGGGGTCGTCGAGTACGATCAGGCCATTGTTGTCTTGAGGTCAGGCGTCGACCGGGTTCGCCTGGCCGAAGCGCTGTTGCTCGGAGCGACGGTGATGATACGCGCCTCGAATTCAGTCGATCCCTAGAAGCATTGGTTGAGGCGCGGGCGCTCCTGGAGCCCGAGGAGCAGGGTTGGCTACTCGGTGCGCATGACATGCTGGTCAGCTGGAATATGGCCGCGGTTGGCCGCCTCGACGAGGCCGAGGCGGCCGCCCGTTCGAGCATTGAGCGCTTCGACGCAGTAGGGGAAGTCCTGTTGGTGGTCAATTCACTGAACGCTGTCGCCGGCATCATCGTGGCCAAGGGCGATATCGAAGGCGCAGCAGTGGCCTACGAAGAGCTCCTACAGCGCTGCCGGGCCACCGGGGAGCACCCCTACCTGAACTCTGCCCTGGTCGCGCTCGCCGTCCTGCGGGCCAGACAAGGTGACGACACCGCAGCCGACGATCTCTACCAAGAGGCGATCGGCTGTTCTTTGAACCCATGGTTGTCAGCAGACGCCATCATTGGCCAAGCCGCAGTCGCCCGACGCCTGGGTGATCTAGCCCGAGCCAAAAGGTTGCTCGACACCGCGGCCGACCGCTACCGAGACGCAGACATTCCCGCCGGTCAGCCCCGAGTTCTCGCAGGATTGGCCTGGTGGGCGCTTGGTGCCGGTCAACCCGATGCCGCTGCCATCTTCGCGGCGGACGCCGTCAGTGCTGCGGGGGCAATCGCAGATCCAGAAACCCAACTCCTCGCCGATTCCGCCCTGGCCGCCGCGAGGGCGGTCGCTGATCCCACCCGGCACAACGCCGATAACTTCGTCGCACTTGCTCAGCGGCGAACCCAAGGTCCGGCGCATCGCTCCCTCACCGACGAGCCCGATCTGCTCGCGCTCACAGCTCGCCTGACACCAGCCGCTATCTGAACGTCCGCTCCCGAGGGCCAGCTCCTGCAAACCGAAGCTCGGACCATTTTCGAGCCGGAGTTCAATCCTTGCGCTGGCCAGCTCACCTCAGCATCACCTCAGAGCGGCCTCAGGCCAGATGCTCAACCTGACAGTCATGCACCAAGATCAACAGCCCCCCAGCCTGGGCGGCCAACCGGTCTCCGACGGGCCCGCGGTCGAGGACCACGGTCGGGCCGTCACCGCCACCATGCAGGCCGCCGCCTTCTATCGCCAAGCGCAGCGGGCCGTGAACTCTGCCCAAACGGTGACCGCGTTACGTCGCTCGGTAAACGCTGATCCTGCCTTTGGGCTCGCCGTCGCCGATCTCGACGCCATCACGCAAGCACACCCGAGCCGCATCAGTGGCCACCAGATGAACTGGGAACGCCACCACATCGAAGTGGTCCGCACCGCTGCCGCTGGCAACGTCCGTCGCGCCGCCGACCTACTCCTTGAACACCTCGCCAGCGTTGGCTGCGACCCTCTCGCTCGACGCATCGTCACCGACTTCCGACAGCGCATGAGACATCCGCCTGAGGACCTCGGCAGCCCGGTTCCAGGTTGCCATCCCACTTGGTGACGTTGGATCTCATGGCAACTCGCTATCGCTGCACACCCGAACCAACAGCGATTCCTCGGGACATCAGCCCCGAGATTGGACAAGCAAGGCCCTTCATGAGGAGCCGCCGTCCATACGGCGAAGCGTTCGGTCGCAAAATCCCGGAGGCCTGAAGTCACTTTCGGCCAGCGTCGCTAAATCCGCTCCGCAGTCACGACCTCTACAAACCCATCGTAGCGCTTCTCGTTGGAACACCACCCCTGACCAGGGATTTCGGACCGGTGGAGGTGAAGGGATTCGAACCCTCGGCCTCTGCGTTGCGAATGTCTGGTTCTCGGTGTTTTGACCAGGGCCTTTCCGAGGAGATTGCTGGTAGCGGCGTTGCGATCCCCTCAGGCTCCCTCACGATCCCTCCCCTTCCCGCACGGTAAAGACACGTAAAGACACACTCGAACGTAGTCGGAGCATGGTCACGGATCGGTACTCACGTCTCATCGGCAGGCTCTCGCATCGCGGACCGAACGGCGCAGGTTCCCTTTTTTGGCGACGATCACGTTCCTTGGCGAACGACAGGACATCTTCGATCCCCTGAAGTGGCGGTGCTTGTTCCCAGGCAGAAGACGGAGCGCCCATGTCCTGTCCGCCAGCAGCCGATCGACGACCTGTCGGGTCACGCCCACGAGGTCACCCACCGGGGCGTCTTCTGATCCTGGGTCGACGGGGACGCGCCGCGGGTTCAACCGCCACTCGTTGCATGAGATGGTCAAGGGTCATGTCGCGCCTCGATGCGCGTCGCGAGGTCGAAGGCGGTAGCAAGTTCCCTCGCGTACTTATCGAGGTCGAGATCCGGGTCGCGGGCGAGCCTATGTGGGACCGCGTCGATGGCTGCTCGGATCGCCACCGCGATGACCTCCGAGTCGAAATCAGCTCGAAGCTCGCCTTCGGACTGAAGACGCGCGAGTAGCTCTTCGAGGAGACGGACGGCGACGCCGACTTCCCGGCCGTCCACACGCTGATTCCCATCTCTCGTCAAGCCGCCGTTCTGAGCGATCTCGATGACCGCCACCATGTAGTTCCGGTGTTCGCGCATGAATTCGAGGTTCGACTCGATGTATGTGCGAAGCGTGGCTCGTCCCGTCGTCTCCGCGAAGATCCGGGGAACCATGTACGACCTGCCGGCCTCGACGATCTCGATCACGACCGCCCGGATGAGGTCGTCCTTGCCGGCGAAGTGGTAGCTGATCACGCCCTTGCTGATGTCGATCCGCTTGGCGATGCGAGCGATCGACGCCTGAGCGAAGCCGACCTCGGCAATCGTGTCGATCGCGGCTGCGACGATCTGTCGGCGCCGGGCGGTCTCTATAAACGTCCGTTCCGCGGGTCCCGTCCCCGTCCCGGTCCCGGTCTCGGTCCCGATCCCGGTCCCGGTCATGAGCGAAAACCCAAGCGAGTTGACCACATGGTCAGATATTAGTACGATCAGCTTGTACCCATGGTAATTTTTCCGATCGTACGACCTAAGAATGGATCCCGGAGACGCAACCGCCAGCCTGTGGCAACCAGCAGGTGCGTTCGCTGATGACCTCTCAGACTCTCGGCCGGATCCGCCCAAGCCACGACAGCGCGCCCTCGGATGCCGCGCTGGTGGTCGAGCACCTGACCAAGCGGTTCGGTGAGCGCGTCGCGTTCAATGACGTTTCCTTCGAGGTCGGCTACGGCGAGGTGTTCGGCTTCCTCGGTCCCAACGGGGCGGGGAAGTCGACGACCGTGCGGACGCTCGGCACGCTGCTGGCTCCGACCTCGGGATCAGCGACGGTGGCTGGCATCGAGTTGCGTCCCGAGAACGGACCGGCCATCCGGTCGTGCATCTCGATCATGCCGGAGTCGCCAGGGTTGTACCTACGTCTCACGGTGCGGGAGAACCTGGAGTGCTTCGCCGGGCTCTACGAGCTAGACGACGTTCGCGGCCGCATCGAACGAACGCTGGGGGCGGTCAACCTTGAAGACCGTGCGGGCGATCAGTGCGGGTCGCTGTCAAAGGGTTTGCGTCAACGCGTCGCCTTGGCGCGAGCACTGCTCAACGACCCCTCCGTGCTCTTCCTCGACGAGCCGACGTCTGGTCTTGACCCGGTGGCGAGCCGCGAAGTCCACGGGCTGATCGCCTCGCTTCGCGAACGCGGAGTGACGATCTTCCTCACGACGCACCGACTCGAAGAGGCCGAGCGCCTCTGTCACCGCGTGGCGATCTTGAACACCACGTTGAGGATGATTGGACGGCCCGATGAGCTGCGCAATCAACTGTTCAGCCGATCTCTGGACGTGCGACTTCGCGCGCCGCTGAAGGATCCGAACGCCGTTCTCGGTGGTCTGCCCGGGATCCAAGGATGGGAACAGACGATGTCCGGTTACACGCTCGCCGTTTCAGATCCCGAGATCGCCGCCCCACAAGTGGCACGAGCATTGGTCGGCGTCGGTGTGGACATTCTGTCGATCGCCGAGTCCCGCCACTCGCTCGAGGACGTCTATCTCGAGCTGATCGACGAGGACGTCGAAGCGAGGCGACGATGAGCTTCAGCTGGAGGCGTGTCAGGGCGCTCTTCGTCAAAGAGCTGCGGGACTATCGCCACAACCGCTTCGTGATCGGCACGATGACCGTGTTGCCGCTGCTGTTCATCCTCCTGCCGTTGATCCAGGTGTTCCACACCTATGCCCACGTGCATACCAGCAACCTCAACCTGCACGTCGGTGCCTCGATGCTTTACCTACTGGTGATCCCGGCGTTCATGCCGTCCACCTTGTCGGCGTACTCGGTGGTCGGAGAGCGCGAGCAGGGGACGCTCGAAGCCGTCCTGATCACCCCGATCCGCCGTGAGGAGTTCCTCATCGCCAAGGCGCTCGCCGCCTTCGTTCCGACCCTTGGCATCGCCTACCTGATCTTCGGCATCTTCCTCGCCGCTTCGGCACTCTTTGCCAACCCGGTGATCGCCGCCGCGATCTTCTCGGGCACGCACGTGCTACTTCAACTGCTGTTCACCCCATTGCTCGCCGGCTGGGGGATCTGGGTGGGGATCGCTGTCTCGGCCCGCTCAACTGATGTGCGTAGCGCCCAGCAGTTGAGTGTGCTCGGCACGCTGCCGCTGCTGGCGATCCTGGCGCTGATCTCGCTCAACGTGATCGCCGTGTCGGCGAGTCTCGCGGTCGGGCTCGCGGCGATCCTGCTGGCCATCGACCTGTTCGCATGGCGGGCAGTAGCGGCGATGTTCGACCGCGAACGACTCATCATCGGAAGACACGCATAATGCCCTCCCGACCTGAGGTCCTGTGATCAACGAGAACATGGAGAACCAAATGTCACCCACCGTCATGTTGGAACGCGAGACTACCGGCACCATGGAGCTTCGCCGCGAACCGTTTAAAGTCATTCTCGACGGCAGTCCAGCCGGATCGATCGACCGGAACCAGACCGTCGAGCTCCAAGTCGAGCCCGGCAGACATACGCTTCAAGTCAGAGAGGGCCGATACTCAAGTCACGCCCAGTCCTTCGATGCCCCAGACGGTGCGGACATCCGCTTCCGTTGCAACGGAGCGATCTTCTGGCCGCGATACCTCGCGTCGCTCTTCGTGCCCACGATCGGCCTCAAACTCAATCGCGAATAGGGGACCTTCGTCTGCGTCGGGCCGGACTGTGATAGCCGCAGACCGACAAGAAGCTAAGGGGGTAGACGCAGGGCTCCTCGGACACCCCTCTGAAGTCAGAGCAGACCCCAACGACCCCTCGAGCTCCAAGCACTGGACTCTCAGATTGTTAACTCAAGGCTGTCCCATGACCTCTACAAATCCATCGTAGCGCTCCTCGTTGGAAAACCGCCCCTGACCAGGGATTTCGGACCGGTGGAGGTGAAGGGATTCGAACCCTCGCCCTCTGCGTTGCGAATGTACGTTTCTCGGTCTTTTGACCAGGGCATTTCCGAGGACTTTCCTCGTGGCGGCGTTTCCATCCCTCAGGTTCCCTCACGATCCCTCTCCCTCCCTCTCGGTAAAGACACGTAAAGACACGCCTGAACGGAGTCGGAGGGTGGCGACGTACCGGTACTCACGTCCGATCGGCAGACTCTCGCAATGCGCAGCGAATCGCGCTTGTTCCGGCTTGGCGAGGATCACGTTCCTCGGCGAGCGAGCCGACATCACAGGCCCCAGACGCGGCGGCGACGTCCACTCTCAGGCAGACGATCATCGGGCGTGGCAGCTCGTCATTTCAAGCCAAAGTTCTTTCCGCCACTGACCGGTCGACGACCTGCCGTCCGCCCAACATTAGAAGGCGGCCTGGCGTAACGTCGTTGGGCCCTGTTGATCATCTCGTCTCCGAAGCGCCTCGCCGAATGCTTTCATCTCCTCCGCCGTGTCCTTGCACGGTCTGTTCGTCCGGCGCATCAACATTTTCGTGCGGACCCTGTCCCCGGCGTGCCACGCCCATTTCTCCCAGTTCACCGGATCGCGGGTGGGGCGAGCAGAGGTATAAGGCTATGCAGTGTGTTTCTGTTCGCGTTCGGATCCGGACATAGCTTGGTCCGATGACATCTCCTCTGCGGAGCTGCCGACAGTCGGGGTGGCTCCGCCTCCGGAGTCGTCACTCAGTACAGCCATGCTCGGACGCTACAAGGACAGCCTAGGTCGTCGTGTCCGCACCCCTGGATCACCTCGCGTTGCGCACGCTGCTCTTTGCGATCGTGGCGGCGACCAGCCCGCTCGCCCTTGGTTTCGTAATCGCTGTTGTCACGAGTGCGCGGGGACGAATCAAAGGTGCTGCGTTCGCCATCGGATTTGTCACCGGTCAGGCTGGGGTCTTCTTCCTTGCCCTCAATCTAGGAACGATTTCGTTCGGCACCAGCGAGAACCACCCGACGGTTGTCGCCGTTCTTGTCATCGCGTTCGGAGCTGCTCTGCTCCTAACGGCCGTGTGGGTGCGCGGCCACCAGACAGAGCTCGTTCGAGTCCGAGAACCCAATCCTCGGACCGAGGCGCTTCGTGCTCGACTCTCAGGTTTGCGACCGCTGTCGGTGATGGCCGTTGGAGCAGCGCTGGGAGTCGGAGGTCCAAAGAGACTCAGCATCACGATCGCTGTGACGGCCATGATCAAGGAGTCCGGGGTGAGTGACACAGAAGCACTCCGACTCGGGGTGCTCTACGTGGGGGTCTCCACCGTTCTCGCGTGGGCCGCGGCCCTGTTCTACATCCTGTGGGGACAACGAGCGGCTCAATGGCTCACCGGCGCGCAACATTGGAGCGTGCGCCACAGGGAGCCACTGATGTTTTACCCGTCGGTGGTACTCGGGCTGGTCCTCGTCATCGACGGTGTCATACAGCTCGTCGGGTGAGAACCCCCGGGAAGTTGCTAGATGTCCTCCGACTGCTCCGCCCGGGCTCGAGGACCGCAGAACGGTCCAGATGCTTCGCCTCCGACCATGCGACAAATCCCTTCGGCGGGTTCGGTCGAAGGGCTAGACGGCTCGGTCTCCGGGAATCACTGGAGGGTTCACGGTCCAGGTCGGTGAAGCACCTGGCGGCCTATCAATAGGCGTTGGATTTGGGCGGTGCCTTCGTAGATTTGGAAGGGTTTCGCGTCACGCATGAGCTTTTCGATCGGGTGGTCCTTTAGCAAGCCGATGCCACCGAGGATTTGCACGGCGTCGGTGGTGACCTCCATGGCGGTGTCGGCCGCGAAGCGCTTGGCGTGCGAGGAGACCAGTGTGTTCGGCTCCCCCCGGTCGACCAGATCGGCCGAGTGCTCTACGGCCAGCCGAGCGAGGTGGATCTTGGTGGCCATGTCAGCGACGAGCATCTGAATGGCCTGATTGGCTGCCAGTGGCCGACCGGACTGGATTCGTGTGTTGGCGTGGTCGATGGCGAACTCCATTGCCGCGCACGCCAGACCGGTCGCCCCTGCTCCGACCATGGTGCGGGTCCGTTCGAGAGATCGCATGGCGAGCGTGAAGCTTCACCCTCGTCGCCGATCAGGTGGTCAGGTGGCACTTCAGCGTCTTCAAACCGGATAGTTGCGATGTCGGACGCTCGCTGGCCCATGATGTCAGCAGCCCCTTCGACGGTGACGCCGGCCTGGCGGGGGATAACGAAGGCGGAGATGCCGGCGGTTCCACCTTGATCGTTGGTCCGGGCGAAGACGGTGCACCAGTGGGCGTGGGCGTGGAAGGGGCCACCCGGCTGATCCGCGACTGACAGAAGATCCGCGTCAACGGAACGGACGGCTACGTCGAGATCCTGTCCTAACTGCCAAGCTACCGATGGATCTTGCATTCGCGCCTCAGGCCAACTTGGACCAGCTCGCAAGCGTCGGGCGGGAGGGTCCTCAGTTCTGTCCGAGGCGGACCGCCGTGATCACTCCGGGAACCTTTTTGGCGTGCCACGACTCACCGTCGTCTTCGGAGACAAGGACCTCCTCGCCGAAACCTATGACGGCACGACCGCCGGCAGCATCAAGGTGCCCGGTGTCGACGTTATCTGGGAACCATTCAGGCAGACCCTCTTCACAACGGACGAACGCCGACCCGAGCCGCGCCCGGTACACGGCACCGCGGTTTGTGAACGGCCCGTCTGACGCCGAAACGTAGGCGGTCTCGCCCTCGATGCACAACGCCCGCAGATAACTGTCGTGGAGTCCCTCGGTGCTCCACGACCACGATTTTCCGCCGTCTTCGCTCCAGCCGAATCCAACTGCGGCCGCCACGGCTACCGATCCGTTTTCCGCCCGCACCTCGTGGATGTCGGCATCGGGTTCAATCACCCCGTGCCAGCTCTCCCCTCGGTCGCCTGAGTGCCACAGGCCGCCGACGTGGACGTTCACCCACAGGTCTTCACCGCTGGTCGCCATGGACCGGGTATCGGGCGTCGGATTGGCCGGGTTCTTCCAGTGGTCTCGATCCGGCAGCTGTTCGAAAGCAATGACGCCCTTCACCTGGGCGCCGACCGTGGCAAGACGGGCACCGGTTCGGCCCACGACAACAGTTCCGTCGGCCAGGACAGCCAAACTCTGGCCGTCGTCGGCAGGTAACTCGCCGACGGTCATGACCCCTCCGTCGTCGAGGCGGATGACGACCCGCCGATCCAGGAGCGCGTGCCAGCACCTGGGGCCAGCTGCCAAGGCGGTGACGGTGTGCCCGTCGACAAGGGTGTGGCCGGCGTCCAGGTCGAGAAGGCCCTGCTTCGTCCCTACGAGTAACACCGAATCCAACCCTACCGCTCCTCTGCCCCACTCGGACCGGTTTGCTCTGCTGCGTCGGCGAGCCGACGCTTTGGGCCGAGCACCTCGACGGTTACGTGGCCCGCAACAACTTGGAGCGACCCAAGTTCATTGCAACTGGTCTTGAAGTGCCGCAACAATGCGGCCTGCTCATTTGCCGGGCGTCCGTTGTGCCACCCGGCAACCAGATCTTCGATCTATGGGGACGTGTCGCATTCCCACAGGCAAGAACGCCCCACGTGAGTCGTCCTGGGGGTGCTCAATGTTGAAGCCTGAGACACCGGCGTTTCGTCTACGTCGATCTCGTTCTCGTGCATTCGTATCGTCACGCGAGCAGCCTTCCTCCTCGCCGGAGGTGTGGGTCTGGCCCCACCCTGATACGGGGGCTGGGCGGCTATCCGAAGGGCACCGATTTCTTTACCGTCAGATGGGCTGGACCGCCCGGGTCCAGGGACTAGAGGAGGTCGAAATGTTGTTCCTGTTCATCATCCGTCGCTTGAATCCCCGCCTGCGAGCAATCGTCGGAATCAGCGTGACTTTCGTCGGGCTGGCCCTGCTCGCACTGGCGGCGACCGTCGCGTCTTGGCTGCTTATCCACGGGATCATCGCCGCCGGGGTCGGCATCGCCTTCTGCATCGCGGCAGACATCGGGCGGCGCAAAGCCCAAGTGGCCGAGGACATCCCCGTTGCGGCCGGCGACCGGTGCTCGTAGCCAATCATTCAGACGAACCGCGAAACTAAGCGGCATGCAATCGAGTCCGTCACGGTGGGTGTGGGCCACGCTGACCGGCTACTACCGGTCAGCGGTCCTGCTCGCCGTGGCGGGCGTCGTTCCCGGCATAACCATCGCGGTCGCGATCTTCGGGCTCTCATTCAGCCGGTCTTGGTCTGCTCATCTGACTGCCCCGCAACTGGTGCGACTCGTTTCAGCGGTCGGGGAATGGACGATGGCAGCCTTCTGGGCGGTGAGCGCGTTCGGCCTGTGCATGACCGGGCTCGGTGCAACAACGACCCAGTTCCTGCGTCGCCGCGGCAGCCGTTGGCTCGGCGCTGAGATCCCCTCGCCCTACCGACCTCCGCGGCCGATCACCCATATGTCCACCGGCTACTGGTGGAACGGCCACCGCTACTACGAGACCGAGCGCGAGGCGCGCACCCACGCCTGGCTGTTGGACCACAGCCTTGCTTTGTCGATTCGCAGCGCCGACCGTGACCCCCAACTGTGGCGCGACTACACCTGGCAACTCGTCGCCGCGGTGACCGTGGTACCAGTCGCGGCGGTACCGCTGCTGTTGGCCGGCGGTGCGATCTACGCCGCCACCGCCGGCTCCGCGCTGTCGCTGGCGCTACTCGTCTGCAGCCTGGCTGCGGCCCCCTTCGCCTGGCGGATCTTCTCTCCCGTCGCCCTTCGATACCTCGCCCCGGGCCCCAGCGCCACAGCCGAGACCCGCATCGCCCGTCTGGAGTCGATCCGTGCCGATCTGACCCACGCCCAAGCGGCCGAGTTGGAGCGGATCGAGCGCAGCCTGCACGACGGCGCCCAGGCTCGCATCGTGGCCCTGGGCATGTACCTGAACGCGGCCGAGGGGCTCATCGACACAGATCCGGAAGGGGCCAAGAAGATCATCCGTGAGGCGCGGGGATCGACCGTGATCGCCCTCGACCAGTTGCGAACTCTGGTTCGGGGAATCAATCCTCCGGTCCTCGTCGAGCGGGGCCTGGTCGACGCGGTCCGAGCCCTGGCCATAGATGCCGCGCTCGACGTGGATGTCCAGAGCAACCTCGCGGGCCGCCCCGAACAGCCGATCGAGGCGGCCCTGTACTTCTCCATCGCGGAGTTGCTCACCAACGTCGCCAAGCACTCCCACGCCACCCACGCCAAAGTCGAGCTCTCCGACGCTCACGGCGAACTTCGGGCCGTGATCTCCGACGACGGCATCGGTGGCGCGGCCGCCTCCGGGGGCTCCGGGCTCGAGGGCATCTCACGCCGGGTGACGGCATTCGAGGGTCACGTCGACATAGACAGCCCAACCGGGGGCCCGACCCGCGTTTCCTTGACGGTGCCATGCGAGTTGTAGTCGCCGAGGATCTCTTCTTGCTCCGCGACGGTCTGGTCCGCCTGCTCGAGGCGCATGGACACACAGTGATCGCCTCAGTCGAGACCGGGCCCGCCGCGCTCGACGCGATTCTCGGCCTGCGACCCGATGTCGCCGTGCTGGACGTGCGCCTGCCGCCCACCTTCACCGACGAGGGGTTGCGCGCAGCTCTTGCCGCCCGCCAGGAGATTTCAGGCCTGCCGGTGCTGATCCTCTCTCAACACGTCGAGCAGCTCTACGCCCGAGAGCTCCTGGCGGACGGTCACGGCGGCATCGGCTACATGCTCAAGGACCGGGTCATGGACGCGAACCAGTTTCTCGACGCCCTCGACCGGGTGGCCGGGGGCGGCACGGCGCTGGACCCCACCGTGGTGGCCAAATTGCTCGGTCGGCCAGCCCGGGCCGACCCGATAGCCACCCTCACCGAGCGGGAAAAGTCCGTGCTGGCCCTTATGGCTGAGGGCCTCTCCAACACGGCGATCTCTGGACGCCTGTTCCTCAGCGAAGGAGCGATCAGCAAGTACACCACCTCCATCTTCATCAAACTGGACATCAGCACCGACGACGACACCAATCGGCGGGTACGCGCCGTGCTCACCTACCTCGACTCGGGACCGCCAGAACGTCCGTAACGTCCACGATTCGGCGATCGCGGTGTATGGGATCTCTCATGGAGCTTCTCGACTGCATGCACATACTCCCAAGTGCTTGTTCCTAATGCATCGATATCGATAAGTCACGAGTCGTGTCGACAAGACACCATCACTGAGTGGTAGCGCTCCGATGTCGAAAGAGCCACGCGGCTCCGCCGAAGGAAAGGGCGAGTATGCCTGAGCAATAACCGATGGCTATCCACGCCTCGTGACTCACGGCGACACCGGTTGAGGTGTGGCCCATCCACAAGCCGCGCATTGTCTCAATGATCGGCGTGAAGGGTTGGAATCGTGCAAAGTCTCCCAACACCGCTGGCATGGTGTGAGCAGGCACGAACGCCGTGCTCACATACGGGACGAACATCAGCACCATCGTCAGCGAAGTCGCCGCCTCTGCGCTACGAGCCAAGAGGCCGACGCCTGCGGCCAACCAGGAGAGAGCGGTGACGAACAACACGATCATCCCGACGGTTGCCAGCCATCTGAGTGGCGACCCTGTTGGTCGCCAGCCGATACCGAGACCAACGGCGATGACTAGCCCAGTTGCAACCAGATTGCGGACCAGGCTGGCGACGACGTGCCCCACGAGGAGCGACGGCCCAAACACCGGCATTGACCGGATCCGGTCCACGATGCCGTTGGTCATGTCCGTGGCGACGGCAACGGCCGTCGTACCGGCACCGAAACCGGCGCACAGCACGATGAGGCCGGGTACGACGTAGTCGACGTACCTGCCGCCCGTGCTGAGGTCTCCGCCAAACACGTAGACGAACAGGAGCATCAGGACGATTGGCAGCATCAGCGCAGTGAAGAACGCTTCAGGGTTGCGAAGCGAACGGCGAAGGCACCGGGTGATCATGATCCATGAGTCGGAGAGAGCGGAAGTGACAGTCATTAGGCGACCTCTTTCGAATTGATCTGGGTTAGTTGGGTATCCGTAAGCGACAGAAACACGTCATCGAGGCTGGGTCGGCTGATCGACACTTTTTGCGCCGGGGACCCCGCACGATCGAATCGAGCGAGTGTTTCGTAGACGTGATGCGCCGTTCCGTCGGTGACGATGTCCAGAGTGCGGAGACGCTCATCGGTCCGGGCCGACTCCACCGACTCGGCAGCGCGTCTGAAGCTGATCGCGTCTGAAAACTCGAGCCGGAGAACTTCCGCGCCAAGGCTCCCCTTCAGCTCATCGGGACTCCCTTGGGCGACGACACGGCCGTCATTGAGCAGTGCGATGGTGTCCGCAAGTTGGTCCGCCTCTTCCAAGTACTGCGTCGTCAAGAGAATCGTGACTCCTTCGTCCACAAGCTGACGGACGGTTTGCCAAAGGTGTTCTCGACTGCGAGGGTCGAGCCCCGTCGTCGGCTCGTCCAGGAAGAGAAGGCGAGGTCTCTCGATCATGCTGACGGCGAGGTCGAGTCGGCGCTTCATGCCACCCGAGTAGGTGCCGGCACGCCTGTGACGGGCGTCAGCAAGATCGAAGGTGGCCAGCAACTCCGCCGCACGAGCCCGCGCCGCCCTTTTTGGAAGACGGCGGAGCCGAGCCATCATTTCGAGGTTCTCCTCCCCGCTGAGCAGATCGTCGATTGCCGCGAATTGGCCGGTGAGACCTATTGAGCGCTTCACGCCAATCGGGTCCGCGAGCAGGTCGTGCCCCGCGATGCTGGCTGCGCCGCCATCGGGCCGCATCAAGGTCGCAAGGATGCGCACCATCGTCGTCTTGCCGGCCCCATTCGGACCGAGCAAGGCGAAAACCGATCCGGTCGGGATGGTCAGATCGACCTCGTCCAGCACAAGGTTGGGGCCAAAAGATTTCGTGATCCCAGAGGCAACAACTGTGTATTTCATACGCAGAATGGTATACGAGGCACACAGTTATAGTCAAGGGGTGATCTCCACACCGGAACAGGTGCCCGAGAACCAAAGGCCGCCCACCCTGCCGCCAGGGCTCGACCTGCTTTGGGGCCGACGGGAGCCTGGGCGCCGCGGGCCCAAGCCAGGCCTGACGCTCGACGGCATCGTGGCTGCCGCGGTCCGGCTCGCAGACGCCGAGGGCCTTGACGCAGTCTCGATGGCGCGGGTGGCGAAAGATCTCGGTTTCACCACCATGTCGCTCTACCGCTACGTTTCGAGCAAAGAAGAACTTCTCCAGCTGATGTGGAACGCCAGTGCTCAAGGAGCCGAGGATCTCGAGTTGGCCGGAGCGAATTGGCGCGAGCGGTTGCAGCAGTGGGCGATGGTGCAGCGTGAGATGCTCGATCGCCACCCTTGGATCACTCAAATGCCGATGGCGGCACCACCACTCGCCCCGAACTCTTTGACCTTCGTTGAGCGCGGATTGCAGGCTCTCGATGACACAGGGGTCTCAGAAGCAGACCGGCTTCGTGTAATCGGCCTCATTAGCTCCTATACCCTCAGCGAGGCTCGCATGGCCCATGATGCGGCTCGCGCTGACGCAAAGTCTGTGGCGACAGCCGACATTGACGGCACATCGCCCAGATGGACCTTCGAGGCTCTTCTCCGCGAGCTCGTCGACGAGCAGAATTACCCACGACTTCATCGGATTGCCTGGTCTGAGGAGATCGGGAACGATCCGTCCGGCTTCGATGAGCGACAGGAATTTCTCTTCGGACTCGACCGGATTCTCGACGGTGTTCAGGTGCTTGTCGACCAAGCCTGAGCTGACGTCAGGCCGGCTCGACTATGCAGTGCGTTTGGGATCTCACGCCTTCGCAGCGCCCGGTACACGCAGAAAGCGACTACAAAACCTACGTAGAAGGAGAGGTCCGCTCCGTCGAGCCGTTTGGCAACGGGACCGATCAGTGGTCCGGTGTTCATGAAGGGCACCATGGCACCGAAGCCGACGACCAGGGCCACGAGTGCAGTCCATCCGGCGTTCAGGTTCTTCGGATCCATCACGGAACACAAGCCCTCAAAGGTGACAGTGCCCTTGCGGGCGAGCCAGTCGATGAGGACGATTGCGAGGAATGGAGCGATCCAGTACGCGCTAAAGAGCAGAACGGATTGGAATCGTGCTGATGTGTTTCCTCCGTGGAGCCAAAGGATCACACCGAAGGCGATCATCGTGCCAATCGCTGCACTCCAGTTCCGCCTTAGCCTTACTCCCGCAGCCTGCAGAGCGAGGGACCCTGAGTAGTCGTTCATAGCGTTGCTCGTGATCGCCCCGAAGACGACGATGACGAGTGCCAACATGCCAACCGTGCCCCCGCCCACGAGGGAGCGCACACCCGCCGCTGTTTGGTTGCTCAGCACTCTTGCGCCGGCCAGGCCAATGGCATAGGTCCAGATGTAGGAGGCGCACAAGCCGCCCAGGGTCCACCAAAAGATCGGCGACGATGGCGTCTCCTTCTCCTGGTAGCGGCTGTAGTCAGCGGCGTAGCTAGCCCAGCTGAACGAACCGCTGAAGGCAATCGTTGTCATCAAGACGAAGGCGCCGATGGCAACTCCCCCGTGAACCGTGCTGTGCAAAGGAATCTGACCGCGCTCGAGGATGTGCACCGACAAGACCACGAACAGGACGACCAAGATGGCGCTCCCCCACATCTCGAGCTGGTGGATCACCTCGTAGCCCAAGAATCCGACCAGCCCTTCGAGCGCGAGGACTATCAGCACCCCCACGGCGAAGGGCACGTGAAACAAGAGCTGGACTCCTTGGGCACCGAAGAGTCCGACAAGACCGTCCCAGGCCAGAGCGCTCAGCCATTGCACGGCCGCGGGGAGAGCGACACTATTACCGAACGGGAGGCGCGCGAGCGGCAACTGCCCCATGCCGGTCTTGGGTCCCAAAGTGGCAAGGAGCCCGACCGGCACCGCACCGAGGACCACCCCGATCACGATGGCCACGAAGCCTGGCCAAAATCCCAACCCGAGCGTAAAGGCCAAGGTGCCGGTGAAGACACCGGAGAGTTCCATATTCGGAGCGAACCACACCGTGAAGTTCCGGCGCGACGAGCCATAGCGCTGGTCCTCGGGAATCGGAGCCATGCCATGGCTCTCTACAACGAGGTCGCCGCGGTGCGTGGGGCGAGCACCTGCAAAGACCTCCGCTCGATCACCGTCGTTGAAAAGCAACGCTCGATCAGGCCGACCGCTCACCAATGCCTCCTCCCTTCGCCGGCATTACCCGGAGCAGGTTCAACGGTCGACACCAGCGAGGTGCCCTCTCAGCCCGGTCTGTCCGAGCTCCCGTGAGCTAAGTCTCGCGCATCGGATCTCCCCGCTGCGCGGGTTCAGCCATGGCAAGCCCGACAAGCGCACCCCAGGGGAAGGGAGTCCAATCAATTGGGGACCATGGGTCTGCCGAGACTTCGGTTGACTCCGAGACGCAAAGGGGAGCCAAATGGGGAGCCACCGACGACCGCACACGTATCAGCGGCAATGGGCGCGGGTGCATTGCCGAACCATTAACAGTGCCTACATCGGCACGCGTACAGATGCGCACGAACAGTCAGGTCGACTCCGCAGGCCACGACCTCTACAAATCCATCGTAGCGCTCCTCGTTGGAACACCACCCCTGACCAGGGATTTCGGACCGGTGGAGGTGATGGGATTTGAACCCACGGCCCTCTACATTGCGAATGTGTGGTTCTCGGTGTTTTGACCAGGTCCTTTCCGAGGACCTTTCCTGGTAGCAGGGTTGCGATCCCCTCAGGTTCCCTCACGATCCCTCTACTTCCCGCACGGTAAAGACACGTAAAGACACGCTCGGACAGACGCTCGTTGGACCTGTCCAGTGATCAGTGCTCATGCCCGAGCGGCAGGTGCCACAACGCCGAGCGAATCGCTCCGGTGCCCTGTTGGCGATGACCACGCTCCTCGGCGAGCAATAGGACATCACCGAACCCTCAAGGGGGGCTCGCCCGTTCTTACCGGGTTGGGCTCTATGAGATGCTCGGCCGTCCTCGAGCTCGACCGTCCCGAGTCGTTGGACTTCCGTTCGTCTGTGGCGGAATCACTGGCCGTGCTCGCCGGCGAGCAGCACACACCAGCAGGATTGTTCCTCGCCACCGCCCAGGCCCAGAACTGGGCATTCTCGCTGCTAGATCCGCTCACCTATCGGCGCGCGCATTAAGCAGTGGACGACTACCGCGCCTGGGTCCGTCCGGCCCAGGTAGGTCTGTGCTCGAAATTCAGCCCAGGTGCCTCAATGCCTCGTCGCAGCGTCGCCCCACCAGCCCGAAACCGTGGTCAGCGGCAGACGAGCGCGCCTGGCCGAGGAGGCTCGCGCTTTTTCGGCGTCACCCGGAGTCCCTCGTGCCACCAACATCTGACCCCATAACAGATCCGTCTGAGCGGCGAAGAACTTGGCGTGATGCCGCTCACAGAATGCCGTTGATGCTGCGAAGTAGGTCTCCGCATCGTCATAGTGCCCCAGGAGGGAACACAATCCCCCCAAGAAGTAACATATTGGCCCTTCAGCGGTGACTCCATTGGCGCAAAACTGATGCGCCCAGGGCTGGAGGCGCTCGAGCAATGGGCCAGCGAATATCGGATCCGCACATTCAATGGCAACGTCGGCCCAACAGGCCATCCCGCTCATCCACACGGGGTCCAGCGGGAGGTCGAAACCAGACGACGCGAACGCATCCAAGAGGTGGTGCGCTCGGTCAAGGTTGCCACCATGGGCGAAAGCCGTAGCCAGCCGGGCCACGAAGACTGGCATGCCCGGAAGCTCGTCCAGTGTCGTTTCGATCGAGGACGTCAGTTCGGCCAAAGTCCCACGTTGCCGGTGCACATCGACCAGCTGAGCACCAAAAAATCCAGCGGCCGCTGACTCGCGAGTTGCCGAACCGTAGTCGAAGGCTTGCGAAGCGAAATGCTCCGCCTCTACATGGTCGCCGCCGATGAGTGCGCGCCACGCTAGCCCGCGGTGATAGGCCCAGTTGACTTTGGAATTCCCTAACTGGCCAACCACGGAGTGCTCAATCGCCAGGCATCTGTCAATCTCGTCGATTACGCCGGCATAGCCGGCGGCAATTCGACAACGGTCGGCCGCCCAGAACAACAACGTTGGATCGCCGGATTGCTCAGCCCGAGAAAGCACCTGTCTCGATCGCATGACCATCTCATCGACGAAGGCGGGACAAGAATCGTCTGCATGACATCCACAAAGACCCCGATGATCGTCGCGTCGTCGTCCGAAGCTTGGGCGATAGAGAAGGCTTCATCGGCGAGATCGCGACGCCTTTCCAGTGACGTCCCGTAGGTGAGCTCTTTGCATAGTTGCCCGAGCAAGACAGCTCGATCCACATCGTCACGAGGAATGCGCTGGATTGCCGTCTCGAGGATCTCGACCAATGCTGAGTCGTACACACCGAGACTCGATCAGCTGGAAGCCAGCGCCACCGCAATCAGACGCTTGCTGTCACCAAGTGCATCAGCTCGACGGGCTGCGTCAAGCAGCGTTTCACGAAATCCAGTTCTGCCGGACTGAAGCTGTGCAGAATCCAGTCCGATGGCGAGTTCCAGCTCGAACCCCGGGTCACTATCTGTCTGCCCGAGCAGGTCCAGAGCCCGCGCGTAGTAGTCGACGGCGTCGGCAGGAGCGAGGTCCGCCATGGCTGCGTCTCCGGCCAACCGAGAATACGCAATGGCCTTGGTCCGATTTTTGGGCTGAGGCGCCAGCAACCAATGGCGCGCCAGTTCGCCCACACGGTACCGGGGTCGACCACCCCCGAGGACCTCCAACGATTCAGCCACCGTTGAGTGGGCCTGTGCTCGGCGGTTGGGGCCCAGCTCTTCATACAGCGTGTGCTGAATGAGCGCATGCTTGAAGCTGTACGTCCCAGATGAATTGCTCGCTTCGTCGACCAAGGCCGCCGTCGCAGCATGCTCGAGAACCACCAGGAGCGCCTCCATCGACATCTGTGAAGCATGGGAGAGCAATTCCACGTCGAAATCCCTACCGATGACGGCGGCTACCGGCAACACCCGCTGGACTTCGGGGCCCATCCGTACCAGGCGAGCCGAAATGACGTCGCGAATGCTCCTGGGCAGGGGGGGTCGGCAGCCGGATATCGCCGGGCACCCAGGATTCGGTGAGATGGGCCTCCGTCTGGGCGAGGTGCCGCAGGACTTCGTTCACGAAAAACGGATTGCCATCGGTCTGCTCGTGGATGGCGTAGGCGATCCGCAGTCCCGCGTCGTCCAGCCGCTGTCCCACGAAGGATTCCATGAACGAGACCACTCCCGTTCTGTCGAGGCCGGTCAACTCAATCTGACTGGTTCCTCGCTCCCGCCAGAGTGCCCCCAAGGCCTCAACCAGCGGAGGGGCGAGCGAGAGTTCGCTATCCCGATACGTTCCGAACACCAGGATCTGCATGGATTCGCCAGCGGACGCCAGGTGACGCAAGAGGAGCAGGCTGCCCTGATCGGCCCACTGGAGATCGTCAAGCACGACCACCACATGCCGGTCCCGTGACATGACGACGAACAATCCAATGACGGCACTGAAGAGCATGGACCGCTGGGTATCGGGATCGGTGATCCGCGCCGGAGGCAGATCAGGAACCCTGTCAGCCAGATCTGGCACGAGCCGGGCCAGCTCGGATCCGTATCTCTCGACATAGGACACGAGCTGATCCTCGCTGGCGTGACTGACAAAGTGGCTGAGGGCCTCCGCGAAAAGTTGATACGGAGCGGCCAGCCCTTCCTCGCAATGCCCGAACAGGACACAGGCCCCTTCGTCGCGTGCCCGCTGGGCCACTTCTGCCGCCAGCGCGGTCTTGCCCTGCCCGGCTTCGCCTGAAATGAGAATGATCTCGCGCCCGTCGTCCGCGGCGACGCGCTTGACCGCGCTCATCACGCTCTGCACCTGCGCGTCACGCCCCACCAAGCCAACATCCGGCCGTACATCGAGACGCCGTGGGAGCACCATGGGATCTGGCCTCGACCCCTCCGCTCCTCGGCTCCTGTCAGTGCCAGTGGCAATGTCGATCGCTGCCTGCCCTAGCCAGTCGAGGTCGGGATCCTGTCGAAGGATGGCGGATTCAAGTGGCACCAACAGGCGACGGCAGCGACCGTAGGAGGGATGTCTAGGCTCGCGCCGACGGAATCGCCGGTTTCCCGGGCGGCATCGTCTGCTCGCCGGGACCGTCGAGATCGAGACGGGCGAGCTGGGTGCGGGAGCTGATATTGAGCTTCCTGAACACGTTGCGCAGGTGGAAGTCGATCGTGCGCGAGCTGAGGAACAACTGGGCTGCCACCTCTCGGTTGCTGAGGCCCTGGGCCACGAGGTGCACGATCTGGAGTTCCTGTGCGGTGAGCTCGTCCGTGGTGCTTGGGTCACGTCGCCGGGCCACTTGCCCGCTTGCGCGCAGCTCCATCCGTGCGCGCTCCGCCCACAGCCTCGCTCCCAGTTCCTCGAAGCCGTTGAGAGCCGCGCGCAGGTGCTCACGCGCCTCAACTCGACGGCGGGCGCGCCGGAGCAGCTCACCGAGGGCGAGTTCGGTGCGGGAACGCTCGAACGGACGGGTGGCCTTGGCGTGCGCGTCCAGTGAGGCACGCAAGAGGCGTTCGCATTCGCGCTCGTCATCGGAGAGCAAGCCTTTGCAGTGCAAGAGCACTGCGCGTGCCCAGGCAGCCCCGCCGTTTTCCGCCCATGGTTCAAAATAGGCAAGCCAGTCTCGGGCTGCCTCCCGCTCGCCGGCGTGGACCGCCGCTTCGATCCGATCGAGCATGGCCCACAACCTGATGCCGCTATTGGAGGCAGCTCGGGCGTGCCGGAGCGCCTCTTCGGGTCGGCCGAGTCCTAGCTCGAGCACCGTCAGCGCCCAGTGCGCTGACTCGGTGGCGAAGACGAAACGCCGCGCGGAGGAAAGCTCGAGACTCTCCCCCGCCAGGGACCGGCACTCGTCCTCGTCCCCGCGGTGGGCCGCAATCAGAGCGAGCAGGACGAGCTGGTAAGCGACGAGGTCGTGCTGGCCGATCTCTCGCGCGATCCGGAGGCCTTCGCTCAGGTTCGCCGACGCCGAGGCCCAGCGGCCTTCCCACAGCTCGGCGATGCCCACCTGGGGAAGGATCTGCGTCAGGATGACGAGCAGGCCGGCAGTGCGCGCCCGAACCGCCGCCTCGTGGTGGATGCGGTAAACGTCCCGATCGTCGCCAAGGTAGAGTGCGGCCCGCCCGGCGAACAGGAGCGCCACGGGCTCCTCGGTCGTATAGTCGTCATCAAGCTCGCTCCGCCGAGCTCACGGCCAGGCGCAGTGGCGGCGCGGCAGCGGCGAAGTCACCCTCGAAGTGGGCGCCGATCCCGGTCAGAAGGGCAACAAGCATGTGGTCGATCGGGGTATCCACGGCCAGGCCTTGAGCCAGCTGGGCGATCGCAACTGCCGCCTCACCGTCATCTGCCCAGGTCGCGGCGACGCTCGCAAGATTGAGCAGCTGCAGCGCACGCTGGCCATCGAGCGGCGCGACCGCAGACGCGGCACGAAGGAGAAGCTGACAGGCGTCGGCGGGGATGCCGTCCATCATCTCGATCAAACCGAGATAGCGGTCGATGTCGGCGCGCTGGATTGGCTCCGAAGCGAGCGGCTGGGCTTGCGTGAGCAACATCGCCGCCCGCTCGACTCGGCCCCCTAACCACGCGTTCTCCGCCGCCGCGATCACTCGATGCACCCGCTGGCGCTCGTTCGATGTCAGCGCGGCAGCCCGCTCGAAGGCCAATGAGGCGGCGGCGAAGCCACTCCGCTTCCGCGCCCGCTGTGCAGCCTGGTCAAGTTCCTTCGCGACCGCGGGGTCGGGTCCGACGGTTGCGGCGGCGTGGTGCCACGCCCGGCGATCGGCTTCCGACTCGCCGTTGAGCACGCTCGCCAGCGCCCGGTGGGCGATGTGGCGCCGCGAGAGCGGAGCGCTGTGGTAGACGGCTGAGCGCACCAGCGGGTGATGGAACTCGAGCTGGTCCCCCCGTACCCTGGCGAGCCCCTCCCGCTCGGCGGCATCGAGCGCTTGGGGGGCGGCTCCCAGTTGCGCCGCCGCGCTGAGGACGGTGGCGAGCTCGCCGCTGTCTTCGGCAGCGGCAACAAGCAGCAGCGTCTGGGTGTCCTCGGGCAGCTGATGCACTCGCGCCAAGAAGGCACGCTCGATGCGTTCGCCGACCGGTAGCGGCGCGGGCATCGGCTCGGCGCCTGCGAGTTGCGCTTCACTCAACACCTCGGGGAGCTCGAGCAAGGCAAGGGGATTACCGCCGGTTGCCGCGACGAGACGCTGACGTGCCTCAGGCGACAGTGCGACATTCGCCCGACGGCCGATCAGCGCCGCCGCCGCCTGCGGGTCGAGCCCGCCGAGCGCGAGTTCTGGCAGCCCGCGTGCCTCGAAGCCGTAACCCTCGCGCTCACGGACGGCGAACAGCATGGCGATTCCCTCCGCCTCAAGCCGACGGCCGACGAACACGAGGGCGTCGGACGAAGCAGGGTCGAGCCAGTGGGCGTCATCGATGAGACAGAGAAGCGGCCGGTCCTCGGCCGCCTCGGCCAGCAGGCTCAACACGGCGAGCGAGATCAAGAAGCGGTCGTGGCCTTCTCGCACCTCGAGCCCGAGCGCTCCCCGCAGCGCGCCCCCCTGGGGTTCGGGGAGGCTCTCCAGGTGCCCAAGGATAGGACGGACGATCTGGTGCAACGCGGCGAAGGGGACGTGCGCCTCCGATTCGATCCCGCTGCCGCTCAGGACCTGCATGTCGGACGCTCGCTCTCGTGCGTCCTCGAGGAGGGCGGACTTGCCGACACCCGCCTCGCCGCGGATGACGAGCACCCCGCTTCGCGACTCGCGAGCGTCCTCGAGGAGCGCGCCGAGCCGAGCGCGCTCGGGGTCCCTGCCGTAGAGCATCCCCTTGCGATGGTACCCGCCGTCGCCGGGAGCCAAACCGGCGAAATCGCCGGTGCGAATGCCTAGGACGAAGAGCAATCTTGACACTGATCCCTGTACCCAACGGAAAGGACACCGAGATGACCACACCCGAGACCACCGCTAACAGATCCCTACGCAGCCGTGAACACGCCAACATCCCGCCCTGAGCGCCGCGATCATCGAGCAACCCCGGTGAGCACCGCCGGATCCGGAGTCGATACCCACGAGATGGTTCTGATCCACCGCGTCATCCGGCGCGAGGTCGGTCAGCTACCCCGACTGTTCCGCTCCGCGGCCAATGACCCGGCGCGATCCAAGATCATCGGCGCGCACGCACGAGAGATGTTGGACTTCCTGCACACGCACCACACCGGCGAGGACTTGCTGCTCTTTCCCCTGCTCCGCGAGCGACGTGCGCTCGACCCGGAGCTGATGGACCGAATGGATGCCCAACACGCTCAGGTCAACGACGCCGTCGTGGCCATCAACGCGGAGCTGCCGACGTGGACGACGAGCGCGGACGCCGCCGCCGGCGAGCGGATGGCGGCCTGCATCGACACGATGATGCCGACACTGATCGGTCACCTGCGATGAGGAGGAGCAGAAACTGCTCCCGGTCGTCTCGGTCACACTCTCCCAGAGTGAATGGGACGCTCTCGGCAAGCACGGCATCAGCGCGATCCCGGTCACGCGGCGCCTGGTGACCCTCGGATACATCACCGAGGAAACCGATGACGCGGAGCGGCAGAAGTTCATGCAGGTCCTGCCGGCCCCGGTTCGTCTGGCCTACAAGCTGATCGGCCACCGCCAGTTCACCCACGAGACCACCGCCATCCGCGGCTGACCCATCTCGCGACTCGACACCACAGCCCGAGCGTTCGCTCGGACTGTGGTGTCGATCACCTTCAACGCTGCCGGTGCATCAGGGCCCCCGCAACCGCCTACCCACCCTCAACGTGCCAACCGACAAGGAGATTCAGATGACATTGTCGCATCCGGGCGAGACGTTCCCCAACCTCGCCGTCACCCCAATCGACGGGGCCGCCCAGACGTCCCCCCTCTACACCCCCCGCGCGAAGAACCTCGCCCTGCTCCTGCTCGCGATGACGCAGTTCGTGATCGTGATCGACGCCTCGATCGTGAACGTCGCGCTGCCGTCAATCGGACGGGCGCTGAACGTCTCGCGCACGGACCTCTCGTGGGTCGTGAACGCTTACGCGCTGACCTTCGGCGGCTTCTTACTTCTGGGCGGCCGGATGGCCGACCTGCTCGGGCGCCGGCGCATGTTCATGGTTGGGCTCGTGCTGTTCACGCTCGCCTCGCTCGCCGGCGGACTGGCGCAATCGGAGGCATGGCTGATCGCCGCCCGCGCCGCGCAGGGCCTCGGAGCCGCGATCGTTTCGCCCGCCGCGCTGTCGATCATCACCACCACTTTCTCCGAGGGTGCTGAGCGCAACCGCGCGCTCGGCATCTGGGGCGCCGTCGCCGGCGCTGGAGGCGCGGCCGGGGTGCTGCTCGGCGGCATCCTCACCAGCGGACTGAGCTGGCGATGGGTCCTGTTCGTCAACGTCCCGATCGGCCTGGCGGCGGCAGCGCTCGCGCCCCGGACGCTGGTCGAGAGCCGCGCCGACGATGGCACCAACACCTTCGACATACCAGGTGCGGTCACCGTCACCGCGGGCCTATCGCTCCTCGTCTACGCGATCGTCAACGCCGTTAACGTGGGGTGGAGATCGTCGGAGACGCTGCTGCTGATCGCCAGTGCGATCGTCCTGCTGATCGCCTTCCTGCTGATCGAGTCCCGCCAGCGCCAGCCGCTCATGCCGTTCTCGATCTTCCGCCTGCGGACCCTACGGGGCGCGGACATCGTCGGCCTGCTGCTCGGCATGTCGCTGTTCTCGATGTTCTTCTTCATCTCCCTGTACCTCCAGGAAGTCCTGCACTACTCGCCGATCAAGACAGGAATCGCGTACCTGCCGCTTGCGGTCGGAATCATCATCTCGGCCGGGCTCGCGTCCCAGGTGGTCACGCGGATCGGGTTCAGGCCGACGCTGATCGCCGGGCTGCTGCTCGTCGCCGGCGGCCTGGTCTGGTTCTCGCGAGTGCCCGCACCGGGAGGCTCATACGTCGCTGACGTCCTCGGCCCGTCGCTGCTGGCGGCCGCGGGGTTCGGGTTCGCCTTCGTTTCCGTGACGATCGCCGCGGTCACGGGGACCAGGCCGCATGAGGCGGGGCTGGCATCGGGTCTGATCAACACCGCGCAGCAAATCGGCGGCGCGCTCGGACTGGCGATCCTCGCGTCGATCGCCAACAGCCGCACCCAGAGCCTCTTCCACTCTGGAGTCCACAACGCCTCCGTTGCCCTGACCAAGGGGTTCGACCAGGCGTTCTTGGTGGGCGCCGGCTTCGCCGTCGCCGGTGCGATCCTGGCCTTCGTGCTGATCTCCTCACGGGACAGCCGCGGGCACTCGTTGGCCGCTCGCAGCGGCGACCTCACTCCTGCCGCTGCCGTGGGCGGCGACCCCACTCCTGCGGCTGCCGTCGGCTGACGCACCGCGCCTCATCCTCCGAGCGGGCTACCAACGCCACAGCCACTCCCACTCTCGCCGCGGCGGACCCGCACGCCGAGCGATCCCACGGCGTACCCGCTGCGGATCACCGACAACCTTCACTCACACCGCATTGCCCTATAGAAAGGAAACCCCATGTCCACTGTCATCACCGGCGCTTCAGGTCACCTTGGCGGGCTCGTCGTCGACCAACTCCTCGCTACCGGAACGCCGCCGGCGCAGATCGTGGCCACCGGCCGAGACATTGACAAACTCACCGACCTCGCACAGGACGGGGTCACGGTGCGGCGCGCGGACTTCGCCGATCCGAGCACGCTCGAGGACGCCTTCGCGGGCACCGACGTGGTGCTGCTGGTCTCGACGACGACAGTCGGGGATCGATTCGACAACGCCCGCAAGGCCATCGAGGCAGCGGCCAGAGCGGGTGTGCCCCAGATCGTATACACCAGTATCGTCAATGCCTCGACCGCACAAATGACGCTCGCGGCGTCACCGCGCTTGTTGTTGACCCGCACACGGGAGCGCCGGGCCTTCTTGGCTTCTTGCCACCGCCCGAACCATTCGTTGCAGCGCACCCCGCCCTCGGAGAGGCTGACGGGTCCGTCCCCACCATGATCGACATCGTCGATCGGCAAGCGGTGCGTCAGTCGCCACTGGGCCTGGGCATCGGCCGCATCACTCTCAGTTTCGTAGGTGCCGTAGGTGACTTGACGTCCATCGACAGGTACTCGAAGACGCCATCGGCGACTCGGTGTCTTTGTGATGCTGCCCGCCCCTCGAAGGCAACGTGTTCGTCGTTTTTGGTGCCATCGCGAACAGACGACCAACGGGCGACCACGATCGGCCCCTACATCACGTAAGGACCGCGCAAAGCCACAGAAGGCTGCCTAGCCACTACGATTTCACGAGCAACCGCGGCATCGCTGTGACCTGGACGAATGAGACGGGGACTTTCTCCGAGTCACGACCTCTACAGGGTCGAAGTAGAACCCACCGAATCCCTTTTGTTTCATTGGGGATCCCACGTTTAGCCCGTTTACCTGGGCTTTCGTGGAGGTGATGGGATTCGAACCCACGGCCTCTACATTGCGAATGTCTGGTTCTCGATGTTTTGACCAGGGCCTTTCCGAGGACTTTCCTGGTGGCGGCATCTCGATCCCCTCAGGTCACCTCACGATCCCTCCCCTTCCCTCTCGATAAGGTCACGTAAGGTCACGCCCGAACAGAGTCAGAGCGGCCACGGACCGGTACACAGGTCCGATTAGCAAGCTCTTCGCTATTGCGCGGCGAATGGCGCTCGTTCCGGCTTGGCGAGGATCACGTGCTTCGGCCAGCCAGCCGACATCATCGGCCCTGAATCCGCGATGATTGTTGACGGGCCAAACGACGGAACTCGAATGTTGAATCCGCCGAGGAGCGCTCGATCGGCCCTGTCGCTTGCAACTGTGCCCTGCCGGGGAACAGCCCGATAAGGACATCCTCGCGATGGCCCGACCCTGCCTTGGTACGGGACCACGGAGCTACCAGCCGGGTCCGAAGCGCGCGCGTCTTGGGCTACCCCGGGAGCGCGACGCTTGCGGGCCTTACTCCCCGAGCTGACAGGCGCAGCGGTGATTTTTGGCCCTTGAAGAGCGGTCTGTAGAACCCGGTGCTCGCGACAGTTGCCTGCGGGGAAGCGGCCCGATCTGGGCACTGTCGTGGACACCGCAATCAGCCATGCAAGGCATCCTCACACCCGAGCGGTGTCACGGCGGAACTGCCACACGGCCCCGAACACGAATGCTCCCAGCCATAGGGCAAGGTTGAGCACCCACGCCCAATCGAACTGACCCCCGACCAAGGGGTAGTGAACAAGCTCGTTGAGCCCGTATAGCGGGGTGACCTTGGCCAGGGTGGCGTCGGTGCCCGGGAAATGGCTGACCGGAATGAACAAGCCTCCGGCAAAAGCACACAACATCAAACCGAGAGAGATGATTTGCGTGACGTTCTCGGAGGGAAGCAAATAGCCGATGAACAGTCCGAGGGCGGAGAACAAAAGCGAGCCAACCCACACGCAGACGCCGGTGACGACCCACAGATAGGTAGGCATCGACACCTGGTTGGTGACGGCGCCGAATAAGTACACAGCACCCACGGCGCCCGCGGCCAAGGTGAGTGATGTCAGCATCTTGATGACGACGTAGGCCACGGGTGAAAGCGGTGTCACTCGAAGTTGCCGACTCCATCCCAATGCCCGTTCGATTGACACCATGGCGCCACCGGTGGCCGTGGCGAAGACGGCACCGAACAGAGCGATGCTGATCAGCTCGAATGCCGTTACGTTGCCCCGCCCGGCACTCTGGTGTACGTAGGCGGTGTTGCGTCCGAACGCCAGGAAGAGAATGATCGGCATGGCGATGGCGAGCATCATCGTCCGGCGATTGCGCATGAGGCGGCGGATCTCCAAGCGAACGACGGCAAGCCTGAAGCCGCCCAGTGGAGGCGCAGGGCGCCCCAGGGCTTCAGCGAGACTCGATTGTGGGGTCACTGTGCCATCCTTCCGTCGGAGTCGGCTCCATTGGAGCCATTAGTAGTCAGAGCAAGGAATGCATCTTCGAGGCCGCGCGAAGTGATCTCGATGTCATGGGCTGTGGTCTCGTTCAAGAGTCGTCGGGCCACCGCGTCGGTGTCGCCCGAATGGATGTAGACCGTTTCGCCACGGACCTCGACGTCGTCCACTCCCGGTATCGCGCGCAGCGATGCTTCGTCCGCATGGAACAGGGTCGCCCGAATGGTCCGCCCTGAGGCCAGGGCCTTGACCTCGGCGGCGGTGCCGTCTGCGACAATCGTGCCCTTACTTATGAGCACGATCCGGTCGGCGTAGGCATCGGCCTCCTCGAGGTAGTGCGTGGCAAAGACGATGGTCCGACCCAAGGCAGCGTCGTCGCGGATCGCCTGCCAGAAGTCGCGTCGGCCTTCGACATCCATACCTTGCGTCGGTTCATCGAGGAGGAGGAGCTCCGGATCGGGTATCAGTGCCATGGCAAAGCGGAGGCGCTGCTGTTCCCCTCCTGAACACTTTCCCACCAGGCGATCCGCAATGCGCGTGATTCCCGCTCGCTTGAGTACCTCCTCGACCGGCCGACTCACGGCAAACAGATTGGACGTGTACTGCACCGTTTCACGCACGGTGAGGTCTTTGAGGAGTCCACCGGTCTGCATGACAGCCGAGATCAGACCCTTCGTTACAGCACGGCGCGGGGCCATGCCGAAGATCGCGACCTCACCAGCCGTCGGCCGGGAGAGTCCCAAGATGATGTCGATGGTGGAGGTCTTCCCGGCGCCATTGGGACCGAGGAACGCCACGACCTCTCCGGAGCGCATGGTCAAGTCGATTCCGCGCACCGCTTGGACGGATCCGAACGTCTTGTGCACCCCACGAAGCTCGACCGCCATGGTCTCGGAGTCCCGCTCGGCGACGGACAGGTCAGACGCACCATTACCGGTGGTCATCGAGGTCGCTCCGGTCAGAGAGTGGCCGACGTGTCTTTCTTGCCACTCCACCAGAAGAACGTCCCTCGGCGAAGCTTGAAGCCGGCGCTGATTACCAACCCGACGATGCAAACGATCAGCCAAATGCTCATACCTGAACCTCCGGACTCGTGAAACCCTTCAGTGTTGAAGTCATGCCGCCACACTGCGCCCATGGGTCCGATCCCACCTCAGGGGTGAGACAGGTTTGCTGGTCAGTCGTTCGATAGAGATTGAGTGGCTGATCTCTGTCTCATGGGCGATGAGAAGGAATCCCTTCTCGGTTACGGTCGACCCATGAGAAGGGTGAGCGAGGCGGCAAAAGCAGCGCGGTCTTCCCTACAACGCCATCCGCTGACGGTCGACACGGCTGTTGCCTGCACGCTTGCCCTGGCGGCCCTCGTCTCGTTGAACGCCACCTACGGCGCTCTCCCGCCGAATGACCCCAGCTACAGCCACGGGTTCACAGTTGCCGTGGTTGCTTCGATGTTGGCCCTCACGCTCCCCTTGGCGTTGCGACGGCGCTTTCCGTTCTCGGTCGGCCTCGTCGTCGTTGCGGCTTTCCTGACGGCCCGGGTCGTTGTCCACGTACCCGAGGCCAACATCACATTGCTGGCGCTGTGGTTGATGTTCTACAGCGTCGCCGTGTATGGAAATCGGCGATTTCGGACCCCATTCCTTGCCCTGTGCTACCTCGCCATCGTGGCCGAACTCACTCACGAACTGTTCTTCCCTGGGCCTCCGGGCGCAGCGCCTCTCGTACGAAGCTTTGACCTTTTGTACAACGTGGTCGTCCTCTCGCTGCCTTGGATGCTCGGAGCTGCGATTTGGTCCTTGCGGGATCGTCAACGAACGCTCGCTGCTCAGGCCGTCGAACTTCAGAGAGAACGTGAGGAGAACGCCCGTCAGGCAGTGTTCGCAGAAAGAGTCCGCATCGCCCGCGAGCTGCACGATGTGGTGGCGCACCACGTCAGCGTGATGGGTGTTCAGGCAGCTGGAGCACGCAGGGTCATGGGTCGTGATCCAGAACTTGCCGCTGAGGCGCTGAGCTCCATCGAACACTCGAGTCGCCGGGCAGTCGCTGAGCTGCACCGCCTCCTGGGTTTCCTCCGCCGCGCCGGCGACTCCGACGAGCTGTCACCCCAGCCGAGCCTCGCTCAACTTGGTGATTTGGTCGACGACGCCCACGAGGCTGACCTCACCGTACGGCTAACGATCAGTGGTGACGCACGACCTCTGTCCCCGACGCTCGAAGTTTCCGCCTACCGGATCGTTCAAGAGGCGCTGACCAACGTTCGCAAGCACTCCCATGCCTCAACAGCGCACGTTGGGCTGTTCTACCGACCCACCGAGCTCGAGGTCGAGATTGTCGATAACGGACCGGAATCGGAGTCAGAAGGGGTCGGCGGCCTGCCCGGGCACGGGCTGATCGGTATGCGCGAACGTGCGGCGCTTCACGGTGGTCACCTGTGTGCCGACCCTCGCCCCGGAGGTGGGTTTGCCGTCCACGCGGTCTTCCCCCTAGCCACTGATGCTGCGTGAGGGTCAGAGTCGCGCTGGTCGATGACCAAGCGCTGATCAGGACCGGGTTCAAGATGATCCTCGAAAGCGAGGATGACATCGAGGTTGTCGGCGAGGCAGGCGACGGGAGAGAGGCGATTTCGCTGGTGCGCTCGGCACGACCCGATGTCGTTCTTATGGACGTCCAGATGCCCATCATGGATGGCCTGGAGGCAACCGGTCGGATCGTGGAGGAAGCGAGCATTTCGAGCCGGATCATCATCTTGACCACCTTCGAGCGTGATGACTACGTCTTCGAGGCACTTCGGGTCGGTGCGAGCGGGTTCCTGCTCAAGAACTCTCCTCCCGAAGAGCTTGTGCACGCAGTCCGTGTGGTCGCCGCGGGTGATGCGCTCCTTGCACCTTCCGTGACGCGCACGGTGATCAAAGGGTTTGCCCAGCGTCAGTCACGCCGCATTCACGAAACCGAACTTGGGCGCCTAACTGAGCGGGAGACAGAAGTCCTGCGGTTACTCGCCACCGGAAAGAGCAACTCGGAGCTGGCAGCCCACTTATTCCTCGGGGAGGGAACGATCAAGACCCACGTTTCGAGTGTGCTCACCAAGCTGGGTCTCCGGGACCGAATGCAAGCGGTCATCTTCGCTTACGAAAGCGGTCTTATCGAACCTGGACAACTGTGAGAGTAGGTCGGCCGACCCGGCTGCTATTGGCGTCGTCGTCTTCTGGCCACCCCTGGCAGTCGGTCAAACACGTCGGCCCAGGGTGCTTGATCGGCCGGGTCAAGGACACGATCATCTGGGCCGGACGGCCGACTGCTTGCTCCGCGCTAGTGGTTGGACTGGCCCTCGACAGACCATTGGCTCAGAGGGACTGCTCGCTGGCGTAGGTGCCCGAAGGGGGCCCCGAGACGCGCGGGCGAATCATCGAACAAAGGTGACCCCGTACGCCAATCGGGACTGGGGTGCCACTCTGCTGCAGTTTTGGGCGTGTGGACAAGTCTGCCGGTGTTAGGTGGGTCGACCGCGATCTTGATCGCAGCTGAATTGTCCACTGTCCGGTTGTCAGGGTTGCTACGTGCCGTCCGAGTCAATCGCGAACTGGCGGCGCGATGCCGGGAGCACACGCCAGAGCCGTCCGACAAGGATCGCCGCCCCAAAGACGCACACGTAGACGAGCGGCAGCAACGTGCCGCCCACCTCGGTGGCCTTCCCGTTGACGAACGTGAACGTCGCATCGGTGAAGACATAGGCGACACCGTGCCAGTGGAACAGTCCAGTCGCGTGCGGATTGGCCGCGATTACGCCCCCCTTGAAGGCGTCGATTCGGGCATTTGACAACCAGAACATGAACACGAACGCCGGTAAGAGGACGCAGATTGCTGCCCACCAGGAAGGTCTCGGTCCGGGGTACTCAGCAATGATGTGATCGGCGGCCATCGTGCGGACATTGCCCAACCGACGCAAGGCTTCCTTGGTGCCGACGTCGGCGGAGGCCGCCCGCAGGTTGATTCGCAGCTCGCGGCGCTTCGCGGCCTGGGAACGCATTGGCAGAGTCTGCAAGTAGCTGTTGAAAGTCCACACAGCCCGCTCGATACGGAGCCGGTCTGTCCAGATCAGGGTTCCACTCATTTCACACTTCCTTTGTAGGTTGAACTGGTTGGGGCGGGTAAGGGAGTGACAACACCGGGGTGACCACGTTGGCAAGCGAGAGCCAGGAGGACACGCCATCGGTGAGTGCCGCATAACCGGCCTTGGTGGGTCGGTAGTACTTCCGGGCCGGACCCGAACGCGACGAAACCAGACGGGCGCTGACTCGGGATTCGCGTTCGAGCCTTGCGAGGGCGGGATAGACCGTGCCGTCGGAGATATCGGATAATCCGAGTTGATGCAGGCTCTGAACGACCTCGTACCCGTAGGACTCGCGGTCGGCGAGCAGGCGCAGCAACAACAGCGACAGGACGCCTTTGAGGAGCTGAGGATCGTGAGTCGGGGGCATGCGTTCACACTAAGCCAGGTACTATGTATTGTCAAGTACTAAGCTAAACCAGGTTAGGGATGACTCGCTCAAACATCCCGAGGCGACCTTGGGGGAGCAACGGCGTGACGGAGAGGGCTACGCCCTCCGTAATGGCGATTGGAGGGGCCGCATCGAGGCGCCCTGCACCGTTGGTTTGACCGCTTCGGCTCTAGTCCAGAAGCGATCCGTTCGGCTAACACGTGCGTGCCTTCGAAGGTCAGAAAGCTATTGACTTTAGCTATTAGCTATGTACTCTAGCTTTATGACCTCGAACCCGACCTCACCAGCACAGACCATCTCCTACCTCGACCGCCCCGACGGTCGGATCGGCTACGAGCTCGATGGGAATGGCCCGCTGGTGGTGCTGGTCCCCGGGATGGGTGACCTTCGCAGCGCCTACCGCTTCCTCGCACCGGTTCTGCGCTCCGCTGGGTATCGCGTCGCCTGCACCGACCTGCGTGGTCACGGCGACAGCGACCCTTCCTTTGCCTCCTACGGCGACGTCGAGACCGCCGGCGACATCACGGCCCTGATCGAGGAGCTCGGCGGCCCGGCCGTGGTGGTGGGGAACTCGATGGGAGCCGGCGCAGCCATCTACGCCGCAGCCGAACGCCCGGAGCTGATCAGCGGACTCGTGCTGGTGGGCCCCTTCGTCCGCAACGCCCAGACCGGCGTCGATCGGGCGGGCCCTTCTTCGGGTCGCCATGGCGCCGCGGTGGGCCGGCTTCGATGTGGAAGTCCTACCTGCCCAAGCTCTACAAAGGCCAGCGCCCCGTCGACTTCGACGAGTACCGCGCCACGGTCGTCGCGAGCCTGCGGCGCCCGGGATACGCCAAGGCCTTCTCGCAGACCACCCGCACTGACCACACGGCTGCCGAGCAGCGGCTCACAGAGATTGACGCGCCCACGTTGGTCGTGATGGGTGAGCTCGACCCCGACTTCAAGGACCCTCGGGCCGAGGCGGAATGGATCTGCCGAAGTTCTTCACGGCCGCGTGGTCATGGTGCCCGAGGCGGGCCACTACCCCCAGTCCCAGCAGCCTGAGATCACCACTGCCGCAGTGCTGCAGTTCTTGGGCGAGGTCAGCCCCCATGCCTAGGGCCGGCCTGAACACCGACCGAGTGGTCGAGGAAGCCGAGCTGATGGCCGACGAGGTCGGGCTCACCAGCTTCACTCTGACCGCCCTGGCGGAACGCCTGGGCGTGCGCCAGCCCTCCCTCTACAAGCACATCGACGGGATGGCCGACATTCAACGACGCATCATGCTGCGGGCCAAGGTCGAGCTGGCTGACACGCTCGGTCGGGCCGCGGTCGGCCGATCCCGAGGCGATGCCGTCGTGGCCATCTGCCACGCCTACCGCCACTGGGCTCACGAGCATCCGGGGCGCTACGAATCTGTCCACCGCTCCCCTGCCCCCGGCGATCGCGAAGACGGGGAGGCCAGCTGGGCTGTCGTTCAGGTCTGCATCGACGTGATGGACGGGTTCAACCTCCATGAGGACGAGGCCATCGACGCCATCCGGGCCATCCGCGGCCTCGATTCATGGTTTCGTCACCCTCGAGAGCGGCGGCGGCTTCAGCCTGCCGGCCAACATCGACCGTAGCTTCGACCGCCTGGTGGAGGGTCTGGTGGCTGCGTTCACCAACTGGACACACGAGAGCACCCGCCCGAAAGCTCGGAGATGACGGCCGTCAGCGAGGCGAGAATGGAGACCTGGTCGTGCGAAGGCACAGTGGCCGGTGCACCCCGGCGCTGGCTCCAGCTCGAAGGCGCAACGCTGCTGGTTGCGACCCTGGTCGCCTTCTCAACAACGCACCGCTCTTGGTGGTTGATCCCGCTCGTGCTCTTCTTTCCTGACCTCTTCGCCGCCGGCTACATCGGGGGGTCCCGAATGGGGGCGAACCTCTACAACGTGGCCCACGCTACCCCCCTGCCTGCGCTGTTGGCGGGCTTCGGATGGTGGCAGCACAACTCCATCGTCTTGGTGGTCGGACTCGTGTGGCTCAGCCACATCGGGCTGGACCGAATGCTCGGCTTCGGCCTCAAGTACCCCGATCATCCGCACCACACGCACCTCGGTTCCAAAACCCGCACGGAAGCGCAGACAGAGCAGGAACGACCCACACACAAAGGAGCAACTCATGATTGAAGTGACCGGTATCACCAAGCGCTACGGCGACACCCTTGCCGTCGACGATCTCTCATTCGAGGTCAAACCGGGGCAGATCACCGGGTTCCTGGGACCCAATGGATCGGGCAAGTCGACCACCATGCGCATGATCATGGGACTCGACAACCCCGACGCTGGGCATGCCAAGGTCAACGGGGTCAGCTTCGGAGACCTCGGGTGGCCACTTCGGGAGGTGGGAGCCCTCCTCGAGGCCAAGGCGATCCACCCTGGACGAAGCGCACGGAACCACTTGTGGATGCTCGCCCAGACCAACGACATCCCCCGCTCACGAGTCGACGAGGTGCTCGAGATCGTGGGACTGAGCGCCGTGGCCAACAAGCGGCCCGGCACGTTCTCCCTCGGGATGGGACAGCGGCTCGGCATCGCCGGCGCCCTGCTGGGGGACCCCAGCGTGCTGCTCTTCGATGAGCCCATCAACGGACTGGACCCCGAAGGGATCCGCTGGGTCCGCAACCTGCTCAAGGGGCTGGGCAAGGAGGGCCGAACGGTCTTCGTGTCGAGTCACCTCATGAGCGAGATGGCTCTGACGGCCGACCACCTGGTCGTGATCGGCCGGGGACGCCTCATCGCCGAGATGCCAGTCGATGAATTCATCGCGCAGAGCTCAGAGCACGTGGTCCGGGTTCGCACTCCTCAACCGAGCGAGTTCTGCGAAGCGATTCGGTCGGCGGGAGCGACCGTCGTCCAAGAAGCCGAAGGAGTGCTCTCCGTGGCGGGGCTCAACGCTCAGGAGATCGGCGACATCGCCTTTGGCAAACACGTTGCCCTCCATGAACTTTCTCCGCAGCTCGCATCACTTGAAGAAGCATTTATGGAAATGACCCAAGACAGCGTCGACTACCGGGGCGACGGCGGCTTCACCGCCGACTCCGACTTCGGTCAAAGCGACGATCACCAGATCCTGACAGGAAAGTGAGCAATCCAATGACCATCATCACCACTACTATTCCGACGCCGACAACGACCCGGTACCGATTCGGCGCTGTCATGCGATCCGAATGGACCAAGATGCGCAGCGTCCGCTCAACCACCCGGACGCTCATCCTCACGGTCCTCTTTACCATTGGTATCGGCGTCATCGCCGCCTCCACCGAAGCCGGCCGATGGATGCACGCCTCCGCCGCCACCCGCTTGACCTTTGATCCAACCAATCTGAGCCTCACGGGGGTCCTCTTCGGTCAGCTGATGATCGGCATCCTTGGCGTACTGGTCGTCAGTGCCGAATACGGCACCGGGACCATCAGGGCGAGTTTGTCCGCCGTGCCGAACAGACGACTGTTCCTGGCGGCCAAAGCAACGACCTTCGCCATGGTGGCGTTTCTGGTCGGTGAAGTCGTGTCCTTCGTCGCCTTCTTCGCCGGACAGTCACTGATCAGCGGCGGAGCTCCGCACGCCACGATCACCCAACCCGGTGTGCTCGGTGCCGTCATCGGCAGTGGCCTCTACCTGACCGTGCTGGGACTCTTGGCCGTCGGGCTGGGCTTGATCATCCGCCATACGGCCGGAGCCCTGGCCGCATTTGTCGGCCTGCTGCTCATCATCCCGTTGCTCACCCCCGCCTTACCCAGCTCCATCGAGAACGCCATCTCCAAGTTCGAGCCGACCACCATCGGCAATGCCATGACGGTCGTCGGCACGCATCTTCCCAGCGGCTCGGCCCCGACCTTCAACCCGTGGGTCGGATTGGCGATCTTGAGTGCCTACGCAGCTGTTGCACTCGGAGTCGGTGCGTGGAGCTTGGTGCGGCGTGACGCATAGGTGATCTGACACCGCTTCACACTGCAGGAGCCCCGGCCAGATGGCCGGGGCTCCTGCGCGTGGAACTGTTATCAATAATCAGCGGATGACCGCACGACTTTCCTCGCTTGCGTCTCCGCCGGATCCTTTTCACGACATCGGAGGACAATGTCGCGGGCCACCCAGCCGAAAACCTTGACGCTTCTTCACCGCATAACTTGGATCGCTGACCGATAAGTCTTAGCTCAAACTGGGCGAATGCGGCCATCACAGAGGGATCATCTCGTCGGACCGCGAAGTCTGTCGACGCCGAGGTTCATGATCACCAGCGCCCGGTCCTCCTTCTGTGATTCCACCATGAGGGTCGCAAAGTCGAACGGGGACCGCGAGAGTCGTCCAGATTGGCCACACCAATGCCCCCGCCTCGCAGCTTCATCGGCGCCGCTCCTTGCCGACGGCGATGAATATGTGCCAGCGAAGGACCGTTCGTGGCGCAAGAGGTCCCCTTCCATCGTAGCGCTCTTTGTTGGGAAAAAACCCTCTGAACAGGGCTTTCGGACCGGTGGAGGTGATGGGATTCGAACCCACGGCCTCTACATTGCGAATGTATGGTTCTCAATGCTTTGACCAGGGCCTTTTGGAGGGCATTCCTGGTAGCGGCGTTGCGATTCCCTCAGGTTCCTTCACGATCCCTCACCCTACCCTCTCAATAAGGTCACGTAAGGTCACGGCCGAACGGAGTTTGGGGCGTGTCCACGGATCGTTGCTTAGGTCTGATCGGCCCCGAACTCGTTCACGTCCTAGACCAATTCGCTTCAGACATCGTCCCGGGCACGCGTGGCATGGCAGGCGCGAACGTCAGGCGGACCGCTCTCGACGTGAGAGGTGGGAAAGCCGCACCAATCGACCGAGGTCATTCACATCACACAGTCCTGAGTACCAACGCCGTCGGCGTTCGTGCGGCAGCACGACCCGGGAGCAAGGCGACGACGTTGACCAGGATAAGAGTCACCACGCCGACGAGCACCAGAGAATCGCCGGGCACGGTGGGTTCGGGAACGGCGTAGATCTGATGAGCAAACAGTATCCATAGCCATCGTCCAAGAGCGATCCCGACCGGGATCCCCACCACGAGCCCGACGACCCCGACGACGGTGGTCTGGACGGCCACAGAAGACAGAATTTGACGTCCGGTGAAACCGAGCGCCTTCAACAGAGCAAGGTCTCGACGTCGTCGCCGCACCGAGGCGACGAGCGTGAGCCCGAGGGCGACAACGGCCCCCACGGCCAGGCTGGCAGCAACGAGCGCAGGCGTCGCGCCCATCGTGCGGTAGTTCACGATCTCGGCGGGAAGGAGATTCGAAGCGAACAAGACCGTGTCACCCGAACCGTCGCCGTTCGGAGCGACGGCAAAAGCCTTGTTGCCGGCCAAGGCGATCCGTCGCATGTCGGACCGGCCTTCGGCTTGAGTAACGCCGCCATCCAAACGCACAACACGAACTCTGGACCGTTGAGGGTGGGATCTGGGCTCGCGCTCAGGGCCTTTTGGAAAGAGGGGGGGATGACCCCACTGGGAATCGACCGCGCCAGTGCCCATTGAGGTGTGGTCGCCTTCCGAGCTGGGAAAACCGATGGCAGGCATCGTGGCAGTCCCCACGACGTGCAGCACCGTCGGCGGGACATAGTACAGAGCGCTCTTTTTGCTTCCGTACGTCGCCGTGACCGTGCCCCCGACATGGGTACCCAGCTGTTTCATGGTGGCCGCACCCAGAACGATCTGATCGGTCCGAGCGGAGCGGAGCAGGGCGGTGAAGAAGCCGTTGAGGCCGACGAGGTGGGCCAGGCGCTGGCTGGCGGCCAGGTCGTGGACGAGGCCGCGGCGCCAGTCGAGGTCGGCGATGTCGATGCCGGCCTCGGCGGCGACGAGGGCAGCACCGAGAAGGTGCGAGAGATCGGTCCCTCATTGTCGCTGCGTAGTCCCGATGGGCATCCCATCTTGATGGGCTTCGGCATCAGCTCAGGCCCGGCGGCAGTGAGCCTCATGACCGGGGCCATGGTTGCCGTGCTGGGCGACGCCACCAATGTGACTTTCCGGCTGTCCGGAATTGCCGGGCGGACCGGATGGGCCGACGTTGTGGTCACCGACTCGGTATACGCCATGGCTCCCGACGCCTTCTCCTACACCGAACCGGCCGAGGTCGACGTCAAGGGTCGCTCCGGCACGGTCAAGTGCTACGGCGCCGTCCCCCTGGGCCAGGTGGCCACGGTGGGGACTGCAGGGATGAGCGCTGCCGGGCGGGTGAGCGGACCTTCCTCAGAACTGACCCCCTACAAGGCAAGGTGAAGGCGCAGGGTTTCGTCGAGCGCTGATTGAAGGTCCGGCGACAACGAACCGATTTGCTCGCCGATCCGCTCAACGGCGACGGCCCGAACTTGTTCCGCCTGGGCCTTGGAGTCGATCCGGAGACCCGTTTCCTTCCCGGGCAACAGCACTTGGAAGGGATACACACGTTCGGTCTTCGACGTCACGGGCACCACGGTGAGCACTCCCCGTCCCAGCCGCTCCGCGGTGCTGTTCGCTCCGTCATTGCTGACGATGACTGCCGGTCGCCGCTTGTTGGCCTCCGAACCGCGTGAAGGGTCGAGGTCGACGAGTCGAATCTCGCCACAGCGCATCAGCCCAGGCCATCGTTGAGGCTGACGCCCCACACGCCATCTTCACCTTCGCTCGACCATTCCCGCCAGGCGTCTTCGTACGCACCACCCAGTCCCGAAGCCCGAAGAAGCCGGACCGCTTTGTGCACTACAGCTGAGCGGGAACCGAAACCCTCCGACCTGGCATACGCATCGAGGAACTCGACATCCTCTTCCGGCAGACTGACGCTGACCTTCATACTTTGATACTACTGTCAGTAGGACAGAAGTAAGGTCTTCCGCCAGTACCGAGCGTCTACCCGGAGTGTACGAGGGGCAGGATCGACACGGTTCCGCTTTGACTGTTGGTGACATAGGCGGTGTCATTCGAGGTATCGAGGGCCACGTTCCCGGGCAGGGAACCGACGGCTTCTCGGGGTGGGGCACCGTGCCCGCCGGATTCCTTGATGCTCACGACCGAGGCGGAAGCGTTTTCATAGTTCGCCGTGTAAACGGCATCGGTAGACGCATCGAATGCGATCCCGTTGGGAGAACGGCCAATACCTGAGATGGACAAGGGTGCGGCACCACACCCTGACGTGTCTGTCCCGTCGCAGGTGGCCCCATGAATCACGGAGAGACTCGCCGGCCCGTCACCGCTGTCGCCGTCGGCAACAGCGATGACGTTGGTGTCCGGATCTACGGCGATGCCCCACGGGCCTGAACCGACGGTGACTTGAGCTGGCGATTGTCCGCAGCCACTCACAACCGTGCCGTCGCAGCTGGCACCGTTGATGACCAACACTGTGTGGCCGAAGACGGAGCCCTTGAAGACGGTGCCGGAATCGGCCACATACACGGTGTTGGTCGTCGGGTTCACCGCGACGCCGAGGGGTCCGACCCCGACCGTGATGGTCGCGGGGACCTGGCTGCATCCACTGTGATCGCCGGCGTTGCAGGTGGCGCCATTGATCACCGACACGGTGTCACCACTAGCGCTGGCGCCCGGATTGGTGACATAGACGGTGTCAGTCGTCTCATTGACGGCCACCGCGAAGGGGCCGGTGCCAACGGTAACCGTGGCGGGGGGCTGACTACACCCTGTCTGAACTTTGGCGTTGCAGGTTGCACCATCAACCACTGACACCGTGTTTCCCTGCAGGTTCGCCACATAGACCGTGTCGGTGGCCTGGTCCACGCCGACGCCGCCGGGTTCGCCGCCCAGGTCGATGGTCGACGCGGACTTTTTACAACCGCTCTTCTCGCTGGCATTGCAGGTAGAGCTATTGACCACGGACACGGTGCCGGCCCCGAGATTGGCCACGTACACGGTGCCGGTGGAGCCATTGACGGCAATCCCGCCGGTCAACTTGGTGGGCGGGTTCAAGAACGGCTTACTCACATCGGCCGTCGGAGCACCGTTCGGCAACCGCTGGTGGTGATGCCATCGCAGGTTGCCAGGTTGACGACCGACACCGTGCTGTCGAGGTTATTGGCGGCATAGAGCGTCCCGGTGGTTGGGTCGGCTAGGAGGGCCTGAGGTGCTCCCCGACCTGGACGGTCGGTGCAACGGCGTGACAGCCTGAGGTCACGGTGGCATTGCACGTGGCGGCATTGAGCACCGAAGCGGTGTCATCCCAATTGTTGGCCACGTAGACACTGTGCAGTTTCAGGTCAATCGACAGTGCCCACGGGTTGGAGCCCACATGGATACTGGTGGTCTTCTGGTCGCAGCCTGACGTCACAGTGGCGTTGCAGGTGGCGGTGTCGATGACCGAGACGGAGTCGCCCGTCAGATTGGCGGTGTAGGCGGTATGCGTCCGGGATCGAGCACCATCCAATTCGGTCCCTCACCGACTGTGATCGTCTGGACCTGGCCGCAACCTGACGACAGGGTACCGTTGCACGTGGCGCCGTCAATGACCGAGACCGTGTCCCCATTTTCGGTGATCCCTTCGTTGGCCACGTAGACGGTGTTTGAAGCCTGATCGATGGCAATATCGAGTCAGGAGAGAGCCGACGTGGACCGACGTTGAGCGCTTGCCCGCAACCCGAGGTCACCTGCCCATTGCCGGTCGACTCCGTCCAGTACCGAGACCGTATCGTTCCCGCCCAGTTGCGGATTGGTGATGTACACCGTGTCGGTGACGCTGTTCACGGCGACGTAGAGCGGGCCCGAAGGATCGG
>CAVSAT010000022.1:0-12390 GCA_963726005.1 uncultured Acidimicrobiaceae bacterium
TCCAATGCTGCCGTCGTTTTGTCCGGTATCTCAAGACTGCCCTCAACTCTAGGGTGGATCAGCCGAGCGAAACCTGGACCTGATCGAAGATCGACATCCGCTTTGGTTGCACCTCGAATCGGTTCGCTTGCCGGACAGCGTGGACGAACGCGCGGCGCCCCCGAAGCGGCGGGCTGGGAGCTTTCCAGCCGGAGCGGGCGACCACCTCGGATGATGATCTGTGGCTCCTATCCTCCGAACGCGGCCCAGGCGACCCATCTCATTGTGACCACAGCCATTGCTCACAACGTTGACGGAGTCGGACGAAAATCGACCCATCGCTTACGGCCAGGCCCTCTGTGGTAGCTAAGGGTGACGCGCATCTGTAACAGCGGATTCCCAGAATGTGATGAGAGATGAACGAACTGCGAGATACGCAGTCCGACCATCATGCCCGGGAGACTCCATGTTTGTGTCTGTGATCCATCGAATCCATGACCCCGAAGGTTTTAAGGCAGCAGAAGCAAAAGCGCTGGAGGCGGGGCTTCCTCCAAATGTTGCGTTGCCAGTCCACGCGGCTACCCCCGATCACCGACTCGGCATCTGTATATGGGAAGGCGAATCAGTGGCGGCCGTGCGCGATGTCGTTGAAGGCGCAGTCGGACCGTACGCCGACAACGAGTACTCCGAGATGGAGGTCGACGGTCTCACGGCGCAACTTCGGAAGTAGCCCGCTTGCTCTCAGGGCTTCGAACTGAGCCGCTCCGACCTAGAGATCCTTGAGCAGATCAGTGGGACTTGGAGGGCGGCATAGGTCTGGCCGGCCCTAGACGCCAGGCCAGTGAGTCGCTTTCCCATGCATCTGGCATCGAGTGCTCACCTTCGCGAACGGCACACAGCGCCGAATCCGAAGAGCCGCACAAGGTGCGAGGATTGGACCGTGGGCGGCTCACCAGACCAGATCGCGGTCGTTCGGGTGCTGGGCGATGTGTGCGCGGTGGCGGCCGACGGATCGGTCATCGACCTCCCGAGCCCCAGTCAGCGGCGTCTGTTGGGGCTTCTGGCGCTTCATGCGCCGCGCCGGCTGCGCTCGGAGATGCTCGCGGACGTGCTCGGCGTGTCTCCCGGAGCGCTCCGGACGACCGTCTCGCGACTTCGTTCAGCCCTCGGGCTCGACGCGCTTCTCACGTCAAGCACAGGTTACGCCTTGGAATGCGACGTCGACGCGTCGCAGTTCTGCCACGCCGTCGCTGCGGCCTCCCGCTCCGAGGATCGGGTACTCGCCTTTCAGCAGGCGTTGAAATTGTGGACCGGCCCGGCGCTCGACGAGTTCGTCGGCGAGGAATGGGCCGCCGGTGAAATAGCCAGGCTGACCGAGATCCATGCCGGGACCGTCGACGACTATGCCGAAGGGCTGATTGCCGAGCACCGGGCAGCCGACTCCGTCGCCGTGCTCCAGGCGCACGTGGCGCAGTATCCTTACCGTGACCGTTCAAGGGCGTTGTTGATCCGGTCTCTGGCGAGTGCAGGGCGGCAGGCAGACGCGCTGCGCGCCTTCCAGGATTACCGTTCGTTGCTCGTCGAGGAGCTGGGAACTGAACCCTCTCCTGAGGTTGTCAGGACCGAGCGCCGGGTCGCGACCGGTTGGGACGGAGCCGAGTCCGAGCCCGGCAAGACGGCGACGACGGACGCTGTCACCGTGCCGTTGCCGCCCGAGTTGGCCCGTCGGGGCGACTTCATCGGGCGCGTCGCGGAACGCCACCTTCTCGGCGCCGAGCTGGCGGCGTCCGTATCGGGCCTGCGGTGCGTGATCCTCGGCGGTGAGCCTGGGATCGGTAAGACCATGTTGCTGGCTAAGTTCGCCCAGTCCGCGATGTCGACGGCAACGGTCCTCTACGGTCGCTGCGATGAGACGGCCGTACCCCTCGAGCCCTTTCGTACCGTCATTGGCTCCTGTGTCGAGCACGCGCCCCTTGAGCTGCTGACCGACCATGTTTCCCGTTGTGGGGGCGAATTGGCGCGGATCGCTCCCCGCCTATGGGCGCGGGTCGCAACCGCCCCGCGGCCGACACGGTCTGATGACGCGACAGAGCGTTTTCTCGCGTTCACCGCCGCGGCCGATCTGCTCGGCCGGCTCGCCGCGCACCGCCCGCTGGTCTTGATGCTCGACGACCTGCAGTGGGCCGAGCCGACGGCGCTTCTGCTCGTCCGGCATCTGACCCGAGCGTTGGCAGACGCACCGCTACTTCTCGTGTCGAGCTTGCGCGACCCCGGTGAGGCGGTCTCCGACGAGCTACATCAAACCCTGGCGCTCCTGGAGCGCGGTGAGGTCCGCCGCGTCCAGCTGAGCGGCATGGCGGATGACGAGCTGGCCAGCCTTGCCGCCGACGTCGCTCCTGCGGGCTCGGGTGCGGGGCGCCAGCACGTCGTGGCGAGGCTCCGAGAAGAGACTGCGGGCAACCCGCTGTATGCATCGCAGCTCATCGCGCATTGGGCCGAGACAGGTTCGACGGGCAGTGGGGAGAGTGCCGACGACGTCCCGCCCAACCTGCGTGAGGTCGTATGGAGCAGGGTGCACGCGCTCGGGAATGAGGCTTCGCATGTGCTCGCCGCAGCGTCAGTGCTCGGCGCAGAGGTCCACGAGGATCTCCTGCTCGAGATGCTGGACCTCCCTGGGGCCACCGTGCGCGCCGCTCTGGATACGTCGGTCGTCGCTGGGCTCCTCGTCGACCTGGGCTCGGTTCGGCGAACGACGCGGTTCGTCCACGCACTGATCGCCAAGGCGTTGTACTCCCAGATCGGCCCTTCGAGACGCGCGCATTTGCACGAGAACGCGGCACGGAGCTTGGTCACGAGGCACCCGGTGCCGTCACCCGACGTCGTGGTCCAGCTGGCCCGGCACTGTGCTCTCGCCGGGTTGGCCTCGGAGGCCCTCGAGTGGTCCGTCCGGGCCGGCAACCACGCCTTCGATCACCTCGCTCCTAGTGAGGCGGCCCGCCACTTCGGCGTTGCGCTGGACATCGCGGAGGAGCTTGATCGACCCGACACCGAGCGCGCCGATCTCCTTGTGCGCCTCGGCGACGCCCAGCAGCTGGCGGGCGACCCCCAGGCGCTGGCCACCCTGGAGATGGGGGCGGAGCTGGCCGGCCGAACCGGGAACCGGGAAACGCTGATCCGGGCGGTGCTCGCAGCGGATCGCGGCTTCATGCGGCTCGACAGCGGCGCCCCCAGCTATCTCGCCATGGTCGAAGCGGCGGTCGCTGCGGCCGACCCCACCGACACCACCAACTACGCCCAACTGCTTGCAATCCTCGCCCAAAGCCTCACCTACACCCCCCGCGCGGAGCGGCGGACCGCGTTCGCGCACCAGGCACTCGCTCTGGCGGAAGGGACCGATCCGCCCACTCTCCTCGCCCAGGTCGGTCCCGCCGTCGTGTCGGCACTGTGGGGCCCCGGGACCGCACGGCTTCGCGGCCGGGTGGCCGCCCGTGTGCTCGCGGCCGCGGAGGCCACGGGGGATCCGCGTCTGCAGTTCGGTGCCCGCGTCCACGGCGTATACCGTGGCCGTAGAGTCGGCAGACCCCATCGTTGCCGCCCATAGTCTGACCGGGATCCGCTCCGCCGCACGATCCCTCGGCGAGCCTCGCCTCCGATGGATCGCCGGCCTGGTCGAAGCCTTCGACGCCATGATGACGGGACGACTCGACGAGTCGCAGTCGATCGCCGCGGCGACCCTGGATCTTGGCCAGCAGATCGGGATGCCCGACGCGTTCGCGCTCTTCGCGGCGCAGTTCTACGTGATCGGCACATTCGCTGGCCGCCACGACGAGCTGTTTCCGTTGGTGGAGCGGGCACGGCGGGACAACCCAGGGATGTTGGCATTCAAGGTGGCCTATGGAATTATTTGCGCCGCGGTTGACCGCCGCAATGAGGCCACGGGGATCCTCTGCGAGGGCATGGCCGAAGGCTTCGCCGAGCTTCCGCGTGACAACATGTGGATGACGTCCGTCATCGGCTACGCCGTGCTTGCCGTCGAGCTCGACGACGTCGATGCGGCGGCGCAACTCCTCCCCATCATCGAGCCTTATGCGGGTGAGGTGGCCTTCAATGGGATCACCAGCCAGGGCCCGATCGCCGCGTACGTCGGAAAGCTCGCGTCACTACTCGGGCGTCACGACCGGGCCGAGGACCATCTGCGGTCGGCCTTGGCCACGGCGGAAGCATTCGGTTGGACGTATCACCAGGCCACAACGCTCTTTGCTCTGGCGCAAGGCCGCCATCGCCGTCTAGGGGAGCTGGACGCCGAAGGGCGGTTGTGGTTGTCTGAGGCGGCCGAGCTCTGCCAGGCCTACGGGTTCCGGAGCTGGGCGGTTCCAATTGATGCCCTGGCCGTCGAGGGAGGCTTGCCGACGCGTTGATGACGCGCCCTTGGCGCATCATCGCTCCGGCGGGACGACATTTCGTTGTCCCGACGGACCGAAAGGGTGCACGATGGCAGTTGGTCTTCAGATCTCGGGGTCGGGCTGGACAACCGAGCAACTAGATCGAGTGTCTGAAGTGGTGCTGTCAGAAGGGACCCCGCCGGCTTGCTCTTCCATGCCGCCTGGCTGACCGGTGACGGTGTGCAAGGGATGGACTTCTGGGTGTCGCGTGACCATTTCGACCGCTTTGCCACAGAGAAGCTTGGGCCCGCCGCCGCGGCGGGGCTCGCTCCCCCGATGTTCGGGAGTTCGCGCTGCACGAAATTCTTCCCGCGTTGATCTGGAACGACCCACCGACGTCGCATCCGGTCCTCGGTGACGCGCATCTGATGCGAGCCGAAGGTCATCATCATCCAATGGGGGACGAAGGGTGCTCCCGGAGAGGAGTAACGATCCATGGCAACGCTCATAGTCACTCACGAAGTCGAGGACGTCGCGCACTGGCTGGCGTCACCCCGACGAGAGGAGTTCTTCGGCCCGATGGGTTTCTCGCACCGCACCTTCGTCGACCCAGAGAATTCCAATCAGGTCGGCCTTATCGTCGAATGCCCGTCTCTCGAGGCGCTGCACGTGGCGCTCCGGGCCCAAGGCGCGGATGAGGCCATGAAATTCGATCGCGTCCGGCCAGACACCATCCGGATCCTGGTCGAGGGCTGACACGTGGACCTGACCTCGGCGCTCGACACGTCCTACGGCCAGACAGCCGGCCTCGTCGCCCAGCTTGGCGACAGCGACCTCGCTGCTGCCTCCCAGTGCGCCGGCTGGGACGTGCGAGCGTTGCTCAACCACCTCCTCGGCACCATGTGGATGTTCACCATGGTCAACCAGGGCCAGGCGGCCGGCGAGGACGCGGGCGACGTCATCGGCGCCGACCCGCTCCTGGCTGTGACCACCGCAGCCAAAGAAAACGTCGCCAGCTGGGGCCGGCCGGGCGGTTTTGATGGCGAGCGCAGCTACCCGTTTGGGACATTCCCGGCCCAGGGTGCCGCAATGATCAACCTCGGGGAGGTCGTCGTCCACAACTGGGACCTGGCTAGGTCGACCGGGCAGGATCTCACCATCGATCCGGGGCTGGTCGCGACGGTCGACAGGTTCTGCCGGTCGATCCCTCTTGATGAGTTCAGGGCTCATGGTGCGTTCGGGCCCGAGGTCGAGTCGTCCGAATCGGCATCACCGACGGATCGCCTGATGGCCCTCCTCGGCCGCCGACCCTGATCCAACTCAAGACATCACCCACACACGAAAGGAAGACCAATGGCATTTGGCATCATTCACCACTTCCCCGGCGGCACCGAGAAGCAATACGACGCCACGCTGCGCGCGGTGCACGTGTCCGACACCGAATTACCCGAAGGGCAGATCTTTCACGCTGCCGGGCCTTCGGGCGACGGCTGGACCGTGGTGGCGATCCACGATTCGGAGGCCAGCTGGAACGAGTTCCGTGATCAGGTCCTCATGCCACGCCTCCAGGCCGGTGTGGCGGGTGGCTTCGCCACTCCGCCGCAGGAGTCGACCATGGAGGTCTACAAGCTGCTCCAGTAGGCCCCCCCAATGACGTTCGTCCGCGGGAGCACTGCGATCTCAGACGGGTAGTAGACAACTCTACGCAGCGGTCTGGTGGTGGACCAGCGCAATCGAAGCTACTATCGAACATATGTTCGCCTGGATGGAGCAGCTCAACGAGGCCCAGCGAGCAGCCGTCAGCCATCAAGGTGGGCCGCTCCGGGTCCTTGCTGGCGCCGGAACGGGCAAAACGACTGCCCTCTCAGCACGCGTGGCGTGGTTGCTCGCGACCGGAACGCCTGCGGAACGCATTCTCCTGCTGACCTTCACGCGAAGGGCAGCGCGGCAGATGCTGGATCGGACTGGTGTGATGTTGGCGGCACAAAGGGACGGTCGCCCTGATCCGACGAGCGGCCGCGTGATGGGGGGGACGTTTCACGCCATTGCACACCGGACTCTGCGGAGCTACTCGCAAGCGCTCGGTATTCCCGAAGGATTCTCGGTACTGGACCCCTCCGATGCCGCCGACGTGATTGACCTAGTTCGAGAGGAGGGCTGCTACGCGCAATCCTCGGGCCAGCGGTTCCCACGAAAGGCTCTTCTACTCGACCTTTATTCCCGAGCCGTCAACACTGGGAGCTCGATCTCGACGGTTACCGCGGCGGTGGCGCCGTGGGCGAACGATGTTGTCGAGCAGATAATCGAGATTTGCCGCGGCTACGTCGCCAGCAAACGGGCTGGAGGCATGCTCGATTTCGACGACCTTCTCCTGCTGTGGAGGGCTGCCGCCCTTGATGATCGGTTGGGCCTCCGGCTTGCGGGTTCGTTCGATCACATACTGGTTGATGAATACCAGGACGTGAACGGATTGCAAGTAGATATCCTGAAGGCGCTGCGCCGGACAGACGCACGGATCACGATCGTGGGAGATGATGCACAAGCGGTCTACTCGTTCCGTGCTGCCGAACCGCGCCACATCCTGGATTTCGAACTAGTCTTTCCGGGAGCTCGTACTGTAATTCTCAATACCAATTACCGCTCTGGCCAATCAATTCTTGACGTGGCAAATAGTGTGGCTGCGGAAGCTTCAGAGGGGTTCTCCGCGGTGCTTCATGCCGCCAATGCTCAAGTCGGAATACGCCCCCGCCTCGTCAGATGTGCCGACGAGGACGCTCAGGTTTTGGCGGTCTGTGCACAGATACTTGCGCACCGAGAGGAAGGCATCGCCCTCAGAGAGCAAGCAGTGTTGGTACGCGCCGCACACCACTCAAATGTGCTTGAACTTGAGCTTGGGCGTCGACGAATTCCGTATGTCAAGTATGGGGGCTTGCGGTTCGTCGAGGCCGCCCACGTAAAAGATTTGCTGGCAGCATTCAGACTGGCCGACAACGCCTCTGATTCGCTGGCGTGGTTCCGGCTCTTGCAACTCCACGAGGGAGTCGGCCCGACCATTGCTCGACGGGCCTTAGCGGCCCTTGGGTTGAGCGATCCCGACGCCGATCCAATGAACCACGAACAGGTCCTCGATCGATGGCCTAGAGCAGCCGAATTGCTGCCAGCCTCTTCTCGCTCTCGAGCCGAGGCTCTTGTCGCGGCCCTTGCTCATAGAGATGGTGACTTGGTCGCACATGCGGAGCGTCTTCGTGTCGCTGTCGCTCCGCTCATTGAAGCGACATATCCCGATTCGAGCGTTCGTTTGGTCGATTTGGATTCCCTCGTCGCTGGGGCAGCAAAGGCCTCGCGCCTCTCCGACGTTGCGGCAGACTTTGCCCTGGAGCCTCCGCGGTCGACGTCTGATCTTGCCCGCAATCCCACAATCGACGAGGACTGGCTGACGATTTCCACTATTCACTCAGCCAAGGGCCTCGAATGGAAGGCTGTACACGTCCTTAACGCTACTGACGGAATGGTGCCGTCGGACATGGCATTGGGATCATCAGAAGGCCTCGAAGAGGAGCGACGCGTCTTCTACGTGGCCTTGACCCGTGCGCGCAAAGCGCTTCATGTCTACGTGCCGTTGCGATATCACCACCGTCCCCGTGGTCGAGATGATTCCCATGGGTGGACACAAGCTTCCCGCTTCTTGTCCGCTCAAGTTCGGACGAAGTTTGACGAAGTAGATGTTGAACACGAGCTCGCCTCATGGGGCTCGGAGTCCGGAGTCGAAGATGGCTTCGGCAAGGTCGGAGCCGATCTCGAATCGCTCTGGTCGTAGCAAGAAACACCTGAGACCCCGCGTACCCCCAGATGTTTCGCTCGGTATGTCTTGCACGTCTCTACTGTTCACTTCGCACCAGTTCGAAGACGCCGAACAGCGGATCGTGGATTCCGACAGAAGGGACGGTAACCTCCTCTGACCTTGTTGTCCCTCGCCTTGGATCTGATGGTAGACCGCTCTTCTAAAGAGACGGATTGGGTGGACGAGATGGAAACTGGGTGGAGGAACAGCCAGCCAGGCGACTCGCAGGTACTGGATGGACCAAATCCATCACCTCGCCAAGGTGAGGGTCGCCGGTTCGAACCCCGGCTTCAGCTTTCTCTGACGGCCCGCAGGCTCCTATGAGGAGCTGGAAGGCTCGCCATTCAAGATCACGGACTTGGTCTCGAGGAACGGCAGCAGGCCCTCCGTCCCGCCCTCCCGGCCGATGCCCGACTGTTTGAAGCCTCCGAACGCCATCCCGAAGTCGGTGCGAAAAGCGTTGTGCCCGACCGTGCCGGAGCGGAGCTGACCCGCAACGTCCCGCGCGCGATCGATGTCGTTGGTGAAGACGGAGGCGTTGAGGCCGTAAATCGTGTCGTTGGCAAGGTTGACGGCGTGCTCCTCGTCATCGGCCGGAATCACGCTGAGCACGGGACCGAAGACCTCCTCCCGTGCGATGGTCGACTGATTGTCGACATTGCCGAAGACCGTCGGCTCGATGTAGTAGCCGCGCTCGAGGTCCTTCGGCCGTCCTCCGCCCGTCGCCAGGGTTGCCCCTTCTGCGATTCCCTTCGCGATGTAGCCCTCGACGCGGTCGCGTTGGCGGTCCATGGCCAGTGGCCCCATCTGGGTCTGCGAATCGAAGGGGTCGCCCACCTTCACCTTAGAGAAGGTCCCGGCTAGGGCCTCGACGAGCTGGTCGTGGCGGGACCGACTCACGATGATGCGGGTCAAAGAGGAGCAGACTTGGCCAGAAAGGAAGCACTCCGCACCCGAGATGGCACCGGCGGCCGTTTGCAGGTCCATGTCGTCGAGGATGACCGCGGCGGATTTCCCGCCCAGCTCGAGGGTGCAGCGCGCGATCCGCTCACCACAGAGGGAGGCGATACGCCGGCCCGCCGCCGTTGAACCGGTGAAGGTGATCTTGTCGACGTCGGGATTGCGCACCAGAAGCTCGGAAACCTCGCGGTCTGCGGTCACGATGTTAAGGACGCCCGAGGGCAAGCCGACATCCTCCGCGATCTCGGCGAACAGGTAGGCGTCTCCCGGCGCCTCGGGGGAGGACTTGAGGACCACGGTGCATCCGGCGATGAGCGCTGGAGCGATCTTGTATGAGATGAGGCTGAGTGGTCCGTTCCAGGGGATGATCGCACCGACGACGCCGACGGGCTCGCGGACGAGCAGGCCATACTCACCACCCATGGTTGGCTGGACACGTTCCTCGAAGGGATACGTCGTGGCAAGTCCTGCGTAGAAGTCGAAGACGCCGGCCATGGCGCCAGCCGTGTATTGGGCAATAGCGAAGAGGGCACCAGACTCGCGGGGCCAGAGTTGGCCGACCTCATCGGCCTTGCCCCTCAGGCCCTCGCCCATCGCTCGTAAGTATTCGGCCCGCTGGACGTGCGACATCCGCGGCCACGGGCCGTGGTCAAAAGCGTCGCGTGCGGCGTCGACCGCTCGGGCCATGTCGGCTTCTCGAGCTTCGGGCACACTGAAGTAGGGCTCCTCAGTCGCCGAATCGACGACCGTGATGACGTCGGAGGAGGAGGGCCTGACCCACGAACCGCCGATGAAGAAGCAGTTGTCGTGGCGGATCGGTACGGCTGTGCTCGTCATCGTTCGCGCTCCTCCTGGTGGGGTTGTGTGAGCTATCCCGCAGAGGTTAGGAGGTTAGGGGAGCATCACCCGTAGGGCGTCCCGCCAGCCCATTGCTCGTGGCCAGCCGTCACTCAGGCCGAAAGGCCGGACATCTGGGCGTTCATCGGTCGGGCCGGGAGCGGCATATCCGCCACCGACATGCTGAGCTCCTTTAGGGCCGAGTCGTAGATCCCTGAGAAACTCGGGAAGGGTTGGATCGTGTCGATCAACACTGCCAGCGGGACCTGTGCCCGGATCGCAAGTGTCGCGAGCTGCATCCACTCACCTGCCTCGGGTCCGAGCGCGTAGGCACCGGTGAGATGGGTACCGTTGCTCAGCAGGGTCAGGAATCCGTTGGACTCCGCGTACGCATGTGTGTACGTCGCTGTCTTCGGCACCTCTGACACGAGGGCCGTGGCGCTGTACGGAGCTTCCGAGGCCCCCACGGCCGCCGCCTGCGGATCGGTGTAGGTGACACGTGGAACCGCCTCGTAATTCGCCGGGCGGGGATCGCCGGCGATGTTCGCGGCCACGATGTCGCCCTCGTACTCGCCGACGTGCGTCAGAGGCCAGATGCCGTTGACGTCGCCGATCGCCCACAGTCGATCCCCGGCCCGCAGATGCTCATCGACCGGGATCCCCTTGGGATCTGCGCTGATGCCGACCGTTTCGAGTCCGATCCCCTCGACGCGTGGGCGTCGTCCGGTCGACACGAGGAGCCGGTCACCCCGAAGCTCGGACCCATCTTCGAACTCCAGCACGTAGTCGTCTCCCTCCCGGCGCGCCGCGCTGGCGCGTCGGTTGAGGGCGAGCTCGATCCCGTCTCGCCGAAGCGCCTCACCGAGCGCCTCGCCCAGCGGCGAGGGCTCCCGGGGGACCAGTCGGTCGGCGCCCTCGATGATCACCGACTCACCCCCGAGTCGTCGCACGACCTGCGCGAGCTCTACGCCAGCCGATCCCCCGCCGAGGACGAGGAGTCGGCGAGGGACCTCTTTCATGCTCGTGGCCTCGCGGGTTCCCCACACGCCGTCGAGCTCGTGCAGGCCGGGGACGGGAGGCACGATCGGATCGGAGCCCGTGGCCACGACGACGTTCGTCGCGGTGTGTGGGACGCCGTCGACCTCGACGACGCCCACCCCGGCCAGCCGTCCGTTTCCCCGCAGAAGATCGATGCTGCGGTCCGCCAGCCAGCGTTCTTGGCCCACATCGGAGTAGTTGGACACCATGAAGTCGCGCCAGGCCAGCGCCGCCTGGACGTCGACCTCGGCGTGCGCGCCCACGTCCCGCGCGCCCTGGACCGCCTCGCCCGGGCGGAGCAGCGACTTCGACGGGATGCAGGCCCAATAGGAACACTCGCCGCCGACCAGCTCCCGCTCGACGAGCGCGACGTGTTGGCCGCGCGCCGAGAGCGCCGCCGCGCAGTGCTCGCCCGGCGCGCCGCCACCGAGAACGATCACGTCGTAGTCGCTCACGAGGGGAGCTCCGCGCCGGCTTGCTCGGCCACCATGAACGTGGCATACCAGTCGGGCCAGTCCGGGTCCGCCTTGCCGATGCGCTTCTCGTGCTCGCCGTGGGCTGCCGCTGCACGTCGTAACGCGCTCGCCAAGTCGCTGGCGGAGCTGAACGACGTGATGGACGGGTCGACCCGTCCGGGCAACCGGCCGGTGATCTCCTGCAGCAACCAGCCGTTCCCGTCCGGATCCTCGAACGTGGCAAAGGAGCTGTAGCTCTTCCCATCCGGATCGGGACCGTTCACGCGACCGCTCGTGTCGTCGGGCCGGAGCTGCGCCCCCGGCGCGCCCGCGTGGAACACCCCGCTCACCTTCGCTCCTCGATGGATGAGTTCCGCGCGTGCGGCATCGAGGTCGGAAACGACCAGGTAGAGACCAGGCGCGGATCCGGGGGCCGCCGCCGTGATTTTGGTACCGAATTGGATCGAGCACAATGACCCAGGTGGCGTGAACTGGACGACACGGAAGCCGTTGTCAAAGGAGAAGTCGGCGTCAAGCCTCCATCCGAGGCCCGCGTAAAACTCTCTCGAGCGGTCGGCGTCCGCAACCGGAATCACCACGACTTCGAGTTTCAGGTCAACGCTTCCCCTGGCCGCCGTCCTGCCGGTCTCACGGTTCTGCACATCGGTCGTGCTCATCCGGGCCTCCCTCAAACGGTCGTCCTTACCGATTGTCGCGCGGAGCTCATCGCGGTGCACCCCGGAATGCGCTGTGCCGCACTCCCGCATCCCCCGGTTCCGAAGGGTAGCGATGCCCGCCTGCGGCGGGAGGTCGTACGAGCCTCGGCGGACTCCGTCGTCCACCGAGGCCTACCCTTACGGCCCCGACCAGTTCAGCGTGAATACAGGTCCCTCAGCCG
>CAVSAT010000023.1:0-80345 GCA_963726005.1 uncultured Acidimicrobiaceae bacterium
CCAGTTCAGAGGGCCAGGTGGGATCCCCGAACAGTGACTGCCTGAGCGTTACGTGCTTTGCGTAGAGGTCGTCACGACGAAGCAGCTACCCCCCCAAAAGGCCCAGGTCAAGGGTGCGACGTTGGGCCACACGGGTCATGGCCTTCAAGACGTTGCCGAAAGTAATGGCATGCCGAAGTGCACGGGACTTCAAGTGGTCCTTATACCGCGGGGATCCCTGAAGAACACGACCGTCATCGTCGGGACGTAATTAACCCCGAGAGCCCTTGTGTTGCTGGACATCGAGGTTACGGAAACCTCCGCCGATATCCGGCAAATGGGGAAGGTGGTCCGAACATTCCAGGAGGTTTTACAGAGCGGTACTGAGGCTTGGCGAGATGGCGTCTCGGAGTGTGACCCGGATACAGGCTCCTCCGTCGGGCCTGTTCTCGGCGATGACCGTGCCGCCATGAGCACCAACGATCGACGAAACGATTGCCAGACCGAGACCGGCGCCGCCGTGGTCTCGGGACCGGCTGGTGTCTGAGCGACGGAACCGTTCGAATGCATGTGGAAGGAAGGTCGGGTCGAAACCGTGTCCGCTGTCCGCTACTTCGAGCCAGAGGTCCTGATCCGTTGCCCCGGCGCGCATTTCAATCACTGAGCCGCGAGGGCAGTATCTCAGTGAGTTGTCGATGAGGTTGTCGAGGACCTGCCTGATTCGGTCCGGGTCGATACGAGCCCGAAGACTTGACGGGGCATTGACCCGGCAGGTCATGCCGTGCCCGAGTGATGCGGGACGTGCGTGGTCCATGATCTCCTCCAGGTAGTCACGTACGGTGACCACCTCTGGGAGGATTGGCAGCTGGCCCTGATCACCTCTGGAGAGCAGCAGCAGGTCGTCCGCGATCCTGGTCAGTCGGGCTACCTCCTCGGCGGCGACAGTCACGGTGGCCATGAGCTCTTCGCGGGTCCGACCCGGCCGTTGCGCCAGCTCCAGCTCACCTTGAAGGATGGCAAACGGAGTCCGCAGTTCGTGACTGGCGTCAGCGACCAAGCTTCGTTCGCGCTCGAGAGACGTCCGAACCTTGACGAGCAGTTCGTTCATTGTTCTTGCAAGCGCGCTGATTTCGTCATGCGTACGAGGAACCGCGAGCGTCGCGGGGATGTCGCGAACGGACAGATCCGATACTTCGGCACGGAGCCGTTCCACCGGCTTAAGTGCGGACCTCGCCAGCAGGTAGGACCCGCCGGCCGCGAGGATAACGAACAGGCTGCATCCGATCACCAACTCAGTCGTCACCCTGCTCATGGTGGCGTCGAATGTCTCGAGTGATCCTCCGACGATGACGGTCCACCCCGCTCGGCCGGGTAGAGGCTGGGCAAGGACGCGCTCGTGCTCATTGTCGCGCGTATGGGTGCTGAGGAGGACCTGTTGCCTCTTTGCCTGCTCCACTGTCGCCGCCGAGATGATCGGCACCGTTGGCGCGTCCGCGCTCGAACCGCGAACATTTCCCGAACCGTCGACCACCTGCACCACATATTCCGGTCCGTTGGCGCCCAGTGTGGTGACCGGGATGTGCGAGCCCGCGCCGATATAGCTCGATGCGTGGGACGCCTGAGCGGCAAGTTGCGAATCGACGGAGCTCAACAGCGATGATGAAAGCACGGAGACGAACAGCCAAGCCCCGAGGGAGAGAACCACCGCCGAGGCCACCGCGAAGAGAAGAGCCAGACGCAGCCGGATTGACATGACCTACCGAGATTCTTCCGCCCGAAGGCGGTATCCCAGGCCGCGCACCGTCTCGATGTCCCCGCGGCCAAACGGTGCATCGACCTTGTCTCGCAGGTACTTCACGTATTGGTCGACGACGTTCGAGCCTCCCTGGTACGCAAAATCCCAGACTGCGTCGATGATCTGGGAGCGGGAAAGCACAGTGCCAGGATGCCGAAGGAAGAGCTCCAATAGGGCGAGTTCTTTGGGAGAAAGAGAGAGCTCGGTCTCGCCTCTCCAGGCCCGCTTCGCCGCGGGGTCGAACCGCAGGTCCCCGACGGACAGGACGGTCGGCCGAGCACGATCGTCACGGCGCGAGAGGGCCCGAATACGGGCCGCGAGCTCGAGGAGACTAAAGGGCTTGAGCAGGTAGTCGTCAGCTCCCACGTCCAGCCCACGTACGCGGTCCCCGATCTCGTCGCGCGCGGTAAGCATGAGGACCGGAGTCCAGACAGCGGCATCACGCAGCTGCCGGCAGAGCTCGAACCCGTCGAACCCCGGCAACATGACATCGAGGACGATTGCCCCGTAGGGGAACTCCTTGGCCATCCACAGCCCGTTCGGCCCGTCGTTGGCGACGTCGACGGCGTAACCCTCTTCCTCGAGGCTCCGCTCGAGCAGGTTCGACATCCGTTGGTCGTCTTCGACGACGAGGACTCTCATATGTCCAGGCTAGAGGCATCACCAGCCGCTTGTCTGACAGCAGAACGACGGTCGCGTTGATGTGAAGGCTCACATCTTCTCCTCATGGTCGACTCATGGACGGCAGTGCACACTCACGACAGGCCAACCGGCCAGATTGAGCGAAAGAGTGAACGGACATGGAGAAGATCCCCTATGCGACGGACCCCGAGCGATCGAGCAGCCCCACGCGCGACACCGGTCGCCGGCCTCCCACGGCCGAAACAATCAGAAGCGACGGACTTCGGAACATTCGCCGGATGTCCAACTGGTCGCTGGCCGCGCTGGTCGTCGGCATCGGTGCGACGACGGGCGCCCTGGCCGCCGCCACGCATTCCAAGGCCGTCGGGACGGCCGCCGTGACAGCCCCGGTCGGAACGCCGACCAGCTCCGCAGCGGGCGCCGTCCAAGGTGGACCCACCCTTGCTAGCCCTGTCGCGACAACGAGCGCTTCTGGCGTGACGGTCTCGGCCACCGCCTATCAAGGTGGATCGCCGAGCCCCGCGACCCTTAGAAGTGTCACCCCGACCGGATCGGGGGACTCGTGATGACGACCCTCGTCACCGCTCGCACGAGCGCAACCTGGCAGCGGAGCGACGTCGACGAACCAGGCGTAGCGGCCGCCGAGCGATCGGCACTGGGGACGACGGCACGTGTGGCGGTCTGGCCGCCGGACCAGCTCCCACAAGCACTCGACGCGGTCGATCGCCAGCTGGTCGCGCTCGATCAACAGGCCAGCCGGTTCCGGGAGGACTCGGAGATCTCCCAGCTGAACTCGTCGGAGTCGCACACGTTCTTCCTGAGCGAAGGGCTCGCCGAGCTGCTCGCGACTGGGCTGGCCGCGGCGGAATTGACGGCTGGACTCGTGGATCTCACCATCGGAGGCGCGCTAATCGCACTGGGCTACGACCGCGACTTCTCGGCGGTCCCGAAGAATGGCCTCGACGCCCCGGCCGTTGGGACGCCGGCCCCGGGATGGGCCTCGATCGAGCTCGACGGCCGTCTACTCAGGCGGCCCACCGGCATGGTCATCGACCTGGGAGCGACCGCGAAGGGCGTCGGTTCGGATCGCTCCGCAGGTGCTGCACTCAACTCCATGGACGGCGGCGGCGTCCTTGTCAGCCTCGGAGGGGACCTGGCTGTGGGGGGCCAGAGCCCTCAGGGTGGATGGCCGATCCTGGTGGCCGAGGATCCCTTCGGTGACAATGAGCAGTCCGGTCACGTCGTGCGGTTCCGCAGAGGTGGCGTGGCGACTTCCTCGGTCGTATGCCGTCGCTGGCGTCGGGGCAACCGCACGTTGCATCACATCATCGACCCGCGCACGGGTGAGCCGGCGCGATCTCACTGGCGCACGGCGACGGTGGCAGCTCCCACGTGCGCCCACGCCAACGCAGCGTCGACGGCCCTGATCGTCGGAGGCGAAGAGGCACTCGACGTGGTCACCGCGGCCGGGTTGCCGGCCCGGTTGATCGGGCATGACGGTTCGGTCCGTCTGATCGGATCCTGGCCGGAACTCGACGGCGGCGAGCTCGTCGCTCCAGTCGTGGACCGCCTCGGTTCGCGGATCATGGCGTTCAGGGGAACCCCATGAGCGCCGCGGTGAGCCAGCTCCCATGGATGTGGCTGGTGTCGCGTGCCAGCGGCCTCATGCTCCTCGTCCTCTTCTCAACGGTCTTCGTCTTGGGCATTTCGACGAGGCTGGGAGCCCAAATGAGGTCCATGCCACGTTTCGCGGTGGCGGAGGTGCATCGGACACTCGCCCTGTTCTCCGTGGCGCTCCTGGCGCTTCATGTGGCGACTGCCATGCTCGACCCATACGTATCAATCGGATGGTGGGCGGCCGTCCTACCCTTCACCGCCCACTACAGATCACTCGCTTTGAGTCTCGGCGCGTTGGCGGTGGACCTCGGAGCAGCCGTTCTCATCACCAGCTTGGTCCGGAGACGGCTGCGCCACCGATGGTGGCGGGCCGTGCACTGGCTGGCGTACGCATCGTGGCCGCTGGCCTTCATGCACTCGCTCAGCGCAGGGAACGACATGGGCATCTGGTGGGTCGCCGCGCTCGTATGGGGTTCGGGCAGCGCCGTCGCCCTCGCCATCATCGACCGGATCCTCTTCACCAGACAGTCCCGGAAGAGGGCGATCCCGCAGCCGAGTTCGGCCGTTCCGCGGGCGATCAGCGCCTGTCCGGGGGCTCGATCATGAGCTCGACCCTTCGGCTGATGAGTCAAAGAGTGGGGGCGGTCCAGGCGAGCACGGAGAACCAGCGACTCCTGCCACGCGACCCATGGGCGCCGGCGGGGTTGGCGGCGCACCTCGAGCGCCATGGCGCCCTGGTGCAACACCCGTCATCCGACCAGTGGCGAGAAGCGACCGTGCGCGAAATCGAGCGTGCCGGGCTGGTCGGTCATGGAGGCGCCGCATTCCCCACCGGCCAAAAGCTTCGAGCACTCTTGGCGCGCCGCGGCAGGCCATTCGTCATCGCAAACGGGACGGAAGGGGAGCCGGCCAGCATGAAAGACAGGGTGCTCCTTGCCCGCTCGCCCCACCTCGTTCTCGACGGCGCTGCCCTGGCGGCCAGCCTCGTTGGGGCTGATGAGATCATCATGGTCGTCCATCGTGATGTGCGCGAGAGCGTCGATGCTGCATTGGCCGAACGCCAACGCATCCGGCTTGACAGCGCGAGGTTTCGCGCCGTGACCGCCGCGGATGGCTTCGTCGCCGGCGAGGCAAGCGCGGTCGTCAACTGGGTCGGGCGGGCCATGCCGATCCCACTGGGCAAAGCGCCCCGAATGACCGAACGCGGCCTTCGGGGCCGCCCCACCCTCGTCCAAAACGTCGAGACGCTAGCCCATCTCGGCCTCGTTGGTCGCCATGGCGCGAAGTGGTTCCGGAAGGTGGGAGCCGCCGACGAGCCCGGAACGATGCTCGTCACCCTGGCCGGTTCAGTGGTCAGTCCCGGGGTCTTCGAGGTGGCGATCGGCGCCCGGACGTCCGACGTGCTCGAGCTCGCCGGCGGCCCGAGCGCGCCGGTCCAGGCGCTCCTGATCGGCGGGTACTTCGGCAGGTGGATACCGGCATCTGCGGCGCTGTCCGCTCCGTTCAGCACGAGCGGGCTCGGGGTGGGACTCGGGGCCGGCTTGGTCGTGGCCCTTCCGGCGACCGGGTGCGGCGTGCTCGAGACGGCGCGACTCGTCCGCTATCTTGCGTCGCAATCCGCCGGCCAATGCGGACCCTGCAAGTTCGGGCTCCCTGCGATCGCCGAGCAGTTCGAACTCCTGGCGGTGGGCATGCCGGTTCGATTCGACGACTTGACGCGGTGGGTCGACGAGATCGAGGGCCGGGGAGCATGTGGCCACCCCGATGGCGTTGCCCGCCATATTCGCTCGGCCCTGGACGTCTTTGGTCGCGAGGTGTCAGAACACTTGGCAGGACGCTGTTCGGCCAGTCAGCGACAGGTGTCGCTCGCCCTTCCCACGGAGGAGCTGTTGTGAAATCACAGCTGGTGTTGCACATAGACCGAATCGCATGCGACGGCCGTGGAACCTGCGTGGAACTCTTGCCAGAGGTGATCACGCTCGATGACTGGGGATACCCGATCATCACCGACGGTCCGGTCCCTCGATATCTCGGGAGACTGGCCCAGGCAGCGGTGGATCTCTGCCCGAAGATGGCGCTGCAGCTGAGAGCAAGTGAAGACGACACCAGGTCGGTGTCGAAATCGACGGAGGAGTTGCCATGATGCCTTGGCGCAATCGGCTGCCGCCGACGAGGATTATGAGACGGCCCGGCGGATGACCTGGTGGGCGTCACCCGACAGGTCAGCAACGGCTGCTGCGGCAGAACATTTGGCGTTCCGACGTCTGCCCGGCAACAAGCACCGCGCTCGCTTTGGGGTCGAAGATGTCCTGTCCGCTCGCCCAGGACCGTGATAGTCGCCAACAGGGAACAGGCGCCTTTCGCCAGGCATTGCGAAAGGATGCCGATCGGACGCGAGTACCGAATTGTTGCCACGCCCAATTCGTTCCGGCGTGACCTCAAGTGACCTTATCGAGAGGGAATTCGATGCCCGAAGCGTGTTCACAACGTCCCGCAGCGACTCGAACCGCTGTGCCCGGCCCACATCCGACGTCAACGACGCGGTCGGAGGCTTCGAGTTTCGCAGCATCGGCAACAAGGCGAGCCGCAGACCGTCGTCCGAAGCTCATCGAGATTGCCATTAGGGCATCTGACACCGATGATCGCCGATGACCCGCCGCGACGGCATGAGTAGCGTGTGGCGAGCCGTCAACGCTCACGACAATTCGCAGTGCGTCGACTCCCTGGGCGTTTGCGTCGTCCGTTTGCACTGCCTTCTCCTCAGGGACGCGGTCTGGTCTCCCACCATCGTCCTCGCATTCCGCCCTGTCTGCGTAGGGAAGAAGGTCCCAATAAACAGGGACAGCAGTGCCCGGTGAGGCCCCCGAGCACTGAGGTTGCGGTCAGAGGCGGACCGGGCGTCTATAGACCCTCGTCACCAACAGGTGACCGCGTAGTGCTGGGGAGAGCACGCCAGCAGGCGGAGCAGTTCTTCCTCGCTGAGCAACCCCGTCTGTGAACCAACCTCTTGAACCACACGCATAGCGTTGATGGGGGCCCAGGCTAGGGCCTCGGAAAATGTGTGCCCCTTCACCAGCGCGGCCACGAGCGTCGACGCGAACGCATCGCCCGCCCCCGTTCTCTCCATGGGCGGGTCAGGGTCGAGGTAGGCCGGAACCCGGTAGCGCTGGGTACCGTCGGAGGCATAGGCGCCTTCGGGCCCATCGGTGATCACCACCATCGTGGGGCCGAGCCGATGGAGCCGGGCCAGGAGGTCGGCCACATCGCGGTGGTCGCCGCCACCGAGTTCGACGGCCTCCTCGCGGTTGCACACGAGGACGTCCGCCCTGCGGAACAGTCCCTCGTAGGGCTCGTATCCCTGGGCGATCTGGAACGATCCGGGTTGAAACGCGAGGCGCACCAATGGCTCCGCCTCCAGCCAGGCAACAATCCGGTCGAAGTACTCGCGAGCGTGGGAGCCGACCGAGCTGATGTACACCCATCGCGGTATCTCGCGTGGGCTCAGGTGGGGCCAGTGGTAGTTGTAGCACTCATGGCGCACCAATATTGTGCGGTCCGGGCCGAACCACAGCACGAAGTTACGGTTACTCGGGTGCCCAGGGTCGAACCGCACGAGGTGAGTGTCGACCCCCTCGCGGTGGAGAGCCTGCTCCATGTCGCGGCCGACCTTGTCGCTCCCGACGTGAGCCGCGATCGCGGTGGCGAGCCCGAGTCGAGAGAAGCCGACGGCTGCGTTGGCGGCATTGCCGCCGGCCTCCACCGTCAGCGTGTAGTCAAAGGGGACCTTGCCGCCGAAAGGGAGGTCCATCCAATGGCCCTGGTCGTCCTCCCAGACGCGGACGTGCCCGTCCGACAGCCGGATGAAGACATCGGTCGCCATGTCGCCCACGCTCAGTACGTCCAATTGCGACTGTGTCATGCCTCAAAGTCATACATCGATGTGACCGCAGATCTCTGAGGCCCTGTTGGGCATTCTGTCACGATCCTGCATGCCCACGGGACGGATCCTAAGTCCCCTACGCCCAAGCCTCCTCATCCGGCGCGAGCGGACGATGGTGACGTGGCGCGGCTTCATGAGAGCTGATCGAAGTCGCGCCGTAGGCCGAGACGTCCCGCCGCTTCGGCAAGCTCCGGGCGAGCCCGCGGGTCGGCCACCTCATCGACGATCAGTTGAGCCTGCTGGTGTTGGGAGCGGCCAAAGAGCTCGGCGCAACCGTGCTCGCTCACGATGGCCGAATGCTGGAACGAGGTAACCGGGTTGTCGAGCAGCGGGACCACGGTGGAGGTGTCGGTCTTGTGGTGCCAGGCGTGCAGAGCGACGATCGCGTGCCCTCCGGTCGAGTGCAGGGCCCCGATCACGAAGTCGGGCTGCCCGCCGAATCCCGAGTGGATCCGGTTGTCGACGAAGCTGGCATTGGCCTGGGCGAAGAGGTCGACCTGCATGGCCGCGTTGACGGAGAGCATGGCCCTTTGCTCGGCGATGCGAGACGGGTCGTTCACCGTCTCGGTACGTCGCATCCGCAGCCCATCGTTCCGGTTGGCCCACCCGTAGAGGTCGGGTGAGCCGATGAGGAAGGAGCTCGTCACCGGGTGGTCGGGATCGAGGGCACCGGCTCGGTGGAGTGTGAGTACGCCGTCGCTGATCATCTCCGACCAGACTCGTAGGTTCCGCAGGCGCGACATCATGGTCGCGGCGACGGTGGGGATCTGCCCGATTCCCAATTGCAGCGTGGTCCCGTCCTCGGCGAAGCGGGCGACGCGCTCTCCCGATGAGGTGCGCGGCGTCGTCGGCTGGTCCCACAGCGGGCGACATCAGGGGTGTGTCGACCTCGAGCGCCCCGTCAATGAGCTCGAGCGGGATCTCCGCGTCCCCGAACGTGTACGGCATGCGTGCGTTCATTTGGGCGATGACCAGGCCGCCGCGAGCCCGCGCCTGCTCAATGGCCGCCGGCAGGACGTTGACCTCTATGCCGAGTGAGACCTTGTTTCCGTGAGGCAACGAGGTGTGGACGAGCACCGCGTCAACCGGTCGCACCGTGCGGAACAGCCGAGGCACCAGCGAAAGCCGCATGGGCAGGTAGTCGAGCATTGGATCGTGGCGCATGCCCGGACCGACAAAGGGGGTCTCCGTGACGAACGCAGGGCTGGCCGAGAACCCGTCGTGTGCGTTGAGTTGAAAGACCCGGCACCGGTCGCGAGCGGCGAGCAGGGCGTCAATCAGGGTGACCGGGTTGGCCGAGTTCCCCGAGATGACCACCCGTGGCTCTTCGGGGTCGAGGTCGCGCAGCAGCTCCACGACCTCTTGGAAGGTCAGCGTCTTCACGGGCATCAGTCTCGCAAATGCATCACGATCACAAACAGGGACGTTGGACCCTTTTCGAAATCCACGTTGATGAGGGACGAGCGAAGGGAGACGTCGTCGCCGGGCGGGCCGAAATACCCCAGCGGTCGGGTCGAGTCAGGTCTTCTCGGGCACCATTTCGATCGCGCCGCAGGGGCACTCTTGGACACAGAGCCCGCAACCTTTGCAGAAGTCGTAGTCGAAGGAGTACCCGTGAGCCTCGTCGACCTTTCGGACGGCGTTGTCCGGGCACACCCCGAAGCAGTTGTCGCACTGGAAGCAGTTGCCGCATGACAGGCACCGGCGGGCCTCGTAGAGGGCCGTCGAGTCGTCCAGGCCTCCGACGACCTCGTCGAAGGTGGAGGTGCGCCGAGCCGCATCGAGGCGAGGGCGCACCGACTTGGGGGCGTCGGCGAAGTACCACGTGTTCAGGTGCACCGGCGTGGCCAACGCGTGCTTGACGTGACGCTCAAGGGTGCGGCCGTCCAGCCAGGCGTCGATAGCCCGCGCGGCCTTCTTTGCGTGTCCGATGGCGTCGGTCAGTGTGCGCCCTCCCGCCACCATGTCCCCGCCCGCGAACACGCCGGGCTGGCCGGACATCAGGTCCGAACCGACCGTGACGAGGCCGTCCTCGGTCACGACGGCGGGAGTGGTGCGCAGCAGGGCGAGATCGGCCTCCTGCCCCAGTGCCAGAATCAACGCGTCCGCCGACAGCTCCTCGAGCTCGCCGGTGGGCTGGGGGAAGCCCGACTCGTCGAGCTCCATCCGCTCAATGGTCAGCACGCCGCTGTGGTCGTCCACGACAGTCGACAGCCACCTAAGCCGGACCCCCTCCTCCATCGCATCGTGAACCTCCTCGACGTTGGCGGACATGCGCTCCGCGGTGCGCCGGTAGACGACGACGGCATCCTCGGCACCCAGGCGCCTGGCCGTGCGGGCGGCGTCCATTGCCGTGTCCCCGCCGCCGTAGACCACCACCCGGCGCCCGAGGACTGGCGCCTCTGCGCTCTCGGTGCCCCGCAGGAGGGAGACGGCGTCAAGGATGCGGGCCGAGTCCCCAGCCGGGATGTCGGCGTGACGACCCCGCTGTGCCCCTACAGCCATGAAGGCGGCGTCAAAGGCCCCGTCCTTCATGGTCGCCGCGAGGTCCTCCACCGGCCTCTCGCACTCCATCGTGACGCCCATGGCCACGATGCGGTTGACTTCGGCCGCCACGACGTCGCGGGGCAGGCGATAGGCGGGGATCCCGTAGCGCATCATCCCTCCCGGGAGCGGCGACGACTCGTGGACGACCACCTCGTGGCCGAGCAGCGCCAGGTGGTAGGAGGCCGTCATGCCGCCAGGCCCGGACCCGACCACCAGGACCCGCTTGCCGCTGGGAGGGGCGACACGATCGGGCTGCCAGCCCTCCGCAATGGCCCGGTCACCCAGGAAGCGCTCGATGGCGTTGATGCCGACCGTCTCGTCCACCGTGGCGCGGTTGCAGGCGGTCTGGCACGGGTGGAAGCAGGCCCGTCCCATGACGGCGGGGAAGGGGTTGGCCCGCATGATCTCGCGCCACGCCGCTTCGTAGGAACCGTCCTCGGCCAGGTACAACCACTGCTGGATGTTCTCGCCGGCCGGACAGGCGTTGTTGCACGGGGGTAGACGGTCCAGATACACCGGACGTTCCGTCCGCCAGCTCCCCGTCTTGTTGGCCAGGCTCGATCCGATCTCGAGCGTGATGGCGAAGGGCTTCTCCATCATGCCGGCACCTCCGCGACGTCCAGCAGCCCGTAACGCCGGATGTTGCCGTCGGCCATCGCCTGGAGCGCATCGAGGATGTCGGGCCGCGCCGGGTTCCCCTCCTTGTCGAAGAGGTGGGCGAACCGGCCCTGGAGGCGCAGATATTCGGTGACCGGCGCCGGCCGCCTGATCCTCGTAACGCCGGTCACGGCACCGTGCTCGGCCTCGAAGACGGGGAAGAGGCCCGTCTGAGTGGCCAGGCGGGCGATCCGCACCGTGTCACTCGCGGCGCTGCCCCACCCGAGGGGGCAGGTGACCAAGATGTGGATGTAGCGGGCGCCCCGGATGGACATGGCCTTGGTCACCTTCGCCTCGAGGTCGTGCAAGTCGGCCACCGTGGCTGTGGCCACATAAGGGATGCCGTGAGCCATCGCCAGGACGGGCATGTTCTTCCCCTGCCCGAACGTGTTCCCAGGATGGGGGCCGACCGCTTCGGTCGTCGCCGTGCGCGCGGCCGGCGGGGTCGCCCCGGATCGCTGCACGCCGGTGTTCATGTAGGCCTCGTTGTCGTAGCAAATGAAAAGTACGTCGTCGTTGCGCTCGAACATGCCCGAGAGGCATCCGAACCCGATGTCAACCGTCCCGCCGTCGCCGGCCTGCCCGATCACCCTTGTCTCCGGGTGACCCTTGACCCGCAAAGCAGCGGCCACGCCCGTGGCCACCGCCGGCGCGTTGCCGAACAACGAGTGCAGCCAGGCCATCTGCCACGACGTCTCGGGGTAGGGAGTGGAGAACACCTCGAGGCATCCGGTGGCGTTGACGGCCACCACCTGGCCGGCCGTCGCCCGCATGGCGGCGTCAAGCGCATAGCGCGCCCCAAGGGCTTCTCCGCACCCTTGACACGCCCGGTGTCCCGAAGTCAGCGAGTTGTAGCGCCCGGGGTCCGACTGAACGGTGCGCTCGGCCCGGTTAACCAACCGGTTGCCGACAGCGAAGCTCCCAACCTGGTAGAAGCGGACCGCCATCAGCCGATCCCCGATGCCACGGTGCCCAGGTCGCGGAACATGTTCTCGGCCGACGGGCCCGACTCGCGGCGTTGCGCGATGCGCTCGAGCTCGTGCTCGACGAGCTTCTCGTTGAGGTCCAGGAAGGTCACCGTCTCCAGGTCGCCCCGGGCGGCCGTTTCGAAGACACCCCGCAGCGACGTTTTCGTGATGATGCGGCCGCCGAGCCCGGCGACCACGGTGGCCACGTGGACCGGGAGCCCGCTCAGCGCCATGGCCACGTCGGTCGAGAGCACGCCGCCGAAGCCCACGCTGAAGGCCTTCTCCACCACGACGACCTGGCGGGCCCCCCCAAGGGCGGCGCGGACGGCGTCGATCGGGAAGGGCCGGAACGACGTGATGCCCAGCGCGCCGATGCGCAGCCCGGCATCGCGCTGGGTGTCGACGACGTCCTTGATGGTGCCCAGCACCGAGCCCATGGCCACCACCACCACGTCGGCGTCGGCGCTGCGGTACGGGCGGACGAGCCCGCCCGAGTCCCGCCCGAAGGCCTCGGCGAACTCGGCTCCCACCTCAAGGATCCGTCCGAGCGCCTGCTGCTGGCGGGCGTAGGCCAGGTAACGGACCTCCAAGAACGCCTCCGGTCCGACCATGGCGCCGATGGAGTACGGGTCGTCCGGACTAAGGAGCTGGCGGGGTTGGAAGGAGGGGAGGAAAGCGTCCACTTGCTCCTGGTAGGGCATGTCCACCTGTTCGGTTGCGTGGGTGAGGATGAATCCGTCCATGCACACCATCACCGGGACCGACAGCGCCTCGGCGAGACGGAAGGCCTGGATGTGCAGGTCCACCGCCTCCTGATTGGTCTCGGCGAAGAGCTGGACCCACCCGGCATCCCGGGCGGCCATGGCGTCGCTGTGGTCGTTCCAGATGTTGATGGGCGCACCTACGGCGCGGTTGGCCAGCGTCATCACGATGGGCAGCCCGAGCCCGCCTGCGTTGTAGAGCGCCTCCATCATGAAGAGGAGCCCCTGGCTGGCGGTGGCGGTGAAGGCTCGGGCGCCAGCGGCCGAAGCGCCGATGGCGACCGACATGGCGGCGAACTCCGACTCGACGTTGATGAACTCGCACGGGGCGAGCTCACCGGTCTTCACCAGTTCACCGATCGCCTCGATGATGTGGGTCTGGGGGGAGATGGGGTAGGCGCACACCACCTCGGGCCGGCAGAGCGCCACCGTCTCCGCCACCGCTCGGGAGCCCTCAATTTGCCGGAGCACCGAGCACCCCCTGTCCACTGAGCGCCATCGACTGGCGCGCAAACTGGTAGATCTCGGCGGCCGCGGCGACGTTGCGCTCGGCGATGTTCGGATCCTTGCGGAAGCGCTCCCGAATGGCCGTGCCCACCGCCCCCATCGACACTTGTGCCGTCAAGGCGGCAAATCCGCCGAGTAGCGCCGCGTTGGGCAGCGGCCTGCCGATCTGGCGCTGCGCCACCTCGGTGGCCGGAACGGTCATCAGGTGCGCGCCGTGGCACCTCGCCTGCAGGGTCCCCAGACCGAGCTGGTCCAACGTCCGCGTCGAGTTGACCAGGACGTAGCCTTCCACATCCAGCCCGGCGAACAGATCGACCTGGTGCATCAGGGTGGGGTCGATCACGATCACACAGTCCGGTGCCACCACCGGCTCCCGGGTGCGGATGTCCCTGTCGTTCAGGCGGCAATAGGCCACCACCGGGGCGCCCGTGCGCTCCGAGCCGAAGCTGGGGAACGACTGCGCGAACCGACCCCCCTCGAACGCCGCGAGCGCGAGCAGGTCGGCGGCGGTGACGGCGCCCTGCCCACCTCGGCCGTGAAAGCGCACCTCGAACATGCCTCCAAGCTGCCGCAGCTGCGAGGGGGGCACTAGTGCCAAAGGTCCTCGGGCCAGGGGACCTTTGGCACTACGCACTCGGCCGACCCAGTGGGATCATCGCTTACGGGTCTTTACTAGACCCTGAACGCCGTGGAGGTGCTGCACATGTCAGTCAGGGTCGCCATCAACGGATTTGGCCGCACGGGGCGTGCGCTGCTCCGGGCCGCGATGAAGTCGCCGAGGGACATCGAGGTGGCTGCGGTGAACGACCTCGGCGACCCCGAGGCGCTGGCCCGGCTTCTGGTCCGGGACTCGGTGCACGGGCACTTCCCCGAGCCGGTCACCTTGGAGCACGACAAGATGATGGTCGGTGCGATGGCCGTCACCATGCTGACGGAGTCGCACCCGGAGAACCTGCCATGGCGTGAGCTCGGCATCGACGTCGTCATCGAGTGCACGGGCCGACTCACCAGCCGCGAGAAGGCGGCCGCTCACCTCGAGGCCGGGGCGAGGCGCGTGATCATCTCGGCCCCTGCAAAGGACGTCGACGCCACGTTCGTGGTCGGGGTCAACGAGGACACGTTCGACCCGACCCGGGACTTTGTGGTCTCGAACGCCTCGTGCACGACGAACTGCCTCGCTGTCCTGGCCAAGGTGCTCGACGATGCGTTCGGCATGGAAGAGGGCTTCATGACAACGGTCCACGCCTACACCGATGATCAGCACCTCGTCGATGCCCTTCACAAGGACCCGCGACGGGCTCGGGGTGCGGCGATCAACATCGTCCCGACGACGACAGGGGCCGCTCGGGCCACCGGGCTGGTGCTCCCCGGCCTCGTCGGCCGGCTCGACGGGTTGTCGCTTCGGGTTCCCGTGCCCGACGGCTCGGTCACCGACCTCGTGGCAAACCTCCGTGAGGCCCCGACGGCGGCGGAGGTGTGTGACGCCTACCGCGCCGCTGCAGAGGTCGGTCGGCTGGCCGGACTCCTCGAGTACTCCGAGGATGATCTTGTGTCGACCGACATCATCGGAAGTTCGGCTTCTTGCGTCTTCGACTCCAAGCTCACGATGGCGAATGGCAAACTCGTCAAGGTCCTCGGCTGGTACGACAACGAGACCGGGTACTCGAGCCGCCTCGTCGACCTGGCGACAGTCATTGGTGGGACAACGGACCAGTAAGACGTAAATCGGACCCGAGACATCTCTTCGCGACAACCGGCTGTTGAGCAGCCACGACGCGACCGTTGGCGAGTCCATTCCGTCGCGTCTCGTGTCGCATCACTGCAAAGCGCAACAGGTCACTATCTGCATCCGTCGCGACAGAGGTCCGGAACTAGCGACGCTGTTGGCGTGCCTCAGAACACCGCCGGATCGGCGCGCACTTCAGGTTGTGGCCTCGGAAGCGATACCGGGTAATTGGGCGCCACGTTGGACGGCACTCCGACCCGTAAGGTGGATGCTTGGTGACAATGCCCGCTGCATCCGTCGTTGTCGGCATCGACAACGGGGCGACGTCCAACAACGCGACAGTTCTCGAGGACTCGGGCCGGTTCCTGGTCGATGAGATGATCGAGTCCCCGAGCCGGGTCAAAGAGGGTACCGAGGCAGCCCTAGATGCGCTGGAGGAATCGTTAGGTCGGATTCTCGCTCTGACCGGGATCGAGCGCGCTCGGGTGCGCGCCGTCGGACTCGACAGCCCGGGCCCTGCGAGTGCCGAAGGCGTGATCTTCCGGCGGGGTTCGACCAACTTCGGACATCCGAGCTGGAACGGGTTCGACCTCCGTACTCATCTGGAGCGCAGGCTAGGTCTCCCGGTCTTCTACAACAACGACGGCAACGCAGCCGCCCTCTATGCTCATCGCCTGCATTTCGGTCTGCACGGCCGCTCGCGTTCGTCGGTCTCCGCCATCGTCGGTACGGGACTCGGCGGTGGGATCGTGCATCGGGGTCGTGTTGTCAAGGGGGCGACGGGCGCAGCCGGTGAACTTGGCCACGTGCACATTCCGATGGCGGGGCTCCTGGAGCCTGATCAGCCCATTCCAAGATGTAACTGCGGGTTCTTAGGAGATGCCGAAAGCGTCGCGTCACTGGCGGGCATTGAGCTCAACCTTCTGCCGTACTGGTTGTCGCGCTACCCGGACCATGAGCTTGGATCGCTACCCATTTCCGAGGCGGCTCGATCTGTGCGGTCCTACGGAGAGGCCGGGGACCCAATGGCCACCCGGATATTCGAGCAACAGGCGATAGCGTTGGGCCGGCTTTTCACCATTGCAGCGAATTTCTTGGACCCCGATGCTTATTTCATCGGTGGTGGTGTCGTGGAGGCCGGGGACGCATTCAAGACGTGGTTCTTGCAATACGTCCGCGACAGCACGACTCTCCGCGAAGAGGAGGCAGCTGTTGCTGGTTTCGTCCTCGTGCCCGAGCTCGACATGGCCGGCGCCCGCGGAGCCGCAATGGCCGCTCTCGACGCAGTCTTGGAGCCCTGACGCCCACGGTTCCGCCAACTGCGACGCAGGTGCGCACACCAAGTCAGCCCTCAACTCTCTACGAACGCTCTCTGTCGCTCATCGATTCGGAGGTGTCAAACATCCAGCCAACGATCGCCAGATCGTGACCGAGAAAGGTACATGATCGCCCGGGGTGATCTTGCGGTGCAGGGCCGTTACCCGCGCCCGGCCGAACCCTAAGGAGGTCTTGTGGTTGTGCGAGGCCGCACACCTTCCGGTGATCTGGGCCACGGAGGTGTTGGACAACCTGGCGGTCACCGGATGCCCCTCCCGCAAGGAGGTCACCGACGTTGCGATGGCGCAACAGGCGGAGTGCATCATGTTGAACAAGGGCCCGATGTCGACTTGGCCATGGGGATGTTGAAAGCCATCGTGACCCCGATGTGCGGGCACAACACGTGCAGGAGCACCGGCAGGGTCGCAATTGTTCCAGCCTCCGCTCGGGTGAATTGGCCCTATGCGTGTCCCGTGCCAGGCCGTAGCCTCATGTGGTGGACATCGGGGATGACGCGGTGATCGATCGGTATGGCTTCGACGTTCTGATCGAAGTCCTACGGGGGCGCGGCCTGCGGACCATGGGGCCGGTTGTGCGTGACGGGGCGATTGTCCAGGGGGAGATCGGTTCCACCTCCGACCTGCCCGAGGGCTGGCACGACCACGCCGAGCCTGGAAAGTACCGGATCACCCACGACGGAAGCTCTGAACTGTTCGGGTGGGCCGTCGGCCCAGCGTCGTGGAAGTCCGAGTTCTTCGTCCCCGCCGAGACCGTGTGGCGGGCGGCGGTCGCCGAGGGTGAGGTGACCTTGTCCGAGCCCTGGGACGAGCCGGTCCCCGTGGCCGTCATCGGGGCCCGGCCCTGCGAGGTGGCCGCGCTCGGGACCCTCGATCGAGTGCTCCGCGACGGCGCGGTGCCCGATGACCGGTACGCGGCGCGCCGTGACGGAGCGTTCATTGTGGCGGTCGAGTGCGGAACTCCCTCGAGCACCTGCTTCTGCACTTCCATGGGCACCGGCCCCGGAGCGGGTGCCGGGTACGACCTGGCCCTCACCGAGCTGGCAGGACCGGTCGACGTTGAGCGTACGTACTACGTCCGGGTCGGTTCGGTCGCCGGGGCCGAGACCTTGGCCCAGGTTCCCCATGGGGCCGCCGACGAGGCCGTGCGCTCTGGTCGCCGGGCGGTCGTCGACGGGGCTTCCGAGCGGATGGGCCGGTCCCTCGACACCGAGGACCTGCCCGGGCTCCTGGCCCGGAATCTCGAACACCCGCGCTGGGGCGAGGTGGCCGAACGCTGCCTATCGTGCGGCAATTGCACCCTGGTCTGCCCCACGTGCTTCTGCAGTGACGTCAAGGACGTCACTGACGTGAGTGGAACGGTCGAGCGTCAGCGTCGCTGGGCTTCCTGCTTCGACCTCGACCACTCCTACCTGCACGGCGGCTCGGTGCGACCCACGACCTCTTCGCGCTATCGGCAGTGGATGACCCACAAGCTCTCGACGTGGTGGGATCAGTTCGACGAGTCGGGTTGCGTGGGGTGTGGCAGGTGCATCGCGTGGTGCCCGGTCGGCATCGACATCACCGAGGAGGCTGCTGCCATTCGGGCAACCGATGGCGCGTCGGTCATCGACACGATCAACCAGGTGGTGAGGGAATCGTGACCGGCGGGGGCAGGACGACGGACGAGCTCCTGCGCGAGCACGGATTTCTGGCCGGGGTTTCTCGCGGGACGCTTGCGCTCTTGTCGGAGGCGGCGAGGATCGTGAGTTTCGACCCGGGTGCCTTGCTCCTCCGGGAGGGCGAGGATGCCGGCACCATCTTCCTCGTCACCCGGGGAAGGGTGGCCATTGAGATCCACGCCCCGTCTCTGGGGCCCTATCGTCATCGACACCGTCGAGCCGGGTCAGGTCGTCGGGCTCAGCTGGATGGCCGCCCCCTTCCGCTGGCAGTTCGATGCGCGGGCGCTGGAGCCCGTCGAAGCGGTCGCCATCGACACGCAACACCTGAGGGAGGATCTGGCGGTGCACCCGGAGGCGGCTGCCGAGCTCCACCAGCGCTTCTCCGCTGTGGTGCTGGCGCGGTTGCAGGCCACTCGGATCCGCCTCCTTGATCTCTATGCCAATGCCGGCCACTGATCTGGCGGTCGGGTCGCCGGCCCTGCGCGGCCCGCTCACCCCAGTTCCGTACCGGATCGTGAAGCGGCGGGTGGAACTCGACGACGTCGTCACCATGTCCGTCGTCCCGGCGTTGGCAGAGGCCGGCGAGCCCTTCCAGTTCGCCCACGGACAGTTCAACATGCTGACCTCCTTCGGTGTGGGCGAGGTGGCGATCTCGATTTCGAGCGCACCCGCAGAAGAGGGCCCCATTGAGCACACCGTGCGCGATGTGGGCGCGGTGACGCGTGCGCTGTGCGCCGCTCCGGTCGGATCGGTGATCGGCGTTCGCGGCCCGTTCGGGCACGACTGGGGACTCGATACCATTGACGATGCGGCCGACGTCGTGGTGGTGGCGGGCGGGATCGGCCTGGCTCCGCTGCGTGGGGCCATACGTGATTTGACCGAACGTCGCAGGCGGCGCGCGGGTCGGGTCTTCGTGTTGGTCGGGATGCGCTCGCCTGCTCAGATCCTCTTTCCCGATGACCTCGAGGCGTGGCGGACGGCCGGGATCCACGTCGGCGTCACGGTCGATGTCGGCGCACCCGGTTGGGATGGTTCGGTGGGTGTGGTGACCGTGCTCCTTCCCCAAGCGCCATTCGAGCCGGCTGAGGCGGTGGCGCTGCTCTGCGGTCCCGAGATCATGATGCGTTTCGTGGCGCGTCAACTCGTCGACCAGGGAATCGACCCGTCCCGGATCAGGGTCTCGCTGGAGCGCAATATGCAGTGTGGGGTGGGGCTGTGCGGCCACTGCCAGCTGGGCCCGCTGCTGTTGTGCCGTGACGGGCCGGTGGTGCCGTACGGGGGCGTGGCCGACGAGCTGTTCATGGAGCGCAACCGGTGACGCTCGGCAGGGTCCGCCGGCGCCCAGGGTGCCCATGACGCCCGTCCCACGCTGGCCGTGTGGAAGTTCGCCTCCTGCGACGGATGCCAGCTCAGCCTCCTCGACTGCGAGGACGAACTGTTGACCCTGGCCGGTGCCGTGCGCATCGCGCACTTCACCGAGATGTCGCGGGCGACGGTCGACGGACCCTACGACGTGTCATTGGTGGAGGGTTCGATCACCACGACCGAGGACGCCGAGCGGATCCGGGAGATCAGGGCCAACTCGCGTCGGCTCATCACCATCGGCGCCTGCGCGTCGGCCGGAGGTATTCAGGCCCTGCGGAACTTCGCCGCCGAGGGCGCCTATGTCGGTGCCGTCTACGCCCACCCCGAATACATCTCCTCGCTGTCCACCTCGACGCCCATTGCTGCTCACGTGCCTGTCGATCTCGAGGTTCAGGGATGCCCGATTGACCGCCACCAGCTTCTCGAGGTGATCACCGCCGCGCTCGCCGGTCGGAAACCGGTCATCCCCACGCACACGGTCTGCCAGGAATGCAAGGGGAGAGGCACCGTATGCCTGCTGGTCGCCCACGGGACGGCGTGCCTGGGTCCGGTCACGCGCGCTGGGTGCGGAGCCCTGTGCCCGTCCGTCGGCCGGGGCTGCTTCGGCTGCTTCGGACCGTCGGAGGGTGCGAACACCGACGCCCTGGCTCGGCGCCTGCTCGACAGCGGCATGGCCCCGGTCGACGCCTCACGCCTGTTCGCCACCTTCTACGCAGGCAACCCGGTGTTCGGTCAGCAGTCCCGGGCGCTGTCCGAGGCCACAGAGACCGTCACGGCCGAAGATAGTGCGGAAGGGCGATGACCCACGGGTCGGGCGCGCAGCGCACGGTGTCGATAGAGGGGCTCTCGCGCGTGGAGGGCGAGGGTTCGCTCCACGTGGAGGTGCGCGACGGCGTGGTCGGGGAGGTGGCGCTCAACATCTTCGAACCGCCCCGGTTCTTCGAGGCGCTCCTGCAGGGACGCCGGGCCACCGAGGCCCCCGACATTACGGCCCGCATCTGCGGCATCTGTCCCGTGGCCTACCAGATGAGCGCCTGCGCGGCGGTGGAGAACGCCCTCGGCGTGGAGGTGAGTCGGGAGGTGGCCGACCTGCGCCGCCTTCTCTACTGCGGAGAGTGGATACAGAGCCACGCCCTGCACATCTACCTGCTCCACGCTCCCGACTTCTTGGGCTATGCCGACGCCGTGCAGATGGCCGAGCGCGATCGCGCCGCCGTCGAACGCGGCCTCGCCATCAAGAAGATGGGCAACCTGCTGATGTCGACCGTGGGCGGCCGGGCCATTCATCCCGTGAATGTCCGGGTAGGGGGCTTTTACTCCGCACCCGCTCGCGCCGACGTGACGGCCCTGACCGAGCCACTGCGCCGTGCCCGTGACCAGGCCCTGGACACGGTTTCGTGGGTATCGGGCTTCGACTTTCCCGACGTCGAGGGGGACTACCGCTTCGTCTCCCTGCGCTCCCCGGGCCGCTATCCCATCGAGTCGGGTCGGGTCGCCTCGAGTGACGGGCTGGACCTGACGGCGTCGGCCTTCGACCGCCTGGTGGTCGAAGAGCACGTGGCGCGCTCCACCGCACTGCACGCGCGTCTGGGGGGTGAGCTCGACTACCTGACCGGCCCGCTGGCCCGATACGCGCTGAACTCCTCCGTCCTGCCCGAGGTGGCATATCAGGCGGCGCGCGGGGCCGGGCTGGGGCCGATCGTCACCAACCCCTTCCAGAGCATTGTCGTGCGCGCCGTCGAGCTCGTGTTTGCGTGTGATGAGGCGCTGCGATTGGCGGAGTCGTACGAGCCCCCGAGCCCGCCGGCAGTCGGCATTCCGATCCGTGCGGGCGTGGGCGCCGGGGTCACTGAGGCACCGCGGGGTCTGCTCCTGCACACCTATGCACTTAATGCCGACGGCGACATCGCCACCGCTCGTATCGTGCCACCGACCTCGCAGAACCAGATCAGTATTGAGGCCGACCTCAGACGCGTTGTGCAGGGTGGCCTGGACCTTTCGGACGCCGATCTGTCCTGGCGCTGCGAGCAGGCGGTGCGCAACCATGACCCTTGCATCTCGTGCGCCGCCCACTTCCTCGACGTCAAGGTGGTCCGGGAGTGAGCGACACCGCGAGCATCGCAGGGACGGGCCCCACGGCCGGAGCCGCCCGCAAGGTAGTGGTGGCCGGCCTGGGCAGCGAGTACCGCCGCGACGACGGCGCCGGTCCTGCCGCGGTCTCCATGGTGGTGCAGCAATGCCCTGGAGTGACAGTGGTCGGGCCGCTCGACGACCCGCTTGACCTTCTCGGCCTGTGGGACGGGGCCGCTCTGGCCGTAGTCGTCGATGCCGTCACGTCGGGTTCCCCGCCCGGAACGGTCCAGGTGGTGGAGCTCGATCCCACCGCCCCGAGGGTGGCCCCCGAGCGAGAGGCGTCGGGAGTGAACAGCACCCACGGCATTGGGCTGGCAGGCGTCTACCGCCTGGCCCGGGCCATCGAGCGCGCCCCGTCGAGGGTGGTGGTGGTCGGCATTGAAGGATCAGACTTCGGGCAGGGCGTTGGCCTGAGCCAAGGGGTCGAGGAAGGCGTGGAACATGCGGCGCGCCACGTGGTGGAGATGATCAGGGAGGTCTGCTGATGTGTCTGAGCAGGTTGCATCAGGTCCGGTCGGTGTGCGGTCCGGGCAAGGTGCTGGTCGAGGACATCGACGGGCGTCGGCACGAGGTGTCGTTGTTGGCCCTCGAACCCCCGGACCCCGCCCCAGGGCCGGGGGATTGGCTCGTCGTGCACAGCGGCTACGCCATCGACCGGGCGGACGCACGAGAGGCGGAGACAGCCGTCGCCGAGATAGCCCGGGGAAACGCCCGTCTGAGAAAGTGAAAGGGTCGGCAAAGTGAGCGAAGTGACAACGACGCGTCGGACCGCTCGGCGAGTCGGGATGAACGGGGTGCTGGTAGGTGGCATTACTGCCGTCATCAGCGGGATCTCGGTGTTCGCCAACAGCTACGGGGTGCATCACGTGCCGTCGCCTTCTGTCTACACCACGGGGAAGAACCTGGTTGCCTTGCTGGTCCTCGGTGCGGGCACGCTTGCGGCCTCCGCCTGGAGGCGGCGCTCAACGGAGCGGGGTGAGATGGCTGCCCGCTGGATTGCGGCGCCGGTGCGAATGGCCCCGGGAACCCGGAGCACCCTGACGTGGGTGGGGCTGGCCTACGTGGGCATCATCGGCGGTGGCCTGGCCTTCGTGCTCTTCTTCAACGGGCTCGCCCGCACCACGGCGACTCCCGCCGCCTTCCTGCACGACACCCTGGTGATCTGGGTGGTGCTCCTGGCCGCCCCCTTTCTCCACGAGCGAGCGGCGGGGTGGAACATCGCCGCCATCGCCCTTCTCGTCGGGGGCGAAGTGGCGCTGTCGAAGGGGATCGGTCATCTGGCTTGGGGGAGCGGTACCTCCCTCGTCCTGGCGGCCACATTGCTGTGGGCGGTCGAGGTGGTGGTGGCCAAGAAGCTGCTCTTCGGCATCGCTCCGGCCACGGTCTCGCTGGTCCGCATGGGGGTGGGATCCGCGGCCCTGCTCGCCTACCTGGCGGTCGAGGGCACCCTCGGTTCACTGTTCGCCCTCAACCGCGGCCAGCTGGTTTGGGTCCTCTTCACCGGGCTGCTGCTGGCCGGTTACGTCGGTACATGGATGACCGCCCTCAGTCGGGCCCGGGCCATCGACGTCACGTCGATCCTGGTGGCGAGCGCCCTGATCACCGCTGCGCTGCAGGCGCTGGCCGGGGCCCAGCCACTGGCGCCGGAGTGGCTCGGGCTGGTGTTGATCACGGCCGGCACCGCGTTGGTGGCCTGGCGCGTGCCGCGCCACGTGATGGCGACATGAGCGATCCGGGCGCCGACTCGCTGCGTGCCGGCGCGTCGCCATCGGCCCCATCCGGGCCGCTGCTGTTCGCCCGCTACGCCTACCCGCCCAACGAGCTCGGTTACTGCGGGCCGTCCGATCCGGGCGCGCTCCTCGAGTCGGCCTCTGACGGACTCGACCTGGCGGAGCTGGCGCACCTGGCCACGGGGTTCGCTGGCGCGTGGCCGTACCTCGAGCTGATCGCCGGGTGCAACGGCATCGCCGATCCGCTCGACGCCCGTGTGGTCGAGGCCTACTGGGTGGGCAACCCGCTGCTCGAGAAGGTGCCGGACTCCGCCCTGTTGTCATCGCTGAGCGACCGTTTCGAGGACCGGGCCGGCCGCCGGTTCGGACATGTGGCCTCCGCGGTGCCACAGGGCGGGGTGTGCCAGCACAGCTTCCACGTCTTTGCGGTGTACCCGTGGCTGGGCCTGCTGCGCGCGGGGATGGAGGGCGCCCCGCTCACCGTGCTCGACCGTTGCCGTATCCGCTGGGGCTACGTGGAAGCCGTCACCGGCGACCTGGTCACCGTACGGAACCGTCTCCTGGGCTTCGCCGGGTCGCGGCTGGTGCTCGGCCCAGAAGAGGTGGAGGTGGTGCGGCGCAGCCTGCACGGCGTGGGCTTGGCCCCGCCGGTGAAGGTGGGCGACACCGTCTCGCTCCACTGGGACTGGGTGTGCGATCGGCTCACGCCGGTCGGGCTGGCGAACCTGGCGCGGTGCACAGCGGCCAATCTGGCCGCCGTCAACGCCCTTCCCACGCCGGGCCCGGCCGCCGTTTGCGGCGCCTGATCCCTGCGGGTATCGCCATCGAAGCGCCGATCCTCGTGTTGGCGCACCGCGACGACCTCATCCATCCCTTCGACGATGCCATCAACCCGTGGAACGGCTGCCCAATGCCGTGTTGGTTCGTGCACGCTCACCCGAAAGGTCATCGACCGGGTGCTGGAGGACAGAACACCGGCGTTCCGTCGTCGGCCCGGCAACAAGCGCCGCCGCTTCAGGGTTGGTGGACGTTCAGCGCGCGAAGAGGTGGTATCCGGCGAAGGTCCAGCCGGCGATCAGCACGACGTTCGCCCATCTTGCCGTCGAGATGAAACGGATGAACTCCTCGCCGTTGGCCACGCGTCCGGCCGAGCGCCGGGCCGCTGCATCCACCAGGAGGGCGACGGCAGGAACCGCGACCCAGAAGGCGACGCCGAGGAGAGGGCTCGGCGGGAGGAGCAGCCCGGGGGTCACCGGGTGGCCCCCCACGGTCAATATGCCCGCGCTCAAGACGGTTCCCGGCTCAGGACGGTTCGGGCCCGGCCCGGTCGGGGGGACCGAGCGGGGTACTCCGGCCGTCGGTGCCCGCACGCGAGCCGCCTCGTAGCCGACGCCGACGAGCAGCCACACGAGCAGAAGGGCGGCATTGAGCGGTCGGTAGGCCTGCGCCAGCGCGCTGATGGTCAGGTGGTAACTGTGTGGGCCCGAGTCGAGCCCGAGCACGTCCCAGGCGAGCGCCACCCCGATGAGCGCCAGCCAGGGCGCAACCCCCCGAAGGGCGCGCCGCCCTCCGCCTCGTCCCGGCCGCGGCCACGGGTCGGCTGCCGGCTCGAGGTGCCATCCGTAGCGCGCGTCGACTCGGCCCGCGGCTCAGCGCGAGGGCGGTCGCGACCACTGCCGCAAATGAGAGCAGCCACGTGATCTCTGCCGGTCCCGTGGACCTGTGGAGGCCACTCACCCAGCCGCACCACGCGCCGAGCAACACCCCAACGGCAACGAGAGAGAGGCAGCGACAGAGCACGGATCCGGTTTACCCCAGTCTCGTTGACGGGTCACGCCTTCTTGATCGGCAGCGATGCCCGATGCGCGTCCGGCACGCGGGTGGGCTCGAGGCCCGAGTTGGTCACGGCGCCGGCGAAGCGGTGGGCGTCACGGACCGCGCAGCCACCTCGGTCGTTGTTGAAGTAGACGTAGACGTCGTCTCCCGCGTCCCACAAATTCCCAAGACGCTTCGCCCAACTGCGGAGTGCAGCGCGTCCGTAGCAGGGCGCCGGTGCAGACCGGCCCTCGTGGAAACGGACATACCCCCAGGATGCCGTCCGCCGGATCGGCGTGCGGCGCCCACGGGTGTCGCTCAGGCAGAACGCGGCGTCGAACTCCCCGAGCAGCGCGAAGGTAGCATCGGTGTGCCAGGACTCGTGCCGTGGCTCAAATGCCACCCGCACGTGCCGTGGAAAACCCTCCAACGTGGCCTGCAGAGCCGGCAGGTCTGCCCGGAAGTTGGGGGGCAGCTGCAGCAGCACCGGCCCGAGCTTGGCGCCCAAGCCCGTCGCTCGGTCGAGCAAACGCTCCACCGGTTCGGCTGGGTCCCTGAGGCGCCGCACGTGCGTGAGGTAGCGGCTGGCCTTGACGGCGAAAACGAAGTCCGGGGGCGTCGACTGCCCCCACCGCATGAACGTCTCTTCGTCGGGCAGGCGGTAGAAGGCGCTGTTCACCTCCACTGTCCGGAAGTGCTCCGCGTAGTACGGCAACCAGCGAGCCTGGGGCATGCCGCGCGGGTACAGGCGACCCTTCCAGTCGGCGTACTGCCACCCGGACGTCCCGATGAGCACTGGCACCTGTTTTGAGCGCTACCCTCCCGCGCCAATCCCCACACAACGTCGTCGGGAACCTCTGGGTGTCGCCAGTAGGGTCCGCCGATGGCCAAGGGGGTGTTGCTGCGCCACCGCGACTTCCGGCTGCTCTGGGGCGGGGAGACGGTCAGCGAACTCGGCTCGCAGGTCAGCCTGCTCGCAATTCCACTGCTGGCGGTACGCACGCTGCACGCCACCACGTTCGAGATGGGGCTGCTCACCGCGGCGTCGACTGCGGCCTTCCTCATCGTGGGGCTACCCGCGGGCGTCTGGGTCGACCGGGTGCGCCGCCGCCGCGTCATGATCGCGGCGGACCTCGGCCGGCTGCTCGCCCTCGGCTCGGTCCCTGTGGCCTATGCCGCCTGCGCGCTGACCCTGGCCCAGCTCTTCGTGGTCACCTTGGCGAGCGGGGTGCTCACGGTGTTCTTCGACGTCGCGTACCAGTCCTACCTTCCCGCGCTGGTCGGCCGGGATCATCTGGTGGAAGGAAACGCGAAGCTCACCGGCAGCGCGCAGGTCGCCGCAGTGGCGGGCCCGAGCGCCGCCGGCGGTCTCGTCCAGGCCATCGGCAGTTCCAGCGCAGTGGCGGTCGACTCGGTGAGCTTCTTCGTCTCGGCCGCTGCCGTTGCCGCCATTCGGACGCCGGAGCCGAAGCCACGGGTACCTGAGGGTGGGCACCCGAAGCTGGTCCACGACATGGCTGAAGGGCTGCGCTTCGTGTTTTCGAACGTGCTGCTGCGAGCGATCATGGCGACCACCGCGACCTCCAATCTCTTCAGCGGCATCGCCGCGGCAGTCGAGATCGTGTTCCTGGTGCGCGAGGTGCAAGCCTCACCGGGCGTCATCGGCCTCCTCTTCACTCTGGGCGGCATTGGCGGTGTGCTGGGTGCGTTCGCGGCCGGCCCGATCGCTCGCCGTCTCGGAGGGGCGCGTGCCACCATCATCGCCATCGCGGGCAGTGCAGGCGGGCTGCTCATCCCGCTTACCAGGCCCGGAGCTGGCCTCCTGTTCTTCGGGCTCGGCATGCTGATGGTGAGCTTCTCCGCCGTGGTCTACAACGTGAACCAGGTGAGCTTCCGCCAGCGGCTCTGCCCGGACCGGCTTCTCGGCCGGATGAACGCCTCCATGCGTTTCGTCGTCTGGGGGGTCCTGCCGATCGGCGCCCTCATCGGGGGCGTCCTGGGCTCCCTCGCGGGCCTGCGGCCGACGTTGTGGATCGGCATGATCGGAGAGGCCCTGGCCGGCGCATGGCTGGTGGCGTCCCCCATGCGCTCCATGCGGGAGTTCCCCGACGCTCCGGTCTGATCGCTCTCGAACCGGGAGGGCGCCGCTAGGCGCGCGGGCCGTTGACGCCGACGGCAGGCAGGTCCTCAATCTCCTTCTTCGTCAGGTTGACCGTGATGCCGTCGTCGATACTGTCGACCGAGCCGATGGGGATGGCAACCTCTTTGCGTCCCCACAGGTGCCCCTCTTGGAGCAGCACGTGGGTGACGTGCCCGTGGGTCGGCTCGATCACGAGGCCCTCGACCTTCCCGACCTCGCCGTCGGTGGCGTGAACCGGCTCGCCCCGGCGGACCGCCACCTCTCCCTTCGGCAGCATGTCGCGGGTGACGATCCCGCTGGCGTTGGCCACCATGGGCTCCCCGACCACGTCGATCCCGTAGTAGGGCCAGTAGTAGGCCTCGTGCGCTTCGTAGTCCTCGTAGCCGCTGCCGCCCGGGAGGAAGTCGGTCTCCTCCGCGGGGGGCAGCTGGTCGAACTCCTCTCGGGTGCAGCGGAGCCGGACCTCACCCGCACCCGGCGTGACCAGGTCGAGCGGGACGAGTCGACCCAGGCCACTGCGGTGCTCGGGCTCCACCACCAGGTGGGTGACCTCTCGGGCGACCGGGTCGACGACGACCCTGCTCACCGCGCCGCAGGGTCCGTCGCTGCACGCAGCGGCGGACCCGATCGTGAACGTGGTCTCTGCCATGTCGACCTCCTCGTCGGGGTCACATTAGGACCCGGTTCACCAGCCCCGCAGGTCGACCGCCCAGCGCTCGAGCACGTCGTCCCCGTCGACGACGTGCAGGTGATCGTGGTAGGCGACGGTCGGGTCGACGTGGGCGGGGAGCACATGGATGCGGTCGCCGACCCGCAGGGGTTCCCGCGGGACGAAGGTCAGGTGCTCGTCCGAGCAGAACCACACCTCGGCGCCCTCGACGGACGGGTTGCCGTGGTCCATGCCGAGCGCCTTGAGGCCGCAGTCGGCGACGGCCCAGTCCGTCGACACCGAGATCACGGTGGCCAGCACGGTGAGGGCATGGACGAAAGGCAGGCCGAGCTTGGCGTAGGCGGTGTCCATCAGGGCGTAGGAGCCGGCCTGGATCTCGGTGGCCCAGGTGTTGATGTCGTAGGTGCCCGTGCCACCGGCCGAGACCACGTCGCCGCCGACCTCGTCGCTGGCGAGCATCAGCTGGGCCATGGACTCCTCGAGCATCGCGGTCCGCCTGCTGCGGTCCTCCAGTCCGACGATGTGGCCCTCGTAGCCCATGACGCCGCGGACGGTCAGGCCCTCGGCGCGTGCCCGGTCGGCCAGCGGGCCGGCGTCCTCGGGCCGGCACCCGCAGCGGGGCAGGCCGACGTTGACGTCGATCAGCACCTCGCCGACGCCGGCCCGCGCCGCGGCGACGATGGTCTCCTCGGAGTCGACCGCGACGGTCACGCGCGCACCGGCGCGCGCCAGCGCGCCGAGCCGGGTGGCGTCGACCACCTCGTTGGCCAGCAGGAGGTCGTCGCCGAGTCCGGCCCGGGCCATGCCCTCCATCTCCGCCACGGTGGCACACGTGAAGCTGGTGTGGCCGAGGGCGGCCTGGCGCGCCGCCAGCGCGGTGCACTTGTGCGCCTTGACGTGGGGCCGGAGCCGGCTGCCCGGCAGGGCCTGGGCCATGGTGCGCAGGTTCGCCTCGAGCCCCGGCGCGTCCACCACGAGTGCCGGCGTCGTGAGCTGCGATGTCTTCATCGTCGGCAGGCTACCGACCACGCCGGGGCGCAGGGGAGGGTGCTCGGGGTACTCTCCGCCGTGTGAGGACACCGTGGCTCGGTGACGCCTGTGGCCTGGTCGATGCGTTCCGCGCCAAGGAGCTCTCCCCGCTCGAGGCCCTCGACGACTGCATCGCCGCCATCGAGACGTCCCCGCTGAACGCGTTCAGCTTCACCGACTTCGAACGGGCTCGCGAGGCGGCCAAGGTGGCCAACGTCGCTCTGCCGTTCGGAGGCGTCCCCTGGGGCGTCAAGGAGCTGGAGCGGGTGGAGGGCTGGCCGTACACCGAGGCGTCCATGCTCTTCAAGGACCGCGTCTCCGATCACGACGACACGTCGGTGGACCGGCTGCGGACTTCCGGTGCCATCCTGGCCGCGCAGACGGCGGCGCCGGAGTTCGGCGGCATCAACTGCACCTCGACCGAGCTGCACGGGACGACGCGCAACCCCTGGAACCTCGAACGCACCCCCGGCGGCTCGTCCGGGGGCTGCGGCGGCGGCGGTTGCCGGCGGCTTGCTGCCCATCGCGACGGGCAGCGATGGCGGAGGGTCGATCCGCGGCCCGGCCGGCTTCAGCGGTCTGTTCGGCCTGAAGGCGACGTACGGGCGCATCCCCAAGGGGCCCGAGGCCGGCATCGAGCCGATGACCACGGTGCTCGGTTGTCTCAGCCGATCGGTGCGCGACACGGCGCGCTACTTCGACTGCTGCAACGGCTTCGATCCACGTGACCCGCTCAGCCTGCCCGTCGTCGGCGGGTGGGAGGCCGCGCTCGGGACCTACGACCTGTCAGGCATGACCGCGGCGATCGTGGTCGACCTGGGCATCGCCCGGGTTCGGGACGAGGTGGCCGACCTCGTGGTCGCCGCCGCGAGTCGCCTCGTCGCGGCGGCCAAACTGCGGCTGGTCACCGTGGCGCCGGCGCTGCCCCCGCTGCGCGGGGAATGGGCGATGGCGAACCAGCCCTCCCTCGTCGTTGACCTCGGGGACGCCTACCCCGACCGCGTCGGAGAGCTCTCGCCCGAGATGCGGGCAGGAGTCGAGGCGGCACAGGGGCGATACGACCTCGAACGGGCCGCATCCATCGAGCGCTACCGGCGCCAGCTCAACGAGGCGATGGCGGACTTGTTCGACCAGGCGGACTTCGTCTTCTGCTCGACGCATCCCGACGTGGCGTTCGAAGCGGAGGGGCCACCGCCATCGACCATCCCGGGGGCCGATCTCATTCACGAGATCGGCTTCACCCGCGCCATCATGAACAATGCGGCCCTCACGGCGCCGTCGAACCTCAACGGGAGCCCGGCGGCCAACATCCCGGCCGGCCTGCTCGACGGGCTGCCCGTGGGGCTCCAGGTGCTGGCCGGGCACCACCGAGAGGAACTGCTCCTCGACCTGGCCCTGGTGGCCGAGCGCGCCGCGCCGTGGCCCGTGGTGGCGCCGGGTTCGCCACGGCGTGCCGCCTGACGCGCGCGAAGGAGAGGGCTCAGCGCAGCGCGTCGCGCCACGGAGCCATGTCGAGCCCGGGGTAGCGGGCCTGCACGCCCGCGACTGTCGCCTCGTTCCAGTAGGGGTGGCCGGGTTCGGGCACACCCATGAGCGCGAGTTGGCGGGGCGTGGCCTGTTGGACGTACTTGCTGAGTTCGACGGAGAAGCCGCGGAACGGCCACGCCTGGTACCCGCCCCAGCCGGCATCGCGGTGGCGGAAGGAGACGTGGAGCATGACCCGGTACCGCGAGGGATCGGCGAAGTCAACCGATCGGTGATAGACGTCGGGGCGGTAGGCCACGACGGAACCGGCCGGCGCCGCCGCGTCCGACGGATCGTCGTAGAGCTCGGTGTAGTCCACATAGTTGAGCGTGTGCTGTTCGACGGGGATGTCCTTGGTCTTCTGCCATGAGACGAATCGGGTCGCGCCGTCCTCGGTGGTGACGTCGGTCAGGTAGACGAAGAACTCCACCTGCTGGAACCCGACCTCGTGGCGGGGGACGACCAGCATGTGGTTGGGGTAGTCGGCGTGCAGGAGCTTGTTGTATCCGGAGGCCTGCTGGGCGTACTTCGCCGTGACGATGCCCATGTAGAGCGCGAGCTCGTTGGTGCCGAGCAACCCCTCCGCCAGGTCCACGACGTGGTCGTGCAAGACGAGCGCGTTGAGGCGCGAGCTGTGGAAGGGGAACTCCGGCCACGGCGCGTCCCAGGTGTGCCACGGGCCGGCCTCGGCGCCGCCGTCCGCGACCACCTCGGCCGGGGTGGGGAAGTAGCGGTGTACTGCATCCTGGGCCGCCGCGAGCTGGTCGGGCGGGATGACGCCGGGCACGACGCACCACCCGTCGGTGTGCCACTGCTTCTCGCGCTCGGGCGTCAGCAGGGCCGGCATCGGGCGGACGTTAGCGCCGCCGGTCCAGCGGCCCCTTGCCGGAGTGCCAACGAGGGAGTAGTGTTTGAGCGATTGCTCAAATCATTTGCTCAAGGAGCCGATATGGCCAGGTCAGGAACGAAACCGGCGGTCGGTCGTTCGGCGTCGACGGGAGCGGGGAGACCCGGGAGGCCCTGGTGGGGGGCGCCGTGGAGGCCCTGGCCCAGGAGGGGTTCGCCGGCGCAAGCGCCCGTGAGATCGCCCGACGGGCCGGGTGCAACCAGGGGCTCATCTTCTACCACTTTGGCTCCGTGGCGAACTTGCTGCTTGCTGCGCTGGACGAGGTGAGCGAGACGCGCCGGGTCCGCTACCAAGCTGCGGTCGACGCGGCGAACGGGGTGGGCGAGCTCGTCGACGCCGCCGCGGCGATCTTCGAGGAGGACCTCGACGCGGGCCACTTGGCAGTGCTGGCCGAGATGATCGCAGGTGCGTCGTCGACGCCCGGCCTGGCCACCGAGGTCGCGGCGCGGATCGCCCCGTGGCGCCGGTTTGCTGCGGAGGCGTTGCGTGGCGCGCTGGACTCGACGCCACTGGCCGCCGTGGTCGAGCCTGATGTCGCAGCCCACGTCGTGGTGGCGCTCTATCTCGGGCTGGAGCTGTTGGCGCATCTCGACGGCGACCGCTCGCCAGCCCTCGCTCTCTTCGACCGAGCCCGCCAGCTCGCGGCCGTGTTCGAGACGTTCGGCGCCGCACCGGAACAGGAGAAGAAGCCATGACAAACGGACTCAGCTTGCAGGGCGACGCGTCGGAGGCGGGGGAGTCCGAGTTCCCGGCCCAAGGGTTCGACGTCGTGACGGGGGCCTTCAGCTATTCCGGCGCCGCGATCGCCGGCGCGCTCGCACGCGCTGGGCGCCGGGTGCGCACGCTGACCGGCCACCCCGAGCGCGCTGGTGCGGGCAGCTCCATGAACGTCCGCCCGCTCGATTTCGACGACGTGCTGGGGCTGACGTCGTCGCTCCAGGGTGCGACCACGCTCTACAACACGTACTGGGTCCGCTTTCCCCACGACGGGGCGGACTTCGACGGTGCCGTCGCCAATTCGCGCCTGCTGTTCCATGCGGCGCGCCAAGCGGGGGTGGAGCGGATCGTCCACGTGTCGATCACCCATCCGAGCACCTCGTCGCCGTACGGCTACTTCCGTGGCAAGGCCGAGGTCGAACGCGCCCTGGCCGAGGTGGGCGTGCCCTACGCGGTGCTGCGCCCAGCGATCCTCTTCGGAGGCGATGGGGTGCTCCTCAACAACATCGCCTGGCTTCTGCGCCACCTGCCGGTGTTCGCGGTCGGGGGCAGCGGCAACTACCTGATCCGCGCCATCCACATCGATGACCTCGCGGTGATGGCCGTCCAGGCGGGGGCCGATCGGGCGAACACGGTGTCCGACGCAGTGGGTCCCGAGCGGCCGACCTACATGGAGCTCGTGCAGCTCCTGCGCGGCGCGGTCGGGAGCCGGAGCGTGATCGTCCGCGTCCCCGGTGCCCTGGTGGTGCCCCTGGCCTGGGCCTTGGGGCTCGTGTTGCGCGACGTGCTGCTGACGGCCGACGAGTATCGAGCCATGGCGGACGGGTTGGCCGACACGAGCGGTCCCGCCACGGGCTCCATCGCCTTGAGCGAGTGGGTCACCGAAAACGCCGCGTCATTGGGTCGGAGCTACGCCAACGAGATCGACCGGCACTTCCGGCGCCGCGGGCGCCGGTGGCCGGACCGCAAGGTCAGCTCCAGGTGACGAGGACGAGCGCGGCGCCCAGCGCCAGGTAGAAGCCGAACGGCACTGCGGACCCACGCTCGGCCCGGTGAGTGGCGATGAGTGCAAATCCGATGAGGGCAGCCAGCAGGTTGGCGAAGAAGAACCCTTCGAGGAGCGCGACCGGGCTCACCCAGGCCAGGCCGAATCCGACCACGAGGGAGAGGCGGACGTCACCGAAGGCCAGCCAGCGTGGGTTCATCACGTTGATGACGAAGAAGAGCCCGAAGAAGGCCAGCCCGCCGAGCGAGGCGACCAGCAGGCGTTGCCACTCGTGCATGACGCCGGCGATGACCACGCCGCTCACGATCACCGCTGCGCTGAGCGCGTAGACGAGCGTCTTGGGCAACAGCCGGCGCGTCAGGTCGCAGTAGGCGAGTTGGACGAGCCCGACCAGCAGGAGCAGGGGGGGCAGGGCGATGACCGACCAGCCGACGCGGTGCAGCACGTAGGCGGGCAGCAGACCCGAGACGGCGGCGAGGACCATCCAGTGACCCCGAGTGATTCGGGGTGGCGCGTGTTCGGCCGGTGCGACGGGCAGCTCGTCCTGGTGGGACCGGGCCATCGACGCAGCCAACTCCCGCCGTGTCAGGGGGAGCAGGAGCGTGCCAGCGGCCATGCCGAGGGCGGCCCCTCCGAGGAGGGCGATGGGCGCACTCATTTGACGATGGAGACCGCGCCGCAGTTGTAGTTGAGGTCGGCGATGGTGGCGCCACCGACGGTGACCCCGGTGGCCTGGAGGACCGGTGTGAGCACGCCCGTCAGCATCGTGGGCAGCAGCGTGGAGAGGGAAGGGGGGAGCCCGCTATAGGAAAGCGTCGGCGAGGTGGACCCGATCTGGACAGGGTTGGTGGGCGGTGTCGCTTGCTGAGTTGCGGCGGTCGGCGGGACGACCGTCGAGTTGAACTGCTTAAATACGTTCACCCCGCTGATCGTCAGCGTGCCGGCTGAAGCGCCACCCAATGTGATGGCCGCCGTGGCCGCGGTCGTGATGCCGTTCACGACGGCCGATCCGAACGAGTTGTTCACCTGGGAGCAGTTCACCGCGCTCAGGGTGGCCGTGCCCTGTGCCGCCGTGAGCGGAATGTCCACGAGACCCACGCCGAGCACGTTGAGCTTCAGGTCGGCGGTCACCTGTGCGGTCGTGGCGGTCGTGCCGACGGGGCCATATGCCACCTGGGGGAGCTGACCGACGACGAGGCTCAACGTCGACGACGTCACTCCGGTGATGCCGAGCGCGGACTGGACGTCGATCGCGTTGGAGCCGTTGGCCACCTCGGCCTCCGTTGTCAGGAACTGCAGCACGTCGAGGTTGGCGGACATTCCGGGCACCGAGACGTTCCCACCCCCGCAGGTCGAGCCGTTGATGGAGAAGAGCTGGCACAGCTCGACCGGCGTGCTCCCGAAGTCGAGCGACTCCAACGCGGTGTACGCGTTGCACGCCGAGGGGACGGGCGAGGCGCCGCAGCTCAGTGCCGCCTTCTGGGTGTTCGCGGCGTTCGTGAGGATGGTCAGCCAATCCGACGCCTTCAACGACGTCGTCAAGACGTTGGAGGGCGTGAGGGTGGCCACCCCGGCCGACGCCGCGATCAGCTGATTGATGGTCACATACGTGTTGGCCAGCCCCTGGTACCCGACGGCGTTGACGTTGGCGCTGGTCCCGAGCTCGCTCAAGATGGCGTTGAGCACCCCGGACTGCTGGGTGTCGAAACTGGCCAGGTACGTGCCGATGGAGAAGCCGTCCTCGGGTGTGACAGCGGCGATGGCGGTGCGAGTGACGCTGCTGGCGCCCCCGAAGAAGATCTGTGGCACATTCTGGGTCGCGGCGACGATCACGCCGGTACAGGGCAGGTGCAGCGTCGGGACTTGCGCGTAGCAGCCAGCGTTGACTCCAGTTGGCACCGTGCATGTCGAGCCCGTCCAGATGCAGGGAGTTACCGTCAACGTGGCGTTGCTCCCGCTGTTGTCCGCCTCGACGTTGGCGAGCTTCCCCGCCATATAGGTCTGGCTGTCCGACAGCAGTGTGAACCCGTCGGCGACGTTGACGTAGCGGGCCAGATCGAGCGCGCCAGTGTCGGCCATCGCCTGCGCGGCGCGGCTCCCGTCGACGGTGAACCCCACGTCAACGCCCATGGCGCCACCCCCGAGCAGCGCGACCATGCAGACCGCCGTGAGCACGAACGTCGCGCCCCGCTCGTCGTTCCGGCGCCGGCCCAGCAGCCGATGGATCTTCATTCTCCGCATCGGCTACGAGCTCGGATTGGAGATCTGGAGGACGTCGGTAGACGAGATGGTCGAGGGCATGATGACGCCCATCCCCGGCAACTCGGGGAAGAGGGGACTGGAGCTGTAGTTGTAGGTGACGGTGACGGTGAGGCACTGGTTGTTGACGTTGGAGGGGCAGGGTGCCTTGTTGGCGACGCACGTGATGATGGTGGCGGACGTCCCGCAGCTGCCTTTGTTCATCCATCCGACGTCTGTCCCCGCCTGGGCCTGGGCCGTGGCGACTGCGGTGGTCGACGCCACGATGCCTGCTCGCGCCCCGTCCGCCGCGGCCTGGGTGATGGTGGACTGTGCCGAGAGGATGAGCCCATAGGAGATGATGCCGTAGAGCAGCGCGATAAGAAGGACGACGACGAAGGCGAACTCGACCATCTCCGCGCCCCGCTCGTCGTCCCGTCGCCTCGGCCCATTTGGTTTTCCCCAGGTGCGCGGTCCCAACGTGGACGCCCCTCCTCTGTATCTCGGGCTCCGTCGCCAACTCTGAAGGAGAATGTCGAACTGGCGCGTCGCTTCGATACGTCCGGCTCGATTCTGGGCCGACGGCTGCCGACGGTACATAGGACATATGGACCATTTCATGCTCCTACCAGGGACGCTGCGTCGGAGAATGAGCTAAAGGACCTATGTACCTCGCGACCCGCTCGTCGTACCCTCAACGGAGCCAGCTGCCGGCGAACGTGTGACGAGTCGCCACACGTTGCCGATTGGTTGAGAAGAGGGGGGAAGGTTCTGTGAAAAGGCAGACGTTGATCTTGGTCCTGATCGCAGTGATCCTGTTCATCGCCGGCAGTGCCATCGCGTTCGCCAGCGTTGAGGGCGCAAGCAAGCACACGGGGTCGGGAGTGAACGTGCAGGCAGCCGCGGCCACGGCGGCGGTCGTCGCCAAGTCCGACATCCCGGCCGGGACGACCGGACAGGCCATGGTCTCGAACTCCATGGTCGCCATCGAGCTCATCCCGGCCAAGTCCTATTCGGCAACGGACCTGGGTTCGCTGGCGGGGTTGACCAACGAGGTCCTGACCCAGTCCGTGACCAAGGGGCACGCCATCAGCTCCACGGCGCTCAGCGCCAGCACGTCCTCCATTTCGCTGCCGACCGGGATGGACGGAGTGACCGTCTCGCTGGGCGGGACGGCGGGCCTGGCCGGCTACCTCCAGCCCGGCAGCCGAGTCGACGTGTACGCCAACATCACGAAGGTCTCCACCGCGAGCACCGCCGCAGCCGGAGCCACGCTCCCGTTGCCGTGCACCGAACTTGCCATGAACAACATCGAGGTCCTCGACGTCCAGAGCACCGTGCCGTCCTATGCCTCGAAGCCGTCGTCGGGCGGCCGCACCATCCCGGCCAGTGAGGTGTTGCTCCTTGCGCTGAGCCCGAGCCAGGCCAGGTCGGTCGAGTTCCTCGCGCAAAACGAGACCCTCTCGGTCGTCCAGACCCAGAAGGACACGTCGCCCCCGCCCTTGGGGCAGTGCATCGGCACCGACCAGACGGCGACCGCGCCATGATCTCCCGGCGGATTCTCGTCATCAGCCGGTCACCGGCGCTGAGCCGCGCCATCCACGCGTCGCTCGGCCCGGGCTACGAGGTCGTCACCAGCACCAGTGTCAGCGACGTGGTCGACGAAGTGCGCGGGCGGGGACCCTTCGACGTGCTCGTCGCTGGGCCCGCCTTCGACAGCCACGCCGGCATGGCCCGGCTGGCCACCCTCCGCGCCACCGCGGCCGTCCCGACCGTCGTGCTGGCCCTCGGGCCGAAGCCCAAGGCCAGCCTGAGCGACATCGTCCGGACCGGCGCGGTGGAGCTGGTCGAGTACCCGACCAGCAAGCGCCAGCTGGCCGCCGCCCTCAAGCGTGCCTTCGACATCGCCGACGCCTCCGAGTCGGCCGAGGCGCCCACGCTGCCCGTCGTTGCCCACGGGGTCGTGGTGGAACGCCCGACCTTCGCCGAGGTGTTCACGGTGGCCTCGTCGAGCGGCGGTTGCGGCAAGACGTTCTACGCCACCAACCTCGCCTGCTACCTCGCCGCCGAGACGGGTCAGCGGGTGTGCCTGGTCGACCTGGACCTCCAATTCGGCGAGGTCTCCACAGCGCTGCACCTGCGGCCGCGGTTCACGATTTCGGACCTGCTGTCACGGGAGCCGGTCGACGACGACGACCTCGACGAGCACGTGGAGCAGTACCTCGAACAGCACGAGCTCGGCTTCTCGGTGCTGGCGGCGCCGTTCAGCCCGGCGGACGCCGACATGATCGCCCCCAAGGACGTCTACAAGGTCATGGGCGCCCTGCGCCGACACTTCGACTACATCGTGGTCGACACCCCGGCCCAGCTGTCCGAGATCGTCCTGGCCGCGTTCGACCACTCCACCCGGGTCCTGTGCATGGTGACCCTGGACCTCCCGAGCATCCGCAACATGCGGGTGTTCCTGAGCACGCTCGAGAAGCTGCGCATCAACAGCGAGGCTATCGGGGTCGTGCTGAACAAGGTCGAGGAAGACATCGGCATCGACATCAGCGACGTCCAGGAGGTGCTCGACAACAAGATCGTCTCGGTGCTTCCGTACTCCCGTGAGGTCATGAAGTCGATCAACAGGGGTAAGCCGGCGCTTGTCTCCGCGGCCAACTCCGACATCGGCAAGAAGCTGGCCGGTGGCATGCACCAGTTCCTGTCCGGTGAGGCGACGCCGGTGCTCGGTACGGCGGCGAAGACCGCTGCGATCGGCGAGTCGCGCGGCTTTTGGCGGAGGAGGAAAGGTCGCACCCACAAGGTGCCCGAGCTCGAGAGGGCCTGATCGCCATGAACCTGTCTGAGAAGCTGGCCGCCGCCGACGGTACCGAGCCGCCGCCGCCCGAAGCCACCCCTCCCTGGAACCGGCGGGCAGGGGATCCCGGCGGCCCGTCGGAGCGACCCACCGCCAGTCCCGTCGGGTCGCCCGGTTCGAAGGGACACCCCATGCGGAGGGCCGCCGACCGCACCGCCATGGACGAGGCGTGGAAACAGTCGAAGGCCAAGGTCCAGGCGAAGGTGCTCGCGGAGATCGCCCCGACCGCAGCCGACCTGTCACCCGACGAGCTGCGCGACAGGGTCCGGTCCACCGTCAACGAGATCCTCGAGCGCGAGGACATCGGGATCTCGCCCATTGAGCGCCAGCGCTTCGTGGAGGAGATGCTCGAGGACTCCCTCGGCTACGGGCCCCTGGAGGGCCTGCTCGCCGACGGCAGTGTCACCGAGATCATGTGCAACTCGTACGACGAGATCTGGATCGAGCGCAAGGGCCTGCTCGAGCGCAGCGACATCGTCTTCACCTCGAGCCATCAGTACCGGCGGATCATCGACCGCATGGTGCACGGCGTCGGGCGCCGCGTGGACGAGTCCTCACCCATGGTGGACGCCCGGCTTGCCGACGGCTCCCGGATCAACGCCATCGTGCCGCCGCTCGCCCTGCGGGGCCCGGTGCTCACCATCCGGAAATTCCCCGAGCGGGCCCTCGTCATGCAGGACCTCATCGCGCTCGGAACACTCACGATGGATTCCGCCCTGTTCCTCGAGGCGCTGGTGCGGGGCAAGATCAGCATGGTCGTGGTCGGCGGTACCGGCACGGGGAAGACCACGATGCTGAACGTCCTGTCCAACTTCATCCCCGACGGCGAGCGCCTGATCACCATCGAGGAGTCGGCCGAGCTCCAGATTCAGGGCGCCCACGTGGTGACGCTGGAGACCCGTCCCGCCAACGCCGAGGGGACCGGCGAGGTACGGATCCGCGACCTCGTGCGGAACTCGCTGCGTATGCGGCCCGACCGCATCATCGTCGGTGAGTGCCGCGGCTCCGAGACCCTCGACATGCTCCAGGCGATGAACACCGGTCACGCCGGGTCCATGACGACGGTGCACGCCAACACCCCGCGCGAACTGCTCGGCCGCCTCGAAACGATGGTCATGATGGGCGGGGTGGAGCTGCCCCAGCGCGCCATCCGGGAGCAGATCGTCATGGCGGTCGGCATCCTGGTCCAGCTGCAGCGGACAGCCGAAGGTCCCAGGGTCGTCACCTCCATCACCGAGATCCAGGGCATGGAGGGTGACACCGTCCTGCTCCAAGACATCTTCCACCGCGTCGACACCTCCGAGGGGATGGGACGGCTCGTCCCGACCGGTCTGCGTCCCAAGATCCTCGACGAGCTGGCACTCAGCGGCGTCGAAGTGCCACCGCACATCTTCCGCAACGACGAGGACCCGCTCCTCGGCAGCTCGGGGCGGTCGGGCGCCGGACGGCATCACCGGCCGGCACGGCCGGGGCGTGTCGTGGAGCCGCCCACTGAGGAGATGTACGAGATCCTCGCCCGGCGCCGCGACGGCGGGAGGTGACTGCCGTGATGCTCGGAGCACTGCAACTGGGCGGCCAAGTCGGGGCGTTCGTGGCCGCCGTCCTGGTCGGGGCCGGGCTCTCCCTCGCCGTTGTGGCGGCCATCATGCGGGTGCGTACCAAGCAGCGCACGCTGGCCGAGATCCTCGACGACACCATGGGAACGGCCAAGGTTCCCATCGAGGTCGTGAGCGAGTCTCCCGAGACCGGCGAACTGTCGGCGCTCACGGTCCGGATCTCGGGCCTCTTCGGACGCATCGACACCAGCGGTGTGCTCGAGCGGCGCCTCGAGCGGGCGGACATCCCATTGCGGTCAGGCGAATACATCGTCATCACCGCCGCGATCGCGTTGATGCTGGCCGTCGTGGTCGGCGTGGTGAGCCGCTCACCGATCGGCTCGGTCATCGCCATCTTCCTGGTGGGCGCGATCGCCTGGTACCAGCCGTCGCGGCGCGCGGCGAAACGGATCAAGCAGATGCAGGAGCAGCTGCCCGACGCGCTGGCGCTCATGTCAGCCTCCGTCGAGGGTGGCCAGACCTTCCAACGCTCGATCGACATGTACCGACGTGATGCCAGGCCGCCGCTGTCGACCGAGTTGGACCGGGTGATGGCCGAAGTCGCGGTCGGGTCAGACCTGGTCGTGGCGCTCGAGAACATGGCCGAGCGCTCGGGCGTCGAGGACCTCAAATGGGCCGTCGAGGCGGTGCGCATCCAGCAGTCCACCGGTGGGCGCCTGGCGCCCATCCTCCACACGCTGGCCGATTTCATGCGGACCCGTCAGGAGGTGCGCCGCGAGGTGCAGACGCTGTCCGCCGAAGGCCGCATGTCGGGCTACGTCCTCTTTGCCATCCCGATCTTTCTCGTGGTCGCATTGGAGATGAAGGACCCCGGCTACCTGCAACCAATGCTCCACGGTGCCGGCTTGATCGTTCTCATCGGCACGGCCGGGCTCATGGGCTTGGGCTTCCTGATCGTCCGCAAGATGGTCAACATCAAGGTCTGAGGGGGTTACGTGAACGCCACTTACATCATTCCCATGGTGGGCATCACGCTCATGGTGGCCGGCCTCGCCGGCGTGGGCGTCGCCGCGTGGCGTTCGCACCGGACGACGCAGCGACTCGATTTCATCAAGTCGCTCGGCTCGGAGGCCGAGCTGTACGCGGACGCAGTGCCGGTCGTCGAGCGGGTGCAGGCGCCGCTGGTCAGCCGGGTCTTCGGGCCGCTGGCCAACGGCTTGCGCCACGGCCTCTCGCGCCTCTACCCCTCGAGCGACATCGACCGCGTGCACGCCGACCTGCTGAAGGCGGGCCTGACCGGATCGGTTCGCGCCGAGGAGTTCGTTGCCATCCAGGTGGGTTCGGTCATGGGAGGCATCGCGATCGGGCTGATCTCGCTGGTGAGCGGCGCGGTGAGCGTCAAGATGGGCCTCGCGATGCTGTTCATCCTGCCCCTGCTCGGCGGCCTCGCTCCCAGCTACTGGCTGCGTTTCCGCATCAAGTCTCGGCGGTCGCAGGTGACGAACGACCTGCCCGACCTGCTCGACCTGATGACGATCTCGGTGGCCGCCGGTCTCGGCCTCGAGCAGGCCATGCAGGTCTCATGCGCGCGGTTCGAATCACCGGTCTGCCACGAGCTCCGCCTGACTTTGCGCGAGATGGAGCTCGGGCTCTCGCGGCACGATGCTCTCGAAAACATGAAGCTTCGCACCGACATCGACGACCTCGTGACCTTCGCGGTCGTGCTCTCGCAGGCCGACGCGTTGGGGCTGCCCATCGGTCGGGTGCTGCAGGCGCAAGCCGACGAGATGCGCGACAAGCGGCGCCAGCGAGCCCGCGAGAAGGCGGCGAAGGTCCCGGTGAAGATCCTCTTCCCGCTCGCTTTCTGTTTCCTCCCGGCGATCATGATCGTCGTCCTGGGCCCGATCGTGGGCCCGATCAAGCACGCGTTCCACGGAGCGGGCTGACCCACGCCGACCGGCGCCTGCCGGCCCCTCGGGCACGGAATTGTCCGTTCTGGGGGTTGTTGCACCCGGGCCGCAATCTGGCTGCGACCGCCGTTTGAGGCACAAAGCGTACAATGACCTGGGAATTTCCACCGCGCTGTGGTGGAATGGAGCCGCCCCGGGCAGCGCGTTTGGGACGGAATGGGGGGGAGCAATGGCGAATACAGCCTCGGCCATCTTGTGGTCGTCGGCGCAGCCGTCGCCGGCGGAACAGGTCGCGAACGAGTCCGAGTGGACGTTCTACACACAGGTGTCGGTATCCGGGCCGTCGGTGTGCACGACGGTGCACCGCGGCGAGAGCCTGCGCGCGGGGCGCGCCACGCTGACACGTGACGACCTCGAGGTCGTCACCGACGACTATCGCGATCCCGATGTCTCCCAGCAGCGACGGGAGGACGACCGCCAATGGGGGCCGTGGTCGCTGACCCAGCGGGAGCTCGAGGTGTTGCAGTTGCTCGCCGAGGGCGCGACGAACGGCGAGATCTCGCAGCGGCTCTACATCAGCCCCAAGACGACCAAGAACCACTTGGCGGCGATCTTTCAGAAACTCGACGTGACGAACCGCACGCACGCGTTGGTGCGCGCTGTCGTCATGGGTCTCGTCACCATCGAATAACAACGGCACCTCACAAAAGCCCAGCGTATTTGGTCCATAAAGCCTATGGAACTGCTTCAACGCAAACCCGAGAATGCACTGGGAACTCCAAATGGGTCCGGACAATCGTGCGGATACATGAGGGGCGAGAGAGGGGAATGAAGAAATGACTGAGCTGTTTCTGAACGCGTTTTTCGCGGTTCGTGGCTTCCACGGCAATCTGCTCGAGCGTGCACGGACAGAGCGTGGGGCCTCCATGGTGGAGTACGCACTGCTCGTTGGCCTGATCGCCGTCGTTGCCGTCGTTGCGGTGGCTGCGCTCGGAGGAGGGATCAAGGGTCTGTTCAGCAGCGCCAACACTTGCGTCGGTGGCCTGAACAGCACCACCTGCTAGCCGGGGCGGTCTCCACCGCAACGAGCAACGCAATGCTTCCCTAAGGGAAAATTCCCCCTTCCCGAATGGGATGACGGTTGGGCTGGGTCGGCTTCGGGCCGGCCCAGCCCGCTGTCGTATGGCGAAGTGCTCGTCGGCATGGCACGGGTCGTGGCCGGAAATCGGGTCTCGGCCGCTGCCTTCCATTAGGTCTAAAAGTCCTATGGATCGATGCATCAAAAGGCCCGATGCTTTACACCAAGGACGAGCGCCTTTCAAGAGAGCTCGTTGGGGCAAGAGGGGAGCGTCACATGGTTGGATTGTTCATCAATGCGTTCGTCGCAGTACGCGCTGCGCACGGAACGTGGTTCGAGCGGGCTCGCACCGAGCGCGGCGCCTCGATGGTGGAGTACGCGTTGCTCGTCGGCCTGATCGCCGTCGTCGCCGTTGTCGCGGTGGCTGCACTTGGCGGGGGCATCACGGGCCTGTTCAGTAGCGCCAACACCTGCGTCGGGGGACTGAACTCCACCACCTGCTGAGCTCCAGGGCGGACCACCGCCCTGATCACCAGAGACGCACGCGGCCGCCGAGCGGTCAGGTAGCGAGGAGGGCTGGACGATAGGTCCAGCCCTCCGTCGCGTCCCGGCCCGACCGTGGTCCGCTCCCACGCGGGTCGGGCCACGCCTTATCTCCCGCTGAACGGCCCGCGTGCCCCACGGCGTGGCGCGCGGGCCGGGGCGAGGCCCCCGAAGGACTGATTTCATCGTGGGTTCACACAACCGATACGGCGGTGAAATAGGGTCCGGCGACACTGAATGACGAACCCGCACGGGAGCGCCGCGCCGCACACGCGTTCGCCCGCCCCCTGGCAGCGCTTTGACCAGCGAGAAGAAGGGGAACACAGGAGAACATGAGCTACCAGGCCGAGTACATCTGGATCGACGGGACCGAGCCCACCCCGCTGCTCCGCAGCAAGACGAAGATCGTCGAGGAGGGCAAGGAACCCCCGATCTGGGGCTTCGACGGCTCGAGCACGAATCAGGCCGACGGCAGCGATTCAGACTGCGTCCTGCAGCCCGTGTTCGTCTGCCCGGACCCCCTACGGGGTGAGAACGACAAGCTCGTCATGTGCGAGGTGTTGCTGACCGACATGACGCCGCACCCCACGAACACGCGCCGAGCGTGCGTCGAGGCCGCCGAGAAGTACGCCAGCTTCGAGCCCTGGTTCGGGATCGAGCAGGAGTACACGTTCTTCCAGTACGGACGTCCTCTGGGTTGGCCTGAGGCGGGATTCCCCGCACCGCAGGGGCCGTACTACTGCGGCGTCGGCGGCGACAAGATGCCCGGCCGTCAGATCATCGAGCGCCACACGGCGGCGTGCATGAAGGCGGGGCTGGGCATCGAGGGCACCAACGCGGAGGTCATGATGGGGCAGTGGGAGTTCCAGATCGGCGTCCTCCCTCCGCCGCTTATCGGCGACCAGCTGTGGACGGCCCGCTGGCTCCTCTTCCGCATCGCCGAAGAATTCGACGTGTTTGCCACCCTCGAGCCTAAGCCGGTGCTCGGTGACTGGAACGGCGCTGGAGCCCACACGAACTTCTCGACCAGGGCCATGCGCGAGGACGGCGGTTGGGACGCGATCATCGCTGGCTGCGAGGCTCTCGGGAAGCGAGTCGACGAGCACGTCGCCAACTACGGCATCGGGATCGAGAGCCGCCTGACCGGCGCGCACGAGACAGCGCACTACACCACGTTCAGCTACGGCACCTCCGACCGCGGCGCCTCGGTCCGTATCCCGTGGCAGACGGCCAAGAACAAGAAGGGGTGGATCGAGGACCGGCGGCCGAACGCCAACATGGACCCCTACGTGGTGAGCCGGCTCCTGGTCGAGACGGTGTGCGGCGACGCCCTGAGCGACTGAACCGCGTCTGGTCGAACTGATCGAGCGCCGCCGGTTTCGGGCCGAACCCCCCCTGCCCGAACCGGCGGTGTTCTCGCGGTGGCCTGAGCCCGACGGGACGGGGTGGTCGCTCGGCGGCGTGGCGCGCTGCGTCCAAACGGGAGAAGCCGTGCCCTCGGCCCGCCTTGCGCCCGGCCGAGATACGGGAGCTGCCTAACCCCCGCCCAACAGGTTTTTCGCAGGGTTGCCCAGGCCGCCCAGAAGGCCCGGCGCGGTGGTCGTCGTGGTGGCAGCGCTGCCGGCGCCGCTCGACGGGTTGCCCGAGGTCGGCGAGGCGACCGGCGGGAGCACGCTGCCCAGGCCGACAGACTGGGTGAGGTTGTTCACCCCGCTGGTCACGACGCCAAGCGGGTTGCCGAGGGCGCCGGTCGTGCCGTTGACTGTGCTGTTGAGTCCGCCGCCGGCGCTGGCGACGGTGCTGCCCAATCCGCTGGCTGCCTGGTTCAGTCCGCCGGTGACGTTGTTCACCGTGTTGCCGAGGCCGCTGGCCGCCTGGTTCAGGGCGCCGGTGACATTGTTCACCGTGTTGCCGAGCCCACCGGCCGCCGGGTTCAGTCCGCCGGTGACGTTGGTCCCCGTGTTGCCGAGCCCACCGGCCGCTTGGCTCAGCCCACCGCTGGAGCCGCCGCCCGACGCGCCACCCGCCCGCGTGGCGTTCACGACCGGGCCCGCTGCGCCGCCCGTGAGCATTTGCCCGCCGCCGCCCGATCCGGTCCCCGGGGCCGATCCGGTTCCTGAGCCGCCAGAAGCCCCTGACGACGCGCTGCCACCGGCCGCCGTCGCGCCGGAGTTTTGGGTCACCGACGGCGGAGCGCCCAGCGCGAGCGGAGGCGCGGCGAGGGCCGAGCCCGCGGCGGGCGCGGGAGTGCTCGGGCCGCCGGACAGCGCGTGGGGGGCGATGAACGCCGCCGCGACGGCAGCGCCCGTGACGGCCACGCCGGCCATCGCGTTGCGCAGCCCTCCTGCGCCGCCAGCCTGCTGCGACACACCCGCGCCGCGATGCGCCACACGGAACAGGGTGCGGCGGAAGAAGGCGCCAGTGGCGATGAGGAAGCCGGCCAGCGCCTCCTTCGATTCGGAGACGACGGCAAATTCGCGCTTGAGTGCCTGGCGTGCCCGCCAGAGCAGCGTCTCGATGGTCCCGATCTCGACGCCCTCATGGTCCGCGATCTGTTGGTAGGTCCACCCCGAGCCCTCGCGCATGGCGAGCACATGACGGTGGCGCGTCGACAGACGTTCGAGGGCGCGGTGGACGAGCTCTCCGTCGACCGCGGCCAGCACGAGCTCCTCGGACGTGTCGGCAGCCTCGGCGCCGGCGGCGTGCTGCGCGGTGAGCTCCATGTCGTCGGTCGGTGTGCTGCGAGAGCGGCGGCGCAGCATGTCCGTGCAGATGTTGCCCGCGATCACCGTCAGCCACGGGTAGAAGCGCCGTTCGCCTGCGAAGCGCGGCAGCGCCCTCCACGCGCGGGCGAACGCCTCCTGCGCCGCGTCCTCGGCCTCGTGGCGATCGTTCAGACGGCGGAGGCAGAAGCGGAGGAGCCGCTCGTAGTAGCGGGCGTAGAGGTTGCCGAACGCCGCTGAGTCACCCGCCTGGCACCGCTCGACGAGCGCCCGGTCGCGTTCCAGGTCGACGTCGTCGCAGAGACTCGTCAACTCGTCTTGGCGAAGCGCCACTGCCCTTGTCCCTGCCCCTCCGCTCGGCCTCGTTTTGGGAGGTGGTCACATTATGTCCGGACCTCGTGTGATTTTGAAAGTGTCGCGACCCATTATTCATGCACAGGGGTTGAAACTTTTTGCACAACAAAGTTGAGCTTTTCCTCAACGGACGTGCGAATAACCGCCGATGCCCGATATCGCGGCGTTGCGGGACGTGCCCGCACCCCTCGGTCACCGCGCCGTGAACGCCGCCGCAGGACCGGCCGGAGGGGTGGCGCTCCGCATGGTTACGGGCGGATTGCAGTCTTGTCTACGAAGGAAATGGGAGGGGGAAGGGGCGACTTCGCCCGTTCGCGCGGTGAGGAGACCTCGGAGGGCGGAGGGCGTTGGCTGACACCGGTGACACGGAGGGTCTCACTCCCGCGGCGGCGACTCGCCCCACCGATCCGCTCAATCGCGTGGAGACGGCGCGAGGACTGTGCAGAACCAAGTAGGAGCGCAGTGGCCGTCGGCGTCCCTCCGGCGCGGCCGGGCCGGCCGCTACCGGGACGTGCAGTCGGAGAACCAGGTCGCAGGTACGTCGTCGGCGTCTGGAGGATCTCCAACGTCACGGTGCTCGAGGGGCGCACGACCGGCCGCCAGGGCAGCGCCTCGGGCTCTTCGAGCTCAATGTTCCCCGGCAGTAGCGTCCCAGGACTGGCCTAACATGGCCGCGGGCTGCGTGCGGGTCTGTGGTTGAAAGTCGAGGCCAGTCGCAGGCGAAACGACCCACGTAAGGCGACTTGTGGTCGCTGAGCATGGTGCGGCTTAGAGGTAAGCCCTGCCCGCCGCGTTCCCGGCTGTCGGGGGCGGGCGGAGACGAGGGGACGCGCGCCACCATGGTGCCGTTGGGTGCGGCGGCGAGCCGCCGTGCCGCCGGTGTCGGCGCGTCAACCTCGCGGCAGGCGAGTGTGGGGTCAAAGACCAGGTCAGCCGCACGCAGCCCATCTGTCATCCCCGCCCTTCGTGGCGGTTCCGGGGTCGCTGGGGCCGGTAGGATCGGGCCTCCATGAGCGTGTTCACGAAGGTCCTCCGCGCCGGCGAGGGCAAGAAGGTCAGACGGCTGGCCGACCTCGTACCACTCATCGGCGCGCTCGAACCCGAGATGCAAGGCCTCGGCGACGACGCGCTCGCCCACAAGACGGTCGAGTTCAAGGAACGGCTCGAGCGGGGCGAGAGCCTCGACGACCTCGCGGTCGAGGCATATGCCGTCGTGCGGGAAGCGGCGTGGCGCGTGCTGGGCCAGCGCCATTTCGACGTCCAGCTCATGGGCGGAATGGCCCTGCACTTCGGCTGGATCGCCGAGATGAAGACCGGTGAGGGCAAGACTCTCGTGTCAACGCTGCCCGTCTATCTGAACGCGCTGGACGGGCGGGGCGTGCACGTCGTGACGGTCAACGAGTACCTCGCCACCCGCGACTCCGAGTGGATGGGACGGGTGCACCGCTGGCTGGGGCTCACCGTCGGCCGCATCGGCTCGGACATCGACGACCCCGCTCTCAAGAAGGCCGCCTACGAGGCGGACGTCACCTACGGCACCAACAACGAATTCGGCTTCGACTACCTCCGCGACAACATGACGCGGAGCCGCGAGCTCATGACCCAGCGGGGGCATATCTTTGCCATCGTCGACGAGGTCGACTCCATCCTCATCGACGAGGCCCGGACCCCGCTCATCATCTCGGGCCCGGCGGACGAGGCGGCCCAGCTCTACTACCAGTTCGCCTCCATCGCGCGCACACTCAGCCGCGACCTCGACTACGAGGTCGACGAGGAGAAGAAGACGGTCGTGCCCCTCGAGTCGGGGATCGAGAAGGTGGAGAAGGCTGTCGGCGTCGACAACATCTACGACGCCGTGTCCGTCAACTATGTCCACCAGCTCACCAAGGCCCTCACGGCAAAGGACCTCTACCACCGGGACAAGGACTACCTGGTCGCCGGCGGTGAGGTCAAGATCATCGACGAGTTCACCGGGCGGACGCTCGAAGGCCGCCGGTGGTCCGACGGTCTGCACCAGGCGGTCGAGGCCAAGGAGCGGGTGTCCATCAAGGAGGAGAACCACACCTGGGCGACGGTGACGCTCCAGAACTACTTCCGCATGTACGAGAAGTTGTCCGGCATGACCGGTACGGCCGAGACGGAGGCCGGCGAGTTCGCCTCCACCTACGGCCTCCCTGTGGTGCCCATCCCCACCAACAAGGAGATGATCCGCCTCGACCAACCTGATCTCGTCTTCAAGACGGAGGAGGCGAAGTTCAACGCGGTCGTCGAGGACATCGTGGAGCGCAACGAGCGCGGTCAGCCGATGTTGATCGGCACCGCCTCGGTCGCCAAGTCCGAGCTCCTGGCGCGCCTGTTGGACAAGCGGGGCGTCCCGCACAACGTCCTCAACGCCAAGCAGCACTTCCGTGAGGCCGAGATCGTGGCTCAGGCCGGCCGCCGCGGCGCGGTCACCGTCGCCACGAACATGGCCGGTCGGGGCGTCGACATCATCCTGGGCGGCAACGCCGAGCTGCTGGCCCAGCACGAGCTGGCGGCGGAGGGCGTCGACCTCGAGAGCGACGAGGGGCAGGCCGAGCTGGAGAGGCGGCAGTCCGCCATCGAAGCGCGCTGCCGGGCCGAGGGGGAAGAGGTGCGCAAGCTCGGAGGGCTCTATGTCCTGGGCAGCGAGCGCCACGAGAGCCGGCGCATCGACAACCAGCTGCGCGGCCGTTCCGGGCGTCAGGGCGATGCCGGGGAGAGCCGCTTCTATCTGAGCCTCGACGACGAATTGCTCAGGCTCTTCGCCACCGGAGCCATGAGCTGGGTCATGGGGCGCACGCTGCCCGAAGAAATTCCCATTGAGTCCAAGACGGTCGCAAAGGCCATTGAGCGTGCCCAGAACACCGTCGAGGCGCGCAACGCCGAGATCCGCAAGGACAACCTCAAGTACGACGAGGTGATGGACCAGCAGCGCAAGGTGATCTATGAGCGGCGCCTGCAGGTCATCGACGGCGAGGACCTCGAGGAGCGCACCGAGGACCTGCTGGCCGGAGTGGCCGAGAAGCTGGTGGCCGAACACTGCCCGACGGAATTCGAGGAGGACTGGGACCTCAAGTCGCTCGTCGACTCACTGATGCAGTACTACCCGACGAAGTTCACGGTGGCCGACCTCGCCCAGGCCGCGACAACCGAGGACTTGGTGGAGAGCATCGTCGAGGAGGTGCTCGACTATTACGAGAAGCATTCCGAGGCGATGCCGGGCGGTGCCGAGACGATGCGCCAGATCGAGCGCGACGTGTACCTCCAGATCATGGATGCCCGCTGGCGTGACCACCTGGCCGAGATGGACAACCTGAAGGACGGCATCCACCTGCGCTGGACCGTCCAGGCAGACCCCCTCAACGCCTGGCAGCAGGAGGGCTACTCCATGTTCGGCCAGCTCATGGAGGTCATCGACAACGACTACCTGCGCTACATCCTCCACGTCGAGGCGGTTCAGGCCCCGGCCGCCGAGCCGGACCTCGACAAGGCCGTCTACGCCGCGGCCGAAGACCCGGTGGCCGAAACCGGATCGCTGGCCGGCGCCCTCCTGGCCGAGCAGGGGGCCCAGGTGCCCTCCCAGACGGCCGTGCTCAATCCGGCGTCGTCCGGGAACGGCAGTGGCGGTGGAAATGCCCGCGCCAAGGCGCAGGTCACGCAGCCCAACGCCCCCGATCCCAACGCCCTGGTGCCCATCGTCAAGCAGCAGCACGAGAAGGTCGGGCGCAACGACCCTTGCTGGTGCGGGAGCGGCAAGAAGTTCAAGTTCTGCCATGGCGCCGCCTGACGGCCCCTCGGCCGAGGCACCCCGCGACTTCACGGCCGAGCTCGAGGCGTTGGGGGAGCGGCTGGCCGAGGCCGAGCGCTACCTCGGGCGGGAGAAGCTCGAAGTGCGGCGGGCCGAGCTCCAGACCGAGGTTGCGAAGCCCGATCTGTGGGACGACCCGGACACCGCGCGGTTCGGTCACCAAGGAGCTGGGGCGCGTCTCCGCCGACCTCGACCAGCTCGACGCGCTCCGCAGCGCACTCGGAGACGCCCGGGCCCTGCTGGAGCTGACGGTGGAGTCGGCTGCCGAGGGCGCTCGCGACGCCGCCCTCGACGCCGAGCTGGTGGAGACGGTCGATGCCCTCGGGACCCGGCTCGGCGCCCTCGAGCTGCAGTCGCTGTTCGCGGGAGAGTACGACGAGTTCGACGCCGTGTGCGAGGTGCACGCCGGCGCCGGCGGCACCGACGCGCAGGACTGGACCGAGATGCTGCTGCGCATGTACCAGCGTTGGGCGGAGCGTCGCGGCTTCACGGTCGAGGTGGACGAGGCGACCGAGGGCCAGGAGGCAGGTCTGTTGTCGGCAACCTTCATCGTGCATGGCCGCTTCGCGTACGGGCTCTTGGCCACCGAGCGCGGCGTGCACCGACTGGTTCGTATGTCTCCGTTCGACTCGCAGCACCGACGCCAGACGAGCTTCGCCTCCATGGACGTCACCCCGTTCCTCGAGGACGTCTCCTCCGAAGTGGAGATCGACGAGAAGGACCTTCGCATCGACACCTACCGCTCGTCGGGTGCCGGCGGCCAGCACGTCAACAAGACGGACTCGGCCGTGCGCCTCACGCACCTCCCCACCGGGATCGTGGTCTCATGCCAGAACGAACGCAGCCAGCACCAGAACAAGGCCAAGGCGATGCAGATCCTGGGCGCCAAGCTGGCCGAGCGGGCCCGCGCCGAGCGCCGGGCCGAGTTGGACGCGCTGAGCGGGGACCGGGTCGACAACGCCTGGGGCAACCAGATCCGCTCCTACGTGATGGCGCCCTACCAGCTCGTCAAGGACCTGCGCACGAACTACGAGACGGGCAACGTCGACGCCGTGCTCGACGGCGACCTCGATGCGTTCATGGAAGCCGAGCTACGCCGCCAGCGCGAAGTGGGGGCGTAGCGAAGACCGCGGTGCGAACGGTCGGGATGTCACTCGGGCGCTGTGACCTGCACCGGAGCCGGTGACCCGAAAGCGGTAATGCGGAGAAAGTAGGATCCAACAGGTGCCCCTCCCGCGGCCGGGGCGAAACCTCTCTCACTGATGATCCGATTCGAAAACGTCACCAAGACCTACAAGGGCTCGACCGTCGCACTACGCGACATCACCGTGGAGATCGAGAAGGGCGAGTTCGTCTTTCTCGTCGGCGCATCGGGCTCGGGCAAGACCACCTTCATCCGGTTGCTCCTGCGAGAGGAGCTGCCCGACACCGGCGAGATCCTCGAGGCGGGGCGCAACATCGTTGAATTGCCCAAGTGGCGCGTGCCCTACCTGCGCCGCAACATCGGCTGCGTCTTCCAGGACTTCCGGCTCCTGCCGAACAAGACGGTGTTCGAGAACGTCGCCTTCGCGCTCGAGGTCATCGGCCGCCCCCGCCACGTCGTGGCGAACCAGGTACCGCAGGTGCTGGATCTGGTCGGACTGGCCAACAAGAGGGACAACCTGCCGAACGAGCTCTCGGGCGGCGAGCAGCAGCGCGTCGCCGTGGCACGTGCGTTCGTCAACCGGCCCCTCATCTTGCTGGCCGACGAGCCGACCGGCAACCTCGACCCGCAGACGAGCCAGGGCATCATGCAGTTGCTCGACCGCATCAACCGGACGGGAACCACCGTCGTGGTCGCGACGCACGACGAGGTGCTCGTGGACAAGATGCGACGGCGCGTCATCGAATTGAGCAACGGCGTGATGGTGCGCGACCAGGCGCGCGGCGTGTACGGGTTCGACGGAGCGGTGGCGCAGCAGACGGCCGACGTTGCCGCGGGGAGCATGGGCTGACATGGCCGTCTCCGTCGACTACGTGGTTCGCGAGACTGCGTCGAACCTGTGGCGCAACCGGCTCATGACGATTGCCGCCATCTTGACCGTCGCCGTCTCGCTGTCCCTCGTCGGAGCGGCCCTGCTCCTGCGCCAGGGGTCGGCCAACGCCACCGGGACCCTCGAGCGGGGCACCCAGGTGACCGTGTGGTTGCGGCCGGACGCCAACACCCAGGAGATCGCGGCGGTGGGCACGCAGCTGTCACAGCTGAACTACGTCACGCAACCCTGTGCCTACTGGAACAAGGCGCGTAACTTCGCCGAGGCTCGTCGCCTCCTCCCCTCCGACGTCTTCCAGGCCACCACACAGGCCGAGATGCCCACCTCCTACTGGTGCACCCCCGTTGCCCTGACTGACGCGGCCCAGGTCGTGCGCACCTTCAGTGGCACCGCGGGGGTCCTGTCGGTGACCGAGCCCCAGCAGACGATCAAGAACGAGGAGACGGTGATCAACGTCTCGAAATGGGTCTGCCTGGCGGTTGCCATTGTCTTGATCGTGTCAGCGGCCGTGCTGATCCTCAACACCATCCGCATGGCCATCTTCGCCCGGCGGCGCGAGGTGTCGGTGATGAAATTGGTCGGGCGCCACGAATTGGTTCATCCGCGTCCCCTTCATGTCCGAGGGGCTCCTGCAGGGTTTCGTCGGGTCCATGCTGGCGGCGGTCGTTGTCTATTTCGTCTACCTCTTCATCAACCACGAGGGCAGCGGTCGGACCACGAGCAACATCTTCACCGCCATGCACATGACGGGGTCCGAGGTCTTGCTCACCAACGTGGTCGTCGTCATCGTGGGCATGGCGATCGGCTCTATCGGCTCTGCCATTGCCATCCGACGCTTCCTCGACGTCTGAACTCACCCAAGCAGCCCATCGCGCCGAACGGTGCACGAGCCGGGGCCAGGCTCAACGCGAGGCGTCCGCCGGCGAGCAGGTGAAGAAACCCATCGTTCTCCCCGCTATGTGGCTGTCGGGTCCGCGGTAGGGCTGGCGGCGACAGTGGCCCATGGCCCAGAGCAGGTCGGGATTGCGGGTGCGCGGTGACACGGCCGCCAGCACCACGGCCACCTTGCCCCGCCACACGTCATCGATGAACCGGGCCAGGGTGGGAGTCGGCACCCGTCCCGTGAACCCCCCGACAGGGAGGAACTCGTGGCCGGTGGCGAGGATCGGCACGCTCGAGCCCGACGAGGTCTCCAGGGTGATGACGCTCACCGACGGGTCGACGCGCGCCGCGGCACGCACGAGCCCCGCGTCGATGGCGGCCGACTCGGCGTTGACCGCCCGGTCGTGGGCCGAGATGCTGGCCGGTTGGTAGGGCGAGTCGAAGGGGCCAAGCTGGGCCGCCACCACCGTGGCCGAGGCCCAGACGGAACCGACGACGAGCGCGGCGGCGGACAGGCCGACGACTGCGTGCACCGTCCACGACGGTCGCCGCGGCCAGAGCGACACGGCAGCGACCGCGACGGCGGTCACGGCAAGCAGCAGGGTGGTGACGAGGATCCACGGACGTACCCCAGCGTTGGACGGCAGCAGGTAGAGCTCGTACGCGGTGCTCGCGACGACCGTGCCGCCGACGACGGCGCGCGCGCTGCGACGGTCGCGCAGCTGCCAAGCTAGTGCCAGCCCCAAGCCGCACAGAGCGGCGATCGGTGGCGCCAGCGCGGCGAGATAGTACGAATTGATGAAGTGCGACGAGGCAAAGAAGCTCCAGGTCAGGAACAACCAGGCGGCCCACAGGACGGCAGCGGCACGCAGCGCGTCGGTACGGGGCGCGCGCCGGCGTGTCACCAGGATGCTGACCAGGGCCACCGTGGCGGGTATGAGCAGCCAGTCGCCGTCGCGTCCGAAGGCGCCGTTGAGGAACCGGCCCGGCCCGCGCGGCACGGCCACGGTGGCCGCATGGACCGTGGGCGACGCTCGCACCGGGGCCGGTGCCGGGTTGCACCCGGGCTGATCCAGGGTGTTGCCGGTCAGTCTGTCGGCGCCGTTGTAGAGGAACACCTGGCTGAACACGGAGTTGTTGCAGCTTGCGTCGACGTAGGGACGCTCGTGCGCCGGAACGAGCGTGACGACGGACATCCAACTCAGCGAGACGACGACCACGACGAGGACGGAGACCGCGACATGAGCGAGCCGGCGTACCAGGTCGGCGACCGGGGCGGCCAGGACGTAGGCGAGGTAGAGCGCCGGGAGGACCAACCAGGCCTGCAGCATCTTGGCCTGGAACGCGAGGCCGACCCAGACGCCCGCGACGACGAGGGAGTGCAGTCGGCCCGTCGTGAATGCCAGGGTCGTGGCATCTGCCGCGAGCACGAGCAGCAGTATCAGCAGCGAATCCGAGATGTTGCCCCGGTTGAGCAGGATCGTGACCGGCGTGGCGGCCAGGGCGACGGCCGCGGCGAGGCCGGCAGCGGGACCGGCGACGCGACGCACGGTGCGGTAGAGGACCAGTACCGTCAGCACGCCCTCCACCATCTGGGGCAGGACGACGGCCCAGGTGTGATAGCCGAAGACCCTCACGGAGAGCGCCTGGATCCAGAAGGCGCCCGGGAGTTTGTCGACCGAGACCGTGCCCCACGGGTCGAAGGCGGCGAAGAAGAAGTTGTGCCAGCTCTGCGACATGCTGCGCACCGCGGCGCCGTAGAAGGACTCGACGGTCGCGTCCCCGATTCCCCAGCCGTAGGAGAGCGCTGCCAGCGCCGCGACGATGAGGAGCGACGGCCGGGCCCAGCGGGGCTGGTCGGGTGGCGACCGCCAGAACTCCCAGCGGCTGCTGCGAGTGGCAGGCGGGTGTGCGGGCGGCACGTCGCTCGTCTCGGCGGCACCCGTCTCGAGTGTGAGGCTCCCGGCCGAATCCCCCATCGTCGGGCAACCTACTGCCCGCCTGGCGGCATCAGGGTGCCATTGGGTTGCCGTCGAGGGGCGGGTCCCGAGCGCCGCGACGCGCGGGCCAGGTGACGGGTCAAGCCGGGCCCACGCCTGACCGGTCGCAGTCACGGTTCTTCTGCAACAGGCCGCGCCAGGTATCGCTGCTCTGTGGTGCTGTGGCCATCGCAGCGCTGGTGGTCGGGGCGGCTTTCGCCGAGATCAGCGCGAACGGCGCACCAACCCCGCTCCAGACGGCGATCGTGCGATCCGTCATCGTAGGGTCGCTCGTGATCGGCGCCATCTTCTACGTGATCGGCGGGCGCCTGCGAGCGACGGCGGGACAATCTGGACAAGACTGGCGCAATGGGAAGCACCGGTGACAAGCCCAGGAAGCCGCGGCGCCGGTTGTCCAAGGTACCCAAGTACGAGGAGCCCAACACCTTCCCGGCCGCCGGGCTGACCGGCGGCGGCAGCGGTGTCTTCGGCGCGCGCTACGGGCACTCGGCCGACCATCAAGGGCGTAAGCCTCCGGGCCGCTTCGGCGCGTTCATCCTGCGCGTCCTGGGGCAGAAGCCCCGGTCCTGAGCGTCCGGCCCAGGTTCGCAGCCGGCAAGGGTTTCGGCAAGGTTCGCGGCAAGGCGGTTGTCCCACGCTGGGACGCGCCCGTCGAATGAGGGGCGCGAGGAAAGCGAGGCATGCGATGGCCAACAGCACCACGATCACAGGGAACCTCACCCGCGAGCCTGAGATCCGCTACACGCGGGAGGGACAGGCAACGGCCCAGCTCGGGGTCGCGGTCAACCGCCGGTGGCAGGACCGGACCACCCAGGAGTGGCAGGAATCCACGTCGTTCTTCGACGTCATCTGCTGGCGTGACCTGGCGGAGAACGTCGCGCTGAGCCTCACCAGGGGCATGCGGGTTGTCGTGACCGGCCGCCTGGAACAGCGGAGCTGGGAGACCGAGGAGGGGGAGCACCGGTCCAAGGTCGAGATAACGGCGGACGAAGTCGGCGCAAGTCTGCGTTTCGCCACGGCCGACGTCCACAAGGTGGAACGGCGTGGCACGACGGTGGGTGACGGCGCCGAGGGCGAGGCCGCGACGGATGCGATGCCGGTCGAGGCGTGAGTGTCGCCCTGGCTGATCACTACGGCGGCCTGGCCGGCGACCGCCGTTCTCGTCTCCGTGATGGCGCGCGTGGTCGGCAATCCGGCGACCGGAGTGACGACAGCAGTCCTCGTGGTGGTGGGCGCAGTGCTGCCGCTGCGAGTGCGGGCGCGCCTCCGTCGGGACAGCCGGTCGGCTTCCTGAGAGACGAGGTCGCCGAGATCTGCGGCGCGCTGGCGCTGGGCGGCACGTTGTTGCGCCGGCTCGGCCTCGACAGAGAGGCCGAGCGCCTCGAAGCGCTGTTCGGCGCGGTAGAGGGGCGGCTCGCCGCGTCTCAGTCCGCCGCTGCGCCCTCGGGGTCAGGCTCGTAGGTGAGGGCGAGCGAGTTGACGCAATAGCGCAATCCGGTGTCGGTGGGTCCATCGGTGAACACGTGCCCCAGGTGGCCGCCGCACCGGGCGCAGAGGATCTCGGTCCGCGTCATTCCGAACTTTCGGTCCTTTCGCTCGATGATGGTGCCGGCGGCGCGGGCGCGGTCGAAACTGGGCCAGCCCGATCCCGAGTCGAATTTCGCGTCGGTGTCGAACAGCTCCGCATCACAGCCGGCGCAGTGGAAAACTCCCGCGCCATCGATGTGGAGCAGCTCGCCCGACCAGGCGGGCTCGGTACCCGCTCGGCGCAACACCGTGTACTGCTCCGGCGTGAGCTCGTGCTTCCACTCCTCGTCCGGCTTCGTGACGGCAAAGACCGTCTCGTTCTCCTTGTCGGACTTGCGCGTGAACATCGTCAAACCTTTCTCCTCCCCCTCAGTACAACCGGTCCGCCTTCGGAGGTATTTCGCCGGCGCGCTCGCTTCAGGCCGCCACCGCGTGAGCGGCGCTGCCCATGAGGAAGAGGAAATTATCGGCGTAGAACTGCCGGCGGACGTCGTCGTCGGCGTCGCCGAGGGAGGCCTCGAAGCGCTCCAGCGGCTTGCGGCCGCCCTCGACGTGCGGGTAGTCGGACGAGAACATCACGAGGTCGGGCCCGGACTGGGCGACGATCCACCCCACGTCCTCTGTCGGGTAGGGGGTGAAGCGCACCTGGCGGTGCACGAAGTCGCTCGGGCGGAGTGACAGCGCCCGCAGCCGGTCCTCGTGACGCACGAAGGCGTCGAAGGCGGACTCCATCTGCCGCAGCCACGACGGCATCCAGATGGCACCCTGCTCGATCACGCCGAGGTGCAGCCCGGGGAACTGCTCGAGGACCCCGTCGAAGATCAGCGTGGCCAGCGTCTGGGCCGGGGGAACGGGGATGCCCATGTAGTCGACAGAGCGAAAGTTCTCTTCGCCGCCGTGGAAGTCGGGCGGCACCGGCTTGCCGTTGACGAAGTAGCCCGGATCGATGAGGGTGCCCGTGCCGCCGACATGGAATACGACGGGGATGCCCGCCTCCTCGGCCTGCGCCCACACCGCGAAGAGATCGGTGTGGCTGGGCGAGAATCCCGGCGGGCATCCCGAGGCGACGAGCAGCGCGGCCGCACCCTCGTCGAGCGCGTCGCGCGCGGCCGTCTCGGCGCGCTCGGGGTCGGCCAGGGGGACGTAGAGGGACGGCAGCAGGCGGCGGTCGACGGAGCAGAACTCGAGCATGCCCCGGTTGTGGGCGCGGGCCGCGGCATAGGCCAGGTCGAGGTCGCCGGCATGCTCCAGGTCGTGCAGCCGGCCGTTGTGGAACGTGTTGAAGACGAGCTGGCTCGAGAAGCCGAGGAGGTCCAGGGCGCGGGGCCGGTCCTCGGCGATGAAGGACCCCGTGGCGGCGAAGTTCTTGCGCGCCATGATCTCGGCCTCTTCGTCGGACCGGTATTCGGCCGAGGCGTGACGCGCCGCCAACGCGTCGAAGGCGGCGATCAGGTCGCGCTGTTGGGCCACGGGATCACCCGTCTGGCGCAATTCGTTCCCGCCCGGGTAGCGCAGCACGGGGAGCCGGTCCCTGAAGGCGGCCTCGGCGTGGTCCCGCAGCCAGGTCGGCGTCTCCATGATGTGGGCGTCGGCGTCGTGGACCACCCGCCCCTCGGAGTACGGCACGGCACCCTCCCTTCTGCGCCAGCGACGCTGCGATGCGGACTCGAGTATTCCAGCCGTCGGCGGCCCGCACCCCGCGGGTATCTGACGCCCCGTCAGATCGGGTCCGTTGCCTTGGCTACGCTCCTCGGGCGATGGATCTGCGAGACCGCCCCGAGGACGTGGCGTTCCGCCACGAGGTCCGCTGCTTCCTCAAAGAGCACCTGGTGGGCGAGTTCGCCGAGCTGGGCGGACGCGGGGGCTCGGGCGATGAGACCTTCGGCTTCGAGGCCCGCCGGCGTTGGGAGAGGGTCCTCGCCGAGGGCGGCTGGACCGGCCTCGGCTGGCCGGTCGAGCATGGCGGCCGAGGGGCATCCATCACCGAACAGGTCATCTTCAACGAGGAGTGCGCCCGCGCGGCGGCGCCCGGGCGGGTCAACGTCATGGGCGAGGGCCTGCTCGGGCCGACCCTCATTCACTACGGCACGCCCGCGCAGCAGGCCCGGTTCCTCCCGCCCATCCGGTCGGGCGCCGAGCTGTGGTGCCAGGGGTACTCGGAGCCCGACGCGGGGAGCGACCTGGCCAACGTCAAGACCCGTGCCGTGCGCGACGGCGACGAGTGGGTGGTCACGGGCCAGAAAGTGTGGACCTCGCTGGCCCATCAGGCGGACTGGTGCTTCGTCGTGTGCAGGACCGACCCCACCGCGGCGAGGCACCGGGGGCTGTCGTACCTGCTCGTGCCGATGGACCAGCCGGGGGTCGAGGTGCGCCCGATCACCCAGCTGACACGGACCAGCGAGTTCAACGAAGTGTTCTTCGACGGTGCCCGCACGCACGCCGAGAACGTGGTGGGCGGCGTCGGCGAGGGATGGCGCGTCGCACTCGCCACGCTGGCCTTCGAGCGCGGCGTGGCGCTGCTCGGCCACCAGCTGGGCTTCCGGCGCGAGCTCGACCGGATCGTGGCGCTGGCCGTGACGAACGGGAAGTCGCGCGACCCGGTACTGCGCCAGCGACTGGCCCAGGCCCACATCGAGCTGACCATCATGCGCTACAACACGTTGCGCAGTCTTTCGGGCGTGGACGGTCCGGCGGCGCCGCCCGAAGCCTCCATCGCCAAGCTCTTCTGGGGCAGCTGGCACCGCCGGCTCGGCGAACTGGCCATGGGCGTGCTGGGCCCGGCGGCAACCGTGCTCGGGGGGGAGCCGCTGCCCGAGAACGGCGGCTACGGGCTGGGGGACCTCCAGCGCTCCTTTCTCTTCGCGCGCTCGGAGACCATTTACGGCGGGTCGAACCAGATTCAGCGCAACATCATCGGCGAGCGGGTGCTCGGGCTCCCACCGGAGCCGAAAGGGGCGGCGTGAGCACGAGCCTGGACGCGCCGTTCGACCCGCCGCCCCCACCACCGCCCCCGGGCGGCCACGGACTCCTGGAGGGGAAGGTGGTCGTCGTGACCGCCGCCGCCGGGACGGGCATCGGGTCCGCGACGGCGCGGCGCTGTCTGCACGAGGGTGCCGCGGTCGTGGTCTCCGATGCGCACGAGCGGCGCCTGGCCGAGACGGCCGAGCAGTTGGCGGCCGAGGCGGGCGCCGACGGTGCCGATCGGGTGCATGCGCTGGCGTGCGACGTGCGCAACGAGGCGCAAGTGGGCTCCCTCTACGACGGGGCGGCCGTGCGCTTCGGCCGCATCGACGTGGCGGTGCACAATGCCGGTCTCGGCGGCACCGTGCCCCTGGTGGACATGACCGACGAGCAGTGGTCGAGCGTGCTCGACATCACCTTGACGGGGACCTTCCGCTGCACCCGGGCTGCCCTGTCCCGGATGCTGCCGCAGCGGCACGGCGTCGTCGTGAACAACGCCTCGGTGCTCGGGTGGCGGGCCCAACCGGGCCAGGCGCACTACGCGGCGGCCAAGGCGGGGGTGATGGCGTTGACGCGCTGCGCGGCCGCCGAGGCGGCGCCCTTCGGGGTGAGGGTGAACGCAGTGTCCCCGAGTCTGGCCGAGCACCCGTTCTTGAACCGAGCCATCCCGGACGAGGACCTGGCCGTGCTGCGACGCCGTGAGCTCTTCGGGCGCGGGGCCGAGACGTGGGAGGTGGCAAACGTCATCGTCTTCCTGGCGAGCGACTACTCGTCCTACATGTCCGGAGAGGTGATCTCCGTGAGCAGTCAGCACCCGTGAGCGGCGCAGGGATCGGTGGGGCGCCACCGGAGCAGGAGGACCCGCGTGCCGACGTGATCTGGGGAACGGTGCCGCGGCTGGTGGAGGACGGGGCGGTCCGGCACGGAGCGACCGAGGCGTTGGTCGACAGCGAGCGTTGCCTGACCTACGCGCAGTTGGCCCCGGAGGTCGACCGCTATGCGCGCGGCTTCGTCGCGGCCGGTGTCGCGGCGGGCGACCGCGTCGCCGTGTGGGCGCCCAACTGCGCCGAGTGGATGCTCGCGGCGCTGGGCCTGTTGCGGGCCGGCGCGGTGCTGGTGCCGTTGAACACGCGCTTCAAGGGCGGCGAGGGGGCCTACATCATCCGGGACTCGGGTGCGACGACCCTCCTGACGGTGCGCGGGTTCCTCGGCGCCGACTATCCGGCGATGCTGGCTGGGGAGGACACCGGCGGGCTGGGCCGCATCGTCTTGTTGCGCGACGACGCCGGGAAGGCCACCGGGGAGTGTGCCGGGGTGCCGGTCGTCGCGTTGCACGAATACCTCGCCGCGGGCGACCGGGTCGAGCCCTCCGTGACCGCGGCCCGAGCCGCGGCTGTGCAGCCCGGCGACGTCTCCGACCTCATCTTCACCTCCGGCACGACCGGCCACCCCAAGGGCGCGGCGGCGACGCACGCGCAGACGCTGCGCACCTTCGGGACGTGGTCGTCCATCGTGGGGCTGGCGGCCGGCGACCGCTATCTCGTCGTGAACCCCTTCTTCCACACCTTCGGGTACAAGGCGGGCATCCTGGCCTGCCTGATGGCCGGCGCCACCGTGGTGCCCGAGCCGGTGTTCGACGCAACCGCCGTCATGGAGCGCATCGCCGCCGAGCGCATCACGGTGCTGCCGGGCCCACCCACGCTGTACCAGACGCTCCTCGCCGACCCTCGGCGAGAGGAGTACGACCTGTCGTCGCTCCGTCTGGGCGTGACCGGCGCGGCGGTGGTGCCCGTCGAGCTCGTGCAGGCGATGCGCGACGAGCTGGGGTTCGGCACGGTCCTGACCGCCTATGGCCTGACCGAGTCCTGCGGGACGGTGACGATGTGCCGGCGCAACGATCCGCCCGCGATCGTCGCCGGCACGTCTGGGCGTGCCATCCCCGACCTCGAGGTGCGCGTGGTGGCAGGGGGCACGGAGGTCCCGGCGGGCGAGCCGGGCGAAATCGTCGTGCGCGGCTACACGGTGATGCCGGGCTACTGGGGCAACGAGGCTGCGACCGCCGAGGCGATCGACGCCGACGGCTGGCTACACACCGGTGACGTCGGGGTGATGGACACCGCGGGCAATCTGACGATCACGGACCGGGTCAAGGACATGTACGTCGTGGGCGGTTTCAACGCCTACCCGGCGGAGATCGAGGCCATCCTCCGTGGCCACGAAGCCGTCGCCCAGGTGGCGGTCGTCGGCGTTCCCGACGAACGCATGGGGGAGGTGGGTTGCGCCTATGTCGTCCCGGCCGGCGCCGCCGTCGACGACGTCGACCCCGAGGCCCTCGGGCGTGCCATCCTCAGCTGGTCACGAGCCGCCATGGCCAACTACAAAGTCCCCCGCAGCGTCGTCCTGGTCGACGCCCTCCCCCTGAACGCGAGCGGGAAGGTGCTCAAGCGCGAATTGCGCCGGCGCCATGCCGAGGCCGAGGACCGCATCATCACCAATGGGTCGTGACCAACGAGAGGAGCAAGTCAGTGCGAGGCATCGTCTACACGGGAGAGGGGGTCGAGGTCACCGATGCGCTGGAGGTACGGGGTCCCGGGCCCAACGAGGTGCAGGTGCGCATGGCGGCGGCGGGCGTCTGCCATTCGGACCTGTCGGTGATCGACGGGACGATCCCGTTCCCCGCGCCGGCCGTGCTCGGCCACGAGGGTGCGGGTGTGGTCGAGGCCGTCGGGGACGCCGTGCGCTCCGTGAAGCCGGGCGACCACGTGGTGATCGCGACCCTGGCCAGCTGCGGCGCCTGCCGCGCCTGCAGCACGGGGCACCCGACGTGGTGCAAGAGCTCGCTGGGGAACATCGCCACGCCGTTCACCTTCAAGGGGGAGCCCGCCTCCAACTTCGCCGCCGCGTCGGTCTTTTCGGAGGTGACCGTCGTCAGCGAGGTCCAGGCGGTGCGCATCCCCCAGGAGATCCCGCTGTCGTCCGCCTGTCTCATCGCGTGCGGCGTGCTCACCGGCGTCGGCGCCGTGCTGAACCGGGCCAAGGTGCGACCGGGTGACACCGCGGCCGTCTTCGGTGTGGGCGGTGTCGGGCTCAACGTGATCCAGGGTCTGCGCATCGCCGGAGCCACCAAAATCGTGGCGGTCGACACGGTGGCCACCAAGGAGAGGCTCGGGCGGCAGTTCGGCGCCACGCACTTCGTGGACGCCACCGCGGGCGATGCCGCCGCGGCCGTGCGCGCCCTGGTGCCCGCCAATCGGGAGTCCGCCGCCGGGGCCCTCTTCCCACTCGGCGGGGTCACGTGGGCCTTCGATTGCGTCGGCCATCCCGCGGTCCTGCGCAGCGCACTGGACTGCCTCGATTGGGGCGGCAACGCAGTGGCCATCGGCATCCCGCCCAGGGGCACCGAGGTGCCGGTGGACGTGAACGCGCTCGCCTACGTCGACCGGGGCCTGCTCGGCTGCCGCTACGGCTCGGCCCGTCCGCACCACGACATCCCGCTGATGGTGGACCTCTACCAGGCCGGGCTCCTCATGCTCGACGAGCTGGTGTCGCTGACCCGCCCCCTGGACCGGTTCGATGAGGTGGTCGACGAGATGCACGCCGGGCGCGTGGCGCGGGGCGTCCTCACGTTCGACTAGAAACGCGCCATGCGAAAACTGCCGGCGGCCGGGACGCGGTCGTGAAGGGTGTCATCCTCGCGGGGGGCACCGGTTCGCGTCTGTACCCCTTGACGCGCATCACGAACAAGCACCTGCTGCCGATCTTCGATCGTCCGATGATCGCTTGGGGCATCGAAGCGGTCGTGGCGAGTGGCATCGACGAGATCATGCTGGTCACCGGCGGCACGCACGCCGGTGAGTTCCTGCGGCTGCTCGGCAACGGGCACGAGTACGGCATCGACCAACTCTCCTACGCGTACCAGGAGAAGGCGGGGGGCATCGCGGAGGCCCTCGGCCTGGCGGCGCACTTCGCCGAAGGCGAACCCGTGCTCGTCATGCTCGCCGACAACATCGTCGAGCGCTCCATCCGGCCGATGGTCGACGCCTTCTGCGCCGATCCCGTCGGGGCCCGCATCCTCCTCTCGAAGGTTGGAGAGCCCGAACACCTGCGCCACCTCGGCGTGCCGGTCTTCGGTGACGATGGGCGGGTGGTCCACATCGAGGAGAAACCCGAACAGCCCGCCTCCGAGTACTGCGTCACCGGCATCTACTGCTTCGAGGCGGGAGTGTTCGACATCATCGGCGACCTCGTCCCCTCCGGTCGCGGGGAGCTCGAGATCACCGATGTGAACAACCACTACGTCGGGAAGGGCCAGATGGCCCACGACGTCCAAGAAGGCTTTTGGGGCGACGCCGGCGAGTCGATCGAGGCGTACTACGCCGTCAACGACTTCGTGCGCCAGAACGGCGCGAACCTGGCCTAGCGAAACGGGAGGCGCCGGCGACCGGGGACGAGCGCCCCGTTGCGCGGATGCGCCTCGCATAGCCTGAGCCGGTGGGCGGCCTGTTGGAGATTGAGGGGTTGCGTCGCACATTCGGGTCCATCACCGCCCTCGACGATCTGACGTTCGACGTGCCCGCCGGGCACGTCGTGGGCTTTCTCGGCCCGAACGGCGCCGGCAAGACCACGACGATGCGGGCCATCTTCGGGTTGATCGACCTCAATGCGGGCATCGTGCGGTGGAACGGTAGGCCGGTCGGCCAGGCCGAGCGCCGGCGGTTCGGCTACATGCCCGAAGAGCGCGGGCTGTACCCCGGCATGCTCGTCGGCGAGCAGATCGAGTACCTCGGTCGCCTGCACGGCCTCGACCCCGCCCGGGCCGCCCGGTCCGCATGGACGTGGCTGGAGCGACTCGACATCGCGGACCGATCGGGAGCAAGGTCGAGGCGCTCTCGCACGGTAACCAGCAGCGCGTGCAGCTGGCGGCGGCGCTCGCGCACGACCCGGAACTGCTGGTCCTGGACGAACCGCTGGCCGGCCTCGACCCCGTCGGCATCGACGCGATCGGGCAGGTGCTCGTCGAGCGGGCGCAGGCCGGCTGCTGCGTGCTCTTCTCGAGCCATCAGCTCGATCTGGTCGAGAACCTCTGCGAGCAGGTGACGATCATCGACCACGGCCGCCTGGTGGTTGCCGGCGCTGTGGACGAGCTCGCGGCCAGGGGCGGGCGGCGCCTGGCGGTCCGGGTCGAAGGTGACCGCCGTGCCGATTGGGCGCGCGGCCTTCCCGGCGTGACGGTCTCGGAGGTCGACGCCTGGGCGGTCCGGCTCCTGCTCGAGGACTCCGTCGACTCCGACGTGGTCCTGCGGGCCGCCATGGCAGCCGGGAGGGTCACGCAGTTCTCGTTCGAGCGCCGGCGCCTGTCCGAGGTCTTCCGGGAGGCGCTGGCATGAAGTTCGTAGTCGTCCTCGTCGTCGCGGCGGTGGTGCTGGCTGCCCGGCTGTGGCTGCGGGGTCGGCGTCGTCGGGACCCCGGCGGCGGAGCGGACCGGGCCGCCCGTGGCCGGTGGCGGTGGGCCAACGCCGGTGCTTCCCTCGGCGACGTCGGCCTTGTCGCGCAGCGCGAGATCCGCGAGCGGGTGCGGGGGCGCATCTTCCGCGTGGGGACGCTCGTCATCCTGCTCGGCGTCGCCGCCGCCATCGTGATCCCGAAGATCCACAGCAGCGCTCCCTCTCCGTCGCAACGGGTCGGGGTGGTCGGTGCGACGGGCCCGCTCCTCACGCAGGTCGTCGCGGCGAGCGGGAGGCAGAGCGGCACCGCGGTCCGGATCACCGACGAGCCCGATGCCGCGACAGCCGAGAACGCACTCCGCTCGGGCAAGCTCGACGTCGCGGTCATCAGCGGTCAACGGATCGTCGTGGACCAGGCGATCGCCGGGAACGACACATCGACCACCGCCGGGCTCGTGCACACGCTGGCGGCGGAACTGGGGATCCTGCGTGCCTATCAGTCCGCCGGTGTTTCTGCCGCGCAGATCGGGCACGTGGCGCATGCGCGACCGGTCCCGGTGCACAGCCTGCAGCCGGGCACCGCGCACGGGGCGGCGAAGAGCACCGACGTCATCGGCATCGTCCTGCTCTTCCTCATGCTGACGCAGTACAACACCTGGATCCTGATGGGCGTCATGCAGGAGAAGGCGAGCCGGGTCGTCGAGGTCCTGCTCGCCACGGTGCGGCCCATTCAGCTCCTGGGGGGCAAGGTCCTGGGCATCGGCCTGGTCGCGCTGGGCCAGGCCTCGCTCATCGTCGCCGTGGCGCTCGTGCTCGGCGCGGCGGTTGGCTCCGACCTCTTGCACGGCTCGGCCCCGCTGGTGCTCCTCAGCCAGCTGCTGTGGCTCGTGCTCGGCTACGCCTTCTACTGCTGGGTCTACGCCGCCGCCGGCTCCATGGCGGAGCGCCAGGACCAGGTGCAGACGCTGGTCCTGCCGCTCACCCTGCCGATCCTCCTCGGCTACGTCCTGGCCATCACCACGGCCAGCTCGGGCGACCCGAGCCTCTTGTTCAAGGTTCTGGCCTACCTGCCGCCGACGGCGCCGTTCGAAATGCCGGTCCTCGTCGGGTTGGGGCAGGTGACCTGGTGGCAGTTCATGGCGTCGGTGCTGATCAGCATCGCGGGGACCGTCGCGATGGCTCGGCTGGCGGCGGGGATCTACCGCCGGGCGGTGCTCCGCTCCGGAGGGAGGGTGCACCTCCGGGACCTGTGGGCGCGGCCGGCCCGGCGGGTCAACACGCCCGACGCCGTCGGAGGGCCCGGCTGATGGGTCAGAGGGGCGGCTCGGCGGGGACTTCGAGAGGGACCCGGCGGACGCTCTCCGCGATGCCGGTGCCGTCGAGGCCGAGGCTGGCCAGGATGTCGTCCGCCCTGCCCTGGGCGAGGAACTGGCGCGGGACGCCGAGGACGCGCGTCGCGGGGGAGCGAAGGCCGGCCGACTCGACCTGCGCCGCCATCGCATCGAGGAGGAAGGCACCGGCCCCGCCGTGGCGGACGCCGTCCTCCGCCGTGACCACGAGCCGGTGGCGCGCGGCATCGGCGAGCATGCCCGCGTCAGCGGGCGAGACCACACGCACGTCCCACACCGTGGCGTCGATCCCCTCGCCCGCCAGCTCGTCCGCGGCGTGCAGGCAGGCGGCGACCGTCTTGCCCACGCCGAGGAGGCAGACCGACCCGTCGCCGGCGCGGAGCTGGCGCGCCTGGAGCCCGCAGCCCACCTCGCCGGGGTCGACGTGGCGCGGCGCGCTCTTGGGCACGCGGATGGTGGACGGTCCGGGGAGCTCGATGGCGGTCCGCAGCATCGGCCCCACCTCTTCCGCCGACGATGGCGCGAAGACCGTCATGCCGGGGATCGACAGCGCCTGGGCCAGGTCGAGGATGCCGTGGTGGCTCGGCCCGTCGTCACCCGTGATGCCGGCGCGATCGAGTACGAAGACCACGGGGCAGCCGTGGAGTCCCACGTCGAGGTTGGCCTGGTCGAAGGCGCGGGACCAGAAGGTGGAGTAGACGGCCACGACGGGGCGCAGGCCCGCCATGGCCATTCCGGCCGCCGAGGTGACCGCGTGCTGCTCGGCGATGCCGACGTCGTAGAAGCGGTCCGGGAAACGGGCCTGGAAGGCCAGGAGCCCCGTCGGCCCCGGCATGGCCGCGGTGAGCGCCACGACGCGAGGATCCTCCTCGGCCGCCGCCTGCAGCGCCCGGGAGAAGGCGTCGGTGTAGGTCGCGGCGCGCGGGGGCAGCTGGTCGATCGCCGCGGGCAACGATCCAGGCGGATCGATGCCACCGCTGTCGGATCCGGCGGAGCCCCCGACGGCCAGGCCGGCCGAGCTGCCGACGGCGTTCTCGAGCGTGATCGGCGTGGTCGCCTTGACGTCGTGCAGGCGCTGGATCTCGTCCTCTTCCGCCGGTGCGTAGCCACGGCCCTTCTGGGTCAGCACGTGGACGACGATGGGGCCGTCCCACTCGGCGGCGTGGGTGAACGCCTGCTCCATGTGCTCGATGTCGTGGCCGTCGATCGGGCCGGCGTAGCGCACGCCCAGCGCCTCGAAGAACGTGTGCGGCGCCACCATCTCGCGCAGCGCGCTCGTCAGCGAATGGACGCTCGAGTAGGCCAGCTCGCCGAACGCCGGCAACTCGCGGAGGCGCAGGCGGAGGCGTTCCCGTGCCGCGGTGTAGGTGGGATTGAGCCGCAGCGTGGTGAGGCTCTGCGAGAGCTGCGACACCGTGGGGGCGTACGAGCGGCCGTTGTCGTTCAGCACGATCACCACCGGGCGGTGCGAGTGGCCGAGGTTGTTGAGCGCCTCGTAGGCCATGCCACCAGTGAGCGCGCCGTCGCCGACGACCGCGACCACCTTGCGCTCGCCTTCGATGCCCCGCACGGAGAACCCGCTGGCGATCCCGTGGGCGTAGGAGAGGGCCGTCGACGCGTGGCTGTTCTCGATCCAGTCGTGTTCGGACTCGGCCCGGTTCGGATAGCCCGACATACCGCCGGCCTGCTTGAGGTTCTTGAAGCCGTAGCGCCGACCTGTGAGGAGCTTGTGCACATAGGCCTGGTGACCGGTGTCCCACAAGATGACGTCGCGGGGCGAGTCGAAGACGCGGTGCAGGGCGAGGGTGAGCTCCACCGCGCCGAGGTTCGAGCCGAGATGGCCGCCGGTCGTCGTCACCGTGTCGACGATGAAGGCCCTGATCTCCTCGCACAATGTGGCGAGCTCTTCCGGGTTCAGGCTCTTGACATCGGCGGGCGTCTCGATGCTTTGCAGGATCATGGCGGTCGCCCAAGGCTACCCGTTGGCATCTTCTCGGACCGTGCGCTCCTTCATCAACACGGTGCACCCGGCAACCCCGAACGAGGCCAGGGCCAGGACCTGGAGCCCGCGGGCCGGGCCGAGGGACTGCGAGACCCAGCCGACGATCGGCGCCCCGGCCACCCAGCCCACGTAGCCGGCGGCGGTGAAGGCTCCGACGGCGCTGACCAGCTGGCTCGCCATCCGGCTGACCGTGCTCATGACGAGCGGCCAGAACAGTGAGGCGCCGCCCGCGCCGAGGGCGAGGCCGAGCGCCGCCAGGCCGGAGAGCGGCGAGAGTGATTCGAGCAGGATGCCGGCGCCCGCGACGCAACCGCCGGTGATCAGCGCGTGCCGGGTGGACATGCGGCCGACCAGGGACCCGCCGGCGCCCCGGGTGGTGACGGCCACCAATTGCCCGACGACGTAGGCCCCGGCCCCGAGCAGGACGCCGGTGGCCAGGTGGTTGCGCAGATAGAGCACCCCCCAGGTGTCCACGCCCCCCTCGGTCACCTCGGCCAGGGCGAACACGACCAGGAGGAGCAGCAGCCCGTCCCGGCGCAGGCGCCGGATCGGGTGGGCCCTCGTCGGGGGCGCCGGCCCGCCGGTGGCGGAGTCGGCGAGGGCGGTGCCCTGGTCGGTGACGAGGGTCCACACGCCAACCGCAAGGGCCACCAGCGCGATGGCGGGCCAGATCCAGCGCCAGGACACGCCGGCGTGGATGACGAGCGCGGCGACGGCCGCGCCGGTGAGCGCGCCCATATTGAAGAGCGCGTGGAGGCGCACCAACGCCGAGGGGTTGCCGACGAGCCGGTGGGACGCCTCGGCGTTCATGGCGGTGTCGATGGAGCCCCCGGCGATCTCCACCAGGACCAGCACGGCTGCGAACGACCACCGGTCCTGGGTGAGCGCGAGGACACACAGGAGGGCCGACCAGGCGAATAGCGCGATCCACAGGAGCCGGCGGGCTCCGACCCGGTCGGCCAGGTGCGCCATGACCGCGCTCGACGCGCCGGCCACCGCGATCGCGACCGCGAGGAGCACGCCCAGCTGGGCGTCGTTGAGCGAGAAGGCGCGCTGGATGTTGAACAGCATCACGGCCCAGCTGCCCCAGAAGAGGCCGAACGTGGCGAACGATGCCACGACCGGTCCCATCCCGGCGAGGAGCCGCTCGCCTACGACGCGCGGGGTCGCGTTCAGCGTTTCTCGGCGGCGCCCGCCTTGGCCAGGAACGCGGCTCGCTCGACCACGACCCGCGTGACGCGGCCCGCACCCACCAGTCCGCCGCCGTCGCCCTCGAGCCGGGCGGCGGACACGGTGAAGATCAGGCGGCGGCCTTCGACCTTGACGAGGGTCGCCTCGGCCAGCACGACGGACCCCACCGCGACCGGTGCCAGGTGGTCGAACTGCACCCGGGTGGCCACACTGGCCTGCGACCCGGCCAGATGCCCGTCGGTGGCGCGGCAGGTGGCCTCCTCGCACAGCGCGATCAGGCGGGGCGTCGCGAGCACCGGGACGTCGCCGGACCGGAATTGCTCCGCCGTGTCCTCCTCGCCCACCGTCAACTCCAGCTGGGCGCTCAAGCCGGTGTGCGGCCCGTGCCCGGCCGCGGTGGCGGTGGGGGATGGGTCGGCGGGCACGACGATTACGATACCGCCGTGACTGACACCGCCATCATCGACCCTGACGTGCTCGAACGTGTGCTGTCCACCGCGTTGGAGGGGGGCGGGGACATGGCAGAGGTGTTCGCGGAGGACGCCATGTCGGCCAGCGCGATGCTGGACGACCGCCGGGTGGAGGAGCTCTCGTCCGGGCGGTCGCGTGGCGCGGGGATCCGCGTCGTCATCGGCGAGACCACGGGCTTCGCCCACACCGCCGACCTGAGCGAGCCGGGATTGGCGGCCGCCGCCCGGGCCGCGGCGGCCGTGGCCCGCGAGGGCGGCACCGGGGTGCGCACCGTTGCGCTCGGTCCGCTGTCGGGGCACGGACGGGGGGAGCGCACGCCGCCCGAATCGGTGGACAAGGCGCGCAAGCTCGAGTTGCTGACCCGGGCGGACGAGGCGGCGCGCGCCGCCGGCGGCGCCATCACCCAGGTCCAGGTGGGCTGTGGGGACAGCCGGCGCCGCGTCCTGATCGCCAACTCCGAGGGCCTGTTGGCCCAGGACGACCAGATCCGCACCCGCTTCAGCGTGTCCTGTGTCGCCAACGGCGACACCGGCATGCAGACGGGCTACGAGTCGCTGGCGCGCACGGAAGGCTACGAGATCTTCGAGCGCAACCGCGTCGAGGACCTCGCGCAGCGGGCCGCCGCCCGCGCTCGTGAAGTTGTCGGCCCGCCCGGCGCCGTCGGGCGAGGTGCCCGTCGTGCTGGCCGGTGGCAGCGGCGGCATCCTGTTCCACGAGGCCTGTGGGCACGGGCTCGAGGCCGACCACATCATCAAGGACGCGTCCGTCTACACGGGCCGGGTGGGTGAGCTCGTTGCCAGCCCTCTGGTCACGCTCGTCGACGACGGGACCGTCCTGGGGGAGTGGGGCAACTTCGCGGTGGACGACGAAGGGAACCCTCCCGGCCGCAACGTGCTGATCGAGAACGGGATCCTGACCGACTACATGTGGGACTGGTTGCGGGCGCGCAAGGAGGGGCGGAAGTCGTCTGGTAACGGGCGCCGGCAGAGCTACCAGCACCTCCCCATGGTGCGTATGACGAACACCTACCTGCTCGCCGGCACCGAGGACCCTGGCGAGATCATCGCCCAGACGCCCACGGGCATCTACGTCAAGAAGCTTGGCGGCGGCCAGGTCAACACCGCCTCGGGCGACTTCGTCTTCGGCACCACCGAGGCCTATCTGATTGAGGGCGGGCGCATTACCGAGCCCCTCCGCGACGCCAACCTCATCGGGAACGGCCCCGAGGTGTTGCGGCGGATCGACGCGGTGGCCACGGACTTCGACATGACGCCGGGCACCTGCGGCAAGGACGGGCAAAGCGTCCCGGTCGGCTGCGGGCAGGCCACCCTGCGCATCACCGGCGTGACACTCGGAGGGACGGCGTGAGCGATCTGCACGACCTCGCGCTCGGGGTCGTCGGGCGGGCGCGTGCCGGCGAGGGCATGGAGGTCTACGTGACGCGCGGGACCGACACCGAGGTGCGGGCCTACGACGGCGAGGTCGAGTCGCTCACTTCGGCGGATTCCTCCGGCGTCGGGATTCGGGTCCTCGTCGACGGGCCCGGCGGCGCGGGCTCCCAGGTCGGCTTCGCGTGGGCCGGGTCGCTCGACCCGGACGTCATCGCCGCCACGCTGGCCGACGCCCGCGACAACGCCCGATTCGCCACACCCGACCCCGACGTCGTCCTGGCCGAACCGGACGGCGTGCCCGCCGCGGAGCTCGACCTGTGGGACGACGGCGTCGCGTCGACGCCCATCGAGAAGAAGGTCGCGCTGGCGCTCGATCTGGAGCGGGCGACACGGGCCGCCGACCCCCGGGTACGGCAGGTCTCGTCGGCCGACTACTCGGACAGCCGGGTGGAGGTGGCACTCGTCTCGACGACGGGCATCTCGTCGTTCCGGCGCCGCACCAACGCCTATCTGTCCGTGGACGCGATGGCGGGGGTGGGTGCCGACACCCAGACGGGCACCGGGTTCAGCATCGGCCGGGCTCCCGGTGACCTCGTGCCCGACGAGGCGATGGACGAAGCCGTCGCACGGGCGACCCGGATGCTCGGCGCCCAGAAGGCGCAGTCCGCGCACTGCACCGTGGTGTTCGACCCGCGGGTGGTCTCCACCCTGCTCTCGGTGGTGGCCGAGCGCGCTGTCGGGGGAGGCGGTGGTGAAGGGCCGCTCCCTCTTCGCCGGGCGTATCGGCGAGTCCGTCGCCGTCGGCGGGGTGACGCTGGTCGACGACCCGACCGACCCCCGCGCCTTCGGGGCGACCTCACACGACGGCGAGGGGCTGGCCTGCCGGCGCAACGTCCTCATCTCCGAGGGCGTGCTGCGGATGTTCGTGTTCGACACGGTGTCGGCCCGCCGCGCCGGTACGGCCTCCACCGGGTCGGCGGTGCGGGGCGGATTCGCCGGGACACCTTCGGCCGGATGCCGCGCCCTGGTCCTCGCCCCCGGCACGAAGGGGCACGACGGCATTCTGGGCGCCGTCGGAGACGGGCTCTACGTGCAGTCGATCACGGGCGTCCATTCGGGCGTCAACCCCGTGAGCGGCGATTTCTCCGTGGGGGCCGAGGGTTTGAAGATCGAGGGAGGGATGCTCGCACAGCCGGTGCGGGAGGTGACGGTCGCCTCGACGCTGCAGCGCATGCTGCAGTCGGTCGTCGAGATCGGTGACGACCTGCGCTGGCTCCCGGGCGTGGCCGCCGGCCAGACCCTGGCCATTGCCGACATGGCGCTGAGCGGCGACTGACCCTCAGCTGGCGGTGGTGGCGGCTGGCTTGGAGTCGGCGCCCGAGCCGTTGCTGGCGGCTGCCGGGCTCTCCTTCGAGGGTGTCGAGTCCCCGCCGGCGGTGTCGCCGGTGGACTTCTCCGGGCTCTTGTTCCCCGCGCCGTTGCCACCCGAGGCAGCCCGCGAGTCGGTCTTGTAGAACCCGCTGCCCTTCAAGACGATGCCCACGTTGCCGTAGACCTTGCGCAGGGGAGAGCCGCATTCCGGGCATTCGGCCAGCGGGTCGTCCGTGAAGCTCTGGACGGCCTCGAGCCGGTGCCCACACGCCGTGCATGCGTATTCGTATGTCGGCATGGGCTCCTCCGCGGGGCGCTCGTTGGCACTCACTACCTGAGACTGCCAAGTGTATCGGGCGCGCGGGTCCTTGGGCGTCGGTCGCGAGTCGTGCCAGGTCGTAGACTCCGTGGCTGTGTCCGACCGCATGCTGGCCAATCTCGACCCGCTGGGCGGTGCCCGCATGGTCGACGTCACACCCCGCGAACCCACGCACCGCCGGGCCCTGGCTCGCTGCCGGGTCTCGATGCTGCCCGAGACGACCACCAAGGTGGCCAACAACGCCATCACCAAGGGCGATGTGCTGGCGGCCGCCCGGATCGCCGGCATTCAGGCGGCGAAACGCACGGCCGAGCTGATCCCGATGTGCCACCCCGTCCTGGTGGGTTCCATCGGGGTGAATTTCTCCATCGGAGACGACTACGTCGAGGTGGAGGCCCAGGTCGAGACGGTCGACCGCACCGGGGTCGAAATGGAGGCCATGACCGCGTGCGCCGTCGCCGCGCTCACCATCTACGACATGTGCAAGTCGTCCGACCGCACGATGACCATCGAGCACGTGGCCCTGTGGGAGAAGTTCGGGGGCCGGTCCGGGCCCTGGCGGCGGGCCGAGGCCAACCACCTCTAATTGTTGTTCTAATTGTTGTTCCCGCCTTCGTTGCCCGCTCCGTCCTGACCGCATCACTTCGAGACGAGTCGCCGCTGCGGGCCCGCCCCGGTCTGCCCGGCCCGGAGGTGGTCTACATTCGGCCCCAGTGACGACCACGAGCCGCGTGGACGATGCACCCGACGTCGGCAAGGGGATCGTCGGCGCCGTCACGTCGGTGGTCGGGCGGATCGGCGGCCACAATGCGGTCATCGCCCGGTCGCTCGGCACGATGCGTCGGGGCGCCATCACCAATGCCGACGGGGTCAGGCTTGCCCAGGCGGCCGACCAGGCGCGCCACCTCGGGATCCCGTTCGTGTTCTTCGTGGTCTCGAGTGGTGCCGACGTCCTCGACGGCGTCGCGGCGTTGCACGGCTGGGGCCTGGCGGCGGCCGCGATCTCGCGTTGTAGCGGGCAGGTGCCGGTGATCGCGGTGGCGACCGGACCCGTCGTCTCCGGGCCGGCTCTCCTGCTCGGGCTCTCCGACCTCGTCGTCATGAGCTCAGATGCGGTGGCCTTCGTGTCCGGTCCCCAGATGGTGGCGGAGTTCACCGGGATCGAGATCGGGATCAACGAGCTCGGCGGGCGGGCCGTCCATGCCACGGCGAGCGGGCTGTGCTCGGTGGAGTCCGACGACGTGGACGGCGCCGTGGCCGAGCTGCTCGAGTACCTGCCGTCGAACACTGACGAGATGCCGCAGCTGGCTCCCGTCAGCGATTCCGTGCTGCGCGCCACGCCGGAGCTCCGGGCGGCGATGCCCGACCGCAAGGCCGCCTCGTACGACGTGCGCGACGTCGTGCGATCCCTCTCTGACGACGGTGAGTTCCGCGAGCTCTGGCCCCGGTGGGCCGGGCAGCTCGTCACGGCGTTCGCCCGGTTGGGCGGGACGCCGGTGGGCTTCGTGGCCAACCAGCCCCGCATCCTGGCCGGCACGCTCGACATCGCGGCGTCGCAGAAGGGCGCCCGCTTCGTGCGCCTGTGTGACGCATTCAACCTGCCCATCGTGAGCCTGGTCGACACGCCGGGATTCCTCCCCGGCAAGGACCTCGAGTGGCGCGGCATGATCCGCCACGGGGCGGAACTGGCTTTCGCCTACGCGCAGGCAACCGTGCCACGGCTGTGCCTCATTCTGCGCAAGGCGTTCGGCGGCGCCTACATCGTCATGGATTCCCGCGGCATCGGCAACGACGTCTGCCTGGCGTGGCCGGGGGCGGAGGTGGCGGTCATGGGAGCGTCGGGCGCGGTGCAGATCCTGCACCGCGGTCTCGAGCCCGATGCCCGCGCCGATCGCGAGGGTGCCTACGAGGAGGCCTACCTCAATCCGTGGCCGGCCGCGGAGCGGGGGCTCGTCGACCAGGTCATCGACCCCGCCGACAGCCGTATCGCGCTGTGCGCTGTGCTGCGCCAGCTCGGGACGAAACGGGAATTGGTGGTGGGCCGGAAGCACGATGCCGGCCCGCAATAGGGATTCACCAGGGAAAACACAAATTGTCACTGATTCGTAACGAGCCTGAGGTGGATTCGACGCCGACGGCGGGAAAGGATTCGGGCATGATCAGCGATGTGGTCCCCCCCACAGGCGACGCTTTATTCGTCCTCGAGTCCTGCCACAGCACCTGGATCTTCGACACCGACCGGATGCGCTTCCGCCGCGTGCTCAAGGGCTTGGCGCTCGATGTCCACGCGGCGACCACCGCATGGCGGGCCTACTACGGCCTCGAGGTGGACCCCATCTCCGAATCCTTCGTCGTGCTGCTCAACCCGGAGGGCACGCGCCTGCTCCGGTCGTGGCGCCACGTCGAGCACTGCCCCCAATGCGGCGGTAATCAGACCGCTGAGCTCTCGATTGACGAGCTGAGGGGCGCGTCACTGGCCTAGGACCCGCGTCCTCCAAGTGGATGACGTGCGCGGCGGAGGGCAGCAGGATCGTGACGGTCGCGGGCAGGACGTCAGGTGCGGACGGCGATCTGCCCGTCCGCACCTCCGTCAAGAGGAAAACGTCGCGCGCCGACCGTGCCTCCTCATATGACTTCGCGACGCCATCCCAACGTGTCTCGGGTCACGACGACCCGGTTGCCGGAGGTCCTGGAACACCGCGGCGCCTTTGGCGGCGCTCGGCGCGTTCGATCTCGCGCTCGACGTCGGACCAGATGAGCGGCTCGGTGTCCTGGCCCGTGGTCTCCGCCGTCTGGGCCCGGGTCATGATCACGAAGGCGACCGTCCACAACACGGCGATCGTGCTCAGCTTGGCGAGGAAACCGGCCAGCTGCTGATCGAGCAGCGGCGAGAGGCCCGCCACCCTCCCGGCGTGGGTGTAGGGGGGGTAGAGGGAGTGTCGGGCGAAGATCCACACGATGGACAGGAAGCTGGGCACGATGGACTGGACGATGAGGTACCCACCGCGCCCGAGTGCCGACAACCGGGGCGCCCCCGGCAGCTCGGTCAGCACCGGCGCCCAGAGCACGAAGCCCGAGCCGAGCACGATGAGCTCAATCAGGACGCGGGCGAGGTCGGAGCGGGCGGCGAGGTTCACGGCGCCGGTTGTGAGCGTGGCGACCGCCACGACGGTGACGATGGCGACGGCGGGGAGCGGCCGCACCACCACGCGCAGCACGGCGTCGACCCAGGGCGGGCGGGTGAGCCGGGCGATGAGTGCCCGGGGCGTCCCGAGCACCAGGAGGGGCGGCACGGCCAGGGTCAGCAGGAGCCGTTGGAGCACGAGGGCCATCAGCAACCAGTGGGCGGCGAGGTCACCGAGCGGCCACGTCACGGCGGCAACCAGGACGGCGCTCCCCCCAATGAAGAGGAACATCTGCCTCGCCGTCGCCGCACAGCCCTCACGGTGCGTGGCCCACAGGTAGGGACCTACGAGGGCCGGGAGCGCGAGCAGCCACACCGCGTGAAGGTGCCAGTCGAACGGATGCCCGGCGGCCATCACGGCGCGGCGGTCGCCGTAGGCTCTGAGCGATGGAGGCGCCCACGAAGCTCGACCGGCTGGAGCGCGTCACGGACCTGGTGCTGGTGCTCCTCGAGGCGCGCCAGCCCATGACGCTCGACGCGATCGCGCACCAGGTTCCCGGCTACCCCTCCGAGCACGCTGCCCGCCGCCAAGCCTTCGAACGGGACAAGCGTCTGCTGCGCGACGAGGGCATTCCCGTCCTGACCCAGCGGCTGGACGGCCACGAACAGTACGGATACCGCATCGACCGCGACGCGTTCTACCTGCCAGACCTGGACCTCGAGCCCGACGAGCAGGTCGCGCTCCACCTCGCCGTCGCCGGCGTCCACCTCGGCGATCCTAGTGGTCGTGATGCGCTGCTGAAGTTGGGTGCGGCCGGCCTCGGCGACGTCCGCCCCGTCGCTTCCATGGTTCCTCCGGCCGCGCTGATCGAGCTCTACGAGGCGGTACGCACCCGCGCCACGGCCACTTTCACCTACCGGGGCGAGGCGCGGCGTCGTGGCGCCGGTCGGCCTGTGGTTCCGCTTCGGGCACTGGTACCTGGTGGCCTGGGACCTCGATCGCTCGGCCGTGCGGACGTTCCGGGTGGACCGGATCGAGGGGCAGGCGTCGAGGGGCGAGGCCGGTGACGCCGTCGTGCCCGAGGACGTGGACGTGGAGGCCGCCCTCCCCGACGAGCCATGGGAGGTCGAGGGAGAGGACCGGGTCGAAATGCGGATCCGGGTGGACGCGCTCGAGGCGCGCCGCGTGACGGACGAGGTGGGTCAGGACAAAGTGGTGGCCCGCCTGGACGACGGATCCATCGAGCTGGTGCTCGGGGTGTCGTCGTTCGCCTCCATCCAGTCGTGGGTGCTCGGCCTCCTCGACCACGCCACGATCGTGGAGCCCCTCGGCTTCCGCGAGGACATGGTGGCCTGGCTCGGCGCGCTGATCGAACGCCCCCCACCGCCGACCGCGGGGGTGCCGGCCCCCGAGCCGGGCGTCGAGGAGCCACCGGCTGAGCCGCGTGCCGCCCCCGGACGCGAAACCAGCCGTCGCCTCCGACGTCTGTTGGCCCTGGTCGGGTGGCTGGCGCAGGTGGGCGAGGCGCCCATCGCCGAGGCGGCACGCCGGTTCGGCATGAGCGAGAAGGAGCTGGTGGCCGAGCTGGAACTGGCCGCGTGCTGCGGTACGCCGCCGTACACCCCGGACACCCTGATGGAGATTGAGGTCTCCGAGCATTCCGTCCGGGCCTTCCTGCCCGCCGAGTACGCGCGTCCCCGCCGCCTCACCCCGGCCGAGGGGTTCGCGGTCGCCGCGTCGGCGCGGCTGCTCCTCGGCGTCCCGGGGTCGGAGGACGACGCACTACGCCGCGCCCTGGCCAAACTCGACGCGGCACTCGGGTCCCGGGAGGCGGTGGGGCTCGACGTCGACGCACCGACGCATCTGGCGGTCGTGCGGGAAGCCGCCGAAGCGGGTCGCTCACTCGAGATCGACTATCTCTCTGGTTCCCGGGACGAGTTGACGACGCGCACCGTGGAGCCCGTGCGGGTCGCCACGATCGACGGCCACTGGTACCTCGACGCGTACTGCCACCGGGCCGGGGACATGCGGCGTTTCCGGGTCGACCGCATCGGCGCCGTGCGCCCCCTCGAGCACACGGCCGGACCGGTCACGGCACCAGCGCGGCCGCTGGAGGAGATGTTCGTGCCGGGACCGGGCGCGGTCGAGGTCCATCTCCAGCTGGGACCGGCCGCGCAGTGGGTGCCCGAGTCGGTGCCGGTGCGGGCGGTACGGCGCGGGGCGGGCGGATTGGTGACCGACGTGGTCCTCGACGTCTCGGGCATGGCCTGGTTCGAGCGTCTCCTCTTGCAGCTCGGTCCCGCGGCCCGCGTCCTGAGTCCGCCCGAGTTGACCGGACTGGCGGCTGAAGCGGCCCGCCGGGTGCTGGCGCGCTATGAGCCGGGCAGGGGCTGAGCAGGTCGCGCTCCGGGGCCGGTAACTTCGTCGCCATGAGCCCGATGAACGATTTCAACCGCAACCTCATCGAGGAATTCCGCGCCAACAGCGGCACGGTCACGGGCCCCTTCGAGGGCGCACCACTTGTCCTGTTGACCACGACCGGCGCGAAATCTGGCCTGAAGCGGGTGAATCCTCTCATGGCGTTGGTCGAAGGCGACACGCTCTACGTGTTCGCCTCCAAGGCGGGTGCCACGACGAATCCCGCCTGGTACCACAACCTGCTGGCCCATCCCGAGGTCGAGGTCGAGTTCGGTGCCGAGCGCTTCGCGGCCGAGGCGGTCCCTGTGACCGGGCCCGAGCGGGACCGGCTCTTCGCCGCCCAGAAGGCCCGGAACCCCGCCTTTGGCGACTACGAGAAGACCACCCGCGGCCGGGTGATCCCCGTGGTGGAGCTTCGCCGCACGGCCTGAGCCTCGAGCGCCCGACCGTTCACCCCGGGACGGGCAGGGTGAGCGAAAGGGGCCCGGATGTTCGGGATCCACGGCATCGGGCGCGGCAGGGCCGACTACTACCTCTCCGACCTGGCCCAGGAGCTGCCGGCATCGGAGCCCGGCCGCTGGGCCGGCGGGGCGGCCGCCGGGCTGGGGCTCGAGGGTCCCGTCGAGCCGGCGGACTTCCACCGCCTGCTGCAGGGCGGGCATCCCCGAACCGGGGGACCCATCGGTTCGGGCCGGACCACGGTGGCGGCCTTCGACCTGACCTTCAGTGCCCCCAAGTCGGCCAGCGTGCTGTTCGCGCTCGGCGGCGAGGCCGTCGCTCGCCGCGTGGTCGCCGCCCACTCCGAGGCGGTGGATGGTGCGCTGTCGTACCTGGAGCACTACGCCGTGACGGCGGCCCGCCGCGACAGGGCCGAGCGCATCGTGATCCCCACGACCGGGATCGTCGCCGGCCAGTTCACGCACGCCGTCAACCGCAACGGCGACCCCCACCTGCACAGCCACCTCGTGATGGCGAACCTCGTCCACGGGACGGACGGGCGCTGGAGCGCCTGCGACCGCCGAGGGTTGGAGGCACACCGCCATGCGGCCTCGGCGGTCTTCGAGGCGCATCTCCGCGCCGGTCTGAGCTCAGGGCTCGGTGTGCGCTGGTCTGCCGCGCCCGGCCGTTCGGCCGAGATCGTCGGCGTGAGACCACACCTCCTGGGCGAATTCTCCAGCCGGGGCGCCGACATCCGTCGCCACATGCACGAGATCGGCGCGCGCTCCGGCCGGGCGGGCCGTGTCGCCTGGGCCGCAACGCGTCCCGAGAAACCTCCGGGTTTGCCCTACGCCGAGGCGGCAGCGGAGTGGGAGCGACAGGCCCGTGCGGTGGACGTGCCGCTCGAGCTCGTGCTCGACCGGCCGGTGCCGGGACGAGGAGGGGGGCGAGCGCTTCTCGACGAGCACCGGTTCGCGGCCGTGATCAGCCTGACGCCGCATGGCGGCGCCCGGCGCCGCGACGTCGTGGCGGCGTTCGGTGCTGCCGCGACCGACGGCATCGCCGCGGGCTCCCTCGATCGACTCGTCGGCCACTGGGTGCAACGCGGGCCGGTCGGGGTGGCCGAATCGCTCCAACCGCGCCGCGCCGTGCTGCCCACGAA
>CAVSAT010000024.1:0-24268 GCA_963726005.1 uncultured Acidimicrobiaceae bacterium
CCAAAGTGGGATCCCCGAAGAATCACGAGCGCTACGTGGCTCTGCGTAGAGGTCATCGCCGCGAAGTGGCTCTCTCAGCCGTGATCGGTAGCGCAACCCGTGACGGCCTTGTTCAACTCACCCAGATCTGGGTCGGCCAGATGGAGCCCCCGATCATGCCAAAGGCCGGTTGGCCGTGCGGCGTCGTCGGGTTGTTGAAGTTCTGGACCTTCGGACTACCAATGACAGCCCAGACGGTCCGATCCGTCCACAGGTACGGAAGGTCGAGGGCGAGGCGTTTGTTGACCGTCTTGTAGGCCGCGGCACGGACCGAGGCATCTGTGCTCGAGCGGCCGGCCAGGAGCGCCGTCTCGATCGTCGGGTCGGCGTTGCGGGCCATGTTGATGGACAGGCGCCCCGAGCTGACCGTGGTGGAACTCAAGAAGATGTAATTGAGGTCGGGGTCAACGGCGCCGAAGCTCCGCCAGGACAGCGCCTGGTACGTGCCCGCCAGTGCATCGTTGATGAGATTGTTCTGTTCGACGATGGTGGTCTTTACCTGGAAGCCCACCGCCTGCCACGCCTGCTGAAGGTACTGCTGGGCGCGTATTTCCGCTGGGGAGTTGATCGTGCCGTAGGTGAAAGTGATCGGTCCGCCGCTCGCTCTCTCGGCCTGCTTGACCAGCGTGGCCGCCTGGGAGGGGTTGTAGTTGGGATATGGCGTCGCGGCGTTGTAGGGGGATCCCTGCGTGAACAGTCCGTTGCTGACCGGGAGTACGTTGTCGTCGATGACGCGGGCGTACTGGGAGCGATTGACGGCCATGGCCGCCGCCAGTCGCACCGTGGCGCTGTTGAACGGCGGCTTCAGGCAGTTGAGCTGCGTGCAGTTCATGTCTGGTTCGCCGGCGACGTGCGTGCTGTCGTCGATGTACGAGTAGCTCCGGTTGCCGCGGAACTGCGTGATGATCTGCGGCGTGTCGGTCACCATGAGGTCGATCGTCCCGGACTTGAGCGCCTCGGCCCGGGCCTCCTCGTTGGGGATCGGCTTGAAGGTGATCTCCGAGAGGTGGGGCAGGCCCGGACGCCAGTAGTTGGGATTGGCCGTGGCGGTGAAGTGGTCGTTGGGGATCCACTCTTTGAACACGAAGGGGCCTGTGCCCACTGGGTGCGACGTGCCGTTGGGGTTAGCAAGCATCGAGGGCGCCACCACGTAGGCGATCTGCCCGCCGATGCCCCCGGCCAGGTAGTAGGGGAAGGGCACCCACGGCTTCTTGAAGCTGATGGCGGCTGCCAGCGGCCCGGTCTGGGCGATCGACACCAGCGTCGGACTGAGGACGATGCCGGTGAGGAGCGACTTCGACTGCGCCTCGAGGTTGGTCACCAGCGCGGCGCCGTCACACGGCGTGCCGTCGTGGAAGACCACGTTCGGTCGCAGCGTGATGGTCCAGGTGGTGTACGACGAGTTCGGCACGACCGACTCGGCCAGATACGGGGCCCAGTCGCCGTTGTTCAAGATGATGGTGAGCGGGTCGAACACCGTCCGGGCGTACATGACGCCGACCTCGTCGAAGCGTCCCTTGGTCGGGTTGAAGCCCTGCTCCTCGGCGTCGACGCCGAAGATGAGCGAGCCACCTTTCTTCGGGGTGGCCTTGCTGACGCCGTTGCGGCCGGGGCCGTTGGTGGACGCGTCTGCGATGTCGTCCCACCCGAGTCCCAGCGTGGATGCGCCTGCGCAGCCCGCTGCGACGGCGGCCCCGCCCATGAGCAGCGAGCGACGATCGAATTTTGAGACCATGGATCCTCCATTTCGCCGAAGCGAGCTAAATCCACCGAGGGTTCTCGGGGGTTAGTGCCAGGGCCCCCCTTGCGGGAGCCGTGCGGATTTCGTTTCTGCCAAGTGGGATACGTCTGGCTTGGCGGGCATCTGGCGCCGATACGCGGGGCGCACGAGTGCCACGGTGTGATCACCGACACGAGGCCCAGACAGGTTGTCCTTAGAGCTCACAAGGCCAACTTGTCTTACAGTCCCCAATGAGTGCCGCGTGATGCTGGGCGTGGGCATGTCACGTTGGATTCGTAGCGTCGTCTGGGTTGCAGTAGAGGACCCGCCCCCAGATCGCTGCGAGTGTCCGCACGAGCTGTACTGGATCGACTGAGGGACTGGCGAAACTCACGTACTCATAGCGCTCGTTCATCCAGATGAGCGCTTCGGCAGTGCGGCGAGCGTCAAGGCCGCCAGCATGGCCACGCTCTTGTTCGCGCCGGATACGTTGCTCGGCGGCGTCCACGAACTGGGTTACCGCACCGAGGTACGCCTCTTTGAGCCGGTCATCGCTCGTAGCCAAGTCAGCGACTGAACGAAGGAGGGGTGCGTGGCGCACGTAAGCCGCGATACCTACCCGCAACGTTCCTTCGATGTCGGTCGAGTCTTCGTCGAGCCACGCGCTTACGCCTGCTCGCAGATCGTCGACTGCACCGGCGAGAAGGGCCAAGAGCACGGACTCTCGATCGTCGAAATAGCGGTAGAACGCTGTACGCCCCGCCCCGGTATCGGCCATGAGCTCGTCGACTCCGATTGTCGCGAACGAGCGCTGTGCAAGGAGTGCCTCGGCCGTCCTCAGGATCGCTGCTCGGACCCCGGCCCGACCGGCGCTCGCCTGAGCCCGGCGCCGGCTGCTTTGGACCGTCATGACCTGCATATTGACAGGGTGACAGAGTGTCTGTCAATATGTCTGTCAATATGTCACGAATGGACTACGAGATGCCGGTCATTGATTGCCAGGGAATCGACATAGGCGAGGTCGCTACCCAAGGCGAGGGATTCGCCGACAAGATCGACGAGCCACGAGTTCGAGAGGTCGATCGCATAATCAGGGGGGGCCAGTGGTGAAGCGGGTAGTCGTCGTTGGCGCGGCCGGCGACATGTTGTCGGTCACCGTCGAGTCCCTCCGCCGCTTCGATGACGTCGAGCTCATCTGCGTCGACCGTGACAGTGAGCGCCTCAACGCTCTCGCTTCGCCGCGTGGAGCGCTACGGGAAGATCACGGTGGCCACGGTGGATTTGTTCGACGTCAAGGAGCTGAGCGCGCTTGTCGCAACGGCCGATCTCGTTATCAATGGCGCCGGACCGTTCTACGAGACCGCGGCTCCGGTCATGGGTGCCTGTGTGGCTGCTGGCGTCGATTACCTCGACATCGGCGACGACATCGAAGCGGTTCGAGAAGCGATCGAGCTCGATCCTGCTGCCCGGGCCGCCGGAGTCAACCTGCTGATCGGCTGCGGTGCATCGCCTGGCCTCACCAACGTCTTGGCCCGAGAGCTCATCGACCATGTCGACGTCGCCGAGCAGGTGCACGTGGGATGGTGCGTCGGCGATGAAGGTCCACAGGAGCTGGGCTGCGCCGTGCTAGACCACGCCGTCCACATGGTGGCGGGAACGACCCCCACGTGGGAGAACGGCCAAGCTGGTCAGCACGTGACGTGGACACGGAGCCGGGAGTTCGACTTCGGAACACCTCTCGGTCTGACGCCTGCCTTCGAGTGCCCGCATCCCGAGGTGGTTACCCTCCCGTGGCACCACCCCGAGCTCCAAGAGGCGCGGTGTTACGGTGCTCTCCGCCCCGCGGCTTCCAACGCGGTGTTGCACGGTATTGGCCAGGCCGTCGACAAAGGCAAGCTGACCAAAGATCAGGCGATCAAATTCCTCGGCGCGGTATTAGCCGACGGTAATGGTTCGCTGGCTGGCTGGCGAGCCGCCTTGGGCGGTCTCCGGGGGGCTCGGCGAAACCATGAGTTGACTCGCGGTGAAATCTTCAGGTTCTTCGGCGACGGCCTTCGCAAGCGTCACGAGCCCTTCGTTGGTGGCGTCTCCTGCGAACTCATCGGCATGAAGGAGGGCCAACGCGTCGTCGTCTCACGGTCCACGCGCACCTCTGGCGCAGGGACAGCGTTCTCGTCAATGGCCGCAGTGACCGGGACCGCCGCGGCGGCGTTCGCGCACCTGGCTCTTGAAGGCCGCTTGGGCGGCGGAACGCATGCGCCGGAGGACTGGGTCGAACCAGCGGCGTTCCACAAGGCGATGCACGCCCGCGGCATCGACGCCGACTACCTCGGCCCGGTTTCCATACGGCCGGTGGAGCTGGCGTCGTCGGCTCCAGCGCCCTCCTGACCCGTCCGCACCGGACAGCAGACCGAATTCCTAGGTTCCGCAACCGGTTGATCCGGCGCTGCAGAGAACCCGATACCAAAGGAAGGTGAGAGCCCGATGACCAGTTCGCCGAAGCGCTTGGAGAAGCAGGAATCGCTTCCGTTCCCTCCGACTCTGTCGCCTGGCACTGCTGCTCTCAGCATGCAGGAGTCGGTCTATGAGCAGCGGATCGAGCCGCGTCGGCTTCCCGACGACGCCCCCAACATCTTGATCATGCTGATGGACGACGCCGGGCCGGGACAGCCGTCGACCTTTGGAGGTGAGATCAATACGCCGACGCTCGACCGCGTGCTCGGGCGAGGGGATCGGCTACAACCGATTCCACACGACCGCGCTGTGCTCGCCGACCCGGGCGTCCCTGCTAACGGGGCGCAACCATCACCGCGTCTGCACCGGTGTCATCGAGGAGTTCGCCAACGATTGGGATGGCTTCTCGGGCCGCATCCCGACCAGTACCGCGCTGGTGGCCGAAGTGCTAAAGGATTATGGGTACTCCACGGGGGGATGGGGCAAGTGGCACAACACGCCGACCATGGAGGCGGGCCGACCGGCCCATTCGAGGACTGGCCGACGAACCGGGGCTTCGAGTACTTCTACGGGTTCATGGCCGGGGAAGATCTCACAGTTCGAGCCCAATCTGGTGCGCAACACGACCTTCGTCCTGCCGACCAAGACGCCCGAAGAGGGCTACCACCTCAACGAGGACTTGGCGGACGACGCCATCAATTGGCTGCACAAGCACAAGGCGATGGCGCCCGACCGGCCCTTCTTCATGTACTGGGCCAGCGGAGCCATGCACTCGCCCTTCCACGCCCCCAAGGAGTACATCGACAAGTACCGGGGCAAGTTCGATGACGGCTGGGACGCCTACCGCGAGCGGGTGTTCGAGCGGGCAAAGGAAAAGGGTTGGATCCCTCCCGAGACACAACTGACCCCGCGCCACGAGCAGATGCCGGGATGGGACAGCATCCCCGAGAGCGAGCGGCCGTTCCAGAGCCGGCTCATGGAAGTGTGCGCCGCCTACGGCGAGCACGCGGATCTTCAAGCGGGGCGTATCATCGACGAGATCGAGGCACTCGGCTACGGCGACAACACGCTTGATCTTTTACATCTGGGGCGACAACGGAACCTCGGCCCAGGGCCAGGCGGGCACGATCAGCGAGCTGGTTGCGCATAACGGCATCTTCACCACCATCGAGCAACAACTCGAGGCGCTCGAGGAACTGGGCGGCCTCGACGTCCTCGGCGGACCCAAGGGCGACCCCGACCTACCACGCCGGGTGGGCCTGGGCCGGCAGCACGCCTTACAAGGGCACAATGATCCTGGCGGGCTACTTCGGCGGCACCCGCAACCCGATGGCGGTGCGCTGGCCGGCCCAGATCACGCCCGACGCCACGCCACGCCCGCAGTTCCATCACTGCAACGACGTCGTCCCGACGATCTACGAGGTCCTCGGGATCACGCCGCCTCGGGTGGTCAACGGTGTCGCCCAAGAGTCACTCGATGGCGTGAGCTTCGCCTACAGCTTCGACGACCCGAGCGGCCGAGGGACGACTCAAGACCCAGTACTTCGAGATCCTCGGCGCCCGCGGCATCTACCACGAGGGCTGGATGGCGTCGACCGTTCGGTCCACGCGTCCCGTGGGTCCGAGGGACTGCCGCCGGGCATCTTGGAGTGGACACCGGACAAGGACACCTGGGAGCTCTACAACCTCGAAGAGGACTGGAGCCAGGCCAATGATCTCGCCTCGGAGATGCCGGACAAGGTGGAGAGGCTGAAGGAGCTGTTCTTGATCGAAGCGGCGAAGAACAATGTCCTCCCCATCGGCGGAGGGCTCTGGATTCCGCTGTTCCATCCCGAACTGCGCCCTTCACCGCCCTATAAGGAATGGACCTTCTTCGGCGACACCGTCCGGGTGCCCGAGTTCTCCGCTCCGGCATTGGGCACCAGACCCAACGTCGTCACCATCGAGGCCGTCATCCCTGCCGATGCCAACGGCGTGCTCTACAAGTTGGGCGGGTTCTCCGGCGGCCTCACCTGCTTCGTCGAGGACGGCATCCTCTGTTACGAGTACAACCTCTTCGAGATCCAGCGGACGAAGATCCGGGCCCGGGAGAAGTTGCCGACGGGCAGCGTCCAGCTCGAGATCGAGACGAATCACCCCGAGCCGATGCCTCGCGGTCCGTTGAACGTGACGCTGAAGGTGAACGGCCAGGTGGTTGCCGAAGATACGGTGCCCATCACCACGCCCATCGCCTTCACCGCGAACGAGTGCCTCGACTTCGGCATCTCGCTCGGCTCGCCGGTGTCCCTCGACTACTACGACAAGGCACCGTTCAAGTTCAACGGCACCATCGAGCGAGCCTACGTCAGATACGCGTAGCAGCCACCTTGGCCGGCCGCGTGTGGCCAACGTCAGCGTGGACCCGAGTTCAGAAGGGGCGCCCATCGGAGCGATCGGCGAGTAACGCTTCGTCGCCGCGGGCTTTTGGGCCGGAACGAGGCCTCGCACCCAGGACTCGGCTAGAGCAGGGAGCGTGTGGTATTACTCGTCGTCGGAGTCGGAGATGAGGACGAGGTCGCTCGCGGTGCGCTCCGGCCGGCAGTGCCGTCCGACCTCGGACAGGAACGTGTCGGGGTCGATGATCTCCTCAGGGGTGAAGACGCCCGGTTGATCCAAGCGCCCGGCCGCCAGTTCGGCGAGTCCGCAAGCGAGCGGCACGCCGGTCGCACCGCCCATCCCGGCCTCTGGCATCGCGACCACCATCGCAGCTCGGCGAACCGCCCGGCCGTTGCGGATGCCGCTGGCATGAGCGAACATCGGAGGGAGGCGTACGGATTGGGGGTCGCCGGCGATCTCCTTGCCTGAGGGCTCGATCGACGTCAGCAGCGCGGCGGCGTCTTCGACACTGAGCGTCTCTTCTTCGATCCCCCGAGCGAGTCGCCGCAGAACCTCGATGACGAAGGAGGAGCCAACCATCACGTTCACGCTGGAAGCGACCGCTTGACTGCGAGGCAGCGTGACCGCTTCGGGATGCCCGACGGTCCACGCGCGCCCGACGCCAAGCCCCGGATAGTCCACACTGAGCTCGTCGAGGGGTTTGACATCGACGGGGTTGCCGTCTCGAAAGACACGGATGGTGCCCGAGCACTGATGAAGCCAGTGGACCAGGGCGGCGCTGGTGCGGTCTTCTTGAGCGTCGGAGAGGACCCGGTCGCTGTAGCCGAAGCTCCAGCCGGTGATGATCCGCTCACAGTGGTCGAGTCCCTCCAGTGCCTTGAGGGCCAGCAGGTTCGAGACACCCGGGCTCGCCCCGAGCCCGACCACGGCGGTGACGCCGGCGTCTCGAGCTTCGGGCGCCAACTCGAGCATGTCCAGTGTCGGTTCCCCGTCGTCGTTGATGTCGAGATAGCAAGCTCCACCCCTGATCGCCGCCCGAAGAATCGGCACACCAAAGCGGTAGAAGGGGCCGACCGTGTTCAAGACGACGTCGCACCCGGCGATCGCGGCGTCAAGAGATGCGGCATCGGTGGCGTCGACCGCGACAGCATGAGCCTTGGGCGCAACGGACGCCGCGAACGCCTTTGCCCGCTCCAGGTCAACGTCGGCGACGACGATCTCATCGACGAAGTCGTAGTCGGCCGCGGTGCGGACGGCGTACCGTCCCATGCCACCGCAGCCCCCGAGTGCCGCGACCTTCATAGTGTCTCTTCCTTCGTGGGGTCGAGCTGGTGTGCACAAATCCGACCTCCGGGGTCCGCTCGGGCCAGACGACGGGCCTTCACGTCCGCCGCCGGCGCCCCCGGGTGCGCTCAGACCTCGCCCGTTCGACCAGCCACCTCGCATCCGGACTGGCGTCACCCTTCGATCTCCTCGATGGGAAAGGGCTCGGGATCGACGAAGCGACGCAAGACGTTCGTCGTGAGCCGTGCGACGTCGTTGTCGTAGTCGTTGGTCGCCAAGCTCGCCGCCCAGGCGATACTCCCGGCCGAGAACACGGCACCGCCCCGTGGTCCTTCGAAGAACACGACGTCGGAGCGCACCTCCGAGCCCCGGTCCGGGACACCGGTGGCGACGAATTCCTCCTTGGTTCTCAGCATGTCCTGACCGAGGCCGTCAGAGGACGCCAGCACGATGGCGTGTAAGGGAGAGCCGAGCTTCGTGTCGTAACGGTCGATCTCCTGGCCGGCAGCGCCGCCTCCGACCGCTCCGTGATCGCCGAAGGAACTCGACCCCTCGATTCCCTCGACCGCAAAGGAGACCCGGGGATCGTCCCACCCAGGATTTCGGCGGTAGTAGCCAGAGTCGCCGAAGCCCTGCGCCGCGAAGCCGATGCCCGTCAAGAGGTTGGGTGGGCGTCCCAGTCGCCGCCAGAGTCCGCCCAGTTCGCCGGTGGCTTCGTGCAGGTACTCACCGGGCTCGGAGATCCAGTATCGCGTCCCGTCTTCGGCCCGACGGACCTCCACCGAGGCCGGATAGGCGGGGTGAAACGCCGCTCTCCAATAGAACCCGTTCCCGCCGAGATAGAGCAGACGCCCACCACCGGCCAGGTAGGACTCGAGGGCGTCGAGCATCGGCGTCGTCCAGTACTCGGGGTGGGTCCCCGTGACGAGCACCCGGTAGCGGCCGAGGAGGTCGACGCCGCGAAGGTGCAGGGCGTCATCGGTCAGCACGTCGAAGGGGACCTCCGTCTCCTCCAGCCACGCCGTCACGTTGGTGTCGGCCGTGAATCCCCAGAGTCCACACTTCGGTTTGAGGTTGAGGACGGGCCGCAGGTGCGAGCTGAAGATCACCCCGCTGCCGTCATGGTGATGGGCGTAGGTCCCTGGCCCGCACTCGGGATGCTCGCGCAAGAAGCTTTCGTTGGGCATCTCGGCCGGGCTGTCGTTGCCGAAGATGCGGTCCGTCGTGGCGGTGAGCCGGATGTTGGCGTAGGCGCGATAGGTCACCGTCGGAGCCAGGTACCCGACCGGAGCCGGGGTGGCGTCCTCCGCCGGCAACACGAAGAACGGCATGTAGTCCTCGCTCGAAGCGGTGCGCAGCCGCAGGGCGTACACGCCGCTCGCCAGAGCATCCGTGACGACGAGCTCGCAAGACGGCGTCCACCCGGCATCGGCAAGATCGTCCTCGTGGAAATGGATCGCTCCGTAGTGGGAGCGATCCTGACGCCAGTCGTGTACTTGACCGTTCCAGCGCACGCCGGGGACCGCTCGAGTCGGGAGTTGTCGGGTGCAGCCGTGCAACCCTTTCCCACCGGAGTCGGAGATCCTGTCCGTGCCGATGTCCGATGCGAAGTCCCACTGCGCCTCGTGCGGGAGGCCCACCGCCGAGCCCAGTCGGCAATCGTCGAGGCGGCCGTTGAAATGGTTCCCAGGCTTGGCGCCTCCGATGTCCTCGGCGGCAAAGAACAGCGAGCCCCCAGAGGACACGGAGGCGTCGAAGGCCCCTGATGCCTCCGATGGCGACATGGTCAGTCGCTCGGCGGGCGACAACGGGTGCGGCGTCGCCACGAGCACGCCTCGGCGGCTCGCCGCATCGTAGGTCACCTCCAGCTGCGTCCAGCGCCGAGCGGCGAGCGGCCGCTCGGTTCGCAGCACCGCTGGGCGCTGTCCCTGGCTCCCGCCGAACTCGGCGACCGCGTGGCCGTCGCCATCGAGCGCGAGGGCGAACCCACTTCCCTGGTCCCACGTCGAGAGCAGGGTCTGTCGGCGACCGGTGGAAGGTCGCGTCGGGGAGGCCGAGACCCCGACCGTGACCGAGTCCAGAGACCGCAGAAACGGATGCCGCTCGACCACCGCGTACGAGCCGGACACGATCGGCTGGGCTTCACCCTGGTAGCGGCCGTTGATCGGATGGGAGACCTCAACTTCTTGGAACCCAGCACCATCGGGCGAAATGTCACCGCAGACGATGCGCACGAGCTGGGCGTCGAATGGCTCAGCGGCGAGGGATGAGACCATGAACCTGACCGTGTCCCCCGGCGCCGCGGACAGCGGGTCGCAATACCCCACGATGAGTTTGGGCAACGCTCTTCCCCTCAACTCTTCGGGTGTCGGTCGTAGTCGATCGTTACGTTTGGGCTCGTCGGGTGAGATTGGCACGTCAAGACGTAACCGGAACCAAGTTCGGCGCTGCTGAGCGCGAAGTCGTGGTCCATCTCGACGCTTCCGGCGACCAGGCTCGCCTTGCAGGTGCCGCAGGCGCCGCCCATGCATGCGTAGGGTGGATTGGCGCCCGCCAAGAGCGCAGCCTCGAGGAGGCTGTCTCCGGGAGCGACGTCGAAGGTCCGCTCGCAATCGGAGAGGCGCATGGTGACTGTCGCCGGGGGTACTCTTCGGCCTTGGCGTTCTTGTCGGAGCCGTGGAACAACTCGACGTGGATGCGCTCGGGATCGACGAGATGCTCGACCAGCGTGTCGCGAGCAGCGGTGACGAGGTCCATGGGGCCACAGAGGAACCAGTCGTCGATCGTCTCGGGCACAAGGGTGCTCGCCGAACCAACGGGCCAGCTTGTCCCGGTCTATGTGTCCGCTGAGCGCAGGCACCTGACCGGGATCGCGCGAGTACACGTTGAAGACTTCGAGGCGCTCCCCGTAACGTTTCTGCAGGCGCTCGAGGGTGTCCGCGAACATCGTCGTCTCGGCGCAGCGGTTGCCGTAGATCAACGTGAAAAGCGACGTGGGCTCGACCGCCAGGGTCGTTTCCAGCATGGACAGGATCGGCGTGATCCCGCTCCCGGCGGCAATCGCCACGTAGCGTCTGTCGGCGGCCCTATCGTCAGCGGCGCTGTCGAGGGAGCCGCCGAAGCTTCCGGTCGGCGTCATCACGTCGAGGCTGTCGCCCGCCTTCAATCCCTTGACGGCGAACGTCGAGAAGGCTCCAGCGTCGATGTGCCTGACGCCGATCGCCAGTTCCGCCCGTTCGCCCTCGGTCGCCGGCGTGCAGATCGAGTAGTTACGCCGGACCGAGGTTCCACCGATGTCGGTGCGCACCGTGACGTGCTGGCCGGCGGTGAAGCGGAATGCGCCACGAAGCTCTGGGGGGACATCGAAGCTGATGACGACACTGTCGGCCGTGAGCGGTTCGACGCTGCGTACCCGAAGCCGGTGAAACTCCGGATGTGACGAGGTTCTTTTCGGCGATCGCACCGGCACGAGGCGCCACAGGGCCCGGTTGAGCTCTTTCCATTCGGGGAACTCGTCGGAAGTGAGTTGGCGCCCGAACACGGTGGCGATGGCGACCTCGCGTTGGAGGTATGCCTCCTGGTTTCGCCTCCACGTCGCGCTATAGCGGTGGAAGGGGATCGACGGGTGCAGGTGGTGCACCAGGTGGTAGTTCTGCGAGAGCGTCAGCGGCGTGAAGAGCCACTCCATCCCCACCCGAACCCGTGTGGCGCGGTAGCGATTGGCGCGCTGGGTGCTGGTGAGCCCGTGGTGGGGCAGCCAGTCGAACCACCACGCCAACACAAAGAGCGCGATGCGCTCGGGGATCAGGTAGACGAGGAGGAGAAGCCAGAACGTGCCGGTGAAGAGGGTCGTGACGATGAGGACGACGGTGAAGACCATGAACAGCGAGGTCTCGACGACTTCGCCGGGCGGGCGACCTTTTCGCTGTCGAGTGTAGAAGGCCACATAGGGGCCATCCATGAACAACCACCGCAGGGGCGTCTGCCACCCCGTCGCGGTGCTGGCGAAGCTGTCTGGGTCGTGTGCGGCGTCGTTGGCCCAGCGGTGGTGTTCGAGGTGGATGAACGACCACGCTGGAAACGCCATGGCCGGCGAGACGAACACCATCGCCGCCCGGCCGAGCGTTGCGTTCACCCAACCGATCGTGCTGACCGAGCGGTGGGCGGCGTCGTGGAGCACCGTGAACATGACGAAGATGGCCAGGGCGCTCGCGGCGACGGTCAGTGTTCCTGGCAGCCGATGCTCGATCGCCGCCCAGCTCGAGAAGGCGAAGACCGTGAGGGCCGCACAGAAGAGGGAGACCGTCGGCCACGAGAGCCTCGGCACTGACTCGCCGGGGTCGGGGAGTCCCCGGGGAGCCGCTGCACCGACGGGTGGGGGAGCCTGCATGGTGACGGCCATCAGTGGTTTCTCGCCCGGCACCGACATGCGGCCCCTCTAGAAAACATAACAACACTCATGTTATAGTTCGGGCATGAGCGGGTCAAGGTCGTCCTCGACGCGGGCCGTGTCAAGATCGCCGTCGATGACAACTGCGGCAACCCAACGCCGCCAACCGGTCCAAGAGCGCAGCCGCCAGACCGTGGCGCGCATCCTCGAGGCGGCGGAAGCGCTCATCGACGAGGGGGGCGTCGAGGCGGTGACCACCCGTGCCGTCGCAGACCGGGCTGGTGTCACCTATCCGTCCCTCTACCGTTTCTTCGCCGATCGAGAGGAGATCCTCGACCAGCTGGTGACGCACCACTTGGCCGCGCTCGACGCCCACGCTGTGGCCGAAGAGCGAACGTGGCAGATCACGTCGGTACGTGACGTCATCGACCGGGAGCTGGACCTGCACGTCGCTTATTTCAAAGCGCACCCCAGCGCTGCTCGACTGTGGCTCAGCGGGAGAAGTTCGCCCGCGGTCGTGGCGCAAGTCCGCCAACGCGCCCAGGTGCTCGCCGAACGTCTGCGCCAAGCGCTGGTCGCCGCCACCCTCGCCCCTCCCGACACCGACCCTCGCGTGCTACTGCTGGTCGTCGAGCTCGGGGATCGCATCTTGGACTTGGCCTTCCGGGACGGATCCGATCCGGACCCCATGATCATCGAACTCGGTCGCACCGCGCTCAACTCCTACGCCCGCGACGCACTGGACGTGTCGGACGAGTGAACGGCGGGTGTCGGACGAGTGAACGCTCGGTTCACAGCAATGCCAAGCTCACTTTCGCTTGTCACGCCCGGGTGCCGGTACCGGGATGTCCCGTTAGCGTGGCCGCGTGAGCGACGTGCCGGTGACCCTCACGACCAGGGCTCGTCCTGTGCCCAAGTCCATCCCGATGCCCGACCCCAGGCCGCCGACTGCGCCCGAGGAATTCCACGTCCTGGCCAAACCGACCGGACCGATCTGCAATCTCGACTGCGAGTACTGCTTCTTCTTGTCCAAGGAATCGCTCTATCCCGGCGACCGCTTTCGAATGTCCGACGAGCTGCTGGGCACCTACGTGCGCCAGCTCCTCGAGTCCCACGTCTCGGCCCCCGAGGTCACGGTCGCGTGGCAGGGCGGCGAGCCCACGCTCATGGGGGTGGAGTTCTTCCGCCGGGCGATCGAGCTGACCGAGCGGTACCGTCGGCCAGGCCAACAGGTCCGGCACACCATTCAGACCAACGGCACCCTGCTGACCGATGCCTGGTGCGAGCTGCTCGCCAAGCATCGCTTCCTGGTCGGCATCAGCATCGACGGGCCCCCCGAGCTCCACGACCGCTACCGGGTCGACAAGCGCGGAAACCCCTCGTCCGAGCGGGTGCTGCGGGGCCTCGAGCTGCTCAAGAAGCACGACATGGAATTCAACGTCTTGTGCACGGTGAACGCGGCGAACCAGGAACATCCCCTCGAGGTCTACCGCTACTTCAGAGACGGGCTCGGCGCCCGGTTCATCCAGTTCATCCCCATCGTGGAACGAGACAACGACACAGGATTCCAAGAGGGCGACCGGGTCACCGAACGCTCCGTCGACCCCGAAGCGTGGGGCAGGTTCCTCGTCGCCGTGTTCGACGAGTGGCTCCGCCACGACGTGGGCACCGTCTTCATCTCTCATTTCGACGCCGCGCTGGCTTCGTGGGTGGGGGTGCCCCCCGCGCTCTGCGTCTTCGCCGAGACGTGCGGCAACGCGGTGGCGCTCGAGCACAACGGCGACCTGTACTCCTGTGACCATTTCGTAGAGCCCGGTTACCTTCTCGGGAACATCTTCGAGACCCATATGGTCGAGCTCATGGCCTCACCCCAACAGCGTTCTTTTGGCGAGGCCAAGCGCGACACTCTCCCCCGGTACTGCCGGGAATGCACTGTGCGCTTCGCCTGCCAGGGCGAGTGTCCCAAGAACCGCTTCATACGCACGCCCGACGGCGAACCCGGACTGAACTACCTGTGCGCCGGCTACAAGGAGTTCTTCGGACACGTCGACGGGCCCATGCGGCTGATGGCCGATCTGCTGCGCCAAGGTCGCTACGCCGACGAGGTCATGGCGCTCCTGGCTCAGGCCGGGCGCAACGACCCGTGTCCGTGCCAGAGCGGCCGCAAGGCCAAGGCCTGTCACCAAAAGATCTGACGCCGCGAAGAGCACTGACCAAACCAACAAGGAGAAACTCGATGACCGGTCCGCAAAAGAGGTTGGAGAAGCAGGAATCCCTTCCGTTTCCTCCGACGCCGATGGCCGGCAAGGTCAGCCTCTCGATGCAAGAGTCGGTCTACGAGCCACGCGTGACGCCGCGTCGGCTTCCCGACGATGCTCCGAACATCCTCATCGTGCTGATGGACGACGCGGGTCCGGGCCAGCCGACGACGTTCGGCGGCGAGATCAACACCCCGACCTTGGACCGCATCCTCGGCGAGGGGATCGGCTACAACCGGTTTCACACGACCGCGCTGTGCTCGCCGACCCGGGCGTCGCTCCTCACCGGGCGCAATCATCACCGGGTCTGCACCGGGATCATCACCGAGTTCGCGAACGACTGGGATGCCTTCAGCGGGCGGATTCCCAAGAGTAGCGCACTCGTGGCAGAAGTGCTCAAGGATTACGGCTACGCCACGGCTGCGTGGGGCAAGTGGCACAACACACCAGCCATCGAGGCCGGACCGACAGGCCCGTTCGAGAACTGGCCGACGAATCTCGGCTTCGAGTCCTTCTACGGATTCCTGGCCGGGGAGTCGTCGCAGTTCGAGCCGAACCTAGTGCGCAACACGACGTTCGTGTCGCCGCCGAAGACGCCCGAAGAGGGTTACCACCTCAACGAGGATCTGGCGGACGACGCCATCAACTGGTTGCACAAGCACAAAGCCATGGCCCCGGACCGGCCGTTCTTCATGTACTGGGCCAGCGGCGCGATCCACGGGCCCCACCACGCCCCCAAGGAGTACATCGACAAGTACCGGGGCAAGTTCGACGACGGCTGGGACGCCTACCGCGAGCGCGTGTTCGAACGGGCCAAGGAGAAGGGCTGGATCCCTCCCGAAACGCAACTGACCCCGCGACACGAACAAATGGCGTCCTGGGAGAGCGTCCCGGAGAGCGAGCGGCCATTCCAGAGCCGGCTGATGGAGGTGTGTGCCGCCTACGGCGAACACGCCGATGTTCAGGCGGGGCGCATCGTCGACGAGATCGAAGCGCTCGGGTACGGCGACAACACACTGATCTTCTACCTCTGGGGCGACAACGGAACGTCGGCGCAGGGCCAGGAAGGCACGATCAGCGAGCTGGTGGCGCACAACGGCATCGTCACGACCATTGAGCAACAGATCGAGGCGCTCGATGAGCTTGGCGGCCTCGACGTCCTTGGCGGGCCCAAGACCGATTCCATTTACCACTCCGGATGGGCCTGGGCGGGCAGCACGCCTTACAAGGGCACGATGATCCTGGCCGGGTACTTCGGCGGCACTCGCAACCCGATGGCGATCCGTTGGCCGGCCAAAATCAAGCCCGATGCCACCCCGCGCCCGCAGTTCCATCACTGCAATGACGTAGTCCCGACGATCTACGAGATCCTCGGCATCACACCGCCTCGGGTGGTGAACGGTGTCCCGCAGGACTCGCTCGATGGCGTGAGCTTCGCCTATAGCTTCGACGACCACACCTCCGAGGGCCGACTGGAGACGCAGTATTTCGAGATCCTGGGTTGTCGCGGCATCTACCACAAGGGCTGGATGGCCTCGGCGTTTGGACCACGAGTCCCGTGGGTCCGGGGAGTGCCCCCAGGCATCTTTGAGTGGACCCCAGACAAGGACACGTGGGAGTTGTACAACATCGACGAGGATTGGAGCCAGGCGAATGACCTCGCGGCAGAGATGCCGGAACTGCTCGACCACTTGAAGGAGCTCTTCCTCATCGAGGCCGCGAAGAATGGTGCGTTGCCGATCGGCGGTGCGCTTTACATCCCGCTGTTTCGCCCGGATCTGCGCCCGGCGCCGCCCTACACGGAATGGACTTTCTTCGGCGACACGGTCCGCGTGCCGGAGTTCTCCGCCCCCGCGCTCGGCACCAAACCCAACGTCGTCCGCATCGAAGCGGAGATCCCCGCCGACGCCAACGGTGTGCTTTACAAGTTGGGTGGGTTCTCCGGCGGCGTCACCTGTTTCGTTGAGGAAGGCATCCTCTGTTACGAGTACAACCTCTTCGAGATACAGCGGACGAAGATCCGTACGCCGGAAAAGCTGCCGACGGGCAAGGTGCAGATCGAAATTGAGACGAACCACGACCAGCCCATGCCGCGCGGTCCGCTCGACGTGACAATCAAGGTGAACGGCGACCTGGTCGCCCAAGGCACCGTACCTGTGACCTGTCCGATCGCGTTTACCGCCAACGAATGCCTTGATATCGGCGTCGCGCTCGGGTCTCCGGTCTCGCTCGACTACTACGACAAGGCGCCGTTCCAGTTCAACGGCACGATCGATCGGGTCCATATCGCGTACGCCAAATTAGCCGTCCTGTTGCTGCGATGGGCCAAGAATGTCCTGTCGCTCGCCGAGGAACGTGATCGTCGTCAACAGGCAATGGGCTGTGGGCCCGTCGCGGCACCTTGCGAGGCCCTATCGATCGGAAGTGGGCACCGATTGGTCGACACACGCGAGCTTTACCCGAGCGTGTCTTTACGTGTCTTTACGGTGAGGGAACGGGAGGGATCGTGAGGGACCCTGAGGGGATCGAAACGCCGCTACCAGGAAGGTCGTCGGAAAGGGCCTGGTCAAATGCACTGAGAACCAGACATTCGCAATGTAGAGGCCGAGGGTTCGAGTCCCTTCACCTCCACCTTCACCTCCAACGGAACGGAATGGCCGGGTCACCGGCCCAGAGTGATCCCCGCAGAGTCAGAAGCGCCGTTGAACGCTCACTGGGCCGGATGACGTTCTCCGCACGCAGAGGCTCGATCCCCTCTGTTCACCCAGGGCTGCGAGCAAGGGTGAGCACCGCAGAGGGAAGCCCGCTCCCCAACGTCGCGGTCACGGTCATGCTGTCACCCTGACAGCTCCACGTGCCGGTGCTCACCGCCCCGATGTTGGTGCCTTGCCTCTGTCCGTCGGCGAAGGTCTGCTCAGACACGATGGTCGCTGACCACGGGCCGGACGTCGCTGCCGTATCGGTAGGCAACTTGACTGTTTCCACTCCGCTACCGGTCACCGTAAAGACACCTTGGTCCGTCTGTACCGGAGCCGAATCGGTGTAGTTGATATCCAGCGTTCCTTGCGTGCTGATGACCCACGTGGTGCCGGCTCCACCCGACTCTCCGTGGGTGTTGGGGCTGAGCGACTGGTTGACGATCTTCCAACTGCCGACCATGCAGGCACCACCACACATGGCGGGACCACCGGTGACCGAATAGCTCGCTCCTGTCGCGTCTCCGGTCTCGGCCAGCCACGCAGTTCCCGGATCGAGTCTGGGCATGGTCGTCATTTCGACGCACTTGTTGCATTGGTTGGCGCAATATTGGGTGCTGCCCATCAGACCGTCGATGGTCTTCCCGTTGGCTTCGTGGAGTCGGCTGTAGGGCGACGTGGCGGTGATCGTCACCACGTCTGCGGTGGACGTGAACTTGATCAACCCGTTGGTGTAGGGCTTGAGGCTCGCTGCGAGCGAGGTCCCATTCTTCACGATCGTCGTCGTGGGGTTGAACCTCGCGTCGTCGGGTATGCCCGGCCCGGTGGCGTTCCACCCGTCTCCGAAGCTCGGCTGGCGTGCCAGCGTGGATGCCCAGTCCTCCCGCAGCTTGCCATTGGCGGCAAACGAGTAGGCCGCGCCATTACTCGGTGCCCTGAGCATGGGATCCAAGAGGTGCCAGGTGTCCTGGCCGCTGCTCGTTATCAGGGCGTAGAAGCCGATGGCGCTATAGGCGCGAGTGAAGAGCGGGATTTCTGGAGCGGTCAAGTACGCGTCCCAAAAGCCGTCAGTGCTCGGTTCAAGCGTTTCGCCGACCCACTCCGCAGCACCTTCTGTCAGCCAGTTCGGGGCATGATCGAATGCAGCGATCGACGGATAGTCCATTGCCTCGAAGCAATGGAATACCTCGTGGGCGAGAACCTCGTTGAAGTCGGCGGTGTCCTTCTGGTTGTAGTTGATCGGGTTGAGGTGGATCACGCAGCGCGTCGCGATACCTGTACCGTCTCGCCCGCTGGTGTTCTCCGCGTCGGCATAGGCCAGCACGTCCTTGCCTCCGACCTTGATGTCTTTCGCATTGACCACCAGGGTGATGGGGAGGCTTAGGGGGTGACCGATTCGAGCCGCTATCTCGCTGCTGTAATGCTCCGCCTGGGCGAGATACGGCCGAGGCGAAGGTGCAGAGTGCGCCGCCCGCGGAAAGGCAAGGTCCGCCGCGACCGTGGGAGACGAGGCACCAGCGCCACTTACGACGAGACTCAAGCTGAGTACCGTCGTGGCCGCAAGAATTGCCAGGTGGCCGCGAAAGATATCGGAGGATCGAGCGGACAGTCCACCTTTGGTGCGCATCGCCAGCCTCTCCATCAGCCCGGGTGACCGGGCGGGCCAGACAGGCGTCGCGGCGTGCTTCACGGTGCGGTCATAGTGCTCGGCGGCATCGCCCTCGCCGACATGTTGTGCGAAGGTGTCGCAGCCGACTAGGCCGCGGTCTATCTCCATAGCTCGCTGCACGCCGTCCCCCTGGTCGCCGGACTGGCGTATGCAGGCTATGCCCTAGCCATGCTGGCCGTCCTGCTCTCGGGCAATCGGCTCTTCACCAGGTTCGCAGCCCACCATGTGCTGCCGCTGCTCGCTGCGATCGCTTCGCTCGGATTCGTCGCCGGGCAAGTACTAAGGGCCCGCCGCCGGGTAACTTGCACGACGCCCTGGGTATCCACGCTAGTCAGCGATATCGCGATTCCGCGATCTAAATCGCGGCGGGTCCGAACGTCGACTCTCCGTCTTGCACGACTTGGACCTGGTTATCCCAACCGGTGACCTACCAGTCTTTCTCCCACTCTGGCGCGCTCCATTGTGCTGGCCGGAGCGTTCGAGATGACCGCCGCGGAGGTTGCCCGCTACGAGCACGTCCCGCTAGGCACAGCGAAGTCCCGGATCCGTACGGCGAACCAATGTCTACGAGAGAATTGAACTCACTCGGAAAGGATGATGCCGATTCAACTGCTTGATCTCAAACTGCCCATGCGTGGTCTGCGGCGGCGGCTAGGGCCGTGATCACCCATTTGTTGGGCGTTCCCGGTGCGATTGCCGGTAGGAATCACGGTGCCATAGGTCCGCAACGACGGGCCAGGGTCTCACTTCGATAGTAGAGCGATCTACTACAGGGGTGAACCCAGTGGACGTGGTTGAAACTGGGTGGACGAACAGCACAACGGGGGAGAGGGGCGGACCCGCAGAACGAAAAACACCACCTTGTCAAGGTGTCAGCCGACTGGGTCCTCGGCGCCAAGTGGTTGCTGAGAGCGCGGCTGCTCGGGGACAGAACATCGGCGTTCCGTCGTCTGCCCGGTAACAAGCACCGCCGCATCAGGGTCGAAGATGTCCTGTCGCTCGCCCAGAAGCGTGATCATCGCCAAGGGGGCGGAACCGAGCGCCCTTCGCTAAGCATTGCGAAAGCCTGCCGACCGGCCGTGAGTGCCCGTCCGTGGCCATCCTCCGACTCCGTTCGGGCGTGACCTTACGTGACCTCCGGTGAAATGCCAATGCCGTCGCGGATCGTGGGCGCGCAAGACGAGGCACGGGTCCGTGCGTGAGGAGGTGAAGTTGCCGAGAGGTGTGGCTATGCGGCCTTCTCAGTAATGGTGACGGCGAATCCGAGGGCCTCGATCCGGTGCTGGAGCCGCTTTGCCTCAACGGCCGGATCGTGACGGCGCTCGAAGTAGTCGACACCAGGGTCGGTGTAGAGGGCACCGGTGCTGAGCAGATGCCAGGAGGTTTCGAGCATGGAGTGGGCGACGGCGACCGCCGCCTTGTTCGGGCCCCGGCGGCGGGCGATGCGAGAATAGAGCGCCGAGTAGTAGCTGCCTTTGGTCCGCGCCGCACTCCGTGCCGCCTCGATCAAGGTGCGCCGCAGCCACGGTGCGCCCTTGCGAGTTCCGGCCGGGCGCTTCTTGCCAGCCGACTCGTAGCTGGCCGGGGCCACTCCGGCCCAGGCGCACAGGTGCCCCGCCGTCGGGAACCGGCTCATGTCGGCTCCGGTTTCGGCCACGATGACCTGAGCCGTGGTCGCCGAGATGCCCGTGATGGAGGTGAGCAGGGCGACCTGGGGCTCAAAAGGGACGAGCCGGGCGCAGATCTCCGCGCTGAGCGTGGCGATGGAGGCGTCCAAGAAGTCGAGGTGGTCGATGATCTGGCGGCAGAGCAGCGCGTGGTGAGCGCCGAAGTTCCCCTCGAGGGCGACTTCGAGCCGATCGATCTTGTTGCGCATCACCCCTTTGGCCATGTCCGCCAAGATCACCGAGTCGCGCTCGCCGGCGATCATCGCTTCGATCATCGCCCGCGACGATGCCGACCACACCGTCGACGCCACCGAGGTGAGCTCGCTAAACCCGGATCCACCGAAAAATAGATTCTGATCGCGGTCGCGCATCCGCGAAACGTGCCTTCCTGCAGGGGAAAATGGTGGTTACCACACCGACCACACCCCCTACCGGAAGGCACTGTTTCGATGCGCGTATCTTGCCACAGTCTGGACCGCCTCGACGTGACCTTCGACGACGAGCATCTGGTGGCCAACGCTGGGGATGATGCTGCCGGCGACGCTGGCCCAGCATCTGGGCATCCGCGAGCTCTTCGACGGGCACGTCGATCTGGGTGACGCGGCCGGACGGGCGAACGTCGGGAACAAGGCGATGACCCTCGTCCACTCGGCGCTCGCCGGCGGGGACTCCATCGACGACGCCGACGGCTGCGCCGGGTGACCGAGCGGTGCTCGGCCACGGGGTGCTCGCCCCTTCGACGCTGGGAACGTTCTTGCGCTGCTTTAGCTGGGGCCACGTCCGCCAGCTCGACCAGGTGGCCGACGAGCTGTTGGGCCGGGCCTGGGCGGCCGGAGCCGGTCCGGGCGACGCGGCGGCAACCATCGATGTCGACTCGACCATCTGCGAGACCTACGGGCTGAAAAAGCAAGGGGGCAAGTTCGGCTACACCAAGGTGCGGGGCTACCACCCGCTGGTGGCAGCGTGGCAGGCTCGGCCAGGTGGTGGGCGCCCGCCTGCGGGGCGGCAACGTCCACACCGCCCGGGGAGCGGCCAGCTTCCTCATCAAGGCGTTCAGTCGGGTCCGCGCCGCGGGGGCGACGGGGCCGATGGTGCTGCGGGCCGACTCGGGCTTTTACAACCGCAAGGTCATCCAGGCCTGCGAGCAGGGGGTGGGCTACTCGATCACGGTGAAGCTCTCTAGGCCCTGCTGAATGATCGAGGCCATCGACGAGACGCCTGGACGCCGATCCCCTACTTCGGCGACGGCGCCGACGTGGCCGAGACCACCTACCGGCCCTTCGGCACCAAGGGCAGCGTTCGGCTGATCGTGCGCCGGGTGCGACCGACGCCGGGGACCCAGCTGGCCTTGTTCGCCAGTTCGACTACCACGCCTTCATCACCGACCGGGCCGGCGACACCCTCGACCTCGAGGCCGACCACCGCCGTCACGCCGAGATCGAGGACGCCATCCAGGACCTCAAATATGGCGTGGGCCTCAACCATCTGCCCTCGGGCCGTTTCGCCGCCAACGCCGCCTGGCTCGGCTTCAACGTCATCGCCCACAACCTCGCCCGCTTTAGCACTCGCATCGGCCTCGACGAAGCGATCACGACCGAGACCTTTCGCCGGCGTTAGCTGAGCCTGCCGGGACGACTCACACGCTCGGCCCGACACGTCACCGTGCACCTGCCGGCGCGCTGGCCCTGGGCCGAGCAGTTCGTCGCTGCGCTCACTGGACACCGCAACGTCTTGCTCGTGACCTGAACCGTCGAGTCGACGTGGCCCGAGCATTCGCGGCCGCCAGTGCGAATCACTGAACAAGAACCTCTGGATCAACGGGTGCTCGGAACAGGTCACAGCCGTCTCATCACCTGGTCATCAAGTCGAGTGGTTCCCTTCGCTTACAGCGGCGCGTCACACGGGGGCCGATCGGTGGATCCGGGCTAAAAAAGGGGAGGTTCGAGGTCAGCGCAACCGAGGACTTCTCCACACGCTCGGTCAGAATCTGGAAGAACAGCTCCACACCGCGCGTGTCGAGCTGCTCAGAACGACGAAGGCACCTCGGAACGGGCCAGTGGCATCGCTTCGGTGCATCGATACGATGGGTTGCAACCCGCCGGACCATTGTGATTGGGGTTGAATTGTGCCTGCGAACTGGTTGAATCGAATTCAACGCCCATGGCGACGCTCACGTATCATCGTCGCCCTGAGCACCGTGGTGGTGCTTGCCGTTGTTGCCGGATTATCGGCGGCCCGCTGACGAGCGCGACGACCCCTTTGTCGCCCATCACAGCACTGGCTCGGGTTCTCGTCGGTCCGCTGCAGCCCTGGGTGGCCACGTACGATTCTGGCAACCAGGACCTATGTCTCGGATCAACCGAGTCCTGACGCCGACTTCCCGAACTTGTCCGGAGGCGTCACCGCCATCACGAGAGCGAACTGGGCAAAGACGTTCTCGACGTCATGTGGAGCTGGTATCGCATACAACCCGTACAACGACAAGCTCTATGTCTCTTGTTCCACGAACACTGTCGTGGTTCTGAATCCTTCGACTGGGAGCATCGTCGCGACCGTTACCGTCGGATCCGGCCCGGGAATGCTTACTTATGATCCGGCGAACCACGACATGTACGTGGCCAACGGTGACTCGGTCTCTGTGATCAGTCCCCCAGAACGACGTCGTGGCCACGGTCGAGCCGCTCGTGACTCCCACGTACATGATCTATAACTCGCTCAACCAGGAGATCTATGTGATCCAGTCCGGGTACCCCTACGGTATCGCCGTCATCAACGCAGTCACCAACTCGCTTGTCACGATGATTCCGATCGAAGCGTTCAGTGCCACGTTCGACCCTGGAAACGGGGACCTCTATGCAGGCGTGTCTGCCAAAAAGGCCGTGGTCAATGTGATCAATGGCTCGAACCGGATCGTGGCCTGGATTTCCCTCGGCCCCGGAAACTTTGACAGCTTGAACGGAGCCGACATCGCCTACGATCCGGCCAACGGCAACATCTTCGCCGCAACGAACCCCGGTACGAGCGGGCCGAACGTGGTGAGCGAGATCAGCAGTGCGACGAACCGGCTCGTGGGGTCGCTCTCCATCCCCAACTACTGTACCGGCGGCGGATGTTACGACATCGGGTCCCTCACGTATGACCCGATGAACAATGACTTCTACCTGTCCGGACCGGGCCCGGACGTTTATATCGTGACGGGTTCCCTCACGCTGAGAGAGAAGATCCCACTGAAGGTGCTTACAAGCCCGAACTCGCAAGACTTCCCGAACCGGGAAATCTACGATCCCGCCAACGGCGAGGTGTACGTGTTGTGTACCAACTACGCGACGATCGTCATCCCGATCGCCAGCTAGTGGGCACCGGCTACGAGCGCCAACACATTCAAATGCCCTAGTCGACTTCTGGAGGCTCCCCTGGGTCGCGCCGCCGAGCGCCTCTCAATGGGTCAGTCCCTCCAGCACAGCGGCAGGAGCGCTCGCGGTGTCAACGATGTCCTGACGTGATCTGTGGCGGATTCGAATCGCGTTCTTCCGCTGCGAACAATCATTTCAACTGATTGGATCGAGCCAGTTGTCCAAGCCAGCGGCCTTGTGGTTCCACTGCTCGAGCGGCCGAAATGATGATCTAAGAACCGAGCCCCAGGAACCGGTCACCCATGCGGTGGTGACGCACACACCGGTCTGCCGCCGATTTCCGAAACTCCCCAGGGACGGTG